>NZ_LMOU01000001.1:1934428-1934660 GCF_001423615.1 Microbacterium sp. Leaf159 | reverse complement strand
GTTGCTGCAGCGGACGGTGCGGGTCGATGTGCGGGGAGCGTCCCGGGTCGACACGGTCGTCGACCTGGTGCGGTGCCCGACGAGCCTTTCGGGGGAGCGGATGCCGGCCCGCTGGTCCGAGCTGCGGCTCGCGCTGCTCGACGGGGTGGTCGGTGTGACCGGGTTCCTCGCGGCGACCGCGCCGATCGAGAAGGTGTGGGATCGCCTCACGGTCGATCAACGCCTGGCGGCG
>NZ_LMOU01000001.1:1837978-1934340 GCF_001423615.1 Microbacterium sp. Leaf159 | reverse complement strand
AGAACCGAAGGATGAGGACTCGAAGCGTCGCCGGGGCATCACGATCGGCCGTCTCAAAGACGGCGTGCACGCGATCCGCGGGTATCTGACCCCGGACGTTGCGGCGCAGTTGCAGTTGATCATCGACGCGATCTTGAACCCGAAAGGCGACGGCCCACCCATGCCCGGCGTGCACTTCGCCCCAGCGACAGCGACAGCGACGGTGCCGGTGCCGGTGCCGGTGCCAGTGCCAGTGCCAGTGCCAGTGCCGGCGAGGCAGGGGCGGACTCCGGTTCTTCGGACGCCGATACTGACGTCGATGCGGATGCTGGCGCAGACGGTGACGACACGGATCCGTTCAATTCCGATCCGCGGTGCGTGCTCGATGACCGCACCGCGGCGCAGAAACGCCACGACGCCCTCGCGATGATCTGCGCGATCGCTGCCCGCCACAACGACATGCCCACCCTCGGTGGGTCATCACCCGTCCTGGTCGTGAACGTCGACGCGAAAGACCTCGCCGCTCACCTTGGTCACGGCGCCGGGGCGGCCTTCGGGCCTGCTGCCGGCGAAGCGGGCGGCAACGGCGGCNGTCTCCGTCGCCGCGCACATCGGATGCGCCGGGACGATCCAACGAGTCCTGTTCGATGAGGGCCGGATCATCGGCATCACGACCACCGACCGCATCTTCACCGTGCATCAACGGCGGGCGATCGTTGCCCGTGACAAGGAATGCCTCATCCCCGGGTGTCACGTCCCGGCATCCTGGTGTGAGATCCACCACGTCGTCGAACACGCGAGAGGCGGTCCGACCCACACGGACAACGGTGTGCCGTTGTGCTGGTGGCACCACCGATCCCTCGGCAGCTCAGGGTGGGAGATCCGAATGGACGACGGCATCCCGCAGGTGCGGGGCCCGAGATGGTGGGACCCCGAACAGCGATGGCGCACCCCACGACTCAGCCTCCCGCGGATACGCCACGGATCACTGAAACACGCTCTCGCCGGATGAACACCCCGCCGCAGTGGGGTTCGGCATGCCTCGCGGCACTCCCCACCGCGTCTATGCCCACTACTGAGCGCCGAGCGTCGAGCACTGACGCCTGCAGAGCGACTACTGGTTGTGGGCTCTCGGCACGCGCACGCATACCCGTGAGGCGATCTGCGACTCAGCGCAGGAGGTTGGCTGGTGAATGCCGGCCCGACAACCTCATTCCTGAGTGCAGTCGTACGTCCGAGCAGACCTCCGCTCACCAGCGTTCCGCACCATGAGAAAGGCATGACCATGTCGATGGGTTCCCTCGAGGAACAGCTGCGACCGCAACTGCTCAGCGGTCTCGCATACGAGCGCCTGCTCGCCGAGATCGTCAGCGGCAGGCTCGCACCCGGTCAGCGTCTTCGTCTCGATCTGCTCGCTCACAGTTGGGCGGTCTCGCGGACCCCCGTTCGAGAGGCGCTCACTCGACTCTCCGACATGCGATTCGTGCACGTCTCCCCGAACGCCGGAACGCGCGTCGCGGACTGGTCGCGCGTCGACATGATCGAGCGCGCCCGCGTCATCGATCGACTGATCGTCAAAGAGTCGCTGACCGGCTCACGAGCGGAATCAGTTCCAGGGGTGCTGTCCGCCCGCGCGCCGCTCGCTGACACCGACTGCGAGCTGGCCTCCTATCTCGACCTCGCTGAAGCGCTCATCTCCCGCGAGTTCGGTCGCCTCGGCTCACTGATCGTCGGCGATCACATCGAACCGCTTCGGCTCTTCGTCGACGCTGACACGGCCCGCCGTCACGGGGTGGACGTCGATTCGGGGCGCGCGCGCAGGCGAGCACTCCTCGCCTCTGCTCGCGCCGCGCTCGCCCAGGGGGCACAGGCAACGGCCTCCGAAGCGTTCGACGCCTTCGGAGCGTCCTTCCTCGAGATGCTCGGGTCAACGCCCGCGGCATCCCCACGACGGGGTGCGGACAGCGGACCTCCCCTTCGCTGATCGCCACCCTTCGGTCGGCTCCCCACGCCGATCGAGAAATCTGCAACGCCGGTTCTGACCTGACCGATCTCCCCATCGGTCCGGTCGACATCGCACAGCGATCCCCTGACCGGCGCAGCAGGACACCGGGTGTGGACGAGCGCACGCTCGTCCACACCTCTCGTATCCATCGACGACACATCCAGCCCGCATCCGTGCGAGCACCGCCGGAAGCCTGCCCATGTCCGTGCGCCCGGATAGCGTGAGGTCATGACGTCTCTGATCGCCGGGCCCGACCACCGCGAACGCTGCGCCTGGGTGGGTGACGATGCGGAGTATCGCCGCTATCACGACGAGGAGTGGGGGACCCCGCTGCACGGTGACCGTGCGCTGTTCGAGAAGATGGCGCTCGAAGGGTTCCAGGCCGGGCTCTCCTGGATCACCATCCTCCGCAAGCGCCCCCGATTCCGAGAGGTCTTCGCCGGATTCGACGCTCAGACAGTCGCCGAGTTCGACGAGTCCGACATCGAGCGGCTCATGGCGGATGCGGGGATCATCCGCAACCGCGCGAAGATCGAGGCCACGATCGGCAACGCCTCCATCGTCCGCACGATGCACGACGGCGAACTGGATGCCCTGATGTGGTCGTTCGCGCCGGCCCCCGGCATCCGCCCGGCCTCCTTCGCCGACGTCCCCGCAGTCACGCCCGAGTCCACGGCCATGAGCAAAGAGCTGCGCCGCCGCGGCTTCCGTTTCGTCGGACCCACCACCATGTATGCGCTGATGCAGTCAGCAGGCATGGTCGACGACCACATCGAAGGATGCTGGCGCGCCTGAATCCTGCACCGCACGCCAGCGTGAGGGCTACGAGCGACCCTCGGGATCGTCGATCCCCTCGATATACTCTGTGATCGGGGGGAACGCCCAGCGCAGCGCGCCGGGTTCATGCAGGGCGCGGTCTCCCCATCCGACCGTGAGGAGCATGAGTGGCAACGCGCATGGCATCGACCCCGCCGACGCTGGCGGGGTACAGCTACGTGCGTCCGCTCGGTTCCGGCGGCTTCGCCGACGTGTTCCTCTACGAGCAGGACATGCCCCGTCGCGTCGCTGCGGTGAAGGTGCTTCTCGCTGATGCGGTCAACCGCGAGGTGCTGCGCACATTCAACGTCGAGGCGGACATCTCCGCCAGGCTCAGCGCGCACCCGTCGATCGTGACGATCTACCAGGCATCGATCTCGGCCGACGGTCGCCCGTACTTCGCCATGGAGTACTGCCCCGACACCATGAGTGCCCGGTATAAGAAGGCGCCGCTCGCGCTTGCGGAGGTCCTCGACACCGGCGTACGCATCGCCGGGGCCCTCGAGACCGTGCACCGGGCAGGGCTGCTGCACCGTGACATCAAGCCCTCGAACGTCCTCATCAACTCCCTCGGCGCTCCCGTGCTCGCCGATTTCGGCATCGCTGCCGCCGTGATCGACGAGGGCGACGGCGAGACCATCGCGATGTCCGTGCCGTGGAGCTCGCCCGAGGTGCTGCAGGAACGCGTCTCCGGGTCCGTGCCGAGCGAGATCTGGAGCCTGGGCGCGACGCTCTACACGCTGCTCGCCGGGCGCAGCCCCTTCGAGCGCCCCGACCGCGGGTCGAACTCGCGTGATCAGCTCACCGATCGCATCGTCAAGGCTCGCTACACGGCCGTGCCCGCGCCCGGCATCCCGCCGATCATCGACGAGATCTTCGCGACGGCGATGCACCGCGATCCCGCCAAGCGGTTCGCGAGCATGGCCGACTTCGCCGAACGGCTGCGCTGGGCGCAGTACGAGCTGGGCATCCACCCGACGGCCTTCGAAGCGGCATCCGCCGAATGGGCGGCCGCCGCCCCGGTGAGCTTCTCGGATTCCGCCCCGCGAGGGCCCGTGATCACCACCGTGGCCCCCGACTCGCGGCGGGCCGTCCGCGCGGCGCGCCAGCAGGCCGCACCCCGCGACCGTGACGACCTGCCGGCCGCCCGCACCAAGACCCGCTCGCCCCTCGTCGCGGGAGTGATCGGCGCGTTGATCGGCGCCGCCGTGCTCGCCGGAGTCGGCATCGCGGTCCTCTACCTGACAGGGATCCTCTGATGGCCATCGGCGACCGCAACCGCGCGGAGACGAAGCCCCGGTCGCGAGGCCGTCTGATCGCCGCGATCTCGGGTGTCGCCGCCCTCGCCGTCGTGGTCACCCTCGCCGTCACGGCGCAGGGATACCAGTCGCAGGAGGTGCCCCGCCTCGAATCCGCGGTCTGGGTGATGCGCGACAGCGGCCAGTACGCCCGTGTGAACACCGAACTCGCCGAGATCGACACGGTGCGCAACGTCGACGATCCCGAGGCCGTCTGGCAGAGCGGCTCTGCGGCCGTGCTCTACGCGCAGGGGAACAGGCAGCGCTGGGATCTCGATCCCGCCAGCCCGACCGACCTTCTCTCCGACTCGTCCGATGCGGGCACCCCGCTCGCCTCCGAGCCGACCCCTGCGGGCACGAGGGAGATCCTCTCCGCGGGTCCCTACGTGGCCTATCGCACCGACACCGGTCAGGTCTCGGTGACGACGCTCGACGCGGGGGCTGCCACCGCACTCGTCGACCCGTTCGCGGGCGTCGAGGTCGAAGAGGGCGAAGACCCTCCGACCTACACGGCGGATGCGATCGGGCTCTCGCCCGAGGGCCTGCTCGTGCTGTACTCGGCCGATGAGGGCGCGGTGCGCCGGTTCGACATCAAGGAGCACCGGTTCCTCGGCGATCCGGCATCCGTCTCCTCGGCTCCTGACGCGGGGGAGGGGCTGTCCGTCACCGTCGTCGGCGACCGCTGGGCGATGCTGCAGACGGGGTCCGGTGAGCTGTGGCTCCAGGGCCGAGACGAGCCCGTCGAGCTCGATGTCGCCGACGACGCTCGCCTGCAGGAGGGCGCCGCCTCCGGCGAGTCCCTGTTCATCGCCGACTCCGACGGGCTCGTGTCGGTCGATCTCGCCTCCGGAGAGTCCGAGCGCGTCGCGGACGCGACCGGTGTTCCGGCAGCACCCGTGGTCGTGGGCGATCAGACCTATGCCGCCTGGCTCGACACCGGCGCGGGCACTCTGTGGACCGACGGCGAGACCGTGCCGCTGCGCGTCCCGGACGAGGCGCTCGACTCCGCGACGATCGAGCCGGTCTTCCAGGAGAACGGCGACCGCGCCGTGCTGAGTGAGACGGGCACGGGGCTCATCTGGACCGCGCCCGACGGCGTGCTGATTCCGCTCGAGCAGTGGGCCATCGAAGACGACACGGAGCAGCAGGAGGGCACCATCATCGTCGAGGACGTGGCGGAGCAGCTGCCGCCCGTCGCCGTCGACGATGCGTTCGGCGTCCGCGCCGGTGAGCAGGTGATCCTCCCGGTGCTGCTCAACGACCACGATCCGAACAAGAAGGACGTCCTGACGATCGACCCCGACTCTGTGGCGGGCGGCCTCGGGGATCCCGCATTCGGCGACCTGACTCTCGTCGCCAACGGTCAATCGCTGGTGGTCAACGTCAAGGCAGGGTCGGGTCAGACCTCGTTCACCTACGCCGTGACCGACGGCGCCGCGGTGTCGTCACCCGCGACCGTGACTCTGACCGTGGTCGACGCGGGCGTGAACTCGGCACCCGTGTGGTGCGGCGTCGACGCCTGCCAGCAGGAATGGCCGACCCCTCAGCTCCTCCCCGGTGGCAGCACCGTGGTCTCCGCACTCTCCGGCTGGGTCGACCCCGAGGGCGACCCCTTCGTGCTCAGCGACGCCTACGAGACCGACTCGTCATCGCCCGTGATGGTCGTCCCGATGGCGGACGGTCGTGTGGCCATCCGTCACACCGACCCGAACGCGGCGGATGCGGTGATCGCCGTCACCGTGGTGGTCGAGGACGTGCACGGCGCGACCGCCGAGAAGACCCTCGACGTGCAGGTCACCGGGAGCCCTGCCCTCGTGGCATCGCCCGTCGCCCTGACAGCTCGCGTGGGTGAGCTGCAGTCGATCCGCATCTCCGATCACCTGTCGGGCGGCTCAGGCTCGTACCGACTGGTCGACGCGGTGCAGACGGCCGCCACCGCGCAGGGGCTCGAGGTCACGCCGAATGCCGCGTCGGGCACGGTCGAGCTGACCGTCGCAGAACCCGGTCAATACGTCGTGACGTACACCGCGCAGGACGTCTCGACGCAGGCCGAGCAGTCCGCCGTCATCCGCATCACCGCCGTCGACGGGTCGTCCGGGCTGGCGATGGCGCCCCTGACCGCCTTTGTGCGCGAGGGCGAGGACACCACCGTCGACGTGCTGCGTGCGGTGCAGAACACCAGCGGCCGGGTGCTGATGCTGTCCGACGCCGTGAGCTCGACCCCGCAGCTGAACGTGCGGGTCGTCGGCAACGAGAGCATCCGCATCAACGGCACGACCGAAGACGGCGAGCCCGGAGTCATCGGCAGAGCCACCGTGACCGTCGCCGACGGATCGGGAGCGGCGGTGCAGGGCACCGTCACGGTCTTCCTCACCCCGCCGTCGACCGTCACCCGCCCGATCGTGTTCCCGGATGCGATCACGGTGCGCGCCGGCTCCCTCACCCGCATCAGCGTCACGGCGAACGACGTCGCTCCGCGAGGAGAGCCGCTGGTCGTGCTCCCCGAGGTCACCGGATCCGGCGAGGCCGGCGAACTCGTCTTCGCCGACCGCAATGCGCTGCGGTACCTCGCGCCGACCACGCCGGGCACCTACCGGCTCACCTACTCCGTCTCGCTCGAGCGCAATCCGTCGCTCTCCGACAACGGCACGGTGACGGTCACGGTCGTGCCCCCGGGAACGAACCGCGCGCCGACGCCGACCACTCTGACCGGTCGGGTTCTCAGCGGCCAGACGGTTTCGCTCCGCGTCCCGGCGAACGGGATGGACAGCGACGGCGATCGTGTGGTGCTCACCGGCATCGAGCAGCCCGAGAAGGGCGCGGGCACTGCGACCGTCTCGGCGAGCGGCGAGTCCATCGTCTACCGGGCCCCCGCGGCCGGCGTCCAGGGCGGCCAGGCCAGCTTCCGGTACACCGTGCGCGACCCCCAGGGAGAGGAGGGCACGGGTGTCGTCCGCATCGGAGTGCTCGACGCGGACGTCGACGACTCCGCTCCCGTGACCTTCAGCGACTATGTGCGCGTCGAGGCGGGTTCGAAGACCCCGATCGTGCTCGATCCCCGTTCGAACGACCTCGACCCCGCGCAGAGCGAACTCGAGATCACCGAGCTCGTGCCCAACGCACCGCCGGTCAAGGGCAACCCGCTGTACGACCGTCTGAACGCACTGATCGACTCCGACACCGACCTCGACGAGGGCCGGGTCGTGCTGCGTGCCGGCGACACCGCCGGCACCAACTCGTACTTCTACACGGTCAAGTCGAAGCGCACCTCGAGCACCGCGCAGGGCCTGATCGTGGTCACGGTGACCGACGGCTCCGTCGCCGATCAGCCGAGTGTCGCCGACACCGTCCTCACCGCACGGGACCGCGATGACCTCGCGGACCGCGGCATCGACGTCGTGACGGATCGCGTGAGCTGGCCGTCGGGAGACACGTCCTCGCTCACCCTGAGCCTGTGGGGAGACCAGCCCGGATACACCGTCCAGGGCAACCGCATCGTGGGCACCGCGCCGGCCGAAGGCGCGCTCGTCCCGTTCCAGCTCAAGGGCAAGGGGTCGGGCGGACGCGACGTCGTCGCGTACGGATTCCTGCGCATCCCCGCCTTCGACGACATGCAGGTCCAGCTCAAGCCCGGCTCCACGCCCGTCGTGGTCGACGAGGATGCCGCGGCATCGTTCGACGTGAGCGATTACGTCGATCTGACGGCATCGGATGCCGTCGAGGTCGGCAGCGGTCAGTTCAGCGCCCAGCGTGCGGCTGCATCGTGCGTCGCGGAGGGATCCGGTGGCGCGACCTACCGGGCGGGCAGGGAGGCGCCGTGGTCGGACACCTGCCTCGTGCCCGTGCGGCTGAAGGGCCAGGAGCGCTGGTCGTACATCGACGTGCCCATCAGCATCCGTCCCGCCGAGCCCCAGCTGCTGCTCTCGTCCATCTCGCACACGATCGCTCCCGGGGCGACCGAGACGATCGACATGTACGCGAACATGGCCGCCTGGGAGGGTGGCCGCGAGGGCAATGCGGGCTCGCTCGTGTACCGGGTCGTGTACTCCGGTTCGGCCTTCATCGTGACGCCCAACGGCAAGACCCTCACGATCGAGGCCCGCGCCGATGCGAAACCGGGCAACAGCGAGAACATCAGCGTCACAGTCGAGCAGTACGGGCAGCCCTCGGCATCCGTCCGTCTCGTCGTCGGCGCGGCACCGCCGGATGCTCCGCGAGGGGCCACCTTCACGAAGCAGTGCATCGTCACGAGCCCGAACTGCACGATCGACGTGGTCGACGTGGCAGGCGAGTACGACCCGTTCGCGGGCAAGCCCGGCTCCGGGCTGCGACTCATGTCGCTCGGCGCAGGAGCGCGCTGCGACGTGGCCTCGATCTCGACGTCGGGCAGCAAGTCGCTCACGGCGAGCTGGCCGGGCGGCGGACAGGCGCCCGGCGGCCAGTGCGTCATCCCGTTCGTGGTGTCGGATGCGCAGGGACGCACCGGAACAGGAACCCTGACGCTCGACCTGCAGGGCTTCCCGCAGGCGCCCGCGAGCGTCACCACGGTCGGCTTCACGCGGACGACCGTGGTGCTCGACGTACCCCTCGGCGAGGCCGGACGTGCACACCCGAGCGTCTCGGGAGTGACCATCATGCAGGACGGATCGCCGGCGAACGCCTCGTGCAGTCCCGCGGGAGGCTCCTACCGCTGCACCGTGAACGGGCTCGTCAACGGAGCGCCGCACGTCTTCACCGCAGCCGCCGTGAACGCCGTCGGCACGTCGGCCACGACCTCGCCCCTGACGAGCTGGGCGTACGCAGCGCCGGTCGTCTCGAACGCGACCGCGACGCCGGTCTACCGCCCGGGAGGCTCCGACCGCAGTCGAGGCATCGTCGCGCTCGCGATCGACGCCTCGGATGACGCGCTGGCCTTCCGCATCGAGGAGACCGGCGAGATGATTCCCCGGAACGGGGGCACGACCCAGGTGGAGATCGGACTGTCGCCCGGAGCGCAGAACCTCACGATCGTCCCCATCAGCCAGTTCCAGCCGCCGAACGGCGAGGGCGGCAACGAGGGAGGCGCGTTCCGCACCTCGGTGACGGTGGCGGGCTCTCCGTACTTCGATCCGTCGTGGACCAACGCGAGCGCAGCATCCAACACGTCGATCAATGTGTCCGGCATCGCCGCCCAGGCCAACGGCAGCGCCCAGGGCCTCGACGTCGTGTACCTCGCGTGGCGCTCGGGCAACGCCAGCTGCAGCGCCGACGGCAACGGCCGGCTCTCGGTCTCCGGCGCCGAGGTGCAGTCCGCCTCGCCGTCGTTGCAGGGACTCCAGGCGTACCAGGTCTACAACGTCAAGGCGTGCGCCTCGAACGGCTACGGCGTCGCCGAGTCGTCGACGGCGACGGTGTTCACCTTCACCTTCGTCGACGGCCCCGGCGGCAACACGACCTACACGGTGGCGACCTCGCCGTCGAAGAACGGCGACCGGTACTCGTACGGGCTGTCATCGGCCCCGGCCATCAACGTCGAAGACGGATTCGTCGCGAAGTACGACATGTACGGCGCGTGGCGAGACGACTTCTCTCTCAGCGCCGATGCGTCTCCCGGCCAGGTGCGTGCTCGCGCCTGCCACGCGCAGCAGGTGGACTCCTGTTCAGGGACGGTCAACATCACTGCGACGACCGCGCCGACGATCGTCGACGTCGAGTTCCGGCAGTGCATGCCGGCGCGCGAGTCCGACGTCGTGACGGTCTCGGGAGCGGCCAGCGGGTCGTATGACCGGGTCGTCACGCCCGTCACCGACACCCCCGGTGCCTTCGACGTGAAGATCATCTGGAAGGGCGCGTACGCGACCCTGTCATCCATCACCCATCGCGTGACGGGCGTCTGCCCCTGAGGCGGGTCGCCCGACCACCACACAACCAACGAATACTCTTTCCTTATGCCTGCTCCCACAGCTGCTCCCGTGACCATCGCTCCCGAACAGGCCGCCTGGTTCGCGGAGACCTTCTCGATCCTCACCGGCAACGTCGAGCAGGCGATCCTCGGCAAGCGGCACGTGGTCGAGCTGGTGCTCGCCGCGGCCGTCAGCGGGGGACACGTGCTGCTCGAGGACTTCCCCGGCACGGGCAAGACGGCGCTGGCGCGCGCCATCGCCCAGACCGTGACCGGCACGAGCACCCGCATCCAGTTCACCCCCGACCTGCTGCCGGGTGACGTGACGGGCATCACGGTCTACGACCAGAAGGAGGGCGCCTTCGAGTTCCACGCCGGCCCCGTCTTCGCGAACATCGTGCTCGCCGACGAGATCAACCGCGCGAGCCCGAAGACGCAGTCCTCGCTGCTCGAGGTGATGGAAGAGGGAACGGTCACGGTCGACGGCGTCACCCGCCCCGTGCCCTCGCCGTTCCTCGTGATGGCGACGCAGAACCCCATCGAGCAGGGCGGCACCTACCGTCTGCCCGAGGCGCAGCTCGACCGTTTCATGATCAAGACATCGATCGGCTACCCCGACGAGGCGGCGACCATGCGCATCCTCCAGGGAGCCGCGCAGCCGAAGCACGTGCTCGACGGCATCGTCGGCACCGACACCATCCTCACGATGGCCGAGATGACCCGCGGCGTGTACGTGAACCCGCTCGTCTCCGACTACATCATGCGCATCGTCGACGCCACGCGTCGGGCCTCAGAGGTCCGCCTCGGCGCGAGCGTGCGAGGCGCGATCGCGCTCTCGCGCCTCGTGATGACCTGGGCCGCCAAGAGCGGCCGCACCTTCGTCACGCCCGACGACGTGCGCGAACTCGCGGTCGTGGCGCTCGCCCACCGTCTCGTGCTCGAGCCCGAGGCCGAGTTCGACGGCGTCACCGCCGTCGCCATCGTCGGCCAGATCCTCCTCGACGTCGAGCCCCCGCGCGAGAACGGCACTGCGTGAGCTTCAGCACCGAGTCCCGTCTGACGCGCACGACGGCGGGCACGAGCACGTCGACGCGCACGTCGACGGTCACGCGCTACGACCGCACGCGCCGGGGCCCCGTCCGCGGCGCGGTGTTCGGCGTTCGTCGTGCGGCTCGCAACACGGGGCGCGCGGCGCGCGCATCCGTCGCCTGGGTGCGCGAGACGGTCACGGCGGCAGGGATGCTGGTGGCCGTGGCGCTCGTTCTCGGTCTCCTCGCCGGGCTGCTGTTCGGCTGGGTCGAGGCCTGGGCCGTGGCCGCGATCGCTCTGGTGCTGCTGGTCGCCTGCGTCCCGTTCATCCTCGGCACCCACGACTACCGGATCGACCTCACGCTCGACCGTGACCGCGTGGTGGCCGGAGCGGAGATCGGGGCCACCCTCGACGTCCGCAACAACGGCGAGCACCTCTCGCTCCCCGGTGTCGTCGACGTCCCCGTGGGGGAGGGGCTGGTCGAGGCGCACGTCCCGTTGCTGCGCCCCGGCTCCCATCACCGCGAGCAGCTCACGATCGCCGCTCACCGCCGTGGTGTCATCGACGTCGGCCCCATGACCATCACCCGCGGCGACCCGATCGGCATCCTCCGTCGCGAGCTCCGCTGGCCCGACGTGCAGCGCATCCACGTGCATCCGGTCACCGTGCGTCTTCCCAGCACCAGTGCGGGCCTCATCCGCGACCTCGAGGGCACCCCGAGTTCGGTCCTGGTCGACGCCGACCTCTCGTTCCACGCGGTGCGCGAGTACGTCGTCGGCGACTCGCAGCGCCACGTTCACTGGAAGTCGACCGCCAAGACCGGCAAGCTCATGGTGCGCCAGTACGAGGAGTCGCGGCACGCCCGCATCGCGATCATCCTCGACCTCGACGCCGAGTCGTACGAGAGCGACGACGAGTTCGAGAACACGGTCAGCGCTGCGGCATCCCTGGCACTGCAGGGCGTCCGAGACGGCCGCGACGTGCTCTTCTCGGTGAGCAACGAGATCCCCGAGCACAGCCGCGCCGAGGTGCTCTCGATCCGCACGCTGCCGACCGTGACCCCCAAAGCGCTGCTCGATGCCACGTCGACCATCGACGCGGCCGACCGGGTCATGCGTCTCGAGGCGGTCACCGCCCTCACCGTGCAGTCGTATCCGGACCTCTCGATCGGGTTCCTGCTCACGGGCTCGCGGATGCCGCTCGACCGCCTCCGACTCGCCGCCGTCAAGCTGCCCGCCGCGGTCGAGGCCGTCGCCGTGCGCAGCGAACTCGGCGAGCAGCCCACGATGCGCACGGCGCGCGAGCTCGCGGTCATGACCCTCGGGGCTCTCGGCGACCTGCCGCAGATGCTTGCGCGCGGAGCCCTCCGATGAGCGCGGCAGGAGCCAAGCGCGGCGTGGCCAGGTCTCGACGGTCATTCGCCCTCTCGGCCCTCACCTTCTGGTCGCTCGGCTACGTGCTGGTCGGTGTCGGCCTCGCGACCGCGGCGGTCTGGCCCGTATACGAATCGCCGCGCGCCCTGGCCGTCGGTCTCGTCGGCGGTCTGCTCGGCATGGCCGTCGCCGTGCTCACGCGACTGCTGCGCTGGGGGATGCTGATCGGCGCCCTCGCGGCGGTCGGCACGTACCTCGTGGTCTCGGTGCCGCTCGCGATCCCCTCGGCGCTCTCGTCGGTCCCCGCCTTCATCGGCGGCCTCCGCGATGCGGTGCTCGGTGTCGTGCTCGGGTGGAAGCAGATGCTGACGCTCAACCCGCCGCTCGGCGAGTACCAGGCCGTGCTCATCCCGTTCCTCGTCGTGATGCTTTTCGGCGCGTTCGTCGCGACCCTCCTCGTGCTCGAGAACGGACGCCGCGCCACGATCGCCGTCCCTGTCGTGACGGCGATGAGCGTGTTCGGCATCGCCTTCGGGGTGAGCGGCACCACCTCGCCCGTCTCGATCCTCGGCGTGGCGCTTCCGGCTCCCCGGGAGTGGCTGATCGGCGTCGCCCTCTTCGTCGCCTCCCTCGTCTGGCTGGTCGGTCGTGCCCGCCTGCAGCGTGCCCAGGCGCTGCGCACGGTCGCCGCCGCCAACATCTCTCGCCGGGCCACCCCGGTGTGGCTGACCGTGCGTCGGCATCTCCTGTCGGCAGCGCTCGCGGTCGTCGCACTCGTCGCCGGATTCGCGATCGCCCCGGCGGCTGCCGGATGGTCGGACCGTTCGGTGCTGCGCGACGAGGTCGAACCGATGATCGTCGTGCAGCAGCAGGCGAGCCCGCTCAGCGCCTATCGCTCGTGGTTCGCGGGCGGCACACTCGACGAGACCGTCCTGCGGGTGCAGGGCGACCCCGGTGCGGTCGACCGCATCCGCCTCGTCACCCTCGACTCCTATGACGGCGAGGACTTCCACATCGACCCGGACGACCGGTTCAGTCGGCTCCCGCGCACGGCGCTCCCCGCGGCCGGGCGGGTCTCCCTCGACATCACCATCGGCGACGCCTACCGGGGCATCTGGGTGCCCTCGCCTGCCGGTCTCGCGGAGGCGCCGGCGTTCTCCGGCACCCGTGCGGACGCGCTCGCCGACGGATTCCACGTGAACGAGGGCGGCGACACGGCGATCACGATCGCCGAGACCTCCACGGGCGATGAGGGACTCATCCCCGGCGACCGCTACACGGTTCTCGCGGATGCCCCCGGTGACCAGGGCGACATCACCGCACTGCAGGGCGGGGCGTCGAACCTCGACACCGATCGATACCCGACGCTCGTCGAGTGGGCCGAGATGCAGGAGCAGCCCCGCACGGGGGCGGGCTACCTCGAGATCATCGACCGTCTGCGCGCCCGCGGATACCTCAGCCACGCCCTGCTCGACGACGAAGCGGCGGCCGGCTGGATCGCCTCGCTCAAGGAGTCCGAGGGGTACGCGTTCGCACCGAGCTACGCCGGTCACTCCGCCGCTCGCGTCGAGGAGCTCTTCACCGACATGGTCGAGCAGGAGCGACGGGCGGGAGCGGATGCCGCACCCGAACTGCTCGTCTCTGCGGTCGGCGACGACGAGCAGTTCTCGGTGGCTGCGGCGCTTCTCGCCGAGCACTGGGGCCTCGAGTCCCGCGTCGTGATCGGCACGCGCCTCGCCGCGGCCGAGGAGGTGCCGGGGATCCCCGCGTGCACCGAGACGTGCACGGGGGCGAACATGAGCGCCTGGGTCGAGGTACGCGCCTCCGGCGCCGACTGGATGCCGGTCGACACGACGCCGCAGTATGCGATGCTGCCCAGCTCCATCACGGAGGGCGAGCAGCTGCCCGAGCATCCGACCGTCCCCGAGCAGCCTCGCTCGGAGGCGCTGGATCCTCCCCAGGCGCAGAGCGACTCGAACAACGATGCGCCCCCGCTCGAGGAGCCGCAGTCGGAGCTTCTGGCGATCCTCTTGCCGATCCTGCGGGCGGTCGGTCTGAGCGTGCTCGGACTCGTGCTGCTGGCGCTGCCGTTCCTCGTCCTCGTGCTCGCCAAGAGGTATCGCGCCAGGGCCCGTCGCACGGCGGCGGACCCTGAGGTGCGGCTCACCGGTGCATGGGAGGAGCTCGTCGACGTGTACGCCGACCACGATGTCGAGATGGATACCCAGGGCACGCGCACCCAGCGTGCGCTGTCGACCGACCGCGAGGCGTCGGATCGCCTGGCGGCGCTCGTCGACCGCGCGGTGTTCGCCGAGCATCCGCCGACGAAGGACGACGCGAGTGCCGCGTGGGAGATCGTCGACGCGGAACGTGCCGAGCTCGCGCACGACGGCAGATGGTGGCATCGCCTCGTCAAGCGCGTGCGGCCGACATCGTTCATCGGCCGGGTGCGGTCAGCGGGCGGCCTCCGCTCCTTCGGGCTTCGGCCCGTGCTCGGTACGCTCGGAATGACCGGTTCGCTCGGCGACCGGAAGGCATCAGGAGGACAGACATGACGATCTTCGAACCGCTGCCGCCCGCACAGCCGCCGATGGTGCCTCCCGTGCTCTATCTGCCGCTGAGCGTGCAGTCCACGCCGCAGGAGCAGGCGGTGGAGATCCGGGAGCTGAAGGACGGCCGCCGCGCGCTGCTCGCGTACACCGCACTCGATCGGCTGCTCGACCTCGCAGGCGAGCGACAGCCGTGGATCCTGCTCCGCACCGAGGAGCTCGCCCAGATCAAGAAGTCGCAGCCCTACGATGTCGTGATCTTCGATCTCGACATCCCCGCCTCGTACCGTCGGGACGGGGCGATCGCATGACCCGCATATCGATGGACCCGGAGGTCATGGCCGTCCACGCGAGCATGCACGACGAGGCGGTGGCGTTCATGCGGGGAAAGCTCGCCGCGATCCCCGGATCCGTCGACGGGGGTCTCGCATCCGATGCGGTCGCGGCGATCATGATGCGCGTCGGCGAGGGGGTCGACGCACTGTACCGCATCAACGGCACGCTCGGCGAGGTCGTGCGAGTCGTCGCCGACGATGCCGCGACGAACGAGCAGGACGTCATCGACCAGCTCTCCCCGGTGGCCACGGCGGTCGAGGACCTCTGATGACGATCGACACCACCACGCACGGAGATCCGGCACAGGTGCGCGCCGCCGCCGAGTGGCTCGACCCGGGGCTGAAGGATGCGGCTGACGCGTCCTCGAAGACGACGAGCTTCATCCCGACGGGCGTCCGCTCGCACTGGCACGGCGAATCGGCCGATGACTACGTCACGATCCTCCTCCGTACGACGGATGCGGCGAACGAGATCAGGGACCAGGCGGGCGATGCCGCGGAGAAGCTCCGCTCCTACGCCGGGCAGCTCGAGCGGATGCGCGACGACTTCGCGGCCCACCGAGACAACGCGCGCGCCCAGGGGCTCCCCGTGAACGGCATGGTCATCGGCCGGCCCGTCTCGCTGCTCTCGACCTGTCCCGCGACCCGTGACGACCCGAACTGGGATGCCTGGCAGGAGCACCTCGATCGCATCGATCTGTACAACGAGATCGCGACCGATGTCGGAGCCTGGTGGGGCGAGCTCGAGGTCTGGATCAGCGAGAACCTCGACGCATTCCTCGGGGGACTTCCCGGAGAGACGACGGCGGAGAAGATCCTCTCCGGCCTGAACGAGGCCGGCGGCGAGATGCCGAAGATCTACCTCGACGGTCAGGGTCTGGCGTGGAAGAACACCGCCAGCGATCTCGTCAGCCACGCGGACGAGCTCCGCACCGGAGCATCCGACTTCGTGAGCGACCTCCGCTCGGGGAACCCCGCGACGAAGGCCGCGGCCGAGGCGGCGAACCCGCAGGGCATGCGATGGGCGGCCGATGAGGCTGAGGATCTTGCTCGCGGGCTGTCGCGCGCGAGCAAGGCCGTGCCGTTCGTCGGCTGGGGCATCGACCTCTGGGACCTCGGGACGGCTCTCGAGAGCGGTGACGACCCGTCGTCGACAGCGGTGGAGATCGGCGGCGGACTCCTCGGCGGCGCAGCGGCCGGACTCGGGGTCGCCGGGCTCGCGGCGGCTGGCATCGTGACCCTGCCCGTCTGGGGAACGGCCGTCGTGGTCGGTGGTGCGGCGGTCGCCGTGGGCGCCGGCGCGGTCTGGGCCTACGAGAGCTGGGTGCCGCAGGACGTCAGGGAGTCGATCGACGCAGGGCTCTCCGATGCGTGGGACGCGTCGACGGACTTCGCCGAGGGCGCCTGGGAGAACACGACCGACGTCGTCGGCGACGTCGGTCATGGCATCGGTAGAGCCTGGAAGGGCGTGTTCGGATGACTTCGACCGAGACGACCGCCGTGCAGGCGATCTTCGTGCCCGGACATGCGGGGTGGGCGGGCCAACAGCGCTCCACGACCGGACTGACCGTGCTCGGCGTGGTGCTCGGGCTCGCGCTCGCCGGCTATGGGCTCCTCCTGGTGCTGGATCCGGCTCCGGCGATGAAGCTCCTCGGGCTGGCGGTGTTCGTGACGGTCGGTCTCGCGGCATGGTTGCTCGCGGCGCACCTGCGCGTCTCGCGGGTCCGCGTCGTGCGCGTCGAGGCCACCGATCGTGCGCTCGCCTTCCGCGGTGCCGAGGAGATCATCACCCCGCTCCGGCTCCTGGCCGTCGCCGGGGTGCTCATCCTCGCCGGATGGGCATGGGCGATCGTCGCGGTCCCGGCCGAGCGGCTCTCGACCCTCACCCTGCTCGTCGTCCCCGCCGTCGGCATCACGCTGACCGTCGTCGGGACGCGGAGTCTGTTCCGGCGGCCCGACGCGCATCGGATGACGCTGACGCCGGAGGGCATCGACCTGCGCATCCCGCGCACGGGACTTCGCGCGACGTGGGACGACGTGAGCGGCGCGGCGCTGTCGGGAGATCGGGTCGCGCTGCGCACGACCACGGCGAGGCCGGCATCGTGGGCCGCACGCGATCTCGCGAGCGATCCCGTGCTCCTCGCCGAGCTCGTCACGTTCTACGCCGCCACGGCGTCTGCACGCGCCGAGATAGGACCGCGTACACTCGATCGCCTGCGTTCGGGCGAGTTCTGATGCCTCGCCGAAGTCGGCGGAGCGGCCGGTCCCGTGGTGTTCGTCGGTCGGATGGTGTCGCGCTCGGTACGCTCGGATTGACCGGTTCGCTCGGCGACCGGAAGAAGGGGGACTCATGATCGCGCCCGTGGATGCCGGCTACGCGACGATGCTGGCCATCGTGGGCGGTCTCGGTGTGCTCATCGGCATCGCCATCTACGTCTGGTACGCGTATGCGCTCTCGCGCCTTTTCCCGCGTATCGACGGCGAGGGGTGGAAGGGCTGGGTCCCGATCCTCAACGAGGCCGAGATCCTCGCGCGAGGTGGAGTCCCCGCCTGGTCGGTCGTGTTCTACTTCATCCCGATCGTGCAGCTGTACGGCATCTACCTCAAGGTCGTCGCGACCCACCGCATCAACCAGCGGTTCGGGCGGGGCGCCGGGATGACGGTGCTCGCGATCCTGCTTCCGCCGGTGTGGGCGACGGTTCTCGCCTGGGGCGCCCCTCCCTACCCCGAGGGCGAGCGCCTGGCCGCTCTGCAGCCCGGGCCGCGTCGCACGTCGCAGCCCGCCGCGGCGCCCGCTCGTGACGCATCGGGCTACACGATCCCGTCGCTCGCGCCGCACGCCCAGAGTCAGCCGGATGCTCCCGCGCTCATCTTCCCCGACTACGCGGCCCCGCCCCGGGCGACCACACCGGCAGAGTCGGCGGCGTCCGTTGCTCCCGCTGCGCCGTCCGCGTGGGGCGCGCCGCCGCAGGCGCCTCAGTCGCCATCGGTACCGTCATCGATGTCGCCGGTCGGTCCGCCGCCCGTTCCCGGCGCGCAGTCTCCGTCGTCCGCTCCGTCCGCGGGGCAGTCGCCGAATATCGGAGCGCCCGCCGCGTCGTTCGCGCCGCCCGCACCGCAGGCCGCACCTCAGCCGCCCGCCCCTGTTCCTGCCCCGCAGCCGCCTGCCCCGCAGCCGCCTGCCCCGCAGCCGCCTGCACCGCAGCCGCCTGCCCCGGTGGTGTCTCCGGAGCCGCCGGTGCCGTCAGCCGCTCCGCAGCCGCCAGCTCCCGTCGAGGCGCACCCGACTACCGGGATCATGGCCGCGATGGGCGGAGAGCCGGTGGCCCCGCAGCCATCCGCGCCCGTCGCTGCTCCGCAGCCGCCTGCTCCTGCTCCTGCCGCCACGCCGCAGCCGCCAGCCCCGCAGCCGCCCGCTCCGTTCGAGGACGCACCCTCCGTGATGCCCGCGGCGCAGTTCGCGCCGCCGGCATCGCCGGATCACGGGGCGGCGGATCAGTCTCCCGCCGCGCCGACCCCCGACCCGCAGCGTGTCGTGCGTCCCGCCCCGCCGTCTTTCCGCGACGGTGCGTCCGACCTCGAGCCGCAGATGCCCGTCATCCGTCCGGCACCATCGGCGACCGTGGACGCTCCGGTGGCGCCGGCAGTGCCTGTCGCGCCCGCGCCGGTCGACCCGGCATCGGTCGACCCGGCATCGTTCGACTCCTCGGATGCCGCCGCATCCCCGGCCGCTCCCATGCCGCTCGGCGGACTCGCCGCCGACGTTGACAAGACGGTCGTCACTCCGCGTCCGGCAGAGATCGAGGTCGATGACTTCGATGCCACGGTGGTCGTAGCGCGCAAGCGCGGAATCCGTCGCTCGCTCGTACTCGATGACGGCCGCAAGTTCTCGCTCTCGGGCGCGAGCGTCGTGATCGGTCGCAATCCGATCGGCGAGCCGGGCGAGCAGCGGCTCGCGATCTCCGACACCACACGCACGCTGTCGAAGACGCACGCGCGTCTCGTCGTCCACGACGACGAGTGGCGCCTCACCGACCTGCACGCTACGAACGGCGTGGTCGTGGTCGAGGAGAACGGCACGGAGACGCTGCTCGATCCGGGCGAGAGCGTCACCGGAAACGGGCGCTTCATCCTCGGCGAAGTGGGCATGCACGTCATGGCGGAGCGAGATTCGTGATTCTCTCCTCTGTGGTCCTCAACGTCGCGTCACTGACCGACACCGGTCTCAAGCGCGCCGCGAACGAGGACTCGATGCTCGTCGCGTCGCCGGTCTTCCTGGTCGCCGACGGCATGGGCGGGCATGAAGCGGGCGATCGGGCCAGCGCTGCGGTGGTCGAGGCCTTCGAACCGCTGCGAGGACGCACGGTCGAGGTCGCCGACATCGGCGAAGCCCTGAGCCATGCGGCGGCCGTGGTCGAGGACATCTCCGCCGAGCACAAGCGCGGGGCGGGAAGCACCGTCACGGGCGTCGCGCTCGTCGAGCACGACGGCGCGCCGCACTGGCTGGTGTTCAACGTCGGCGACTCCCGCGTCTACCGGCACCACGGCAACGACCTCACCCAGTTGACGATCGACCACTCGCTGGGGCAGGAGCTCGTGGATGCCGGAGAGCTGCGCCCCGAGGACCTCGCGTCGTTCTCGCAGCGCAACGTCATCACCCGGGCCATCGGGGCACCGGACAGCACGGCCGACAGCTGGCTGCTTCCCGTGGTCGACGGCGAACGGCTGCTGCTGTGCTCCGACGGGCTGAGCGGTGAGGTCAGCGACGAGGCCATCCGTGCGACCCTGACGATGAACGGACGCCCAGAGACCGCCGCCGCCGCGCTCGTGAGCCGGGCGCTCAAGGCAGGCGGGCGCGACAACGTCTCGGTCGTCGTGATCGACGTGGTCTCGGGCGGCGCGCGCACGCGACCCGACGACAGCACGGCAGGGCGCATCGCGGCATCCGCCTCGCTGACCGACTCCATGCTCGAGGGCACGACGATTCCGGTGCGGGTGCGATGACCGACGACGATAACGACGGCGAAGAGACCGTCATCCTCACCCGTCGCGACCGGCGTCGGGGTGGTGCGGTCGCGGATGCAGCGCCAGCACAGCCAGCGCCGACGGATGTTGAGCCAGCCCTTGCAGGGCCGGCAATCGTCGCGGACGACGATGCGGGGTCCGCGGATTCGACGGATGGCACCGACGCCGACGCCGAGGTTCTCGATGAGGCCACCGTCGTTGTGAATCGGAGCGCAGGACGCGTCGAGGAGCCTGCTGGTTCTCTCGACGACGAACTCGTCGAAGAGGCCACCGTCGTCGTGAACCGGAGCGCCGGAGTCGTCACGGAGCCCGCTGGTTCTTCCGGTGACGACGTTCTCGATGAGGCCACCGTCGTCGTCGACCGAAGTGCGGGACGCGTCGAGGAGCCTGCTGGTTCTTCCGGTGACGACGTTCTCGATGAGGCCACCGTCGTCGTCGACCGGAGCGCCGGAGTCGTCGCGGAGTCCGCCGATACTCCCGACGATGAACTCGTCGAAGAGGCGACTGTCGTCGTGTCCCGGCCGCCTCGACGTCTGCGTCGCAAGCGAACGAAGGGCGCCGGCGAGCAGGACGGTGCCCCAGCCGATCCCGCGCCGACTGCCGCGCCCATCTCGTTCGAGGCGCCGACCGGTGTCCGGCCACCCGAGATCTATCGTCCCCGCCCGGCGCCGCTCGGGCCCTCTGCTCCGCCGATCGTGGTCGGAGCCGCCGCACCCACCAGGGCGGTGGATCCGCAGCTCCCCTCCGTGGCCAAGCAGGGATTGCGCTGGAGCATGATGACGCTCCTCGCTTTCGCCGCGGCCTGCGCCGTCTCCGTCGTCGGTCTCGTCACCCTCGGCTTCGTCGTCTTCGCCTGAAGCCTCGTCCGCGCCGACGGAGCGGTCGCCGTCGACTTCGACTGAGGGCTAGGCGCGACTTCGACTGACGGCTAGGCGCGTCCGACCTGGCGGCTCAACCGACTCTGTCGGAATCGGCGCCCGTGTCCGGCGTGTGCAGCAGCCCGCCCTCGCGCTCGACCTCGTCTGGATCGTCTACGGGAGCCTCCCTGCGGCGTCGCAGCACGATCAGGATGCCGAGCACGCCGAGCAGGCTCGCGCCGCCGATCGCGGTGAACAATGCTGCCTCGCGCGTGAGGAGGAACGGAGAGGCGCCGTGGTCGGGGTCGACCGTGGCTGCGGGCGGTCGGGCCGCGCTCTCGGTCGTGTCGAAGTACGGGCTCACCGGTCCCCGTGTGGTCTCGTCAGGGAGCAGTTCGATCGCGGCGAAAGGCTGGATGAAGCCCCACCCGTTCACGTCGTCGCGGTTGTCGGCGTCTGCTCGCAGCCCCGTGGCGGTGAGCCGGTAGGCCCACCCTGCCGGAGGATCCTCCGGATGCGCCTCGGCGACGAGGGCTGCGGCCGCACTGGCGTATCCGGTGGCGTAGCTCGATGCCGGGGCGTCGCCGGCGAAGATGCAGTCCCCGCCTCCGGCCGCCGCCGTCAGCACGTTGCCGCCAGGAGCCGTCACGTCGACCTGGGGGCCGTGGATCGAGCTCTCGGTGGCGCGGCCGTTGCTGTCGGCTGCGCTGACCCCGAGAGCCTGCTCGTAGGCTGCGGGATAACGGGCGGCGTCCGCCGCATCGGCGTCCGACGCCCGGTTGCCGCCGCTCGCCACGACCAGGGCGCCGACCGCGGCCGCGTGCTCGACGGCGGCACGGAGCTCGGCGGAGTCGCTGTCCTGTGACATCGAGACGTTGATGATGTCGGCGCCGTTGTCTGCCGCCCAGTGGATGCCGTCCGCGAGGCGCTGCGAGGTCGGTCCGTAGCCCTTGTCGACATCCTGCTGCTGGGTGCTGCGGAATGCCCGCACCGACAGCAGTCGCGCGTCGGGTGCGAGTCCGACCACGCCCGAACCCGGGACAGGCTGCGCCGCGATCTGACCGGCGATGGCGGTGCCGTGACCGGTCGTGTCGCTCATGCCGTCGGCGCGCTCACCGTCGCCGACGAGATCGACGCCGCCGATCACGACGCCGGCGAGGTGCGGATTGCTCGCGTCGATCCCCGAGTCGACGATCGCGACGACGATGCCCTTGCCCGTGGCGAGTCGGTTCGCGTCTTCCGTGCCGAGCTCAGCCAGAGCGGTCGGAGCCTCGGGACTGAAGACCACGGTGCCCGGGGTGCACGCCTGCCCCTCCGTCGCGGTCGACACGATCGACGACGAGGGGGCGGTCGACGCCAGCGCCGCAGCCGGCGTTCCCAGGAGTGCGGTGCCGAGCATGACGGCCGCGAGGGCGGCGCTGCGACGACGCATCAGTTCGTCCCGGAGCCGGGCGACTCTCTCGCGGCCTCGGTGGTGAGGGCGGGGCCTGCGGCGAAGAACTCGAGCCACGCGTCGGACACTCGTCCCACATCGTCGGGTGAGTAACCGAGCTGCGCGATCGGGCCGCTCGCGGCATCCTCTGCGCTCTGCTCGGCGACAGCCCCGGGAATCGCATAGGCCGTGCCGGACTCATCGATCAGCACAGCCAAGCCGACCGCGTCATCCGATGCGGCGCTGACCTGAACGAGGGCTCCGCCACCGACCTTGACGTCGACCGTGGAGCGCTCTTCGGGCAGTGCGGTCGTGGTCGCTCCGAGCACGGTATGAGCGTCGTCGGTGAGCACGGCGCACGGAGACTCGCCTGCCGCGAGAGGCTTCAGCGGCAGAGTGGGCCAGTCCTCGCCGCCGATGTACGACACCGTCGGCACGTCTCCGTACTCGGCGGGAGACACCTCTTTCTCGGACGCCTCCTGGCCGCTGCCGAGGAGGTAGAGCTGGTAGGCGAGCGGGCTGAGGCGTGCGAGCTCGCCGGTCGCGAGAGCCACGTAGCGCTCGTCGGCGGGGGTGCCCTGCGTGTGCACGATCGTCCCGGCCGTGAGGTTCGTGTCGGGGACGGGGGCGCCCATGGCGTTGAGCCTGATCGGCTCGAGCTCCTCGCCGGACTCGAAGAGGTTGAGCCAGCGGCCGTCGACCTCGAGGATGTCGCTGGTCCCGAGTCCGACCGCGCGGAGCACGGCGTTCGCGTCATCGGCCGACACCGCGTAGCGCAGGCCGTCGGCGATCACGAAGAGCTCGTCGCCGCGCTGGACGACCGCACCCGTGCCCGTCGAGACATCGGCGATGGGGGAGGTCGAGAGTGAGACGGCGGCGCCTTCGCCGTCGTCGACGCACGCGGTCCACGACGAGTTGATCAGGGCGTTCGGGGCCGGAAGGTCGTCGGGGGCACCGAGGATGCCGATCGCGGGTCCGACAGGGATCCCGTCGAGCGCGGCCTGGTCGGTGCGCACCACCTTGAACTCGCCGGCGGGGATCAGCAGGCGTGCGCTGGCGGTGTTGATCACCGGGTAGAGCGTGCCGTCGACCGAGACGTAACGGGCCCCTGTGTCGGTGGCGACGATGAGTCGGTTGTTCTGCCAGTCGCCCGGAAGACCCGGCTGCATGATGCCCCAGAACACGCCGACGAGGATGACTCCGACCGTGAGCGCGACACCGGCGACGACAGCGCGCAACGGCTTCGCGGGGTCGAGCTCCTTGCCGCCGGGGGCGCCCCCGGTGAACGCCGAGAGCAGTCGACGCCGGCTGAAGCCCTGCGCCTCGATCAGATCCTTCTTGGTCGCCATCGGTCAGACGAGCCCGGCCGTGGTGACGCCGAGCGGCAGCAGGAGTGCGAGAGCGAAGACTTCGACGGTGTCGCCGAGGCGGGTCAGCCGCAGGCGGGCCTTCGGAGTCAGCAGCGTCAGACCGACGAGGATGACGGTCGCGACGACGAGGATGAGGAGCATCCAGGTGCGCACGTCGGGAAGCGCGAGCGCCACCGTCACGCCCGTCGTCGCAAGGCCGATGGCTCCGATCGCCATGAGAACGAGCACGCCGAGGCGGGCGTGGATCTGCCGCGACTGGAACATCATTCCGACGAACGCGAGAACGCAGAGCAGAGCACCGAAGACTCCGCTGGCGGCGACCAGGGGAGTCGCGATCAGGGCGGCGAGGCCGAGTGCGGCCCGCAGCGCGATGAGCGTGCGCGTGCCGGCGGCCGCGCGGCGCTTGACCTCGTCGGCGTCGATCGGCTCGGGCGCGGCGAACATGTCGGCATCGCTCTGCGGAGAGATCACCCGGATGCGGGTGGAGGTGAGGGCGAGCCAGGGGATGCCGTTGGCGAGCAGCGCCGTCGTGGCGAGCATGATCGCGTACGGCGCGAGCGCATCGCCGAAGATCGCGGCGCTCGTCGCCGTGATGCCGATCGATGCGCCGAGGGCGATGGGCACGAGGTGGATCTCGGGCTTGTCCTGGGTGACCGCGAGGCCGACACCGCCGACGATGACGAGTCCGAGGCCCAGTGCGGCGAGCGGCCAGCCCCAGATGCTCTGCACCGGCACGGCGAGGTACCCGGCGAGCCCTCCGTATGCCGCGGCCGTGAGTCCGAGTGCGTGTCCGGCCTCCGGCTGACGCAGGCGCATGAGCACGGCTGCGGCGACGCTGAGCACGATGGCGCCCGCCCCCGCGATGATCGACGGGAGGAGCGACGTCGGAGGGGTGGCGACGAGCAGGAGCGCGCAGAGCGCGAGGAACGTGAGGCTGACGAAGAGAGCGGTACGCGAGCTGTCTGCGGGGGTCCACGAGCCGTGCTGCTCGGCGGTGGCGTCGATCACGGCCTCGACGACGTCGTCGTAGACGCGCGGCTCCTTCATCAGGCCGCCGCGGACGAGGGTCAGCAGTTCGCCGTCGTGCACGCCCTGCGCAGCGGCGCCGCGGGCGGGGTCGAGAGGGGTGCCGTCCGCCCTCTGCAGCGAGTAGCCGCCGTGGGTGAGCGTCGGATCGAGCACTCCGAGGCTCCGGGCGAAACCGGGGATGATCTCGACGAGCGGGACCTGCGAAGGCACGCCGACGTCGAGCCGTCGGTCGTCGCTGACGACGGAAAGCCGCAACACGGTGCCTGCCGCTGTGCTGCTCTGAGTCATGGAACGATGCCCCCTCCATGGTGTGCCGCCGATCGGGAGGAGACCCGTGGCTGCGCATTCCGCCTTTCACCCTAGTTGAGGCATGCGACAACACGTAGTCGTCGGTCGCGACGATTTCTCCATCGATCGGACGATCTCTGCGCGGATGAGCCCGCTGTTCTGGTGATTCCGGTCGATCTGATCTAGCCTGTCTCCTGAAACGAATCGTGGGGGGTTGTTTCGAAGTCGTCCCAACACAGGGATGCGCTCCCCGCACGTGTGTCCGCAAGGACCGGAGGGAGTGAGTTATGGCTGATGTCATCTCCGCAGAAGAAGGGGCTCTGCGCCGCGGAGCCCAGGCGGTGCGGGAGACCAAGTCCGGGATCGACCAGCAGACCAAGAAGGTCCGCAGCGAGATCGAGCAGCTGCGTGGCTTCTGGACGGGTGCGGCCGCCGCATCGTTCTCGACGCTGATGTCCCGCTGGGACGAGCAGGCTCGTCAGCTCAACGAGGTCCTCGTGACGCTCGAGGATGCCCTCGCCGGCACCGAGCGCGACCAGGCTGCGACCGAAGAAGCTCACCAGCAGACCATCTCGGGCCTCGGCTCGATGATGGGTTCCTGAGCACAGACCACAGAGATTTCAAGGAGAACATGATGCAGTCGATGTCAGTTCGCCCGGAGCAGGTCAACGCTCTGGCAGCGCAGATCCGCAGCGGGTCGCAGGGTATCCGTTCCGAGCTCGACCGTCTCGAGTCCGAGGTCGGCAAGCTGCGTGCGGCGTGGGATGGTTCCGCGCAGCAGGCCTACGACCAGGCTCAGGCCAAGTGGAACCGCTCGCTGAGTGAGATGCAGCAGCTTCTCACCCAGATCGCGGGCAAGACCGAGGAGATCTCGGGCCAGTACGTGCAGACCGACAAGTCGGCTGCCGGGCGGTTCGGAGCCTGATCCCGTGGCGCGGGCCCGTCGCAGAGATGCGTCGGGCCCGCGCCGTCTGCTGTGCCTTCCGGCCACGGAGCCGGACAGCAGTGCAGGCGTCACGGGTCAGCGCAGCAGGAGTGTCCACGGCTTCGGCCGTGCAGGTCGATAAGGTGCAGGTGTGACAGTCGAGATCGTAGAGCGGCGTCGGATCGTTCTTCAGAGCGAGGATCGTCGCTTCGATCTCTCGCTTCCGTTCGACGAGACCCTCGACGACGCTCTCGTCCTCAGCGGGCTGTCGACGGCCGATCGCTTCGTGACGATCGGTCCCGGCGGCTTCGAGATCCCCGGTGAGACCGAGTGCGAAGACCTCATCGACGGCGGGCTGTACGCGCTCATCGACCGCACGGCGCTGGCCCCGCAGGCCCGGCGCGCGGGTGCGACCTCAGGGCCTACGCGCGCGGACCACGGCGCCCGATGGTGGATGCTGGCCGTCAGCGGTCTGCTGCTCGTCGCGGTCTTCGCGCAGGGGGCAGGCGATCCGCTGCTCAGACTGCTGATCGGGCTGCTGCTCGTCCTCGCTGCCATCAGCGGAGCGGTGGCATGGGCGCGTCGGGATTCGGCGGCAGGCGTCCGCGGCATCCTCGGTGTTCTCGCCCCGATTCTGCTGTCGTTCGCTGCCGGTGCGCTCCTGATCCCGGCGGGGCTCGAGGCGAGTGCCCATCTCTCCGCAGCCACCGGTTTCCTCGCGGCCGGCATCACCACCGCCGTGATCGCGGTGTCCGCCCGCGCCCGTCCGATGCGGGCGGCCGCCGGCACAGCGACAGTGCTGCTCGTCGTCCTCGCCGCCATCTGGGGGCTCGCCCTGCTGCTCCGCTGGGGACAGGCCGAGGCTGCGGCCGTCTCGCTCGGACTCGTCCCGCTGGGGCTCCGAGCTCTGCCGAGCAGCCTGGTGAACCTCCCCGAGGGATACTTCATCGACTACAAGCACTTCATGACGAGCCGCTGGACCGTGCGCGGAGCCATTCCCGAGTCCGTCGGTCTGCTGCGGCCCGAGCGCATCACGGCCGTCGTCGACGACTCCTCCGCCCGACTCATCGCCGGCACCGCGGTGCTCAGCCTCGTCGCCGTGCTGATGACGCCGCTCGCGTTCCTGCGTGAGTGGCCCGACGACCCGATCGTCGTCTCCGGGGGCATCGCCCTCCTCATCTGCGTCGGCCTCGCGCTGCTGCTGACTCCGCGGCACACGACGTCGCGCATCCTGCGGTGGCTTCCCCGTGTGGCCGCCGCCGTCGTGTTCGTGGTCGCCGGCATCCAGGCCGCGGTGGCCCTCGGCGCGGGTTTCCAGGTGCTCGGCGCGGCAGTGCTGTTCGTCGTCGGGCTCACAGCGGTCGCTGTCATCATCCCGATCTCGCGCGGCGCGAGCTCGCTCGTCTGGTCGCGATTCGGCGACGCGTTCGAGTGGCTCGCCGTCGCACTGGCGCTGCCGGCTGCTCTGCTCTACGCGAATGCACTGTCGCTCGTTCGTGGAATGATGGCGGGATGAGCGGGAACGGCGAACCACAGCCCTGGCCGGCGGGTGGACTGATCCCCCCGGTGCAGCCAGGCCCCGTTCAGCCGGGCGAGATCCCGGCACTCCCACCGGCACTCATCGCGGCGCCGCCCGGGGTCGACGGCGCACCGCTGCGCTCCGCACCCACCCCTCCCGCACCCACCCCGATCGTCTCGACGCGCGCACGGACGCGGCAGCCCGCAGACGGTCTGGGGCCTGCATTCGTCGGCTCGCCGGCGGGCACAGGGCTGCGGATCGCGGCCTTCACCCTCGATGTCGCCGCGGTGATCCTCATCGCGGCCATCGTGCTCGTCACCACGCGCAGCATGCTCCTCGCCGGCCTGACGGTCGCCGAGCTCGCGATCTTCCTCTGGGTGCTCGAGGCCCGCACGGGTCTCACCCTCGGCAACGCCGTGCTCAGGCTGCGCGCGGCGCGAGCCGACCGCCCGTACTCTCCCGGCATCGGCCGCCAGTTCGTGCGAGGAGTCGTCACCGGTGCGGGATTCCTGGTCGCCGTGGGCAGCTGGGTCGTCGTCGCATCCACAGCCTGGGACCGCGGCGGACGCCGTCAGTCCTGGGCCGACCGCATGGCGGGCACCGTGGTGGTGTCGGTTCCTCCGCGCGCTGCCGCGGACGTCGCCGCGGTGGTGCCGGTTCCGCAGGCGGCAGCACCGCTCGCACCCCCTCAGGTCGTGCCGCTGGGTGCGCATCCCTCGGCGGTCGACGAGGACTCCGAGCCCACCGATGCCCGCGCGGCCTCGCACCGCACCGAGACGCCCGCCCCCTTGCCCCAGGGCGAGGACCGCCCGCTCTTCACAGTCGCCCCTGCCCCTGCCCCTGCCCCTGCCCCGGCGCAGCAGGCCGGCGGTGACGCTGCCGGCCCGGCATCCGAGTCCGGCGCCCTGCTGCTCATCTTCGACACCGGTCAGCGGGTGCAGCTCGGGCTCCCGGTCGCAGTGAACCTCGGTCGTGCGCCCGTGGCCAGCGTCCATGACGACCGGCTCGTCACCGTGACCGATCCTGACTCCTCGGTGTCCAAGACGCACCTGCGCATCGAGCATTCCCGAGGCCGCACCTGGGTCACGGATTTCGGATCCACCAACGGCTCCGACGTCCGCTCCGACGACGGGCAGATGACGGAGCTCGTCGCGGGCGAGCGGATGCTCCTCGACGACGCCGACCGCGTCCGCATCGGAAACCGCAGCTTCACCATCAGCCTCCTGCTGGCCACAGACAGCAGCGCCGGAGAGAGAGCATGACAGGACCCCGCCTCGCGCCGCCGCGCGTCCCCTCCGGAAAGCTCCCCGTCCAGGCGCCGCCCGAGCTGCAGCCGAACGACGGCGGCATGGGGATCCTCGGATCCCTTCTGCCGATGCTCGGAAGCGTGGGCGCGATCGTCATGGTCACCATGTCGAACCAGTCCGTGACAGGTCTGCTCACCGGTGGCATGTTCCTGCTGTCGTCGCTCGGGTTCGTCGCCGTGAACGGCTGGCGTCAGCGCTCGCAGCGGCAGGCCGCCACGCTCGGCTCGCGCCGCGAGTACCTGGCCTACCTCACCGAGTTGCGTCAGACCGTGCGCGTCGCCGCGAGGCAGCAGCGGAGAGCAGCGAACTGGCACCTGCCCGCGCCCTCGGCGCTGCCGTACATCGCCGAGGAGCGCACCCGCGTGTGGGAGCGCGGCATGAACGACCCTGACTTCCTCACGGTGCGGGTCGGCACGAGCGACCAGCCGCTGTGCATCACGCTCGAGGCGCCTGAGCTCCCTCCGCTCGCGCAGCTCGACCCGGTCGCGGCGTCCGCCGCGCATCGATTCATGCTGACCCACGAGCTTCAGAAGAACCTCTCGCTCGGCGTCACCCTGCGCGACTATGCGCGCATCGAGATCACGGGCGACGAGAGCGAATCGCGTGGCCTCGCGCGAGCCATGCTGCTGCACCTGGCCACGATGCACGATCCCGACATCGTGCAGATCGTGATCGCCGCAGACTCCGCGGTCCTCCCGCAGTGGGAGTGGGCCAAGTGGATGCCGCACACGCACTCGCGCACCGTCAGGGACGGCCTCGGCGCGGCGCGGATGATCGGGTCGCAGCTGTCCGAGCTCGAGGACATGCTCCCGGCCGAGGTGCGTGAGCGCTCTCGCTTCTCGCGCGACGGATCCGGCGCCAAGGTGCCTCACATCGTGATCCTCACCGACGGTGTCAGCACGTCGTTCAACGACATGCTGGTCAGCGGTGACGGCGTGCAGGGCGTGACCGTGATCGACCTCCCTTCTCGGTGGAGCGACCTCGACGACCCGAACGCGCTTCGCATCGCGTTCGAGCCCGGAGACAAGGGCAGCCGCGCCGAGCTCGTGAGCCTGCAGGTTCCCGCGCGTCCCTTCGAGGCCGACGCGATCAGCATCGTCGAGGCCGAGGCGACCGCCCGGCGGCTCATCGCCCTGTACTCCGGTGGCACGACCATCACCAAGAAGAAGAGCGCGACCGATCAGGCCGAACTCGTCGAGCTGCTCGGACTCCCCGACGTGCGCGATCTCGACCTCGACGCGGCCTGGGCTCCTCGTCTCGAACGCGACCGACTGCGTGTGCCGATCGGTCAGACCGAGGACGGCAGCCCGCTGATCCTCGACATCAAAGAGTCCGCGCAGCAGGGTATGGGCCCGCACGGTCTCATCATCGGTGCGACCGGTTCGGGTAAGTCCGAGGTGCTGCGCACGCTCGTGCTCGCCCTCGCGATGACCCATTCACCCGAGCAGCTCAACTTCGTGCTCGTCGACTTCAAGGGTGGCGCGACGTTCGCCGGCATGGCGGACATGCCCCACGTCTCGGCGATCATCACGAACCTCGGCGAGGAGATCTCGCTGGTCGACCGCATGCAGGACGCCCTGCAGGGCGAGATGGTCCGTCGGCAGGAGCTCCTCCGCGCGACCGGTCCGTTCGCGAACGTCGCCGACTACGAGAAGGCGCGTCGTGGCGGACGCACCGACCTCGCTCCTCTTCCCGCTCTGCTCATCGTCGCGGACGAGTTCTCCGAGCTGCTGTCGGCCAAGCCCGAGTTCGTCGACACGTTCGTCAACATCGGCCGACTCGGCCGTTCGCTCCAGGTGCATCTGCTGCTGTCCTCGCAGCGCCTGGAGGAGGGCAAGCTCCGCGGCCTCGACACGCACCTGTCGTACCGCATCGGCCTGCGCACGTTCTCGGCGGCGGAGTCGCGCACGGTGCTCGGCGTGCCCGACGCGTATCACCTGCCCACGCAGCCGGGTGCCGGAATCCTGAAGTCCGACACCGAGACGATGACCCAGTTCCGTGCCTCCTACGTGTCGGGGCCGCCGCCTCGCCGCAGGCGCCGCGCGGCCACCGGCTCTGCGCAGAGCACGGGCTCGACCGCGGTCGAGCTGTTCACCGCTGCTCCGGTCTGGCGTGCTGACACCCCGGTCGACGAGCCCGAGGTCGTGGTCGACGCCGAGCCCGAAGAGAAGCGCAACACCTTCGAGATCGCCGTCGAGATGATGAGCGGTCGCGGCCCCTCGGCCCACCAGGTCTGGCTGCCGCCGCTCGAGACCCCGGCCACGCTCGACCAGCTCTTCGGCGACCTCGTCGAAGACCCGGCCCTCGGCCTGATCTCGCCGCGGTGGCGGGGCGCCGGTGCGCTCACCGTTCCGCTCGGAATCGTCGATGTGCCGCTCGAGCAGCGCCGCGAGAACCTCGCGATCTCGCTCGGCGGTGCCGCGGGTCACATGGCGATCGTCGGTGCGCCGCTCAGCGGCAAGAGCACTCTCGCGCGCACGGCGCTGGTCGCACTGGCGCTCACGCACACTCCGCAGGAGGTGCAGTTCTTCGTGATCGACTTCGGTGGCGGCAGCTTCACCGGCCTGCAGAGGTTCACGCACGTCAGTGGCGTCGCGACGCGTTCGGAGCCCGACATCGTGCGACGCACGGTCGCCGAGGTCACGAGCCTGCTCAACGCCCGCGAGGTCTACTTCCGTCAGAACGGCATCGACTCGATCGACACGTATCGTCAGCGCCGTGCCCAGGGGCTGGCGGATGACGGCTACGGAGACATCTTCCTGATGGTCGACGGCTGGGGCACGCTGCGAGCCGAGTTCGAGATGCTCGAACCGCAGATCCAGGCGATCGCCGCCCGCGGTCTGACCTACGGCGTGCACGTCGTGATCACGGCGGCTCGCTGGATGGAGATCCGCGCCAACATCAAGGACCTCATCGGCACGCGGATCGAACTGCGGCTCGGCGACCCGACGGACTCCGAGGTCAACCGCAAGGCGGCGGAGAACGTCACCGCGATCCCCGGTCGCGGTCTGAACGAGAACGGCCTGCAGATGCTCACGGCGCTGCCGCGCATCGACGGCGTCGACGAAGCCTCCTCGCTCGCGGGCGGCATCGACGATCTCGTCGCTCGGGTCGCATCGGCGTGGCACGGCCCCGCCGGACCCAAGCTGCGTCTGCTGCCATCGCGCATCGGTCACGCCGACCTGCGCGGCGTCGCCGCGGCCGCATCGGCGGACGGTTCGGAGCCCCGCGAGATCCTCCTCGGCATCGACGAGGCGAACCTCGCTCCGTTCTCGATCGACCCCCTCGAAGAACCGCTGCTGTACCTCTACGGCGATGCCGACTCGGGCAAGTCGTCGATGCTCCGCGGAGTCGTGCACGAGATCACTCGCCTGTACGGGCCGTCCGAGGCGAAGATCTTCGTGGTCGACTACCGCCGTGCGCTGCTCGGAGAGATCCCGCAGGAGTATCTCGGCGCCTACCTCACCTCGCACGAGATGACGGAGGGCGGCATGAGCGAGCTCGCGCAGTTCTTCCAGAGCCGCATCCCCGGCGCCGACGTCACTCCCGACCAGCTGCGCACGCGGTCGTGGTGGAAGGGCGCCGAGGGCTTCGTGCTCATCGACGACTACGACCTCGTGTCCACTTCGCAGGGCAACCCGGTGGCCGTGCTCGCCCCGCTGCTCGCGCAGGCGGCCGACCTCGGTCTGCACGTGATCCTCACGCGTCGCACCGGTGGAGCGAGCCGTGCGGCCTACGACCCGATCATCCAGCGCATGACCGACCTGGGCGCCACCGGCATCCTGCTCTCGGGCAGCCCGGAGGAGGGTCAGCTGATCGGCAAGGTCAAGGCGATCCCGGCCATCCCCGGTCGCGCGCAGATCGTCAGCCGTGATCGCGGCCTGGTCGCCGCACAGCTGCTGTGGGTGCCGCCGAGCTACCAGTGACGGACGCGAAGAGGATCGCCGTCGAGACCGTCTGGGTCCCCGGTCACACCGGATGGCAGGGCCAGCGACGGTCGACGACCGGGCTGATCGCACTCGGCGTCCTGCTCGCCGCCGTGATCCTCTTCTACGCGCGGCATCCCGCGGCGCGAGCCGAGATCGGCGCGGCGACGCTCGCGCGTCTCCGGTCCGGAGATTTCTGAGGCCCGGTTCTCAGCGATCCGGCGCGCTGGCCGGGGGTGTCAGCGCGTGGCGTCGGCCAGGTGTCGTGCGTCGTGGCTCAGCACCTTGACGATGATGCCGTGGCGGCGCAGCTCCTTGGCCGTGCGGGCGCCTTCGTCGGCGTCACGGCCCAGAGCGTGGATGTTCGCGACGACGAGCACGTCGCCCGTCTTCAGGGTGCCGATGAGGCGTGAGAGCCGGTCGCTCCAACTCTCGAGGATGTCGGGGGAGGGGTGACGGAACCCCTCGATCGGCACACCGAACCGGGTGAGGTCATCACGCTGCTCGACCACCGAGGGCATGCCCTCGCGCGAGACGACGAGTCCGACAAGGCGGGAGCCGTCTGGTCGGGCGAGCCAGAAATCGCGGTTCTGCTGCAGCTCGGTGAAGCACTTCGGGCATTCCGCTGCCGCATGCGGCAGGTGCAGCGGACTCGTCAGGGCCTCGTCGACGGATGCCGTCGCCTTCATGGGATCGATCGTCTCGCTCATCGCGCACCTCCGGCATCCATTCTGCCCTGATCCGAGGCTGCGCGGTGACCTTTCAGAGCATCCCGAGGGCTCGCACCGCTTCGCGCTCCTCGACCAGCTCCGCGACGGAGGCATCGATGCGGGCGCGCGCCCAGTCGCTGACCTCGAGTCCCTCGACGATCTGCCATTCGCCGCCGATCGAGCGCACCGGGAACGACGAGATCAGTCCCTCCGGAACCCCGTACTCGCCGTGCGAGATGACGCCGGCCGAGGTCCAGTCATCGGTGCCGTGCACCCAGTCGCGCACGTGCTCGATCGTCGCGTTCGCGGCCGAGGCCACCGACGACGACCCGCGCACCTGGATGATCTCCGCCCCGCGCTTCGCGACCCGCGGGATGAACGTCTCGTCGAGCCACGCGGGCACGTCGCCGACGATGGCCTCGAGGGCATCGGCCACCGGAGCGCCGCCGACCGTCGCGTGCGAGACGTCGGGGAACTGCGTCGCCGAGTGGTTGCCCCAGATCGGCACGCGTCGCACGGTGTCGACCGGTGCTGCCAGCGTCTGCGCGAGCTGAGCCCTCGCCCGATTCTCGTCGAGACGTGTGAGCGCCGTGAACCGTTCGGCGGGCACGCCGTCCGCGGAGGCCGCCGCGATGAGCGCATTCGTGTTCGCCGGATTCCCGACCACTGTCACGCGCACGTCCGACGATGCGTTCGCGGCGATCGCCGCGCCCTGGGGACCGAAGATGCCCGCGTTGGCGGCCAGCAGATCTCCCCGTTCCATGCCCGGCCCACGGGGACGCGCTCCGACCAGCAGTGCGAGGTCGGCTCCGTCGAAACCGACGGCGGGATCGTCGGTCACCTCGACATGCTCGAGCAGCCCGAAGGCTCCGTCCTGCAGTTCCAGGGCCGCACCCTCGGCGGCGCCGAGGCCCTGAGGGATCTCGAGCAGTCGCAGGCGCACCTTCTCGTCAGGCCCGAGCAGGTCTCCGGCCGCGATGCGGAAGAGCAGCGCGTATCCGATCTGTCCGCCTGCACCGGTCAGCGTGATCGTGGTCGTCATGACACGAGCCTACGACCGTGGCGGACCCCCGGCGCAGAGTACCCTCGTGGCATGACCTTCAACCCAGATGCCGATGTCTCCGGCAACACCGCCCGCCGTCGCGGTCGCGGCGCCGTCGTCGCCGGAGCCGGCGGTGTCGGCCTGCTCGGCATCATCGCCCTCATCGCGGGGCCGCTGCTGGGGATCGACCTGACGGGACTGCTCGGCGGCGGGGGAGCCACCGGGGGCGGATCCGAGCCCCAGGAGGGGAGCGTGATCGAGAACTGCCTCACCGGTGAGGACGCCAACGAGAACGTCGACTGCCGGGTGGCGAGCTCGCAGCTGGCGCTCGACGGCTACTGGGAGGACTACGTCGACCCGTACCGCCCTCCGCAGCTCATCATCGTCGACGGAGCGACCTCGACCGCGTGCGGTACGGCCTCCAATGCGGTCGGTCCCTTCTACTGCCCGCCGGACGAGACGGTCTACATCGACCCCACGTTCTTCGACCTCATGCAGCAGCAGTTCGGAGCATCCGCCGGCAACCTCGCGCAGCTCTACATCGTGGGGCACGAGTGGGGCCACCACATTCAGTACATCACCGGCGTCATGGACCGGTATCCGAACAACGGCACGGGTCCCGACAGCAACGGTGTGCGCATCGAGCTGCAGGCCGACTGCTACGCGGGTGCCTGGATCGGTCAGATGACGAAGGAGAAGGACCCGGACGGGGTCCCCTACCTCCAGGAGACGACCGAAGCCGAGCGCCAGGATGCGCTGAACGCGGCGAACACCGTCGGCGACGACAACATCCAGCAGCAGTCGTCGGGCTCGGTGAACCCGGAGAGCTTTACGCACGGCTCGAGCGAGCAGCGCAAGTACTGGTTCGCGAGCGGCTACCAGGAGGGGCTCGACGTGTGCGAGCAGCCCCTGACACTGACGGGAGACCAGCTCTGATCACGTCGACGTGATCACGACGGGCTTCTGAGGGAGGGAAGACGATGGACCTGGACGCGCTGTATCCGCCGATCGAGCCGTACGAGACCGGTGAGCTGCTCGTCGGCGACGGCCACCGCATGTACTGGGAGGTCAGCGGCAACCCCGACGGCAAGCCCGTGGTGTTTCTGCACGGAGGTCCGGGAAGCGGCACCTCCGCCTGGCAGCGCCGGTTCTTCGACCCCGATGCGTATCGGATCGTGCTGCTCGACCAGCGCGGCTGCGGTCGCAGCACCCCGCATGCGAGCGCGCCAGACGCAGATCTCCGCTTCGTCACCACCGCGCACCTCATCGCTGACATCGAGCTGCTCCGCCGCAACCTCGGCATCGAGCAGTGGCAGGTGTTCGGCGGATCGTGGGGGAGCGCGCTCGCGCTCGCCTATGCACAGGCGCATCCGGATGCCGTCAGCGAACTGATCCTCCGGGGCATCTTCACGCTGCGCCGCGAGGAGCTGGAGTGGTTCTACGAGGGCGGCGCGGCGGCGCTCTTCCCGGATCTGTGGGAGGAGTTCCTCGCTCCCATCCCGGTGCTCGAGCGGTCGCACATGATCGAGGCCTATCACCGGCGGCTGTTCGACCCCGATCCGGCCGTCCACGAGCCGGCGGCGGTCGCGTGGTCGCGGTGGGAGGCATCGACGGTCACACTCCGACCGGATGCCGCCCAGATCGAGGCGATGTCCGATCCGCGCGCTGCGACCGCGTTCGCCCGCATAGAGAACCACTTCTTCGTGAACCGCGGATGGTGGTCGGAGGGCCAGCTGATCGCCGGAGTCGACGGCATCCGCCACATCCCGACCGTCATCGTGCAGGGTCGTCATGACGTGTGCACGCCGATGATGACCGCGTGGGACCTGCACACGGCCTGGCCCGAGGCGGAGTTCGTCGTGGTCGACGACGCCGGCCACTCGGCCACCGAACCCGGCACCCAGCGGGCACTGCGCGCGGCGACCGACCGCTTCGCGAGCTGAGACTCCGCGGCGGACGGAACGCTCAGAGGCGGAGGCGCCTCAGGCGCGCAGCGCCTGCGTCAGCGTCTTCAGGAGCCCGACGATCCCGCCGTTCGCGCGGAACCGTGTGAGGCCCTCGCTCACCGCGGCCCCCGTGCGTGCAGACACGAACCACGGCGGCTTCGGGAGGACCGTCAGGCGCCCACCGCCGTTGACGATCGGCAGCGAACGCGGGAACGGCCGGAAGGGGCCGCGGATCACCGAACGCTCGACACCGTCGAGCAGCAGTGCGTTGTGGACGACCCCGATGCCGCTGCCGACGTCGCCGATCGTGCTGCCGGGGAAGGCCCCCCAGGTCAGGGTCGGGGTGATGAAGCCGAAGGCGGTCCATCCGTTGATCGCGATCGAGCCGTAGCGCAGCGCGGCGATGGCCCGGTCGAACCCGGCGCCGAGTGTCTTCTCGGTCGACGGGTCGATCAGCAGGTTGGCGCCGAGAGTGCCCTGCAGCCGATCGTTCGCGTAGGCCACGGCGGAGTCGAGGAATTCCTGCCCGGTGCCGGCGATCGAGACGACGCCCAGGACGGGAGCGAAGTACTCGGTGCTCTGCAGCGCTGCCGCGTCGTCACCCTGCTCGATCTCGACCAGCAGCCGGTCGCCGAGCACGAGGGCGTCGGGGTATGCCTCGGTCGCGAGGTCCATCCGCGAGGGTGAGCCGGGGTACCAGATCGGCCGCTCGGGGGCGCTGGCGTAGGCGCGACGCAGGGCCGCCCGGAAGTCGTCGGCCTGCGCCCAGTCCGACGACATGATGACGACCTGGCCGGCGATGCAGTTGTGGCCGCTGTTCTGCAGGCGCATGGTCGCGACATGCTCGGCCTGATAGGTGAGGTCGGCGGCCGTCCAGTCGCCGGGCACGATGATGATCGGCGACACGCCACCGAGCTCGGCGGTGATGGGCTTCTTCAGCTGCGGTCGGTTCTCGCGGCGCCGACGGGCGGCGGCCGATCCGGTGCCCCAGACGATCGCATCGAACGTCGCGGCGGAACCGGTGATGTGCACGTGGGCGAGATCGGCGTGACCCGTCAGGTAGACGCCCACCGCAGGCCCTCCGCGCACGATGCGCAGCAAGCCGAGGGCGATGAGCGGGGCGAATGCGCGCTTGTACACCGGCACGAGAGCATCCTGGGTCGGATTGACCTTGAGCAGGGCGGTGCGGTTGTGCGCGAGCAGCTCGTAGAGCACGTCGAGCACGGGGATCGAGGTGATGTTGCCGGCGCCGAGCACGAGCCCCACGCCCCCGGGCTCCGACGGCGTGCGCTGCGCGAGGCCCGCCGCCGCCCGCGCGCCGTTCGGAGTGATCCCGGGTTCGAGCCACACCTCGCCCGTGTATCCGGAGAGGAGGAACCGGTCGATGCCCGTGAGCGGGAAGGCGTGCACGCGAGAGCGTCCGCCGGGTGCCCGGTCGATCCTGACACCGTCGAGCGGATTCGTGCCGTTCGCGAGGCGCGAGAGGGTCTCGATGTACGCATCGAGCGCGCCGAGGACGCTGTACGGTCCGCTGAGCCATTCCTCGCCGCGCAGCGGATGCCGGCCGTCGAGGCCCTTGGACGCTGCGGCGGTGTTCGCCCAGTCCTCGGCCGTCGCGGCGACGCTCGTGCGCACCCCGTGCAGCAGGGTGACGCGCTGCGCGAGGGTCAGAGCCGTCCACGTGCGGCTGCCGACGTGGAGCTCGGCGATCGCGGCGTCGAGGCGTTCGCGCTCACCCTCCGGCAGGTCGGTGGTCGCCGTCGTGGCGGCGGGCGTGGTCGCAGAAGTCATCGGCGTCTCCTTCGGACGGGATCCCAGCTTAGGCCGGGCTCATGCTCACGCGTCGATGTCGGCGCGACGCAGCCGGTACCGGCGCAGCGTCAGCAGGCTCGCCGCCATGAGGAGGGCGGGAAGGATGCTGAAGCTCAGCACGATCCCCGTGATCGCCGCGTCCGGCTGCTGCGCCGTCGTGCCGGCGACCGTCGACACGTACCCGGTCGCCGCGAGGGTGAGTGAGACCGCCGTGGCGCCGAGGGCGAAACCGACGGTCTCGCCCGCCGTCCACACCCCCGTGAACGTGCCTGCCTGGCCCCTGCCGCTGATGCGCTCGTCGTGCGAGATGACATCGGGGAGCATCGCCATCGGCAGAGACTGCAGTCCGGCGTACGCGACGCCGGCGAACCCGATCGCGCCGTACATCCAGGTGCCGGGCATCCAGGCGGCCAGGACGAGCGTCGCGGCGGCAGCAGTGAACAGGATGCTCGCGATGGCGAAGGCCCGCTCCTTGCCGATCCTCCGCGCGACGATCGTCCAGACGGGTGTGGCGATCAGAGCGGGGCCGACGAGCGCCAGGAACACCAGGGTGACGGCATCCTCGCTGCGCAGCACCCAGGTGGCGACGTACTGCGCGGCGGCGAGCATGGTGCCCGTCGCCAGTGCCTGCAGCAGGAACGTGCCGAGCAGCGCGCGGAAGGGCTGGCTGCGGCGCAGGGTGCGCACGCCGGCCGCATACTGCTCGCCGACTCCGGCCGGCGCTGTGAGCGCGGGGCGATCGACCTCGTCAGGGCGGTGCGCGGCGGCCGTGCGGTGCGCGGCGGCATCCGCGGTGCGTGACGCGATGAGCATGCCGACGCCGATGGTGACGCCCGCGACGACGCCCATCAGCAGGTACCCCGCGACCGGGTCCGACCCGGCTCGGCGCAGCTCGGGTCCGCCGGCACCGAAGAGCAGGATCGCTGCGGTGAGCACGACCACGCGCCACCCGAGCAGACGGGTGCGCTCGTCATAGCCCGAGGTGAGCTCGGCGGGCAGTGCCACGTAGGGCACCTGGAACAGGCTGAACGACGTGGCCGTCGCGAGGAACGCGAGGAGCACGCAGATCGCGCCCGCTGTGGGCCCCCACGACGGGGGCACCGCGAAGGTGAGCGCGAAGAAGACCGGGAGCGTGAGGGCGCCCACCACCATGAAGCCGCGACGGGAGCCCGTTCTCGCGTACTGGCGATCGGATGCCGCACCGATCAGCGGGTCGATGATGACGTCCCAGATCTTGGCCGCGGTCACGATCAGACCGGCGGCGAGGGCGGCGACACCGAGGTTGTCGGTGAGGAAGTACGTCAGCACGAGACCCGGGAGGGTCGCGTATCCGCCCGTGCCCAGCGAGCCGATCGCGTACAGGGCGACCGTGCGGGCGGACAGGCGGGCGGATGCTCGTTCAGGCCGAGCCGCGGTGCTCATCGCGCCAGTGTAGCGGTGCGCGAGGAGCCCGCAGCGGGGTCAGATGAGCGGGGTCAGATGAGCGAGAGTTCGCGCAGCTTCGACTCGACGTCGGCGTTCGAGGGCTCGACGTGGTGCGAGGAGTCGGGGTAGAGCACGACGGGGATGTTCGTGCGTCCCGAGATCTCCTTCGCGACGTCGGCGGCCGACGGGTCGGCGACGAGGTCGACGTAGGTGTATTCGACACCGAGGCCGTCGAGCTGCTTCTTGGTGCGGATGCAGTCGCGGCACCAGTCGGCGCCGAACAGTGTGATCGCGGATTCTGCAGGAGAAGTCATGTATCCAGGGTAGAGCCGCATGGCTGGACGGGCGCCGAGTCGGGCACGGCGAGAACTCGACCATTGCTCGGTAAGGGTAGCCTTACCTATACTTGGTCACATGAACACTGCGTGCGAGCACCTCGAGGATCCGGACTGGGAGCACATCGAGGGGGTCGTGCTCATCGCCGGGGACTCGACGGATGCCGCAGCGATCGCGGCCATCGCCGCTCGCCTGCCCTGGGATGCGGAGGGGGTCATCATGCTGGAGGCGGCCGCACGCATCCAGTTCCGCCACATCGATGTGCCCGAGGGGGTCTCGGTGCGGTGGCTGCTGCGCGGCGACGGCATCCGCCAGCACGCGAAAGGCGAGCGGCTCGCCACCGCGGTGCACTCGTGGTGCGTCGAGTGGACGTGCTCGGAGCCGCCTCTGCAATGGACCGTCTGGCTCGGCGCGCACACTCCGCCGCACGTCGCGCGCATGGCTCGCAGCCTGCTCGACGTGGCCAACTGATCACGACGACTCAGCGCCGACGAACCGTCACGCCCGCACCCGCGACGTTGAGGGCGCGGGCGCGCGGAGTCAGCGCGTCGCCAGCGCCGGAGTGCCGGTGGCCGTGGCGCCGGCGCTGATCGCATCGAGCGCACGCCGCAGCGACGAGCTCGACGTGTGCGCCGTATAGGGGAAGTAGACGACCTCGACGCCGACCTCGGCGAACTCGCGTTCGAGCCGCAGGCCCTTCTCGGTGCCGCGCCAGTCGTCGCCCTTGAAGAAGTGCGTGAACTGCACGTCTCGCCACGAATCCATCTTCGACGGAGTGGTCTCGACGTACACCTCGTCGACGAACGAGATGTGGCGGACGATCTCCGCTCGCTCTGCGGTCGGGATGACGGGCTCGATGCCCTTCACCTGCCGCAGCATCTCATCGCTGACGACACCGGCGACAAGGATGTCGCAGTGCTGCTTGGCGTGACGAAGAAGGTTGAGATGCCCGACGTGAAACAGGTCGAAAGCACCCACGGCATAGCCGATGCGCGTCCCCATGATCTCCCCAGATCAGTAATTCCCCAGAAGGCGGATCCCCATCCGCCCAGCGACTCCCACAGCCGCACCCGCTCAGCCTAGCAGGTGCCGGGTTTCTCGCCCATAGCAACACATGGAACTATGGATGCCGCAGGAATCGCCGGCGCACGTGAAGGGGGAGGGCCCGTGGGGACAGCGGTCACCGTCATCGTGCCGACCTTCAACGAGCGCGACAACGTCGCGGAGCTCGTGGCCAGGACCGCCGTCGCGCTCGCCGCGTACGACGCCGAGATCCTGTTCGTCGACGACAGCACCGACGACACGGCGTCCGAGGTCGAGCGCGTGGCGGCCGATGCTTCTCTTCCCGTACGCGTCATCCACCGAGACGAGAACACCGGTGGACTCGGCGGAGCGGTCGTGGTGGGGCTCGAGGCCGCGGCATCCGATCTCTGCATCGTGATGGACGGCGATCTGCAGCATCCGCCCGAGCTGCTCTCCGCTCTGCTGGCCCGGCATGAGGAGGGCGAAGCCGACGTGGTGGCCGCCTCGCGGTATGTCGGCGGCGGTGACACGAGCGGCCTCGGCACGGCCGTGCGCTTCGGGGTGTCGCGGACGGCGACCTGGCTCACGCGCGCGATGTTCCCGATCCGGCTCGCCCGCAGCTCCGACCCGATGACGGGCTTCTTCCTCGTCGACCGCACCAGGCTCGATCTCGCGACCCTCAAGCCCCAGGGCTTCAAGATCCTCCTCGAGATCCTCGCCCGCACGGACCTGCGCATCGCCGAGATCCCCATGGAGTTCGCCGAGCGGCGGCACGGCACCTCGAAGGCGAGCCTGCGGCAGGGCGCCACGTTCCTCGCGCATCTGACCCGCCTGCGCTTCGGCAAGATGTCGCTCTTCGCGCTGATCGGCGTGATCGGAGCCGTGGCGAACCTCGGCATCATGTGGCTGCTGACGCTGGCCGGTGTGCCCTACATCTGGGCGGCGATCATCGGCGCCGAGATCACCATCATCGGCAACTTCATCCTGCAGGAGCGATTCGTCTTCGCCGACATGCGCACGGATGCGCGCGGTCTGGGCGGCCGATTCGCCGCCTCGTTCACGTTCAACAACGTCGAGGCGGCGCTGCGCATCCCGGTGATGGCCCTGATGGTCGAGACCTGGCACATCTCGAGCGTGCTCGCCACGGGGCTGTCGCTCATCGTCGCGTTCTTCGCACGCTTCCTCTTCCACTCGCTCGTCGTGTATGCGCCGAAGAGGCCCTCGAAGACGGATGCCGAGCCGAAGGCCGACACCGCCACCCTGCGCGTGATCCGGGCGATCGACGCAGAGGCGATGAAGCCGGGCGAGCTCTAGGATCCCGTCGACCGCACCCGGACTCCGACGCGACGGGTCGCGTGCGAGGATGTCAGGCGGGGAGGCGACATGAAACGCAAGGCTCTGGGGGCCGTCATCGCGCAGGCGGCGCAGGCCGGGATCGGTCTGCTGCTGCAGATCCTCGTCGCGCGACTGCTCGGCATCGAGGAGTACGGACGTTTCGCGATCCTGTACGGCGTCGTGATCGTCGCCACCGCTGTCGTCACCGGCCTCGTCGGCGACTCCCTCGTGGTGCTCGACCGCTCGAAGCGCACGATCAGGGCAGGCCTGGAGGCGATGCTGCTCGCGACATCCGTGGCGCTCGCGATCGGCTCCTTCCTGATCGCCTGGCTCACCGGATTCTCCGATGCGTGGGAGTCGGCCCTGTTCGCCCTCGCGCTCGCCGCCTTCGCGGTCGAGGAGATCGTCCGACGGCTGCTGATCGCGCACATGTCGTTCGTCCGCACCGCGATCACCGACGTCGCAGGCTTCGTCATCGCGCTCGCGATCATCCTCACGGTGCACTTCACGGGAACCCTCTCGCTCGCCGCGTTCCTCGGCGGGATCGCGGCGGGGCAGGTCGTCGCCACGTTCATCGGCTGGTTCCTCGTGCCTCGTGACGACCGACATCTGGTCGGCCTCCGCGGCGCGGACATCGCCGCGGTCTGGCGGTACGGCATGTGGCGGGGTCTGCAGCAGGTGCTGCGACCGAGCCTCTTCACCGTGCTGCGCCTGCTCGTGCTCGCCGGTGCGGGCCTCACCGCCGTCGGTCTGCTCGAGGCCGCTCGCACCTACACGTCGCCACTGATCCTCGTGATCGGCGGGCTCTCGTCCTTCCTCTTCGTGCGCTTCGCCGACCAGCACAAGGCGGGAAAGAGCGGCTCGGTGCGCGAAGCCGACCGCGTCGTGGTCTTCCTGCTCGCAGGCACCGTCGTGATGAGTGCGATCGCGGTCGTGCTCATCCCGTGGGTGAGCCCGCTCCTGTTCGACGTCGAGGTCGATCCGCTCGCGGTGATCGCCTGGCTCGCATACGGCATGTCCGTCGCGATCGTCACGCCGTACGGGGCGCTGGGAGCGGTGGCGGGACGCCAGATCGCGGTGTTCCTCATCCGCCTCTCGGACACACTGCTCGCGATCATCGCCGTGATCGTCATGATCGCCCTCGGCGCGGAACCGTCGACCCTGCCGTTCGCGCTCGCCGTGGCATCGATGCTGGGCGGTCTGGGCCTGCGATGGCTGGTCGTCGCGGGCGGTCAGTCCGAGCGCCCCGCGCGGTAATCGTTCACGAAGCGGCCAATGATAGGTTTAGGCCCTGTCTTCGACTGAGGGGGTTGGCGATGGAAGATGTCCCTTACGGACGTATCCTGCGCGAGGGATGGATTGTCATCGTCGTGCTCGCGGTGCTCGGAGCCGGCATGGGGTGGCTCGTCACCAAGGCGCTTCCGGAGACCTATGCGGCGACCTCGACGCTGCTGCTGCGCGTCGACTCGACCGAGGCCTCGCTCTTCGAGCGCAATCAGTTCAGCCTCGCGCGCATCAAGTCGTACCCGCCGCTGGTCGACAGCCCCGAGGTCATCGACGCGGTCCGCGCCGACCTCGACCTCGATGAAGACGAGTACCCCGACCGCGACATCCGCCGCATGCTGTCCGCCGAGAACACGGCAGACACCGTGCTGCTCATCGTGCGGGCGGATGCGCCGACGGCCCAGCTCGCCACGGACATCGCGAACTCTGCGGCGACGCACCTCTCGGAACTGATCGGCGAGACCGAGAACGATGAGGACGACGCGCGCTACACGGTCGCACTCGACCAGGTGCTGCCCGCCGTCGCCCCGCTCGCGCCGATCTCGCCCCAGGTGACCGCAATCACCGGCCTCGGTGGCATCGCCGGGCTTGCGCTGGGTGCCATCGTCGCGGTGTACCGCACGACGACCAACCGTCGCCTGCGCACCATCTCCGACGTCCGACGCTCGTCGGGACTTCCCGTGATCGGTCAGATCCCGCGGCGCAGCCGCCTGCACCCGGAGTCGAACACGGGCGCGATCATGGCGTACGAGGAGGCGGCCGGAAACCTCGTCGCACTCGCCGGCGGTGGCATGCGCACGCACATCGTGGTCCCCGCCTCCGACGGCGCGATCGACGACGACGCGGTCGCGGGCATGCTCGAAGCCCAGCGGCTGATCGGTGCGAACGCCTGCGTCATCGATACTCGCGAGACGCACGTCGCCGGGAGCGGGCACACCCTGAACGAGGTGCTCGACGGCGAGCCGATCGCCGACGGTGAAGAGGGGAACGCGATCTTCGTCGCGGACGACCCCATCGCACTCGAGACCCTCGTGACCGAACTGCCCGACGTCATCGCGGCGATGCACGAGGACTTCGACGTGGTCGTGGTGATCGTCGATCCCGGAGCATCCGCTCTCGTCGAGCAGCTGGTGGGACCGGGCGCCGGCGTCATCATCAACGTCCGACACAATGCCACGTCCGCGACCGACCTCGTCGCCGTGACGACGCGTCTGCGGGTCATGGGTCTCCGGCCGGTCGGCGTCGTGATGCTCCACACCGGGACGAAGTCCCTCGGCTCCATCGCGGAGTCCTGGCGGGTCTCCGACCGTGACCCCGCTCTCGCGGGCACGGGAGTCTCGCATGCCCGAACCGACTGATCTGACGCGTCAGCCCCGACAGCAGTCGGCGCACCACCCCAGCACCGCCAGAGTGACGGCGGTGGCAGGCCTCTACGTGCTGCTGATCGTGAGCGTGATCCCGTGGCGCAGCGCCACCATCTACAGCGGTGGTGTGGATGCCGTCGTGATCGCGAAGGCGCTCATCGCCGTGATCGCGCTCGGCGCGACCGTCGCGCTCGCTGTCAGGACGCGTGAGCGCGTCGCTGTCGGGATCGCCCCTGCAGGTGTGATCGCCGTGGCGCTCCTGGTCAGCGTGCTCGGCTCGATCCTCGCCGGGAACGACTCCTCGACGATCGTGCTCGTCGGCCGCATGTTCGTCGTGATGGCGACGATCCTGCTCCTGCTGACGTGCGTTCCCTGGGTGACCAGCATCGCCTGCCTGCTCGCGGCGATGGCGAGCGTCGCCGTGGTCGCCGCTGTCACCGGCGTGCCGACGCTCGCCTCGACCGGTCGTCTCGGCGGCGGCATCCCCGAGATCCACCCGAACGAGCTCGCGGGCCTGGTGGCCGCGCCCATCGTCGGCCTGGTCGTGCTGATGCTGCGAAACGGCATCCGGGTCTGGCGTCTGACCGCGGCCGTCATCCTGGTCGGAATCGCGGTCGCCAGCGGATCGCGCACGGGGCTCCTCGCGATCGGGGTCGGCATCGTGGTCGCTGTGCTCGTGAACGGCATCCGTGATCGCAGCGTGCTGTACATGCTGATCGGCGTTCTTCCGCTGGGGTACGGCATCGCGTCGTTCACCGATGTGTTCAGCAGTCTCGCCACCAGAGCGGGCTCCAACGACACCTCGACGGCCCTCGATTCCCGCTTCGACGTGTGGCGCGTCGTGATCGGATGGGACTGGGGTGAATGGCAGAAGTGGATCGGCATCGGCCTGTCCGCCAAGAAGATCCCGGTCGACATCAAGTGGCGGGACGAGCAGGTGCTCGACAGCAGCTGGGCATCGCTGCTCGCGCAGACCGGGCTCATCGGCACCGCGCTGATCGGGGCGCTCATCGTGTGGTGCGTGGCGAGCGCCCTCATCTCGTCGCGGAGGCGCTGGCTCGTGGCGCCGCTGCTGACCCTGGTGATCATCCGCTCGGTGACCGAGAGCGGCCTCGTCGACAGCGCCACGGCATTCATCCTCTTCTTCACCGTCGCGTCTCTGCTGACCCACAGATCCAGACACGCGGACGACCCGGTCGGGCCGCAGTACGACGCGGTCGACGGACGTCGTCACCGCCACGCGACTCTGACCTAGAATGACGGAATATTAGGGTCCTGGATGCTCGACGCATCGCCGGGCGGAGGAGGCAGCCATGACGGATTCGCTCAAGGAGCCGCAGCGGCGGATGGGCTGGCGTGGATGGGCCCTCGTCGGAGTGATCGCTGTGCTGCTCATCGGCGGGATCGTCTGGGGAGTGCTGGCGAACAGCAGCGCCGGTCCGGCTGACCCCGGTGCCTCGGCGAGCCCCGGGCCCACTCCGACTCCGCAGGCGACCGAATTCGAGACCCCGTCGCCCGGTACCACCGACGGCGTGGCCAAGCCGGACGACGGCGAAGAGGTGCCGTTCGACGAGCCCGCACCTGCTGTCGAGGGCGTCGTCGCCGAGGTCACCGCGCTCGAGTCGATCACGGCGGGCAATGACATCCCCGGTGAGCCCAGCGGCCCGGCGATCCAGGTGACCGTGCGGCTGACGAACGGGTCGGACAAGCCCGTCGACACCGCGGGGGCGAACGTCACGATGACCTACGGCGGAGACGACCGCCTCCCGGCCGCCGGTCTCGCCGGTGACGGAACCTCGGTCTGGCCGGCGTCGATCCCGGCCGGCGGCAGCGCAGACGCAGTATTCCAGTTTGCAGTTCCCTCTTCTCCTGACGGGGACGTGCGTGTTATCGTCGATATATTGGCCGCTGTGCCAAACGTCGTCTTCGTCGGCCCACGACCTTAGGTCATGCCGCCGGACGACGGATTACTGGGGAATTATCGTTCGGTGCCAATGTAGGGGTTGAGCGCGAACGGTCCATCATCTGGGGAGATGAACGATGGGCAATACAGCAATGTCTTGGGGACGCCGCACGCGTGGGGCCTTCGTCGCGATCGCGATGACGCTCGCCGTGGCTTTCGGGTCTCTGGTGGCGATGTCACCCGCACAGGCGGACGTGAGTCCACCGGCCGGAGAGGCGTCGACGGTCACTGCCGATTCGCTGCCGACGGTGCAGATCAACGGCATCGTCTGGGATCAGGCGGTCGTCGGCAACGTCGTGTACGCGGCGGGCAAGTTCACCAGTGCCCGCCCCGCAGGGGCCGCCGCCGGAGTGAACGAGACCCCCCGGTCGAACCTCCTCGCCTACGACATCCGCACGGGTGTGCTGATCGCCTCGTTCGCGCCGTCGATCAACGGCCAGGTGCGTCAGGTAGAGGCGTCGCCCGATGGCACGCGCCTCTACATCGTGGGTGACTTCACCACGGTGAACACCCAGACCCGCAACCGCGTGGCCGCGTTCGATCTGCCGAGTGGAACGCTCTCGTCGTTCAACCCGAACTCCAACGGCGTCACGTCGGGCGTCGCCGCGACCAACGACACCGTCTACATCACCGGTACCTTCGGTCGCGTCTCGGGCAACGACCGCTCCGGTGCCGCGGCATTCAGCCGCGCCGGCGCCCTGCTTCCCTGGGCTCCCGTGCTCGAAGGGCGCCAGGGCCGTGTCGTGACCGTCTCTCCCGCGGGCGACAAGGTGGTCCTCGGCGGCAACTTCCAGACTCTCAACGGCAGCTCGAACCCCGGATACGGCCTCGCCATGGTCTCGGCATCGGATGCGTCTCTCCTGCCGTTCTCCGCGAACAACGTCGTCCGCAACGCCGGACTCGACGCCGCGATCCTCTCGCTCAAGTCCTCGGGCGACGACATCTACGGCACCGGTTACGTGTTCGGTGCCGGTGGCAACCTCGAGGGCTCCTTCCGTGCATCCTGGTCGAGCGGCAACCTCGTCTGGGTCAACGACTGCCACGGCGACCAGTACGACGTCGAGCCGATGGGCGACACCGTCTACGCGGCCGGGCACTCGCACTACTGCGGCAGCCTCGAAGACGGCTTCCCGCAGAGCGACCCCTGGACGTTCTACCGTGGCCTCGCCGTCTCGAAGGATGTCGCGCGGACCACTCCTTACGGCCTGAACCTCGGCTACTACGACTTCGGCGGCAACCCCGCACCCAAGCTTCTCCACTGGTTCCCGAGCTTCAACGCCGGCAACGTCAGCGGCGCATCGCAGGGCCCGTGGTCGGTCTCGTCCAACAGCGAGTACCTCGTCTACGGCGGTGAGTTCACCCGCGTGAACAACACAGGGCAGCAGGGTCTCGCGCGCTTCGCGGTGACCTCGAAGTCCACGAACGCACAGGGCCCGCTCCTGTGGAACACGGCATGGCCCGCATCGGCGATCGCCCTCACCGGCGGATCGATCCGCGTCAGCTGGCCCCTCAACTACGACCGCGACAGCGAGTTCCTGAAGTACGAGGTGCTCCGCGACAACGTGGTCGTCAAGACCTATGAGAACGTGCGGTCGAAGTCCTCCGACTGGGGTCTGCCTCCCATGGCATACGTCGACACCACGGTCACGAACGGCACGAGCTACACCTATCGGGTGCGTGCGACCGACAACGAGGGGCACACGATCCTCGGCGGGACCACCACGGTCACAGCATCCGGCTCCGCAGCCCCGAGCGCATACCGCAGTGCGGTGCTCGGTGACGCGCCGCTGAGCTACTGGCCCCTCGATGACTCGTCGGCCACGCTCTCGTACGACTGGGCCGGAGCATCCGACCTCGCCATCCGCAGCGGTGTGACCCGCGGCACCTCGGGGGCCATGCTCTCCGACTCGCGCAGCGCGTCCGACTTCGACGGCTCGAACAACGGCTTCGCCTCGACGACCTCGGCGATCGCCGGTCCTGACACCTTCGGTGTCGAGGCCTGGTTCAAGACGACGAGCACCGACGGCGGCAAGATCGTCGGATTCGGCAGCAGCTCCACCGGCACGTCCGGCAGCTACGACCGCCACGTCTACATGGAGCCGAGCGGACGCGTCACCTTCGGCGTCTACCCCGGCTCGTCGCAGACGATCAGCTCGGCGAGTTCCTTCAACGACGGTCAGTGGCATTACATGTCGGCCGGCCTCAGCGACGGCGGCATGGTGCTCTACATCGACGGCGTCCGTGTCGCTCAGCGCACCGATGTCACCTCGGCCCAGCCGTACAACGGATACTGGCGCGTCGGTGGCGACACCTCGTGGGCCGGTGCCGCGTTCTTCGACGGGCAGATCGACGAGGTGGCCATCTACGGTGCCCCGCTGACCCGTGAGCAGGCGGCGGCGCACTACACCGCATCCGGTCGTGAGCTTGAAGGCGCGACCGCGCCCGCGGATGCATACGGTGCAGCCGTCTACGCGGCCGACCCCGCGCTCTACTGGCGACTCGGTGAGTCGACGGGAAGCACCGCGGCCGATGCCTCCGGCTACAACCAGAAGGGCACGTACTTCGGCGGCATCAGCAAGGGTGCCGACGGGGCGCTCGCCGGCGTGACCAACAAGGCGGCGTCTTTCGAGGGCGGCCAGGTCATCAGCCAGAACTCGTTCAGCAACCCTCGGTCGTACTCGCTCGAGGCATGGTTCAAGACGAGCACGACGACCGGTGGCAAGATCATCGGATTCGGCAACAGCTCGGACGGAAACTCGTCCGGATATGACCGCCACGTCTACATGACGCCGGACGGCAAGCTCATCTACGGTGTCTGGGTCGGTTTCGCCGAGACGCTGCAGACCTCCGCGTCGTACAACGACGGACAGTGGCATCAGGTCGTCGCGACCCAGGGCTCGACGGGGATGCGCCTGTACGTCGACGGCGTGCTCCAGGGCTCGAACGGTCAGACCAACGCGCAGGACTACACCGGGTACTGGCACGTCGGCGGCGACGTCACGTGGGGTCCGGGTGACTGGGAGTTCGACGGATCGATCGACGAGGTCGCCGTCTACCTCTCGCCGCTCACCGGAACGACCGTCTCGCAGCACTACGCGCTGGGAACCACGGGCGCCCCCGCGAACATCGCGCCGACGGCGAGCTTCACGAATGCCGTGACCAAGCTCGGCCTCGCGGTCGACGCATCGGCGTCGGCCGACGCCGACGGCACGATCACGGGCTACAGCTGGAACTGGGGTGACGGATCGCCTGCGGGCTCCGGCGCCACGGCGACGCACACGTACGCCGCAGCAGGCTCGTACACGGTGACCCTCACGGTCACCGACGACAAGGGCGCGACAGGCACGCAGACGGCCATCGTCGAAGCCGTGGCCAACCAGGCTCCGGTGTCGTCGTTCACCTCCGCCGCCGCCGACCTCAAGGTCGACGTGGACGCGAGCGCATCGCAGGACACCGACGGCACGATCGCGGGCTACTCCTGGAACTGGGGCGACTCGACCGCGGTCGGGACCGGCAAGACCGCGACGCACACGTACGCTGCGGCCGGCACCTACACGATCACCCTCACGGTGACCGACAATGAGGGCGCCACCTCGCAGACGACGGCATCGATCACGGTGACCGCGCCTGTGGGTGCGGTGACCTACGCGTCGGACTCGTTCAACCGCACGGTGGCCAGCGGTCTCGGCACCGCGAACACCGGGGGAGCGTGGACGCTGTCGAACACGGCATCCAACTACCTGGTCAGCGGCGCCTACGCGGCGTTCCAGCAGCCCGCCGGAGGATCGCAGCGGTACGCGTACCTCACCGGAGTCTCGGCGACGGACACCGCGGTCGACGTCGATGTGGTCCTGCCGCAGCGACCTGTCGGCGGCAGTGCGTACTACACGGTCTCCGCTCGGCGTATCGGGACGGACGACTACAAGTCGCGCATCATCGTCTCGCCGACCGGCGGGGTGCAGCTCCAGCTGCAGCAGACCGGAACCGTGCTGACGACCGTGTCGACCGGGCTGACCGTCAACGCCGGTGACGCACTCCACGTGCGCACCGAGGCGACGGGCACGTCTCCGACGACCATCAGGGCCAAGGTGTGGAAGGTGGGAACGGCCGAGCCCGCGACGTGGACCTCGACCACGACCGACTCCACGGCTTCTCTGCAGTCCGCGGGTCACGTCGGACTCGGCGTCTACCTCGGCGGTTCGGTCACGAACGTGCCGTTCCAGACGCGGTTCGACAACTTCTGGGCGGGTTCCACGACCGGCGGTCCGACGCCTCCGGCGAACCAGGCTCCCGTCGCGGCGTTCACGAGCTCGGTGAGCGGCCTCGCGGCGACCGTCAACGGATCGACGTCTGCGGATGCCGACGGCACGATCGCCTCGTACGCCTGGGACTTCGGAGACGGAGCGACGGGCACGGGAGTCACGCCGGCAGCACACGCATATGCCGCTGCAGGCACGTACCAGGTGAAGCTGACGGTCACGGATGACAAGGGTGCGACCGGAACGGTGACCAACGCGGTCACGGTGACGGCTCCGGCCCCGGGCAACCAGAACCCCGTCGCCTCGTTCACAGCCACACCGAGCGACCTCACCGTTGCTGTCGACGCCTCGGCGTCGGCGGATCCGGATGGCTCGATCGCCTCGTATTCGTGGAACTTCGGTGACGGCGCGACCGCCACCGGGGCCACGGCCTCGCACCCGTATGCCGCCGCAGGCACCTACACGGTGACACTGACGGTGACAGACAACCTCGGTGCGGTGAACACCGTGACGAAGTCGGTCACGGTCGTCGCCCCGGCGGGCGCCGCCTTCGCCGCCGACGACTTCGGTCGGGCCAACGGCACGCTGGGAACGGCCCAGACCGGTGGCGTGTGGACGCAGACCAGCGGTGCAGGAGTCGTGGCAATCGACAACGGGGCCGCGAAGTTCACGACATCGGCGGCGGGCCAGACCCGCACCGCGTCGCTGAACGCCGCGACCTCGACGAGCACCGACCTCACGTTCACGGTCACTGCGCCGGCGATGCCGGCAGGTGCGCGCGTGTACGTCGCAGCCCTCGCTCGCGTCGTCGGATCGGACGACTACCGGGCGCGGTGGCTGATCGGAGCCGACGGAACGGTGACCGCGCAGCTTGCTCGTGGCGGCACGGCACTGGTGTCGCAGAACATGACGGGCTTCACCTTCGCCGCCGGAACGATATATAACGTGAGGGTGCAGGCATTCGGGGTCGGAACGACCACGCTCCGCAGTAAGCTCTGGGCGGCGGGGTCGCCGGAGCCTGCTGACTGGCAGCTGACGACGACCGATTCGACCGCCGCACTGCAGAGTCCCGGGTACATCGGCATCTCGACTTACGCCGGATCCGGATTCAGCAGTGTGCCGTACACCCTGACATTCGATGACTTCCGCGCACGAGGAGTGACGCCCTGACTTTCACAGATTCGTACCGGAGTCTCTCTGCTGCGCAGAAGGGACGGGCCCGTGGGGCCCCCGCCTACTCGGTCTTCATCAATCGCCCGGTGGGGCGTGTGATCGCGGCGGGGGCGTACACGGTCGGCCTCGTGCCGAACCAGGTCTCCCTGATCAGCGCGGCGTTCACCTTCACGGGCATCGTCCTGCTGGCCACGGTGCCTCCGTCGATCGTCCTCGGCATCGTCGTCTGGCTGCTGCTCGCGATCGGCTATGCCTGGGACAGCGCAGACGGTCAGGTCGCCCGTCTGCGCGGCGGGGGATCCCTCGCGGGCGAATGGCTCGACCACGTCCTCGATTCGACGAAGCTGGTCGCGCTCCCGCTCGCGGTGACGATCGGCTGGTACCGGTTCTTCCCGCTGCCGTCGGACCTCTGGCTCCTGGTGCCGCTCGGGTTCGCGGTCATCTCGACGGTCACTTTCTTCGGGATGATCCTCAACGATCTCCTCAAGGGCAAACGCGGTGTGCCGCAGGCGGCGGAGTCCGGCGGGTTCTCGCTCGTCCGTTCTCTCCTCGGACTTCCGACCGACTACGGAGTCCTGTGCTTCGCGTTCGTGCTGTGGGGCTGGCCGCCCGCATTCATGCTGGTATATAGCCTTCTCGCACTCGCCGCGGCGCTGTACTTGGGCGCCGCGCTCGCCATATGGTTCCGAAAGATGTCTGCGCTCGGCTGACCGGAAGGCCGACCGATCGCTGACAGTTATCCAATCGATATCAGCAAATCCTCAGGAACTGTCCAGGAGATTCAGGCTATGGTCTATCATCATCCGCCACCGAAGTTGGATGTCGACGCTGCCTACCCGACCCTGCAGTGACGAGAAGCACATCGGAGAGCCTCCCCCTCATGCGTAAACGTACCCTCCCCCTGATCGCATCCTTATCCGCACTGTTACTCCCGTTCGCCGTGGTGACCCCCGCCGCGGCGGACACCACCGACGAAGTCCTGGTCCAGGACTCCATGGACCGCACAGTCTCGGCGGGCCTCGGCGCGTCTGCCGACGGCGTCACCTACGACGCGTCCCCGGCCACCGCGGTCTCCGTGGCGAACGGCTCGGCGAAGCTGAACGCCGCCGCCCCCGGGGCCACTGTGACCGCGCGTCCGGTAGGCCTGTCCGTCGGCGATTCCACCCAGTCCACGGAGTTCACACTCCCGGCCCTGCCGAAGTCCGGCTCGGGTGTGTACATGAGCCTGCAGTCTCGGCTGACGGCCGACGGCTTCTACCAGACGCAGGTCCGCGTCGACCCGAAGGGCGTGGTGCTCCTCGAGACGCTTCGCGTCAACGCCGGCGTGCAGACGTCGCTCGGCTATTCCTGGGTTCCCGAGCTCCGCGTCAAGGCGGGAGTTCCGTTCGTCCTCGAGACCCGACTCGCGGGCACTGACAAGGTCACGATCGATGCGCGCGTCACCGCCGTCGGAGCCAAGCCCACGACGTGGAAGCTGTCGGTCGCGGATCGCTCCACCAAGCGTCTCGCGGCAGACGGCCGCACGGGCGTGCGGCTCTACGTCTCGCGCAGCACCCCGGCGCTTCCTGTCCTGTTCGACGATCTTCGCGTGACGTCGCCGGAAGAGGTGGCTCCGCCTACCACCCCGCCGACGACTCCGACCGTGCCGACCACTCCTACGGTGCCGACGACTCCGACGGTGCCGACCACTCCGACGGTGCCGACCACTCCGACCACGCCCACGACGCCGCCTGCCGGTGGGGCGCCCGCGTGGAACGTGACCGGTGCGCGCACCTCGGCGGGTTCTGCGCTCGTCGGGACCACCAGCTATGCGGTTCCTTCGGGAGCGCTGTTCGTCAGCGCCGGGGCAGCGACGACCGGAACGGGCACATCGGCGGCTCCGTTCGCCACGGTGCAGTCCGCGGTCGACCGCGCAGCATCCGGCTCGACTCTCGTGCTCCGCGCCGGGACGTATCACGAGTCCGTCGTGATCCCTGCGGGCAAGAAGATCACGATCCAGTCGTATCCCGGCGAAGCGGTCTGGTTCGACGGCGCATCGACGCTGAAGAACTGGCAGGCGTCCGGCGGCAGCTGGTTCAGTCCTGACTGGAAGTACGACTTCGATTCGACGCCGTCCTTCACCAAGGGCGAGGCCGACGGCACGGCCGCCGGATGGCGCTGGCTGAACGCCGAGCATCCGATGGCGGCTCACCCTGAGCAGGTCTGGATCGACGGCGTCCCGCAGGTCGAGGTGTCGACGCTTGCCGGGCTGAAGGCGGGAACGTTCTTCACGGATGTCGCGAACGACCGCCTCTATCTCGGCAGCGACCCCGCAGGACACTCCGTCCAGACCTCCACTCTCACCAAGGCGCTCTCGCTCCGCGGTGAGGGAGCGGTCGTCCGCGGGATCGGCATCCGCAACTACGCGACCTCCGTGTGGATGATGGGTGCTGTGACCGTCGAGGCGCCGAAGGCGACGATCGAGAACGTCGTGATCTACGACACCGCCTCGACCGGACTCTTCGTCGGTGCCTCGAATGCGACGGTTCGCGATGTGACCCTGGCACGCAACGGCCTCATGGGTCTCGGAGCCAACTACGCGGATGCGCTCGTGATCGACGATCTTCTCGCGGTCGAGAACAATGCGGAGCACTTCAACACGTCGCCCGTCTCTGGTGGCGTGAAGATCGCCAAATCGCGCGGTGTCACCGTCACCGATTCGGCGCTGCTCCGCAACGACGGACCCGGGCTGTGGCTCGATCAGTCGGTGTACGACGTGCGCATCACCGGTTCGGACTTCATCGAGAACAAGGGCGCCGGTGCGTTCCTCGAGCTGTCGCAGAAGATCGACTTCGTCAACAACCTCGTGCTGCGCAACGTGGGCAACGGCGTCAAGATCAACAACACCGGTGGCGTGAACCTGTGGAACAACACGATCATCGGCGGCGACCGCGCCGTGAACATCGTGCAGGACAGCCGCAGCTCGACGGATGCGTCCGTGCCTGGACACAACGCCCGACGTCCGTTCCCCGACTCGACGATGCCGTGGCTGATCCGCGACATCTCGATCGGCAACAACGTCATCGGCGAGAGCGCCGGAAACTGCACGGTCTGCGTCGAGGACTACACGCACCGCTTCACCCCGGCCGAGCTCAACATCGGTTCGGACGGCAATGTGATCCAGCGCAACAGCGCCTCGGCTCCGTCGTGGTTCGTGATCTGGTCCCGGGGCACGGCCAACGTGAACCCGTACGTCTTCACGACCTGGGATGCGTACCGCACCACCACCGGCCAGGACGTGAACTCGACGGCCGTCGAGGGGCGCCCTGCGACGGATGCCTCGGGCAGACTCGTGGCGGGTGTCACGGCATCTGCTCGGAGCCTCCCCGCTCTGGTCGCGACCATCCTCGGATCCGCGACGCCCACGATCGGGGCACGATTCCCCTGATCGAGAGTCGGACGTAGGTGAGGGGCCCGGACGCATATGCGTCCGGGCCCCTCACTGTCTCCACCGCCCTCGGACGGGGCCGGGGTGAGACGAGGGAGCGGTTCCGGTGCATCGGAGCCGGACCGATGGCGTGATGGGCGGCGTGCCCGGGGTTCTGACACGCGCGTGAGTCGGCAATACAGCGAGCGTGTGCTCGAATCCTGCCCGCTCCGCCCGCCGGGCTCCGCAGTCTGCGCCATGCCGCCTGGCGCATGCGCGGGGCTCTGCAACCAGTGCCGGCAGCGCGAGGACGGGTCTCGATGAACCCGCGTAGGCCCGAGGTACGCCGCAGGGGGAGAACCCCTGGGCGCTGGGCGCTGGGCTCAGCGGTCTTCGCTCAGGACTCCTCGCGCTTGGCGCTGGGCGCAGGGCGCTTGGCACTGGGCTGTCGGCTGTGGGCTCTGGGCTCTGGGCTCTTGGCCGTGGGTTCAGGCACCGGGCGCCCGGCTTCAGGATCCAGGAGGCACCGGGGATCCCTGTGAAACCCAGAAGGGCCGAGGCGGTGAACGCCTCGGCCCTTCATGTCTGTGCTGACTACTGCGCGGGGCCCGCCCAGAAGTCGTCGTACGTGTAGACGACCGGGACAGCCGTCGCGCTCGACGACAGGTAGCTGTTGACGCCCACGTAGCCGGCGGTCTGCAGCGAGGCCGTGGCATCCGTCGTCGTGAGAGTCCACGCCGTCGGTTCCGTGGTCGCTGTGCGCCAGACCTTGGCCTTGAGCGTCGTCGGGTTCGTTCCGGTCACCTGGAACTTGACGCTCAGCTGGTCGGCGGTCGTGATCGTGAGTCCGGGAACTGTCGTCGACGACAGGACCGTCTCGACTCCGGCGATCGTCTTCGTCAGCCAGAGCGACACGACGCCGTTCGAGGCCACCCGGAACTTCGCGCGGTAGTCGTTGGCGTTGTCGATCTGCCGTCCGAGAGCGGAGAAGTAGAACCCGCCGCCCGTCGAAGGCTGGTTGAACGCCACCGTGAACCGCTCTTCGGTGTTCGTCGACGGCGTCGAGCCGGCGAGCGATGCCGAGTAGTTGTTCCCGGCCGACAGGGTGACCGTGCCTCCCGTGCCGTTGACGGCGAACTTGCTGAGCGCCGTCGCACTGCTCGGGAACATCGTCCACGCGCCGCCGGTGGTGGTGGCGGTGCCCCAGCCGTTGGTGCCGGTCCTGGTGAAGGCGTCCTGAGCCCAGACCTGCGGAGCTGCGACCGTGACCGACTTGGTCGTGGTGGCTGTCGCCCCGCGATCGTCCGTCACCGTCAGGGTCACGGTGAACGTGCCCCCGGCCGCGTAGGTGTGGGAGGACGTCGCCCCGGAGCCGGTGCCGCCGTCTCCGAAGTCCCAGGCGTATGCCGAGACCGTTCCGTCCGCGTCCGTGGAGCCCGTGGCGTCCACGCCCACGACCAGATTCGCCACCGAGGTGGTGAAGGCCGCGACCGGAGCCTGGTTCGGCGCGACTGCGACGTCGTGGGTCAGCGTCGAGGTGCCGCCCCTGTTGTCGGTCACGGTGAGCTTCACGGTGTACGTCCCGGCGGCCGCGTAGGTGTGCGAGGTCGTCGCTCCCGTGCCCGTCGCGCCGTCTCCGTACTCCCACGCGTAGGACGCGATGGTTCCGTCTGGATCCGTCGAGCTCGTGGCATCCGCGGTCACCGCGAGCTGGTCGATCGCCGTCGTGAATGCCGCCGTCGGCGCCTGGTTCGGCGCCAGCGTCGTGCTGACGGTGCGCGTCTTGGTCGCGGTCGCGCCGTTGTCGTCCGTGACGGTGAGCGTCACGGTGAAGTCCCCGGCCGACGCGTAGGTGTGCGTCGCCGTCGCTCCGGTGCCCGTGGCTCCGTCTCCGAAGTCCCAGGCGTAGGACGCGATCGTGCCGTCCGGGTCGGTCGACGTCGAGCCGTCGAGCGCGACATCCAGGTGATCCGTGGTCGCGGTGATCGCGGCCGTCGGCGCCTGGTTCGGTGCGACGGTCACGGAGCGCGTGAGGGTGTTGACCAGCGAAGTGCTGTCCGTCACCTTCAGTGTGATCGTGTAGGTCCCACCCGCGGCGTAGACGTGCGAAGCCGTCGCGCCGGTCGTGACCGATCCGTCTCCGAAGTTCCACGCATAGGCGAGGGGGCCTCCGTCGGCATCGGTCGAGGTGCTCGCATCGACATCGATCTTCAGCTTGTCCGTCACCGAGGTGAATGCGGCCACCGGGGCGCGTCCCGGCACGGTCCGACCGCTCGCGGCGAAGTGATCGCGCACCCGCTGCTCGGAGACCACCGAGGAGTACACGGCGACCTCGTCGAGCGTTCCGGCGAAGTAGTTGCTGGAGGTGCTGCCCCAGGTCCTGTCGCCACCGATGCGCCAGTACCCGCGGTAGTTCTCGGAGCCCGCCATCGAGTTGCTGCCGACCAGTTGCGTGTCGAGCCACAGCTTCATGCCGTCGGCGCCCTGCGTCGCCACGACGTGGTGCCACTGGCCGTCGTTGTAGGCCGTCGGGGTCACCAGCGTCGTCTGCGGCTGACCGCTTCCGAACTGGAGCTTGCCGTCGTTCTGCATGACGACGTGACGGTCGTACGAGGCGCTCAGCCCGCTGGTCGTGTTCCCGAACCCGATCAGAGTGCCGCCCTTGTTGGTCGTCGTCTTGAACCAGAGCTCGGCGCTGTAGGTGGTGGGTGCCGTCCAGGCTTCCTGTGCGACCACGACGGCGCTGGTGCCGTTGAAGGTCGTCGCCGTGCCCGTGCCGATCGCGGACGCCTGTCCGCGGGTCACGGTTCCGGCGAGGTTTCCGGTCGATCCGCCTGCCGCCGAGTCCACGATCGTTCCTGCCGCGGTCTCGTTGAGGCGCCAGTAGACGTCGGGCTTGTCGGTCGAGACCGCCGCGCCGTAGACGTCCGCCGGAGCCGTGGTCCACGCGGCGGAGCGGCCGCTCGCCAGGTAGTGCGACTGGATGTCGGCGGGCGTCAGCGCGGACGGGTACACCGCCACCTCGTCGATCGTGCCGGCGAGACCCGCGTTGGTCGGCTTGTTGGTGAAGCCGTTCGTCTGGTCTGCGCCGATGCGCCAGTAGCCGTCGTAGATCTTCGGCGAGGTGCGGGCCTGATCGCGGTCCACGCGCTTGCCGTCGACGAAGAGCTGCATGCCCTCGCTGCCCACGGTCCCCACGATGTGGTGCCAGTTGCCGTCGTTCACCGCGGTGCGGCTGTAGACGGTGCGGTAGGACCCGTCGTTGATCGCGAAGTTCGCGCGCCCCGAGGTGTCGAGGTACAGCACGCGGTCGGTGATGCCGGATGTCGACGTTCCCGTCGCGGAGTCGCCGAATCCGACGATGCGTCCGCCCTTCGTGTTGGTCGTCTTCACCCAGGCCTCGACCGTCACCGCGGACGGTGCGGCGCCGACGTCCTGCGTCGTCATCTTGGGCGAACTGCCGCCGGCAGACGTGATCGACGCGTTCGCATCGTTGAGCATGGCGCCGCTCGATCCGAGGGTGAGGCCGGTCGCGGTGCCAGGGGCATTCCCGACGTCGTCGTAGAGACGGGTGCCCGTCGCCTCGTCGAGACGCCAGTAGTGATCGGCTCCGCTCGCGCGCACGGCGGCACGGTATGCCGCGGGAGGCGTGCTCGACACCGTCACGTAGGGCGACCAGGCGCTCCACTGCACGTTGCCGTCGGCATCCTTCGCCCTGACCTGGTAACGCACCTGCGCTCCGGGTGTCTGCCCGCTGTCGGTGATGCTGAGGTTGGGGAGGTTCCAGAAGCGTCCGTCGGTGCGCGTGATCGTCGCGATCTTCACCGACGGGCTGCGGAAGACGTCGTAGGTGATCGTGGCGTTGTCACGGTCCCACACGCTGGTGAACGGGACCCGGACCACACCGGACTCGTTCGAGTAGGGCGCAGGAGTGAGGCCTGCGTTGTAGACGGGGCCGACGGCGTGAGGCGAGACATTCGTCTTGCCGAATCGCACGAGCCCCTGCTGGGCCACGTTGTTGACCTTCGGGAACTCGCCGCCGAGAACGACGTAGTTCGCGTTGCCCGTGACCGACCAGGCCGCCTGGCGCGCGCTGGTGTAGGTGCCGAACTCGAGGTCGGGGTACCAGTTCAGCTGCTCCGTGTACGGAAGTCCGGTGAAGTCCCATCCGTAGGCGTCCTTCTTCGTGATGACGCCCGTCGGTGTCGTGCTCTCGGCGATCGCCTTCGTCCAGCGCGAGCGCGGGTTGGTGTCGCCGAAGGCTCCCACCACGCTGCAGTCGTGCTTGTGGGAGACCGAGTAGAGGACGCCACTCTGCGGGAAGCTCGCGTAGGTGTCGCCGAGGCAGTCGTTCAGCCAGTTGATCGACCCCGTGTACGGATCCACCGCGAAGGTGCCCTCGAACGATGCCCCTGCGCCGAATGCGTAACCGGTGCCGTAGACCTGCGTGCCGTCGGTGCTGAGGCTCGAGATCGCGCCGTTGAGACCGGCGGTCTTGATCCGATCCGTGGCAGCCCACGGGAGGGGCGTGCCGGTGGCCGCGTCGATCGACGCCATGCCGTAGGCACTCGCACCGTTGAGGGTCGTGAACGACCCGCCGATGATGATGCGCGAGGCATCGGGCGTCGTCACCATGTCCCAGACGAATCCGTCGCCGGCCGCAGACGGCGCCCAGGACGTGAGCGACTTGGTCGTGGTGTTCCAGGCGGCGAGCTCGCTGCGCGGCTGCCCGCCGCTGGAGCGGAAGTTGCCGCCGACGTACACCGTGTCGCCGGAGAACGCGAAGCCTCTGACCTGTCCGTCGGTGCGGGGTGCCCAGTCGAGCATCGCGCCGGTGGCGACGTCGAACGCCGCGACGTGCGCGCGGGCCTGGCCGTCGACGGCGGTGAAGTCCCCGCCGAAGTACACGGTCTTGCCGTCGGGGGTGACCCGGACGACGAGGCCCTGACCGTCGAAGGAGTGGCTGAAGTTCGGAACGGGGTTTCCCGTGGTGATGTCGAACGCGAACACGTTGTTCGCATCGATCTCGCCGGCGCCGCCGACGGCGACCCCCGGCGGACGTGCCTTGCTGAAGCTGCCTGTGACGTACACCGTGTTGCCGGCGACGACCTGGCTCCACACGACGCCGTTGATCTGCCAGGTGGGCAGGACGTCGGCGGTGACGGTGTCGGGCTGACCCGGTGTGTCGGCGCTCGCCGACTGCGCGGGAAGAGCGACGAAGGCGATGGTGGCCAGTGCCGTCGCCGCGACGGCGAATGCGGCGATCACGCGGCGGAGACGGTCTGCTCCGCGGGCGGTGCGTGTCATGGAGGTTCCTCGGTTCGAGAAGCGGTCAGATCGGGTGGTCGCGGACGAGCTCGAGACGGACATCAGTCGAGCCCTCCGCGGAAGACGGCGGATGAGTGGTCTCCGTCGAAGTCGACGACGACGGTGACGGCGTCACGCGCATCGGCAGGGAGAGCGTACGCGTAGGTCGCGGTGGCGCTGGCTCCCGCGGCGAGCACGCCGGAGAAGTCGATGACGTCTGCCTCGGCGGCGTACACGCGTACGGCCGTCGCGCCGTCGGCGTCGAGCAGGGTGAGTACCGACGTGCCGAGATCGATCGCATCGGAGGAGCCGTTGTCGATCGTGATCGTCAGCCGGGCGTACTCGCGGTCCGGGAAGCTTCCCGGACCCTGCGCGGTCTCTTTGCCGAACGAGACCTCGTCGATGCGGACGGTGACTCCGTCGCTGTACGACACGGTCCCTGAGGTGTCGACCGGTTCGGCCTTCACCGTCGGCGTGGTCGACTGCCCGGCGCGTTCGATCTTCGCGACCGGCGAGTCCGGATCGGACGATCCTGAATTCGCTGACGGCGAGGTGCCCGCCGTCGGGTCAGGAGCGGGAGTCGACGACGTCGTCGCCGTCGGTTCCGCTCCGCTCGGCGGTTCGTCACCGCCGCTGCAGGCGACCAGGCTCACGCAGAGCGCGAGGGCCGCGATGGACATGCATGTACGCGCAATCACCATGATTGTCGATTCCCCAGATTCCCCAATCAGGGTTGCCGACGACGACCCGTTCAGAACGAGTCGATCGGCTAGCGTCATCCCCAAATGACACTGTCCCCAGTGAGCGCGATCCTATCATGTCCACCGGATGGGGGACAAGAGCCCTGTGGGCAGACTTCGATGGACCTTCAGCGGCGCAGTGCGGCGAGGATTCCGTCGGAGTAGCGCGAGGTCGAGAAGGCCTCGGCGACCGCAGAGGAATCCGCGACCGCGAGCTGAGCCTGGGCCGGCCAGTCATCGATCTTCGCGGCGATCGCGGACGCCAGTTCGCTCGCGTCTCCCGGCGGCACCAGCGTTGCGCTCTGCGACGCGCTGACGGCTTCGGGAAGGCCGCCGACCTCGCTCACCACCGCCGGGCGCGCGGCGAGTGCGGCTTCGACGGCGGTGTTCCCGAAGGTCTCGTCGACCAGCGAGGTCATCACGGCGATGTCGCTCCGTGAGAGGTCTTCCCACACCGACGGCTTGAAACCGAGGAAGGACACACGGTCGCCCAGACCATGGCGCTCGACCTGCGCATGCAGTTCGTCGAGGTACGCCTCGTTGCCGGGGAAGACCGCGCCGACGACGTCGAGGCTGACGTCCCGACCGTCCCGGACGAGGGCATCGAGCGCATCGATCGCCACGTGCACGCCCTTGCGGTGCGACAGGCGGCCGACATACAGCAGCCGGGTCGGCGGGGTGAGCGGAACGCGCGGAGGCACGACCTTCTCCGGGCCGGCGACAGCGTTGTGCACGACGACCGTGCGGTCGCGCACCTGCGGTGCAGCCGATGCCAGGACGCGTCGCGTGAAGGCGCTGTTCGCGATCACGCGGTGCGTGAAGGCGAGAGGCAGGTACAGGGCGCGACGCACGACCCCGGCGACGGACCCCTCTCCCTCATGCACGTGGCATACCGTCAGGCGTCTGCTGAGGCGGCCGAGGAGGATCCACAGCGGGGGAGTGATCGTGTTGACGATCACCGCGCCGGGATCGACCCGACGGATGAGCCTGAGTCCTGGGCCGACGGATCGGATCGATGTGATGACCAGATCCACCAGTCCGCGGGGGTTGAGAAGGCCTTTGCGCACCACCGGTGTCATGCACTCGACGACCTCGGCGCCTGCTCCCTCGAGCAGCGGCACGAGAGGGCCCGTGTGCGGCACCGTCACGACCACCCTCCGGCCGGCGCCGACGAGGGCGCGGACGGTCTCGAGCACCATCCGATCGGAGCCGTACAGGTCGGCGCCGGGGTTGGCGATCAGGACCGTGTTCGCGTCACCCTTCGGCATGTCAGCGCTGGGGCCAGTACTCGTCCACGAGGCTCACCGTGGACGCGATGTTCGCGCGGCTCGATGCGCCGAAGACGATCGACTCGAGATTCGGCAGCGAGGTCACCCACTCGATGGCCTCGCGCGGCGGGATCGCACCACTGGCGTACACCGACATCGCGACCGCGCGGAACGGACGCTTCTCCATCGCATCCCGATAGGCGTCGACGCCGCCCGACATGCGGAAACCGAGCTTGTTGATGTTCGAGCACACGATCGGGTTCTCGACCCCGGCTTTGTCGAGGTCGTCGAGCAGTCGCGGCAGGTTCATCGTGATGAACCCCGGCTCGGCGTTGTAGCGCTTGCGCACGTGATCGGCGAAGATGCGGAACGCGTCGGTGAAGCCCAGGCCCGAGAGCAGGTCGACCACGACGTTCTGCAGCCAGATGACCGGGGTGTTCAGACCCTCGAACATCTTCATCTCGGCATCGATGAGCAGCGTGGTGACGCCCTCGATGTCCTTGCGGGCGAGCGACGAGGTGCCGCGGGCGATGCTGTCGAGCAGTCCCTCTTCGGGCAGGAACTTGCGGATGGCGCCGAGGAAGCCGTCTTCCGTCACCGCGTTCGCGTACTTGTGCGCGTATGGCATGCAGGGGAAGAAGGTCATGTCGGCGTAGCGGTCGGGGTGGGCCCTGACATGGTCGGTGACCTCGGCGATCCGATCGTGGGTGGTGCACATGAACGTGTGCACACCCTCGTCGTAGGCGGCGTCGAGCACGCTCATGATCGCCTCGGTGTCCTGGAACCGCATCTGCTGCGCGCGGGCCTTCTCCTCCGACATGTGGTTGACGCCGAAGAACTGGTTGTCGCCGAACAGCAGGCGGTCCATGGTGCGAGTGGATGTCGTCATGGTCATTTCCCTCCACGCAGAGCGCTCAGCGCTGCCGCGATACGCCCCTTCGGTGCCGTCTGCACGGCGAGATCGGATGCTGCTTCGGCGGTGAGACGCGAGTCCTCGCGCACCGCATCCTCGCTGATCATCGAGATCACCCTGTCGGTGACCGCAGCCGATGCGAAGTCGTTCGTCCCGGCCGATGCGCCGGCCTGGGCTCGCTGCACGAACGAGTCCAGCTGTGCGCTGTACTCCTCGCCACGCAGGTAGAACCAGGGTGCCTCGGTGAGGTCCGTGGTGTATCGGACGTTCCAGCCGACGCGGTATCCCTCGGGAATCGTGGCGGTGTCGCGCAGGTAGACGTGGATCTCCTGGCGATCTGCGTAGATCCGTCCGTTGGTGCCCCAGAGGGTGATCTTCGTCGTCATCTTGCGCTGCGACTCGTCCGACCAGTTCGAGATGATCTGCGCGGTGCCGTCGGGGTAGTGCAGGGTGCTCGCCACGGCGTCGTCGATCTGCGCGGAGAAGATGCTGGTCAGCTGGCTGCCGCTGACCGACTCCGGCGTGCCGAGGTACCAGGTGAGGAGGTTGAGCGGGTGGGCCGCGTAGTCGTAGAGGCAGCCTCCACCGGTGGCGCGCTCGCTGCGCCAGGTGCGACCGGCCGGCTTGAGCACGACGGGACCGTATGCCTCGGCGAGCGCCGTGTTCACGGTGCCGATCGCGTCGAGGTCGAGCAGACGCTTGACCTCGAGGAAGGCGCCGACGAACCGGTTGTGGTAGCCGACCTGGGTGACGAGGCCCTTCTGCTCGGCCAGCGCCGTGAGCTCGACGCTGTCGGCGGGGTCGATCACGAGCGGCTTCTCGCAGAACACGTGGATGCCGCGCTGCAGTGCATTGCGGATCATCCCCGCGTGCAGGTGGGTCGGCGTCGCGATGATGATCGCCTGCGGACGGGCCTCGTCGAGCATCTTGTCGAGGTCTTTATAAGTCTTGACCCCGGTGTACTTCGCCAGGATGTCGAGCAGATACCCCGTGGCATCGCACACCCCCACGAGGTTCACGTCGGGGTGCGCCTTGATCATCGACAGATGGGACAACCCCATCTTCCCGAGTCCGACCACTGCCACATCGATCATGCGTTTACCCCTGTCTGCTGCTGTGCGTGCCCCCGCCGCGCGAGCGCGGTGCGAAGGGCCTGTTCGTACTCGGCGCCGATCTTGGCCCACGTGAACTCCGCACGGAACCGGTCGCGGCTGGCGGCGCCCATGCGCCGTCTTCTGGTGTCATCGGAGAGCACGTCATCGAGCAGGCCGGCGAGATCGTCGGCTCCGGTGAAGTAGGCGTTGTCGGGTCCCGCGACCCAGGTGTTGTACGGGTTGTCGTGGGCGATGACGGCGTTGCCGGCACCCATGGCCTCGACCAGTGACGGGTTGGTGCCGCCCACCGTGTGCCCGTGGAGGTAGAGGGCGGAGTGGAACCGCAGCGACTGGATGCGGTCGGGTTCGAAGATCGACCCGGGGAAGATCACCTCATCGGATGCCGCGGCGCGGACGGCCACGTGATACGGATCGTCGTCTCCGTAGGGGCCGACCACGACCAGCGGCATGCCGCGTTCGGTCGCGGACCACGCCTGGACGATCTCGAGCACCGAGTTCTCGGGGATCGGCCGGCACACGATCATCGCGTAGTCGTCGGGGGTGAGCCCGAGCTCTTCGACCGGAGCCGTCGGGGCGTCGAGCACCTCGTGCGCGCCATAGGTGATCGTCTGCACGCGGCGAGAGCCGAAGTGCCGCCGCAGGTACGTGGCGATCACGGGGTGGTCGGCGATCAGCACGTCGCCGACCCAGCCGGCGAGCCGCTCGTTGGCCAGCAGGATTCCCTGCTTGACGACGCCCCAGCGCTTGCGGGTCCACTCCATGCCGTCCATGTTGATGACGTTCGGGATTCGGCGGAGCCTCGGGATGATGTCGAACACGCCGGTGTTGTAGCCGAAAGTGAGCCAGACGTCTCCGTCTACGTGCTCGCGCATCGCGTGACGGATGGTCGTGAGGTCGAACGCCGACGTGCCCTTCCAGCCCTCGCGGGGCTCGTGCACGAGGACCCTCTGCAGGCCGTTCCACTCGTCGACCGTCGTCGGCCCGTCGCCGGGAAGCTGGCAGTAGACGATCACATTCCAGCCTTGATCGCGCAGGTACAGACCGACGTTCTCGGCGGCCGTCTCGAAGCCGCCGTATGCGGCCGGAACACCGTGGGTGCCGAGGATCCGGACGGTTGATGGCACGTTGATTTCCCCCTCATTTCGGATGCTCCCGCACCCATTTCACTGCATGTCGGTCCCGCATCCGCCTCCCCGGCGGACCGAACCACAGTGTTCTGTGACTAGTATGCCCCGCTGGGCTGCACCATGACCTTGGCAGTTCGCCACATGATCTGCAGGTCGTTCATCACGGACCAGTTCTCGACGTAGCGCAGGTCGAGGCGCACGCTCTCGTCCCACGAGAGGTCGCTGCGGCCGGAGACCTGCCACAGACCCGTGATGCCCGGCTTGATGTACAGGCGGCGGAAGACCGTGCCGTCATATGCCGTGACCTCGGAGGGCAGCGGCGGACGAGGTCCCACGACGCTCATGTCGCCGATGAGGACGTTCCAGAACTGCGGCAGCTCGTCGAGCGACAGCTTGCGCAGGATCCTGCCGACCCGGGTGACCCGGGGATCGTCCTTCATCTTGAACAGGAGGCCCGCACCCTGGTTCTGCTCCTTGAGCGCTGCGAGCTGCTGCTCGGCATCGGTCTTCATGGAGCGGAACTTCATGATCTTGAAGGTGCGTCCGTCGCGTCCGACGCGCTCCTGGGAGAAGAACAGCGGCCCAGGGGAGTCGAGCTTGACGAGCAGCGCGAGGATCGGTGTGATCAGCGCGATCGGGATGAGCGCGATGGAGGCGACAGCGATGTCGAGTGCGCGCTTGAGCACGTGCTGACCACCCTCGTACGAGGGGATCTGCACCTGGATGAGCGGAAGTCCTTCGACCGGCGCGAACGAGATGCGCGGGCCGGCGACGTCGGTGAGGCGGCTCGAGAGCACGAGCTCTGCGGCCGTGCCTTCGAGCTGCCAGCTCAGGTGCTTCACGAAGTCGGGGTCGCCGTCAGGGCGGCTCGCGACGATGATCGTGTCGGCGCCGAGCTCTGCCGCGACCGTCGAGACCGAGTTCACGTTGCCGAGCACCGGGAAGTGCGCGTCCGCGACCTCGACGTCACGGGCGTTGCCGTCGAGAAGCGTGGCACCCACGACCTGGTAGCCGGAGGCGCCGATCGGGTGCAGGGTGCGGATGACGTACTCGACGTCGTCCCTGTTGCCGACGACCAGCGTGCGGGAGGCGAACCGCCCCCGCGCACGCTGAGCCGTCAGCCAGTGCCGCCACGCCCATCGCGTGACGAGCAGTGTGAGAACACCGAGCGGCAGGCCGACGAGCAGCAGGAGCTGCATCGTCTGCCAGCCGAGCACGACGCCGAGCATGGCGATGATCCCGAACGCCAGCCCGCTGGCGTGGGCCACGCCGCGGTACTCGGTGGCGCTGGCACGGAACAGCGCTGCATCACGTGTATGCAGAGCGCTGAGCATCAGATACCAGAGCGTGGCCAGCAGAATGCCGTTGCGCAGGGCCTCTTCCCCCGCGACACCCGTCATCAGCTGGACCGCTGCTGTGATCCCGACCGCGAACAGGATGACCCCGGCATCCGTGATCCGCAGTCTCATCCGATAGCGCCGCTCCCACTGGCGGCGCCTCTCCAGCGTTGCGGACACGCGCGGTGTGACCACCGTGTGCGTGACCGACTTTGCGGCTCGCGGTGCAGCGACCGGCGTGAAGACCGAACCCGCGCGAGTGATGCTCAGGGCATCCTCGACGGAAGTCATGCCGAGGCTCCTTGAGCCGTGTATGTACGCAGAAATCCCCAGTGCGCCATTGTTTTCCCCAGTGTTTCCCCAGACCACGGACCCCACGTCCATGGCATCGTCTGCATCCCGACCCCTCGGGTTCCTGCTGCATCCGTGATCCCACATCACGGGTTGCGATCACCGTCCCACACGGTGGTGCTGGCAGCAGGCACTCCAGACTTCGTTCACTCTAGCGGAACCGGACGTTCAGCGGAAGATAATTCACACGAGTGGACGAACCGATATTCCGATACGCGCGCTCCACCCCGGAATCACGCCGATATTCTGACCGCGTGACCACAACTTCCGCACCTCGATTCCACCTGAGCCGCATGCTGCCGCGCGACCCCGCGCAGCCGCATCGCGCGGCCAGCACGCTCGAGCTCTTCTTCGATCTGGTGTTCGTCGTCGCCGTGAGCATCGCGTCTGCGCAGCTGCACCACGCGCTGAGCCACGGCGACTTCGTGCACGGCATCACCTCTTACGCGATGGTCTTCTTCGCGCTGTGGTGGGCGTGGATGAACTTCACGTGGTTCGCCACCTCGTTCGACACCGACGACTGGCTGTACCGCGTCACCACGATCGTGCAGATGGGCGGGGTGCTCGTCTTCGCCTCCGGGATCCCCGCCGCATTCGAGCACGGCGACTTCACCGTGCCGGTCCTCGGCTACATCGTGATGCGCATCGCGATGGTCGCGCAGTGGCTCCGGGCGTCGCGAGGTGCGGGGGAGCTGCGGTCGGCGACGCGCCGGTACGCCTTCGGGATCGCCGCGGTGCAGGTGCTGTGGATCCTGTTCCTGCTCATCCCGGCCGGCGCCGCGCAGCTCGTCGCCTTCGTGGTGTTCGCGCTGATCGAGGTCAGTGTGCCGGTGTTCGCCGAGTATCGGAGGCAGACGCCGTGGCACCCGCATCACATCACCGAGCGGTACGGGCTCTTCACGCTGATCGTGCTGGGTGAGAGCCTGCTCGCGTCGGCGAACGCGATCATCGACGCAAGCCATGAGCTGGAGTCGTTCGTTCCCCTCATCTCCATCTCCGTTCTGACCCTCGCCGTGACGGCATCGCTGTGGTGGATCTACTTCTGGCCGCCGCACCACCGGGCGATCACGACGTTCGGCCGCTCGCTCCGCTACGGCTACACGCACTATGTGGTGTTCGGCGCCGCAGCCGCGTTCTCGGCGGGCATCGAGGTCGAGCTCGACGTCCTCACCGGTGAGAGCCACCTGTCGAGCGTCGTCGCCTCCTACACCGTGACGATCCCGATCGCGATCTTCCTGCTCGGGATCTGGTGGATCGCGATCCGCGAGAACGCCGACCGCGTCGCGAACACCGCGATCCCGATCGGCGCCGTCGTCGTGCTTCTCGACCCGATCCTGCCGATCCCGATCGCCATCACCGCACTGGTCCTCGTCGCGATCGTCGTCGTGCTCGTGCTGCATCCGCCCGTCGACAAAAGGTCATAGTTTTCACATAGGCGAGGCATAGCTCGCTGATCGGCTCCTCCGTGACCATGGGTACATCGACAACCGCATCGACATCCCGAACCCACCGAGAGGAGCACGATCATGAGCCGCATCCCCGAACCCGTCCAGACCCCTGAGGGCCCCACCTACGAAGGGCGGCTGCTCGACCGGGTCGACGAGGAGGTCGTCGATCAGGGCGCCGCCTTCGACATCCGCACCCTCGTGACCCGTCGCGGCGTGCTCGGTCTCGCGGGTCTCGGCGTCGGCGCGGTCGTCCTGGCCGCCTGCGCCCCCGCTGCGACCGGCACATCGAGCACGAGCAGCAGCGACCCCACGGCGACGACAGAGAGCGACGCGTCGACCGGCACCGCGACAGCGGCGGGGGAGATCCCCGACGAGACAGCCGGACCCTACCCCGGAGACGGCTCCAACGGTCCCGACGTGCTCGAGGAGTCCGGCATCGTTCGCCAGGACATCACGACCTCGATCGACGGCTCGGCCACGGCCGACGGCGTCCCGCTCACCTTCGAGTTCGAGGTTCTCGACATGGCGAACGGTGGAGTGCCCTTCGCGGGTGTGGCCGTCTACGCCTGGCACTGCACCGCTCAGGGGGAGTACTCGATGTACTCCTCGGGGCTCGAGGACGTCACGTATCTGCGCGGCGTGCAGGTGGCGGATGCCGACGGCAAGGTCTCGTTCTCGTCGATCTTCCCCGGGTGCTACTCGGGACGCTGGCCGCACATCCACTTCGAGGTGTATCCGGACGTCGACTCGATCACCGACTCCGCCAACGCGATCGCCACCTCGCAGATGGCGCTCCCCGAAGATGCGTGTGCTGCGGTGTACGCGGACTCCCGCTACGACGGCTCCGCGCAGAACCTGTCGCAGACGAGCCTCTCCGGAGACAACGTCTTCGGCGACGACTCCGCGGCCCTGCAGCTGCCCACCATCACGGGAGACGTGGCCGGCGGCTACTCGACCACCCTCGTGGTCGGCGTCGACACGACGACCACACCCACCGCAGGCTCCGCCCCCTCGGGTGGCGACGGCGGCCCCGGCGGCGGCGGTCAGCCGCCGTCCGACTGACGCTCTCACGAAAGGAGAGAAGACATGCTTCAGAACCTCACAGGGTGGCACGCCCTGATCATCCTCGCGATCGTCGTCCTCATCTTCGGCGCCGCCAAGCTCCCCGCCCTCGCCAAGAGCGTCGGGCAGTCCATGCGCATCCTCAAGTCCGAGGTCGCCGAGCCTGCGGGCGACACCGCGGCCGAACCGCACCCCGTGTCGCGGCCGGTGACCACGCGAGACGCCCGTGCGTACGTGGACGCCGTCGGGGCCGATGACCTCGCCCGACCCGTCGTGCGCACCGCGGAGTAGATCATGACCGCGCTCGCTCCTGACGTGGTCGGGGCCTCGGCCCCGACCACGTCGGTCGGCGCCTCTGCCGGGATGCCGCTGTCGGCGCACCTGAGGGAGGCCCGCACGAGGTCCCTCCGGGCGGTGGCGGCGCTCCTCGTAGGGGTGGTGGTCGGCTACGTCCTCTCCGACCAGGTCATGGAGGTCGTGCGTGCGCCTATCACCGCGCTCGCCGAGTCCCGCGACGCGAGCCTGAACTACGACAGCATCACGGGGGCGTTCGACCTCAAGCTCAAGATCGCCCTCTTCTCGGGCATCGCGCTGTCGAGCCCGATCTGGATGTACGAGCTGTTCGCATTCCTCGCCCCCGGGCTCAACCGGCGCGAGAAGAAGTACACGTTCGGGTTCCTCGCGGCATCCGTCCCTCTCTTCGCCGGCGGATGCGCGGCGGGGTTCCTCCTCTTCCCTCACATGGTCGAACTGCTGGCGGGCTTCGCCTCCACCGAGGACAGCACCCTGCTGCAGGCCTCCTACTACGTCGACTTCATCCTGAAGATCGTGCTCGCGACCGGTGTCGCCTTCGTGCTGCCGGTGTTCCTCGTGATGCTCAATCTGCTCGGCATCCTTCCGGCTCGGGCGATCGCCCGCAGCTGGCGCATCGTCATCGTGGCGATCGTCCTCTTCAGCGCGATCGTGACTCCGGCCGCCGACGTGCTGTCGATGTTCCTGATCGCCGTGCCCATGACCGCGCTGTTCCTCGTGGCGCTGCTCATCGCCTGGCTCCACGATCGGGCTGTGGATCGACGGCTCTCGGCGAGCACCGAGCGAACGACCGCGCGCACGACGGCGTCCACCACGGCAGCCACGACGGAGGGATGACCGATGTTCGGACTCACGATCGAGAAGCTGTTCCTGGTCGCCCTGCTGGCCGCGGTGATCATCGGTCCCCGCCGTCTTCCGGAGTACGCGGGGAGGGTCGGCGCGCTGATCCGGCGGCTCACCGTGCTCGCGGGCGATGCCACCCGTCGCGCCGAGCAGGAGACCGGGGTCGCGACGATCCGACAGGACTGGACGGCCCTCGACCCTCGGCAGTACGACCCTCGGCGCATCATCCGGGAGGCATGGGCCGCGGCCGAGACCGCCGAGGTCGCTGCCCCGCGACCGGAAGCATCCGTCGACGACGCCGGTGCTCCTGCCGGCGCCTGGGTGATCGCCGGATCGTCCGGCCATCCGCGTCGCGTCTGGATGCCCGCGGAAACTGATCCTCGCCCTGTGGATGCCGATCTGCTAAGCTGATGGTGCAGCGTGTGTTCTGGCCCCCCTCTAGGCCACCACGAAGCCACTGATCAGGGCCATCACGGACCAAGCGCATCGATGCGCGCGGCATCCGCCCTCGATCTCATCATCTTGCGGGCCGCGACAGCGCGCGCCCGTCACACAGCAATGAGTATCACCATGAGTACGACCACTTTTCCGCCTTCTGACCCGTTGACCTGGAAACAGGCCGACACCGACGTGCACGTCGCGACCCGAGCCGGCGAGTTCGCCGGATTCGTCGAGTTCGACGGCACCACCCACCTCGCCCGCGACCAGCGGGGCACCGATCTCGGCTCGTTCGAGTCCCTCGACGACGCCCGCGACGCCCTCGAGGGCGCGAACACGCCGGAACGCCGCCCGTCGGCATTCTCGCGGAGGCTGCGTCAGGTGCTGCGGCGCGGCCCGCATCGAGCGCGCGCCTGACCATCGCCTGTGACGTCACACAGAGTCGTCACAGAGTCCGCGACGTATTCCCCACAGCGCATGTGCGGGGGGTTAGGTTGAGGTAAGCGTTCGGCGATCTGCCTTGGGCTTTCCACAGCTCAAGGGCTCCGATCGACGGGAGAGCAACATCTCCATTTCACAGGTCGAAAAGACCGACGCAGTTCTCGGACCGGTACGTCAGACGTATTCGGGCAATGCAGACATCCCCCCGATGACCCACGCCTACAAGCAGGTGTCGCAGGTCATCCGCGAGACCGGCCTGCTGCAGCGCGCCGGCTGGTTCTACATCTTCGTCGCCGCCGGCCTCGCCGTGGCGCTCGGTGGAGTCATCACCGGCTTCATCCTCCTCGGTGACAGCTGGTTCCAGCTGCTGATGGCCGGAGCGCTGGGCATCATCCTCACGCAGGTGGCGTTCCTCGCCCATGAGGCAGCCCACCGCCAGATCCTCTCCTCGGGTCCCGCGAACTTCCGTCTCGCCCGCATCCTGGCCGCCGGTGTCGTCGGCATCAGCTATTCCTGGTGGGACTCGAAGCACACGAAGCACCACGGGAACCCGAACCAGGTCGGCAAGGACCCCGACATCGAGGTCGACACCATCTCGTTCCTCGAGACGGATGCTGCGCAGTCGCGCGGTCTGATCCGCCTGATCACTCGCAAGCAGGGTTGGCTGTTCTTCCCGCTGCTCACCCTCGAGGGCCTGAACCTCCACTACCTCGGCGTCAAGCACCTGGTCACCAGCAAGAAGGCCAAGGGGCGCTGGATCGAGCTCGGCCTCATCGCCCTGCGCTTCGCGATCGTGCTCGTCCCGGTCTTCCTGATGCTGCCGCTCGGTATGGCCTTCGCCTTCATGGGCGTGCAGATGGCCGTCTTCGGCGTCTACATGGGCGCGTCGTTCGCGCCGAACCACAAGGGCATGCCGATCATCGACCCGAGCGCTCGCCTCGACTTCTTCTCGAAGCAGGTGCGCACCTCGCGCAACATCCGCGGCGGATGGTGGGCCACCTGGCTCATGGGCGGACTCAACTACCAGGTCGAGCACCACCTGTTCCCGAACATGCCCCGCCCGCACCTCTCGAAGGCCCGCGAGGTCGTCCGCGACTACTGTGCGGCCAACAACGTGCCGTACACCGAGACCAGCCTCGGCCGGTCGTACGCGATCGTCATCCAGTACCTCAACCGCGTCGGTCTCGCCGCGGGCGCCGATCCGTTCGACTGCCCCGCAGCCGCGCAGTTCGTCCGCGCGTAGAGCTCTGACGGCATCGAAGCCGTCCCACGCATCGAACGGCCCCATCCTCCGGGATGGGGCCGTTCGCGTGCCGGGGAGTCAGTTGCGCCTGATCCAGCGGAACGTCGCACGACTGAGGATGAAACCCGCCACGAGCCATGCGGTGAGGGCGATCGCCACGAGGCCGAGCTCCCACGATCCGCTCGGCTCGGCCGCCGAGAACGACTCGGGCAGGATCGCCGCGCGCATCCCCTGAGCCATCCATTTCAGGGGGAAGACCGCAGCGACGTTCTGCAGCCACTCCGGCAGTGCGGTGAAGGCGATGTAGACGCCGGAGATGAACTGCAGCAGCAGCACGACCGGGATCACCACCGCAGAGGCGGTCTTTCCGGATCGTGGCACGGCCGACAGTGCGATGCCGAGGAGAGTGCACGAGAGCAGCCCGAGCACGAAGACCCAGGCGAAGCGCCCCCAGGCCTCGGCGTCGGAAGGCAGCTCCACCTGATACAGGACGACTGCGACGACCAGGAGGAGCGTGATCTGCAGGATGGCGGTGACGAAGACCTCGCCGATCTTGCCGATGAAGTACGTGGCGGGTGAGATCGGAGTGCTGCCCAGCCTCTTGAGGGTGCCGTCGCTCTTCTCCACTGCGATCTCGATCGACAGTCCCTGCATGCCCGACAGGAAGATGCCTCCCGCCACGAGACCCGGAAGGTAGTAGGTCGCCATGCTGATCTTGTCGGCTCCCTCTCCGATGTCGCCCGTGAAGATCGTCGCGAAGATGAGGTACATCAGCGTCGGGAACAGGAAGGTGAAGAAGACCTGATCGCTGGCGCGGAAGTACTGACGCAGTTCGAACGGGATGCGGCGGACACCGAGGCGGATGGTCCGCGCGAGCCCGAAACCCTGGGTGGCGGTCGTGGCGCTCATGCGGACTCCGTCACATCTGCCCGCAGGTCATCCGGCGTCGGATCGGATTCGGATTCGGATTCGGATCCGTGCTCGCGGATGAGGCCGAGGTAGATGTCCTCCAGCGTGGGGCGCACGACCTCGAGGCTGTCCGGCTCGCCGCCGGCACGCTGAAGCTCGGAGACGACAGCGCCGGGAGTGGTGGTGCGCTGTTCATGGCGCACGCCAGCGGCATCCCTCCATCGCACCATCGGCGTGCGCGCCTCGGGTCCGCCGATCTCATCGATCCGACCGATGGCCACGATCCGACCGTCCGTGATCACCGCAGCTCGATCGCCCAGACGCGCCGCCTCGTCGAGGTAGTGGGTCGTCAGCAGGATGCTGGTGCCCTCCGCCTTCAGGGTGCGGATGAGCTGCCAGAACTGCTGCCGCGCCTCGGGGTCGAAGCCTGTCGTCGGCTCATCGAGGAACAGCAGCTCGGGTCGGCCGATGATCCCGAGAGCGACGTCGAGGCGTCGTTGCTGACCGCCCGACAGCTTGCCCGCTCTCGATCGCTGCTTGTGCTCGAGCCCCACTGCGGCGATCACCTCGTCGACCGAGCGAGGGTCGGGGTAGTACCCGGCGAACTCGGTGAGCAATTCGCGCACGGTGAAGTTCCCGGCCTCGCCGGTGGACTGCAGCACGATTCCGAGTCGAGCCTTCCACGACAGACCGCCGCGCTGGGGATCGACCCCGAGCACACGCACGTCACCGGAGGTGCGGTGCCGATAGCCCTCGAGGATCTCGATGGTCGTCGACTTGCCCGCGCCGTTCGGGCCGAGAAGGGCGAAGGTCTCTCCGCGGCGGATGTCGAAGCTGATGCCGTCGACCGCGACGGCGCCGCCGTACTCTTTGCGGAGGTCCCGCACCTCGATCACGCTGTCTGTCATAGGTACAGCGTGCCCGCTGAAGGGCCGGAGCGATAGCCGGTGGGCGGACAACGGAACGGGGGCGTGGGCGGATATCCGCCCACGCCCCCGTTCCGTCAGTCAGGAGAGGATGCTCAGCGCGAGGCCTTCTCGTCGGACTCGACGACCTCGATCGTGATCTTGCCGTCGATGGTCTCCGCATCGTCGTCGAGGAGCTCGTCGTCCAGCGCCTCGTCGCCGCGGAACTCCGACGCCGGCTCATCGGTCGCATCCGTGTCGTCGGCCTCGGTGTCGTCGATCAGCTCGGCGTCGACGGTGTCGAGGTCGGCGTCCTCCTCGGCGTCCGCTGCGGTCGCGACGGTTCCGAGGGTCGGCGCCTCATCGCTGAAGATGCCGTCGGGGCGGATAAGCTCGCGCACCTCGGCCATGAAGCTGGCGAGCTGCTGCTGCTGCCAGCGCAGCTGCCTGGCCTGGTCCTCGGCATCGCGCAGCACCGTGGAGGTGTGGCTCGTGACGGAGTCGACGATCTTCTGCGACTTCACGCGAGCGCGGTCGAGGGTGTCGCGCGCCCGCACCTGAGCATCCGCTTCGATGGTCTGTGCCTGTGAGCGCATCAGGCGCTCGTAGTCGTCGGCCTTGCCCGAGATGCGCTGTGCGTGATCGAGCGATGCGGCGACCTGCTCGTTCGCGTCGGTGGTGATGCGCTCGGCGTGGGCGACGGCCTGGTTGTGCAGCACCAGGAACTCCTGCTGTGCGTCGTCCTGACGGCGCGTGAGGGTCTCTTCGAACTCGAGCACGCGGGCGTTCATCTCGCGCACCTCGCGCTCGGCGTCCGCGCGCAGCTGTGTGGTCTCGCGTGTGACGAGGGAGCGCAGCGCGGCTGCGCCCTTCTCGGCCTCTGTGCGGATGGCCGTGGCCTCCTGCGTCGCCTGGTGCACCTTCTCGGCTGCGTGCGCAGCCTCGCGCTCAAGCGTGGCCTCGTGTGAGGTGTACTCCGTGTCGATCTTGAGGCGCACCTGATCGGCGTCGTGTTGCGCCTGCGCGATGATGCGCGTGACGTCGGCGTCGGCCTCGGCCCGCCGCGTCGTGACCTCTTCGCGAGCGGCGGCCATCAGGCGGTCGGCCTGCACCGCGGCGTTCTGGATGAGCACGTTCGCCTGCTCCTCGGCGACGCGGAGGATGGCTTCGAACTGCTCGCGGGACGGCGCTTCCTGGCCGTCGGCCCGGGGGGTGTCGACGAGTTCGTTGGTGAGGGTGGCGACCTGCGCCTCGGTCTCGACGGCCTTCGCCTTGGCGGCGAGCAGCTCGGCCTCGAGGTCTTCGCGGGCGATGCGCTCCTCGTCGCGGAGGGCCTCGACGGCATCCTCATGACGCGCCTCTGTCGCGGCGAGGTCGGCCTTCGCCTGCTGCAGCTGGTTGCGCAGCGTGCTGAGAGCCGAGTCGACCTCCGCCTTGTCGTAGCCGCGGAACGAGGCGGTGAAGCCGGACTGCTCGCGCGGGTTCTCGCGGGGAGTCTCTTCGATCAGCTTGTCGAAGAAGTCGGGGGTGCGGTCGTTGTCGGGTGATGCACTCATGGGTCAGCCTTTCCGGCGCAGGTCACAGGGACTGAGAGCTGTGATGAGAAGTGGTGCCGTCGCTGTCCGGCTGCAGGGCTGGTCGGGGCGTCATCGGCAATACCACAGCCTAGTTGCGACGGCTGTGAGATGCACCCGGTCCTGGCAGGGACTTACTCGAGCGACCAGGTGCCGGTGGCATCGTCACGGCGGTGCCGCAGTGCGGGCCCCGCGGTGGTCGCGACGCCGCGGGCGCTCGCCGCGGAGGCGACCCGGGAGCGCAGGTCCGCCCAGAACTCCGTGGTCTGCGGCTTGCCGAGGTACTCCCGGAACCGTTCGATCTGCACGCGAGTGCCGTCCTGGTCCTCGACGAGGCGGATGAGGGAGTCGTCGGATTCGACGAATCGGATGCCGTAGGCGCCGTCCGGAAGCACGGTGAACTTGCGGGGCTGCTGCAGTGCGACGCCGTCGACGATCTCCCGCGCGACGGGTTCTGGCGCGTGAAGCACCACCGTGGAGCCGAGCTCACCGAGGATCTCTTCGAGGCGGGATGCGGTGACGCGCTGCTCGGTGCGCTCTCCGGCTGACCGGCTCGACCGCCGGACCCATCTGGGCAGGAAGATCGCCAGCACGATGACGGCGACGATCAGCACGATGAAGAAGAGCGGGTTGTCCACGCGTCCAACCTACGGGGCGGGTGTCGCGGGCGAACCCTTGGAGGAATTTAGCTACAGTGCTAGATTCGGAACATGTCGATCATCCGCGATGTCCGAGCACAGCTCCGCAGGCGACTCCTCATCAGCTACCGCGTCGACCCGGCGGTCGCCGCAACACTCCTGCCCGACGGCTTCCGTCCGCAGATCGTCGGCGGATCTGCGCTCGCCGGAGTCTGCGTACTGGGGCTGGAATCGATCAGGCCGAGCTGGGTCGATCGCCAGTGGGGCCTTCGCTCCGAGAATGCCGCGCATCGGATCGCCGTCGAGTGGGACGCGCCGGAGGGCGTCGAGCAGGGCGTCTTCATCTTCGAGCGGCACAGTTCGGCGTGGCATCCGGTCCTGTTCGGCGGGCGGATGTTCCCCGGGGTCCATCGCAGAGCGCGATTCCGCATTCGGGAGTCGGGCGACCGCTACGCCCTCACGATGCAGGCGGGGGCGCACAGTCTCGATGCCGACGTCGAGGTGGGCGGCGAGTGGACGAGCGGGGTCTTCGCCTCTGTCGACGAGGCATCGGACTTCTACCGAGCGGGTCGCGTCGGGTGGTCGCTGGGCCACGACGGCCGAACCGTGGAGCCGGTGGCCCTGTCGACGGAGGAATGGAAGATCGAGGGCGCGCAGCTGCATCGCCTCCGGTCATCGTTCTTCGACGCGCTTCCCCAGGGATCCGCGGTCTTCGACAGCGTGGTCGTGATGCGGGATCTCCCGCTGGTGCTGACCGACGCTCGGCGGTCTGCGGATGCCGAGAGGCTCAGCCCAGCAGGAACATGATGAGGATCAGCACCGGGACGCATCCGAGCGTCGTGAGGAACACCGTGTCGCGCGAGATCGTCTCGCCGATGTCGTACCGCTGCGAGTAGTTGAAGACGTTCTGCGCCGTCGGCAGGGCGGCGAGGATGACCACGATCAGCACCTCGGTCGACGACAGCCCGAACGCGAACTCCGCGACGACCCACGCGATCAGAGGCATCGCGATGAGCTTGAGCACTGTCGCGAGGATGATGTCCCGGCGGTGGCCCGGAGCGCCGAGCACCCGCTGGCCGTGCAGGGAGATGCCGTAGCTGATGAGCAGCACCGGCACCGCTGCGTCGGCGATGAGCTGCGCGGGCTCCATGACGATCGGGGGAACCGTGACGCCGAGTACCGAGACGAGGGTCCCGAGCAGCGAGGCGATGATGATCGGGTTCGTCGCCGTGCGCACGAGCGTCTTGCGCAGCGAGACCCTGTCGCTGGTGACCGCGTCGAGGATCGTGAGCGAGATGGGCGTGAACACCAGCAGCTGCATGAGCACGACGGGCGCGGGGTAGGCGGCGCTGCCCAACAGGTAGAGCGACAGCGGGATGCCGATGTTGTTCGAGTTGACCTGGCCGGCGGACAGCGCGCCGATCAGCGTCTCGCCGACGGGGCGCTTCCACCAGAGGCGCGCGACGAGGGTGTAGACCGCGATGATCGACACGGCGGCGATCGCCGAGACCGGCAGCAGCGCCGAGAACAGCATCTTGGCGTCGGCGTGGGCGAGCACCGTGAAGAGCAGGAAAGGGGAGAGCACGAAGAAGATGAGGCGGCCCAGCACGTGCCGGGCGTGCGGGCCGAGCAGGTCGATGCGTCCGAGCACATAGCCGAGGGCGATCGCGACTCCCACGACGGCGAATCCGGTGAGCGTCTCGAGCATGGTTCGAGCGTATCGAGGGTCGGCTCAGGCCGTCGCCACGAGCTGAACACGCGGACATCGAGCGCGTAGCAGGTCGAGCGACTCCGCGTCAACGGTCGGGCCTCGACGAGCGTGAGAACTCCCGTCGCCATACGCTGGGATCACGACGAGCCGCAGTCTGCCGCTCTCCGTCGGTCGAACCAGACGGTGCCCTCGAGTTCTCTCGGTCTTGAGCGCCCACATGGGGGTGGGTACGCTTGCGGACCTTCTCAATCGGCTGCTCCGGTCCTCCCCGTTCGGGCGAGGGAGGGCCGGGACCAAACTCCGTCGAGCCGATCCGGCTACTTGAAGCGGAGCATCCGCTGCACGGCCTTGACACCGGCGTTCGCACTGCGGGCGCGCATCGCCGACTCGAGCTCTTCGAGGGAGTCCCTCGTGTTCACCCGGGGCTCGCCGAGGTAGAGGTCGCGGAAGACCAGGTACCAGAAGTCGCTCAGCATTAGGCGGTAGAGGTCGTTGAGAGCGCGGTCGGTGAGGAACTCGAACAGCTCGACGTGCGCCTCGATCCAGCCCTCGCCGGACTCGACCGACTCGATCGCGTCGTGGATCAGCTCGCAGGCGATGACGAGATCCGTCTCCGACAGCGCGAGCGCAGCCTCGCGGATGATCTCGCCGCCCTGAGACGCGGCGAACTCGCGGGTGATGCGGGAGCGCTCGTCGGTGATGTCGGTGACCATCGAGTAGCGGTTCGCGTGCACTTCCATCAGCCCGGCGCGCGCGAGACGCTGCACGGCCTCGCGCACCGGTGTGCGCGTGACGCCGAGGTCGTCGGCGATCGCCTTGTCGCTCAGCTTCGCCCCTGGCGCATATGTGCCGTCGGCGATGGATGTCGCGAGGCGGCGGAACAGCTCGTCCGGCCCCAGGTTCCGCTGCGCCCCAGGCGCAACGGGAAGTTCAGGTCCCATATCGATATATTACGACGCTTAACAAAGGAAGCGTGCTTTTCATAGGGCTCTCCCACTTACGTGGAGCGCCCTCACGCGCCTGCGGAACGTGCTTCCCGGCGGACGCGACGATTGTGGAGGCTCAGCACGATCATCGCCGCCACGGGGCCGGCGGCGACCACCATCAGGGTCCAGTGCCAGCCCTCGGTGCTCACGAGCACCCCGCCGAGCACGATCAGTCCAGCGGCGATCGCCCGCATCTGGATGGAGCCGTGCGGAATCTCGCGCGGGCGCCCACCGAAGGGGATGCGCACCCCGGCGTTCGCACGCAGGGTCCTGCCGAGTGCCATATGGAACAGCACGATGCCGATGACGGCGGAGGCGATCCCGGCGATGAACATGGCTTCGACGGTATCAGGGGGAGGAGTTCGGGACTCTCCCCGGAAAAAGCGGAAACCCCCGCCATGTAGAAGCTAGGCGAGGGTTCCTAAGGTGACTGTAATGATCACCCTGTGGCTCCGACGGGCGTCGATCCCGTGACCTCACGATTTTCAGTCGTGCGCTCTACCAACTGAGCTACAGAGCCATGCGACCGGCTGAACCTGCCGCATCTAGACGAAAGGCCCTTTTCGGAGAAAAGGGCCCGTCGCTTAGAGCGACCCTGACGGGACTTGAACCCGCGACCTCCGCCGTGACAGGGCGGCACGCTAACCAACTGCGCTACAGGGCCATACTTGTTTTCAATTGTACCGGAAGGAGTGACCCCAACGGGATTCGAACCCGTGCTACCGCCGTGAAAGGGCGGCGTCCTAGGCCGCTAAACGATGGGGCCGAAGTCTGTCCCGGGGGACTTCCTTGCCGACGCTCAAGCATAAGGGAAGATTCGAGCAAAACGCGAATCGAGGGCGAGCCTGCTGTCGCCCGGGCGTGTTCGGGAGGACGATGGAGTCGTATCACTGTGCCCTCCGACGCTGTCCGCCCCTGGTGCGGATGTGAAGGATGTTGTTAGTGTGGCATTTGTGAAACCGGCGGAAGGGGCCGTGTGAACGACAAGCACTCCTCGAAGGATGCTGCCTCGGCGGCATCCGACGATTGCGGCTGCGCGCCCACACCTGCAGAAAGCCGAGCGTTCTGGAAGAACGGCTCGGTCACTCGTCGTAGTGCGCTCACGATGGGCGCGCTCAGCGTCGTCGCGCTCAGCGCCTTCGGTGTCTCCTCCGGGGTGACCGCCGCGTACGCGGCGACGTACCCCAGCTGGGACGACGTGCAGCGCGCCATGGCGAACCAGTCCTCCAAGGCGGCCGAGGTCACCCGCATCGAGGGACTCATCCAGTCGCTCACGCAGCGGGTCGCGGACGCGCAGGCGAAGGCACAGCTCGCCGGTGAGGAGTACAACACGGCGCAGCTGGCGTACTTCGACGCGATCGCCGTCGCCGAGGAGCTGCAGGCCCAGGCCGACGCGCAGGCCGTCGTCGCCGACGACGCGACCAAGAAGGCCGCCCAGCTCGCCGCCCAGCTGTACCGCAACGGCGGCGATGACACCGCCCTCGAACTGTTCTTCGCCGGCTCCGCCGACAACGCCGACGAGCTGCTCTCGCGCCTCGGCTCGATGGACAAGGTCTACCAGTACAACCAGACGGTCCACGACAATGCGGTCGCCGCACGCAACTCCGCGCAGTCGCTGACCGACCAGGCCGTCGTCGCGCGCACCGAGCGCGACCGCCTTCAGCAGATCGCCGAGCAGAAGATGATCGAGGCGCAGGCCGCAGCGGATGCCGCTCAGGTCGCTCTCGACGAGCAGACGGCCAACCTCTCCACGATGCAGGCACAGCTCGCCGCCCTCAAGGACGCCACCGCGACGACCGTCGCGGGCTACCAGGAGGGTGTGCGCGTCGCCGAAGAGCAGCGCAGGCAGCGCGAAGCAGCCGAGGCGGCAGCGGCAGCAGCTGCAGCCGCGAACAACGGCGGCGGAGGCGGCGGTGGAGGCACCGGGGGGTCGCCGGGAACAGGCGGCTGGGTTCGCCCGCACGGCGGCCACCGCAGCGCGGGATACGGCGCGCGCCCCAAGCCCTGCGCGGCCTGCTCCGGGTACCACTACGGGGTCGACCTCGCCAACGGCTGCGGAGCGGCGATCTACGCGGCCAACTCGGGGACGGTCGACTACGCCGGCCCGCGAGGCAACTACGGCAACTACATCCGCATCCAGCACGGCGGTGGGGTCTCGTCGGGCTACGCGCACATCCGGGACGGCGGATTCGCCGTCCGCAACGGCGCGTGGGTGAACTCCGGCCAGGTCATCGCCTATGCCGGCAACACCGGAGCATCCGTCGGCTGCCACCTGCACTTCGAGGTCTACCTCAACGGGGCCTATACGAACCCGATCACCTTCCTCGCCGCGCGAGGCATCTCGGTCTGAGGATCGCGTCTGCGACGAAGAAGACCCCCGGCCGCTGAGCGGAACCGGGGGTCTTCTTCGTGAAGCCTGGGGTCAGTGACCCTGCTCGGCTGCGCGGACGATCGCCTCGTCGAGGATGCGCTGCGCCTCTGCGGCGTCGCCCCACTCGTCGACCTTGACCCACTTGTTGGGCTCGAGGTCCTTGTAGTGCTCGAAGAAGTGCGCGATCTCCTTCTTCGTGTACTCGGCGATGTCGCCGATGTCCTGGATGTGGGCCCAGCGGGGGTCCTTCGACAGGACGGCGACGAGCTTGTCGTCTCCGCCGGCCTCGTCGCTCATCTTGAGCACGGCGACGGGGCGCACCTCGACGACGACGCCCGGGTAGATGGCGTGGTCGAGGAGCACGAGCACGTCGAGCGGGTCGCCGTCCTCTCCGAGGGTGTTGTCGAAGTAGCCGTAGTCGGCGGGGTACCCGAAGGTCGTGTAGAGCACGCGGTCGAGGTGCACTCGTCCGGTCTCGTGGTCGACCTCGTACTTCACGCGGCTGCCGCGCGGGATCTCGATGACGGCGTCGTGTGCGCCCATGCGTGTGCTCCTCAGAAAAGACGGTTGGATGCCGCGCACTAGCCTACCCGCGGGTGGCCGAGCGCCTCGGCCGTGTTCCGCAGCGAGACGGTCAGCCCGCTGTGGGGCGGCGCAGCGCGACGCGGTCCAGCAGCTTCGTCACCACGCCGCTCAGCAGCAGGACGAGCAGTCCCGCATACCCGAAGGGCTGGACGAAGACCGCGATCGCCAGTGCGACGAGGAACAGGATGATGGCGGCGAGATCGCCGATCACTCCCGCCCGCAGCGTCTCGACCGGGGTCGTGGTGAAGTCGGGGTGGCGCAGCAGGAACACCCATCCGGCGAGAGTCGTGACCTGCGTGAGGATCAGGGTGCCGATGTAGACCACCGGTTGCAGCATGTCGGTGTCCATCTGGCCGATCATCGCGGTCGGCACGGGCAGCCAGACGATGGTCGCCATCCACGCGATGTTGATCCACAGCAGCGGACTCGTGATCCACTCCACGTCGCGGTACTGGCGGTGATGCCCCATCCAGAACGTCGCGATGAGGACGAAGCTGAGCCCGAAGCTCAGCAGCTGGCCGGAGTGCTCGTCGAAGAACTCCGCGGTGCTCAGCCTGTTCGACGCGGCGTCCGACACCGACTCCATGAGCGGCAGGATCAGCAGCGTCATCGCGATCGCCACCACCGCGTCGACGAACGCCTTGAACCGCTCGGTCCGGAACCGCACTGTGTGTTCTGTCACGGCGTCAGGTTAGAACCACACGCGTGCTCAGCGCGACCGTCACGCGGCGATCCCTCGTCGTGATCTACCGTGGAGCTGTGCCCTCGCTCTCACCCGCCATCGCCGAGATCCGCCTCGCCGTGCGCACCGCGCTCGCCGACCTCCCTGAGGGGTCGACGGTCATCGTCGCGCTCTCCGGGGGCACCGATTCGCTCGCCCTCGCCGCGGCGACCGCGTTCGAGGCGCCCAAGCTCGGGCTGCGAGTGGGGAGCCTCACGGTCGACCACGGTCTTCAAGGCGACTCGGATGCCGTCGCCTCACGCGCCGCCCAGACGGCGACGGCTCTCGGGGTCGACGCTCTCGTCGTGCGCGTCGAGGTGGGCGAGGAAGGCGGCCCCGAGGCCGCAGCACGCGATGCCCGATACCGGGTGCTGAAGGACGCGGCAGCGGATGCCGGTGCGTCTGCCGTGCTCCTCGGACACACTCTCGATGACCAGGCAGAGACCGTGCTGCTCGGACTCGCCCGTGGATCGGGCGCCGCGAGCCTTCAGGGCATGGCCCCTGTGCGCGAGGACGGCGACGGAGTGCGGTGGGTGCGCCCGCTGCTCGGGGTACGGCGCGAGACTACTCGCGCGTTCTGTGCGGCATCCGATCTCGAGTTCTGGGACGACCCCCACAACTCCGAGGACCGGTTCGCGCGGGTGCGCGTGCGGGAGCGGGTGCTGCCCGTTCTCGAGTCGGAGCTGGGCCCGGGCATCGCGGAGGCCCTCGCCCGCACCGCCGAGCAGCTTCGCGAGGATGCGGAGGCGTTCGACGAGATGATCCACGAGACGATCGAGGACATCGTCGAGCATGCAGAGGCGGGTATCTCCGTGAGTCTCGCCGCCCTCGCCGCCAACCCGGCCGCTCTCCGCAACCGGATCATCCGCCTCGTCGTCGACAGCGAATTCGGTGTGAGCCTGACGAGGGTGCAGACCCTCGAGGTCGCCCGTCTCGCGACGGACTGGTCGGGTCAGGGCCCCATCGATCTGCCTGCGTGCTCCGCGGCCAGGCTCGGCGGACGGATCGTCTTCACCGCGCGCTGAGTCGAAGCATCCGTTTCGTCTCGCTTCGCTCGCTCGACGATCGGGCCAGCGCTCACACGACCGAGACCGAGACCGCGGTCGTGTGAGCGCGGTAGCGGAGCGACCGACACCCGTCGACCGCTCCGCCGTTCGCTACTTCTTGCCGCCGCCGAGCAGGCCGCCGAGCAGGTCGCCGATTCCGCCGCCGCCCGAGGAGTTGCCTCCGCCGAGCAGGCCGCCGAGCAGGTCGCCGATCCCACCGCCGCCCGAGGAGCTGCCTCCGCCGAGCAGGCCACCGATCACATCGCCGATTCCACCGCCGCCGGACTGCGCCTCTGCCGTCTCGGTCTTCGTCGACTTGCCCTTGGTCGCGTTGGCGATCAGGCCCATCACGATCGGGGCGAGGATCGGGAGCAGCTTGCCGAAGTCGATCCCTGCGGTCTCCTTCGACTCGGTGAGCTTCTGCGTGACCTTCTTCTCGTCGGCGCCGAGGATGTGCGAGACGATCTTGCCGCCGTCCGCCTGGTCGATGTCGTCGACCTTCGAGGCGCCGGCCTTGCCCTCGTGGCGCTTGAGCGCGCTCTCGATCGCGGAGGAGCCCTCTGCGGTCGCGGCGTTCTTCGCCAGGCCGCCCAGCAGCACGGCGCCGCCCTGCTCGACAGCCGACTTCGCGACCTCGGGGGAGACTCCGAGCTTCGCGGCGATGTCGTCGATCGGGACCTGCGTGAGGATGTCGTCGAGAGCCATGGAGATTCCTTCCGTCTGGGGCGTCCGCCCGTGTCACCGCCCAGAGTAGTGGGGAACACGGGGCGGCGGTGTAGCCTGTCGTAGCCTTCGCCGAACGGCGGAGCCCCGGGGGGAAGCATGTCGAGGAAACACATCTCGATCACGAGCAGCGCCGTGAACGGAGCCGTGGACAGTATCGTGACCGCACTGCAGGACATTCGGACGTCGCTCGACGATCTCGACGCGGAGATCGACCGCCTCGATGAGGCCTGGAGCGGCGAGGCGAAAGAGGCCTATCGGTACGCCCAGCGCGCGTGGATGGCCGACTTCCGCGATCTCCACGGCATCGCGAACCAGGTGATCGCTGCAGCGTCCACCGCGTCGTCGGAGTTCAGTCGCGTCGAGAGTGCGAATGCGGGGGTGTGGCGATGACCTTCTCCGTCGAACTCGCAGCTCTCGACAAGCTCGCCGACGAGGCGCAGGGACTCGCCGACCTCACCGGGTACGGATCCTACTGCTCCGCCACCACCGCGCTGATGTTCACGAGCTCCTACGTGCAGCTGGGGTACATCCCGCCGGTCAGCATCTACAGTCAGGTCGCGGGGCTCACCGACGAGGTACGGGCGAACTCGCTCAGCGTCTTCGAGCGCATGGGCACGACATTCCTGGCATCCGCGACGGAGGTCCGCGCCACGGCGCAGAACTACGAGGACCTGGACCAGACGGAGCGCGCGCGGCTGGACGCCGCGTATCCGGATGCCGCGTCGGTGGGCGCAGTCAGCCTCCCGCCTCCCGTCTGTGTCGTCTCAGCGGCGCACGCGTTCGACAACATCCCCGCCCCCGCCTCGAGCGACTGGGTCTCGAAGATCCTGTCGGCCAACTGGCTCAGCCCGACCGACATGGTCGCGACGATCATAGACATGCTCTTCGACTGGAACCCGCTCGACGAGGTGTCGAAGCGATTCATCGGCGACTGGTCCTATGTGGAGTCGACCGCCGTGGCCTTCGGCCAGCTCGGCGACTACTGCCGCGCGACGGGCAACAGCGCGATCCAGAGTGCGAGCGCCGCGATGACGGACTGGACGGGTGAGGCGGCCGAGGCCGCCGCCGCCTGGTTCGCGCAGTGGCCGGGAATCGGCGACGACCTCGGCTCGCAGTTCGACACGTTGAAGAACGAGTACACGACGATCTACATCGGCATGTCTGCTCTCGGTGACATCCTCGCCGGTCTGTTCGCGCAGATCATGGACCAGATCCTCTACGTCGCTCTGCTCGCGCTCGCCGGCACCGCGCTCATCGAGACCGTGATCGGGACGGTGATCCTCTGGGCGCTCGCCGCCCTCGAAGCGGCGAAGGTCCCTTCGCTCATCATCGAGGCCTATCAGACCGTGCAGAAGGCGAACGACTACTGGAACGTGCTCGCCGCGGCCGTGTCTGTGATCCAGCTGCAGCTCACGCCGGACAGCATCACCGCCTCGATCCCCGGTGGATACGACAACACACAGGTGGACGCATGACTCAGGATTCACGGGGCTCTGGCCCGCGAGACGCAGAGGACCAGCCCATCTTCGGGTCTTTCGCCGTCGGCTCCGAGCAGGATCGGAAGGCGCGCGAGGCCCTGCGGCAGCTGAGGGAGTCGGCGCAGGACGACTCGATGCGCCGATCGGTGGAATCCGTGCTGAACGGACGGGCGACGATCCAGCAGCTCTTCGACTCGCCCGAGATCAAGGCCCGGATGACGGCGTTGAACGAGCGGGTGCAGGACGAGGTGCGTCAGATGACTCCTGAACAGCGAGCCGAGATGATGAAGCGGTTCCGGCCGGCGGAGGAGCGATGAGGCGGGTGGCGTCGATGCGGCTCGCCACGGTCCTGGCCGCCGGGTTGCTCGTCGCGGTCTCGGCGACCGGATGCGCACCTGCAGCGGAGTCCGATCCGCAGAGCATCTCGATCTCCTACTCGGAGGACGGGGCGACGTCGAACGCGGAGATCGCGGTCGACGGCCTTCGCTGCTCGGAGGCCCAGGGGCTCCGCACATTCATCGGGGGCGGTGACGTCGAGGGGCGCGCGGCGGTGACGATCTCGATCCTCGACGGTCAGGCGACCGTCGCGATCCACCTCGAAGACGACCGCTGGTTCGTGAGCAGCGGCGGCGCCGAGCCGGACGGCGACTCGGTCACGTTCGACGGCTTCGAAGGATCGGTCGTCGAACAGGGCGCCGACCTCGACATCCTCGGCATCGTCGACGAGGCCGCCACGCTCTCGGGCACGCTCACCTGCAGCTGACGCACACCGCCCGGACGGGTGCGTGCACCGGCACGCCGCCCGGTTGTGGTGGTGGCCGTCCGACGACGTAACATCGATCCATGCGCGCCGCGGAAATCCAGGACGACCTTGCCCAGATCCTCGTCACCGAGGAGGAGATCATCGCGAAGCTCGACGAGCTCGCGACTCAGGTCGCCGCCGACTACGAGGGCAAGGAGCTCGTGCTCGTCGGAGTTCTCAAGGGTGCGGTCATGGTCATGGCCGATTTCGCCCGCGCGCTGCCCTTCCACGCGCCGATGGACTGGATGGCCGTCTCGAGCTACGGTGCGAGCACGAAGTCGAGCGGTGTCGTGCAGATCCGCAAGGACCTCGACACCGATCTGAACGGCAAGCACGTGCTGATCGTCGAGGACATCATCGACTCCGGCCTCACCCTCAGCTGGCTGCTCGAGAACTTCGAGTCCCGCGGTGCGGAGTCGATCGAGGTGCTGGCGCTGCTGCGCAAGCCGGAGGCCGCGAAGGTCGTCATCGACTGCAAGTACGTCGGCTTCGACATCCCCACCGACTTCGTCGTGGGCTACGGCCTCGACTACGACGAGCGCTACCGCAACCTCCGCGATGTCGCGGTGCTGGCACCGCACGTCTACAGCTGAGCCCGCTTCGTCTCGTCGCAGACTCCTCGCCCAATGACCTGGGCGGCGTACCGATACGCCGTGGGTGAACGCACAGCGGCCACCTAGGGCACGCGCGATACGCTGATCCGACCATGGATGTCAAGAAGCTCACGCGGAATCCGCTGATCTACGTCGCCCTGATCGGCCTGCTGCTGTTCGGCGGCTTCCTTCTGATCTCGAACCTCGGCGCGCCCAAGCAGATCACGACCCAGGAGGGTCTGAAGCTGCTCGCCGGCGAGTCCGTCACCGAGGTCGTCAACACCGACGGCGACCAGCGGGTCGACATGACTCTGTCGAAGGCGTTCGAGGGCTCCGAGAACGTGCAGTTCTACTACGTCGACGCCCGTGCCGACGAGGTCGTCAAGGCGATCAACGACGCCGACCCGAAGGACGGCTTCAACGACGCCGTTCCGCGCGCGACCTGGTTCGACGGCATCCTCTCCCTTCTTCTTCCCCTCGTGCTGCTCGGCCTGCTGTTCTGGTGGCTGCTGTCGTCGATGCAGGGCGGCGGCGGCAAGGTCATGCAGTTCGGCAAGTCCAAGGCCAAGCTCGTCAACAAGGAGACTCCGACGGTCACCTTCGCCGACGTCGCCGGTGCCGACGAGGCGATCGAGGAGCTCCACGAGATCAAGGAGTTCCTGCAGGATCCGGCCAAGTTCCAGGCGATCGGCGCCCGCATCCCGAAGGGCGTGCTGCTGTACGGCCCTCCCGGAACCGGAAAGACGCTGCTCGCCCGCGCCGTCGCCGGCGAAGCCGGAGCGCCGTTCTACTCGATCTCCGGTTCGGACTTCGTCGAGATGTTCGTCGGCGTCGGTGCATCCCGAGTGCGCGACCTGTTCAACGTGGCCAAGGAGAACTCTCCCGCGATCATCTTCATCGATGAGATCGACGCCGTCGGTCGTCACCGCGGTGCCGGTATGGGCGGCGGAAACGACGAGCGAGAGCAGACGCTCAACCAGATGCTCGTCGAGATGGACGGCTTCGACCCGAACGCGAACGTCATCGTGATCGCGGCGACGAACCGTCCCGACATCCTCGACCCTGCGCTGCTCCGCCCCGGTCGCTTCGACCGCCAGATCGGCGTCGACGCCCCCGACCTGCGCGGTCGCCAGAAGATCCTCGAGGTACACAGCAAGGGCAAGCCGCTGTCGAAGAGCGTCGACCTCGAGGTCGTCGCCCGCAAGACCCCCGGCTTCACGGGAGCCGATCTCGCGAACGTGCTCAACGAGGCCGCCCTGCTGACCGCTCGCTCGAACGCGCAGCTGGTCGACAACCGCGCCCTCGACGAGGCCATCGACCGCGTGATCGCCGGTCCTCAGCGCCGCACCCGCGTCATGAAGGACAAGGAGAAGCTCATCACCGCGTACCACGAGGGTGGGCACGCTCTCGCAGCGGCGGCGATGAACTACACCGACCCCGTGACGAAGATCACGATCCTGCCTCGTGGCAAGGCTCTCGGCTACACGATGGTGCTGCCGCTCGACGACAAGTACTCCGTCACGCGCAACGAGCTGCAGGACCAGCTCACGTACGCCATGGGTGGCCGTGTCGCCGAGGAGATCATCTTCCATGACCCGACCACGGGCGCATCGAACGACATCGAGAAGGCGACGTCGATCGCCCGCAAGATGGTCATCGAATACGGCATGACCACCCAGGTGGGGCCGGTCAAGCTCGGCTCCGAGGGTGGAGACATGTTCGTCGCGCGCGACATGGGTCGCGGCCGCGAGTACTCCGAGAAGGTCGCCGAGCGGGTGGATGCCGAGGTGCGCGCGCTCATCGAGCAGGCCCACAACGAGGCCTACGAGGTCATCAGCGCCAACCGCGACATCCTCGACAGGCTCGCCCTGGCCCTGCTCGAGGAGGAGACCCTCGATCACAACCAGATCGCCGAGATCTTCACCGAGGTGAAGAAGCTCCCCGAGCGTCCGCTCTGGCTCTCCAGCGAGGCCCGTCCGGTGTCGAAGCGACCTCCGATCGAGGTCCCGAAGAAGGACGTCTCGCTCGCCGCATCGGTCGAGGCTCCGTCGGCGGCCACGCGTACGCAGCAGGGATCCGCGAACGCCGGTCAGGCACGACCCGCGACGGCCTGACCCGTGTCCGTCGACCGTGCACGTGTCGAGCGACTGACACGAGAGCTGCTCGAGGCGATCGGGGAGGATCCGGATCGCCCGGGCCTCAAGCAGACTCCCTCGCGCATGGGTGAGCTGTACGCGGAGTTCTTCGCCGGAGTCGGTGAGGATGCCGCGGCACCCCTCGCGCACACGATCAGCGTCGCCCGCGGTCCTGCGCCCGACACGCTGCCGTCCGGCGCGGTGCTGCTGCGAGACATCCGGTTCCGGTCGGTGTGCGAACACCACCTGCTGCCGTTCGCGGGGCGGGCGCACATCGCCTATCTTCCGGGCGAGCAGGTCGTCGGTCTGGGCGCGCTCGTGCGGGTGGTCGAGACCCTCGCCGCTCGGCCGCAGGTGCAGGAGCGACTCGGCGAGCAGATCGCCGACACGATCGCCGAGCACCTCGACACCCGCGGGGTGCTGGTCGTGCTCGACGCGAGCCACGGCTGCGTCACGATGCGCGGCGGACGCCAGCCCGAGGCATCGACCCTGACGATCGCCGCCCGCGGTGAGTACACGGATGCGGTCGCTCGAGCCGAGCTCATCGCGCTGATCGGCGCTTCGACCGGGTCGGCGCACTCATGACCGGAATCTGGGGCATCGTCAACATCACGCCCGACTCGTTCAGCGACGGCGGGCGGTACTTCGACGCCGACCGGGCGGTCGCGCACGGTCTGCAGCTGCGGGCAGACGGTGCCACGGTGCTCGACATCGGCGGTGAATCGACCCGACCGGGCGCCGAGCGCGTGGGAGCGGCGGAGGAGCAGCGGCGTGTGCTGCCGGTGATCGAGCGGCTGGTCGCCGAGGGCGCTCCGGTCAGCATCGACACCCTCAACGCCTCGACCGCCGCCGCAGCGGTGCGAGCGGGGGCGCGGATCGTGAACGATGTGTCGGGCGGTCTGGCCGACCCCGACATGCGCGCGGCGGTCGCCGAATCCGGCGCCGACTACGCGATCGGGCATTGGCGCGACGCTCCCGACGACATGTACGCGAACGCGATCTACCGTCGTACCGCTCGCGAGGTGGCCGGGGAGCTGCAGGAGCGGATGGGCGAAGCCGCGGCATCCGGGATCGCGCCGTCTCGGCTGATCCTCGATCCGGGCATCGGGTTCTCGAAGCAGGGCGGCCAGAATTGGGGCGTCCTGCGTGGACTCGACGAGATCGTGGCCCTCGGGCCGCGGGTGCTCATCGGCACGTCGCGCAAGAGATTCCTCGCGGAGACCATCGGAGTCGACGCCACGGAGGTCTCGGAAGCGCGACGCGATCTCGCGACCGCGGTGACCAGCGCACTCGCCGCGCGAGCGGGTGTGTGGGCCGTGCGGGTGCACGATGTCGGTGCCACCCGCGATGCTCTCGCCATCACCCACGCCTGGGAGGGGAGGTAGGACCATGGATTTCCTGGATGAGATCGTCCTGACAGGACTCACCGTCTTCGGCCGGCACGGCGTCTACGACCATGAGCGCGAGAACGGTCAGGAGTTCACGATCGATCTCCGCCTGATGATGCCGCTGCGTGAGGCCGCGGCATCCGACGACGTCGCCGACACCGTGCACTACGGTGAACTCGCCGAGAAGGTGGCTGCCGTGGTCGGGGGAGAGCCCGTCAACCTCATCGAGACGCTGGCGGAGCGCATCGCCGACGTCACTCTGGCCGATTCCCGCGTGCACGCCGTCACGGTGACGGTGCACAAGCCGCACGCCCCGATCGCCCTGACCTTCGGCGACGTCGCGGTGACGGTGCACCGCGCGCAGAAGCACTCGGCCGTGGAGTTCTCGCGATGAGCCGCAACCTGGCGAACCCGCCGAGCATCCCCGGCCCGCGCCCCGGCAGGGAGGACGCGGTGGCCGTGGTCGCCTTCGGGGCGAACCTCGGCGACCGTGAGCGTACGATCCGCGCAGCGGCCGAGCGCATCGCGCGGCTGCCCCTCGTCAGCGACGTCCGTCTGTCTCCGCTCGTCGAGACGGTCGCATTGCGTCTCGACGGCCCCGACCCCGATGCCCCCGGATACGTCAACGCCGTGGCTCTCGTGACGACGCGCCTCGCACCGTCGATCCTCCTCGGGATGCTGCACGCGATCGAGGACGAGCACGGCAGGGAGCGCCACGAGCGCTGGGGCGACCGGACACTCGACCTCGATCTGATCGCCTACGGCGATGAGGCCTCCGACGACGAGCGCCTGCAGCTGCCGCATCCGCGGGCGTTCGAGCGGCTGTTCGTGCTCGAGCCCTGGCTCGAACTCGATGCCGATGCCGAGCTGCCGGGCCGCGGCCGCGTGGCGGACCTCGTCGCGCGCTTGCATACCTCGGAGCAGTGATGAAGCGCACCTCTGTCGGGCTGCTCGTCGTCCTCGCTCTCCTCGCCGGGGCCGCGGGATACGTGCTCGACCACATGCTCACCGCCATGGGGCGCACGACGTTCACTCCGTCGCTTCTGCTGCCCGTGCTGCTTCTGCTCATCGCCGCCGCGTCGCTCGGCGTCGCCTGGCCGGTGCGTTCGAGCGTGCGCCAGGGCATCCGCATCGACCCGTTCCGCGCGACCCGTGCCGTGACCCTCGCCCGGGCGTCGAGCCTCGTGGGCGCGATCATGGCGGGCTTCGGAGCGGGGCTTCTGGTGTTCCTCCTGTCGAGGCCAGTCGATCCCCCGGTAGGGTCGACTGTGGCGATGCTGGCACTGATCGGAAGCGCGATCGTGCTCGTGGTCGCCGCGCTCATCGCCGAACAGTTCTGCATACTTCCGAAGGATCCTGATGACTCAGAACCCAGAGATCGAGCCGGGGATCCCGGCCCCGCTGAACTCGGCGGAGGTCACTGACCTCGAGTCTCTCGACCAGGGCACGTACTCCGAGCTGCGCACCGCTCGCAGCGAGGCGAGGCTGGAGCTCGACGGAAGCTGGCACCAGATCTCGCCGCGATACGTCGTGTCGCAGATCCTGCAGAACGTGATCTTCGTGGCGTTCGTGCTGGCCGTCGCGCTGGTTCTCGCGCTCGTCCTGCACCAGACGTGGGTGTGGATTCCCGCGGGTGTCGTCGTGCTGATCACGCTGATCACGCTGATCATCCTCCCGCGGCAGGCGAAGGCCATCGGCTACATGCTCCGCGCCGACGACATCGTCTTCCGCAAGGGCATCCTCTGGCAGCGCATGATCGCGGTGCCCTACGGGCGCATGCAGCTCGTCGACATCACTCAGGGGCCGCTCGACCGCGCCTTCGGGGTCACGCAGCTCAAGATGGTGACGGCAGCCGCGACCACCGGTGTGCAGATCCCCGGGCTGACCCAGGCCGCGTCCGAGGCCCTGCGCGACACACTCATCGAAGTGGCCGAGACCCGCCGGACGGGCCTGTGAGCGAGCAGCAGTTCCCGTCGCCACCCGCGGCGAACGTCGAGCCGAGGGCCGAGTCGACGACCCTCGCCGACGGCGAGTGGCATCGGATGCATCCGCTCACCCCGCTGTTCAAGGGCGGGCTGGCGCTCATCATCATCGCCGGTATCGCGATCGCGAACCTGCGCGACCGTCTCATCGCCTGGTTCGTCGACCTCTTCACGCCCGAAGAAGCGCACTACGACGACTACACCGGTGGCGACCCCGTCGACTGGGTGCTCGCCAACAACCTGATCCTCGTGGTGCTGCTCGGTGTGCTGGCGCTGGTCGTCGTGCTGGTGGGGATCTTCTGGTTCATCTGGCGTTTCCAGCAGTTCAGGATCACGGGCGACCACGTCGAGGTGCGCAAGGGCATCATCTTCCGCTCGCATCGCCGCGCGCCGCTGGATCGGGTGCAGGGGGTCAACCTCACGCGTCCGTTCCCCGCGCGCATTATCGGCCTCGCGAAGCTCGAGGTGGTGGGTGCCGGCACCGACTCGAACGTCGAGCTCGAGTACCTCGCCACGCCTCGCGCCGAGTCCGTGCGCTCCGACATCCTCCGCCTCGCGTCCGGCGCTCGCGCCGCGCGGCAGACGGCAGCGGATGCGGCAGCCGGAGTGCGCCCGGCGAATCCTGCCGGAGCCGTTCCCGGTGCTCCCGGGTCTGCCAGGGCGCAGCTCGTCGGATCCGTGAACGACGGCGTCAACGGTCTGATCGGCGGCGTCGACCTCGCCGATGTCGAACCCGAGAGCGTGGTCAAGATCCCGGCCGGGCGTCTGATCGGATCGCAGCTGATCTCGAGCGTGCTCTGGGTCGTCTTCTTCGGCGTGATCTTCGGCGTCGCGGTCGGCGGCGTCGCGATCGGATCACTGATCGACGGCGACCCGATCGGAGGCTTCCTCGGCCTCGGGATCACACTCGGCATCGGAATCCCGATGGTCATCGCCGTCGTCGGCATCACCTGGGCGCAGATCTCGAAGTCCCTGCGATATTCGATCGCGCCGACTCCGGACGGCGTGCGGATCACCTACGGGCTGCTGACCACCGTCACCGAGACGCTGCCTCCGGGGCGCATCTTCGCCGTGGAGGTCACGCAGTCGCTGCTGTGGCGTCCGTTCGGCTGGTGGACCATCAAGATCAACCGTATGAGCGGCAAGAGTGCGGCACAGCAGTCCTCGGGCTCGGCGCAGCAATTCAACGTCGTGCTGCCGGTGGGCAAGCGCGCCGACGTCGAACGCGTGCTCGCGCTGATCCTGCCGGACGCGCCCGTCGCCGACATCCCGCTCGTCTGGGAGCACGGCATCCTCGGTCCTGTCGAGGGCGATCCGTACCGCACGATGCCTCGTCGGGCGTGGTGGCGGAGGCCCCTGTCGTGGAAGAGGCACGGCTACGCCCTCACCGAGTTCGGCCTGCTGCTGCGCAGAGGAACGGTCTGGCGCAAGCTCGCCGTCTTCCCGCTCGCCCGGCTGCAGGGCGTCTCGCTCTCCCAGGGGCCGATCGACCGCGCTCAGCGAGTCTCAGGCGCCCAGGTGCACTCGGTGCAGGGACTGATCACCGGCTACCTGTCAGGGCTCGAGCGGGATGACGCGCTCTTCCTCCTCGACGGTGTGAGCTCGGCCGCGGTCGCCGCCGCAGCACGGGACCACACGCACCGCTGGGGCGAGTATGTGACGGATGCCGAGGGCGCGCAGGTTCCCGGCGGATATCCCGGAGCAGGCGCCGAGGCCGCGCCCGGTGGTCTCGGCGCTGCTCCGATGCCGCCCGTGGGCGCACCCTCGACGGTGACACCGCCCCCGCCGTATGTGGGCCCGAGTGCGGCGCATGTTCCTCCGGGTGCGCCTCCTGCCGCCCCGCCT
>NZ_LMOU01000001.1:1837859-1837929 GCF_001423615.1 Microbacterium sp. Leaf159 | reverse complement strand
GCCGGTCACGCCGCCTCCGCCGTATGTTCCACCGGGGGCTGCGCCTGTGGCTCCGCCTGCCGCCCCTCCC
>NZ_LMOU01000001.1:1710683-1837821 GCF_001423615.1 Microbacterium sp. Leaf159 | reverse complement strand
GCCGGTCACGCCGCCTCCGCCGTATGTTCCACCGGGGGCTGCGCCTGTGGCTCCGCCTGCCGCTCCTCCCGCTCCGCCGGTGGCTCCGCCGGCTTCTCCGCCCGTGCCTCCGGCGCCGACCGGTGAGTGATCCGTCGCGCCGCGACGGGCGCCTCGGAGTCGGCATCATCGGTGCGGGACGAGTGGGTCCGGTCATCGGTGCGGCGCTCGCCGGTGCCGGTCACGCGATCACGGGAATCACGAGCGGCTCGGATGACGATCGGGCGTCCGCCGTGCTGCCCGACGTGCCGATCCTCGACGCGCTCGAAGTGGTGCGGCGCAGCGAGCTCGTCGTCATCGCCGTTCCACACGACCAGCTGCCGGCTCTGATCGCGGGCATCGCCGAAGTGGGCGGCTGGCAGCTCGGACAGCTCGTGCTGCACACCGATCCCGGGTACGGCATCGATGTGCTGCGACCCGCGGCCGAGAGCGGTGCGATCCCGCTCGCCGTCCACCCGGCCATCACGTTCACCGGCACGACGATCGACCTCCGTCAGCTGCAGGCGAGCTACGCCGCGGTCACGGCGCCGGCTGCGGTGCTCCCGATCGCCCAGGCGCTGGCGGTGGAGATGGGATGCGAGCCCGTGGTCATCGCGGAAGCCGACAGGGCGGCGTACGCGGACGTGATCCAGGCGGCGACCGAGTTCTCGCGGTCGATCATCGTGCAGTCGACCACGCGCCTCGGCGAGATCGGAATCGAGAACCCGGGCGGGTATCTGTCTGCGCTGGTGCAGTCGACCGTCGAACGGGCGCTTCGGGACGCGTCCGGCCCGTCGCCTCTGATCTGACGCCAGAAGCTCGCCGCGGTCAGAATCCCACTGAGGTCAGCGGCCCACCGAGGTCAGAGGCTCGCCGAGGTCAGCGGCCTCCCGAGAAGCCGCCTCCGCCGCCACCGCCCGAGAAGCCGCCTCCGAACGAGCCGCCGGAACTCGACGAGCTGCTCGCGCTCGGGGCCGAGTAGCTCGCGGACGCGTTCGACGAGGCTGCGAACGCGACCAGCTGCCCACTCACGAAGGGAGCGCCGGGATCGCCGATCCACGAGGCCCCGCGCTGTTCCGAGGTGTAGGCGCTTTCGAGCACCCGACCCCATTCGGCCTCCATGCCGAACAGCATCGCGTAGGGGAGAAGGCGTTCGTAGACGACGATCACGTTCGCGCTGCCGTCCTGACGGCGCTCGGCTCCCGAGTACGACTGGAGCATCTGCAGTCGGTCGGCCTCGGCCACGCGGATGAACTCCTTCACCCCCATGAGGTACTCGTATTCCCGGGCTCCCTCGGGGGTCAGGACAGTGTGCTTCGAGAAGCTGTAGAGCGAGGACAGCAGCACGAGGAACAGGCCGAAGGCGATGGCCACGAATGCGGGCAACGCCGTGACCCTGCCCGCGATGATGCCCCAGAGGCCGAGACCGAAGCCCACGACCGCGACCGCGATCGCACACCACTGCAGGATCATCGCGCCGCGGCTGCGCGCCTTCGTCATCAGACCCCGCGACACCGCCGCGTCGGCGCCGCTCTTCACCAGGGTCGTCATGCGTGCGGCGAAGTCCTCGCTCGAGCTCGGGAGCTCGGCGACACCGTCGGCGTCGGCATCCGTGAACAGCGCATCGAGCGCCTCGACGTCGAGCTGGTCGGGGATACGGCCTCCGGGGAGGCGTCGGAGCCGAGGCTCCTCGGTCTCGGCGCCCTCCTCGATGCGCAACGTGCCGCGCACCGCGAGATGGACGATCTCGGCGGGGATCGCACCCTTCGCCCCCGGCACGATCGCCGCGGCGAGCAGCGGCGGCATCGAATCCGGAACGTCGTACTGGGCCACGATGATGCCGGTGGATGTGCGGCGGGACCGTCTGAACGATGACACGGCGAACCAGCCGCCGACCGAGAGCCCGAGTCCGCCGAGCGCTGCGATCGCGGGCACGGTGTCGGTCACCGGATCGGGCTGGCGAGCCGCGGGCTGCGCGGCCGTGCCCGAGTCGAAGCCGACGGCGAGGGTCACGCCTTCGCCCGGGGACAGCTCGTTCGCCTCGACGTGGAACTCCGAGCCGTCCGATGACGTGGTGAGGGGGCATTCGCTCGTCGAGCCCGCGTATCCGGCGTAGCAGCGTGCGTCGCCGGTCATGCGCTCGGTCATCTCGTCGTCGAACACCACATCGGCACGGAACTCTTCGATGAGCTGCGTGCTGTCGAGGGGGAGGAGATCCCAGTAGAACTCATCCACGCCCGTGTCGGCCGCCAGGATGACGTCGCGCATCTCATACTCGATCACGTAGGTCGTGAGCCCCTGCACGTAGTCGTCGTCGCCCGTGAGGACATAGAGCAGACCATCCTCTTCATCGGTCTCATACGGCACATCTGTGCCGGTCTCATCGGTCACGGACAGCACCTGGAGCTCGAGCCAGGCGTTCTCGTAGCTCGTGGGCAGCCCGCGCACGATGCCCTTGTTCTGGTCGGAGTCCGGGAATCTCGCCGTCAGCGACTCGGTCACGTGCATGCGCGAGCGGCCCTCGTCGTCGAGGCTCACCTCGAACCGTGCGTCCCATGAGGCATAGGAGAAGTCATCGACGTCAGTATCGATGTCGGCGCTCGCCGCGGTCGCGGAGGCGGCCGGTACCAGCAGGGCCGTGGCGGCAAGACCGACCGTGACGAGAGCGGGGGCGAGTCTGTTGGCTGCCATGCTTCGAGGCTACCCAGACTCGACCGCGGGGTGAGGGACGCGACCTCGGTAAACTGGAGACGACTTTCAAGGAGCCCCCGAATGACTGACGCGTCTGCCGCGCCCGAGACGGCCACCGCCGCCACCGAAGAAGACGTCCACGAGCAGAAGGCCGTGCGTCTCGCGAAGCGCGAGCGCCTGGTCGCGAATCGGGCGGATGCCGCGGGCGGGGCCTTCCCCGTCAGCGTCCCGGTGACGCACCAGATCCCCGCTCTGCGCGCGGAGTACGACGATCTCGAGGCAGGCGCCGAGACCGGCGTCGTCGTCGGCGTCGCCGGCCGCGTCGTGTTCAGCCGCAACACGGGCAAGCTCTGCTTCGCCACGCTGCAGGCGGGAGACGGATCGCGTATCCAGGCGATGATCTCGCTCGCCAACGTCGGCGAGGAGTCGCTCGCCGACTGGAAGGAGTACGTCGACCTCGGCGATCACGTTTTCGTGCACGGCGAGGTCATCTCCAGCCGTCGTGGCGAGCTGTCGATCATGGCCGACGGATGGACGATCGCCTCGAAGGCGATCCTGCCTCTCCCGAACGCCTACTCGGAGCTCAGCGAGGAGGGCCGAGTCCGCAGCCGCTACCTCGACCTCATCGTCCGCGAGCAGGCGCGCACCACCGTCCGTGCCCGTGCCGCGGTCAACGCCAGCCTGCGCGCGACGTTCGGCAGCCATGACTACCTCGAGGTCGAGACGCCGATGCTGCAGGTGCAGCACGGCGGAGCGTCTGCGCGTCCGTTCGTGACGCACTCCAACGCGTTCGACACCGAGCTGTACCTGCGCATCGCTCCGGAGCTCTACCTGAAGCGTGCGGTGGTCGGCGGCATCGAGCGGGTCTACGAGATCAACCGCAACTTCCGCAACGAAGGTGCCGACTCCACTCACAGCCCCGAGTTCGCCATGCTCGAGGCCTACCAGGCCTACGGCGACTACAACCAGATGGCCGCACTCACGCAGGAGCTCGTGCAGCAGGCGGCGGTCGCGGTGTCCGGTTCGACCACAGTGACCTGGGCCGACGGCACCGAGTACGACCTCGGCGGCGAGTGGGACCGCATCTCGATGTACGAATCGCTGTCGGCGGCGTCCGGCCGCACGGTCACCCCGAGCGATCCTGTCGAGGACCTCATCGCCTTCGCCGAGGCCAACGACGTGGATCTCCCCGCTCAGGCGACGCACGGCAAGCTCGTCGAAGAGCTGTGGGAGCACTTCGTGAAGGGCGACCTCGTGCGCCCCACCTTCGTGATGGACTTCCCGGTCGACACGTCCCCTCTGGTGCGCGAGCACCGGTCGATCGCCGGCGTGGTCGAGAAGTGGGACCTGTACATCCGCGGCTTCGAGCTGGCGACCGGGTACTCCGAGCTCGTCGACCCGGTCATCCAGCGCGAGCGGTTCGTCGAGCAGGCGAAGCTCGCCGCGCGTGGTGACGTCGAGGCCATGCCGGTCGACGAGGAGTTCCTGCGGGCTCTCGAGCACGGCATGCCGCCGTCCGGGGGCATGGGCATGGGCATCGATCGCCTGCTGATGGCGATCACCGGGCTCGGCATCCGCGAGACCATCCTGTTCCCGCTCGTCAAGTAACGGGCGTCGCACCACGTCGGAACGCCCACTCCGGCAGCATCGCGGCACTGATCATCGTTTCGAGCAGGGCTGCGAGGCCGTACTCGGGGTCGATCTCGCGGACGAGGTCGAGGTAGTGAGCCGCATGGCTCGCTCGGCCGAGCGCCCAGGAGAGCCACGCGGCGGCGGTGAGGGGCCCGAGCCGACACGCGCGTGGCGCGTGGGCGGCCGCGGCACGCACCAGGGTGAGCGCACCCCGGAGCCGTTCGGGGTCGGGCGTGGGCCCTCGACCGAGGAAGACGTCGCCCAAATCGTCGGGCACGGTCGACCTCGTGTCGGCGAACGCGAGCTGTGCTCTGAGCGTGCGCGCGCCGCCCGGAGCATCGGTGGCCCACTGCGTCAGGGCGACGTCGCGGAAGAGCGGACGATCGAGGCACCAGAGCAGCGCCGCCGTCGCGAACGGCGGGAGATCGTCCGGTGAGGCGAGCACCGCCTCGAAGAACGCAGGGACATCCTCGAGGAGCACGAGGGCCGCGAGCGCCTGAGGGTTCTCGACACCTCTCAGCTCGCCCGTCCTGCTGCGCTCGAGCAGTTCCGTGATGTCTCGCAGCGCTCGTGCCACGCGTTCCTTCGCAGCGAGATCGACGCTCGGGAGAGATGCTCCCGCCAGCTGATCGCCCGACACGTCTCCGACTCCCGGCACCTCGGGCACCGCATGAGCGAGCGACCGGAGCTCGGGCTCGCCGTCGAGGTAGCTCGACCAGCCGTCGGCGGTGACGCAGAGCGCGTCGACGATGCGGAGACCCGCGTCCTCCGCACGCCCGAGGACTTCGTCGACCTCGACGGCGAACGGCAGGACGAGTCCGTCGCGCGTCGAGTGCACCCCGTCGTCGGTGTAGACGACCACCGCGACGGCATCCGTCCTGTCGACCCTGGACACGAGTCCGACAGCCGCATCCGCGTAGTCCCGGAGATCGACCTCGTCTGTCGGGAGGTCGAGTCGCATGGCCCCGCAGGTGCGGGAGCCGTGGAAGGGCAGCAGCACGAGGCTCTCCGTGGGAGTGAAGCCTGCAAGGGACGGGACGATGCTGAGGAACTCAGCGGAGCCGGAGGCTCGGAGCACTGTTGTCATGCTGTGAGTGTCATCGCGTCGTCGGCGCCGCGGGTCGAGTCCACAGCCGCTGCCGCCCTACTCTCCTGGGCTGTCGAATGTGGAGGAGCAGTCGGTCGCGTACCATGGAGTCATGGAGAACTTCTGGCTCGCAGCCGCATGGTCGATCATCCCGACCATCGGAGTGAGCGTCGTGTTCTTCTTCGTTCTCCGGGGGATCCTGCGCTTCGATCGCACCGAGCGCAAGGTGCATGCGCGCATCGAGGCAGAGGAGCGCGCCGCGCGCGGTCTGCCGCCGCGTTCCTGAGCGACGTCCGACCCATCGGCTACTGTGTAGCCAGTGCACCTCTCAGGTGCCCACTGAGGCGCACCGTCGAAGTGCCGACCGGCCGAGAGGACGAGGGATGACGCCCGAGACCTGGGCCTGGTGGATCACGGCGTTCCTGCTCGCCCTCGACCTGGCGATCCGCATCACCGCGATCATCATCATCCCGCGCAACCGGCGTCCCACCGCGGCGATGGCCTGGCTGCTCGCGGTGTTCTTCATCCCGTTCGTGGGCGTGTTCCTCTTCCTGCTCATCGGAAACCCGCGCCTTCCGCGGGCGCGCCGCCGCAAGCAGGATCAGATCAACGAGTACATCGCCGAGACGAGCGAGCACCTGCACTTCGGCACCCTGCGCCCGAACGCTCCGAGCTGGTTCCCCCCGCTCGTCGAGATGAACCATCGGCTGGGTGCTCTGCCCATCTCCGGAGACAACGGAGCGCACCTGATCTCCGGATATCAGGACTCGCTCGATGCGATGGCCGACGAGATCCGCAAGGCCGAGGACTACGTCCACGTCGAGTTCTACATCCTGCAGTCCGACGCGTCGACCGACAACTTCTTCCGCGCGATGGAAGAGGTCGCCGCGCGCGGGGTGCACGTCCGGGTGCTCCTGGACCACTGGGCGAACCGGTGGAAACCGAAGTACCGGCAGACGATCGCTCGACTGAACCGGATGGGCGCGAACTGGCACCTGATGCTCCCGGTGCAGCCGCTCAAGGGCCGCATGCAGCGTCCCGACCTGCGCAACCACCGCAAGCTCGTCGTCGTCGACGGCAAGGTCGCGTTCCTCGGTTCGCAGAACGTCACGGACTCGACGTACAACCTCCCGAAGAACATCAAGCGCGGCCTGCACTGGGTCGACCTCATGGTGCGCATCGACGGCCCCGTCGTCCTCAGCGTCAACGCGATCTTCCTCAGCGACTGGTACAGCGAGACCGACGAGGTGCTGCAGGAGATCGACATCTCGCATGCCGAAGCGGGTTCGGGAGACCTCGACTGCCAGGTCGTGCCATCGGGCCCCGGGTTCGAGGTCGAGAACAACCTGCGTCTCTTCCTCGGGCTGCTGTATGCGGCCAAGGACAAGATCATGATCGTCAGCCCCTACTTCGTCCCCGACGAGGCGCTGCTGCTGGCGGTGACCGCGGCGGTCGACCGTGGCGTCGTGGTCGAGCTGTTCGTCTCGGAAGAGGGCGACCAGGCCATGGTCTACCACGCGCAGCGCAGCTACTACGAGGTGCTGCTGAAGGCCGGCGTCCGCATCTGGATGTACCGCAAGCCCTACATCCTGCACACCAAGAGCCTCACGATCGATGATCAGGTCGCGGTGATCGGGTCGAGCAACATGGATATGCGCTCGTTCGGTCTCAACCTCGAGGTGTCGATGCTGGTGCGCGGCGAGGAGTTCGTGGCCGAGATGCGCGAGGTCGAAGACAGCTACCGCTCGCTCAGCCGCGAACTCACTCTGGAGGAGTGGATGCAGCAGCCGCTGCGCTCGACCGTCCTCGACAATCTCGCGCGACTCACCTCTGCGTTGCAGTAGCCCGCCGATCCGCCCGGATGGGGTGCCCGCCGATCATGTCGGCCGCTACCCTGTTGTGCATGGCCACCCCCACACGCCTCATCGCCGCCCTGTCCGCCCTCGCCGCAGTCGCGCTGATCGCCGGATGCGCGTCGACTCCCGGTGCAGACGCACCCACGAACGCGCCGTCGACCTCGCCCTCGGCGGGGAGTGACGACGACTTCGACGACATCGAGGGCGCACTGCTCGATGACGGCCGGATGTTCGCGGTCGTGACCTGGGGATCATCGACCTGCGTTCCGCAGGTCGACCAGGTGTCGGCTGAGGGCCAGACGGTGTCGGTCGAGTTGGTCGACGCTGACGCTGACGCCGTGTGCACGGCAGACATGGTGCAGCGCGCGAGCGTCGGAGCGCTTCCCGACGGCGTGGACCCGACGCAGGAGATCACGCTGCAGGTCGCATACGGCGATGTGGCCGACGACGTCGACCTCGACGGAGACCCGTCCTTCTCCGGCACGCCGGGGTCGTCGACCGAGTACACGCCGAGTGCCGGATGGATCGGCGACGGCTCGCTCGTGCTGCTCACCTGGGGCTCCTCGAGCTGCGCTCCCGTGGTCGAGGGCGTCGAGGGCTCCGGCGCGACGGGAACAGCCACATTCGTGACCGATGACACCCAGGTGTGCACGATGGACATGGCGCCTCGGGCGACGCTCATCGCCTTCGGCGACGACGCCGTGGATGACGACGCCTTCACCCTCACGCTGGTCGGTGGCGGGCTCGACGGCACGGTCGAGGTCCGCGGCTGATCTGACGATCTGACCTCTCCGCGGATCAGAGCCCGGAGACCGGGTGATCCGCGGGGAGAGCCAGCAGCAACGCCCCCGGATCCACCCGGCAGGTGATGCGCACGGCGGTGCCGAACTCGTCACCGTCGAGTTCGATCGGGGTGGGTGAGCTCGCAGCCGCCTCCGCGACACCTCCGCGGAAGTAGTGCACCGACGCATCCCGGCCCCGGCGTTCGAGCACGCGGCGACCTGCGCGCGAGCGGCGGAGGACCGAGTTGTCCCACCAGATCTTGCGCCACACGCCCAGCCATCCCAGCACGCCGGTGGGCTGGATCACCGCGACATCGAGGATGGCGTCGGTGACGGAGGCGTCGGGGATCAGCGCGATGCCCGCGGGGAGCAGGCCGCAGTTCGCGAAGAGGATGCTGTGCACCTTCGTCGAGTGCAGGCGTCCGTCGTCGATCTGGAACACCGCGCGGAACGGCTCGGCCGTCACGAGAGACCTCGCGGCCCCGTCGACGTAGGCGATCCACCCGACCGATTTCTTGAGGTCCGGTCGCGTGTTCGCGATCATGTCGGCATCCAGCCCGACTCCGGCGAGGACGACGTAGGCATGCTCCTCGTGCTCGCCGTTCTCGCGGGTGAGTCGCGCCCACCCGATGTCGATCGCATGACGGAAGTCGCCCAGCGCCGCACGGATCATCTCGTCGGGGTTGCCGAGCGGAAGCCCGACGTTGCGCGCGAGGAGATTGCCCGTGCCGCTCGGCAGGATCGCGAGAGGCACCCCGCTGTTCGCGATGGCCTCGGAGACCGCGCGCACGGTGCCGTCGCCGCCGGCGACCAGGACGACGTCGACATCGCGGGCGAGCGCCTGAGCGGTCGCTTTCTGCCCGGGATCCTCGATCGTGGTCGGATAGAACGCCGGATGCTCCCAGCCGGCCTCGCGCGACAGCGCGCGGACCCTGGCACGCAGGTGCTTCTCGTCGACCTTGATCGGGTTGTACACGAGCGCCGCCTGTCGCCGGGCGGGGGCGCTCATCATCATGGCGCTACTCTAGCCCCGGCATCCGCCCCGCCCCTTCGCGGAGGACTCGCCCGGCCCGCACCATAGACTTGGTGGATGATCGACCTCGCACTCCTCCGCGACAATCCGGAGATCGTCCGCCGCTCTCAGGCCGCCCGTGGCAATGACCAGGGCACCGTCGACATCGCGCTCGAGGCCGATCGATCGCGTCGCGCAGCCCTCGCCGCTTTCGAAGAGCTGCGCGCCGAGCAGAACGCGTTCGGCAAGCAGGTCGCGAAGGCGCCCAAGGAGGAGAAGGCTGCGCTCGTCGCGCAGGTCAAGGATCTCTCAGAGCGCGTCAAGCAGGCGCAGCAGAGCGCGAACGAGGCGTCGGATGCGGCATCCGCCGCTCTCGCTCGCATCGAGAACGTCGTCGTCGACGGCGTGCCTGCCGGAGGCGAGGCCGACTTCGTCGAGCTCCGCCGCGTCGGAGAGGTTCCCGCGTTCGACTTCGAGCCCCGCGACCACCTGGAGCTCGGCGAGATCCTCGGCGCGATCGACATGGAGCGCGGCGCCAAGGTCTCGGGTGCGCGCTTCTACTTCCTCCGCGGCATCGGCGCTCGTCTCGAGATCGCGCTCATGAACCTCGCGCTCGACAAGGCGCTGCAGAACGGCTTCGTGCCGCTGATCACCCCCACGCTGGTGCGCCCCGAGATCATGCAGGGAACCGGATTCCTCGGCGAGCACGCCGACGAGGTCTACCACCTCGACAAGGACGACGACCTGTACCTCGTCGGCACCAGCGAGGTCGCCCTCGCCGGTTACCACAAGGACGAGATCCTCGACCTCGGCAAGGGCGCGCTGCGCTATGCCGGCTGGTCGACCTGCTACCGACGCGAGGCGGGCTCGCACGGCAAGGACACCCGCGGCATCATCCGCGTGCACCAGTTCAACAAGCTCGAGATGTTCGTCTACACGAACCCCGACGATGCCGAGGCGGAGCACCTGCGCCTCGTCGCGCTGCAGGAGGAGATGCTGACCTCGCTCGGCCTCGCCTATCGGGTGATCGACGTCGCCGCAGGCGACCTCGGATCGAGCGCCGCGCGCAAGTACGACATCGAGGCCTGGGTTCCGACGCAGGGTGCCTTCCGCGAGCTGACGTCGACCTCGAACTGCACCACGTACCAGGCCCGTCGCCTCGACATCCGCCATCGTCCGGAGGCTCAGGACGGTCAGACGGCGAAGACCCAGCCCGTCGCCACGCTCAACGGCACTCTCGCCACCACCCGCTGGATCGTCGCGCTGCTCGAGACGCATCAGCAGGCCGACGGCTCGGTTCGTGTCCCCGAGGTGCTGCGCCCCTACCTGGGCGGCCTCGAAGTGCTGGAGCCTGAGGCGTGACGGCTCCCTGGCTCGTCGGCCTCGACGTCGACGGCACGATCATCCTGCAGGACGAGTCGATGAGCCCCGGCGTGCCCGAGGCGGTCGCGCGGTTGCGGGATGCCGGTCACGAGGTGACCATCGCGACGGGGCGCAGCTGGATGGCCACACGTCGCTATGTCGAGATGCTCGGTCTGACGGCGGAGTTCGTCGTCTGCTCGAACGGGGCCGTGACGATGCGGCGCGTCGGTGACGAGTGGGAGCGGTGGCACATCGAGGTCTTCGACCCCGCGCCTGTTCTCGCGCTGCTGCGAGAGCGGCTGCCGGAAGCGCGGTACATGGTGGAGCTCGGATCGGGCCAGCGGCTCTACACCGAGCACATGGACGACTGGACGCTCGACGCAGGCCGCCAGGTGGGCTTCGAGGAACTCGCAGCCGAGCCGGTCTCGCGAGTCGTGGTCGTCTCTCCGGGGCACGACGAAGACGACTTCCATCGACTCGTCTCGGACGCAGGCCTCAACGAGGTCTCGTACGCGATCGGCTGGACGGCCTGGCTCGACATCGCTCCTCAGGGCGTCGACAAGGGCACGGCGCTGGAGCGCGTGCGCACCGAGCTCGGATTCGAGCGCGGTCATGTTCTCGTCGCGGGTGACGGCCGCAACGACATCGGGATGTTCGGCTGGGCGCTCGGTCTCGACGGTCGTGCGGTGGCGATGGGACAGGCGCCCGACGAGGTGAAGGATGCCGCCGGTGAGGTGACCGCCGATGTCGAGGATGGCGGTCTGGCGGCGGCGCTGAACACGCTTCCAGCACCTGCCCAGGTCAGCGCGGGAGAATAGAACTCGGCTAGACTCACGGCTTGTCGGCAGATTCGTCTGTCGGGAGGGTTGTCCGAGCGGCCGATGGAGCTGGTCTTGAAAACCAGTGGGCAGAGATGTCTCGTGGGTTCGAATCCCACACCCTCCGCTTTACAGGGAACGGTGTATCCCCGCACCGCACGCTGAACCGAAAGGCCCCGAGTGAGTCCGAACACCCGACGCCGTCGCACCATCGCGCGACACGGTCAGCTGCGCACTCCCGGCCCCCTGAACCAGCTCTTGAAGTTCATCGCGATCGGCCTCGCCGTGGTGCTCGTCAGTGGTGCGAGTGTGGCGGCGTACGTGTTCTACGACCTCTCCAGCACGGTGACCGCGAATGCGGTCGAGCTCGAGACCAAGACCGAGCTCCCGCCGGACATCGGCGAATACAAGGAGGGGTTCAACCTCCTGCTCACCGGCGTGGACACGTGTGAAGAGGCGTACGCGGCCTACTTCGGCGAACGATGCAGCGGCTCGGACGCCGAGGGCACCCTGAACGACGTGAACCTGCTCGTCCACGTCTCGCAGGAGCCGCGCCGGATCACCGTCGTCAGCTTCCCCCGCGACCTGTTGCTGTCGATCCCCGAGTGCGAGGATGCCGAGGGCGACGTCCACTCCGCGATGAGCAAGCAGCCTCTGAACGTCGCGTACACCGACGGCGGACTCAACTGCGTCGCGAAGACCATCACCGAGCTCACCGGCCAGGAGATCCAGTTCGCGGCTTCCGTGACGTTCGGCGGTGTGATCGAGATCACCAACGCGATCGGCGGCGTCGACGTGTGCCTCGCGACCCCGATCAAGGACCGCTACACCGGACTCGACATGACTGCGGGAACGCACACCGTGCAGGGCCTCGAAGCTCTGCAGTTCCTGCGCACACGCCACGGCGTCGGCGACGGCAGCGACCTCGGCCGCATCGGCAACCAGCAGCAGTACATGTCGAGCCTCGTGCGCAAGCTGATCAGCAGTGAGACCCTCGGCAACGTGCCGATGATGTTGAAGCTCGCGAACACCGGGCTCAGCAACGTCGAGGCGAGCACGTCCCTCGCCGATCCGATGAAGATCGTGCAGATCGCCCTCGCCGTGAAGTCCGTGCCGTTCGAGGACATCGTGTTCCTGCAGTACCCGACGGGTACCGACTCGGCCAACCCGAACAAGGTCGTGGCGAACAAGACGGCCGCCCAGGCCATGTGGGACGCGATCAACGCGAACGCGCAGCTGCAGGTGACGCACGAGAACACCGCGAACGACGGCGTCGTCGTGACCGATCCTGTTCCTGCGGCTCCCACGGACGCGGAGGCGGCGACGCCGGATCCTGCGGCGACACCCGACAACGTGGTGGCTCTGCCCGACTCGATCAAGGGCAACTCGGCCGCACAGCAGACCTGCTCGAACGGAAACGTCCGCTGATCCGCGAGATCGCTTGGTGAGAGCCGCCCCTCCCTTCCACCGGGAGAGGGCGGTTCTCGCGTTCAGGCCTCGGGTGTCGGCCCCCGCGGCGCCGTCGCCTCGGCGGTCGGTGGGTACAGCACGTCCATCAGTGCCTCGATGATTCCGGGCATGTCGACGGACGGGTCGATCATCCACTGCAGCTGGAGTCCGTCGGAGACGGCCTGGATCACTCTGGCCATGGTGTCGGGGTCGAGCGTCGCGCGGCGAGCGGCATCGTGCTCGAACGCGACCGCGATGCTCTCCCGCAGACGTTCGCTGCGATCGAGGAAGTACCGGTGGGCGGGATGCTCGGGGTCGACGGCATCGACCGAGAGGCGCGAGAACAGCTCGACCACACCGGGGACCTCGGTATTGCGGCGGATCACGTCGACGAAGGCGGCCTTGGCATCGGCGGGATCCGGCGGCTGCGGGGCCTTGAGATCGTGCTCGTCGCGGGTGCGGAGCACCTCCGTGAACAGCTCCTCCTTGCTCCCGAAGTAGTGCAGGAGGGCTGCCGGGGTGACTCCGACGACCTCGGCGATCTGCTTCAGCGAGGCGTTCTGGTAGCCCTTTCGTCCGATCACATCGAGCGCGCTCTCGAGGATCTCTCCGCGTCGTGCGACGCCCTTCGCGTATGAACCTCGTCGTGCCATCTCTCGAGAGTAATCCTGAACAACGTTTGAAATCCAATACCTACTCGCATATAGTTTTCGCAAGACACTGCTGTCGCCTGCGAAAGGAAGACCATGACCGAGCCCTCGGCATCCGACCTCACCCTCGAAGAGAAGGCTTCGCTCACGAGCGGAGCGGACTTCTGGACGACCAAGGCCATCGAACGCATCGGTCTTCCGTCGATCATGATGACCGACGGTCCGCACGGCCTCCGCAAGCAGTCGGGAGGCACGGATCACCTCGGCCTCGCCAGCAGCGTGCCCGCCACGTGCTTCCCTCCCGCCGTCGGCATCGGGTCGTCGTTCGACCCCGAGCTCATCGAGCGCGTGGGCGCCGCGATCGGCGTGGAAGCCGCTATCGAGGACGTCGCGATCGTGCTCGGCCCCGGCATCAACATCAAGCGCTCCCCGCTGTGCGGACGAAACTTCGAGTACTTCTCCGAAGACCCCATCGTGTCGGGCGTCCTCGGCGCGGCATCCGTGCGCGGCGTGCAGTCGCAGGGAGTCGGCACCTCGCTCAAGCACTTCGCGGCGAACAACCAGGAGTTCGACCGCATGCGCGCCAGCTCCGACGTCGACCCGCGCCCGCTGTACGAGATCTATCTGCGCGGGTTCGAGCGCGTCGTCAAGGATGCCCAGCCGTGGACGGTCATGTGCTCGTACAACCGCATCAACGGTGTCTACGCCTCGGAGGACCCGTGGCTGCTCACCCAGGTCCTGCGTGACGACTGGGGCTTCGACGGCCTCGTCGTCTCGGACTGGGGCGCGGTGAACGACAGGGTCGCCGGTGTCGCCGCCGGACTCGATCTCGAGATGCCGTCGTCGGGTGGACGAACGGATGCTCAGCTCGTCGCCGCTGTGCGCGCGGGTGATCTCGCCGAGAGCGTGCTCGACACGGCGGCAGCCCGAGCCATCGACCTGGTGCGCAAGGCCGGCGAGCGTCCGGCCGTGCCAGGGCCACTGGACGTCGACGCCCACCACGCGCTCGCGAGGGAGGCCGCCGGTCGCTCGATCGTGCTGCTGAAGAACGACGGCGATGTGCTTCCGCTCGCCGAGGGACAGAAGATCGCGGTCATCGGAGCCTTCGCCACCGAACCGCGCTTCCAGGGCGCGGGCTCGTCGCTGATCAACCCGACCCGAGTCGACAAGGCGCTCGACGAGCTGCGCGCCGTCGGCGGCGACGACGTCTCGTACGCGGCCGGTTACTCGGTCGCGGGCGGTGCGGTCGCGGCATCCGGTCGCTCCGACGACGACCTGCGCGCCGAGGCGGTGGCCACCGCATCCGCAGCCGACGTCGCCGTCGTCTTCCTCGGCCTTCCCGCCGCAGAGGAGTCGGAGGGCTTCGACCGTGAGCACATCGACCTCCCCGCCGACCAGCTCGCGGTGCTCGACGCCGTGATCGAGGCGAATCCCGCAACCGTGGTCGTGCTCTCGAACGGCGGCGTCGTGGCGCTGCCGTTCGCGGGCCGCGTTCCCGCGATCGTCGAGACCTGGCTGCTCGGCCAGGCAGGCGGAGGCGCCGTCGCCGACGTGCTGTACGGCGCGGTGAACCCGTCGGGCAAGCTCACCGAGACCGTCCCGGTGCGGCTCGAGGACAACCCCTCGTTCGGCAACTTCCCCGGGGAGTTCGGTCACGTCCGCTATGGCGAGGGTGTACTGGTCGGCTACCGCTGGTACGACGCGAAGGGCCTCGACGTCACGTTCCCGTTCGGCCACGGACTCTCGTACACGACGTTCTCCTACGGGGAGGCCTCGGTGTCGGTGGCCGCAGACGGCGACATCGTGGTGCGGGTCGACGTGACCAACACAGGAGCGCGTGACGGCCGCGAGGTCGTGCAGGTGTATGTCGCTCCGGTCGCCTCCGCCGTGCAGCGTGCGCCGCGCGAGCTGAAGGCGTTCTCGTCAGTGGCGCTGGCCGCGGGGGAGACCCGTACGGTCGAGCTCGTCGTCCGTCGGCAGGACCTGGCGTACTGGGACGTCCGCGTCGACCGCTTCATCGTCGAGAGCGGCGAGTACACGGTCGAGGTCGCGGCGTCGAGCCGTGACATCCGCTCGTCGTCGACCGTCTCGGTCGAGGGCGACGTCGTCTCGCTGCCCCTGACCATGAACTCGTCGATCGGCGACGTGGTCGCCCACCCCGTCGCGGGACCGATCGCGATGGCCGCGCTCGGCGGACTGATGGACGGGCTCACCGGAGCCGACTCGTCTGCCGCGTCGATGATGCCGAACGACGAGGCGATGGAGAAGATGATGGCCTCCTTCCCGATCGGACGCCTGATCGGCTTCCCCGGTGTCGACGTCACCTACGAGCAGATCGAGCAGCTGCTCGCCGGCGCGAACGCGGGAGTGCTGGCGCAGAGCTGACCGCCCTCTCCGGATGCCGAAACGCCCTCTCCGTCCTGCGACGGGGAGGGCGTTTCACATCGGGTGTGATCCGTGTGCCGCGATCAGGCCGGCAGCACGAGCGTGCCGTTGCGGCGGTGCGGCAGCCGCATGAGCATCTCGTCGCGGAGCACCTCGGGGAGCAGAGCCTCCGGTGCATCCTGGAACGCCAGCGGCCGCAGGAACCGGCGGATCGCCGAGGCGCCGACCGAGGTGTGCAGGGAGGTCGTCGCCGGCCACGGGCCGCCGTGCTGCTGCGACCAGGTCACCGCGACGCCCGTCGGCCAGCCCGCGAACAGCACGCGTCCTGCACGCTCCTGCAGCAGGTCGAGCGTCGTGGTGGAGTCTTCGCCGGGCTCGGCGTGCAGGGTCGCGGTGAGGCTCCCCGGCACGGTGGCGAGCGCCGCGTGCAGGTCGGCCTCGGAGTCGTAGCGGACGATGAGGGTGACCGGTCCGAAGCACTCCTCGAGCAGCGTCTCGGCTCGCGCGGCGACCGCACGCGCATCGGTGAGCAGGGCGACCGGGCGCACGCCGTCGACTTCGACGCCCTCGGCGATGATCGACACCGAGGGGTCGCCCTCGAGGTGCGCGAGGCCGGCGGGGAACGCCGCGGTGATGCGATCGGTGAGCAGCGGACCGCCCGAGGTCGCGGGCACGGCGGCAGCGACGGCATCCTCGAATCCCGAGCCTGCGGGAACGAAGACCACGCCCGGCTTGGTGCAGAACTGGCCGACGCCGAGCGTGAACGATCCGACGAGCCCCTGAGCCAGGGAGTCACCACGCGCGGCGACCGCGGCTTCGGTGATGACGACGGGGTTGATGCTGCCGAGCTCGCCGTAGAACGGAATCGGGTCGGGGCGTCCGGAGGCGAGGTCGAACAGTGCGCGTCCGCCCGACACCGAACCCGTGAAGCCGGCGGCCCGGACGAGCGGATGCTGCACGAGCGCGTTGCCCGCGTCGCGACCCTCCACGAGCGCGAGCGAACCGGCGGGGGCTCCTGCGGCCTCCAGCGCTGCGGAGACGAGTTCGGCGGTGCGCGCCGACAGTCGAGGATGGCCCGAGTGCGCCTTCACGACGACCGGATTTCCGGCGGCGAGGGCCGAGGCCGTGTCGCCACCGGCGACCGAGAACGCGAAGGGGAAGTTGGACGCCGAGAAGACGGCGACCGGGCCGAGAGCGGTGAGCAGGCGGCGCAGCTCCGGTCGCGGCGGGGTGGCGCCGGCATCCGGATCATCGACCGTGAGTTCGAGGTACGAGCCCTCCTCGACGACCGTCGCGAACAGCCGCAGCTGGCCGCTCGTGCGGGCGACCTCGCCGGTCAGGCGGGTCGCACCCAGGCGGGTCTCCTCATCGGCGATCGCGACGAGCTCGGCGACGTTCGCGTCGAGCACATCGGCCGCGGCACGCAGCCAGCTCGAGCGGTCCGAGGCGGGCGAGCGACGCCAGATCGGGGCAGCGGCGGCTGCGGCGCGGACGATCGCGTCGAGATCTTCGGGAGAGGTGGTCACGAGGGGTCCTTTCCTGCGGTGAACGCGGGGATATCGAGCTGAGGGTCGTCGGTTCGTGCGGTGGCGTCGGTGAGCGTCGGTGTGTCGAGCAGAGGGGAGAAGCGGATGCCGAGGCCGTCGTGCGCGTTCTCGGTGAGCCAGCCGTCGGCGATCGTCACCGGCGACGCGTCGACCAGGGCGCCCAGCGCGCCGAACCCGGCGTCCTCGACGTCTTCGACGAGCACCTCGGCTGCTGTCTCGGGCAGCGTCAGAGCGAGCTGACCCGAGAGCTCGGGCAGCAGGTGCGGGTGCAGGGCTGCGCCGTGAGACGCCGCCAGCTCGGCGATGCGGAGGAACGGGGTGATGCCGCCGACCCTCACGATGTTGGGTTGCACGATCTGCGCGGCTCCCGCGCGCAGGAAGTCGCCGAAGCGGTGCACGGTGTGCAGGTTCTCGCCGAGCGCGATCGGCACATCGATGCGCCGTGCGAGTTCCGTGTGGCCGTCGAGGTCGTCGGCCCGCAGTGGTTCCTCGATCCAGGCGAGATCGAACGGCGACAGTGCGTCGATCGACGTGGTCGCGCGCGCAAGATCCCACCGCTGGTTCGCGTCGATCATCAGAGACCGGTCGGGCCCCAACAGCTCGCGGACGGCGGCGACGCGATCGAGGTCTTCGGCGAGATCGGGCTTGCCGACCTTGATCTTCACGGCGGTGAACCCCGAATCGATCCACCGCTGCACCTGCGCGAGCAGCTCCTCGAGCGGATAGTGCAGGTTCACCCCCGAGCCGTAGGCGCGCACGCGCTCGCGGCGGCGGCCGATCACTCCTGACACCGTGTCGCCGGTCGACCGGGCCTCGGCATCCCACAGCGCGAGATCGAGCCCAGCCAGCGCGATCGTCGTGATGCCTCCACCTCCGGCTTCGTGCAGGTGCTCCCACAGGCCCTGCCAGGTCTCGCCGGGCACGGCTGATCGTCCGACCGCGGCGGGCCCGATGTCGTGTTCGAGCAGAGCCCTCACCGCGGGCGCCCCGATCTGCGGGCTCCACGAGAACCCCCAGCCCTCGACTCCGTCGGAGCGGACGACATGGGTCGCGATGACGCCGACCGAGGTGACGTCGGCAGCCCACGGGCGCGTCAGCGGCACCCGCTGCAGACGCGTCGTCAGACTCCGGATCGTGGTCACAGCAGCGCGCGCCCTGCGGCGAGGATCTCGGCGAGGCGTGCCTCCTGGGCGGGCGTGGGGTCGACGAGCGGTGCGCGCACCGACCCGACGGCGAGTCCCGACAGCCGCAGCCCCGCCTTGATCAGAGAGACGCCGAATCCGGGGGTCTCATCGCGGAGCTCGACGAGAGGTCGATAGAAGCCGTCGAGCAGTGCGAGGCGCCGTGCCTCGTCTCCCTCGGCGTAGGCGCGATAGTAGGCGTTCGCGATATCGGGCGCCATGGCGAAGGCGGCCGATGAATAGAGGGGAACGCCGATGCCGCGATACGCGCCCTGGGTGAGCTCGGCCGTGAGCAGCCCGTTGAAGAAGGCGAAGTCCGAGCGGCCCTCCTCGGCGACGGCGCGGACGATCACCTGCGTCGTGCCGATGTCGCCGGTGCCGTCCTTGAAGCCCACGACCTTGGGATTCGCGACGAGTCGGCGCACGGTCTCGACCGAGTACTGCGCGCTTCCGCGGTGGTAGATGATCACCGGCAGGCTCGCTGCCTCGACGATCTTCTCGACATAGGAGGCGAGTCCCGCCTGTGTACCGCCGACGAGATAGGGCGGCAGCACGAGGAGTCCGTCGGCGCCGGCATCCGCTGCGGCCTTCGCCACCTCGATCGCGTGGCCGAGCGGGCCACCGGCACCGGCGATCACCGGCACACGTCCGGCCACAGCGATGACAGCCGTGCGGGTGACGGCGGCGGCCTCGCTCGCCGACAGGGCGTGGAACTCGCCCGTGCCGCACGCGGGGAACACGCCGCCGGCTCCGGCCTCGACACCCGTCGCGACGTGGGCGGCAAGCAGCTCGTGGTCGATCGTGCCGTCAGCGGTGAACGGGGTCACCGGGAAGAAGAGGATTCCATCGAAGTCCATGTCGAGCCTTTCAGGAGACGGATGCGGTGGCGGATGCGGTGGAGGAAGCGAGCTCGGTCCGCCAGCTGCGGGTCGGGCGCCAGCCGAGCAGACGGGCGGCCTTGGCGGACGAGAAGGCGGGGGCGCTGCCGGTCAGGGCGCTGGCCGCGTGCTCGGCGCCGGGGTGGAATCGGGGGAGCAGCTCGCTCAGGGGGCGACGGGCGAGTGCATCGTCGGCGCCGACGAAGAAGACCTCGCCGTTCGGGATGTCATCGAGGGCGGCGAGCAGGGTGTCGGCGAAACCGGCCACGTCTCTGGCGTCGACGTAGTTGAACAGGGCGGGAGCCGACAGTGCCGGGTCATCGAGCCTTTCGAGCACGGTGTGACCCTGTTGCGTCGGAGCACCGGCCCACTCTTCCGGGGCGATCACGTAGCAGGGGCGAAAGGACGCGAAGCGCACGTCGTCGCCGGTCTGACGCCGCAGCATGTCGACGGTCTGCTCGATCAGCAGCTTCGACAGGGCGTAGGCGTTCCAGGGCTCGGTGGGCGAATCCTCATCGAGCGGCAATCGCTCCGGCGTCCATCCGCGTGGAGCGCCGTAGCCGATCACGGTCGGGCTGGAGGCAGCGACCACCCGATGGATGCCGGCGCGGACCGCTCCGCCGAGAACTGACTGCGCGAGAGCGCCGTTCGTGCGCAGGATGACGTCTTCCGGGGCGCTGAACGGCACAGCGATCGCTGCCAGGTGGATGAGTGCGTCGGCCTTCGTGCCGGCGAGTGTCGAGGCCGTGGCATCCGCATCGGTCAGGTCGAGGGAGAACTGCGTGATCCCGAGGCGATCGAGGTCGTCCGTCGGCTCGCGATCGATCGAGACGATCTCGTGTCCGGCATCGGCGAGGCCCGTCACGAGCGTGCGCCCGAGCCGGCCGGATCCGCCGGTGACGACGATCCTCATCGACGTGCCAGCAGGGCGATCCCCAGCTCGTCGACCTTCACGGGCAGCCCCGTCTCGAGCGAGCGGTTGCCGGCGATTCCGACGGCGATCGAGCGGATGCCGTCGGTCCAGTCGGCCGGGCGGGCGAGCGGGTCGTCTCCCGGGCCCTCGAAGACATCCGAGAGCAGCAGCTCGTCGCCGCCGCCATGGCCCCCGTCGCCGCCGTCGATCGGCACCTCGTAGGCCTCTTCCCAGTGCCGCTGCACGATCAGCCGCTCGCCCTCCGGGCGCAGCGAGGTGGTGCCGTCGCTGCCCGAGAGGCTGGGGTCGATGTGCGGATGCAGGCCCTCGCCCGCAAGGACTGCACCCCGCTCGATGACCTCGAGCTCGACCCGGCCGAGCGTGCCGTTGACCGCGACACGGTAGCCCTCCCACGGCGCGTGCGCGTTCAACGAGTAGGACATCGTCGCGCCCGAGGCGTAGTCGACGACGAGCGCGAGGTTGTCCTCGATCGTGATCCCCTCGCTGAAGACGTCGAGGTCGCGACGGTATCCGTCGTGCTCCTCAGCGTTCAGGTAGAGGGCGGTGAGGCGCTCGTCGGTGCGGAGATCGAGCTCGAACAGGTCGCCGCCGTCGTGCGTGCCGCGCGCGGGGCGCTCGCCCAGTCCGCGGGTCTGCGCGTTGTCGGCTCCGTAGAAGCGCAGCGCGCCCGAGGCGAAGACACGGGTCGGCTGCGAGCGGATCCACCAGTTCACCAGGTCGAAGTGGTGGCTCGACTTGTGCACGAGCAGACCGCCCGAGTTCTTCTTCTCACGGTGCCAGCGGCGGAAGTAGTCGGCGCCGTGGTTGGTGTCGAGCATCCACGAGAAGTCCACCGAGGTGACCTCCCCGATCGTGCCGTCCTGGATCACCTGGCGCAGCGCGCTGTTGCGAGGGGAGTAGCGGTAGTTGAACGTGAGCACGACCTGGCGGCCGGTGCGCTCCACCGCCTCTTCGATGCGGGCCGCGCTCGCCGCATCGATCGTGAGCGGCTTCTCGACGACGACGTCGGCACCCGCCTCGAGCGAGCGGACGATCAGCTCGGCGTGCAGGTCGTCGCGGGAGCAGATGATGACCCGGTCGACCTGTTCGTCGCGGATGACCTGCTCGAGCTCGTCGGGCGTCGCGAGTCGGGGAGCGGGTGCCCCGACCTCGGCGATGCGGTCCGCGTACAGCGCCGCCCGCACGGGATTGGGCTCGATGATCGCCACGAGCTCTGCTCTGTCGCGGTGGGTGCCGAGGATTCCCTCGATGTACATCTGGGCGCGGGCTCCGGCGCCGGCGAGGGCGTAGCGGGTCTTCGTCATCGTGATCCTTCTTTGACCTCGAACTCAGGAAACGTTTTCTCGACGATAGCACAGGGCGTATGTCGAGTCGTCGGGATGCGGACGCTCAGCCTTCGTGCGGGACCGCGGTGCTTCCGCGCACGACGAGGCTCGGCGTCACTGTGAGCGTCGGGGTGGGGTCGCCGCCGGTGAGCTGAGGGTGCATCGCAGCCCAGGCGGCGGCGCCGATCTCGACCGCAGGCACGGCGGCGGTGGTGAGCGGCGGCGAGGTGTAGGCAGCGAACGGGATGTCGTCGAAGCCGGTGATCGACAGCTGGCCCGGCACCTCCACGCGGCGCACGGTCAGCGCCGAGAGGAGACCCATCGCGACGAGGTCGTTGTAGGCGATCACGGCGGTCGCGCCGCTCGCGAGCACCTGATCGGCGACCGCGGTGCCGCTGTCGAAGTCGACACCCGCGGAGATCTCCTCGACCTCCAGGCCCGCCGTTCGCGAGATCGCTGCCGCGATCGCATCCTGTCGAGCCCTGTGGGTCACGCTGCGGGTGGCGCCGGCGAGATAGAGCAGCCGACGGTGACCGAGCGACGTCAGGTGGTCGACGATCTCGCGCATTCCCGACCCGTAGTCCGCGCCGACGACCGGTGCGCTCGGCTGGGGGCCGCGGTTGATCACGACGGCGGGGGAGAGCGAGGGGAGCAGCGTCGCGAGCTCCTCCTCGGGCATGCGCGGAGCGCAGAGGATCACACCGTCGGTACGCAGCCTGGTGGCCCTGGCGAGTGCGTGCTCCTCGTCGAGGTCTTCTCGCGAGTCGGCGACCAGTACGTGATATCCGTCGGCCGTGGCTGCCCGGCTGAGGCCGCGCAGGATCGCCTGGAACGTCGGGTTCTCGAGGTCGGGGATCACGACGGCGACGGTCTGCGTACGACCCAGCACCAGGCTGCGGGCGACCGGATTGGCCGTGTAGCCGAGCTCGGCTGCGGCCGCCTGAACGCGCTCCGCGAGTGCCGGATCGACCGTCGGATTGCCGTTCATCGCCCGTGACACGGTCGACAGTGAGACCCCGGCGAGTTTCGCGACGTCGGTGATGCCGGGGCGTGAGGATTCGCGTGCCATCAGCATCCCTTCGTTCCGCGATCGGTCGCGGCTGTCGTCATACTACGAGAAAACGTTTTGCAGGGGAGAGTCGCATGGTCGGAGCATCCGAGGACCGCATCGAGAAGCAGGATCGTGTCGCCCGAGTGCGGCGGGAGCTCGGCGGCGCAGCGCTCGTTCTGGCGTCGCATGAGGCGGTGTCGTGGTACCTCGAGGGCGTGCGCACCCACGTGTCGCTTGCGGGGCCCCCGGTGCTCGCCGTGCGTGCGGAGGAGGGCGGGGACGTGCTCTATGTCGCCGACAACGAGGCCGACCGGATGATCGCCGAAGAGCTGCTGCCCGAGGACGCCGATCGCATCGTGCGAGTGCCCTGGTGGATCCCGCCGGCGGTCGCCGCCGCCGAGATGGCGGGGGTCGCCGAGGCGGATGCTGCCACGCAGCTACGCGCGGCACGGGCGCGGATGCTGCCGGCCGAGCGTGCGAGATATCGCTCGCTCGGGCGTGAGACGGCCGAGACGCTCACCGATGTCCTCGCTCGGGTCTCGCCGGCGCAGAGCGAGCGCGCCGTCGCGGCCGTCGCCGCTGCAGAGCTGATCGCTCGGGGCATCGACCCGCTCGTCGTGCTGGTCGCCGGCGCCGAGCGTGGCGGGTTCCGGCATCCGCTTCCGACCGCCGGCGTGCTCGGCGAGCGCGCGATGATCGTCGTGTGCGGGCGACGCGACGGCCTGATCGCCAACGCGACCCGGTGGGTCGGTGAATCGGTCGACGAGGAGCCGATTCTGGGGGTCGAGCGTGCGTTCCTCGACGCGTCGGCACCGGGCGCGCGCCTCGACGAGGCGTTCGCGGCGGGGATCGCAGCGTACGCGCGCTTCGGGTTCGACGCCGACGAATGGCAGCACCATCACCAGGGCGGGCCGACCGGATATGCCGGACGCGACCCGCGTGCCACGGCATCCACTACCGATCTGCTCGTCGAGAATCAGGCGTTCGCCTGGAATCCGACCGGGCGGGGCCGCAAAGTCGAAGACACCATGCTGCGCACCGAGACGGGCTGGGAGGTGCTGACCGTCGACGAGCGCTGGCCCTCGGTCGAATACGAAGGGCTGCGGCGGCCGGTCGCGAGGGCGTACGAAAGCTGATCGGGGGTCTATCGCGGGTCTTATCGCGGGGCTGGGCGTCGAATGCATGCTCAGATGGCGGATGCATGCCGGAAAGGCCGATCTCGGCATGCACCTGTGTTCTCGGCATGCAGATGTGCGTGAGCCGCCGAGGTCGGCCGGGGAAGACGGCGTCGGATCAGCCGCCGGTGGAGCGACGCACGATCAGCTCGGGCGGGAACACGGTCTGCCGCGGGATGCTCTCGGGGTCTGCCGCCTCTTCGAGCACGATGCGCAGCGCGGTGCGGCCGATCATGCGGCTGGGCTGGCGGATCGATGACAGCGGTACCGCGGCCGCGGCGGCGAACGGATTGTCGTCGAAGCCGATCAGCGCGATCTCGTCCGGTACCAGCACACGACCGCCCGACACGAGCGACTGCAGCAGCCCGAGGGCGAGCAGATCGTTGGCGGCGAAGAGCGCATCCGGCCACTCGCGCCGCGGACGGGTGAGCAGGCGCGCACCGGCGGCGACGCCCTCTTCGACGGTCATCGCCGACGTCGGCACGACCTCGAGCTCGACGTGCACCGCCGCGTTCTCGGCCGCCGCACGGGCTCCCGCGAGACGATCGGTGACCTGGCGCATGTCGAAGGGGCCGCCGACGAAGGCGATGCGTCTGCGCCCGCCCTCAATCAGGTGCTCGACGGCCAATCTGCCGCCGGCGACGCTGTCGACCGAGACCGACGAGAATCCGCTGTCGGCGCTGAACCGGTCGACGAGCACGGTGGCGATGCCGCTCGCGCGGAACCGGCGCAGCTGCGTCATGACGTCGCCGTACGGGGCGATGAGCAGTCCGCGCACCTGCTGCTCGCGGAACAGGTCGAGGTAGACCTTCTCGCGCGAGGGGTCGTCGTCGGTGTTGCCGTAGAGGATCGCGATGCCGTGGCTGGACGCCTCGTCCTCCGCGCCGCGCACCACGTCGTTGTAGAACGGGTTCTGTCCGTCGAGCACCACGAATCCGACGGTCGTGCTCACGCCGGCTCTGAGCTTGCGGGCCGCGTCGTTGCGCACGTAGCCGAGCTCTTCGATCGCCTGGGTGACGCGTTCGACCGAGTCGCTCGAGACCTCGTCAGGGCGGTTCAGGACGTTCGACACCGTGCCCACCGAGACGCCCGCACGGAGCGCGACATCGCGGATGCTGATCGGCATTCGGCTGTCCTCTCGTCGTCGGGCGGATCACGCTTCGGCATCAGGGGTTGACCTGAGACCGGCATCACATACACTAGCCTGAAACGAGCTTGAATCGATTCAGGTAAAGTTCATTCCGATCATCATCCCCCTCAACGGAGAGGAAAGCCAGTGGTAGACGCAGCCTCCGCCCGCAGCGCTCCCCCCACCGCGCTCGAGCTGCATCGGGTCGTGAAGTCCTTCGGCCCCGTCGTCGCGCTCCGCTCCGGCAGCCTGACGCTCCGCCCCGGTTCCATCCACGCCCTCATCGGCGAGAACGGCGCAGGCAAGTCGACGCTCGTGAAGATCATGGCCGGTCTCTACCGCCGCGACTCCGGTGACTTCCGCCTGCACGGCGAAGAGGTCGACTTCACCAGCACCGCTCAGTCGAAGGCCGCGGGCATCGCGGTGATCTACCAGGAGCCGACGCTGTTCCCCGACCTCTCGGTCACCGAGAACATCTTCATGGGGCGCCAGCCCACCGGCTTCCTCGGCCGCATCGACCGCAAGGCGATGCGCACCGAGGTCGACCAGATCTTCCGTCGCCTGGGCGTGACGCTCGACCCCGATCGGATCACCGAGGGACTGTCGATCGCCGACCAGCAGATCATCGAGATCGCGAAGGCGATCTCGCTCGATGCGAGCGTGCTGATCATGGACGAGCCGACCGCCGCCCTCAGCGGCGTCGAGGTCGACCGCCTGTTCGCCGTCGCCAGGAGCCTCCGCGACGAGGGGCGAGCGATCCTGTTCATCTCGCACCGCTTCGACGAGGTCTTCGATCTGTGCGACACGGTCACCGTCATGCGCGACGGCGCCTACATCGACACGACCCCGATCGCCCAGACCACGGTCGACGACCTGGTCAGGCAGATGGTCGGCCGCGACGTCACCGAGCTCTTCCCGAAGCAGGACGCAGTGATCGGTGAGCCGCTGCTCGAGGTCACAGGCCTCAACCGTCCCGGCGTCTTCCACGACATCTCGTTCACCGTGCGAGCGGGCGAGATCGTCGCCCTGGCCGGCCTCGTCGGAGCAGGCCGCTCCGAGGTCGCCCGCGCGATCTTCGGCGTCGACCCGTACAGCGGGGGCGAGGTGCGGATGCTGGGCTCGGCCGTCGCACGCCGCAATCCCACCGCCGCGATGCGCAGCGGCCTCGCGCTCGTGCCGGAGGACCGCCGCAAGCAGGGGCTCGTGATCGATGCGGGCGTCGGGGGCAACATCACCCTCGCGATCCGTCGGCGTCTGTCGAAGTGGGGCCTGATCACCAGCGGGATCGAGAACCGCGCCGCCAAGGAGTGGGCGTCCCGTCTCGAGGTCAAGACCCACGCGCTCGACACCGTGGCAGCCACGCTGTCCGGAGGAAACCAGCAGAAGGTCGTGCTGGCCAAGTGGCTGGCCACCGACCCGCGGGTCCTGATCATCGACGAGCCGACGCGAGGCATCGACGTCGGCACGAAGTCCGAGGTGCACCGACTGCTCTCGCAGCTCGCGGGCGAAGGGCTGGGGATCCTCATGATCTCGTCCGAGCTCCCGGAGGTCCTCGGCATGGCCGACCGGGTGCTGGTCATGCGCGAAGGCCGCATCACCGCCGAGATCTCCCGCGACGACGCCACCAGCGAGAACGTCATGTTCGCCGCCACTCACTCATCGGAGCTGCACTCATGAGCCTCACCACCGCGCCGGCGGCCGCCGCTCCGGCGATCTCGAAGAAGCCGGGCGGCATCGGTCGCGCGCGTGAGTTCGGCATCCTCGCAGCTCTCGTGCTCGTCGTGATCGCCGCCACCGTCAAGAACCCGAACTTCCTGTTCAGCTCCGACGGCTGGCGCGACCTGCTGCTGACGCCGTCGATCCTCATGCTCGTCGCGGTCGGCCAGGCGATCGTGATCATCACGCGCAACGTCGACCTCTCGGTCGGCTCGGTCATGGGGCTCACGGCCTACCTCACCGGACGCCTGTTCGTCGACGTCCCGGGAATCCCGATCGTCATCGTTGTGATCGCGGCCGTGCTGCTCGGAGCCTTCCTCGGTCTCGTGAACGGCGCCCTGGTCGCATTCGCGAAGGTGCCGGCGATGGTGATCACGCTCGGCACGCTGTATGCCTATCGAGGCATAAACGTGCTGTGGACGGGCAGCGATCGCATCAACGCCTCCGACATGCCCAAGGACTTCCTCGCTCTCGGCACCCAGCAGATCCTGTTCATCCCGGTGCTGTCGATCATCGCCGTGATCGTGCTCGCGATGGCCGCCTGGTACCTGCGCAACACCCGCGGCGGCCGCGAGTACTACGCGATCGGCTCCGACCCGTCGGCTGCAGAGCTCTACGGTCTCAAGGTCACTCGCCGCGTGCTCTCGGCGTTCATCCTCTCGGGCGCACTCGCGGGTCTCGCCGGTGTCTTCTATGCCGCTCGCTACGGATCCATCAGCTCGCAGGCCGGCAGCGGCTGGGAGCTGGATGCGGTCGGTGCAGCCGTCATCGGCGGCATCGCGATCACCGGCGGTGTCGGCACGGTCTGGGGAGCGGCCATCGGCGCGATGCTCCTGATGACCATCAACCGTGCGCTGCCCATCCTCGGCATCCCCGACTTCTGGCAGCGCGCCGTGGTGGGTGTGCTGATCATCGGGGCCATCGTGCTCGACCGGGTGCTCGCGGTCAGACAGAGACGCCAGCTCATCGAGGCGAGGGACGAATCATGACCACGACAACGACGACCACGTCGACGCGCGTCATCCGCGACTACGACCGTCCGCTCTGGCGGCGCATCTTCATCAACCGCGAGTTCGCGATCATCGCGCTGCTCGTGCTCGTGACGATCGTCGCGGCCATCTCGATCCGCGGGTTCGCGCAGCCGATCACCGCGAACTACCTGCTGCTCGACGTCGCACCGATCCTGCTCATCGCCCTGCCGATGACACTCGTGATGATCACCGGCGAGATCGACCTCTCGGTCGGATCCATGGTCGGGCTCGCCAGCGTCGTCACGGGTGTGCTCACCGAATCCGGTGCGCCGTTCGAGGTCGCGGCTCTCGCCGCTCTGCTGGTCGGAGTGGTGGGCGGTGCGTTCAACGGCTTCCTCGTGACGATCGTCGGTCTGCCCTCGCTCGCCGTCACCATCGGCACCCTGGCTCTCTTCCGCGGCCTCGCGGTCGGCCTTCTCGGAACCACGGCCGTGACCGACTTCCCCGAGGCCTGGACCGCTCTCGCGAAGGCGAAGATCGCCGGAACGACGATCCCGTACATCGTGATCCCGTTCCTGATCCTGCTCGTGCTGTTCGTCGTGCTGCTGCACTTCACGCCGTTCGGTCGTGGTGTCTTCGCGATCGGCCTCTCGAAGGACGCCGCGCGTTTCTCGGGCGTCAACGTCGAGCGCACGAAGTTCATCCTGTTCGTGCTCTCGGGCGTCGTCGCCGCCTTCGCCGGAATCTTCTACACGCTGCGGTTCGGCAGCGCACGAGGTGACAACGCGACGGGGCTCGAGCTGCAGGTCATCGCGGCGGTGGTGCTCGGCGGCGTCTCGGTCTTCGGCGGACGCGGGCACCTGCACGGCGTCGTCGCCGCCGTGCTCCTCATCGGGGTGCTCGGCAGCAGCCTGCGTCTCGCCGGCGTCACCTCCGACGTCATCAACATCATCACCGGTGGACTGCTGATCTTCTCGGTCGTCGCAGCCAGCGTCCTCGCCTGGGCGCAGCGCGTCCGTGCGAAGGCCGGTCCGCCACTGCGCGTAGCAGCCTCCCCCGCACCATGAGGCAGCCTCTCATCGCCGGCACCCGCCTGCGGTGATCATCACGAAAGGAAGAACAATGACGTTTGCACGTAAGAAGATCGCGGGGTTCGCGGCGGTCGCCGTGGCCGCAGCGCTCGTGCTGACCGGCTGCGCCGACACCAGCGGCGGCTCCGGCGGATCGGGCTCGGAGGGCGGAGGATCCGACAACCTCTCGATCACGTTCCTGCCCAAGAACCTCGGCAACCCGTACTTCGACACCTCGAGCGAGGGCGGCAAGACCGCCGTCGACGAGTTCGGCGGCACGTTCGCCGAGGTCGGCCCGGCTGAGGCCACCCCCGACGCCCAGGTCAGCTACATCAACACCGCGACGCAGCAGGCCGTCGGCGCGCTGGTCGTCTCGGCCAACGACCCGAAGGCGATCTGCGACGCACTGAACGAGGCGCGTGACGCGGGCGTCAAGGTCGTCACCTTCGACTCCGACACGAACCCCGAGTGCCGCGACCTGTTCATCAACCAGGCCGACTCCGAGGGCATCGCCAAGGTGCAGGTCGACCTGATCGCCGACCAGATCGGTGGAGCGGGCGAGGTCGCGATCCTGTCGGCATCCGCCAACGCGACCAACCAGAACGCCTGGATCGACCTGATGAAGGAGTACGTCGCCAGCGAGTACCCCGACATCACGATCGTCGAGACCGTCTACGGCGACGACGACGACCAGACCTCGTTCGACAAGACCGCGGCCCTGCTGCAGAGCCACCCGAACCTGAAGGGCATCATCTCGCCCACCACGGTCGGCATCGCTGCTGCCGCTCGCTACGTCTCGACCTCGGACTACAAGGGCAAGGTCGCGATCACCGGTCTCGGCACCCCGAACCAGATGCGCGAGTACGTCGAGGACGGCACCGTCACCGCGTTCGCGCTGTGGAACCCGGCCGACCTCGGCTACCTGGCGGCCTTCGCCTCGAAGGCGCTGATCGAGGGCGACATCACCGGCGAGGAGGGCGACACCTTCGACGCGGGCGAGCTCGGCGAGTACACGGTCGGCGCTGACGGCGTCGTGCTTCTGGGCGACCCGTTCGAGTTCAACGCAGACAACATCGGCGACTTCGACTTCTGAGTCGGGTTCGTGGGGGCGTCGGGGCTTCGGCTCCGGCGCCCCTTTCGTGTGTCGGGATCGTTCCTTCTTCGGCGCCCGACGCGGCCGGCATCCGCATCCGAACGGGGATCCCGCACCGGCATCCCACACCGGGATTTTGCACCCGCCCCTGCGTCGACGGGTACAGATGCATGCCGAAAAAACGGATGGATGCTGAGAAAAGGTGTTCTCGGCATCCATCCGTGATCCGGGCAGCCGAATGTGCGGCTGCGACGGGTGTGAGCGGATCAGCGTGGGTCGAAGCGCTCCGGTTCGTGCGTGGCGGCGACCAGCGAGCGCAGCTCCTCGAGAGAGGCCGGGGCGGCACCGAGGGCGCGCGCCTGCACGAGCACGTTGCCGAGTGCCGTCGCCTCGACAGGGCCGGCCAGCACCGGAAGACCGGTGCGATCGGCCGTCGCCTGGCACAGCAGGCGGTTCAACGAACCGCCACCCACCAGATGGATGCCGTCGAGCTCGCGTCCCGACAGATCGGATGCCGCCTGCACCGCATCCGCGAATGCCGTGGCGATCGACTCGACGATCGAGCGGGCGAAGGCGGGTCGCGTCGAGGGCGCCTCTGAGCCGAGAAGCGCCGCGATGCGCGCGGGCATGTCTCCCGGGGCGCTGAGCGAGGAGTCGTTCGCGTCGAACAGCGGCACATCGCCCGTGACCGCGGATGCCGCAGCGAGCAGCGCGGGCAGGTCGATCGACGATCCGTCCTGCGCCTCCCACACGCGCACGGTCTCGCTCAGCAGCCAGAGCCCCGTCACGTTGTGCAGGAAGCGGTAGCGCCGGTCGACGCCGAGCTCGTGCGTGAAGTTCGCCTCGCGTGCAGCATCCGTCAGCACCGGCTCGGCCAGCTCGACGCCGACCAGACCCCACGTGCCGCACGAGATGTAGGCCGAGTGCGGCGTCGACAGAGGTGCGGCGACGACAGCGGATGCGGTGTCGTGCGAGCCGACCGCGATCACGGGCAGCTGCGTGCCGATGCGCTCAGAGAGCTCGGGTCGCAGAGTGCCGATCGTCTCGCCAGGGTCGACGAGCATCGGCAGGATGCTCGACGGGATGCCGAGGCGTTCGGCCAGCTCCGCGTCCCACTCGCCCGTCTCGACGCCCAAGAGACCCGTCGTCGAGGCGTTGGTCCGCTCGGCCACAGCTGTTCCGGTGAGCAGGAACGCGATGAGGTCGGGGATCAGCAGCGCGGTGTCGGCATCGGCGAGGCGGGCGTCGACGCGGTACTGGTACAGCGTGTTGAACGGCAGGAACTGCAGTCCGTTCCGCTGGTACAGCTCGGCGGAGGGCGCCTCGGCGTGCACCTCGGCGACGCCCCGCGCGGTGCGCTCGTCGCGATAGTGGAAAGGCTCGGCGAGAAGCGCGCCGTCTTTCAACAGGCCGTAGTCGACGGCCCACGAGTCGATCCCGATGCTCTCGATGCCGGGCTCGCGGCGCACGGCCTCGGCGAGCCCTGAGACGACGTGCTCGTACAGAGCGCCGAAGTCCCAGTGCAGGCCGTCCTCGCGCTCGACGGGCCCGTTCGGGAACCGCGAGACGAGTTCGAGATCGAGCCGGCCGTCGCCGATCCGACCGATCATGACGCGACCGCTGGTCGCCCCGAGGTCGACGGCGGCGACGGACCGCACCGTCATCGCAGGAACGCCGCGGCGACGCCGGAGTCGACCGGGATGTGCAGGCCCGTGGTGCGGCTGAGCTCGGGACCGGTGAGCACGTACACGGCATCCGCCACGTTCTCGGGAACGACCTCGCGCTTGAGGATCGTGCGGTTGGCGTAGAACTGACCGAGGTCCTCTTCGGCGACGCCGTAGGTGGCTGCGCGGTTCGCGCCCCAGCCCGAGGCGAAGATGCCCGAGCCGCGCACGACGCCGTCGGGGTTGATGCCGTTGACGCGGATGCCGAACTCGCCGAGCTCGACGGCGAGCAGTCGCACCTGGTGCGCCTGGTCGGCCTTCGTCGCCGAGTAGGCGATGTTGTTCGGTCCGGCGAAGACCGAGTTCTTCGACGAGATGTAGATGATGTCGCCGCCGAGCTTCTGATCGATCAGCACGCGTGCTGCGGCCTTCGACACGAGGAACGAGCCCTTGGCCATGACGTCGTGCTGCAGGTCCCAGTCCTTCTCGGTCGTCTCGAGCAGCGGCTTCGACAGCGAGAGGCCGGCGTTGTTGACCACGAGGTCGACGCCACCGAAAGCGAGCACGGCGTCGTTCAGAGCGGCCTGGATGGCATCCGCGTCGGCGACGTTCGCAGCGACGCCGATCGCGACGTCGGTGTTCCCGAGCTCGGCCGCGGCGGCCTGGGCCTTCTCGAGGTCGAGGTCGGCGATGACGACGCAGGCGCCCTCGGCCGCGAGACGGGTGGCGATGGCCTTGCCGATGCCGCTGGCGGCTCCGGTCACGAAGGCGATGCGGCCCTGGTGCGACTTCGGCTTCGGCATGCGCTGCAGCTTGGCCTCTTCAAGCGCCCAGTACTCGATGTTGAACTTCTCGGCGTCCGAGATGGGGGAGTACGTCGACAGCGACTCGGCGCCGCGCATCACGTTGATCGCGTTGACGTAGAACTCGCCGGCGACGCGGGCTGTCTGCTTGTTCGCGCCGTACGAGAACATCCCGATTCCGGGGACGAGCACGATCAGGGGGTCGGCGCCGCGGATCGCGGGCGACTCGCTCGTCGCGTGCGCGTCGTAGTAGGCCTGGTAGTCGGCGCGGTACTCGGTGTGCAGCTCGTGCAGGCGGGCGATCTGCTCGTCGGCCGATGCCGTGACGGGCAGGTCGAGGATCAGCGGCTTGACCTTGGTGCGCAGGAAGTGATCGGGGCAGCTCGTGCCGAGAGCTGCGAGCTCGGGGGCGCGGTCAGACGCCAGGAAGTCGAGCACGACGTCGGAGTCGGTGAAGTGACCGACCATCGGCTTGTCGGTCGAGGCGATGCCGCGGATGGTGCCGGCGAGGGCGGCAGCGCGCTCGCGGCGCTCACCCTCGGGCAGTGCCTCGAAGCCCGAGCGGACTCCGCCGAACGGGTCGGCCTTGCCGTTCGCCTCGATGTAGGCAGCTGCGGTGTCGATGATCCACAGCGAGTGGGCTTCGGCCTCCTCCGACGTGTCGCCCCAAGCGGTGATGCCGTGGCCACCGAGGATCGTGCCGATCGCCTGCGGGTTCTGTGCCTTGATCGAGGCGATGTCGAGTCCGAGCTGGAAGCCGGGACGGCGCCAGGGCACCCACACGACCTTGTCGCCGAAGATCTTCGCGGTCAGCGCTTCGCCGTCCGCCGCGGTCGCGATCGCGATGCCCGAGTCGGGGTGCAGGTGGTCGACGTGTGCGGCGTCGACGAGGCCGTGCATCGCGGTGTCGATCGACGGGGCGGCGCCGCCCTTGCCGTGCAGGCAGTAATCGAACGCGGCGACCATCTCGTCTTCGCGGTCGAGACCCGGGTAGACGTCGACGAGCGCGCGCATGCGGTCGAGGCGCAGCACGGCGAGTCCCTGCTCCTTCAGCGTCCCCAGGTCGCCGCCCGAGCCCTTGACCCACATCAGCTCGACGGGCTGCCCCGTGACGGGGTCGGTCTCGGTGCCCTTCGCCGACGTGTTGCCGCCGGCGTAGTTGGTGTTCTTGGGGTCGGCGCCCAGGCGGTTCGACCGCTCGATGAGGGCGGCGGCGGTGGGGTTGGTCATGGCTGTTCCTTGTTCTCGGGAGAAGTGGCGAGGATGCGTGCGGCGAAGCGGTCGATGGATGCTGTCGCCGCCGCGTGTTCCGGACGGTTGAGGTGGCCGTGGCGGGTGCCAGGCTCGGTCGAGATGTCGAGGTCGACTCCGGCGGATCGCAGCGAGGCGCCGAAGGCCTCTCCGGAGACTCGCAGTTCGTCGACCTCGTCGTTGATCATGATCGTGGCGGGGAAGCGTGAGAGGTCGTCGACCGACGCAGTGCCGGGCACCGCATAGACATCGTGGTCCGCGAGGGAGCCGCCGAGGTAGTTCTCGTACATGACGCGCACGGGGTCGGGCCCGAACAGGTCGGCTTCCGGATCCGCGTCGAGTGCGGCGCGGAGGGCGGCATCCGGTGCGCTCTGAACCGCGTGCAGAGTCGGGTAGGCGAGAACTGCGAGGGCGGGGACGGGGCCTGCGCCATGGCTCAGACGCAGAGCTGCGCCGGTTGCCAGGTTGCCGCCGGCGCTCGCTCCGCCGATCGACCACGGGCCACGTGCGAGACCGGAGTCGACGGCCCAGCGGAACGCGGCCTCGAGCTCGTCGGACGCGACCGGATAGTGCACGCCGGCACGTTCCGGGGCACCGGCTGCCGCAGCCCAGGTGCGCGGGAACGGGGCGAGCGCATAGTCCACCGAGACCACGACGATGCCCCGGTCGGCGAAGCTCCGCGCCACCCAGTCGGCCTCGGGCATCTCCAGCTCGCCGGCGGCGAACCCTCCGCCGTGCGCCCAGACGAGTCCGGGTCCTGCAGGTTTCTCCGGCTCGTACACGCGCACGCGCAGCGGTCCGTGTGGTCCGTCGAGCACCTGGTCGCTCACAGCATCCGTCCTTCTGTCGGTGGGGCGTCGGGATGCGGGGATCGGCTCCCGCATCCCGACGGGTCTCATGGTGTCAGCGGTCGAGGGTCACGCGCCCCAGCCGGCCTGCACGCCGCCGACGCGCTCGGCGGCGATCTTCTGCTGGTAGCCCGACTCGGCGTAGGCCGCCATCGGGTCGGCGGCGAGTCCGCGCGACTCGCGCCACTCGGCGAGGGCCGGGCGCACGTCGGTGTAGAAGGCGTCCATGAAGACGGCGTTCGCGGCGAGAACGTCGCCGGACTTCTGTGCCGTGGCCAGGGCGTCGCGATCGACGATGAGCGCACGCGCCGTCATCTCCTGCACGTTGAGCACCGAGCGGATCTGGCCGGGGATCTTGTCCTCGACGTTGTGGCACTGGTCGAGCATGAACGCCACATCGGGGTTGTTGAGCCCGCCGCCGCGGACGACCTCGAACAGGATGCGGAACAGCTGGAACGGGTCGGCCGCGCCGACGATCAGGTCGTCGTCGGCGTAGAAGCGCGAGTTGAAGTCGAACGAGCCGAGCTTGCCGAGGCGCAGCAGCTGCATGACGATGAACTCGATGTTGGTGCCGGGAGCGTGGTGGCCCGTGTCGAGGCACACCATCGCCTTGTCGCCGAGAGACGAGACCTGAGCGTACGACGTACCCCAGTCGGGAACATCGGTGTGATAGAACGCCGGCTCGAAGAACTTGTACTCCAGCACCAGGCGCTGGTCATCGCCGAGGCGGGCGTAGATCTGCTGCAGCGACTCCTGCAGGCGGTCCTGGCGGCCGCGCAGGTCGGCCTGGCCCGGGTAGTTCGACCCCTCTGCGAGCCAGATCTTCAGGTCGCGGCTGCCCGTGGCATCCATCACGTCGATGCAGGCGAGGTGGTGGTCGATCGCCTTCTGGCGGATCGTGGGGTCTTCGTGGGTCAGGGCGCCGAACTTGTAGTCGTCGTCCTGGAACGTGTTGGAGTTGACCGTGCCGAGGGTCACGCCGAGGTCTTCGGCGTGCTTGCGCAGATCGGAGAACGAGTCGACGAGGTCCCACGGGATGTGCAGAGCGACCGAGGGAGCGAGCGCGGTGTACTTGTTGACCTGCGCGGCATCCGCGATCTTCTCCCACGGGTCGCGCGGGGTGCCCGGCGTGCCGAACACCTTGAAGCGGGTGCCGGAGTTGCCGAACGCCCAGCTGGGGAGCTCGATGCCCTGCTGCTCGAGAGCTGCGAGGTTGTCGGACGAGAGGATGCTCATGAGGCGCTGCCTTCGGTGTCGTTGCGGTTGTCGGTGTCGTTGTGATCGATGTCGGATGCTGCGGAGCCGCCGGCGTCGGCGAGCTGATCTTCGAGGTTGAAGACCTCGGTGAGCGTGGCGGCCGCCTGGTCTGGGCGACCGTCGAGCCCGATGAAGAAGCGGCCCATCTCGGCCTCCCAGCGGGCGGCGACGGGGGAGGCGGCGAGGTAGGCCTGCGCCGCGTCGTCGTCGTCGACCTCGTAGTAGCCGGTCAGTCGGCCGCCGTCTGCGAGGAACAGTGAATAGTTGCGGCGGCCGGCGGCCGCGATCTCAGCCAGCATCTCGGGCCACACGGGCGAGTGACGGGCGAGGTATTCGTCGAGCAGTTCAGGACGCACCTGCAACTGGAACGCGACGCGGGTCATGATGGATCTCTCTTCATCGAGGGGTTTTGAATCGTTTCATTCAATGTCTCAACACTAGCATGGCCGATCGCTCTGTCAAGCGACCGGCCATGTCTCGGATGGATCGCCGAATCACCTCACCGTCACGGTCACGCTCCTCGACGCGGTCGCGCCCGCAGTGTTCGAGAACTCGGCCACGTAGGCGTACGTGCCGGGTGCGCGACCGGTGATCGCCGTCTGCGCGCGCTGCGCCGAGGGGGAGGCGGCCACCAGGGCCTGGGTGTCGATCAGGACCCCGTTCTCGTAGAGCCGGTACTCGATGCCGTTGGTGCCCCACCAGAGGTCGGTGGTCACCGTGTAGCTCCCGTCGCGATCCCAGTTGTCGTGGCTGACGACGGGCACCCCGGGGGCGGCATCCTTGACCTTGACCGTGACGGATGTCGTCGAGGTCGTGCCCTTGGCATTGGTCAGCTCACCCGTGTACACGTACGTGCCGTCGGTGCGGCCGCTCACGGCGACCGTGGTGAGCTGGGCCTTGGGGGAGTCGGCATCGAGGAGCTTCGTCGCGATGAGCGTCCCGTTCTCGTAGAGCCGGAACACCGCGCCGTTCACGCCGTGCCAGAGGTTCATCGACACCGTGAACTCGCCGTCGTGCAGACCGGTGTCCCAGCCCGAGTCCGTCGACAGCGTGCCGCGGGCGGGTTTCGCCGTCGGACGCTCGTCGTCGTAGACCAGGATCTGAGCCTCCGCACGAGTGACCAGGCCGTCGTGGTTGACCGCGTTCGCCGTGACCGTGTGGGGTCCGACGAGGTCGGCCAGGTCGATCGTCTGGCCGGGTGCGACGGGTTCTCCGTCGAAGGTGACGTCGAGTGTCCGCACCCCCGACTCGGGATCGGCGGCCGTCACATCCACGGTGAAGGTGGACGTGCTGGCGAACAGGGTGCCGTCCGCAGGCATCCCCGACACCACGGGAGCCGTCTTGTCGACTGCCCCCGACGGGTCGCCGGTGACCGCGATGCGCGGAGCCGGCGGCTGCTCCATGTCGTCACCGAGGAAGAAGCTCGTCTGCGGCGGCTGGTTGTATCCGGTGTTCTGCCACGCGACCGAGAGTCGATACACGGGATCGTGCATCAGGGTCCGCAGACGCAGATCCGTCTCGTCGGTGGTCGAGTAGATCCGCAACTCGGTCGAGTCGTCGGAGCGCCAGGCGATCTCCTCGCGCCAGTCGCCGAAGAGGTCCGCCTGCAGGTTCGGCGTGCCCTTGGTGCTGTTGTTGGAGAGAGCGCCCGCAGCCTTCAGGATCACGTCGCTGGACTCTGTCTCCCAGTTCCACTTCGACACGGTCGGCACGCCCGTGGACGTGTCGGCGTTCCAGTCGTGGTCGACGATCTCCCGCAGCGGGTCTCCGTCGAACCAGGCGAGGAAGTTCGCCGCAGGGATGCTTTCACCGATGAGCTCACCGGTCGATGAGCGCAGCTGCCCGACGGGGGAGTTCCACGCCGCATCACCGCCGATCGCCCAGCCTTCGGCGCCTTCGTATCGGGGGTCGATGTCGGCGGAGGCGGCACGACCGGTGTCCTTGGCCGCGGGAATGGACCACAGGACCTCACCCGTGCGCGCGTCGCGCATCGTCGCACCGACGTTGCCCGAGGCGTTCATCTCCTCGTGTGCGGCGAACACCTCGAGTCCGGGGTTCGAGGGCACGAGGTCCGAGACGTGGATCGCGTCGCCGTGGCCGAGGCCGGTCGAGTACAGGAGTGTGCCGTCGTCGTCGACCGTGGCCGATCCGTAGACGATCTCGTCCTTCTGGTCGCCGTCGACGTCGGCGACCGACAGGTTGTGGTTGCCCATTCCGTAGAAGCCCTCGTTGCCCGGGTCGTTCGAGTCGAGCACCCAGCGCTGAGTGAGCGTGGTGCCGTCGAAGTCGTACGCCGCCATCACGGCCCGGGTGTAGTACCCGCGACTGAAGATCGCACTGGGGTGCTCGCCGTCGAGGTAGGCGGTCGCCGCCAGGAACCGGTCGACCCGGTTGCCGTAGGTGTCGCCCCACGAGCCGACATCGCCTCGGGCCGGCACGTAGTCCACGGTGTCGACCGCAGCCCCCGTCAGTCCGGTGAAGACGCTGAGGTACTCGGGGCCGGTCAGCACGTACCCCGTGCTGTTGCGGTGGTCGGCGCTGGCGTTGCCGATGGGCTGACCCACGCCGTCGATCGTGCCGTCAGCGGTCTTCATGACCACCTCGGCGCGGCCGTCGCCGTCGTAGTCGAACACCTGGAACTGCGTGTAGTGCGCGCCCGCCCGGATGTTCACCCCCAGATCGATGCGCCACAGGCGCGTGCCGTCGAGGCGGTAGGCGTCGAGGTACACGTTGCCCGTGTAACCCGACTGCGAGTTGTCCTTCGAGTTCGAGGGGTCCCACTTGACGAGGATCTCGTACTGCCCGTCGCCGTCGAGATCTCCGACGCTCGCATCGTTGGCGCGGTAGGAGTACGGCTGGCCGTCCTTCGTGTACGCGTCGGCAGGCTTGTCGAGAGGGATCGAGAGGTGGTCGCCGTCCTGCACTCCGAACTCGTCGGTCACCGTGAACTCGCGATCATCGAGGAGGCTGGTGACGAAGTACGTCGAGTCGCCCGCACCGTCGGCATCGAGGAGGTTGGTCGAGTCGGTGATCGGCTCGTCCGTGATGCGGGTGCCGTCACGGTAGACGTGGAAGGCGATCGCATCCGGGTCGGTGCCGAGCATGCGCCAGCTGACCAGGACTCCGTCGTCCGTCTGCACTGCTGCGGGCGCACGGTCGAGGTACTCGGCCTGCCGCTGCAGCACGGTGGCCGCCTCCGTGCTCAGCTGCGCGGAGTCGGGCCCCGCACCACCGGCATTCACCGCGACAGCGGTGTAGTGGTACGGGATCGTGGTCAGCACGGCGGTGTCGACGAAGCGGTTCGAGCTGGCGAAGCCGGCGAGTTCACCGCGCTCACCCTCGATCTCGGACCGGAAGACCATCGTGTACACGGCGGTGCTCGGCTGCGCCCACGAGATCTCCACCTCGCGCTTCTCGAGCCGGTCGACTGCCAGAGCGGTGGGTGCCGAGGGAGCGTCGACCGCCGGATCCACCAAGGACACGTCGACGGATGCCGAGGGCACCGACTCGAGTCCGGTCTGGTCGACCGCGGTGACGTGATAGGCGTAATCGAGCCCCAGGCGGGCGCCGGCATCGACGAACGAGGCCGTCGCCGTCTCGCCGACCAGGGTCGACGACTTCTCGAAGGCCGAGGTGCGGTACACCTTCCAGGTCATCCCCGGCTCGGCGCTCCAGGCGAGGGAGACGGTCGGCGCAGCAGGATCCGCGTCCACGTCCGTCACCTCGAGGCCGGCCGGGCCGAGCAGGATCGGAGTCACCTCGATGCCGTTCAGGCGTGTTCCTGCGGCGGCACCGTGCACCCGCACGGTGAGCTGACCGTCGGTGACGAGCACAGGGCCGCGGACAGACGCGTTCACGGATCCGGATCCGGCGTTGCCCGTTCCGAATGCCTTGCCTTCGATGTCGAAGTTGGTCCGGGTGGAGCCGATCCAATCGCCCGAGTAGGTCTTGACCGAGTACGTGCCGTTCGGCACGTCGAGGAGGAACTCGCTCGAGTCACCGGGGAGGACGAAGTCACGCTCGAGGTCGCTCGCACCACCCGCGTTCCCGCGGTCGCGTCCGGCGCTCGCTGCCAAAGGGGTCCCGAAGCCGAATCCGGCATCAGGCGTGTATCCGTCGTCGGGGTTCACCTCGGTGTAGCCCGGCATCACGACCCCGCCGGTGAGCTGGAAGTCGAACTTCCACTTCGCCTGCTTTGTCGAGAAGCTCACGGTGTTCGACGCGTCCGAGACGCCCCGGCCGTTCACCGCGAACACCCGGTAGCGGTATCCCGCGCCCTCGGCGAGGCCCTGCACGATGGCGCTCGTCTGCGTGGTCGTGGTCACCAGCGACCAGACCTGTTCCGGATCGGCAGTGGCCTGGCGTTCGATGCGGTAGATGTCTGCGCCCGAGGACGCGTTCCACTGCAGCACGGCGCCGGCATTCGAGATGGAGCCGGCGACGAGATTCGCGGGCGCGGACGGCACCGCGGCCGGCGGCTCGACGTCGACGACCTTCGCGGCGAGGGGATCGTCGAGGGCGGCGACGTCCTGGGCGATCAGACGAGCCATCTGGATCGCGCCGTAGTCCTGGAAATGCGTGTCGTCCTGGGTGCCGGACGGGCGCCCGGGGAAGATGCCCGGATCGACCCAGAGGAACACCGACTTCGCGGCCTCGGGGCCGATCTCGTCGAGGTAGGCACGGCTCGATGCCGACAGGTCGACGAGCGGGACTCCCTCCTCCTGCGCGAGCTCGATCATCTTCGCCACGTATTCGGGGAAGCTCACGTTGGCGGCGCCCGTCGTGGCGTCGAAGCTGCGGCGCGAGACGGGGGTGACGAGCACGGGGGTGGCGCCGCGCTGGCGGGCTCCCTGCACGTAGCTGCGCAGATACTCCTTGTAGTCGGCGGGAGACGCGTAGCGATCGTCGACGCCCTGAGTCGCGTCGTTGTGGCCGAACTGCACGAACAGATAGTCGCCGGGGCGGATCCCGCGGAGGATCTCGTCGAGACGGCCCTGCGTGATGAAGTTCTTCGAGGACCGTCCGCCGATCGCATGATTCGCGAACGCGACGTCATCGGCGAAGAAGCGGTCGATCATCTGCCCCCACCCGGCCTGCGGTGCGAACGTGTCGGTGTAGGTCTGGACGGTCGAGTCGCCGGCGAGGTACACCGTCGGCAGCGCTCCGGGCGAGCGGCTCGTCTGGCGCGTGATGGTGAGTGCGTCGAGTGCGGCCGCCGAGCCGCCGACCTGCAGGGTCAGACGACCATCGATGAGGGCGATCGGGAAGGCCATCTCGAGGTACTCCCCGGCGGGCTTCGCGGTCGTCTGCACCTTGGCGATGCCCTCCGCAGTGATCGCGATCTCGCTCGCGGCACTGCGGTCACCCGCGATGACGCTGACGATGTAGTCGCCTGCACCGAGCTGCACCTCGAAGGTGCCGCCCTGGGCTGCGACGTGGTCTCCGCGCAGCGGGTCGTCGCCGCCGCGATCGACATCGGGTTCTGCAGAGACCGGAGCCGTGCTGAAGCCGTATCCCCATTCGTCGGAGAACCCGACGGCCGAGGTGACGCCGACGGCGCCGTCGGCGAGGGCGCCGGGGCCGAAGTCGAAGACGATCCGGTCGCCGGCGGGCAGGGGAGCGGGCGCCGCGTAGACCGCGGATTCGACGGCGACGGATGCATCGGAGGTGCCTGCCGCGTTGCGCGCCGTCACCCGGTACGTCCACTTCTCGGACGTGTCGACGGTGTCGGTGAATGCAGGTGCGGACACGGTGGCGACGGGGGAGAAGAGTCCGTCGGCACCCGCGCGCTCGACGGCGTACTCGTCGGCGTTGGGCGTCGCGGTCCAGGTCAGCGCGACGGCATCCTTCGTCACCTGCGCGACCGCGAGTCCTTCAGGGGTCGCCGGCACGGCGAGCGCCGGGACGGCGCCGCTGCGCACCTCGGCGGTGCGGGCGGACACGAGCCCATAGGAGTTGACGGCCTCGACCACGTAGGCGAAGGTGTCGCCCTCGGCGACGGCGGTGTCGGAGAACGTCGTCGTCTCGATCTCGGCGATCCGGCTGAACTCGCCGACAGCGTCGCCATCGACGTCGGCTCGCAGCACGCGGTAGGCCGTGGCGCCATCGGAGGGCGTCCACGTCAGGTCGACCGTGTTCCAGGCGACCTTGGCGACAGCGAGGTCGGCGGGCACCGCAGGGAGCACCGGGGCGACGACGAGTCCGTTGACGTAGGCCCCGAGACCGCTCCCCGTGAAGCCCACGGTCAGCTGACCGTCTTCGACCTTCGTGCGGAACGTCTCGGTGGTCGAGCCGCCCTTGGGTGACAGCAGTCGCGTCTGCGCGACCCCCTCGAGCGTGAGCGTCGCGTTCGTGCTCGACGCCGTCGTCAGCGCATCGCCGATGGTCACGGTCACGTCGTACTCGCCGGCGGGGACGCTGTCGAGCAGGAAGCCCCAGGAGGTCCCCGCGACGAAGTCCTCGGCCACCGGATCCGCCGGAGTGCGGTTGCCGGTGCGGTCACGGGCGAACAGTGCGACGCCGTCGGGAACCGTCACTCCCCATCCCGATGCGGCCGTGTAGAGCGAGGTCGCGAGCACCGGCTCGTATCCCTCGGCGACCGGGCTCGTGGCCGTGCCGAAGTCGAAGCGCCAGGCGCCATCGGTGGTCGGTTCGAGCGCGGCCGCCGCCGGGACGGCGGTCATGGTCGCCCCGATCACGGCGGCGATCGTGGCGGCGGCGAACCCTGCGCGCAGGCGCGGGAACGGACGGGACTTTCGTGCAGAACGGGTGGAATGCTCCACGGTTCCTCCTTGGACATCACTGGCTAAGGGGTACGACTGAGAGACCCGCGTCGGTGCGGATATCAAAAGGGGGAGCCGAGGCGAAAGAGACCACTTCGTCTCGGCCGATTGATCGATCCGAATTGCCCGGAAAACGTATTCCCGAGGGTTGGCACCGATCCTTGCACGCGGTCGGAGGCGGTGGCAAGAACTTTCTTGAGACGTTTCAGGCGATGTCTCGAATATGAGCCCAGCGGCTCGCGCGGGGGCCGACCGTCGCGCGGGCGGGCCGCGCTAGAGCGCGCTCACCACCGCGTTGTCGAGCTCGTCGGCATCGACGCCGGGGCGGACGGCGGCGTTGGTGAGCAGCACCCAGGCGACCCCGGCACCGGGGTGGACCCAGAACTCGGTGCCGGCCCACCCGCCGTGGCCGAAGACGTCGCGGTCGACGAGTCCAGGGGCCCGAGAACGCAGATTGAACGTGAAGCCCCAGTCCTGACCGCGCTCGTCGGGGTACGGGTCGAGGCGGGGGATGTCTCCCGTGAGCGGGCGCCGCATCATCGCGAGTCCGGCAGGAGAGAGGATGCCGTCGCGGCCGCCCCGGTCGATGCGCAGCAGTTCGGTGCCCAGGTGCAGCAGGTCCTCGGCTCGGCCCAGCAGACCCGCACCCGGTGCCCGGCTGGCGTGGAATCGATCGAGGTCGAGTCCTCCCGCCGCAGCGTCAGGCACACCGACCGACTCCGCGGTGTCGAGGGTCAGGCCGATCGCGCCGATGCGATGGGCCCAGTCGAGAGTGCCGTGATCCCACGACGAGTCCGTCGCATGCTCGATCAGTGCCGCGATGCCCTCGAAGGCCAGCGTCGAATACCGCGAGGCGGTTCCGGCGGCGAAGTCGCGTCCTCTGGTGAGCAGTTCCTGGCGCAGCGGCAGCGCCGTGTCGAGCGCGGGCTCGGAGATCCCGGATGTGTGCGAGGCGAGGTGCCACAGGCGCACGACGTCATCGCGGGACGACCCGAAGTCGGGGAGGGCGTCGGTCAACGGAGTGTTCGGGGTGAGCAGGCCGCGCTCGATCGCCCTCGCCGCCGTGATGCCGGTGAGGACCTTCGTGATCGAGAACAGCGGATACACGGCATCCGTGGCGGCGCCGAAGCCCTCGAGGTCGACGATCCCGTCGGCCGTCGCCATGCCGAGCACGGCGGTGGGCAGTCGCTCCGCCTGCACGTGGCGGCGGGCCCAGTCGAACGCTGCGTCGAAGGTCATGTGTGTGCTCCCGGCCGATTCAGGTCGTCGCGCTTCCCTGGCGACGGCTCGGACTCTACGATAGGACCATGACACAGAAAGCGCTTTCCCATCCGGCTGCGCTCATCGACGGTCAGCACCCGACCCGTTCTGTGTTGCGTCTGGTCGCACGCCGCCCCTGGCGCCTCACGTTCGCGATCACGGCGTTCGCGGTGAAGGAGATCCCGCTGTGGTTCCTGCCGGTCATCACCGCGGCGATCATCGATGTCGTGGCGAGCAAGGGCGACGTCACCGAGGTGCTCTGGTGGTTCGCGCTCGCCGCCGTGCTTCTGGTTCAGAACTACCCCAACCACATCATCTACACACGCAACTTCATGACCGTGGTGCGCGACCTCGGCGCGGACCTGCGCAATGCGCTCACCGCGCGACTGCAGAGTCTCTCGATCGGGTACCACACACGCATGAGCTCGTCGATCGTGCAGACCAAGGTCGTGCGCGACGTCGAGAACGTCGAGCTGATGCTGCAGCAGGTCACGCATCCGCTCCTGTCATCGATGATGGTCATGCTCGGGGCGCTCGCCATGACGGCGGTCACCGTGCCGCAGTTCCTGCCGGTCTACGCCCTCGCGGTGCCCATCGCCATCGGCATCCGCTATGGCATGCGCAACCGCTCGCAGCGCCGTAACGAGGTGTTCCGTCGCGAGATCGAGACCCTGTCGGCGCGGGTGGGCGAGATGGCATCCCTGATCCCGGTGACCCGCGCGCACGGGCTCGAGGAGACGGCGATCACCCGGGTCGCGGGCGGGGCCGACGGCGTGCGCCGGGCGGGACTCGACCTCGATCTGCTGAACGGACGCGTCGCGTCGATCTCGTGGGTGGCCATGCAGCTGCTCGGCGTCGCCTGCCTCATGCTCGCCGCGGTGTGCGCGCTCACCGGATTCCTGCCGATCACGCCCGGTGAGGTCGTGATGCTCTCGAGCTACTTCACGCTGCTGACCGGTGGGCTGACCCAGCTGCTCATGCTCATCCCCGTCGGTGCGCGCGGCCTGGAGTCGGTGCGTTCCATCGCGGAGGTGCTGCAGGAGCCCGACGTCGAGCAGAACTCGGGCAAGCGCACGGTCTCGGCCGTCGCCGGTGAGATCGTGCTCGACTCCGCGACGCATCGGTACGCGGATGCCGAGGAGGACGCCCTGTTCGAGATCGATCTGCGCATCGCGCCGGGCGAGACCGTCGCGTTCGTGGGGTCGTCGGGGTCGGGCAAATCGACGCTCCTCAACCTGGTGCTCGGCTTCGTCAGACCCACCAGCGGCCGTATCAGGCTCGACGGGCAGGACATGCAGGAGCTGGACCTGCGGACGGTCCGTCGCTCCATCTCGGTCGTGCCGCAGGAATCGGTGCTGTTCGAGGGGTCGGTGTTCGACAACATCGCCTACGGCATGCCCGACGTCACGCCGGACCGCGTCGAACAGGCGCTGCGCGATGCCAACGCGTGGGAGTTCGTGAGCGAGCAGCCCCACGGCTGGGACACGGTGGTCGGCGAGCGGGGTGCGCGCCTGTCGGGTGGCCAGCGTCAGCGACTGGCGATCGCCCGTGCGCTCGTGCGCGACCCGCGCATCCTGCTGCTCGATGAGGCCACCAGTGCCCTCGATCCCGAATCCGAAGGCCTCGTGAAAGAGGCTCTCGAACGACTCATGCGCGGCCGAACCACCCTGGTCGTCGCGCACCGGCTGTCGACTGTTCGGCAGGCCGATCGCATCGTCGTGCTCGAGCACGGCCGCATCGTCGAGCAGGGCTCCCACGACGAGCTGCTCGCGGCCGACGGGCGATACGCTCGGCTGCACCTGGTGCAGAACGGCATGAGATGACGCGATCTGAGATGACGCGATCTGAGACGACACCGACTCACCGTCCTGAGGAGGACCGATGACTTCCGAGAAGACCCTTCGAGCTGCCCTGGTGGGCACCGGCTCCGTGGCGAACTCCCACGCCCGCGCCGTCGCCGCGTATCCGCGCGCAGAACTCGTCGCCGTCGCCGACCTCAGCCTCGAGAAGGCCGAGGAGTTCGCCGGCAGATACGACATCGCCGCCGCCTACTCCGACCTCGACGAGATGCTCGCGGCCGAGCATCCGGACGTGGTGCTCATCTGCACCCCGCCGGGTCCGCACCGCACGCAGTCGCTGGCCGCCTTCGCCGCGGGCGCGCACGTGATCGTCGAGAAGCCGCCGGCACCGTCCCTCGACGAGCTCGACGACATGCGCGCGGGTGCACTCGCGACCGACAGGCAGCTGGCGGTGGTGTTCCAGCAGCGCACAGGCACGGCGGCAGCGCACGTGCGCGGACTTCTGCAGAGCGGAGCGCTCGGTCGCCCGCTCGTCGCGGTGTGCCAGACGCTGTGGTTCCGTGACGCCGACTACTTCGCGGTGCCGTGGCGCGGCAAGTGGGAGACGGAGGGCGGCGGCACGACCCTCGGCCACGGCATCCATCAGATCGATCTGCTCGCTCACCTGCTGGGTGACTGGTCGTCGGTGCAGGGGCGCCTCTGGAGGCTCGATCGCGAGACCGAGACCGAAGACGTGTCGACCGCGACGATCGTCTTCGAGCAGGGTGTCGTCGCGCAGCTGATCACGAGCGCGGTGTCGCCGCGAGAGGCGAGCTCGATCCGCATCGACACGCAGAGGGCCACGATCACGGTCGACCACGTCTACGGACACGGGCACGAGAATTGGCGGATCACCCCGGCGCCCGGCTTCGAGGCCGAGGCGGACTCGTGGGCGTTCCCCGATGTCGAGGAGCGCAGCGACCACGAGCCGCTGCTGCGCGACGTGTTCGACGCGCTGCTCGACGGCGAGCCTTTGCCGGCGACTGCGGATGCTCCCGCGCGGTCGCTCGAGATCGTCGCGGGGATCTACGCCTCGGCGGCATCCGACGGCGCGGTGATCACGCCCGAGGTGCTCGCCGCACACCCGACGCATCGTGCCGGTTTCGCGAGTCCGGTGACCGACCTCCGCCGATGATCGAGCTCTACCGCGACCCGGTCTACGACGGCGCCACGGATCCGCGGGTCGTGATCGATGCCGACGGCCTGTGGTGGATGTTCTACACGCAGCGCCGGGCGAGCCTCGAGGACGCGGGTCCCGGCGTCTCATGGATCCACGGCAGCCGCATCGGCGTCGCCACCTCGCGCGACGGCGTCGAGTGGACCTACGACGGCACGCTCGAGCCCGCGGCTTCCGACCTCGTCCTGGAGTCGGGCCCGCCGCCCGCCGAGGTCGACCGCACGCACTGGGCGCCCGAGGTCGTCTGGGACGGCGCGCAGTGGCGCATGTACCTGACCGAGATCGACGGTATACCCGACCGCTGGCCCGGATTCGTGCGCGAGATCGTCGAGTACGTCTCAGGTGACCTCCGTCGCTGGGAGAGACGCGGACCGCTGGCGTTGAGCAGTGATCGGGTCATCGACGCGGCGGTCGCGCGCACCCCCGACGGCCTCTGGCGGATCTGGTACAAGGACGAGGCGGCGGACTCGGTCACGATGGTCGCGTCATCCGCCGACCTCGCGGAGTGGCGTCTCGACGGCATCGCGATCGGCGGACGCCCCCATGAGGGGCCGACGGTCTTCGTCCTCGGGGGATTCTGGTGGATGATCGTCGACGAGTGGCGGGGGATGGGCGTGTATCGCTCAGACGACGGCGTCCGGTGGACCAGGCAGGGCGGTGAGGATGCCGTCATCCTCGCCGATGCTCCCGGGGGAGGCCACGGCAATCACGGCGCGCATGTGCGCCACGGCGACGAGCTGTGGTTCTACTTCTTCGCCACCGCGGAGGCGGCGCCGGTGCACGCCGCCACGGGCGAGCAGAGACGAGCCGCGGTATATCGGTTGGGTCTCGAGGTCGAGGCTGGGAACCTGGTCGTGAAAGACTGGAAGATCCCGCGGTAATCGATGTAATCCGGCCGCGAAATTGCCGGTTGCGAAACGTTTCAATCTGGATTAGCGTGCAGGTAAGCGTTTTCCCCGCACCATGGGAATCGTTACCCGCACCACATGGACACAGGCGTTCCGCGGCTCAGCCGAACGAGGACGTTCACCAGAGAGGACAACGATGTTCAGCAAGAAGCGTCTGGCGGCCGCAGCGGCCGTCGCCACCAGCGCAGCGCTGGTACTCGCCGGCTGCGCCGGCGGCGGCAGCCCCGAGGGCGGGGCCACCTACGACCCTGACGAGAAGGTCACGCTCGACCTCGCGTTCTGGGGCAACGACGTCCGCGCCGACCTGTACAACCAGGCGATCGAGGCGTTCAACGAGGAGTACCCGAACATCACGGTGAACGCGACCTTCCTCGGATTCCCGGAGTTCTGGGAGAAGCGTCAGACCGAGGCGGCCGGTGGCGGACTCCCCGACGTGATGCAGTTCGACTACTCGTACCTGCGTCAGTACTCCGAGAACGGCCTGCTGCTCGACCTCGAGCCCTACCTCGGATCCGTCATCGAGACAGACCCGCTGCCTGAGAACATCCTCGGCATCGGCGTCGTCGACGACACCACCTACGGCATCGCGACCTCCACCAACGCGTGGGGCATGTTCACGAACCCCGCTCTTCTCGAGACCGCGGGCGTCGAGCAGTTCGCCGGCGGCGACTGGGATGACTACGACGAGTGGATCGGCGAGGTCACCGACGCCAGTGGCGGAGCGTTCTGGGGCGGGTCCGACTGGACCGGCCGCATCCAGAACTTCGAGATCCAGCTGCGCAGCGAAGGCAAGAACCTGTTCGACGAGGACGGCACCCCCGGCTTCGACGAGGACCGCCTGAAGGAGTTCTGGGAGTCCGGCGATGACATCCGCGATGGAGCCGTCGTTCCTCAGCAGACCGTCGAAGAGCTCAACCCGCTGAGCGCCTTCGACGCGGCCAAGAACGCCAGCGAGCTGACGTGGGACAACTTCGGTGCCGGCTACCTCGCCAACCTCGGTGAGAACTACACCGAGCTCGGCCTCGTGGCTCCTCCCGTCACCAAGGACGGCGCGAAGGACCTCTACCTGAAGCCGTCGATGCTGCACACGATCTCGGCCAAGACGGAGCACCCGGAGGCGGCGGCGACGCTCGTCAACTTCCTGGTGAACTCGCCCGAGTCCGGTGAGATCTTCGGCACGAACCGTGGCCTCCCGGCATCCGAGACCGCTCTCGAGGCGGCCGACCTCGACCCGATGAGCCAGCTCGTCAAGGATTACGAGGAGTCCATCTCCGACCGCCTCGGCGACGCTCCGCCCGTGCCGATCGTCGGCTACGGCACCCTCGAGGAGAAGTTCCGGACGCTGGGCACCGAGCTGAACTTCGGCACGACGACGGTCGACGAGGCCGTGGAGCAGTTCTTCTCCGAGATGGACGTCGTCCTCAACCAGTGATTCCGTCGGTGGGTCGGGCGACGTCCGCCCGACCCACCGTACCCCATCCACTTCGGAAGGAGCTGTCATGAGCACGACGGCGACCAGGACGATCGTCACGGGCAAGAAGTCCGGGCGAGGGCGGGCGCTGCGCAGCGGCCGCCGTCCCGAGAACGAACTCGCACGGCCCGGACAGCGCGCACGACTGCGTCGCGAGACCGCGACAGGCTATGCGTTCCTCACCCCATGGCTGATCGGCTTCTTCGGGCTGACCGGAGTGCCGATGGTGTACTCCCTCTACCTGTCCTTCACGAAGTACAACATCTTCCAGCCGCCCAAGTGGATCGGCCTGGACAACTACGTCCGCCTGTTCACGAACGACCCGAACTTCATCCAGTCGGCGCAGATCACTCTGGTCTACGTGTTCATCGGCACCCCGATCACCCTGGCCGCGGCGCTGGCCGTCGCGATGCTGCTGAACTACCGCGACAAGGGGGCGGGCTTCTTCCGCTCGGCGTTCTACGCTCCGTCGCTCATCGGCGGCTCGGTGTCCGTCGCGATCGTGTGGCGTGCGATGTTCTCCTCCGACGGTCCGGTCGACAGCGGTCTGCAGATCTTCGGGATCAACCTCGGGGGATGGATCGGAAACCCGGGCCTCGTGCTCCCGATGATGATCCTGCTCGCCGTGTGGCAGTTCGGTGCCACGATGGTGATCTTCCTCGCGGGTCTCAAGCAGATCCCCAAGGAGCTGTACGAGGCGGCCGAGATGGACGGCGCGAACGCGTACCGCCGGTTCCGCGCGGTGACCATCCCCATGCTCTCGCCGGTGATGTTCTTCAACCTGCTGCTCGGTCTGATCGGTGCGTTCCAGGTGTTCGCCTCGGCCTACATCATCTCGAACGGCACCGGCGGCCCCGCCGGCATGACGAACTTCATCACCGTGTACCTGTACAAGCGCGGATTCTCCGACGGACAGATGGGCTACGCCGCGGCGATCGCCTGGGTGCTCCTCGTCGTCGTCGCGATCATCGCCTTCATCCTCTTCCGCACGCAGAGGTCGTGGGTGCACTACTCGGGAGACGACAAATGAGTACCTCCAACCAGGCCACCACGTCCGGTGCCGCGTCGACCCCGGTCTTCGCCGCGCAGCAGACGACGCCCGCCGGCCCGCCTGCCCCTCGTCGCAGGATCAAGCGCAAGACCTGGCAGACCGTCATCTGGTTCATCGGTCTGATCGTGCTCACCGCGGTCGTGCTGTATCCGCTGCTGTGGCTGTTCCTGTCGACGTTCAAGCCGAACTCCGAGTTCGGTCAGAACCCGGGACTGTTCCCGCAGGCACCGACCATCGAGAACTACGGCAAGGTCATGGAGGGCATCGCCGGAGTGCCGATGTGGCGCTTCTTCCTGAACTCGCTGATCCTCGCGGTCTCCGCGGTCGTCGGCACCGTGCTCTCGTCTGCTCTCGCCGCGTATGCGTTCGCCCGGGTGCAGTTCAAGGGACTCGGGGTGCTGTTCGCGGCGATGATCGGCACGCTGCTGCTGCCGTTCCACGTCGTGATCATCCCGCAGTACATCATCTTCAACCAGCTCGGCTGGGTCGACACGTTCATCCCGCTGATCCTGCCGAAGTTCCTCGCCACCGAGGCGTTCTTCGTCTTCCTGCTCGTGCAGTTCATCCGTCAGATGCCGCGCGACATGGACGAGGCCGCGAAGATCGACGGTGCGGGCCACATGCGGATCTTCTGGTCGATCATCCTGCCGCTCATCAAGCCGGCGCTGATCACCTGCGCGATCTTCTCGTTCATCTGGGCGTGGAACGACTTCCTCGGGCCTCTCCTCTACCTGACCAGCCCCGAGAACTACCCGCTGCCCATCGCGCTGCGTCTCTACAACGACCAGACCTCGTCGTCCGACTACGGCGCCACGGTCACTGCCTCGTTCGTCGCGCTGCTGCCGGTGCTGCTGTTCTTCGTGGTCTTCCAGAGGTTCCTCGTCGACGGCGTGGCCACACAGGGGCTGAAGGGATAGCGATGTCGGTCATCCGCGAAGACCGTCGGGCCCATCGGGCCGCGAAGCGTGAGGCGAGCTCGGGTGCCGGCCCCACGGTCGGTGGGGTCGAGCCGGGAGTCAACCCCGGCGCGACGGCGAAGTTCGGGCTGTTCGGCGAGGTGCTGACGGTCGGGCTGCTCATGACGATCATCGCCCTCGGCGTCGTCACTCTGCCGATCGCGCTGGCCGCCGGCATCCGTCATCTGCGACGCTTCGTCGCGGCCGAGGACTCGCGTACCGCGCTGTTCTGGGAGGACGTGCGCGCCGGCATCCTGCCGTCGCTCGCCGTCGGTGTGCCGGCTGCGCTGATCGCGACCGTGCTGACGATCGACGTGGTGCTCGCAGGGTCGGGTGCTCTGCCCGGTGGCGAGGCCATCGCGGTCGTCGGCTGGGCGGGACTGCTCGCTCTCGCCGTCGCCGTGCTCCTCGCCGCAGGAGCCTGGTCGCCTTCCCTCGGGTGGAAGGACGCCGTGCGTGCGGTGCCCGGAGCGATCAGGGCGGATGCTGCCGGTGCCGCCTACATCGCGGCCGCGGCCGTCTTCACCGGTGTCGTGACCTGGGCGCTCGCGCCCCTCTTCATCGCCGGAATCGGCTGCGCGGCGCTCGCCGTCGTCGCCGTGCCGGGGCGTCGTCGGCGCCGGGAGAGCGGCGAGGAATGAGAAGGTAGTCGTTGGCGCACGCGCGGACGGACGGAGGCACGCCATGGCTGTAGGGGTGAAGGACGTCGCTGCTGCGGCCGGCGTCTCGGTCGGCACCGTCTCGAACGTGCTCAATCAGCCGGAACGCGTGTCCGCCAAGACGGTCGAACGCGTGCAGCGCGTCATCCAGGAGCTGGGCTTCGTGCGCAACGACGCGGCCAGGCAGCTGCGGGCAGGACGCAGCCGCAGCATCGGTCTCGTGGTGCCCGACATCGGCAACCCGTTCTTCGCCGAGGTCGTGCGCGGGGCAGAAGACAGAGCAGCGGATGCCGGCATGACCGTGCTGCTCGGCAACAGCGACGAGCGCGACGAGCGCCAGGTCGCTCATCTCGAACTCTTCCAGGAGCAGCGCGTCAACGGCGTGCTGCTGACGCCTGCCTCCGACGACCTCTCGGCCGTGCACCGCTTCGCCGCGGGTGGCATGCCGGTGATCCTCGTCGACCGTGAGGTGGAGGAGGGCCTTCTTCCGTCGGTGTCGGTCGACGACGTCGAGGGTGGCCGGCTCGCTGCAGAGCACCTGCTCTCGGCCGGACGACGCCGACTCGCGTTCGTCGGTGGGCCGCAGTCGGTGCATCAGGTCGCCGATCGTCTTCGGGGGGTGCAGGCGGCGGTCGCAGCCCACCCCGACGTCACTCTCGAGATCTTCGAGCAGTCTGCGCTCACCGTGCTGCAGGGCAGGGCTGCGGGCGAGGCCATCGCGGCGCGTGCCCCGGAATCGCGCCCGGATGCGGTCTTCGCCGCGAACGACCTGCTCGCCGTCGGCCTGCTGCAGGCCTTCAGCTTCGGATCCGCGATCCGCGTGCCCCAGGACATCGCGATGGTCGGGTACGACGACATCGACTTCGCTTCGGCCACTGTCGTGCCGCTGAGCTCGGTGCGCCAGCCCGCCAGGCTGCTCGGCTGGACAGGTGTCGACCTGCTGCTGAAGGAGCTCGACGGCGTCGAACACGATCGTCGCGTGCGATTCCAGCCCGAGCTCGTCGTGCGGGAGTCGAGCGCCGGCTGACCGACCGTCGGTGGGTGGCACGCTCGGAACCCGTGCCGTGTGCAGGACCGGGGCACGGATGCGGGAGCATCCGTCGGTTTTCGTCCTGCAGACGTGCTTTCGTCCTGCAGGCGGCCCGGCCGAAGTCGCCTGAGTCCCGATTCGTGACTGTCCCCTGAACCCGTTATGCTTGCAAGGTGCATCCGGTCTTCACGGAGCGGATGCCTGGAGACGTCGCATAGTCCGGCCGAGTGCACNCACCCTGCTAAGGTGGAGTCCCCTCACGGGGACCAGGGGTTCAAATCCCCTCGTCTCCGCAGAATGAGATCCCTGCCTCGGCAGGGATCTCATTGCATGGAGCCGGTGATCAATCGAACGTGAGGGCAGCGTCTCGGCGACAGGTGTCGCCCGATCGGGGGACGGGTTTCGCGAACTCCCCGAGCCGCCCTGTTCGCTGCCCCTCGCAACGTCGCGGACGCTCCTCGGGACTCGAACTGTGGAGGCGGTCCCGCTCATAGCCAACGGCGGGCCGATGCAACAACTCCGCGCGCTTGCCACGGGCAAGTACCAGCCGCCGAGGCCCGTTCGCCTGCGTCTAGAAGACGTCGTTGGAGAAGTCGCCGGCGTTGCGATCGCCGGAGTGACCCCGCGCCCCTGCGTAGGTCACGACCGCGTCATTGTCGCTGAACGTCGTGGTGACGGTGAAGCAGATCCACTCGTGACACGGAGGGCGTGCCTCATCCGCGCCACTCCAGCTCCATTCAATATATGGTGACTGCCAGACCAGGAGCGAGCTGGGTCCTCAGCCTCGAGACCGTGACGCACAAGTGCTCTCGTGCGACGGAACCGCGAGCCCGACGTCTTCACTTCTCGGCGCCGGCGACCATGCCCGAGATGAATTGTCGTTGCAGGAAGAGGTAGGCGATAAGGACGGGCGCGACGGCGAGCAGCGAGGCAGCCGCGGCCGCGCCGAAGTTGGACCCCGTGGCGGAGAAGAAGGTGCTGATAGAGGGGGCGATCATGCGCGTGTCCGGCTTGGTGAGTATGTAGTTCGACAGGGCGAACTCGTTCCACACTCCCACGGAGGTGAGGATGATGACCGTGGCGGTGACCGGCTTCAGCATCGGTACGACGATCTGCCACAGGACTTGCAGTTGGGAGGCTCCGTCGACGCGTGCGGCCTCTTCGACCGAGACGGGCAACGAGCGCATGAAGGCGGCGTACAAGAAGATCGCCAGTGGGAGGCCGTTCGCCACCATCACGATAGTGAGTCCCCAGTGGGTGTTGAGCGCTCCGATGCCGCGGAGAAGGGTGTAGAGCGGCACCAGCGTGGACAGCGGCGGAATCATCATGAGTCCCACGATCGCCAGTAGTAGTGTGCGGTTGCCGATCGTCGTTCGGCGGGCCAGGGGATAGGCGGCGGCCGCAGCGATGACACAGGTGAGAAGCGTGCTCACGACGGTGATGAGTGCCGTGTTCACGATCGCGGTGATCACGTTTCCATCTTCGATGGCGGTCTGGAAGTTCTCCCATGCGATCTCACCCTGTGGGAGCAGCCATGATGAACTGCGGTCTGTTCGGGGCTTGAGGGCGGTCGTGACGGTGACGTAGAAGGGCAGGAGCTGCAGGATCATCGCTGCTCCGACGAAGATCCAGATGGCGGCCTTGGCAATCGGTCGTGTGTCGTTCACGAGTCCACCCGCTTTCGGTTGAGTGCGTTGTTGAGCACGATGGTCAGCACCACGATGATGAGGAACAGTACAACGCCCATTGCGGAGGCATAGCCTGCAGCCTGGTTGTCGAAGTACGTCTTGCCGATGAGTGATGAGACGGAGTGCGTCGCGTAACCCGGGCCGCCGCCGGTCATCACCGTGATGACGTCGAAGAGCTTGAGTCCGCCGATGAGGTTGAGGATGACGCTCGTGGCGAATGCCGGTTGCAGCAGCGGGACGGTGATCGAGCGGAATCGTTGCCATGGGCCGGCGCCGTCGATGGCTGCGGCTTCGTAGTATTCCTGAGGGACGGCCTGCAGACCGGCGAGGTAGATGACCATCGAGATACCGACGTACTGCAGAGAGTTCACCGCGACGATGACAGCGATTCCCAGGCCCGCATCGCTGAGCCACGGCACAGGCGACCCTCCGACCGCCGCGGCGATGTCATTGAGCGCGCCCCCGTTGTAGCGGAACAACTGGTAGTACATGGTGCCCATGACGATCGGTGACACGAGCACCGGGAGATAGATGATCGTGCGGGCGAGCCCCCTGCCGCGGAAGGCTCGGTTCAATGCCAGGGCGAGCCCGAGACCGATCACCTGCTGGATCACAGTTGAGCCGATGCCGTAGACGAACGTGTTGAGCAGTGCCGTTCGGAAGTTCACGTCGGTCAGCAACCGGATGTAGTTGTCCAGTCCCACGGCGTCGCGACCCGCGCTGTATCCGTCCCAGTCCGTGAACGAGATCTGGACGCCGGAGATCAGAGGGTAGACGGAGAATATGGCGAACAGCAGAATCGCCGGGAGGTAGAGGGTGTTGATGCCGGCGCCGCGGGGGCGACGAGAACGGATGCGAGGGAGGGACTTCGTTCCCGCCAGCGGTAGCGCATTGATGGCCATGAGTGCTCCTCTTGGTCGCAGGTGAGGGGCGCGACCGATGTGCGCCCCTCACCGGATCACTTGGACTGGCTGAACAGGCTGTCGAAATCGGACGCCATCTGCGATGTCGCCGCTGAGGGATTCTGCTGGCCGGTGATGACGGCATCCGTCGTGGTGACCATCGTGTCCCACATGCCGTTGGGCAGGTACACGCGATCGAAGTAGGGCACCAGCGGGACCTCGCCCGAGGCTGCGTACTCGTTGTAGGAGTCGGCGAGGGGGCCGGCGAGCTTCACGTCGGCCGTCACCAAACCAGGTGCATTCCCCGCGGCCGCGGCAAGACTGGCGATGCGGTCAGGCTCGGACAGGAAGTTGAGGAACTTCAGGGACTCTTCGAGGTGCTCGCCGCCGCGGGCCGTACCGAACGCGACCATCTCGCCGCCGATGAGGAAGGGGTCTCCGCCCTCGAGCGCTGGCACCGGGATGTACCCGATATTCGCGTCGGGGTTGTAGTCGAGCGCAGCGGTGATGCGGCTGTTCTGGCCGAACTCGAAAGCGCCCTGTCCGTCGGCGAGAGCGCGAGCCATGTCATCGCCCGTCGCCGACGAGTAGTCGTCGTTGAACAAGTCGGCTGCGCGCCAATCGTCGACGAGGGTGAGCATCTCTTCGTACGGCTCGTTGACCCAGGTTCCCTCACCGAGGTCCTGGAGCGAGGCCTCGTCGTAGTAAGCGCTGGCCATCCAATCGACGACGTTCCCCTGGAACTCGTCCTTGCCACCGACAACGATCGGCGCGATCCCGGTTGCCGCGATCTTCTCAGCGACTTCGGTGAAGCCGGACCAGGTCGTCAGATCGGAAGCGCTCGCGCCGACGCTCTCCAGGACGTCGTAGTTGACGACGAGACCAGCGACATCGGTGACGATGGGCAACGCATAGATCTCATCGTCCTCCCCACGCATCGCATCGTTCAGCGCCGGGTTGACGTCGGCGTTCCATGCTTGCGCCTTCAACGGCTCGAGGAACGGGGAATAGCGCAGCAGCGACCAGCCGTGGGTACCCATGATGTCGGGAACGTCGTCAGCGGCCAGCCGCACCTTCATGTCTGCTTCATAGCTGCTCGTCTGCGGGATGACATCGATAGCGATCTCGGGGTTCTCTTTCGTGAAGGCCTCAGCGGCAGCCTCGAGTTCGGCGAAAACCGGCGAATCAGCGCCGGTGGCCGTCTGAAACTCGAGCGTGGTGGTGGCGCTGGAGCCGCTGCCTGCGCAGCCGGTCACGGCAACAGCCAGGACTACGACCGTCGCTGCGGCCAGGGGAATCGGTGACTTCATCGTCTATCGCCTTCGTGTAGGGCGGACTCTGTCCGCTGTCGGTTCAGGAAATGCCGGGGCGTTGCGGCGACTTTACCCGCGTAACTATTTGAGCGCAACTGGCAATCAAAGCCCGTGAACAGAAGGATGTCTTATTATTGACACGCGTAATGTTATGTGTCACGATCGCTGTTCGTCGGGCATCAGCGCACGACAACGCGAGGAAGCGAGAACACATGTCTTTCACCCTGGGCATCGTCGGTGCCGGCCAGTTCGCTGGCCACTTCGCCCACTTGTTCAAATTGCACCCGGGCATTGATCGGGTCGTCGTGACTGACCTCATTCCGGAACGTGCCGCCGAGAACGTCGAGCGGCTCGGCCTCGACGGTGTGGCACCCTCATTCGAAGCACTGCTCGAGGATCCGTCGATCGACGCGGTCGCGATCTTCACGCAGCGCTGGACACACGGGAGCATCGTGGCTGCGGCCCTTGAGGCGGGCAAGCACGTCTACTGTGCCGTGCCGATGGCGATCACCCGCGACGAGATCGCGCGCATCATCGAGTTGGTCGAGCAGACGGGTCTCACCTACATGATGGGAGAGACCAGCTACTACAATCCGGCCACCGTGTACGCGAGGCAGCGAAAAGAAGCAGGCGACTTCGGTCGGGTCTTCTACACCGAGGGCGACTACGTCCACGACATGGACCTGGGCTTCTACAAGGCCTATCAATACTCCGGCGGGGACAACTGGCGGGCAACGGCGAGTTACCCGCCCATGCTCTATCCGACGCACTCGATCGGCGGAGTCCTGGGCGCGATCGGCGGACACGCCGTCAGCGTGAGCTGCATCGGAGTGCGCGACGAACGCGGCGATGGCGTCTTCGACAAAACCGTGAGCCAGTTCGACAACGACTTCTCGAACGCCACCGCGCTCTTCGAACTTGCCGATGGCGGGATCATGCGAATCAACGAAATGCGTCGCGTGGGTTATCCGTCCCGGATCCGCGAATCCCGCTTCCGCTACTTCGGGACCGAGGCGAGCTTCGAACAGCTCGCGAACGTCGCCGTCTGGCAGGACAAGGAGCATGTCGAAGATATCTCCAGCCTCGTGGCAACCGACACCTCGATGTCGTTGGACGACCCGGCGCTTGCTGACATCGACCCCGACCTTCGCGACGCGTTCGCTTCCGGATACGCACTCGTGCACGACCGCAGCCGCCTACCGCAGAGCTTCGAAGGTGAGCGCAACGGTCACGAAGGCAGCCACCATTTCCTCGTCGATGATTTCGTGACCGCCGTCAACCAGGGATCGCTTCCGCCGGTCAACGCATGGATCGCCGCGCGCTTCACTCTTCCCGGGATAATCGCGCACGAATCCGCGCTGCGTGGCGGCGAGAGACTCGAGATCCCGGACTTCGGCGATGCGCCCATCGCGCTCGGAAACGCAGCGGCGAGAGTCGCGGTTGTGGGAGACTGACCGCGTGAGCAACGAGTCGCGCAAGGCGGTCACGCGCGCGGACGTGGCCAAACTCGCGGGTGTGAGCGTTGCCGTCGTGAGCTACACGCTCAACGGCGGCCCTCAACCCGTCGCTCCCGCCACCGCCGATCGGGTGCGAGACGCCGTGCAGAAGCTCGGCTATCGCCCCAACGCCGCCGCAAGGGCGCTCAGCCTCGGCAGTAGCGAAGTGCTGGGCCTGGTCATCCACGACATCGGCAACCCGTTCTACGCGCGACTCGCCCGCGCTGTCGAAATCGAAGCCGAACGACTCGGTAGCCGCGTGATCATAGGAAGTACCCTCGGTGATCCCGCGAAGACGATCGACCACCTCCGCGAGCTCGATGCGCGCCAAGTGTCGGGAATCATCCTGGTATCTCCACTCGACGACGACAATGCCCGGAAAATCGATCGGCTGTCGAGCCCTCTCGTCCAGCTGGATGCTGATGCACCCCTTGCCTCCCGAGCGATTCTGCGGCCAGATCTGCGCGCGGGGACGCTGATGGCTCTCGAGCATCTCTTCGATCTCGGTCACGATTCCGTCGCATTCCTCGGATCCCCACCGGGCGCCGATGAACGACACGCAGCCTGGTCCGACGCCCATCGGCTTTCCGGCCGCACTCCCGGACCCGCGGCCGCGATCAGCTACACCAGAGAAGGTGGATACGACGGCATGCGGACGATCCTCGAGGAACAGACACCGTCCGCTGTGTTCGCCTCATCGGACATGATCGCCGTAGGCGCCCTCCGCGCTCTGCGAGAGGTGGGACTCCAGGTGCCGTCCGAGGTCTCCGTCGTATCCTTCGACGACTCACCCGAGGCGCCGTTCGCCGCGCCGCCTCTGACCACCGTGCACCAACCGGTCGAAGAGATGGCCGCCGACGCAGTTGCCGCGCTCCTCGCCCCCGAATCAGGCGTGCACGGACGTAGAACCTATGACGTGCGGCTCGTGATTCGCGACTCGACCGGTCCCCGGCATCAGCCATCCCGCGTGGAAGCGCGCCTCACAGTCGGCCCACACACTTGCGAAGAACCGACCGCACCTGCTGCCGTCTGACGACCAGCGGCCCACGCTGCTACGCCGGTTCCCCGCGCGCAATCGACCGCGCCGTCTGCCATAACTCCCGTTGCGCTGGGTCGGGATCGGACGGAAGGATGCGTGCGATTGCTCATTCGACATGAGCAACCGTACGCATCCTTCACCGGACTTGTTCTTAGCGGGGTACCAGCGTCCATCTCTGGTGGGCGCCGGAGCCGTCGGTCCATTGGATGGCGGATGCTCCGGGGTTGGTGGATTCGCCGCTTATGGAGAGCAGCTTTCCACTCTTGCGGTTGACGATGGCGTAGCCGCCGTCGTTGGTGGGGACGATCTTCCACTGCTGATGCAGCCCGCCGCCATACGTCCATTGCACGATGTTCCCGCCGTTGGCGATGCTTTCGCCGGAGACGGAGAGCGCCTTGCTGCTGTTGGCGTTGGTGATCTTGTAGTAACCGTCGGTGGTCGGCTGGAGATTCCAGCCCTGCTCAGCGCCGTTGGTGTCGGTCCATTGAAGGGCCTGGCCTCCGTCGGCTGTGCTGCCGGCGGCGATTCCGAGTCGCTGGTTGCTGTGGGCTGCGACGATCTCGTAGGTCGTTGACGCGTTCCAGGGTGCGGCAGCGGCGCCGACGTTCACGGTGTACGACGTCACCGAGTTCGCCGGCAGTGTGGTCGTGAACTGCTTGTTCGACACCGCGACCGGGGACAGGGATACGAACGATTCGGTGCCTGAGGTGCGCACCGCTGTCGCCGAGGAACCAACGGTCGAGAACGCGCCGAGGTTCATGCTCTTGTTCACGGCGGATCCGGTGTTGTTCACGGCGACGAGCGAGAGCTTCCCGGTCGTCGGCTGATACGACGCCACGACATTGTTGTCCCCGGTGCTGATGATCTGCGATCCGGGACGGATGAAGTTCGTGTACTGCCGGAAGAACGGGAACATCTTCGTCTGGTTATGCGTATAGGTAGAACCCGCCATATCGGCGTGGATCGCACCCCAGGTGATGTCGTAGCTCTGCTGGATGCCCTCGTCTTCGACGACCTGCCACATCACCCACGCCGACGGCCGCATCACGTTGAGATCGTTCGAGATCTGCTGCGAGATCCATAGGCCGGGGTTGGTGAGTTGATGGTTGTCGCCGCCAGTGCCGTCACAGCATCCGTACTCCGACATCCACAGCTTCTTTCCTGCGGATACGGCGGTGTTGCGAACGCCGGCTCTGTCCGTGCCGCCGTACTCGTGAACGTTGATCTGGTCGACAGCCGCTTTCGCGGCGGGGGTCAGAGCGCTCCACTGCGACACGAGGTTGTTCATGTTGGACGTTTCCGGACCGGAGATCTCGGTGTCGAGACCCTCGGCAGCAAGCGCCGCGTCGAGCTTCACCAGGATCGCCGACTGCGCCGCAGCCGAGAGTTTGTTTCCCTCGGAGATTCCCGCACCGCCGGAGTTCCAGCAGATGTCTGGCTCGTTGTATGGCGAGATCGTGTCGAACTCGGTGCCGAAACCGGCGCCGTCCACTGCCGAGCCGTTCTTGTACTTCTTCAGCACCGTCACCATATAGGCGACGAACGCGTCGTAGTTGGCCGGTGCGATGTTGTCGGTGGTGCTGCAGTTCGGGTTGCCACGCGGGTCTCCACTGGCTGTCATGAACGCCGGCGGGCTGTTCACGAACGCCTCGAAGGTATCGGCCCCGCGTGCCTTGGCCATATCGAGCATCTGGCGCTGACCGGTATCGAGGGTCCAGTCATAGGAGACGACGCCCGTCGTCTCGTCCTTCTGAAGGTAGGAGGGCACTGCGCCGCCCGGCCGCATCTGCGTGACGGGGTTGGGGTCGGCGCTGCCCCCGAGGTTGTATCGAATGATGTTCAGGCCCAGGCCGTTCGTGGTGGAGAACAGCTGATCGGCGATCTCGGCGCGCTTCGCCTCCGGCCAAGTGCCGATGCGGTCGGCCCACCAGGCCATCGCCGTGCCCCAGCCCTCCCAGTCCTGAACCAGGACTCCATTCGGATCGACGTATACCCCGACCGCGGCCGTCGCGGGAGCGGAACCCGCCACCACGCCTCCTGTTACCAGCGCTGCTGCGGTGATCACCGCAGCCAGCTTACGTTTCCTGTTTCTCATGGCTACCTTCCTCGTCATCGTTGGCGAAGTGCTCGACGAGCGTTAAGTAGTTTTATATGAAAAGAGGTTTCGAAACAAGCGTGTTAAGGAATCAGCGATGTTCTGCGAGTGCGGTCGAGCCGTATCGACTCACGAGCCGACGTGCGCGGCGTTGAGGATCAGCTCGAGGTCGTGGGCGGAGCTCTGCATCAACTCGGCCGCGCGCTTGCGTGCTGCCTCAGCATCCCCTTCCCGGATCGCCTCGTACACCGCGAGGTGCAGATCGAGATACTCCCTCGACGCGGCGTGTTTGGTCGCCAGAGCGTGGCGTGCGCGGAGAGCAGGCTCGAGGATGACCTCGAATCTCTCGAGAAGCTCGTTCCCACTTGCGGCGAGGATTGCGAGGTGAAAAGCCACGTCGTTGTCGACGTGGGAGGATTCGTCGCCGCTCTCGAAGGCTGCCGCCATCTTGGCGTGCGCCTCCCGGATCGTGGCGAGTTGCTCGGGGGAGTGGGCTTCGGCGGCCATCGCCGCGGCAGAAGGTTCGATGACTGTCCGCACCTGATCGAGCTCGAGGACCAGGCGGCGGTCGACCACTCCCTCGACTCGCCAGCGCATCACGTCGACATCGAGGAGCTGCCACCGTGATCGATCTGTGGCATGCGTCCCGAGTTTCGGGCGTGCGTCGACGAGTCCCTTGGCGGCGAGGGTCTTCAGGGCTTCGCGGATGACGGTTCGGCTGACCTCGAACTCGATCATCAGCGTTTCAGGCTCGAGGGGCGCGCCAGGCGGAAGCTCGCCCCGGACGATGCGCGATCCCAGGCTGTTCATCACCATGCCGTGCAGGCCCCGCCAACTAGCCAATCGCTTCTCCTCTTAATATAGTAAGATTATATGGTCGGAGGCGCGAGTGCCACCGACCACGAATCCGATCCGAGACTACCCCCGTCCTGAGCACTTCGCGGTGATCGCTGCCGATGCCACATCTTCCAGGAGAACCCGTGTCCCACACACCCGACGCCGAACCTCGGCTGCTGCCTACCCCTGAATCCGTCTCGGGCGTGGACGCACCCGTCACGGTGCTCACCACAGGGTGGGTCTACTGCACGCAACCCGACCAGGGATTCGCCGCACCCGATGCCGACGTCTCCGATTGGGCGCAGATCACTGTTCCGGGTGAGCCGTCGATGCAGGGGTTCTCGGTCAGCTCTGATGTGGAAGCCGGGTACCGGCTCACCTTGCCGCCGATCGTCGTGCCGCCTCGGTGTCGTGCGGTACTGCGATTCGACGGGGTCTACAACCAAGCGCGCATCTGGGTCAATGGTCACCTCGCGAGAACGCATCTGGGTGGCTTCACGCGTTTCGAATGCGACGTGACCGCGATGCTGAACTCGGATGCCGAGAACGTTCTGGCCGTAGGGGTGACCGATCGATCGGACTCGGTGTCGACAGCATCCAACTATGCGTTCCACTGCATCGGCGGGATACTCCGCCCGGTGTCGGTGCTGATCGTCCCGGAGACGCTGGTCGAGGAACTCCACGTCTCCACGCCGGTCGACCAAGACGGGCACCCGTCGTTGACGCTCGACCTCCGCCTCGGCGGAGATCATCAAGATGCCGAACTCGGAGTCGAGCTCACGGATCCGACGGGGTCCCCCGTCGATCTCGGCGCGGGCGCGGCAGGTATCGCGGCGGCGCCGGACGGGAGCGTCCATGTGCGGTTCCCCGTCAACGACGCCGAACTCTGGTCGGATGAGAATCCTGCGCTGTACGACCTCCGCATCACGGTGAGCGGTACGCGACCCGTGTCCTACCGACAGCGCATCGGGTTCCGAACCGTCGAAGTGCGCGGAAACACGCTGCTCGTCAATGGCCGGAAGACGATCCTCCGCGGGGTGAATCGTCACGACATCGACCCTGCGCTGGGCCGCTCGTCCGACGGCACGCTCGAGCGCCGCGACCTCGAGCTGTTCCGTGCGGCGAACATCAACTTCGTGCGCACATCGCACTATCCACCCCACCCCGCGCTCCTCGAAGCCGCCGACGAGCTCGGCATCTACCTCGAGGTCGAGAACGGCGTCTGCTGGGCCGGCCAATTCGGGTGGCCCGCAACCCAGGATGATCCACGGTTCCTCGCCGAGTACATCGAACCGCTGGCCGAGATGATCGCTGTCGCACGCAACCACGCCAGCGTCATCATCTGGTCCATCGGCAACGAGAGCACCTGGGGTGAGAACTTCGTCCGTTCCCACGAGTTGGTGCAATCCCTGGACTCCTCGCGGCCGATCATCATGAGCTTCGAGGGTGGGCCGGAAGACATCCTGAGCTCGCACTATCCGGCGTACGGCGCCGACCTCGGCTCCGCGGGCAAGCCCGTGCTGCATGACGAGGTCGTTCACGTTCCTGTGTATCAATCCGGGGATCTGCGTCGGGACCCCGGCATCCACGCGGACTGGGCCGTGAGCATCGCGGACTTCGCCGAGCGCCTCCATGGGTCCGACGGCGGACTCGGAATCGCGATCTGGTCCGGTGTCGACGAGCAGTTCTCGCTCCCCGGCGGCATCGTCGGGTTCGGCCCCTGGGGACTCATCGACATCTGGCGCCGCCGGAAGCCGGAATGGTGGGCGGTCCGCAGCGCCTTTTCTCCGGTGCGGCTGGGGATCGCCGCCGGTCGGGCAACGTCGAACGCCTCGGACGAGGTGATGGTCGGCAACGCATACTCCACACGGCGCCTGTCCGAGCTCGTCTTCGAGTGGCGGCTGCCCGACGGTTCCACGACTCGTGCTGCCGGGCCCGACGTCGCACCGGGCGAGGAGACCGGCGTGCGCATCCCCGCCGGAGCAGTCGAGCTGGCGGTCCTGGACGGTGCCCGGGTCATCGATCACCGTCTCCTCGTCTCGCCGGGTGGACACGACGCGCACGAAAGCGCCATCGCGGCGCCGCAGCTCACCGAGACAGAGGACGCCTTCGTCATCACGGGGGATCAGGGGTCCTTCAGGATCGAGATCGACCGCAGTAGCGGCTCCATCCGCAGGGCGATGATCGGTGAACAGCCTGTCGAGGTGGGCGGCCCGATCCCCTCGATCGAGGGGATACAGCTCGGCCCCTGGAGCCCGGAGCAGGTCGACGTGACCGCCGCTGAAGCGACGGTCAATGTGCGTGTGAGCGGCAGCTCGGGACCGTTGCGAGCCACGTTCGATCTATTCGTCGACGGCACCGGCATGATCCGGCTCGAGTACAGCCTGAGCATGCCTGCGGGGGTCGCGAACGGTCGAATCCTCGAAGCGGGCATGGAACTCCAGCTGGGTACCTCCGCCTCGGTCACCGAATGGGTGGCGGGCGCGAGCGGCGCGATCGCCGGAGAAGAGTATCTTCGGCGTCCGCGCGGCCGGGCGGTCCGCGATGCGCGGCCCGACCCGCAGCGGATGGGCGACGAGGCGGCATCCTGGAACGAGGTGAGAGCGGGAAGCATCGACCGTTCGGCACGTGATCGATGGAGCAAGGACTTCCGCGCCGCACGCACGGATGTCCGGCGGCAGATCATCACGGACGACAGCGGCGCCGGTATCGAGGTTCTGCTCGACGGAGACCACAGCACGCGCCTCGCACCCGGTCGCACGTCGATCGCCCCGAGCGATGCGAGAGTGCGCCTCGTGGGCGCCTGGGAGTATCGCGAGGTCGCGGGCGGATTGAATCAAGGGTCGTCAGGGATAAAGGACCATCGGTGCGACAAGCCGGGGGGACGCGCCATCGTGCGCTTCACCGGGACGGCGATCGACTGCATCGGCGCGCTCGGTCCCGACCTCGGGATCATCGATGTTCGCCTCGACGGTCAACCTGTCGGGGAGTTCGATCTGTTCTCGCCGGTCGACTGCTCGGGGCACGCGATCTTCAGTGCAGACGATCTGGCGGATGGCGAGCACGAGCTGGAATTCGAGGTCACCGGTCGCCATCACCCGTGGTCGACGGCAGTGGGTGCGCGCCTCCAAGGGTTCGATGTGTTCACCGAGCATCCGGCCGTGAGTCTGGTGGCCCTCTCCCGGCGGAACTACCCGGTGAGTGGATCGTTCGATTGGATGGACCCGTCTGTCGTCCAGCGCGCGGAAGACGGCGTCCAGGTGAGCGGCGGATTCATTCTTCGCCTCCTACCCGCGCAGGTGTAGAGCGGCATGGTCGCGCTCCGCAGCCCGCGGAGCGCGACTCGCCTCAGCCCAAAAGGTCGGCGAATTCCTCGAGGAAAGCGTCTATCATCACGAGTTCCTGCGCGTCGAGCGTACGAGCAGGGGCGCGGCACAAATCCGACTCGATCAGACCCCGTAGCTGCGAGATGCGCTTCTCTGCCGCAATGATCAGTTCGATCGACTGCATCCAGTAGGAGATGTACGGCAGGAGGCGAGTGTGCAGTTCTCGGGCGGCGGTCCGATCGCCCGTCTGCCAGAGATCCCAGATGCGCAGGTAGATCTCCGGGAACGACGATCCGGGCTGCACCGCGACGGCGCCGCGCGTCAACGCATCGATGAGCTGAACGCCGGCATAGCCGACGATGCTGTCGAGGCGCGGATCCTCGGAATCGAGTGCTGAGATTAGGCGTCCGGGCGGGGCGGACTCGACCTTGACCTGGACGAGGTTCGGGTTCTCGCGCGCCATCTCCGAGATCATCGAGGAGGTGAGGGTGGTGCCCGTCTGCGCCGGAGCGTACTGGAGGATCGCCGGCGTGGGGGCGATCGCGCGGAGGATGGCGCGGACGTGAGCCGCGACGGCGTCGGAGCTCGGACCGTGCTGGTGCGGAGGGAGGATGTTGATCATGTCCGCACCGGCCGCGACGGCGGCCCGCGCACGGCGCACTGCGATGTCGGTGGCGTGATCCGGCACAGACACGACCACGACCGTTCCCTCCACCTGATGCATGCGTTCGATGACGATGCCGGTCATCATGTCGCGTTCCGCTTCGGAGAGCTTGTAAAACTCGCTCGCGAAGCCGGGATACATCACCGCGCGCACGCCAGCATGGAGCAGCCGGTCGATCAACTGCTCCATGCTGGCGGGGTGGATCTCTCCGTCCGCGGTGAACGGTGTTTCGACGACGGGGCACACGCCCGCGATCTGTACTGGTGTCATAGCTTCTTCTCCGATCAGAAAGGCGAACGGCCGGGCGCGTTACCACTGGAGCCGATGAGGAAGTCCAGGTCGACGCCGGTGTTTGCCTGGGTCACGTGCTCGGTGTACATCCGCGTCCACCCGCGACCGCTGGGTGCGGCTGGGGCTACCCAGCCGCGGCGGCGCTTCGCGAGCTCTTCGTCGGTCACGAGCATGTCGAGCGTGCGCCCGGCGACGTCGAGCTCGATGATGTCGCCGGTGCGGACGAATGCGAGTGGTCCGCCGACCGCGGACTCGGGGGCGACATGCAAAACGCAGGCGCCGAACGCAGTGCCGCTCATGCGGGCGTCGGAGATGCGCACCATGTCGAGGATGCCCTGGTCGAGAAGCTTCTGCGGAATGGGCAGATTGCCGACCTCCGGCATCCCCGGATATCCCCGTGGGCCGCAGCCGCGAACGATCAGCACAGTGTCCGAAGAGACGTCCAGTTCCGGGTCGTTCATGACCGCGTGGTAGTCCTCGAGCCGATCGAAGACGAGGGCGGGGCCGCGATGCCTGAGGAGCGAGGAATCCGCCGCGCTCACCTTGATCACGGCCCCGTCCGGAGCGAGATTGCCATGCAGCACGGCAGTGCCGGAGCCGGCAGGAAGGACGGGGTTGCTCAGAGAGCGGATGGTTTCGGGATCGTCGTTGCGCGCATCCTTCACGTTGTCGCCGATCGTCCCGCCGGTGACGGTGATCGCGTCGCGGTGCAGAAGGTCGCCGAGTTCTGCCATCAGAGCGGGGACGCCGCCCGCGTAGGCGAACTCCTCCATGAGGAAACGGCCGCTGGGCATGATGTCGGCGAGGAGGGGGATGTCTCGGCTGACCTCGTCGATCTCCTCGAGAGTGAGCGGAACGCCCAGGCGTCCGGCGATCGCGAGCATATGGAGCACGGCGTTCGTCGACCCTCCGCAGGCGGCGTTGACGACGAGCGCGTTCTCGATGGCTTCGCGTGTCATGATCTCCGACGGGCGCAGGCCCTCGGTGGCCAGCGCGACGGCGCGCGCTCCGGTGTTTTCTGCGAGGACCATGCGTCGCGAGTCGACGGCGGGGAGAGCGGCCGCGCCAGGAAGCTGCATGCCGAGGGCTTCGGTGAGGCTCGCCATCGTCGATGCCGTGCCCATTGTCATGCAGTGGCCCGGTGACCGATTGAGGCAGCTCTCGAACTCGGTGAACTCGGCGTCGCTCACAAGACCGGCCCGATGGGCCTCGGTCATCCGCCAGATGTCGGTCCCGCTTCCGACGACGCGTCCCCGGAAGCGGCCGTTCAGCATGGGGCCGCCGGTGAGAACGATCGAAGGGATGTCGACACTGGCGAGAGCCATCAGGGCTGCGGGTGTGGTCTTGTCGCATCCGGTGAGCACGACCACCGCATCGAGCGGGTTCGCCCGGCACAGCTCTTCGAGTTCCATGGCCATCATGTTCCGATACAGCATCGTGGTTGGACGCATGAAGGGCTCGCCCAAGGACAGCACCGGGAACTCGAGGGCGAAGCCTCCGGCTTGCTGGATGCCGCGCCGCACGGCTTCCGCGAGTCCACGCAGATGGATGTTGCAGGGGGTCAGCTCGGACCATGTGTTAGCGATGCCGATCACTGGACGCCCATCGAACTGCCGACCGGAGAACCCTGCTTGACGGAGGTGATGGCGCGCGATGAATCCGTTCTTGCCCCCGTCGCCGAGCCACTCCCGGCTTCGGAGGCCGGTGGAGCCGAGGTTCTGAGCGCCTCGTCGCGGGTTCTCGGTGTTCATGGAGCGTCGCCTTCGTCTTGTTCCTGGAGTCATGGCCGCGACAGCGGACACAATGAGATCGCGGATCGCGCGTCGTCCAGATGGTGAACGCGTGACTAACGACTCATAAGTATGTTTATACTATCAATCGCCGGTCATGGAGTCCATCGACGTTCTCCGGCGGTGAGAAAGGATCGAAATGTCATCGCGCACCTCGACAACGGCGCTCATCACTGGAGCCGCGCACGGCATCGGAGCTGCCACGGCTCGGGCACTCGCCCAAGCCGGCGACGACGTCGTCATCGCTGATATCGACCTGGATGCAGCGAGGCTCGTCGCGGACGAGATCCGGGCGGCCGGCGGCGCCGCGACCGCTCACCTGTTGGATGTCTCGTCGGCCGAAGGGTGGGCGGCGCTCGAGGTCGAGCTCCGCAGCGCGGAGCGCCTTCCCGGGAAGATCGTCAACAACGCCTTCTTCCATGTGCTCTCGCCAGCCCATGAGCTGTCGGAGATCGACTGGGCACGCCAGGTCGATGTCACCCTCAACGCTGTCTGGCGTTCGATGAAGACGTTTCACGATGCACTGACCGCGCAGCGCGGGAGCATGGTCAACGTGGCGAGCGTACACGCGAACTTCGCCTGGCCGGGGTACTCTGCCTATGCCGCGGCCAAGGGCGGGGTGGTCGCGCTCAGCCGACAGTTGTCGCTCGAATATGCGCCAGAAGTGCGGGTGAACGCGGTCCTTCCCGGATCGATCGAGACGCGGATCTGGGATCACGCCGATGAGGCCGGGCGTGCGGCCGCGATCGCCCAGGCGACGCTGGGTCGCATGGGTACCCCGGACGAGGTGGCGAACGTCATCTGCTTCCTCGCGAGTGACGCTGCGTCGTACGTCACCGGAGCGGCTGTTCCCGTCGATGGCGGCCAGAGCACCACGGTCGCGACGTGACGGGTACGCTCTTCACGCTCGGCGAGACTCTCGCCGTGTTCCTGTCCACTGATTCGCCATCACCCAGGACCGCGGTCGAGTACTGCAGAGTAGTCGCGGGGAGCGAGGCCAACGTCGCCACCGCCTGCGCGCACCTGGGCCACGACGCCATCCTCGTCACCCGGGTGGGGCACGATCCGCTCGGGGACAGTGTCGCGAATCAGCTCAGCGAGTGGGGTGTGGGGGAGTTTGTCCTTCGCGACTCCCGCCCCACAGGGGTGCTGGTCCGCGGGCCGCACGGCGTCGACGCCGTGCATCTCCGCCAGGGCTCCGCCGCCACAGCGTTATCCGTGCAGGACGTCGAGGCGGCATGGCGGAGCGAGGTCAGCGTCGTCTTCGTTACGGGCATCACTGCCGTGCGGTCGCTGTCGGCGCGCCGCGCTGTCGAGCGTGCAGTCGAACTCGCGCGCGCGAACGGAGCGATCGTTGTGGTCGACCCCAACTACCGGTCCGCTCTCGGCGATCCGGCCGCGTTCGCCGAGGCGCTGTCCGGCCTTCGCGGCCGCGCCGACATCGCCATCGGAGACCGTTTCGAGCTGGCCCTTCTCGCCGGCACCGAACCTGAAGATGCCGTCGAACGATTGCTCGGCACCGGGTGTCGCGTCGTGGTGGTCAAGGATGGCGCCGCCGGAGCGATCGTCCACCGTACTGACGGAAGCTTCCATCAGCCAAGCGTCGTCGCTGCCGTTCGAGACACCGTGGGGGCGGGCGATGCCTTCGCCGCAGGCTTCATCAGCGGGTTCCTCGATCAGCTGACGTTCGAGGAGTGCGCCGCGCGTGCTGCCGTCGTCGCGTCCCGGGTCGTGGAAACGATGGGTGACGTCGGGGCTGTCGAGGGCATTCGGGCACCGCAGCATCCGCTTCTATCGGACGTGAAGAGTGAGGGTCAAGGTCATGAGGGCTGAGGATATGAGGGCGGAGGACGTCATCCGAGACCAAGGTGTGGTGGCGATCGTCAGGGCGGCGAGTACGCAGGTCGCTGCCGCGAACGTCGCGACGCTGATCAGGAGCGGCTTGGCTGCGGTAGAGGTGTCGCTCGTCACTCCCGGGGCGCTCGGCGTCATTCGGGATGCTGTCAGTCGGGCCCCCGCCGGAACGATGGTGGGCGTGGGTACCGCACTGTCTGTCGGCGACGTCGAGTCGGCAGTCGATGCCGGCGCCCGCTTCGTCGTCACGCCGACCACGGACCGCGACGTCATCCGCGCCGCCGTCGACGCAGGAGTGCCTGTACTCCCGGGCGCGGCCACACCGACAGAAGCGGTTCAGGCGCTGAACTGGGGGGCGACCTTCGTGAAGCTGTTCCCCGCCTCGCTCTGGACTCCGGCCGCGATGCGCGACGTCCTCACCGCCCTCCCTGACCTTCCGCTGGTGCCGACAGGGGGAGTCGATCCCGAGAACGCAGCGGAGTGGATGCGGGCCGGAGCGGTCGCCCTGGGCATCGGCAGTGCGCTCACCGGTTCCGACGATCCGGCGCACACAGCAGCCGAGCTGCTGAGCGTCATCGCCGAAGCGCGTGCCAGCCGATAACGGACAAGAATTTGCCAGCGACGGCATGTAGTGTTAAAATACGATAATTAAGAAATCGGATTGGGAAGAAATGACAATGGTGTCTGGGGAGGTTTCGCGGCGGTCGAGCGGTGTGCGACGCGACCGCCGATCATGGACGGGATGGGCGTTCGTCGGACCGTTCTTGGCGGTGTTCGCACTCGTCCTCGTGGCTCCGGTGATCTACTCGATCTATCTCAGTCTCTTCCGGGAGCAGTTGATCGGCGGGGTCGAGTTCGTCGGGTTCGAGAACTATGCGGAAGCGCTTGCTGATTCAAAATTCTGGGAGTCGCTCGGCCGGGTCGTCGTCTTCCTCCTGGTGCAGGTGCCGCTGATGTTGGGCATCGCCCTCATCGCCGCTCTCGCGATCGACAGCGGAAGACTCCGTCTCTCCGGGTTCTTCCGCATCTCGCTCTTCCTCCCCTATGCCGTGCCCGCCGTGGTCGCCGCCCTCATGTGGGGATTCATCTTCGGACCGCGTTTCGGGCTCGTCGGCAACATCAACGATGCGTTCGGAATCGAGCTTCCCTCGCCACTGTCGAGCGAGCTGATTCTGGCCGCTATCGGCAACATCGTCACGTGGGAGTTCGTCGGATACAACATGTTGATCTTCTATGCCGCTCTTCGCGTCATTCCCCATGACCTCTATGAAGCAGCGTCCTTGGACGGCGCCGGAGCGTTCCGCGTCATCCGGTACATCAAGCTGCCGGCGATTCGCGGCGCCATCGTCATCGCCGCGATCTTCTCTGTGATCGGGAGCTTCCAGCTGTTCAACGAGCCCGACATCCTTCAATCGCTCGCCCCGAACGCCATCACCAGTTACTTCACTCCGAACATGTACGCGTACAACCTGTCGTTCGCCGGGCAGCAGTTCAACTACTCCGCCGCCGTCGCAATCATCATGGCTGTCGTCACCATGGTCATCGCCTACGTCGTGCAGCTGAGCGGCACCAGAAAGGGCGACCGATGATGTCTGAGACTCGCACGCTCGTGATGCCCCGCCTCCGAAAGGAGTCTTCTCGGCCTTCGCTAGCCAGGGCGAACGGGGCTCTTCAGCCTCGTCGATCGATCATCCTGACCGTGGTGATGGCGGTCCTCGCGCTCTATGCACTGCTGCCGCTGTTCTGGCTGGTCGTCAGCTCGACCAAGACGCAGGATGCGCTGCTCTCGAGCTTCGGCCTGTGGTTCTCCGGGGACTTCGCCCTCTGGGACAACATCGTCCAAACTCTCACCTACGACGACGGCGCGTTCCTGAGGTGGTTCGGTAATACGGTCCTCTACGTCGTGGTGGGCGCCGGCGGAGCGACGTTGTTGGCGACGTTGGCCGGATACGGGCTCGCCAAGTTCCAGTTCCCCGGGCGCCGCGCCGTGTTCGCGGTGGTCTTGGGTGCGGTCGCCGTCCCGGGTACGGCGCTCGCCGTGCCGACCTTTTTGATGTTCAGCCAGCTCGGCTTGACCAACACGCCCCTGGCGATCATCCTTCCCTCGCTCATCAGCCCGTTCGGTCTCTACCTGATCTGGGTCTATGCCGTCGATGCGGTGCCGACCGAGCTCCTGGAGTCGGCTCGGATCGACGGAGCGGGTGAGTTCCGCACCTTCTTCACCATCTCCGCACGTCTGCTCGCCCCGGGGTTCGTCACGGTGCTCCTGTTCACCATCGTCGCCACGTGGAACAACTACTTCCTTCCGCTGATCATGCTCAGCGATTCGACGTGGTACCCGCTCACGGTCGGCCTCAACGCGTGGAACGCCCAGGCATCGACCGCCGGCGGCGAGGCCATCTTCAACCTCGTCATCACCGGCTCTCTCCTGACGATCATTCCCATCATCGTCGTCTTCCTCTTCCTCCAGCGCTATTGGCAGTCCGGCCTCGCCGCCGGCAGCGTCAAGCAGTGACCCCTTGCCCCATCCACACAACGCAGTGAAAGGAACACCCTCATGACCCGATATCTTCACGCCCGACGCGTCGCGGCTGTTGTCGGTGCCGCCGGCCTCCTCGCGGCTTCGCTCGCCGCTTGCGCACCGAGCGCCTCGCCCGACGGCGGCGGCGACGTCACGAAAGCCACGCAGGCGGAGATCGACGCCGCCTTGCAGAAGGAGAGCAGCATCACCTTCTGGACCTGGGCGCCGCAGGCGGAGGACATCGTCGAGGCGTTCGAGGAGAAGTACCCGAAGATCGACGTGAAGCTCGAGAACGTCGGAACGGGCAACGATCACTACACGAAGCTGCAGAACGCGATCAAGGCGGGCACGGGCGCGCCCGACGTCGCGCAGATCGAGTACTACGCCTTCCCGCAGTTCGCTCTCTCGGACTCGCTCCAGGACCTCACCGGGTACGGAGCCGCCGAGCTGGAAGACCAGTACACGCCTGGTACATGGGGGTCGGTCGCAATCCAGGACGGCATCTACGGCCTTCCCCAGGACTCCGGTCCCATGGCGATGTTCTACCGTGCCGATGTCTTCGAGGGTCTGGGCATCGCTGTGCCGAAGACGTGGGACGAGTATCTCGACGCGGCGCGGAAGATCCATGCGGCCGATCCGTCGAAGTACATCATCAACGACATCGGCGACCCTGGCTTCACCGAGAGCATGATCTGGCAGGCCGGCGGCCAGCCCTACAGCGGTGAGGGCGAGACCGTCAATATCAACTTCGCGGACGATGAAGGCACGCAGAAGTGGACCGAGGTCTGGAACCAGATGGTCCAGGAGGATCTGGTGTCCCCGATCCCCAACTGGAGCGACGAGTGGTTCCGCGCGCTCGGCGAGGGATCGATCGCGAGCCTCGTGACCGGTGCCTGGATGCCGGGCAACCTCGAGAACGGCGCACCCGCTGGCGCAGGACAGTGGAGGGTCGCTCCGGTGCCCACGTATGACGGCGGCGCAGCAGCGAACGCCGAGAACGGCGGCGGCGGAGATGCGCTCATCGCGCAGAGCAAGAACAAGCTCGTCGCCTACGGCTTCATGCAGTTCTTGAACGGTCCCGAGGGCGCAGCGATTCACGCGGCTGGCGGAGGCTTCCCCTCGACCGTCGCCGACCTCGAGGCTGACGAGTTCCTCAACTACACCAGCGACTACTTCGGAGGTCAGAAGATCAACGAGGTGCTCGTGCAAGGGTCGAAGGACGTCGTGTCCGGATGGAAATATCTTCCGTTCCAGGCCTACGCGAACAGCGTCTACTCGGACACCGTGGGACAGTCGTACGCGAAAAAGACCGATCTCCTCGAAGGGCTGACCGCCTGGCAGGACGTCAGTACCGAGTACGGAAGCAAGCAGGGTTTCACCGTCACCAACGACTAGCGGATTCGGCCTGAGAGCCGCTCGGGAATTCCCCGGGCGGCTCTTCGCCACTACCGTCGCAGGCGCCACACATTACCCGCACGAAGTGCGACATTTGGGCGCGAATACTCCGCCGGGGACGGCCGCGGCAACCCTGGTGTCGAGTTCGCGACAAGCATGCTGATCGGGGCGCGTCAGGGTGCCGCAATTCCGTCGTAGTNCACCCTGCTAAGGTGGAGTCCCCTCACGGGGACCAGGGGTTCAAATCCCCTCGTCTCCGCAGATGAAATCCCTGCCTCGGCAGGGATTTTCTGTTTTCAGGCGCTGACTCTGGGGTCCTGCGCTGCGAGCGCGTCCGCAAGGTACGAAGCAGTCGTGCTCCCGCTAGCCGAGGCGATCGCGCGCGGAGTTCCCTGCGCCACGACCGTGCCTCCGAGGTCGCCGGCCCCTGGGCCCATGTCGATCACCCAGTCGGCCTGAGCGACCACACGCATGTCGTGCTCGACCATCACGACCGTGTTGCCGGCGTCGACCAGATGCCGAAGATGCACGAGCAGCCGATCGGTGTCCGACGGATGCAGTCCCGAGGTGGGCTCGTCGAGCAGGTAGAGGGTGTCGCCGTGCTGGGCGCGTCGGAGCTCGGACGCCAGCTTCACGCGCTGTGCCTCGCCGCCGGAGAGCTCTGTCGCCGACTGGCCCAGCGGCAGGTATCCGAGGCCTACATCGAGCAAGGCATCGAGGTGTCGCGCGACGTCGGCGTCGTCTGCGAAGAGAACACGCGCGTCGTTCACGCTCAGGGCGAGGACGTCGGCGATGGTGTGCCCGTGGAGCTCGATCTCGAGGGTTTCGGGGTTGTAGCGGGTGCCGCCGCACGTGCTGCAGGGGGCATGGACGGTGGGGAGGAAGAGCAGCTCCACCTCGACCGTGCCCTCGCCCTTGCAGGTGGGGCATCGCCCGCTGGCCAGGTTGAACGAGAACCGGCTCGCGGCATATCGCCGCCGACGTGCTTCCGGAGTCGCGGCGAACAGAGCGCGGACACGGTCGAAGAGGCCCGTATACGTCGCCACGTTCGATCGTGACGTGCGGCCGATCGGCTTCTGACTGACCTGCACGACGCGCCGCACGCGGCTGGCAGGACCGGAAGCGCGCCCTGTGGTCTCGGCCGTCGGCGAGGAGAACAGCGGATCCGCTGCCGTGCTGCTCTGCGTCTCGCTCGATGCGTCGATCGCGCTGTCGACCTCGCTGGACAGGCTCTTGTGCAGCAGATCGGGCAGAGCTTGGGTGACGAGAGACGACTTGCCCGATCCCGAGACCCCGGTGACGGCGGTGAGGCAGCCGAGAGGGATCGAGACCGACACGCTGCGGAGGTTGTTCCGTGAGACATCGGTGAGAACGAGCTCGCCGTCAGGCTCGCGAGAGGCAGGCTTCGGCGTCGTCGGCTGTTCGGCGCGCAGCTCATCGGCGAACAGGTACCGCCGAGTCTGGGAGCGCTCCGCCTTTCGGAGCCCGTCGATCGGGCCGGAGTAGACGATCTCGCCCCCGGTGGCTCCCGCTCCAGGGCCGATGTCGACGATCCAGTCCGCATGCCGGATCACATCGAGCGAGTGCTCGACGAAGAAGACCGTGTTGCCCGAGTCCCTGAGCGAGCGGAGGATGCGCACGAGCGCTTCGCCGTCGGCGGGATGGAGCCCGGCAGACGGTTCGTCGAGCACGAACATGACCCCGAACAGCTGCGAGAGCACCTGGGTCGCGAGCCGCATCCGCTGCAACTCCCCGGACGAGAGCGTGGGGGTCGATCGATCCAGGGACAGGTAGCCGAGACCGAGCTCGATGATGGGCGAGACCCGATCGCGCAGCTCGTCGACCAGCCGATGCGCCGCGAGCTGCTTCTCGGGCGAGAGGGTCTCGCCATCGGATGCATCAGCAGACCCGCGCCCGGATGAATCCAGTGCCGTCTCGAGGAGAGCGGCGAGATCGGCGAGCGGCAGCCCGGCCATCTCGGTGATGTCGAGACCGGCGAACGTTACGGCGAGGGCCTCGGGCTTCAGCCGGCGGCCGTCGCACAGCGGGCAGCGGACGCTGACCATGAAGCTCGCCGCCTTCTCTCGCATCTTCGCGCTCTTCGAGTGGGCGAAGGTGTTGAGCACGTACTGCCGCACGCCGACGAACGTGCTCATGTACGACGGTTCGATGCCGGCGGCCACGGCCTTGCGCACCTGCGCCGGACCGCGGTCGGTGAACACCGGCACCTGAGGGGACTCCTCGGTGTACAGCACCCACTGGCGCTGCTCCTCGGGCAGCTCGCGCCACGGGATGTCGATGTCGTAGCCGAGGGAGATCAGGCTGTCGATGAGCTGCTTGCCGTGCCACGCCCTCGGCCAGGCGTCGAGAGCGCGATCGCGGATCGACAGCGACTCGTCGGGGACCATGAGGTGAAGGGGCACGTCGTACACCTGTCCGATCCCGTGGCACCGAGGGCAGGCGCCCTGCACGGTGTTCGCCGAGAAGTCTTCGGCGAGCAAGGGGTCTGCCCCCGGCGGGTAGGTGCCGACGCGTGAGAACAGCATCCGCACGACGTTGCCGATCGACGTGGCGCTGCCGACCGTCGATCGAGCACTCCCGGCGGTGCGCTGCTGGGGGAGGGCGACAGCCGGGGGCAGCCCCGCGATGGCGTCGACGTCGGGGATGTCGACCTGGCTCATCAGGCGCCTCGCATAGGGCGCCACCGATTCGAAGTACCGACGTTGGGCCTCGGCGTAGAGGGTGCCGAATGCGAGGGAGCTCTTTCCCGAACCCGAGACACCCGTGAAGGCGACGAGGGCGTCGCGGGGGATCGCGACGTTCACGTCACGAAGATTGTGCACACGTGCTCCGGTCACGACGATGGCGTTCGACGTGCCGGAGAGCTTCGACGGTGGGGTCCCGCCCATCATGGACCTCTTCTCATATCCCGCGCACAGCGGGGACGGATGCGATGTTCGCCGACTCCGCGCCACGTTACCTCGACCGTCCGACTTCGTCGGAGTCCTTGACAGGGCTCGGTCGGAGCAGGCGAGTTCGGGACGGAGCCCTGACGATCGCAGATCACGGCGAGTCCCGGTCCGCGGTGCGGCAAGCGCTATCCTGAAGGCCTTCCCCCGCCTCGAATCTAGGAGCATCCCTCATGCCCATCGCTGCCGATGACCCCCGCCTGACGAGCCCCTTCGAGGCCGCCTCCACCCGGTACGACGATGTGCCTTTCCAGCGGGCCGGTGCCAGCGGGGTGCAGCTCCCCAAGGTGTCGCTGGGCCTCTGGCAGAACTTCGGCCGCGACCGCACCTTCGACAGCCAGCGTGAGATCGTGCTGCATGCGTTCGACCGTGGAGTCGTGCACATCGACCTCGCCAACAACTACGGCCCGCCCTACGGCTCGGCCGAGTCGACGTTCGGCGCCGTTCTCGACAGCGGCCTCGCCCGCTACCGCGACGAGCTCTTCGTGACGACCAAGGCAGGCTACGACATGTGGCCCGGCCCCTTCGGCGACGGCGGATCGCGCAAGTACCTGACGCGCTCGCTCGAGCAGAGCCTGCAGCGCATGAAGACCGACTACGTCGACGTGTTCTACTCGCACCGCCCCGACCCCGAGACCCCGCTCGAAGAGACGGTCACGGCCCTCGCCGACATCGTGCGCAGCGGCAAGGCGCTGTACGTCGGCATCTCGAACTACCCGGCCGAGCTCGCCCGTCGGGCCTACGAGCTGCTGGCCGAGCAGGGCGTGAAGCTGCTGCTGCACCAGCCCCGATACTCGCTGTTCGACCGCACGCCCGAGGCTGAGCTGTTCCCCGTGCTGCGCGAGCTGAAGGTCGGCAGCGCGGTGTTCTCGCCGCTGGCCCAGGGGCTGCTCACCGGCAAGTACATCGACGGCGACGTCCCTGCCGACTCGCGTGCGGCGAACAGCCACTTCCTCAACGGTTCGGCACTGACCGACAGCTATCTCGAGCGCATCCGCGGCATCGACCACGTCGCCAAGGACGCGGGCCTGTCGATCCCGCAGCTCGCGATCGCCTGGGTGCTGCGCGATCCGGTGGTGACCACCGCGATCATCGGCGCATCGCGCACCGGCCAGATCGACGACGCGGTCGCGGCGAGCCAGGTCGTGCTCTCGGTCGACCTCATCGCAGCTCTCGAGGAGTTCGCGGCCACCCCCGGCGCCACCGTCGTCTGAGGCGTATCGGCGGCTCGGCGTAATATTTTGGCCCGCAGCGAGTCTGTTCAGTAGGGGCTCCTACGCACGGGGGCGTCCACGACGGACCCGGGGAGCAACAATGACCATCGCCTATGCCGAGCCGCGGGCGCGACAGTGGATCCATCACGGGTCCGTTCCGCTGCCTGAACGGGCTTTCCAGCACATCCTCGCGGCGATACTCCGGGGAGAGTATGCGTCAGGCGACACGCTCAACACCACCCGGTTCGCCAGGGAGCTCGACATGTCGCTGAATCCGATCCGCGAGGCGATCATCCGGCTTCGCGACATCGGACTGGTGGAGGTCACTCCCGCCCGGTACACGAAGGTCGCCGACTTCATGACCCCCGAGTCGCGTGCGGCGATCGGCTATGCCGGCGTGCTCGCCGGCGCAGCGCTCAGAAGGACTCTTCCCACGGCTGCGGACGAGGTCCGCTCGGAGCTCGCGGAGTATCTCGCACTGATCGGTCGCGCAGACGCGGCAGCCGACCGCAATGCGGCAGCGATCGCGTTCCTCGCCGCCGTGGCCGACCTCGTCGAGCATCCTCGACAGGCGAGACATCTCGTGGAGAGCACGATTCTCGCTCAGTGCGCGTTGCAGCTCTCGGAGGGCGCACCTCGTGACGCCACGACGCAGGCGCACTCGACTGCGGCCGGAGCGGCTGCACGGGCGATACTCAAGGGAGAACCGGAAGCCACCGAGACGACAGTTCGCGCGCTCTTCGAGCAGCTCGCCTGAGTCCGCCGCGATCGCGCGTGTACGCGGCCACCCGCGGTGCCACCGTCGTCTGAGGCTTGTTGCGGCTAGCGCCTCGCCGCGGTGAGCGCTGCCTCGCCGCGATCATCGCGGCGCGTGTCTCCGGATGCGGTGATCGCGGGAACCTTGCGATCGATCAGCAGCGTGATCAGGGCGAGCACGACCGCGAGTCCGAACACGATCGCGGCGCCTCCGACCGCGGCGCCGAGTCCTGCGATCGACGGGTCGAGGAACGCATAGGGGTACCAGCCCGTCGCCGCGCCGACGGCGAAGCATCCGATGATCCAGGCGAGCGGCCACGCGAAGGCCCACAGGGTGCTGCGCCACGTCCAGAGTCTGCGGGGTCCCCACAGCAGCCACCCGGCGAGGAACACGACGGGGATGACGTTGTGGAAGAGCGTCGTGACGACCGCAGCCTCGCCGCGCAGCTCGAGCGTGGGGTCGAGTACGAAGCTGAACACCAGTCCGGTCACCGCGATGCTCAACACGGCATCGTGATAGATCACGCGCATCACCGGTCCGAGGCGCGGGCGGAAGACGAGCAGCAGCGACGCGACGAGCACGAACACGTTGCTCTGGATCGTGAAGAAGCTGAACAGGCGGAAGAACCTGACGCCCAGCGGTGCGGTCGCTCCGGTCTCGCCCGAGTTCGCGTCGGCGCCGCCGGTGAACAGCAGGTAGAACTGGAGGGCGAAGCCGATGACGCCGATCAGGGCGACGATCGCGAACCAGGAGCGTGCCAGCAGGCGGGAGCGAGGGGCCATGCGATCAGTCTGCCGCAACGGGCAGTGATCGGAGCCCTGCGCCTGACCCGTCGATAGAGTCGAAGGCATGACTGCGACGAAGGTGTTGTTCATCGGTGGGACAGGGATCATCTCCTCTGCGGCGAGCGCGCTCGCCGCGTCTCGGGGCATGGAGGTGACCCTGCTGAACCGTGGGCAGTCGCGTCGTGAGCCCGCCGAGGGCGTCGAGGTGCTGACCGCCGATGTCTCGGATGCCGCGGCGGTCGACGCCGCCCTCGCCGGCCGCGAGTTCGACGTGGTCGCAGACATGATCGCCTTCACCCCCGACCAGGTGCAGCGTGACATCGATCGCTTCGAGGGCCGCACGGGGCAGTACGTCTTCATCAGCTCGGCCTCCGCGTATCAGAAGCCCGTGGCGCGCCTGCCGATCACCGAGTCCACGCCGCTGCGCAATCCGTATTGGCAGTACTCGCGCGACAAGATCGCCTGCGAGGATCTGCTCGAAGCCGCCTACCGTGACCGCGGCTTCCCGGTCACGGTGCTGCGTCCGTCGCACACGTACGACAAGTGGACGATCCCTGCTTTCGGCGGATGGACGGCGATCGACCGCATCCGCCGCGGCGAGGAGATCATCGTGCATGGCGATGGCACGTCGCTCTGGACGCTCACGCACTCGAGCGACTTCGCGGTGGGCTTCGCGGGGCTGCTCGGCAACCCGCTCGCCTACGGCGACACCTTCCAGATCACCAGCGACTTCGTCTACACCTGGAACGACATCTACTCGATCCTCGGACGTGCGGCGGGTGCCGAGCCGAAGATCCGCTACGCCACGAGCGCGGCGATCGAGGATGCTGCGCCCGACCGTGCCGGTCAGCTCACCGGCGACATGGCGCACTCGGTCATCTTCGACAACACGAAGATCCGCCGGGTCGTGCCCGAATTCAACCCGGTCGTGCCCCTGCACACCGCGGCGAGAGAGATCATCGATTGGCACGACGCGCACCCGGAGCTGCAGCGCGTCGACCCTGCCATGAACGTGCTGTTCGACGGGCTGCTCGCCTGAGGACGGAGATCTGAGCGACGGCAGACCGGTAACCTGTGCTGCAGCGTTCCCGACCCCCGAGCAGGAAGCCACATGCCGGTTCCCAATGATTCGAAGCCGACCGTCCAGCGACGGCTTCTGCGTGATGAAGCCCACGACGCGATCCGCGACGCCATTCTCGACGGCACGCTGAAGCCGGGCGAGCGCCTCGATGACAAAGAGCTGCAGCAGTGGCTGGGCATCTCGCGGACACCGATTCGCGACGCCCTGCAGGGCCTGGCGATGGAAGGGCTCGTCGAGTCGGCTGCGCAGAGCTACACGCGTGTCGTGAAGCCCGACCCCGAGCACGTGGAATCGTTCATCCAGACTCTGGGCGTGGTGATGGGCGGAGTGACCCGAACCACGGTGGGTGCGTTCGACGACACCGACCGGGCGGCATTCGCCGCGATCGTCCGCAGGGTCGAGTCGGCTCTCACGGCGCGAGACACGCATGAGCACCTGCGTCTGGGGATCGAGATGTACGAGTTGCTGCTCGGACGCTGCGCCAATGCCGCGCTGGCCTCACTCGCGCGCGCGGCGATGACCCCGATGAGCTACCAGATCCGCATCACGGCAGGCGATCGCGAGCCGAACTGGGCGATGCTCGAGACCGGGTGGGGTCGTCTGGGTCGCGCGGTCGAGGACGCGGATCCGATCGCAGCGGAGCTAGCTCTCGAAGAGATGCATCTGCTCCCGCTGCCGTCGAACTCCTGGGAGCCGCCGCACTGGGGCGCGCGCTGATCGTGTCGAGCACACGCACGCCCTGACCTGTCGTGGTGGCCGCGTCGCTCAGGCGGCTGACATCACCGCGAGCACGTTGCCCGCAGGGTCGGTGAACCACGCGATGTCGGGGCCGCGATCGGGGCCACCGCGAAGGATGCCCTTGTCGTCGGTGTCGAAGTCCGAATCGGGGTAGATCTTGGTCACGACTCCGCGCCCGTTGAGGTCATCGACCGCCGCGTCGATGTCGTCGACGGGAAAGTTGAGGATCGTGAAGCTCGCCGGCGTGTGATTCGGCTTGGCGTAGACGAGGATCGAGCCGCCATCGGGCAGGCTGATGTCGAGGAAGCCCATGGCATTGGTGGTGACATCCAACCCGAGGGTGTCGCCGTAGAAGGAGCGGGCGGCGTCGATGTCGTCGACGCTGAATCCGCTGAACGCGTGCGTGGTCTGAAAGGCGGTCATGCGTTCAGCATGCGCCGCTCGCCGCGCGGTGTCCAGACCCTACGGGCGCACCTGGTTGACGAGGTCGTCGCCGGCGTGCAGGCGGGTCACGTTCTGGTCGACCAGGTGCGCGGCGCCGACCGGCCGGTTGCCGGCGATGTGCGGCGTGATGAGCAGGTTCGGCGCATCCCACAGCGGATCGGATGCCGCAAGGGGTTCCGACTTGGTGACGTCGACGGCGGCGGCGCGCAGCCGGCCCGACTCGAGTGCCGCGATCAAGGCGCTCTCATCGACCGTCGCGCCCCGGCCGACGTTCACGAAGGCCGCTCCGGGCTTGAGTGCACCGAAGACCTCGGTGTCGAACAGGTCGGTGGTCTCGGCTGTGGCGGGGAGGATCGAGACGAGCACGTCGGTCTCTGCGAGGATCGCCGTGGCGTCGGCATCCGCGTGCACCGGGTAACCCGATCGGGTGCCTGCGGTGCGGGCGATGCCCTGCACGTCTGCGCCCAGCGCCGTGAGGACGGGAGCGAGCGCCCCGGCGATCGAGCCGAAGCCCCAGATCGTGACCCGCGCGCCTGCGAGTGTGTAGGACTGCTGCGTGTTCGGAGCGCTCTGCACGTCGTTGAAATCTTCGTCCCAGCGGTGCTCGCGCTGCGCATCGTGGAGCCGATCGAGGCGCCGCACCGCGCTGAGGATCAGCGTCAGTGCGTGCTCGGCGACAGGACCGTCGTGCAGCGAACGACCGGAGCAGACGCGCACATCATCACCGAACCCGGCGTTCAGCACGACATCGGCACCGGAGGCGAGAGCCTGCACGAGCCGGAGCCGGGGGAGCACGCGGGCGGCCTCCTTCAGCCATTCCGACGAGTTGTGCCAGACGACCAGCACCTCGGCGTCGCGGTGCTCCTCCGGGACGGCTGCTTCGATGTCGTAGACGACAGCCTCGACGTCGGCTTTCACCGGCAGTTCGATGGTGTTCGGGATCAGGATCTTCATGGGGGCCTCCGCTTCCACGCTAGTCACTGAAGGGACTCTGTCGACTCGCGCCACACGATGGTGAGCAGTCCGTCGGGCTTCTCGGGCGGCTCGCCACCTCGCACCGCCGCGACGAGTCGGTGCATCGAGTAGGCGCCGAGACGTTCGCGGTCCTGCGAGACGCTCGTGAGCGAGGGGACGAGGAACGCGCTCTGGGGGTGATCGTCCCAGCCGGTCACGGCGACTTCGTGCGGGAGCTTCCACCCTCGCCTGGTGGCGGCCCGGATCGCGCCGGTCGCGATGACGTCGTTCGCGGCGATCACCGCGAGCGGGGGAGCATCGTCGGGCAGGGCGTCGATCGCATCCTCTCCCGCCTTGCCGCTCCAGTCGCCGTCGGTGACTCCGAGGGACTCGAGTCCGAGTCGGTCGATGGTCGAGAGATAGGCGTCGCGGCGTGCTCGTGCGGAGGGGAAGTCCTCGGCCCCGGCGAGGTGGATGAACCGTCGGTGCCCCTGGGCTGCCAGCCGCTCGATCATCTCGGCGATCGGACGTGAGTCGGTGAACTCGCCGGTCATGTGCATGGCGTCGTCGAACTCGCCGACCGAGAGCACGATCGGCCCACCGCCGGTCGTGTCGGTGAACGGGAGCGGCGTGAACGCGAGCACGCCCTCGTACTGCCCGGACTCGACCACGTCGGTCAGACGCTCGAGGCGTTCCTCCGGGCCGTCGGGCAGGCTGACGACCTCGACGACATATCCCTCATCGCGGGCGGCGGCGATGGCCCCCGCCAGCAGGGTCAGTGGATTCATCGTCGCGATCGGCACCACGACGGCGAGGCGGCCGGTGCGCTGCGTGCGCATCGATCGGGCGGCGAGGTTCGGCCGGTAGTTGAGCTCGGATGCCGCGCGCAGCACCTTCTCGCGGGTGCCCTCGGAGATTCCGGCGCGTCCCGTGAAGACGAACGACACGGTGGATTGCGACACCCCGGCGAGATGGGCGACGTCATGGCTCGTCGGGCGCTTCTCCATGGCATCCGTCCTTTCGGGGCTTGACGTGACCGGTGTCTCTCTCGATAGTATCTACTACGTCTTAGTAATACGTAGTAACACCTCATCGAGGAGGCACTGGATGCTCAGGATCGGAATCATCGGCACCGGCGGGATCGCCGACGCGCACATCGACGGATACCTCTCGTTCCCCGACGAATGTGAGATCGCGGCGCTCGCCGATGTGATCTCCGGCAAGGCCTCGCAGAAGGCCGAGGCCTTCGGGCTGACGGACGTCGCGACGTTCGACGATCCGCTCGAGATGATCGCCTCCGGGCTGGTCGACATCGTGAGCATCGCGACCCCGCCGTCGACGCACGCGTCGCTCGCGATCGCGGCTCTCGACGCCGGCATCCACGTGCTGGTCGAGAAGCCCATGGCCCCGTCGCTCGAAGAGTGCGATGCGATGCTCGCGGCGCAGGAGCGCTCCGGCACGGTGCTCTCGGTCGTCGCCCAGAACCGGTTCCGCGACGATCTCGCGACCCTCAAGGAGGTCGTAGACTCCGGGCTGCTCGGATCGATCTCGCACGTCCGCGTCGACTCGGCGTGGTGGCGGGGGCTGCCCTACTACGACCTGTGGTGGCGCGGCACGTGGGAGAAGGAGGGTGGGGGATGCACCCTGAACCACGCCATCCACCACATCGACCTGCTGCTGTGGCTGCTGGGGAGTCCGAGCGAGATCACCGCGATGCTCGCCAATGCACAGCACGACAACGCCGAGGTCGAGGACCTCTCGGTCGCGATCTTCCGCTACGACCGCGGCCTCGCCCAGCTCACCAGCTCGGTCGTGCACCACGGGCAGGAACAGGCGATCGTCATCCAGGGCGCGAATGCCCGGGTGTCTCAGCCGTTCTCGGTCATCGCCGAGCGCGCTCGCGCGGACGGATTCCCCGAAGAGGGAGGCGATTCCGACGTGGTGGCGCGCATCGAGGCGCTCGTCGCCGCGCGCACACCTCTCGCTCACCTCGGGCACGAAGGCCAGATCGGTGACCTGCTCGGCGCGATCCGTGACGGGAGGCCGCCGATCGCCGGCGGCCTCGACGGACGCAATGCGGTCGAGGTCGTGACGGCGATCTACAAGGCGGGCTTCGAGCGCCGGTTCGTGTCCCTGCCGATCGAGGCATCCGACCCGTACTACCGGGCCGGGCAGCTCGTCGCGAACGCTCCGCACTTCTTCGAGAAGACCACCTCGCTGATCGAGGCGGCATCGTGACCGCATCCTCGTTCCCCGGCGGCACGTCGCTGTCGCATCTCGACGTCTATGCGGATGCGGCGCCCGACGGCATCTGCGGCGGAAGCCCCCACATGCACCTCGTCTCGACCGAGGCATACGTGGTGATCTCGGGTGAGGGAGCGCTGCAGACGATCGACGCGGACGGCTTCCGCGAGACCGCCCTGGCGGCGGGATCGGTGGTGTGGTTCACCCCGGGAACCATCCATCGCGCCGTGAACCGCGGCGACCTTCGGGTCGTCGTGCTGATGAGCAACGCCGGGCTGCCCGAGGCGGGGGATGCCGTGATGACCTTCCCCGCAGAGATCGTGGCGGACCCGGCTGCGTATGCGGAGGCGGCCTCGCTCGGAGACGAGAACGAGCGAGCCGAGCGTGCGTCCGCACGTCGGGACCTGGCCGTGACCGGATTCGAGGCGCTGCGGGATGCGGTCGTCGCCGGCGATCGTGCTGCTCTCGAGGCGTTCCATGCCGCCGCGGGTGCGCTCGTGCGCGATCGTGCCGAGGCATGGGGAGACCTCGTGCGAGAGCGGCCGCTGGCCCAGGCCGAGCAGTCGCTCGCGCTCGCCGAAGCCGTCGCGTCCGGTTCGGTGACGCACCTCGCCGACGCCCGCGTTCACCAGGCCGTACCCTCGGTGGGGGATCGCGGCTTCGGCATGTGCGGACGCCTGCGCACCTATGACGTGACCGATGGCGACGTGACCGATCGCGTGACCGATGAGGAGAATGACCGATGACCCGCACCTATACCTTCGATCCGCTGCCCGAGCCGGTCGTCGGCCCCGGGGAGTTCGTCTTCGCGGCCGTGGGCCTGGCGCACGGACACATCCACGGGATGGTCGAGCAGCTCATCGACGCCGGCGCGACCCTCTCGCTCGTCTATGACGAGGACCCCGCGAAGATCGCCGACTTCGTCGAGCGGTTTCCGCAGGCACGAGTCGCCGCGAGCGAGCAGGAGGTCCTCCACGACCCCGAGGTGCAGCTCGTCGCGAGCGCGTCGATCGCGAATCAGCGGGCGCCTCTCGGAGTGCGCGTGCTCGATGCGGGCAAGGACTTCTTCGCCGACAAGCCCGCGATCACGACGATCGACGACCTCGAGGCCGCCCGTGACGCCGTGGCGCGCACGGGTCGCAAGTTCGCGGTCTACTACGGCGAGCGCGTGCACTCGGAGGCGGCGATCCTCGCGGGGCAGCTGATCGACCAGGGGGCGATCGGCACGGTGCTGCAGGTGGCGTCCTTCGGGCCGCACCGCATCGGCGCAGGACGCCCTGAGTGGTTCTACGATCCCGAGCAGTACGGCGGCATCATCTGCGACATCGGCAGCCACAACTTCGAGCAGATGCTCTATTACACGGGCGCGACCGACGGGGAGATCGTCAGCTCGACGGTCGCCAATTACGCGCACCCCGAGACCCCCGGGCTGCAGGACTTCGGAGACGCGCACGTGGTGCTCGACAACGGCACCACCGGATATGTCCGCGTCGACTGGTTCACCCCGGCGGGACTCGACGTCTTCGGCGACGGCCGCACGGTGCTGCTCGGTACCGACGGATACATCGAGCTGCGCAAGTACACCGACATCACGACCGACAACGGCGGAGGGCAGGTGCTGCTCGTCGATCAGGACGGTCAGTTCCGCTTCGACGCGACCGGCAAGACCGGGTTCCCGTTCTTCGGGCAGCTCATCCGCGACTGCCTCGACCGCACCGAGTTCGCGATGACGCAGGCGCACGCATTCACGGCGGCAGAGCTGAGCATCATCGCGCAGCGGGATGCTCGGGTGCTCGCCGGCTGACGGCATCCGGTCGCTCGCGCGGGGCTGCTGCGGAGGAGAACTGCGCCTCGGGAGGACGGATGCAGCGTATTCGTCAGCCCGAAGCGCAGTTCTCCTCCCGAAGGAGCGAAGGTCCGACGCTCAGCCGGCCAGCGCCGCAGCCTGCCGTGCGGCGCCGAGCGCCACATACTCGCCGGGCTCGGGCACCTCGACCGCCAGGCCGAGGATCTCGGGCGCGATGCGGCGTACGGCCTCGGATTGCGCACCGCCGCCGATCAGCAGCGCCCGTTCGAGCGGGACGCCGAGGTCGCGAAGTGCGTCGAGCCCGGCCCCGAGTCCGCGCAGCATCCCTTCGACCGCGGCCCTGGCGAGGTTCTCCCTGGTCGTCGAGCCGAGTGTCATGCCCGTGAGAGAAGCCGTGGCATCCGGCAGGTTCGGGGTGCGCTCGCCCTCGAAGTAGGGGAGCAGCGTCAGGCCCCCGGACCCTGGCGATGCCCGCAGCGCCAGGTCGCTGAACTCGCTGTGGGTGACTCCGAGGAGAGCAGCGGTGACGTCCGCGACCCGAGCCGCGTTGAGTGTCGCGACGAGCGGCAGGAAGTTGCCCGAGGCGTCGGCGAAGCCGGCCACGGTGCCGCTCGGATCGCTGATCGGCGTGGTGCTGACGGCGCAGACGGTGCCCGATGTGCCGATCGACACCACGACGTCGCCGGGCACGGCACCGAGTCCGAGCGCGGCAGCGGCGTTGTCTCCCGCTCCCGCGCCGACGAGCCGCCCATCGGCATCCGTCACCGACTCGTCGTGAGCGAGCACGCGCGGCAGGACCGCATCATGGCCGAGCGCCGCCGCGAGCAGCGCGCGGTCGTACTCGCCCGTCGCAGGATTCCAGTACCCGGTTCCTGACGCGTCGGAGCGATCCGTGACCAGCTCCTCGAGCACGGGGTTGTCGGGGCCGAAGCCGCGCAGCCGCCAGGTGAGCCAGTCGTGCGGCAGCGCCACCGCGGCCACCCGCGCCGCGTTCTCGGGCTCGTGATCGCGCAACCAGCGCAGCTTCGTGATCGTGAACGAGGCGACGGGCACGAGGCCGGTTCGAGTGGACAGCTCTTCGGCGCCGAACTCGTCGATCAGGTCCTGCGCCGCGCCCGCCGAGCGGGTGTCGTTCCACAGCAGCGCATCGCGGATCAAGGCGCCCGACTCGTCGAGAGCGACCAGGCCGTGCTGCTGGCCGCCGATCGACCAGGCTGCGATGTCGTCGAGAGAGCCCGCCTCCGCGATCGCCGCAGTCAGTGCACTCCACCAGGCCTCGGGGTCGACCGACGTCCCCTCGGGGTGCGACGCTCGACCGGAGCGGACGACCGCGCCGGTCGACGTGTCGACGACGACGACCTTGCAGGACTGGGTCGACGAATCGACCCCGAGAACCAGTGGCATGACGATCAGCGGGCGCCGAGCAGGTGCTCGGTCGCGAGCTGCTGCAGACGGACGAAGCCGAAGCCCTTGCCGCCGAAGTAGGAGTCCGCGTCGAAGTCCTCGTAGGCGGAGCGATCGGCGAGGAAGTCGTCGTACGTCTCACCGGCGTTCAGCGTCGGCGTCGAGAGCTCGTCGACGCGGGCGGCGGCGAGTGCCTCCTGCACCTCCGGGTCGGCGCGGAACGCGGCCGCCCGCTCCTTGAGCAGCAGGTACGTGCGCATGTTCGCGGCAGCCGAGTCCCAGACGCCCTTCTCGTCTTCCGTGCGGCTCGGCTTGTAGTCGAAGTGACGGGGGCCGTCATAGGCGGGCACACCGCCGGGGCCGCCGTTCTCGAGCAGGTCGACGAGCGAGAAGGCGTTGTGCAGGTCGCCGTGACCGAACACGAGGTCCTGGTCGTACTTGATGCCGCGCTGGCCGTTGAGGTCGATGTGGAAGAGCTTGCCGTGGAACAGCGCCTGCGCGATGCCAGCGGTGAAGTTGAGACCCGCCATCTGCTCGTGGCCGACCTCGGGGTTCACGCCGACGAGCTCGGGGCGCTCGAGCGAGTCGATGAATGCGATCGCGTGGCCGAGCGTGGGCAGCAGGATGTCGCCTCGGGGCTCGTTCGGCTTCGGCTCGATCGCGAACCGGATGTCGTATCCCTTGTCGGTCACGTAGTCGCCGAGCAGGTTCACGGCCTCGCGGTAGCGTTCCAGCGCCTGGCGGATGTCCTTCGCCGAGTCGTACTCGGCACCCTCGCGACCACCCCACATCACGAAGGTCTTGGCGCCGAGCTCAGCACCGAGGTCGAGCTGGCGGAAGACCTTGCGCAGGGCGTAGCGGCGCACGTCGCGGTCGTTCGAGGTGAAGCCGCCGTCCTTGAAGATCGGTGCGCTGAACAGGTTGGTCGTCACCATCGGGACGACGAGACCGGTGTCGGCGAGAGCGCCCTTGAGGCGGTCGATCTGGTTCTGACGCTCGGCATCGGTCGAGCCGAACGCGAAGAGGTCGTCGTCGTGGAACGTCAGGCCGTAGGCGCCGAGCTCGGCGAGCTTCTCGACGGCGTGCACGACGTCGAGTGCAGGTCGTGTCGGGCCGCCGAACGGGTCGGCTCCGTTGTAGCCGACGGTCCACAGGCCGAAGGAGAACTTGTCATCACGAGTGGGGGTGGGCATGGCTGCTCCTGTGCAGGTCATCGAATAAGTTGCGATTCACAACATATATCAGGACGGGAGCCGCGTCCACCCCCTACAGTGAAGGGATGCCGTCACAGCCGAGTCCCGCATCGGGAACCCGCGCGCACAATCTCGCCCGCATCCTGCGCCTCGTGCACGAGGAGGGTGCGCAGTCGCGGGCGGCGCTCACCGAGGCCACAGGGCTCAACCGATCGACGATCGCCGATCTGGTCGCCGAGCTGGTCAGGCGGGGGCTCGTCGAGGAACGAGTGCCCGACATGCCGGGCAGAGTGGGGCGCCCTTCGCCCGTCGTGACGGCTTCTGCAGGCGTCGTCGCGATCGCCGTGAACCCCGAGGTGGATGCGATCGAGATCGCCGCCGTGGGACTGGACCGGAGCATCCTGGTTCGCGAACGACTGCCGAACGAGGTCCTGCCCACACCCGAGGGCGTGGCGAAGACCATCCGGGAGCGCGTCGAGGCCTGGCGAGCGGGGCCGCTCGCAGGAGCGCGGATCGAGGCTGTGGGGGTCGCCGTACCGGGCCTGGTGAGGACGACGGACGGCGTCGTCCGCAACGCTCCCCACCTCGAGTGGACCGATGTTCCGCTCGCCGATCTCGTGCGTTCGGCGACGGGATCGCCGGCCTTCGTCGACAACGACGCCACCCTCGGCGCGATCGCCGAGCACCGCTACGGAGCGGGCAGGGGGATCGACGACATCGTCTATCTGAACGGCGGCGCCTCCGGTATCGGCGGTGGCCTGATCATCAACGGACGAGCGGTCGCCGGTGCAGGCGGATACGCGGGGGAGTTCGGACAGAACCGTCCGCGCATCTCGGCGGACGGCGACCGTCGCACCGGTGACGGCGTTCTCGAGGCCGAGGTGAGCAGACGGTTGCTGCTCGATGCTGTGGGCCTGGATGCTGCTGACGACGAGACGCTCGACGCCGAGCTCACCTCGTCGGAGTCGCCGACGGTGGCCGACGAGATCACACGACAGGCGAATGTGCTCGCGAGTGCACTGGCCAACGCCGTCAACGTGCTCAATCCGACCCTCGTCGTGCTGGGAGGATTCCTCGCGACGGTCGCGGATCTGCGTTCCGAGCAGATCGCCGCAGACGTCGGCGCGCTCGCCATGTCCGAGAGCGTCGAGGGTCTCGAGATCCGCCCTGCCGCCCTCGGTGCCGACCGATTGCTGATCGGAGCCGCGGAGCTCGCCTTCGCCGGGCTGCTGGCCGATCCGGGGGAGCGCACCTGATCGCATCCGATCCGGATGGTCGGGTGGTGCGGCCCCGATCGGCGCACGATGGTGGGGAAAGGAGGACCTCATGATCGGAACGCTCAACGCCCTGGTCGAGCTCGTGGAGAGCGACTCGCGCACAGACCTCGACGTCGCCGGGTTCGCTCGGACTCACGCCACGACCGAGTATCACCTTCGCCGGATGTTCTCGGCGCTGGCGGGCATGCCACTGTCGGACTACATCCGTCGACGCCGCATGACGCTCGCGGGTGCCGAGCTCGCGGCGGGTGCCCCGAACGTGCTCGAGGTCGCGGCGCGACACGGCTACGGCTCATCCGAGGCGTTCGGCCGCGCGTTCCGCGCGGTGCACGGCATCGGCCCCGTCGACGCGCGCAGGGACGGGGGTCCTCTCCGTACACAACCCACGCTCCGGTTCCGCCTGAGCGTCGAAGGGAGCACCCCGATGGACGTCACCATCACCACCATGCCCGAGCTCGTGCTCGTCGGCCATGCCGCGCGAGTCCCGCTCATCCACGCCGGAGTGAATCCGCACATCCAGGCGCACATCGCGGAGATCGCACCCGAGGAGCACATCCGGCTGAAGCAGCTGAGCGACGCGGAGCCCTCGGGGATCCTCGCGATCACGGGCGACGTCGCGCCGGACGCCCCCGAAGGCACCGAGCTGACCTACCTGCACGGGGTCTCCGTGGCTCCGGCTGCACCGGTACCCGCCGACCTCGACACCATCCGAGTGGAGGCCGGTTCGTGGGCGGTCTTCGCCGCCGCGGGCTCGTTCCCCGAAACCCTGCAGAATCTCTGGGCCGCGACGGCGAGCGAGTGGTTCCCGTCGAACCCGTGGAGGCTGCGGCCGGGGCCGTCGATCGTCCGATACCTCGAGTTCACCGGCACGCATGCGTCGTGCGAACTCTGGGTGGCGGTCGAGCAGGGGTGATCGCGATCGGGTGGGCGGGCCTCATCGCCTCGCCCACCCGGTGTCGGCCGTCCGTGCGACACTGTCGCCACGGGCGGAGGTCCGTGCCTGGCAGCGAGAGGAACGGCGATGGCGATCGACCCGAAGAAGACGCTCGACGCGTACAGGGCGAAACGGGGCGAGTTCCGCATCCTCGAGGTCCCGGCGATGCAGTACCTGATGATCGACGGCGCGGGCGACCCGAACACGGCGGCGGCGTATTCGGAGGCGGTCGCAGCACTCTTCCCTCTGGCGTACACGCTCAAGTTCGAGAGCAGGAAGACTCTCGGCGTCGACACCGTCGTGATGCCGCTGGAAGGGCTCTGGCACGCGCCTGACATGGAGTCGTTCACATCGCGGCGAGACAAGTCGGCATGGTTGTGGACGCTCATGATCCTGGTTCCCGACCACGTCACGCCCGAGATGTTCGCCGACGCCGTCGAGGCGGTCGAGCAGAAGTCGGCGAAGAAGAAGCAGCAGACTCCGGGACTGCGTTCGGTGCGCCTCGAGACGCTCGACGAGGGGCTCTGCGTGCAGACACTGCATGTCGGGTCCTACGATGACGAAGCTCCGGTGCTCGACGACCTGCACCACCGCTTCATCCCCGACAACCGCCTGCGCATGACGGGCCTGCATCACGAGATCTATCTCAGCGACGTCCGGCGGGTCGAGCCGGCGAAGCTCCGCACGATCCTCCGTCAACCGGTCGGGCGCGTGAGCTGACCCACGGTGCCTGCACGGAAGCCGGAGACCGCTTGGTGCCGATCGAAGACCCGCGCATCACGGACCCGCGCATCGCGAACCCGCGCATCTCCGACTTCCGTTCTCAGAACTCAGCCTCAGGCGTGGCCCCAGAACGCGTCCTCCGCCTGCTGGTCCTCACTGATCAGCCAGACCTCCGCGATCCGGCCGTCTGCCACGCGGAACACGTCGACCCCGTGCTGCACGAGATCGGCGCGTCCCTCGCGCACGGCCCGGAAGCGCACTGTCGCCGACACGAGGGCACCGCTCTCGGTCGCCGAGTCGGTGTCGAGCACGAAGGTGCCGCCGCTCAGTTCCATGAAGCGTCCGAGGTGCGCGATGATCGCCGAAGGCCCCACCTTGTCGCCCGAGACCTGGCTCCCGCCGGGCTGGTGCCAGACGGCATCCGCGGCGAACGTCGCCTCCAGCGCCTGCATGTCTCCCGCGGCCATGGCCGCGCCGTACTGTCCCACGATGTCGATCGCCGACATGATGTCCTCCTCGTTGTCTCGGTACTCTGAGGGTCCAGCGTCTCCACCCGAGCGCGGTCACTTCAACGTCACCGGAAGGATGCCGAGCGGATGAGCCCCGAGTGGACCGTGTTCTCATCGAGCTGCCCGTCTCGGGCGTCGCTGGCGCGGGTGGCCAACAAGTGGACCGCGATGATCGTGATCCTCCTGCACGAGGAGCCTCTGCGGTTCGGCGAGCTGCACCGCAAGGTCGAGGGGATCACGAAGAAGGTCCTGGTCGACACTCTTCGCGCCCTCGACCGTGACGGGATGCTCGTGCGGGCCGTGGACGACGACGGGCATGCACGCTACCGCCTCACCCCGCTCGGTCGCACACTGCACGAACCGCTGCAGGCTCTGCAGCGGTGGGCGGAATCGCATGTCGAGGAGGTCCTCGATGCTCAGGACCGCTACGACGACGAGGCCGACCGTCGACTGCTCGACGAGGGCCAGGAGGCCAGCCCCATCGCCGACACCCCACGCGGCGATATCCTGCACGGATGACCTCCTCTCCGAAGGATGCCGCGCGCACCGCCCAGCATTCCGACGCCTTCCGCCGTGTGGCGCGGACGGGGTTCGTGATGGTCGGGGTGGTGCACATCATCATCGGAGCCATCGCGATCTCGATCGCGTCAGGCGGCGGCGGGGATGCCGATCAGGACGGCGCCATGGAGCAGATCCGCTCCACCCCCATCGGGGGACTGCTGCTCGCGGTGGTCGCCACCGCGTTGATCGCGCTGGCGATCTGGCAGGTCGCGAGCGGGATGCTCGCCTCGGGCAAGGAACCACGCAAGTGGGGGCAGCGGGTGAAACTCATCGGAATCGCGCTGGCGTACCTGGTGATCGCAGGGCTTGCGCTGATCTTCGCGTTCGGAGGCACGGTCGAGTCCGAGAAGACCTCGCAGACGCTCAGCGCCGTGGTGCTCTCCGCCCCCGGCGGGGTGGTGCTGCTCATCGTCCTGGGGCTCAGCGTGGCAGGTGTCGGAGTCGGGTTCATCGTCATCGGGTTCACGCGGGGGTTCGAGAAGACGATGGACGTGCCGACGGGCGCCGCCCGACCGGGCATCGTCGCCCTCGGGATCGCGGGCTACATCGCCAAGGGCATCGCGATCGCGGTCACGGGCGTGCTGTTCGTGGTGGCGGCGTGGACGCAGGATCCGGAGAAGGCCGCGGGCCTCGACGCCGCGCTCCGCAGTCTCACCGACCTGCCGTTCGGACGGCTCGTGCTGTGGCTCGTCGGCGCGGGACTCGCGATCTACGGCATCTTCTCGATGGTCCGCGCGCGCTACGCCCGCATGTGATCTCGAGTCTCAGACGCTCGAGGGCTTCTCGCTCCAGAGCAGCAGGAACGCGCCGAGCCCGATCATGAGGCCTCCGCCGGTCGCGCTCATCGCCTCGATACGCCGCGGCGAGCGACCGAACCAGTCCCGCGCCGCGCTCGCGAGCAGCACCCAGATCGCGTCGCACGCCACACCGATCGCGACGACGATCACGCCGAGCACGAACAACTGCATCGGCACCGATCCCGAGTGAAGATCGACGAACTGCGGCAGGATCGCCAGGAAGAACGCGATCGATTTGGGGTTCGTGACTCCGACGACGAGGCCCTCGCCGAGCAGCCGCAGACCTGAACGACTGGGCACGGCTCCCGTCATCGCCTTCGCCGCGTCCTTGCGGTGCCTGATCGCCTGGATCCCCAGGAACACGAGGTAGCCGGCGCCGAGGATCTTGACGATCGTGAAGAGCACGATCGACTGCGCGACCACGGTGCCGACGCCCAGAGCGACTGCCACGACGAGCACGATCGAGCCGATCGCGGTGCCCAGGATGCTCAGGAAGCCGCCGAGCCTGCCCAGGGCCATGGCCCTTCCGATGGTGAAGAGCACGGTCGGCCCGGGGATCACGACCATGATGAACGCCGCGACGACGAAGGTCAGAAGAGTGTCGGCGCTGAACATGCTGCGAGCCTAGGGCAGCTCCGGGGTGCCCGATCAGAAAGTTTTCGCCGGACCGTCATAAAAGCTCCGCGCGGGGGTCTGGGTATGTGATGGGCGGCCTATCTCGGCTGCACGTCACAGGGGAATTCACACACGCACTTCTGGGGACAGGCTCACGCCGTCGTCGCTTCGCCGTACGCGGCCGACGCACGGCGTGCGCCGGGATTGGGACACGAATGAGCATTCGCTCACACCACCGCTCGACGGGCCGTTCTGCACGCGCCGCGGTCGTGCCGCGCCGACGGGCACTCGTTCGGCTGCTCGGCGCACTCGCGGTCGCCGGCGTGCTCGTCGCCGGAGCAACACTGGCCCCGAATTCCGGTCTCACCGCTGCGGCCACTGTTCCCGGCACTCCTGGCGCCCCGCAGGCGGGGACGCCCGTCTACACCGAGAACTTCTCGAACCAGAACGCGTCTCTGCTGCCGATCAGCATCCTGAACTACACGGGTGGCGTGGCCGCGGCGAACTCCACCTACACGGCCTCCGCTCAGTACACGCCGGCCGGCAACCAGTGCAACGGCTGGATCATGAGCGGTGCGACTCCGACCGCCCCCATCACCGACCTGGGCTGCCTCAACAACGTCAGCACGACATGGACCACCCTGCAGCAGATGGCTCGCGCGCTCGGGGTGGCGCAGGGCCAGACCACGACGCAGGCCGCGACCAACCAGGTGCTGACCTCCTACACCAACGCGACCAACGGAGCCATCGCCGCAGGCACTCAGTTCCGCACGGTGAACACGATCCCCGCGATCGGCGGCCACTACTATGCGGTCTCCGCCTACTTCGCCGCGGTCAACTGTCCGGCGGCGGGCGGTGCCAACCAGCCCAAGGAGACCTTCAGTCTCATCGTGAACGGCAGCCCGATCACACTGAGCACCGGACTGAACCCCTGCACGAACAACACGGTCTGGGAGACGCAGATCGCGAAGCTGCAGTCGGCCGCCTATCAGGTGCCCACCGGAACCACGCCGAACCTCGGCCTGATGCTCAACAACGCGACCGCCACGGGTGCAGGCAATGACGTCGCCTTCGACCTCCCGCAGATCGTCGACGTCACGCCCCAGCTCGACAAGGCCTTCAGCCCGACGTTGATCCTCAACGGCACCACGTCGAAGATGACGTTGACGGTCACCAACACCACCGACCTGATGGCCAAGAACGACTGGTTCATCACGGACGCGCTCCCGGCGAACCTGAGGATCGCCGCCGTGCCGAACGTCGGCGGCACCTGCACCCAGCGCACCGGCGCGGCTTACGCGGTCACCGCGCCCGCCGGCGGCACGACGGTCGGCATCACCGGTGGCGACCTCGGCGTCGGTGTCGCATCGTGCACGATCACGGTCGACGTGACCTCCACGGTCAACGGCACCTACATCAACGGTCCGGCCAACATCACCACGAACCTCTACCCGCCGGCCAACGCGTCGCTCGAGGTCATCCAGCCGTCGATCGACCTGGTCAAGCGCATCACCGCCGTGAACGGAGTCGCCGTGACGAGTGACACCGACCCGGACAAGGTCTTCACCAAGGTGGGTGATGTCATCACCTACTCGTTCGTGGCGACCAACACGACGCCCAAGGCGCCGACCAACACGACGCTCAATACGAACCTCACGAACGTGCAGATCACCGAGGACACGTTCTCGGGTGCGGGTGACATGACGACCCTGTCGTGCACGCCGGTTCAGGGTTCCACGCTCGCGTCGGGTGCGACGATGACCTGCACGGCCACGTACGTGGTGCAGCAGGCCGACCTCGACAACGCGCCGCTGACGAACGTCGCCCGGGCGACCGGAACGCCGACGGTCGGGCCGAACGTCACCGACACGGACGACGAGATCATCCCCGCCTTGTGGACGCCGAAGATCGTGCTCGACAAGACGGCATCCGTCGTCGACGTCGATCAGGACGGCGTGACCGGGCTCGGCGATCACATCATGTACGCGTTCGACGTCACCAACACCGGCAACGTCACCGTCGCGAACATCACCGTGATCGACGACCGGTTGACCCAGCGGAACATCAGCGTCACATGCACGCCGACGACGATCGCTCCGACCCAGATCGCGCACTGCGTCGCGAACGCGCCCTACGTCATCGATCAGGCGGATGTCGACGCGAAGAAGGTCATCAACACCGCCCACTCGACGGGCACCGACCCCGACAGCGGACCGGTGCGATCGAACGATGACAGCACCGAGACGCCCATCGAACCGTTCCGGATCCCTCTCAAGATCGAGAAGGTCGGAGAGTCGGCCGCCGACACCTGGGTGCGCATGGACGGCTCCTCGTTCGCGGTGCTCGAAGACGTCGCCGGCGAGCCCGGCGCGGCACTGCCCTTCACGATCGGCGACGTCGACACCGGTCTGTTCCAGATCGACAGCATCCCGGCCGGCACGTACTGGCTGAGCGAGCTGACAGCACCCGACGGGTTCAGCCTGCTCGCGGCACCGGTGAAGTTCATCATCAACTCCGATCGCACCGTGAGCATCACGGCCGGAGGGGATGAAGCCGTGACAGCAGCAGGTCAGACGATCACCGTGCACGACGTGCCCGCGATGGAGCTTCCGACCACCGGGGGGACGGGCGCGCTGCCTTACATCCTCGCCGGTTCCCTGATCGTGCTGGGCGCAGGTGGATTCGCACTCTGGATCCGTCGCCGCAGCGCACGTGCCGACACCGAAGATCCGCAGCTCTGAACTGCTTCAGCTCACCACCATCCGAAGACCTCCAGGGCGACCTGGATTACCGAGAGAGAGACACAGTGAACACCGAGAACAACAGGCGCGGCTCCCGCGTCGCAGCGGGCCTGCTTGCCGCAGGCGTCGCCGCCCTGACCCTCGCTGCACCTGCGAGTGCCGCGACGCCCAACCTCGTCGATCCTGACGCGACCGGCTCGCTGACGATCCACAAGTTCGAGGCACCCGAGACGCCGACGGGGCTCCCGAACGACGGCACCGAGCAGAACGTCGCCCTGGCACCGCTCCCCGGCGTGGGCTTCACGGTCTACAAGGTCGACACCATCGATCTCACCAGCAACCAGGGCTGGATCGACGCGAACGACCTCGCAGACCTCGCGCCCGACAGCGTCGCCGACATCACCGCAGCCGGCTACACCGCGAGCGCCATCGGCGGGGAGACCCTGACCGACGCGAACGGCGAGATCGCTCTCGCGAACCTCGACCTCGGTCTGTACTTCGTGGTCGAGACCGCACCGCTGAGCGGATCGACCGCCGTGGCACCCTTCCTCGTGACTGTGCCGCTCACCGATCCCGCCGATGACAGCACATGGCTGTACGACGTGCACGTCTACCCGAAGAACGCTCTCACCGAGGCCACGAAGACCGTGGAGGACTCCGAGGACGTCAAGCTCGGCGACGAGATCGACTTCACGATCACGACCGACATCCCGAACGTCGCCGTCATCGACGGCTACAAGGTCGTCGACGCACTCGACGCCAAGCTCGACTACGTCAGCGCCGCAGTGACGCTGCTCGACGGCACCGCGCTCGCCGCGACCGACTACACCGTCGTCCTCGACGCCGCCACCAACACGGTCACGGTGGAGTTCACCGCATCCGGCCTCGCAGTGCTCGCCGCTCACCCGGCCACGCAGGTGCAGGTGGTGCTCACGGCCGCTGTCAACACGGTGGGCGAGATCGCCAACACGGCTGTGCTCTACCCGAACCTCGGTTCGTACACGGTCGCTCCGGGCGAGCCCGGCGGACCCACCGTCACCCCTGAGGTCATCACCAAGTGGGGCGACATCACGGTCGAGAAGACTGACAAGGCCGGAGCTCCACTGACCGGCGCCGTGTTCTCGGTGTACCCGACTCAGCAGGACGCGATCGACGGCACCAACGCCATCGCGCTCGGCGGAGCGACCGAGTTCGCCGTGGCCGCCGACGGCACCGTGACCATCTCGGGTCTGCGCTACTCCGACTGGGCCGACAACGCCGCTGTCGCTGCCGGCGAAGACGGCTACCAGACGTACTGGCTCGCTGAGACGGTCGCTCCCGACGGGTTCGAGCTGCTCGCGGCTCCCATCGAGTTCACCGTCACCGCGGCCACCACGGCCGTCGGCGTCGACCTCGAGGTCGTCAACGTCCCGTCGAACGCCGGATTCAAGCTGCCGCTGACCGGTGGCGCCGGCACCACCCTGTTCCTGGCCGGCGGCGTTCTGCTGCTCGGCGGAGCAGTGCTCCTCGCCATCCGCAGCCGCCGCAAGGCCGGTATCGAGGCGTAATACGAAGACCGGCCGTGCGGGGGAGGTGTTGAGGTCCCTTCCCCCGCACGGCCCATTCGTCTCCGCACGGTTCACTTTCAGACGCTGATCGACATCCACACAGAGAGTTCCGCATGACGCTCATCGACGCATCCGCTCCGGATGCCCGCACGACACCGACCCCGCGGGTCCCCGCGCGGCGTGCGCGCTGGGGCTGGAGCCAGACGATCGTCATGCTCATCGCGACCGTCGGGATCGTGGTGCTGGTGTACCCGACTGCCGCATCGTGGTTCTCGGCCTGGAGCCATGACACCGACGTCGACGGGTACGTCCAGTCGGTCGAGCAGGTACCTGACGACGCGATCACCGAGATGCTCGCGGATGCCGAGGCGTACAACGAGAATCTGCCCACCGGGCCGTTACGTGATCCCTACGCGCTCGGCGCGGACGGCCAGCAGACCGCCATCGGCGACGGCGCCGCCGCGTACTTCGACACGCTGAGCCCCGACGGTACCGACGCGATGGCGCGCGTGCGGATCCCGAAGATCCACGTCGACCTGCCGATCTTCCACGGCACGAGCGAAGAGACGCTCTCTCGCGGCGTCGGACATCTCTACGGATCGTCGCTCCCCGTCGGCGGGGCAGGGACGCACTCGGTCCTCACGGGCCACAACGGCTTCGTCCAGGCGACGCTGTTCGACGACATCGACGAGCTCGTCGAGGGTGACGTCATCGTCGTCACCACACTCGGAGAAGACCTCTACTACGAGGTGGATCAGACCACGACCGTGCTGCCCGATGACACCGAGGCGCTGCGCCAGGTGCCGGGCAAGGACTACATCACCCTCGTGACGTGCACTCCGACAGGCGTCAACACGCATCGTCTTCTGGTGCGCGCCGAGCGCATCGACGCGCCGTCGGATGACACGGCCATCACCACGATCGAGGATGCGACGGGCCCTGCCGGCCTGCCCTGGTGGGCGCTGCTCGTCATCGCGGTTCCGGTGCTCACCTTCCTCGTCGTCAAGCCGCGCCGAGCACGCGATCGCAGCAGCTCTCGGCGCCGCTCCCGTGATCACCGTCGCTCTCCGCGGCGCTCGACTCACCTCGACCGGACGCCCTCGTCATGACGGCCGGGATCGAGGAACGCCGCGTCGATGACGGCATGAAGCCAGGAGCGGGCTCCGAGTCGTCCCCCGCCCCCCACCGCCGGCGCCGCCGACGGCGGGTCGGTTTGCTGGGCTGCAGTATCGCGCTGGTCGGCCTCGGGGTCGCGTTCCTCGCCGCGTCGACCTTCGCCCCCGAACTCGTCGACAAGGTGACCGGTGACGTCAAGGTCGCCGTGCAGAAGCAGTTGCATCAGATCGTCGCACCTGACGAGCTGCCGATGATCAGGCTCGGTGCCGCAGGCGGCATGGTGGAGCTCGACCACTGCGACGGCACGTTCACCGAGATGGTCAGCTATCGGGTCGATGCGGTCCTGCCCCTGTTCGCGGCGCACAACAACTGCGGGGGAGACGTCATCCTGGGCTGGGAGATCGGTCAACGGGTCATGGTGGCAGGCTCCGACATCGTCTATGAGGTCGTAGAAGAGCGACACACGCCGAAGTGGTCGAACGTCGAAGAGCTGGTCGGCATGTCCGGAGAATTCATGGTCCAGACCTGCTTCTACGGCGAGAACAAGATGCGCTTCCTGGCGCTCGCGCCGGTGGAATCCCTGCCGAACGCCGGCTGATGCCCTCCGTGAACGTCGATTCCACGCGCATTCGTCACGATTCGCTCCCGTCAGGGTCTTGTAAGTATGGCCATCGGCCTTGCGTCGGACTCCCGCCCGACGCTCCGCTTCGCGAGAATCGACGCCTCCCCGGCCGACTCACGCACCGCGGAATCGACCCTCACGAGAGTCGAAGGGACGAGGCACCCCCAACGCCTCGTCCCTCATCCGGCACCGACCTGACGCGGGCGCGTCAGGGACGCGCCCGATCGCGGCCCTGTCCTGAGACACAGTTCCGCGATCTCACGGGCTACCCGACACGCGCGCACGCGTCGTGGCGCTCGACGCCGACTCCGACGTCTTCTCGTGAGATCGAGAGTCCCCTCACACACGGAGCAGCATGAATCCCGCCGCGCCTCTCGACAGCGACGACGCCGCGTCGGTCGAACCTTCCGACGATCAGATCATCGCTGCGGTGCGTGGTGGCGACATCGGGGATTTCGCACTCCTGTGGAGGCGTCACGTCGACGCCGCCCGTCGGGCCGCGCGTGCGATCTCGCCGTCGGCGGACCCCGACGATCTCGTGAGCGAGGCCTTCGCGTCGATCCTGCGCGTGACCAAGGCCGGCGGCGGGCCGAGCGACGCCTTCCGTCCGTATCTCCTCGCCACCCTGCGCAACACCGCCGCGCGATGGTCGCGCGGATCCGGGATGCTGTCGATCGAAGTGATCTCCGAGCAGGACCTGGCGTCGGATGCGGGAGACCCCATAGAGAGGATCTCGGAGCGGACGAGCGTGGCCGCGGTCTTCGGAAAGCTCTCTGCGAGGCACCGGACGCTGCTGTGGTACCTCGAAGTCGAGGGAATGAAGCCGCGAGAACTCGCGCCCCTCATGGGAATCACCCCCAACGCGGTGTCAGCGCTCGCGCTCCGTGCACGCGACAGTTTTCGCCGGGCATGGCTGCAGGCGCACATCCACGATCCCTCTCGATCCGAGGACTGCCGCTGGTTCTGCGAACGGATCGTGTCGCAGCGTGAGCGTCCGGTGCGGGGCGATGACATCGCACGTTTCCGTGCCCATATGGGCAGTTGCCGCGGGTGTCAGCTCGTCGCGGCGGAGATCGACACGGTCTCGCAGAGGCTCCGGTCGATCCTGCCCGCGGCGTTGCTCGGCGGTGTCGCGGCGGGACTCTACGCGGCGACGGATGCGCCGTCGGTCGCCGCCGATGTGGTGCCCGACGACGCGAGTGGCCTCGGAACCTGGTCCGAGCATGCGGGGACCCGCGGCGCGACAGAGCGCGCCCCAGCTGTCGCCTCGACCGCCGGAATCGCTGCGCACGCCAGTTCGTCCGCCTCCCTCCCGATGAGCGGGCTCGCCGCCCTGGCCGCCACGACCGTCGCCGTTATCGGAGCGGTCGTCTTCGCCGGGAGCGTGCTCAGCCTCCCTGACGTGGGCGGACATGAGGACAGATCGTCGAAGGTCGAGGCATCCGGACCCGTCGAGGTTCAACCGCAGGCGGATTCCGACGAGCATCTGTCGCGTGCGACGGATCCCGCGATGCGCGGGACGCTCCCGAGCCCCGGTGGCCAACGACTGCTGACCGTCGAAGTGCAGCCCGACGCGGTGGAGGCGGACGGCACGTCAGTCCCGGCCGAAGCACCGCCCGCAGCGGCGCGGCCGAGGCCGACCCCGACGCACACCCCGGCCCCGACGCAGACGCCGATCCCGCCATCGGCACCGCAGCCGACGTCGTCGCCGAGGGCGCCAGCCGATCCGCCGGCGGTGGACTCCCTGTCCGAAGAGCCCCACGAATTCGATATCACCCGGTCGATCGCGCAGGACTCCCTGGTGCCGGGGTGGCTCGAGGGCACGGGGTCGCCGGGCGCGATCGTGAGCGTGGTCGACGAGGCCGGTGTGACCATCGACGCGGAGTCGGTCGCCGACGACGGTACGTTCGCGCTCGACGTGTCCGGTGATCGACTGCGACAGGGCATCACGCTGAGGGTGCGGCACGAGGATCCCCAGACCGGCGTCACACGGTGGGCGCAGGCGATCGGTCCGCTGTCCTTCTCGGTCCCGGTGATCACGGCCGGCGACGACGAGCACTGCCGTGTGCCGTCCGCTCTCGAGCGCGGCTGCCTGAGCCTCCGCGCGGTGCCGGGCGCGTGGGTCGAACTGCTCGACCAGCAGGGGCGTTCGCAGACGGTGAGAATGCCCCAGGGCATCGACGAGCTGATCCTGTTCGACGTCGGAGCCGGAACGCCGGTCGTCGCAGCCCGCTACATCGATCCGACGTCGGGGCGGTCCGGCGTGTCGGTCGCGGTTCCCCGAGGTGTCGGATGAGTGCTCAACGCGTGGAGCGGGAGGCGACAGACAGGCGCAGCCACAGCCACAGCCGCGTGTCCGGTGAGTCGAGATCGATGCCCAGGTCGTTGCGCACGACCTCCAGCCGATATCGCACGGTGTTCTGGTGAACGTGCAGCGCGGCGGCGGTCTCTCGCACACTCCCGAGGTGATCGAGGTAGATGCGCATGGTCCGAGACAGATCGGTGCCCTGTGCGGCATCGTGCTCGGCCAGGATGCTCGCGGAGTCGCCGACGGCGGCGTCGAGGCCCTCGATCAGGTCGGTGACCTGGAGGATGGCGAGTCGGTCTCGCATCTCGTCGAACGTGGCGATCCGGGTCTGCCGGTGGCGGTCGTCGGCGATCGGAGAGCTCATCAGCACGCCGGCGGTCGCACCGGCCTCACGATGCGAACGGGCGATGCCGTTCACGTCGTACGCACGGGTGCCGATGCCGGCGATCAGAGCGGTGTCGGTTCTGATGACCGAATGCGCGAACGTATGCGCTCGCGCCGCGATCGAGCCGGGGATCAGGGTCACGACCTGTGTGCCGATCACCGCACTGTGGGATCCGGGGAACGCGGCGCTCGACACGCTGATCGCGAGGTGCAGCAGGCGATGCAGGCCCCGCATCGCCTCGACCTGGTCGAAGGTGTCGACGCGGAAGCACACGATCGTGCAGCCCGCCTCCGGGCGGATCAGAAGCTGCGACGCCGCACTTCGGGCATGCCGGTCGTCCTCGAGCAGCGTGCGAAGCAGCCCGGAGTTGCGCTGGTCCCGATCCGCGGCATCCTCGCGTGCGCGCAGCAGGTGCTGAGCGGCGATCGGCTCCATCTCCTCGAGCAGGAGGTTCGTGCGAGGGGCGAGCGACGGGTCGATCTGGATCACCCAGATCGACCCGAGAAGCTCGCCGGACGCCCGCACAGCGATGCCGACCCTGCCGAACTGGTCGGTCTCGGAAGGGAAGTGCCGGGCATCGGGAGCGCGGAGCAGCGACTGGTACTCCGCGTCGGAGGAGATGGGGATCTCCTCCTGCAGCAGAAGCGTGGTGCGGCGCCGGATGTCGTCGATCGGCTGCTCGCTGTGCGTCGAGTACCCCACGACCTGGCCGGTGGAATCGACGATGCTCACCGCACCCTCCGACAGTGTGGCGAGCGCGTTCGCGAGGCCGAACAGGTCGCCGAGGCGCACGCCCGTCACGTGGCCGACCGAGTGCGGACTGAGGAGCGATCGCAGCAGGTTCGCGAGCTGCGCCCAATCGCCTTCGAGGTGGTGGAGCAGCGGCAGCGCCAGGGACCATTCGGGAGCCTCGCTCGTGATGTCGACCGGCTGCGCGCGGCGGACGATCAATGCCGCTGCGCCCGCCGCCGCGAGCTGCACGGCGAGTGCGGGCAGCGCTGTCTCCGACACTCCGGCGCCGAGCACGATCTGATCGCGATACTCCGTCACGTCGAGAGCGGGGTCGTAGAAGTCCACGCCCCTGAAGACTGTCTCCTCCGCGTCGGAGTCCCCGGTGCGGGTGGAGAGGGAGCCGTCTGCGACGAGGATCGCCTCTCGCAGCGTCGGGGCTCCCGAATCACCGGGCTCCGAAGGTATGGACATGGAATCTTCTCCATTCAGAAAAGGCAACTACCGGAGGAACTCACATATCGGTCAGATCGGTTCCCCGTAAGACTGAGAGTACGAGGTCGACGGGGCACCTCGCGAGATATCCGACCATCTCCTCTTCTCGCACGTCACACGCGCAGATGGATTCCGGGCAACGTCGCCCCCTCACAGAGGACGCTCACATGAACAGCACTCACGATCTTCGGCGCCGCTCGGCGGCGGCCCTCGCCGCATTCGGTGTCGCGATCCTCCTCGGCGGCTGCGCAGCGCAGGCAGACCCGGCGCCGAGCGCCGACGAGATCACCATGGAGCCGGTGGCGGATGCCGTGGCGCTGCTGCCGGACGAGCTGAAGGACGGCGGAACCCTCCGGGTGGCGATCCCCACCAACGAGCCGCCGACACAGTTCTACCGCGAGGGCACCCAGGACATGACCGGGATCAACCCCGACATCGCCCGCCTCCTCGCCGGTGCCCTCGGCCTCGATCTCGACATCGAGGTGACCACGTTCGACACGATCATCCCGGGCATGAGCGCCGGTCGGTACGACCTCACCGTGTCGTCGATGACGCCGACCGAAGAGCGCATGGAGCAGCTCGACTTCGTCGACTACGTGCAGATGGGCAGCGCGCTCGCCGTACCGACGGGCAATCCGCAGAAGCTCGCCTTCGACGGGCTGTGCGGCAAGCGCGTGGCCGTGCTCAAGGGTTCGTACCAGCTCACGGTCAACGTGCCGGGGTTCGATCAGGCATGCGAGGACGCGGGCGAGAAGCCGCTGGAGATCCTGCAGTTCCAGGACACCCGGCAGGCCGTCTCCGCGCTCCTCAGCGATCGAGCCGACGTCGTCTACGCGGATTCTCCGATCCTCGGCTACGCGGTCGCGCAGGACTCGAAGCTCGAGGTCGGCGACGAGAACGACTTCGCCCCCGTGGCGGTGGGCATCCCGCATGACGCCGGCACGCTCGACGCCATCGCCGAGGCGATGAGCGCAATCATCGCCTCGCCCGAATACGAGGAACTTCTCGCCGACTACGGGCTCGAGTCGATGGCCATCACCGAAGCCCGCGTCAACGCGGCGCAGGGCTGATCACCATGGCCATCATCGAGCAGGGCGCCTCCTCAGCGGGGGAGCCCGCGGGAGAGGCGACTGGGCTGCAGCGCACGCTCACGTCGCTGGAGGTGCACAAGAGGCGCCGCTTCGGCATCCTCATCGGCGGTGTGCTCCTCTGCCTGTTCGTGGCGTTCTTCCTGATCGACGTCGCCACCAACCCCCGATTCGGCTGGGCGGTCGTCGGCGCCTATCTCTTCGACCCGCAGGTGCTGCAGGGCATGCTGCTCACACTCGTGCTCACGGTCGTCTCGATGACAGCCGGCATCGCCCTCGGCGTCGTGCTCGCGATCATGCGCGTCTCGGGCAACCCCGTGTTCGCCGGGGTGAGTGGCGCCTACGTCTGGTTCTTCCGTGGCACCCCGCTGCTGGTGCAGCTCATCTTCTGGTACAACATCGCCGCTCTCTACCCGGTCATCGCCTTCGGGCTGCCGTTCGGCGGGCCGAGCATCGTACTGGGCTCGGCCAACGTGCTGATCACGCCTCTGGGAGCCGCACTGCTCGGTCTGTCGCTGAACGAGGCGGCGTATATGGCCGAGATCATCCGCAGCGGGATCTCGTCGGTCGACGAGGGGCAGCTGGACGCCGGGCGGGCGCTCGGCATGACGCGGTCGAAGATGCTCCGCCGTGTCGTGCTGCCTCAGGCGATGCGGGTGGTGATCCCACCGACAGGCAATCAGGTCATCTCGATGCTCAAGGGCACATCTCTGGTGAGCGTGCTCGCGATCTCCGATCTCCTGTACGCCGTGCAATCGATCTACTCGCTCAACTACGAGGTCATCCCGCTGCTGCTCGTCGCGTGCATCTGGTACCTCGTGCTGACCACGGTCCTGACCATCGTGCAGTCCCGTCTCGAAGAACGCTACGGCCGGGGCTTCACCCCGCGACGGGCGGGCCGGGTCAAGAAGTCGAAGGAGCCGGTCGCATGACGCGCAACGTGGTCGAGATCCGCGGAGTGCGGAAGGCCTTCGGCCACAACACCGTGCTCGAAGACGTGTCTCTCCGGATCCCCGCAGGTTCCGTGACGTGCCTGATCGGCCCCAGCGGGTCGGGCAAGACGACCCTGCTGCGCTGCGTGAATCGCCTCGAGACGGTCGACGCGGGGATCATCCTCGTCGACGGCGAGCTCGTCGGCGCCACCCGTCACCGCGGACGGCTGGTCGAGGCGAAGGAGTCCGCGATCGCGAGGACGCGGCGTCACACCGGCATGGTGTTCCAACGCTTCAACCTCTTTCCGCACCGCACGGTGCTGGAGAACGTGATCGAAGGACCGACGCAGGTCCTCGGGCGCCCCCGAGGCGAGGTCATCGCCGAGGCGATGGTGCTGCTCGAGCGTGTCGGCCTGGCCGACAAGGCGTCCTCGTACCCGCAGGAGCTCTCCGGAGGACAGCAGCAGCGCATCGCGATCGCGAGGGCTCTGGCGATGAAGCCGAAGCTGATGCTCTTCGACGAGCCGACCTCGGCTCTCGACCCCGAACTGGTCGGCGAGGTCCTCGCCGTCATGCGGGATCTCGCCGCAGAGGGGATGACCATGATGGTCGTCACGCACGAGCTCGGCTTCGCTCGCGAGGTCAGCGATCAGGTCGTCTTCATGGCCGGCGGTGTCGTCGTCGAGAGCGGATCGCCTGAGGACGTGCTCGCGCGTCCTCAGCACGAACGCACCCAGGCCTTCCTCTCCCGAATCCTGCACTGACATCCACACCTCACAGGAGCATGACGTGCGCAACATCCACAGCATCGAAGACCTCAGGATCCGTGCTCGCCGGCGCCTGCCGGCGATGGTCTTCGACTTCATCGAGGGAGGAGCTCTCGACGAGCTCACCCTTCGACGCAACCGTGAGGCTCTCGACGCACATCTGCTTCCCCAGCGGGTGCTCGTCGACACCTCGCAGCGCCACGCGGCGACCAGCATCCTCGGAACCCGACTCGACCTTCCCCTGGTCGTGTCCCCCATGGGTCTTCTGACGGTGTGCCACCCCGACGCCGACGTGGCCATCGCGCGGGCAGCCGCGACCGCAGGCAGTGTGTTCGTGCACAGCCCCTGGTCCGGCTGCTCGCTCGAAGAGGTGACGGATGCCGCCCCGAAGCGGGTGTGGGCGCAGATCGCCTTCTGGAACGATGCTGACGAGACCCGACGGCACATCGATCGGGCGCGGGCGCTCGGAGTCGACACCCTGGTCGTCGCCGGTGACGTCGCCGTGTCGAGCAAGCGCGACCGCGACCTCCGTCACGGCACGGCCATGCCGCCGCGACCGCCTGTCCGCGACGTCATGAACACCGCGCTGCATCCGGGGTGGGTGATGCGGTGGCTCCTGGGCAGATCGATGACGTGGGGCAACTACCGCATCGACGGGCGAGCGATCCGCATGCGCGAGATGGAAGTCTGGATGGAGCGCAACGAGAATCAGACGGCGACGTGGGACGACATCGCCCGGCTGCGCAGCAGCTGGACGGGCAACATCGTCGTCAAGGGCGTCATGACGCCCGAGGACGCACGCCTCGCCGTCGAGCACGGCGCAGACGGCGTCTTCGTCTCGAACCACGGCGGCCGTCAGTTCGACAGTCAGCAGGCCACGATCGAGGCGCTGCCTGGGGTCGTCGACGCGGTCGACGGACGCGCGTCCGTGATCGTCGACGGCGGGATCCGGCGTGGTTCCGACATCGCGAAGGCGCTCCTGCTCGGTGCCGATGCCGCAGCGGCGGGCCGACCGTTCGCGCTGGGGCTGGCGGCAGGAGCCCGACCCGGTGTCGAGCGCGCGTTCGAGGTGCTCCACGATGAGCTCCTCACGGTCATGGGCTTCCTCGGGGTGACCCGAATCGAGGAGATGCCGTGCACGCTGGTGGATTCGACCGGGCCGCGTCTCGACGCCGCGGTCGCAGCGATCGAGGCAGCGCAGTGAGCGTCGGGGCGCTCACCCTGCGCGCATCGCGGTGCATCGCAGCGATGAAGGGCCGATCATGACCGTGCTGCCGCCGACCGTCATCCGTACTCGCCTCGAACCCGACACGAGCGACGACGATCTCGTGCGCGCCACCCGCAACGGGGACAACAGGGCGTACGGGATGCTCTGGGAGCGCCATTCACCGTCAGCGCTGCGCGCCGCTCGGGCCATCACGAGCTCGATCGACCCCGAGGACCTGGTCAGCGAGGCCTTCGCGAAGACCTTCAGCGCGATCCGCAACGGCGGGGGCCCGACCGAAGCTTTCCGGCCCTACCTGTTCGCCGCGGTGCGCAGCGCCGCCGCGACCTGGGGAGGCAAGCAGAAGGACCTCGCCCTCGAATACCTCGACGAGCTGCCCGTCGACGACTCCGAGGACTCCCTCGACATCCTCTCCGACAAGGCGCTGCTCACGACGGCATTCCAGGATCTGCCGGAGCGCTGGCGCACCCTGCTCTGGTACCTCGAGGTCGAGGGCATGAAGCCGCGCGAGATCGCACCGCTGATGGGCATGACTCCGAACGCCGTCTCGGTGCTGGCCTCGCGCGCTCGTGAGGGATTCAAGGTCGCCTGGCTGAACGCGCACATCAAAGAAGCAGGGCGAGACGCGGAATGCCGCTGGACGTGCGAGCGCATCGTCGCCCAGGGACGCAAGCGGCAGGTCTCGCGCGCCGATCGGAAGCGGTTCGAGGCGCATCTCGAGGGCTGTCGCCGCTGCACGATGGCGAGCACGGAGGTCGCCCAGGCATCCTCGAAGCTGCGCGCACTGCTGCTGCCGGCGATCATCGGTGGGCCGGCGGCGGCGGCGTACTCCGCCGCGACGCCGGCTCCGGTCATGGCAGCGGTCTCGGTCGGTATGCTCCCCCGGGGAGCCGCTCCGTGGCTGCTCGTGGGCGGAGCGGTCGCAGCGGCTGCCGTCATCGTCGCGGCGGTGGCCGTCGCCGCCCAGCTCGCACCGAAGGCGACGCCGGGCGCCGACGCGTCGTCCCCTGCAGCGATCGTCGTCGAGTCTCCCTCGCCGATCGCGGCGCCGACGCCCACGGAGTCCGTGGAAGCGCCCGCGCCGCCGGTGGTGCCTGAATCACCCGACCCTGTCCCGGAGTCTCAGCCCGTCGTCGAGGTCGACCTCGAAACGACCGTGGCGCCGCCCGCCCCCCAGGAGGCCGCCACGACGACTCCACCGGAACCGCGGAGCCAGCCGCAGCGGCTTCCGCCGGCGGCCCCGGTCGAGGAACCTCCGCTTGAGGAGCCGGTGATCCTGCCTGTGACCGTCGAGTGGAACGTCTCGACGTCGATGATCGTCCCCACCGCTCTCGTCGGAACCGGTGCCGCGGGTGCTGAGGTCGAGATCCTCGACGAGACCGGCCTCTCCATCGCGTCCGCCGTCGTCGATTCCGCCGGTGCTTTCTCGGTTCTTCCCGGAGCCGAGGCTCTCCATCAGGGCATGTCCATCTCCGTGCGCCATACCGCGCTCACCGGCGAGCAGACGGTCAGCGCTCCGATCGGCCCCTTCTTCTTCGAGACTCCATCGCTCGCCGAGGTCTCAGACACGTTCATCATGCGCACCGATCTCGACGCCGACGGCTCGCGTGACGACATCAGCCTGTGGCTCCAGGGAATCACCGGCTCGACGGTGTCCGTGTCGGTCGATGGCGAGGCGGCGATGAGCGTCGTGCTGACGGAGGCATCCACTGTCGTGTCAGTGCTCGACATGCGACCGGGGCTGCGTCAGATCACGGTCCGCTACGTCGATCCGGTCACGGGGGCACTCGGGCTCGCGGAGGACGAGGATATCCTCGTCTCTCCCTGACCGGCCCGCCTGCGGTCGTGACCCCACTCGGCGCACCAGATGAGAAGCTAGAACGATGAGCACTTCTCGCGACGCCGACGTGATCGCCCCGCTGAGCGACGGTCCCCTGACGGATGCCGAGGTGCGTCGCCTGCGCGAGGACTTCCCGATCCTGCAGGTCGAGGTCAACGGGCATCCGCTCTCGTACCTCGACTCGGGTGCGACATCGCAGCGCCCGTTCGCGGTGCTCGACGCGGAACGGACGTTCGCGACGACTCTCAACGCGGCCGTGCACCGCGGAGCGCACACTCTCGCGGCGGAGGCCACGGAGGTCTTCGAGGATGCTCGCGCCACCGTCGCGCGGTTCATCGGCGCCGACGAGGGCGAGATCATCTGGACCTCGAACGCCACGGAGGCGCTCAACCTCGTCGCCTACTCGATCTCGAACGCCTCCCTCGGCCGTGGGGGAGTAGCCGCCGAGCGGCTCCGTCTGCGCGAGGGCGACGAGATCGTCACGACCGAGATGGAGCACCACGCCAACCTGATCCCCTGGCAGGAGCTCGCAGCGCGCACCGGGGCGACCCTGCGGGTGATTCCGCTCGACGATGACGGCGCGCTGCGTCTCGACGTCGCCGCCGAGCTGATCGGAGAGCGCACCAAGCTCGTCGCGTTCACCCACGTGTCGAATGTGCTCGGCGTGATCAACCCCGTCGAGCATCTCGTCGCCCTGGCCCGAGCCGTCGGCGCGTTCGTCGTGCTCGACGCCTGCCAGTCGGCTCCTCATCTGCCGCTGGACGTCCGCGCGCTCGATGTCGACTTCGCGGTGCTCTCGGGGCACAAGATGCTCGGTCCGACCGGCATCGGCGCGCTCTACGGCCGCAGGGAGCTGCTCGAGGCCATGCCGCCGTTCCTCACCGGCGGCTCGATGATCACGACCGTCACCACGACCGAGGCCACGTACCTGCCACCGCCTCAGCGTTTCGAAGCCGGCACGCAGAGGGTGTCGCAGGCTGTCGCGCTCGCCGCGGCGATCGACTACCTGACGGCTGTGGGGATGCCGCGCGTCGCCGCGCACGAGGCCGCCTTCGGCGCTCGTCTCGTCGAGGGCCTCTCCGCCATCGACGGCGTGCGCGTGCTCGGCGCCGGCATCGACCTGCCACGAGTGGGACTCGCCAGCTTCGACGTCGACGGCATCCACTCGCACGACCTCGGCCAGTTCCTCGACGACCGCGGCATCGCCGTGCGCGTCGGGCACCATTGCGCTCAGCCGCTGCACCGACGCCTCGGCGTCACCTCGTCGACCAGGGCGAGCACGTATCTGTACACGACCGGTGCCGAGATCGACGCCGTGCTCGACGGCGTCCGGGGCGCCATCGATTTCTTCCGGAGGGGCGCATGAGCGACCTGCAGAACCTGTACCAGGAACTCATCCTCGACCACTCCCGCACCCCGCACGGGTTCGGGCTCCGCGGCGAGATCGCGGCCCAGTCGCACCAGGTGAACCCGACCTGCGGTGACGAGGTCACCCTGCAGGTGCATCGAGCCGGTGACGGCAGCATCGAGGCGATCGCGTGGGAGGGACACGGATGCGCCATCTCGCAGGCATCCGCCTCGCTTCTCGCCGAGCTCGCCGAGGGACTGACGGTCGAGGAGCTGGAGATCCGCATCGCGTCGTTCCGCGAGGCGATGCGCTCGCGCGGCAAGATCGAGCCGGACGAGGAGCTCCTCGGTGATGTCGCAGCCCTCGGCGGCGTCTCGCGGTACGTGGCACGGGTGAAGTGCGCGATGCTGGCCTGGGTCGCCGTGGAGGACGCCCTGCACAAGGCGTGAGGCGGAGGGCATGAGACCGGCGCCGTGAGGTGCAGGATGGAACCATGCCTCTTCTTCTGAATCCTCTCGGTGCAGACCGGTTCGACGACTGGCTCGGGGCGACGCGCGAGCGTCTGATCGCTCTCCGGCAGGACTCGGGGATGTTCGTCGGTGACGACGCCGCCGCCCGCGTCGAGGAGTTCCTCGCCGAGCTGCTCGCGGAAGGACACGAGACGCCGACCTCGCTGATCCTCGAGATCGACGATGACGGGTCGCGGCTGGGAACCATCTGGCTCGCAGCGAACAACGGTGTCCTCTTCGTGGTGGATCTCTCCTTCGAGCTCGCGCCGACCGTCGCGCAGCGAGGTGCGCTGCTCGACGAGCTGCAGGCCCTCGCCCGCAAGCAACAGGTCGATCGGATCAGCATGGGCGTCTACGCCTCTGACAGCGAGAGTCGCGCGTTCGTCGAGCGGGGTGGATTCGAGGTCGCTTCGATCCAGATGCTCCTCGAACCGCTCCCGACGCGAGAGTCGGACTCGCGCGTCGTCGTGAGACCCATGACGGCAGAGCGCTTCACGAGTTTCGCCACGGCATCCGAAGCCGCCTTCGCCGAGGATCTCGCAGCCTCCGGCCGGTACTCGGCCGAGGACGCGGCGGTCGAGTCGCACAGGCAGATGGAGCTGGAGCTGCCCGACGGAGTCGCGTCGGAGGGCCAGGAACTGTTCATCGCCGAGGTCGACGGCGTCGAGGTGGGGGTGCTGTGGATCGGCGTCCGCTCTCGCGGCGGACGTCCGCACGGGTTCATCCTCGACATCGAGATCGCCGACGACCAGCGGCGCAAGGGCTACGGTCGCGACGTCATGCATGCGGCCGAGCGGGAGGCCTCGCGGCTCGGAGCCGATTCGATCGGTCTGCACGTCTTCGGGTTCAACACCGGTGCGATCCAGCTCTACGAGAGCCTGGGGTATCGCCGCGTGGAAGAGCGATTCCTGCTCGGCGTCTGATCGCGAACACGGCGTCACCGAGGGAATAGCCTCGTGCCTCAGGCGTTGGCCCGAGCATGACAACTCTCGGAATCATCGGTGCAGGACACATCGGCAGCCAGGTCGCGCGAGTCGCGGTGGCGAACGGATACGACGTCGTGATCGCGAACTCCCGCGGACCGGAGACGCTCGCAGACCTCGTCGCCGAGCTCGGGTCGCAGGCGAAGGCCGCGACCGCTGCGGAAGCGGCAGAGGCAGGTGATGCTGTCGTCGTGACGGTGCCGCTCGGCAAGATCGATGCTCTTCCCGTGGAGCAGCTCGCGGGAAAGATCGTGCTCGACACCAACAACTACTACTTCGAGCGCGACGGCCACATCGACGCCCTCGACAAGGGGGAGACGACGACCTCGGAGCTGCTGCAGAAGCAGCTGCCGACCTCGCGCATCGCCAAGGCCTTCAACCACATCTATGCCGCCGACATCACCACCGACGGCACTCCGACCGGCACCGAGGGGCGCCGTGCCCTCGCGACCGCGGGCGACGACGCCGAGGCGGTCGCGTTCGTCACTCGCTTCTACGACGAGGCCGGCTTCGACACGGTCAACGTCGGTCCGCTCAGCGAGTCCTGGCGGGTCGAGCGCGATCGCCCCGCCTACGTCGTGAAGCAGGATGCCGACGAGCTCGAGGCCAACCTCGCGATCGCGAACCGTCTGCCCTGAGCGACGGCGGAGGGGGCGGGGCGGATGCTGCGGCGTCCTCCCCGCCCCTTTCACGTGCCGAGCGGCAGAGTTCGTAATAAATACCCCGTTGGGATACCAAAACTTGTCGGAGCGGGGTGCGAGTGGGACAATCACGGTATGGCGGGGGTGGGGACTGCCGGCGAACTCGAGTCGGTGAGGGTGACGCGCATTCTGCGCGATGACATCATCCTGGGCCGCCGTGTGCCCGGATCCCGGCTCGTCGAACGCGATATCGCGGCCGAGCTCAACGTGTCGCGCCTGCCGGTGCGCGAGGCCATCCGCACGCTCGTCGGCGAGGGCGTGGTCGTCGCGCGGCCCCGAACCTGGGCCGTCGTGCGCGAATTCACGCACCGCGACATCCAGGACTTCGGTGAGGTGCGCGAGGCGATCGAGACCCTCATATTCGTGTTCGCCGCCGAGCGTCACGACGATGCGGGTATCGCCAGACTGCAGGCGGCATACGAGCGCGAACTCGCGGCGTCGAAGGCGGGCAACGTCGAGGCCGCCCGCATCGCGGCGGGGGAGTTCCATGAGATCTCGGCGGAGCTTGCCGGCAACGAGATGCTCGGGGAGCTGATCGGCGTGTTCGTCACGCGTCTGCGGTGGCTCTTCGGACAGCACGACGATCTGCTCGCCATGGCGGAGGAGCACCGTGTGATCCTCGAAGCGGTCGTGGCCCGCGACGTCGAGACGCTGAGGTGGCTGATCCCGCGTCACCTGGCCAGCGGCCAGGCGGCGGCAGAGCGGCGTCTCAGCAGCCCGACGTACTCGATCTGAGCATCCTCGCGTTGAGGGAATACCCCTCCGCGGGGTACTGTTGTGATCGTAGGGATACCCCCTAGGGGTATTAGTCCCTTGATGAATGCCGAAAGGAACGCACGAATGAGCACCACCACCTACTCCGTCACCGGAATGACCTGCGGACACTGCGAGGGGTCGGTCCGCAGCGAGGTCGCGAAGCTCGACGGCGTGACCGGCATCGAGGTCAGCGCCGCGGCGGGCAGCCTGACAGTCACCTCCACAGCCGAACTCGACGACGCCGCCGTGCTGGCCGCTGTCGATGAGGCCGGTTACAGCGCCGCCCGCGCCTGAGGAGTGAGCATGTCAGGCGAAGCGGTGACCTACGACCTCGAGATCGACGGTATGACGTGCGCGTCCTGCGCCTCGCGGATCGAGAAGCGACTCAACCGCATGGAGGGGGTGGCGGCCACCGTCAACTATGCGACCGAGAAGGCCCATGTGCAGGTCGCATCCGGCATCGCCGTCGACGACCTCATCTCGGAGGTCGTCCGCACGGGGTATTCGGCCGCACTTCCGCGCGAGACCGCATCCGCCGAGCTCGATCCCGCCTATCGTCGCCTGCGGCTCCGTCTCATCGTCGCCGCGGTGCTCGCGATCCCGGTGATCGCCCTCGCCATGGCCGAACCGCTGCAGTTCCCCGGGTGGCAGTGGGCGTCGCTGATCCTCGCCACGCCGGTCGTCACCTGGGCCGCCTGGCCGTTCCACCGTGCTGCATTCCTCAACGCGCGCCACCGCGCCGTCACGATGGACACGCTCATCTCCGTCGGAGTCGGCGCGGCCTACCTCTGGTCGCTGTACGCGCTGTTCTTCGGAACCGCCGGCATGTGGGGGATGACCCATCCGTTCCGATTCACGATCGAACGAGGCGACGGCCTCGGCAGCATCTATCTCGAGGTAGCAGCCGGCGTGACCATGTTCCTGCTGCTCGGACGCTTCCTCGAGCAGCGCTCCAAGCGCCGTGCCGGTGCGGCACTCCGTGCCCTCGGCGAACTCGGCGCGAAGGACGTCTCGGTCCTGCGCGACGGACGCGAGGAGCGGATGCCGCTCGAGCGGCTCCGGGTGGGGGATGCGTTCGTCGTGCGCCCCGGCGAGAAGATCGCGACTGACGGAATCGTGCGCGAGGGGTCGTCTGCGGTCGACGCCTCGATGCTCACGGGCGAATCGATCCCGGTCGAGGTGCGAGCCGGCGACTCGGTCACCGGCGCCACCGTCAACGTCGGCGGTCGTCTTCTCGTGTCGGCGACGCGTGTGGGAGCCGACACGCAGCTCGCCCGCATGGCCCGGCTCGTCGAAGAGGCCCAGTCGGGCAAGGCCGAGGCGCAGAGGCTCGCCGACCGGCTCTCGGCTGTCTTCGTGCCCATCGTGTTCGCCATCTCGGCCGTCACGCTGGTCGTGTGGCTGCTGATCGGCGGCGGTGCGGCTGCCGCGTTCACCGCGGCCGTGGCGGTGCTGATCATCGCGTGCCCCTGCGCTCTGGGCCTCGCGACGCCGATGGCGCTGCTCGTCGGCACAGGACGCGGAGCGCAGCTCGGCGTGCTCATCAAGGGGCCGGAAGTACTCGAGTCGACCCGCCGCGTCGACACGATCGTTCTCGACAAGACCGGCACGGTAACGACGGGCCGCATGGCGCTCGTCGACATCATCGTCGCGGACGGAGAAGACGTCACCGAGGTTCTCCGTCACGCGGCTGCGGTCGAAGAGGCCTCCGAGCATCCCATCGCCCAGGCGATCGTCCGGGGCGCCACCGAGCGCATCGGCGATCTTCCCCCCGTGCAGGATTTCCGCAGCATCGCGGGCCGTGGCGTCACGGGGGTCGTGGAGTCGCACGCCGTGATCGCCGGTCGACCCTCGCTCCTGGAAGACTGGGCGCTGCCGCTCGACGGCGTCCTCGCCGCGGCGTTCGACAGCGCCGAGGCGGACGCACGCACGGCCGTGGCGGTGGCGTGGGACGGCCGAGTGCGAGGCGTCCTCGTCGTCGCTGACCAGGTCAAGGCCACCAGCGCTGACGCGATCGCGGCCCTTCGTGGGCTCGGTCTGCGTCCGGTGCTGCTCACGGGCGACAACGAGCGCGCGGCGCGGAGCATGGCGGATGCCGTGGGCATCGACGAGGTGCGCGCAGGGGTCCTCCCCGAGGGCAAGGTCGATGCGATCACCGCGCTGCAGGCACGCGGTGCCGTCGTCGCCATGGTCGGGGACGGCGTCAACGACGCGGCGGCTCTTGCGCAGTCCGACCTCGGGATCGCGATGGGGACGGGCACGGATGCCGCGATCGAAGCATCCGATCTGACGCTCGTCCGGGGTGACCTCTGGGGCGCGGTGGATTCGATCCGGTTGGCCCGACGCACGCTCGGAACGATCCGCGGCAACCTCTTCTGGGCGCTCGCGTATAACGTGGCGGCGATACCGCTCGCCGCTCTCGGCCTGCTCAACCCGATGCTCGCCGGCGCGGCGATGGCGTTCTCGAGTGTGTTCGTCGTGCTGAACAGCCTCAGGCTCCGTCGCTTCCGGAGCGCGGCGGGCGAGACAGTGCGCTAGAACGGCGCCTTTCGCGAGGATATATTGGGCCCTACGGAAATCGTTCCGGATATTCATCTTGTTCTGGGGAGCGGTATGAGGGGCCTCGCCGTCGTCACCGGAGGCCTGCTGTTGATCGGCGGGACGGTGCTCGTCGTGGTCGCGGATCAGCAGCGGGTCGACTCCCTCGCCGAGGCGCGCGCCGCAGTCGTACAGGCCGAGGAGCAGCTCGACGCCACTCGGGACGCGAACTACCTGCTCGCCGAGAAGCTGACGGCTCTGCGCACGGCGATCGCCGAGCAGGAGACGCAGCTCGCCGACACCACGGGGTTCCTCCCATGACGGGAGCGTCGTGATCCGCAGAGTCTTCTCGGTCACCATGGTCGCGGCGATCCTCCTCGCCGCGGGCGTGATCGGTCGCGCCGTCGCCCTCGACGAGGACAGAGCAGCCGCCATCGCAGAGCTCCAGACGCTGTCGCAGTCGACGCGCACCGCGCAGATGCGCACGGACCACCTCGAGGGTGCGATCGACCTTGCCGAGAGGGACACGGCCTCGCGTGCCGCAGTGCTCGAGGTGCGCCCCGCTTTCGTCGACGAGGTCGCCGCGCTCGGTGCCGCGATGGCCGGCGCCGAGGGCAAGGTCGACACGGCCGCTCATCGGGCGTCCGTGCTGTCGGCCCAGCAGACCGTGCTCGCGGAGCGCAAGGACCCGGCCACGGTCGTGGCGGCGACCGCGACGGTCCATGCCCTCATCGACAGGGTCGGCGAGGATGTGACCACGTGGGAAGCGGCCCAGTACGCGGCTCCTGAGGGACCGGCCTGGTCGTCGAGCGGCCCCGACGGCTACGCGCGAGTGCGCGCCGCCCTGGACGCGGTCGGCGGCGGCGGAGTCGGGCTCTACGAGTCGTCGTCGTGCGCGGGAGGAACGGCTCCGGCATGCGCCAACAGCAACGGGTACATCAAGTACCGGGCAGACATCTCGAACTGGGGCGCCGACCGGCTGAGATGGGCGATGGCGCACGAGCTCGCGCACATCTACCAGTTCCGGGTGTGGGGCGCCCTCACATCATCGGGTTCGTACCAGTCGATGTTCGGCGGGGACCCCGAGTTCCTCGCGAACTGCATGGCGGTCGTGCGCGGGTTCCCCGGCTCGGTCGGCTGCAACGGCGACCAGCAGGCTTGGGCGTCGGGGATCTGGGTCGGCGCGGTCCGCTGACTCAGCGGACCGGGGTGGTCGTGTCGACCGCCTCGCGCAGCGGCCGCCGCATCACCCGCCAGTAGGCCGCCGGTGCGACGCGCACGAGCACGTCGACGAGTCTCGCCTCCCGGCCGACCATGGTGCGCGCCCGACGACGTTCGGTCGCACGTATGATCTGCGCCGCGGCATCCGCAGGCTCGGTGTGGTACATCGCCGCCTGCGCGGCCGCCGCCCGAGCCGCCACCGCCGGGTCGATGGCCGCCGCGTACCGGCCGTGCAGGATGATGCCCGTGCGTACGCCGGCCGGATAGATCGCGCCGACGGTGACCGAGGATCCCTCGAGTTCGTGGCGGAGCGCCTCGGAGAACCCTCGCACGGCGTACTTGCTGAGTGCATAGGGGATGCGCCCCGCGGGAGCCGCCAGCGCATAGATGCTCGCGAGGTGCGTGATGTGTGCGGCGCGCTCCGCGCGGAGCGTCGGGAGCAGTGCCTTGGTGATCGACACCGTGCCCCAGAGGTTCACATCGGTCAGCCAGCGCATCTCCTCCATGGTCAGCTGGTCGAGGGTTCCGAGCATCGAGGAGCCGGCGCACGTGATCAGTGCGTTGACGTGCGGGTGAGCGGAGGTGATCTCGCCCACCGCGGTGAAGACGGCCTCATCGTCGCGCAGATCGACGACGTGCGTGGTGACTGTCGTGCCGCGGAGCCCTGCGGCCACCGTCTCGAGAGCCTCTGCGTTGTGGTCGACCAGGGCGAGGTGCACGCCGTCCCCGGCGAGGATCCGTGCGATCTCCGCGCCCATGCCGCTCGCGGCCCCGGTGATGACAGTGGTGCTTCCGGTGAGGGTGAGACGCTTCATTGCACTCCTCCTGGCGGCGCTCGGGAGTGCCGCAGGTCGTAGAGCAGGCCGTGGCGACCCGATTCCGATCCATTCTGGCCCACTGCATCGGGGAGCGATACCGGTACGCTCGAAGGGAGGAGGTAGCGGTGGGACGAACTGCGGAGGCCATCGCCGAAGGCGTTGCGATCGCGACCGCTGCCGCGCGCCTCGCCGTGAAGAATCACATCCTCATCGGCACGATCGCCGAGAACGGCGTGTTCGACACCGACAAGTACGTCGCCGACGCGCGAGAGGCGCTGCGAGCGATGGCCGAGGAGTCCGAAGAGGTCGAACGCAACCTCACAGAGTTGCGCAAGCGCGCTCGCGGTCGCCACTCCGACCCCTCCGGAACGCATGACTACCGCGACCGCGATGTGCGAAACCTCCGTCGTCGCGCGAAGCAGTCGCACGGAGTCGCGACCAAGCTGCGCGAGACGATGGAGAACGAGGCCGCGCTGCGCGCGATCGTCGAGGAGGCCCGAGAGGGTGCCTGGGCCGACGTGCGCCACAACCTCGATCGTCGGCTGCACGTCGAGGGCATGCGTCCCGATCAGGACCCCGACTACGAGCGGATGCGCGAGGCGAGGATGCAGGCGCTACGCCTCGTCGACCTGCAGGCTCTGTCGTCTCTGCAGCGTGCGAAAGCCAAGCGCAAGAAGAAGCAGACCGTCCCCGATGACGACGACTGACCCTGCTCGATTCGCATTCGAGTGTGGACTGTTATAGGCTGTTCCACGGCCCGCTGAGCGGTCCAGGAGCGCCCGTAGCTCAATGGATAGAGCATCTGACTACGGATCAGAAGGTTAGGGGTTCGAGTCCCTTCGGGCGCACAGATGAGCTGAAACCCCCGTCGCGAAAGCGGCGGGGGTTTTGCGTTTTCCGAGGAGAGGGCAGAAGCATCCGGGCGCGCCTGCTCGATAGGCTCGTGCTCATGACGCTTCCCGAGCAGGCTCAGAACAACCGGGTGTGGCACGTGGTCGGCCTGGTGTGCGGCGTCCTGGCGATCGCGTCGCTGTTCGTGCTGCCGAGCGGCATCGTGGGGTACCTCATTGCGATCGCGATCGCCGCAGCCGCTGCGCTGATCGGCCATGCCTCCGTGCGGCGTCAGGGTGCGTTCCGCGCCGCCGCCATCGTCGGGCTGGGCCTCGCGTATCTGGGGCTGATCGTGTCCGTCGGTCTGCTGGTTGTGCGGCTCACGCGCGCGTTCGCCGGCTGAGGGGCCCTCACTCGAGCAGGCTCGTGATCGCCGGGTCGCGGCGGGCGACCTCTGCGGCGGTGGCGACGATCGCGTGACGCATCGCCGCGACGGCGATCGCGGGGGTGACGTCGGCGCGGTGGGCCAGGCTCACGGTGCGCCTCATCATCGGATGCGTGAGTCGCACCGACCGCAGTGCCGGCTGGTCGAGGAGCACCATCGCCGGAACCACCGCAACGCCGACTCCCCGTTCGACGAAACGCAGCAGAGCATCCATCTCCGCGCCTTCGAGAACGAAGTTCGGGGTCAACCCCTCCGAGCGGAACGCCGCATCGGTCGTCGCCCGCAGCTCATAGGTCTCGTCGAGGGCGATCAGGGGGAGGGTGGCGAGGTGAGCGAGACTCATCGACGAGGACGACGACACCGGGGGCTCGGATGCCGCGGAGACCACGACGAGCTCCTCGGTGAGCAGCGGCATCCGCGACAGGCTGAACCCCGACGGCGGAGGCCCCTCCGACTCGGTGATGAGTGCGATGTCGACCGCGCCGACGGCGAGCTGGTCGACGAGCAGGCGTGAGCCGCTCTCGGTGAGGTGCAGGTCGACACCGGGGTGGGCGGCGTGAAATGTGCTGATCGCTTCGGCGACGAGGCTGATGCAGAGCGTGGGAGGGGCGCCGAGACGCACGCGGCCACGGCGGAGGCCGGCGAGCTCGCCCATCTCCTCGCGGATGGCGTCGGATTCCGCGAGCATCCGCTGTGCGCGGGGGAGGAGCGCTTCGCCGGCGGAGGTGAGCGCGATGTGGCCGCGAGCCCGGTGGAAGAGCTCGGCGCCGAGTTCGCGCTCCAGCGTCGAGATCTGTCGACTGAGCGACGGCTGGGCGAGATGCAGGTGCTCGGAGGCGCGGGTGAAGTGGCCGAGGCGGGCGACCTCGACGAACCCGCGGAGCTGCTCGAGGTTCATACCTGCAGTCTATCGATACCAGTAGAACAATGCATTGGAGTTATTAGGTCGCCCTAACTAGCGTGAAATGCATGAGTACTCGCGAACGTCAGATCTCCACCACGGTCCTGGTCATCGGGACCGGCGGATCCGGGCTGCGCGCGGCGATCGAGGTCGCCGAACACGGCATCGACGTCCTCGCCGTCGGCAAACGCCCCCGACAGGATGCCCACACCTCTCTTGCCGCCGGCGGCATCAACGCCGCTCTCGGAACCATGGACGAAGGCGACAGCTGGCAGCAGCACGCCGCCGACACCATCAAGGAGAGCTACCTGCTCGCAAACCCCCACACGGTCGAGATCGTGACACAGGGGGCGGAGCGCGGCATCCGTGACCTCGAGCGCTGGGGCATGGACTTCGCCCGAGAAGACGACGGGCGCATCTCGCAGCGGTTCTTCGGCGCGCACACCTTCCGCCGCACCGCGTTCGCCGGCGACTACACCGGCCTCGAGATCCAGCGCACGCTCGTCGCCAAGGCCGAGCAGCTCGAGGTCCCGATCCTCGACCACGTCTACATCACGCGGTTGCTCGTGCGCGACAACGTCGTGTTCGGCGCCTACGGCTTCGACCAGTCCGACGGCACGCGCTACCTGATCCACGCGGATGCCGTGATCCTCGCCGCCGGCGGACACAACCGCATCTGGCGCCGCACATCGTCGCGCCGCGACGAGAACACCGGCGACTCGTTCCGCCTCGCGGTCGAGGCAGGAGCCCGACTGCGCGACCCGGAACTCGTGCAGTTCCACCCGTCAGGGATCATCGAGCCCGAGAACGCCGCCGGCACCCTCATCTCCGAGGCCGCACGCGGAGAGGGCGGCATCCTGCGCAACGCCCTCGGCGAGCGGTTCATGTCGAAGTACGACCCCGAGCGCATGGAGCTCTCGACCCGCGACCGCGTGGCGCTCGCCGCCTACACCGAGATCGCCGAGGGTCGCGGCACCGAGAACGGCGGCGTCTGGCTCGACGTGTCGCACCTGCCGCGCGAGACGATCATGACCCGGCTGCCCCGCGTCTACCAGACGATGATGGAGCTGCAGATGCTCGACATCACCACCGAGCCGATCGAGATCGCGCCCACCGCGCACTATTCGATGGGTGGCGTGTGGGTGCGTCCGGAGGACCACCAGACCGACGTCGACGGTCTCTACGCGATCGGCGAGGCATCGAGCGGACTGCACGGGGCGAACCGCCTCGGCGGCAACTCGCTGATCGAGCTGCTCGTCTACGGCCGCATCGTCGGCCAGGCGGCCATGGCGCACGCGGCGGGTCTCGACGCGCAGCGTCGGTCGGCGGATGCCGTGGCTCAGGCCCGCGCCGAGATCGACGACCTGCTCGCGGCGGACGGTCGCGAGAACGTGCGAGCCCTGCAGCGCGCCATCCGCAACACCATGACGGAGCACGCCGGTGTCGTGCGGTCGGAGGAGGGGCTCCGTGCCGGCCTTGCCGACCTCGACATGATCGAGGGACGCATGGAGGACATCGGCATCCACCCCGACATCGCGGGCTTCCAGGATCTCGCGCATGCCTTCGACCTCAAGGCGTCGGCGCTCGCCGCCCGCGCCACGATCGAGGCCGCGCTCGAGCGTCGCGAGACCCGCGGCTGCCACAACCGCAGCGACTACCCCGACACCGACCCGACGCTGCAGGTCAACCTCGTCTGGTCGCCCACGGGCGGTGTGACGCACGAGCCGATCCCCGAGATCCCCGCAGAGATCGCGGAGCTCATGCGCGAGGTCGACACCGAGGGCAAGCTCGTCGAGTAGCCCGCATCCGAACACGCTCCCGTCGCGCGATCCGTCGTGCTGATGCCCTCTGCGCGACAGAGATCGCGACGGGAGTGGAGGGCCAGAGCGAGGTAGGAGTCGCTCAGTCGCCCTCGTCGGTCTCCGGACCGTCGATGACCCCGATCCCGACCGCCTCATGGTCGGGTTCGGGGTCGTTGCGTGTCGGGGCCTTGGGTTCCTCCGACGGTTCCTTCTCAGTGCTCGGCTCTTCGAGCTCGTCGTTGTCGGGGATCTCTGAGGGATCGGCGTCCTCCGGGGACTCCGCCTCCGCGGGGGCTTCCGTGCTCTCGCCAGGGGTCTTGAACTCCCCGGCGTCGCCGGACGACGGTGTGGGGGTCGGGGTCTGCGCCTCAGGGGCGGCGCTGGAGGTCGGGTCCTGTGCAGGCGTGTTGTCGGTCATGATCGTCCTTTCGCATCGAGTGCATGACCAGGATGGAGTCTCGATCCGCGGGCATGAAGGGGCTTGACGGCGGCCTCCGGATCGCCCGTGTCGCTGATCACGACGTACGCTTAGGACGTGACAGCGTACGTCTCGGCCTTCGATCTCTTCTCCATCGGAGTGGGCCCCTCGAGTTCCCACACGGTCGGGCCGATGCGGGCGGCACTCGAATTCGCCCACCGATTGCGCTCGGCCGGGGCGCTCGACCGCGTCGCACGCGTCGGATGCACGCTGTACGGCTCGCTGGGCGCCACCGGCATCGGACACGGCACGCCCGATGCCGTCGTCGCGGGCCTGCGCGGTCTCGCCCCCGAGACCTGCGATCCGTCGGAGGTGCGCGCCGCCTGGACGGACCTTCGCGAGGGTGCGACGGTGCGGATCGACGGCACGCACGAGATCCCCTTCTTGAAGACGGACATCGCGTTCGAACCGCGCACCCGTCTGCCCGGCCATCCGAACGCCATGACGATCACAGCGTGGGACGCCGACGGACAGATCGTGTCGGAGGAGACGTACTACTCCGTGGGCGGCGGGTTCATCCGTCGCGACGGCGAGGAGGAGAAGATCTCCGCGGCTCCGCTGCCGTACTCCTATGCGGACGCCGCGTCGCTGCTCGCGCTGTGCGACGAGCACGGGCTGTCGATCGCCGAGATCGCTCGCCTGAACGAGACGGCGCAGCGCTCGGAGGAGGACGTCGCAGCCGGCCTCGACGCGATCTGGGATGCGATGTCCGCCTGCGTCGACAACGGCCTGCACTCCGACGGGGTGCTTCCGGGCATGCTCAAGGTCAAGCGCCGCGCGAGCGCGATCCGCGGGCAACTCGAAGAGGCTGAGGCCGACGGGCACCGCGAGCTTCCGGGCGAGTGGCTGGGTGCCTTCGCTCTCGCCGTCAACGAGGAGAACGCGGCGGGCGGCCGGGTGGTCACCGCGCCGACGAACGGCGCAGCCGGCATCCTGCCCGCCGTCGCGATGTACTGGTGGCGGTTCCTTGCCGACTCCGGCCTCGGCGCCGGCAACGCGGTCACTCCGTATGGCGAGCTCGTCGGCAGCGCTCTGCTCGGTTTCGGCGCGGAGGCGTCACTCGTCGCCGTCGGAGCGATCGACGACCCCGACGCGGTCGCCGAGGCGAACCGTCGCCGCGGCATCCGGCGCTTCCTGCTGACCGCCACTGCTCTCGGATCGCTGTTCAAGGCGAACGCGTCGATCTCGGGGGCCGAGGGCGGATGCCAGGCCGAGGTCGGCTCGGCGTGCGCGATGGCCGCCGGTGGCCTCACCGCCGTGATGGGCGGCACGAACCGGCAGATCGAGAACGCCGCGGAGATCGCCATGGAGCATCACCTCGGACTCACCTGCGACCCGATCGGCGGGCTCGTGCAGATCCCGTGCATCGAGCGGAACGCGATCGCCGCCTCCACCGCGGTGACGGCGACACGTCTCGCCCTTCGCGGCGACGGGAGCCACTACGTCTCGCTGGATGCGGTCGTCGAGACGATGCGGCAGACCGGAATCGACATGTCGACGAAGTACAAGGAGACCAGCGAGGGCGGGCTCGCGGTCAACGTCATCGAGTGTTGAGCCGCCGGCCCGACGGCCGCGTCGGTGGCTGGGGCTAGCCTCCTTCGGAGGAGGAAAGCATGGAATCGATCTGGGCCCCCGGCAGCCGTCGTCGACGTGAGCAGCCGGTCGTCGCCGTGCGAGCGAACGACGACGCCCCCGAACCCGGTCGGGTCTGGCCCACGAGCATCCCCGCCGTGGCGCAGGTGCTGAAAGAGGGGATCGACCTCTCGCCGGGTGTGACGTTCCTCGTCGGCGAGAACGGCAGCGGCAAGTCCACGATCGTCGAGGGGATCGCGATCGCGTACGGCCTCTCGCCCGAGGGCGGGTCGAAGTTCGCCAGGCACAGCACCCGGCCCACAGAGTCGCCGCTGTCGGAGTGGCTGCAGCTGCAACGCGGTGTCGGAGCGAACCGCTGGGGTTTCTTCCTGCGGGCCGAGACGATGCACTCGTTCTACACGTACCTCGAAGAGAACCCCTCGCCGCGGGGCGACGTGCCGTTCCACGAGATGAGTCATGGCGAGTCCTTCCTCGCCCTCCTCGAGAGCCGATTCGACGAACCGGGCTTCTACTGTCTCGACGAACCCGAAGCAGCACTGTCGTTCCAGTCGACGCTCACCCTCATCGCCGTGCTGCAGCGCATCGTCGACGAGGGCGGTCAGGTGCTCTGCGCCACCCACTCGCCGGTGCTCGCCGCGCTGCCCGGGGCTCGGATCCTCGAGGTGGGCGATTGGGGCATCCGTCCCGCCGAATGGAACGACCTCGAGATCGTGAACCACTGGCGTTCGTTCCTGCAAGATCCGCAGCGTTACCTGCGGCATCTGCTCGACTGACGATGACGCCGAATCCTCGTCGTAGGCTGGCGCCATGACCGAGCAGCGCACGCCGAAGAAGCGCGGGCGACCCCGTGGCGTCTCCGACTCGCGCGACCGCATCATCGCCGCGGCTGTAGACGAGTTCGGCGAGCACGGATACGACGGCTCGACGATCCGCTCGATCGCCGCCCGTGCCGACGTCGACTCCGCTCTCGTGCATCACTACTTCGGCACGAAGGCCGATCTGTTCGCCGAGGCGGTCGGTATTCCGCTCCGCCCCGACATCGATGTGCCGGCCATCGTCGCGGGTCCGCGTGACGCTGTCGGCGAGCGTCTCGTGCGCTACGTGCTCGAGGCCTTCGAGCAGCCGGACATCCGCCGCCGAGGGGTCATGCTCATCCGCACGGCGATCGGCAGCCGGCTCACGACGCCGCTGCTGGCGGGATTCCTCGCGCGCGAGCTCATCGGCAAGATCGCGAAGACGCTCGGTGTCGCAGATGCCGACCTGCGTGCGACGCTCGTCGCCTCGCAGATCGCGGGTCTGCTCCTCACCCGGTACGTGCTGAAGCTCGGGCCCATCGCCACGGCATCCGTCGACGACATCGTCTCGCGCGTCGGACCGACCGTGCAGCGCTACCTCTTCGAGTAGTCCGGGCTCGCCCACCTCCGGGCCGTGACTC
>NZ_LMOU01000001.1:1543589-1710643 GCF_001423615.1 Microbacterium sp. Leaf159 | reverse complement strand
GCACAACTTCGGATGCCGAGGGGTGGCGCGCCGTGACTTCCCGGGCACAACTTCGGATGCCGACGGCGACACCCCGGCCGTTGGGTGGTCACTCCGGCGAGTCCCGTGGCCGGCTCCGAAGCTGTGCCCGCAAGGAACTGTGAAGGCCGCGCTCGAGCGCTCGAAACCCGTTGACCTCGTCCGTCGGCGGGCGCATAATTCATCACATGATGAATAAATCGGCGGTCGAGGTCTCGGGACTCCGCGTGCGCAGGGGCAAGACCGCAGTGTTCGACGGGATCGATCTGACGATCCCGCAGGGCGAGATCACCGGGCTCCTCGGCCCGTCCGGGTGCGGCAAGACCACGCTGATGCGCTCGATCGTGGGGGTGCAGCGCATCGCCGACGGCACGGTGACGGTGCTGGGGGAGCCCGGCGGATCACGGCAGCTGCGTCACAGGGTGGCCTACGGCACGCAGGGCGCTGCCGTATACGGCGACCTCACCGTGCGTCAGAATCTCTCGTATCTCGCGTCCGTCCTCCACGCGCCGAAGGGTGATGTCGACCGGGTGATCGATGAGGTGGGTCTCGGCGCACAGGCCGGTCAGCTCGTCGAATCGCTGAGTGGTGGCCAGACCACGCGGATCTCGCTGGCGATGGCCCTCATCGGCACGCCGGAGCTCATCGTGCTGGATGAGCCGACGGTCGGCCTCGATCCGGTGCTGCGGGTCGAGCTCTGGGAGCTGTTCCGAGGGCTCGCCGAGCGCGGAGTGACGATGATCGTGTCGAGCCACGTGATGGACGAGGCGCTGAGGTGCGACCGGCTGCTGCTGATGCGCAGCGGACGGATCATCGCCGACACGAACCCGGCGGCGCTGCTCGCCGACACCGGCACAGCCGACCCCGATGCGGCGTTCCTCGCCCTGATCGAACGCGACAGCCGTGAGCACGAGGGCCATGCACCGCCCGCCACACGGCGCGAGCGACGGGGGACGGCGCAATGAACGACCGACGGATGCTCGCGACCGCCGCACGGGTACTCGGCCAGCTGCGCCACGACCCACGCTCGATCGCTCTGATGCTCATCGCCCCGAGCCTGCTCGTGGGTCTCTTCGCCTGGTTGTTCAGCGACCAGGACGGAGTTTTCGATCAGTTCGGCGGTGCAATCCTCGCGCTGTTCCCCTTCATCGTGATGTTCCTGATCACGTCGATCACGACTCTGCGAGAGCGGCGTTCGGGCACGCTCGAGCGGCTGATGACGACGCCTCTCGGCAAGGCCGACTTCATCCTCGGGTACGCCCTGGCATTCGGCCTCATGGCGCTGCTGCAGGCCGTGATCACCGTGTCGTTCGCGGTCGGAGTGTGCGGTCTCGACGTCGAGGGCGAACTGTGGCAGCTCGGACTCGTCGCGGTGGTCGACGCGCTTCTCGGCACGGCGCTCGGCCTGCTCGCGAGCGCGTTCGCCCAGACCGAGTTCCAGGCCGTGCAGTTCATGCCCCTGCTGGTCTTCCCGCAGATCATCCTCGGCGGGCTCTTCATGCCGCGCGACCAGATGCCCGACGTGCTGCACGCGATCTCGGACTGGCTGCCTCTGAGCTACGCGATCGACACGATCAACGCAGTGACCGCAGGCGACGACGGGTGGGACGTCTACGGACCGCTGCTGGTGGTCGTCGCGTTCGGGGTCGGCGCGCTCGTGCTCGCGTCGCTGACTCTGCGGCGCCGTACCCCCTGAGGCTCGACTGTCACTCAGCGCGCGGAGCGGTTCTTGGTGTGCCTGGTCGGCACCGCGGCCCAGGGGTCCTCCGGCCACGGATGCTTCGGGTAGCGCCCGCGCATCTCGGCGCGCACCTGGGAGTACGGGCCCGACCAGAACGACGCGAGGTCGTCGGTCACCGCGAGCGGTCGCCGTGCGGGGGACAGCAGATGGAACAGCACCGGCACCCGTCCGTCGACCAGCCGCGGCGTCTCGGCCCAACCGAAGCACTCCTGCAGCTTCACGGCGACGACAGGGCGCGCGGTCGCATCATCGTGCGGCGGGTAGTCGATGCGGATGCGGGAACCGGTGGGCACCTCCAGCCGGTCAGGGACGAGCTCGTCGAGCCGTGCGGCCTCGGGCCAGGGGAGCAGCCGGCGAAGAGCCGACGCCAGATCCAGGCGGCTCACGGGCGCGCCACCCGCGAGGGCGTCGAGCTCCGGCGCGAGCCAGGCATCGAGGGCCTCGATCAGCCCGGCATCCGACACGTCGGGCCAGGGATCGCCGATCTCGCGTCGAAGCAGAGCCAGACGGCGGCGCAGGGCGTCTGCGCCCTCGGACCACGACAACATGCCGAGTCCGCCTCGTCGGATCGCGCGGCGCACGGCATCGCGACCCTCCTGGGCCGATGCGCGCACCGGCGCCGAGGAGCGCAGGATCGCACCGATGCGGCGTTCGCGACGAGCCTGGACCCGACCGCCGGTGAACTCCGCTTCGACGCGGTCGGTCATGAGATGACTCGCGGCGCGCTCGATCTGCGCCTCGGTGAGCACGGCCGCGGAGCGGATGATCGCGCCGGATCCCGCTGCCGCACGGGCCGAGGCGCGGGCGACGTCGGCGACGGCGAGCCACTCGACCGCCGCGAGCGGACCGCGCACGCCTGCACGGGTGCCGGATGCGAGCAGGAAAGTCGCGCCCTCGGAGGTGCGCTCGACGCGGTGGGCGATGCGCTCGGGGAAGGCGAGAGCGATCACGAGGCCGACCCCGTCGAGATCCGAGCGGACCCCCGGCGCGGGGCGGACCATGCGCTCGAGGCGATCGGCGTCGCTGCGCCATCGGCGGGCGTCCGGAGACCGACCGCCACGAAGGGCGATGATCGACTGGGCGACGTCGGCCTCGGCGATACGCAGGTCGCCACCCAAGAGCGCGACGACCTCGGCCGCGAGCCGCGCCCCGACCGCCGGACTGCCGTCGCGGAGAGCGCGGGCGAGTCGGGGGTCGGTCGGGATGCGCGCCAGGATGCGCCCCTCCGCGGTGACTCGACCCTCGTCGTCGATCGCGCCGAGCCCCTGGAGCACGGCGAGCGCATCGGCCAGGTTCGGGGCGGGCAGCGGGTCGATCATCCGCAGGCCGGCGCCGCCGGAGGCACCCCAGCAGGCGAGCAATAGAGCGGCATCCGCGAGGTCTGTCACCGCGATCTCGGGGGCCGGACGCACAGGAGCGGCCGCATAGGTGCGCTCGTCGACGCAGCGGATCACGGTGCCGGGGCCCTGGCGGGTGGCGCGCCCCGCACGCTGCACGCACGACGAGCGGGAGGCGGCGGTGGTCACCAGACCCGTCATGCCGCGTGCGGCGTCGCGCTGCGGATGCCTGGACAGGCAGCTGTCCACGACCAAGCGCACGCCCGGCACGGTGAGAGATGACTCGGCGAGCGACGTCGTGACGATGATGCGCGGCGCGGCGTCCGGTGCGCGGCCGCGGATCACGGCATCCTGCTCTGCCGCGGGGATCTGTCCGTGCAGCTCGCGCACATCGAACGCGTCGCTCGTGCTGCGGAGGCGACGGGCGATCTCGGAGACCTCGCGGGCACCCGGAGCGAAGACCAGCGCGTCGGCCCGAGGATCTTCTCGGGTGACCTCCCTGGCGGCGGATGCCGTGGTCGCGGCGATGTGATCGAGGAAACCCCAGGTGACCCCGCGCTCATCGAGTCGCGGCCCGGGGCTCGGCGCCCAGCGTTCCGTGAGCGGGAAGGCGGGGACATCGTGGTCGATGATCGGTGCGGGAAGGTCGTCGGTGCCGAGGACGGCCGAGATGCGAGGCGCGTCGAGGGTGGCGGACATGGCGATGACCGTCAGGTCGTCCCGCAGCTCACGGACCTCCGAGAGCAGGCCGATCAGAAGGTCGGTCTCGAGTGCCCGCTCGTGCACCTCGTCGATGATCACGGCGCTCACGCCGTCGAGCCCTGGATCATCGAGCATCCGCCGCAGGAGCACGCCGGCCGTGACGAACTCGATCAAGGTCTCGGGTCCTGCGGAGCGCTCGCCGCGGACGGTGAAGCCCACGCGGGTGCCGAGTGGGGTGCGGTCGAGGTGGGCGAGTCGCCGGGCGGCCGCGCGGGCGGCGACACGGCGGGGCTGAGTGACGATCACGCGACCGGTCGACCTCGATGCGACGAGCGGCGGCACGAGCGTGGTCTTGCCCGTGCCCGGCGGCGCGCTCACCACCACGGACGCACTCGTATCGAGCGCTGCGGAGAGGTCGTCGAGAGCGTCCGCGAACGAGAGCCCGGCGCCGATGGCGGCGAGGTCGAAGGCGGGGGTGGTCACCCCTCCAGTCTGCCCGTTCTCGATGAGCCCGGAGACGACGGATGCCGCGACCGATCCGGCCGCGGCATCCGCTGTGTGCTGTGTGCTGACTACTCCGCTGCGGGAGCCGGCGGTGCCGGCGGCGGCGGGGTGGTCGGGGCCGACCTGCGTGTCGGTGCGCCGGCCGGGGCGGATGCCGCGGCCACGCCCTCGCCGATTCCCCGGCCCACGGCCTGACCCTGGATGATCGACGCGAGGTCGAGCCCGGTCGCCGCGCTGACGCTGTCGAACACTGACTTCAGTGCCTTCGCGCTGTCGGCGCCGACGACGCTCGACGCACCGTCTTCGCCCGAACCTCCGATGATCGAGACGCTGCCGATCGCGGCGTAGCCCTTCGAGAACTCGGCCATGATCGACGGCAGGGTGTCGAGAACGCGCTGCGACAGGAACGCATCCTGGTTCGACGCGATGGCCTTCGCCTCGGCCTCGACGGCTGCGGCTCGCGCCTCACCCTCGGCGCGGATGGCGTCGGCCTCGGCGTTCGCCCGCAGACGACGAGCCTCGGACTCCGCCTCGGCCTGGGCGCGCAGGGCGTCGGCCTCACCGGTCGCACGGGCGATCGCGGCTGCGGCCTCACCGTCGGCCTTGGCCTTGTCGGCCTGTGCCTGCTGCTCGGCGATGCGGGTGCGGGCCTCGGCCTGCTTGACCTGCTCGATCGCGCCGGCCTCGGCAGCACGCTCACGCGTGTAGAGCTCGGCCTGGGCGCGGGTCTCTGCCTCGTACCGCTGGGCGTCGGCGACGCGCTTGACGTCGGCGTCGAGCTGAGCCTGGCGGTTCTCGGCCTGCTGCTGCAGAACGGCCTGCTGAGCCTGCTCGCGGGCGAGGTTCTCGGCCTGCTCTGCCTCGGCGCGCGCGCGGCCGATGCCGGCGTTGGAGTTCGCCGTGTTGGTGTCGAGCGCAGTCTGCTCGATCAGGTTGGCTTCCTGGTTGGCGATGTTCTTCTGGTTGATCGCACGGTCGGCGTTGGTCTGCGAGATCTCCGCCGACTGACGCTTCGCCTGGATCTCGGGAGCACCGAGCGACTGGATGTAGCCGACCTTGTCGGTGATGCCCTTGATCTGGAACGAGTCCAGGATCAGACCCTGCTCGGCGAGCTCCTGCGAGACGTCGGCGGCGATCTGGTCGGAGAACTTCTTGCGCTCGCGCATGAGCTCGACGACCGAGAGCGTCGCGACGATGCCGCGGAGCGCACCTTCGAGCTGCTCGGTGGTGAACTGCTCGATGGCCTTGTCCTGCGAGGCGAAACGCTCGGCGGCGCGGCGCACGAGGATGGGGTCGGAGCCGATCTTCACGATCGCGACGCCGTCGACGTTGAGCGTGACGCTGTCGAGCGACTGGGCCTCGGCGTTGAGCGAGACCTGGCGCGAGCGCAGCGAGATGATCTCGTGGCGCTGCGTGATGGGGTTCACCAGCGACTTGCCGTTCACGATGACCGTGACGGGCGACTCCGACATCTCGTCTCTGGTCGAGCCGTCCGCTCCGATGACAGCGCGTGCCACCTTCTGCTTGCGTCCCGAGATGACGAGCGCCTCATCGGCGCGCGCGACCTTGATCCAGCTGCGTGCGAACAGCAGCAGGATGAGCAGGACGACGACGGCGACGACGACTGCGATTCCGACGATGACGAGGATGCCGACGATTCCGGCGATCTCCATGGATGACCTCCCTGGTTCCCCCCGAGGGGGCGGTCTTGGATGCCGGCGCGGCCGCGCGGGCGTTCACGCTCCACCCTGCCAGAAATCGAGGGAGGCCGTCGGGGCCGTGGTGCGGAGGGAAAGGTCAGCGAGCCCGGAGCTTCTCGGCCAGGTCGCGGAGCGTCTGCAGCTCGGCGTCGTCGAGGCGCGACATCCGCTCGGCGATCGATCGACCGTGCACGGTCGCGATGCTGCGGAACGCCTTGGCGCCGGCATCCGTCGCCCTGATCAGTGCGCCGCGTCCGTCATCGGGGTCGGGGCACTTCGAGACGAGGTCGCGGGAGACCATGCGGTCGATCAGTCGCGAGACACTCGGCTGGCTGATGAGCATGTTCGCGGTCACGTCGCGCAGTCGCGCGGACATTCCGGGGGAGCGGGTGACGGTGAGCAGCACGTCGTACTCGGCCTGGCCGAGATCCGTGTCCTCGAAGTCCGCGTTCATCTCGGTGAACAGCTCGTGCTGCGCGCGGAACAGGCTCTCCCAGGCCTCGAGGGCGAGCTTGCGATCGGTCATGGGAACAGCGTACTGGCAACAGTAAAGGGCCGGTCGGAGAGGCTCCCGACCGGCCCTTGTCCCTTGCACCAAGAGTGTCCTGCAATCACATGCGGTGTATGCCACAGCAAACATTCACCGTGCGATCACTCTATAACGGCGAGGTAACGAATGCAACGGTTTGGTCACGAAAATGTTCGGGGTCCGTGATCGGTGTCCCTTCTCATCGCGGTTGGCACAGTCTCGCCCGGTTGGCACAGATTCTCGCGGACGCAGCACAGTCTCACTCGCTTGGCACTGTTGGGGCGTGTCGCAGCCCGAGAACCCCGTCGAGTCGTATGTTTCTCGCGGGTGGACTCATTTAATCTCTTACCTCGCCGCCAGGGGAGGCAGGGGCGGGTTCCATCTGACTCGTCTTACGCCGCCGGACGAACACTCCTTGTTGTTCGTCGATTGGTCGCGTCATGCTGCTTTCCCTTTCCTGGCCACTCTCAGAAACTCAAACCGCGCGTCTGCCCCAGCGAGTCGAATATCAACTTCGGGATGATCGGCTCGAGGTCGATGTTGCAGACGCATGCGATGTTCCGTTCGAAACCTGCGAACCAGTACGGGCGTTTCCGACCTGGCCGGGCAAGCGCCACTACTCCGGACTGTTCTTCATGGACAGTGTGCGAAGGCACATCGGATTCGAATCACTCGCCGAGCGTTCGTTCCTGGCCGAGTTAGACCGGACGCCAGGTGTGGTGGGGGTGGCTAGCCAGCCGATGTGGGTTCACTGGGCTCGGGACGATCGTCCTCCCCATGCCCCGGACTATTTCGTACGTTGCGACGATGGGAGCGGCGTCGTCGTCGACGTCAAACCTCTGAGCCGGATCGATGGCCGTGCTCGAGAGCAGTTTGATCGCACGGCTCAAATGTGTCGAGAGGTCGGCTGGCGATACGTCGTGTTCTCTGAGGATTCCCGCGTACGTGAGTCCAATCTTAGGTTTCTGATGCGGTATCGGCACGCCCCGTGGGCGACGGACGAGTCGGCGCGGCGACTCCGCGGCTTCATAGGCACACTGGATGACGCCGTTTCCTTGCTGGGCGGCACGCCCGAAGCCTTCGGACAGTGCTACTCGCTCGTCTGGCGAGGAACACTCGCAGCCGACCTAGCGCAGCCACTGGCGCTGACAACCACGCTTAGCTGGGAGGACGGTCGATGAAGATCAGAGCAGGCGAACGGATCACCTGGCGCGGAGCCGCATACAACGTCATTGCCGTCCAAGCTCTTGCAGTCACCCTTCGGGACGACAACGGCGATGAGATGGAAGTAGACACAGATGAACTCAGCAGGACTGCTGAACATCAGACGTCAGCGTTGGGCGGGTGGAGGCCGGCTCCTGATACCGACGAGTACGAGGGCGACGAAGAACTCCGGTTGTGGTGCGAAGCTCTTGACCGGCTCGAGGTGGCCGCTCGGTCCCACGGCACGCTTAGCGGCGCGGTCAGCCGAGAGGCGGAACGACTCACTGGTGAACTCGGCAAGCCAGTCTCCGCGCGGACTGTCTGGCGGAAAATGAGAGTGCTTCACGAGCAAGGGCCCGGCGGGCTCATCACTCGTGGTGGTCCGCCAACGCGGAGACGGAATAGCTCGATCGACGCTCGTGTGATCGAGGCTCTTAACGCAGTCCTTGCGAGCCGCGCACGGGCCTCGACCGTCACGAAGGGTGCGGTTATGGATCAGGTAGCCGTCCGCGTCCGGCGCCAGCATGGAACCGACGTCAAGATGCCGAGTCGCGCCACGTTCTACCGCCTGCTGAGTACTGAAGAACGGGGACGGCATTCGTTCGGCTCGGCAAAGACTCGGGAATCGTTGTCGCTAAGCCCCGACGAGGTCTTCGGTCGTCGCTCGATATTGCGCCCCGGTGAACATGTGCAGATTGACAGCACGGTACTCGACGTAATGGTCCGGATTGATGCGAGCCAGGTGGCACGGCCCGAGCTCACCATCATGGTCGATGTCGCAACGCGATCCATCCTCTCCGCCGTGCTCAGGCCTGTCGGAACCAAGAGCATGGATCTCGTCGTTGTCCTCGCCCGAGCCCTAGTGCCGTACGGGCGCAGACCGGAGGGGGCAAGGGAAACCCGCCGACTCATCTCCACGGCTTGGGCAGGCGCAACGCTCACGGGCCAAGAGAAGTACGAGCGCCTTCGCCTCGAACAGCCATTCATCTTCCCAGAGACCATCACGACCGACAACGGTCGCGCCTACTTGTCGACACACTTCCGCGCGGTGTGCCAACGTCTCGGTATCTCGCTCAATACATCTGCCCCGTATACGCCAACCGACAAAGCGCACGTCGAGCGAACTTTCGGCTCCGTTGCCTCCCTCTTCCTTCAATACGCGAAGGGGTATGTCGGTCGGAGCGTGGAGTATCGCGGACGGGACGCTGGGACCCGCTCTGACGAACTGTTAACGATTGCGCAGATGCAGGAGCTTCTCGAGGATTGGATCGCCGTGCATTGGCAGACTCGCGCCCACGATGGACTGCGGGATCCTCTAGAGCCGACGCTCATCCTGTCGCCCAATGAAATGTGTCGGGCGTATCGCCAAATCGCACCCGAGCTTCACATTCCGCTCAACCGTGACGATTTCATAGCTCTCCTGCCCACGGTCCAAAGACGCATCAACAGATATGGCGTGACGATAGATCATCGCGTCTACGACTCCAAACGGCTCAGCGACTACCGTCAGCGTCAGTCTCCCGTTCGGAGTAAGCAAGGCAAATGGTCGATCCGAGTGGATCCCTACAACCTGCACGTCGTCTGGCTCGATGATGGTGGCGAGTTTGTCCCCCTGCGTTGGGCAAACGATGTCCATGAGACACCAATGCTGGGAGAAGTCTGGCGGCAAGCGCGGTTCCAACGAAGGGCACACGGTGCTCCACATGCGGAGGACACTGCACCCCTGGTGGCCGCGATGCGTGACTTCGCAGCCACTGGGAACCGCACGAAACGCTCTAACGCTGCTGTTCGTGCGAAGGTCGTCGCTGCTGATCCGATGAACCTTCTGAAGGTCGAGCCTGCGCCGGATGAGCTTTCCGAGTTTGATGACGTCGACGAGGCTGCTGAAGACTCGGCCTGGCCTAGCAGCGGCGGGTTCGAGTTGACCAGTGACGAGATGGACGGCGTTCGGTCGAGACTAGAGGACAAGTGATGGAAGAGAACAGTCTGCGCGACATCGGAACTAAAGAAGGCTGGCGCGAGTATGTCGACGCAAACTACGTCCGCCCCGCACAAATCGATCGAGACGAACTTCGGCGCCTATCTCAAGAGGAGCGTGAGCACTACAACGATGAGCGTGCCCGCTACTCACAGGCGGGTGCGTTTGTTAGGACTCCGCAGTTCACCGAAGTTCAGCGCGCCGTGTTGGAGCGAGTGATGCTGAACAAACATAAACAGGTCGGCCAACTAGGAGTCATCGTCTCCGGGCAGCCGGCCCAGGGCAAGACGACGACTCTGCTTGAGATAGGCAAGGAGCACGAGCGCAGAAGAAGAAAGACCGGGCACCCTGCGGCCAAGGAACACCGTATCCCCGTGGCTTACGTCGCCGTGCCCGCGCAGTGCTCCGCGAAGGCGCTGTTGCAGGAGTTCGCGCGCTTCTATGGTCTTCCGGTCAAGCCCCGTATGACGTACGGCGGGATTCTTGAAATGGTTGCGAACGCAATGAGGCATGCGGGAACCGAGTTGGTGCTGGTGGACGATGTCCACCATCTTGATCTCCAGGCTTCGAGGAAGAACGTCGAAGCCTCCGACATGCTCAAACAGCTGTCCGAGCGCTGTGGCGGCACGTTCGTCTTCGCGGGTATCGAAGTCGAGGCAACCGGTCTACTCTCCGGGACTCGAGAGGGACAGATGCGCAAACGGTTCCTGCTACAGACGGCAGGCCCGTACGGAATCGATACGAGGGCCCAACAAACCGAATGGGGGAATCTCCTGCTCTCTATCGAGGACTCCCTCTGCTTGATTGACCAAACGCCGGGGGCGATTCTTGGCGCGGCCCGAGACCTACACTCGCTCACCGGGGGAGAGATCGGGCTATTAAAAAATATGCTTCAGTTGACCGCGCTTCGGTCGACGCTGGATGGAACAGAAAAGATTGATAACGCCGAGTTCAGCCGTGAGGTGAAGTTGCGGCAACGGTCTAAAGCGGACGGTGGGTCGGTATGAGCTCGATCAGGAGGCTTCCTGTGTTCGTCCCCGTCTTTCCACACGAGACCGCCGATAGCTATTGGCGACGCCTTTGCGCATTCAACTGCGTCGAACCCGGTGTGGTGTGGAAGCAGCTTCAAGTGGAGCGGCCCGAACTTCCCACCGCGCCGGCTGCATACCTGGCGCCGCAAGCGATCGCTCGTCTTGGCGGTCTGCCAGCCGACGCTTTCCCGCCGCCGGTTCGAATGCACGTCGGGACAGGAGGACGTGTTCGCAGGCGAGTCGTGTCCGAAGGCGCGTCGATGTGTCGTCGTTGCGCGGCGGGACAGGAAGTCTATGTGCGAGGGATGAGCGGACCGGTCTGCGTGAAGCATCGCAGATGGCATCTTGGCGGTGCCGACGATGACATCAGCGACAGGCCACGTCACATCGCATCCCAAAGAAAGTTGAATGGCGCCATGAAATTGCGGGGCGCTGGCTACGACTCTCACACAATGACGGCAGTTCGCGAGCTCATCTTTCTCTGGGGCACGGACGACATTCGACGAGGAGCCACGGAATCGAAGATCATCTTCGAGCGCTTCCCCCTTGAAGTTGAGATTCTTGTTCGGTTGACCATGCCGGACGTCGTCCACGCTCTGCTATCTAACAAGACTCCGCCGCCGGTGCAGGCGCTCACCGTCGCGGAGATTGTCACCTCGGTGATGGAGGGGCGTCCTCAGGAGGTGCGTCACCTCGTTGCTCCGTCTTATGGATCGAAGATCCCTCGCTATGGGCGGTGGAATGAGATCGACGGATACGCAGCCTCCCTTAGGCCGCGGATATCGCGCTTGATCCCGCTTCTCATGAGACATGTCGACAGTAGATCCCCATCTGCTCAACGACTCCGCCTCCTCAACGTCACAACGTTTCGCTCACATACGCGACCTCCACAAGTAGTGGCAGAAACGCAAGAAATGCACGCCTAACCTCTCGCTCTGGTCGCCCCCTCGGGATGCGACGCCAGCCGCGTCAGTTGTTCGCGGACTGACCCCAGAGGGACTCGCCGTCTGAGCTCCCGCGGAGCGTCGAGTCTTCGACCGCTCGTTTCAGGAGCTAGATCAACCACGTTCTTCGCCTCGTAAGTTCGCCCGAGCAATTGAACCGCTCGCGCCTTCCTCGCGAAATCGCGGACCGACCCGCAAGCTGCGAGGCACATGCCGATCGAGGGAGATCCCTACTCGCGATGGCGTTCGTTCTTGGTGTCGATCCAGCTGAGCTGGTGCCGAGCGATGCCCCCAGCCTCAGCACTCTGCCGGCTGCGCAAATCGCACGTATGACCCGCCGTGCACGGTGTCGATGCCGATTCAATGGGTTCAAATCCCACTGTCACCGCCATGGAAACCCCCGAGAAGTCGGGGGTTTTTCCGTATCCGGGGGTGGGCGTGGTGCATTTTTGGTGCATGTTTCCGAAGGCGAAGACCCGGGGTGCGCGCGGTCGATCTTGCCCGCGCGGCGCCATATCAGGTCCGCTATGGCGCACCGTGGTCGGTGGTGAGGCTCGGATCGGCCGATGTCGGCGTCAAACCAAGCCGCGCCAGCAGGTAGATCATGTTCTTTCTGACGTCCACAGCGGGGTTGTACATCCATTGAGTGCGAAGGCCATCCCAGCTCGCGTAGACGAGGGCGGCGATCGCCTCCGGCTCCGCGTCGGCCGCGATTCGCCCGTCCGCCTGCAGCCCCATGACTGCATCCCGGACGATGATGCGGATCGCCTCGTAGCGGTTGCTGAAGAAGTCATGCGCGGCGTGCGACGGCTCGGTCGCTTCGCCACTCAGCCGCAGCGTGAGCTGTGCCATTCCGGGGGAAGCCGTTTCGTAGTCGATCGCGGCGAGGATGCGATCCACGAGATCCGCAGTGAAGTCGCTGTGCTCGGGATCGACCACCTCGGCGCTGCGCTCGTCCTGGTGCTCGAGTATCTGAGTGAACAGCGCATCTTTCGAGCCGAAGTAGTGAAGGAGTCCGTTCTGGCTCAGTCCGACCGCATCGCCGAGCTGGCGCACTGTCGCACCTGAGTATCCCTCACGTGCTATCACGGCGATTGCCGCGTCAAGGATCTCCGCTCGCTTTGCTCGCCCCTTTGCGTAGGGTCCTCTGGCTGCCATGTACAGAAGGATATGGCCAATCGTCGTTGCGCTGTCTAAACCCGCATGCAATGCTGGATTCGGAGAACGAGGACATCGGAATGATGCCGATGAGCACGCGATGGCGCGGCGATCCTCTCCTCTGAGATCCGCTGAAAGCGAGGAACGCGTGAACCCTTCACCCGCCGACACCCAGACCGACCAGAGATCGCTCGTGGGCGTGCCTCTCCCATTCACCATCGATGACGAGGTCTTCCGCGATCCTTTCATCGACGTCGATGAGGACCGGGCACTCCCGGTACCCCACCGCTATGTGCACGGAGGATTCCGAGACACCGACACCTACTTCTCTCTCTACCTGCCGTCTGCCGAGAATTATGAGGGTCGATTCTTCCAGCACGTCACGCCGTTCCCGCAGAGTGAGCATCTGGGCCCGACGATCCCTGTCGAGTACAACAAGATCGTGTTCGCGCACGCGAGCGGCGCCGCCTTCCTCGAGACCAATGGTGGCGGGGCGGCGTCAGCAGATCCCACCTCGGGGATCGATCGCACCATCTCCGCTTTTCGTGCCAACGCTGCCGCCGCGCAGTTCTCGCGCGCGATCGCTCGTGAGATCTATGGAGAGCATCGCGCGTTCGGCTATCTGTATGGCGGAAGTGGCGGCGGGTACCGCTCGATCGGGTCGGCCGAGAACACGGTCGGCGTCTGGGACGGCTTCGTGCCGCACGTCATCGGCAGCTCGGTGGCGATCCCCAACGTGTTCAGCGTTCGCATGCATGCTCTGCGAATCCTCCGTCATCGCCTCGCTGACATCGCCGACGCATTCGATGCTGGCGGGGACCCGGCGTCACTGGACCTGACCGAGGAGGAACGTGCAGCGTTCGATGAGGTGACGCGGATGGGCTTCCCGCTGCGTTCGTGGTTCGGGTGGAAGACGATGGATCTGCATGGGTTCAGCGCGCTCTACCCGGGTGTGATCGCTGCGGACCCCACCTACACCACGGAGTTCTGGCAGCTCGACGGATACCTCGGAGCCGACCCTGAAGCGTCGATCCACCGCGACCGAGTGCGACTCAACACGACCGTCGTCGAGTTCATCGCCGAGGAGCCCGCCGACGCCGTGGAGGTGTCTGGAGGTGTCGACGAGTCGTTCAAAGGCGCGGAGCGACAGCCGGCTCGGACGCGGGCGATCCGCCTCGCTGATCGCCCGCAGGGCTGGATCATGGGCGCTGAGCTGCGAATCGTGAGCGGCGACGCTGCAGGCCAGGTCGTGAGGCTCTCGGGCGTCGATGGCGAACTCGCGATCCTCGAGGGGTGGCAGGGCGGAGTGCCGGACGGACTCGTCCCCGGCGACGATGTGATTCTCGACAACTCGAGCTTCCTCGCTGTGCAGACGTATCACCGGCACCAGGTTCCCGGCCCGGAGTTCACGGTGTGGGATCAGTTCCGAGACGCACGCGGCGAGCCGCTGTTTCCTCAGCGCTCGTTGCTCCTGGGCCCCCTCATGAGCTCGGGAGCCACCGGGACCGAGATCACCGGAGACATTACAGGCAAGGTCATCGTCGTCGAGGCGCTGTTGGACCGAGAGGCGTTCCCCTGGCAGGCGGACTGGTATCGCGATCTGGTGCGGTCTCGCATCGGTGAGGAGGCGGCCGACAATCAGCTGCGGGTCTGGTTCATCGACAACGCGCTTCACGGGGATGTCGGACCGCAGGAGTTCCCCGGCCATACCGTTTCATACATCGGAGCCCTCGATACCGCGCTTCGACAGTTGGTCGCGTGGGTCGAACGAGGGATCGAGCCCTCGCCGACCACGTCTTACCAGGTAGTGGACGGTCAGGTGATTGTGCCGGAAGCGGCAGAGGAGCGGGGCGGAGTGCAGCCGGTCGTCACGGTGATGGTAGACGGCGGTGTGCGGACGGACGTGCGCGTCGGACAACCGGTGCGCCTGAAGATCACTGCAGAAGCGGTCGAGGGGCTCATCGTCGAAATGGTCGAGCTTTTGGCGGGAGAGGACGGCACGTCTGTGACCGAGCGGATTCTGCCGGTCGAGTCTGCACCGCGGGTCGCTGTGGAGCGGGACATCACGTTCGATGAACCGGGGACCTATTTCGTCTCGGCGAGGATCGCTGCCCAGACGGCCGGCGACCTGAGCAGCCCGCATGCACGAGTCCAGAACATCGCGCGGTCACGCGTCGTCGTGCACGGATAGCGGTCGATGTCCGGTCCGGACCCACGGTCGGCGGCGTGCCGACCGTGGGCTCCGCTCAACCCACGGGCGTCTCGGATATTGCGCAAACAATCGCTTGACGGCGAAATCGGCACGACGTACCGTTTTCATATTCCGGGCTGAGCCCGGCGTACCGGATCCCGCGATGCTGCGGCAGACAGGAAGAAAGACGATGGCGTCTATGAATGAGGCATCCACTCACGAGGCCGAGCCAGCCGCAGACCAGAGAGCGGCGGGCCGGAGAAAGGGCGAGACGAGGAAGGATCGCGTCTCGATGAGGCAGGTCATCCCCTGGTCCACCCACTCGTTCTCGATGAACGCTCTGATCGTTCTCACGGGATACTTCACGATCTATGCGACGGACACTCTGGCGCTGAACCCGGCGATCGTCGGTGGGCTCCTCGTCGTCGCCAAGGTGGTCGACGCACTCGGAGCGCTGCTCAGTGGATACATCATCGACCGGGCGCCGGAGACGCGCTTCGGCAAGGCGCGCCCGTTCGACCTGATCATCGTCCTGTGCTGGCTGACGACCATCTTCATGTTCTCCGTGCCCGGTGGGCTCGGCGACGTGGGCAAGTACATCTGGGTGTTCGCCAGCTACACGATCCTCACGGCCCTCTTCATGCCGCTGTACAACGCGAACACCGCGCTCTACACCGCACGGGTCTTCCCTCGCCGCGAGCAGTACAGTGACCTGGCGGCGAAGACCGGACTGATCACCGTCCTGGCGGCGATCTTCATCACCATCGGTCTCCCGATCGCCGTGAGCGCCGCTGGCAAAGACCCCGCCGCGTGGTCTCTGGTGTCGGTCAGTATCGCGGTTCCTTTCGCGATCCTCGGCATGGTCCGCTTCTGGATCTTCAAGGAGTCCTCGGAAGCTGCCGAGATCTCGACAGAGCGTCTGCGCATGCACGACATCTTCCTGGTGCTGCGCACCAACCCCTACATCTGGGTGCTTTCGGCGATGTCGTTCGTGGTCGGCATCTACGCGGCCAACATCGCGATGTCGTACTATTTCCGGTACGTCGTGGGCGACCTCGCACTGCAGGGAATCGTCGCAATCTCGTTCGTGGCTCTGATCCCGCTGATGATCTTCTTCCCCGTGCTCATTCGCAAGATCTCGGTCTCGCGAATGATCGCGATCTCCAGCTTCATCGGAGCCGGGGGCTTCCTGATCCTCATGGTCGCCGGAGACAACATCGCGCTCATCATGGTCTCCGCCGTGCTCACGGCGCTTGCTGCGCTTCCGGTCAACTTCCTCGCGCCGATCCTCATCATCGACAACTCCACGTACAACGAGTGGAAGGGCAACCGCCGACTCGAGAGCGTCGGCGGAGCCCTGAACTCCTTCGCCTCTACGGTGGGTGCTGCCATCGCGGCCGGTATCTCCGGCATCGTGCTGACCGTCGGCGGCTATGACGGCACTGCGGACGTCCAGAGCGCGAGCGCCACGCAGAGCATCATCGCTCTCAACAGCTGGATCCCCGCGATCTTCGCGGTGATCGTGGGCTTGATCGCCCTGTACTACCACCGGCTCGAGGGGCAGATCAAAGTGATCAGCGCGGAGGTGCTCGCGCGTCGTGAGACCGAGCTCGCCGCAGCCGGGGTCCTGCCCGAGACCGTCGCGTCGACGGCTGTGGCCATCGGCGGGACCGAGGCGGTCCGTGTCGTGCGTGAGGAACGACGAGCTCCGTTCATCCGTCGCCGCGGAGAGCGGAAATGACGGAGAACCGCGCGTCGCTGTGACTGCGCGTTCGCCCAGGACGCCCGGCAGCGAACGCTGCCGAACGAAAGGAGACGACATGGCAGGACGAGTGGACGGGAAGGTCGTGCTGATCACCGGCGCGGCGCGGGGAATGGGTGCGCACCACGCGCGAGTGCTGGTCGCGGAGGGCGCATCCGTCGTCATCGCAGACGTGCTCGAAGATGCCGGCTCGCTTCTCGCAGAGGAACTGGGTGAGCGGGCCCGTTTCGTGAAACTCGATGTCAGAGAGTTCGAACAGTGGGAAGCGGCTGTGCGATTGACGGTGGCTGAGTTCGGCCGGCTCGACGTGCTCATCAACAACGCGGGCTTGGTCCGCAGCGCACCCATCGACCAGCACTCGATCGAAGATTGGGATCTGGTGATCGCGGTCAATCTGACGGGGTCGTTCTACGGCATCCGGGCTAGCGCGGAAGCGCTGAAGGCCGCGGGAGGAGGATCCATCATCAATGTGTCGTCCGACGCCGGCCTCCAGGGCTACGAGCGCATCACGGGCTACAACGCGTCGAAGTTCGGTCTGCGTGGACTGACGAAGAATGCGGCCCTCGATCTCGGGCGCTACGGGATTCGGGTGAACACGATCCACCCCGGCCTCATCCGAACGCCGATGGTCGAGGGCCTCGAGTTTCCGCAGAACCATGTCGCACTCGGGCGCATGGGGGAGATGGAGGAGCTCAGCCGGCTCGTGCTGTTCCTCGCCAGCGATGACTCCTCGTTCTCGACGGGGGCCGAGTTCGTCGCGGACGGCGGAGAAAGCGCGGGGTTGGCTCACCGTGACTGACCTGACTGCAGATGAAGACGCGCTCCCCAGATATCGCCGCACGGAACTGCCGGTCGAAGACCGAGTGGAGGATCTCCTCTCACGGTTGAGTGTCGAGGAGAAGGCAGGACAGCTGACGCAGTTCTTTTACTTGAAGCGCGCGGACACTCCCGTCAACGTTGAAGCCCTGCCCCCCGAGCATCGCGCGATGGCCGAGCAGCCGAAGATGGTCGAGGACGCGATTCGAGCCGGTCGTTCCGGCTCGGTGCTCTACGCGACGGACGCCACCATGATCCACGAGCTGCAGCGGATAGCCATAGAGGAGTCGCCGCACGGGATCCCGCTCCTGTTCGGCTTCGACGTTATTCATGGGTTCCGGACGATCTTCCCGGTTCCCGTAGCTCTCGCCGCGACGTGGAGCGAGGCGACAGTCGAGGCCGCACAGTCGGTTGCCGCGGCGGAAGCTCGCTCGGTCGGAATTCACTGGACCTTCGCGCCCATGCTCGACATCACGCATGACGCGCGCTGGGGACGCATCGTCGAGGGTGCAGGGGAGGACCCCGTGCTCGCCTCGGCTCTCGCCGCGGCACAGGTGCGCGGGTTCCAAGGCGATCTTGGCCCTCGACGCATCCTCGCCGGGCCCAAGCACTTCGCGGGCTACGGTGCTGCGCGCGGAGGCCGGGACTACGACGACGTCGAGGTTTCCGAATCTGAGTTGTGGAACACATACCTCCCGCCCTTCCGCGCAGCCGTCGAAGCCGGTGCCCGCACGGTCATGAGCGCCTACATGGATCTGAACGGCGTGCCTGCCTCCGCCAATCGGTGGCTGCTGAACGATGTGCTTCGCGATGAGCTCGGCTTCGGCGGGTTCGTCGTCTCCGACGCGAACTCGGTTCGCTCGCTCACCACGCAGCACTTCGCTCGGGACCTCTCGGATGCGGCCGTTCGAGCTTTGAGTGCGGGCCTGGACATGGAGATGAGCATGTTCGATCCGGCCTATTCTCGGCTGCCCGCCGCAGTGGACGAGGGGCGACTCGACGAAGGCGTCCTCGACGATGCGGTGCGGCGCGTGCTCACTGTGAAGTTCGAGCTCGGTCTGTTCGAGCGGCCATACGCGGAGATCTCGCTCAGCGCCGACGTGCTCGCCGCCCCCGCGCACCGCGAGATCGCCCGGGAGGCAGCAGAGAAGTCATTCGTACTGCTCCGCAACGAGGGCGAGGCGCTTCCGCTCACGACGGCGGCGACGATTCGCATCGCCCTGATCGGTGAGCTCGCCGACAGCGGTCGGGACACCCTGGGGCCGTGGGTCTTCGTCAGCGACCCTGAGGAGACCGTGACCCTGCGTCAGGGTCTTGAATTGCGGCTTCCCGAGACCGAGATCGTCTACGTCGCGGGAGTGGGTATCCCCGATCGCGTGTACCCCTCTCCGTTTGGGCGAAACGACCCGACATACTCAGCGGCCCGAGATCTGTCGCTGGATGACGAGCAGCTCGCGCTTGCCGTCGAGGCGGCAGCGGCGGCGGACGTCGCCGTGGTGGTCGTCGGGCAGCGTCAGGACCAGAGCGGCGAGAAGGCGTCGACGTCCACGTTGGATCTTCCGGGCCGTCAGCTCGAGCAGCTGCAGCGCATCATGGAGACCGGAACGCCGGTCGTCCTCGTCGTCATGTCGGCGCGCCCGCTCGACCTTCGCTGGGCCGACGCGAACGTTCCGGCGATCATCCAGGCATGGCACCCGGGAACCCGGGGCGGCGATGCTCTCGCCGCGGTGCTCACAGGAGATGTCTCGCCGTCGGGCCGTCTGCCGTTCTCCTGGCCGCGCCACGCGGGACAGCTGCCGTTCACCTATGCTCACAACCGCACCTTCGAGCCGGCAAATCAGGCAGAACGCTACTTCGGGGAGCCGAGCACTCCGCTGTACCCCTTCGGACACGGACTCTCTTACGCCAGCTTCTCGTATGCGAGCCTCCGGACGGACAGGGCATCGATCGCTCGGGGCGAGGTCCTACGCGTCAGCATCGATGTCACCAATGGATCGCAGCGCGATGCCGACGAAGTCGTCCAGCTCTATATCCACCAGCGATACGGGGCATCATCGCGTCCCGTGCGCGAGCTCAAGGCGTTCCGTCGCGTGACGATCGCCGCGCGCGCGACCGCCACAGTCACGTTCGAGCTGGGACCGGATCAGCTTCGATACTGGTCGTCCGCGGTGCGCGATTTCGTGCAGGACGAGACGGAACTGGACATCTGGGTCGGCGCCTCCTCGGAAGCGACGCTCCACACTGCCGTCACGGTGGCAGACTGAGGGCCTCTCGGGGCGCACTTTCCCGAGCGGGTGGCATTGCGTCAGCCGGGAAGGCGCGACCGATCAGAGGCTCGATCGCGTGATCGCCGTGTCAGCCTCCGGTCGTGACCCAGGAATGAGGACGGCGAGGAGCGCGCACAGAAGAGATGCACCGAGCCCCAGCCCGAGTGCGAGCATGAACCCGCCTTCGCTGGGTCCGGTGACGCCGCCGACCGTCGACATCGACTGTGCCAGGATCGCACCGATGACAGCCGCAGCGACGCTTGTCCCGAGCGAGCGCATCAGCGCGTTGAGCCCGTTCGCCGCGCCGGTTTCGTTCGCGGGCACCGCCTGCATGATCAGTGCAGGCATCGCGGCGTAGCCGAGACCGATGCCCACGCCGAGGAGGATGTTGAGGACGAGCAACTGCCACGCGGCGGCGTGGAAGAGGAGTGCGCCGCCGTAGCTCGCCGCGATGATCAGCGCCCCGAACAGGAGCAGCGGTTTGGGGCCGTGTTTCCGCTCAACGCCACCGGCCACGGGGGACATCACGAGCATGGCGAGTCCCGATGGGGCGAGCACCAGCGACGCGCCGAGCAGGGTGAGGCCGAGGCCGATGCCCGTCTCCACCGGAAGCACGAGCAGCTGCGGCATCACGACGTTGGAGGCGAACAGAGCGAACCCCATGGCGACGGAGGCGAGGTTGGTCAGAAGGACAGGTGCACGAGCGCTCACGCGCAGATCGACGAGAGGCTCCTTCACTCGGAGCTCGTAGGCGCCCCAAACGAGGAGGATCACGATGCCGCCGATGAGGAGCGAGAGTGTTCGAGCATCGCCCCACCCCCACTCGCCTCCCCGCGATACTGCGACGAGCACGCCGACGAGACCGAGTGCGAGGCCGAGGATGCCCAGATAGTCGACCTTGCCGGGCGTGCCTGCCGGTCCGGCGGGAACGACGAGTGCATACAGCACGAACGCGCTCACTGCGATCCCAGCCGCCACCCAGAAAAGGACGTGCCAGTCGTAGTTCTCGGCGACGAGGGCACTGACCGGGAGGCCGAGCGCGCCGCCGACGCCGAGAGTGGCGCTGACGAGCGCGATTCCAGAGCCCAGGCGATGACGGGGGAGCACGTCACGAAGGATCGAGATGCCCAGTGGGATCACTCCTGCGGCCATCCCTTGGAGCACTCTCGCGATGATCATCGGGATCAGCGCGTTCGAGAGTGCGGCGAGCACGGCGCCGACAGCCTGAAGAAGCAGCAGCGCCATTGCGACCCGGCGCTTGCCATACATGTCACCGAGCCGACCGGCGACTGGAGTGCAGACGGCTGCGGCGATGAGAGTCGCCGTGATCACCCAGGCGGTGTCATCGCTGGACGCGTGGAGCAGAGCGGGCAACCTCGACTGGATGGGGATGAGGATCGTCTGCATGAAGGATGCGCCGAGTCCTGCGTATGCAAGCACGGCCAAGATCGCGCCGAAGGACCTGGGGGTGGCGGGATCGAGCGAAGAACTCGGACGAGTGATACGCAGTCTCATAGAAGAGAAACCGTATCACTCATTAGACTCGACCTATGGCAACCGATGTTCGAACGCGCGGCCGCGAACTTCTGCGCGGCGAGCTCGCCGATGCTGCAGCGAAATTTTGCGCTGAGCGGGGTTTCGACATGGTCACGGTCGAGGAGATCGCTCGAGCGATCGGGATCTCTCGAGCGACCTTCTTTCGATACTTCGCGTCTAAAGAGGACGCCGTCGTCACCTCGGCGCGGATCGGGAGGCTGAGCCTCGCCGAACAGCTTCGGCGGGTCACGCCGAGCCCGGGGACCCCTGTCTCACGCGCTGTTCTCGAGGCGATGACGGCCACGGTCGTGGCCGCGCGGACTGAACCTGAGGTTCTTCGGGCGCGTGTCGCGATGATCGGCGCCTCGCCTTCGCTGCGAGCCACGCTCGCTTCAGAGCGATCGACGCAGCGTGCCGATCTCGAAGTCGCCCTCCGCGAGCTCGTCGCCGGCGACGCCCAAGCGCGAGCGGCGGCCTATGCCGCGATGGCTGCCATCGAAATGGCGTGGGAGACGTGGCGATCCGAGGACGTCGACTTCGGTGATGCTCTGGAGCAGGCATTCGAGCTCATCGCAGAGGTGAATCGCACGCTCATTTCCTAACATCGCTCCGGGTTCAGGGCGAAGACGACTTTCGCACGACCAACCTGGACGGCAGCTCGACGCGACCATGCGCGTGAACATCGCCGTGGCGGAGATCCCGGACGAGTTCCACGGCGCGTTCTGCCATCTCCTGTAGAGGCTGGCGCACTGATGTCAGCGGCGGGCCAGCCAAGGCGGCGCCGGGTTCGTCGTTGAATCCGACGACGCGCACGTCACGCGGGATCTCAAGTCCGAGACGCGCTGCGGGGGCATAGACAGACAGCGCCATCTCGTCGTTCCCGGCGAACAAGCCGATGGGCAGATCACCGGTCTGCAGGGCGGCTCGAAGTTCCGCGCTCGGAACGACGTCGCTCCATTGGCTGGTCACCCGGGTGATTCGCGCTGTCGGTGCGAGGTCGGAGATCGCTCTGCGGAAGCCATCCTCGCGCGCCCGTCCGAAACGATATGCAGGCGCGGCCGTCACGACGATGAAGCTCTGGGCGCCTGTGGCCACGAGGTGGGCTCCAGCGTCATAGCCGCCCTGCCAATCCGTGGTCCCGACACTTGCGAGCTCGCCTCCGGGATCCGATCGTGGATCCAGGAGGACGAGGGGGATCTGGAGTCCGCGGAGTTCGTCGAGTTGACGCTGTGTCGGATTGATGACCCCGAGGATGACCCCGGACGGCTTGCGCGTCGCGACCCGCGCCGGCCAGTCGTCCGCCGGATCGTCGCGCTCCAGGGTGAGGACGAGATCGAATCCGAGGCGAAACGCCGCGCGCCGCGCCCCTTCCGCGACGGCAACGGTCCAAGCGCCGTCGAAGCCGCCAAGCACGAGCTCGACAAGCCGGGGGTCCAAGGTGGCTGGCCGCCCGCGCATCTCGGAGCCGCGGGTGTAGCCGAGGGACCGTGCGGCATCGAGCACCCGTTCGCGCGTCTCGCGGCTGAGGTCTCCGCGACCAGAGAGGACGCGAGATACCGAGGAGATCGATACCTGGGCAGCTTCCGCGATCATCCGAAGTGTGACCGGGTGCTCCTGATACGGATCCATGGTCCTCCTCCTGTTGACGTGTGCAGCGCTCTCGGCACCATACTCGCTGTCGCGAGAAACGGGCCGTCTTCGAGAACGCGGCCGGAACTGTGCGATCGCGGAGTTGCGCAAAACTGCGTCAGCCCTTTGACGTCCATGATCGTCACTGCGTAGCGTCGTTGGCAAGCCGTGACCATCGCCCCACCGCGTCAGCGGGGTGGACCGCCGTCGACAGAGGAGTTGAGACGGCGATCATCGTTGCCGGGTCGGGCGTCACGCGGCTCTCAGCGCATCTCGCGCGTCATTCGACTTCTCTCTCTGACGACCTGGAGACCACATGGCCTCGATCATCGCCCCCTCCGCACCACGATTCGAGCATCGAACCGACACCGGCCCTGCGCTCGGTCTCGGTCAAAGCAGTCCTCGTCTGTCGTGGATCCTGCATACTGCTCCGGAGGATTACATCCAGACCGGTTACGACATCGAGGTGACGCGGGGGACCTACACGACGATCTGGTCGGTGGACTCCGCGGACCAGGTGCTCGTGCCCTGGCCTGCGGAGCCGATCACCTCCCGCGAGTCGGTGGTCGTCCGTGTCCGCGTTCGCGGGATGGGCTATCAGAGCGAGTGGAGCGATCCGAGCACCGCGGAGGCTGGCCTTCTGCGGGCGGAGGATTGGAACGCCCGCTTCATCAGCCCTCACAGCCTCGGCGGGCTGCGACAAGCTGCTCCTGAGCTGCAGGGGACGATCGCGATCGACGGGGAGATCGTGTCCGCGCGCCTGTACGCGACGGCACACGGTCTGCTGTCGGCGCGTCTGAACGACGCGCCGGTCGATGACACTGTTCTGGCGCCCGGATGGACGGCCTATCAGCACAGGCTTCGCTACCGTGCATACGACGTCACCGCCCAGGTCCAGCAGGGGGTCAACCGCCTGCAGGTGACGCTCGGCAACGGTTGGTGGCGCGGTCGCTTCGGCTTCCTCGGTGAGCGCGCCATCTACGGAGATCGGCTCGCACTGCTCGCTCAACTGGAGGTGACGACCGCCGACGGGCGTGTGCACACCCTCGCCACAGACGAGACCTGGCAGGCGCGGGCTACTGGCATCCTCGTAGACGACATCTACGACGGACAAACGACCGACCTCCGCGTCGGGGACGAGGGTCGTTTCGATGCCGCGGTCGACGTAGTGGCGGCCGATCTCGGACGTCTCGTGGGCGAGGAGGGGCCGCCCATGCGCGTCGTGGGCGCGCTACCGGCCACTCGGGTGTGGTCATCTCCGTCAGGACGCACGCTTGTCGACTTCGGACAGAATGTCGTCGGGTGGGTGCGGCTGCGTGCGCGAACAGGTCGCTCGGGTGATCAGGTGATCCTTCGCCACGCAGAGGTTCTCGAACACGGCGAACTCGGGACCGAACCGCTCCGCAGCGCACGAGCGACGGACACATATCTGCTTCGCGGCGCGGGCGACACCCTGGAGCCCTCGTTCACGTTCCATGGCTTCCGCTTCGCTGAGATCGACGGGCTGGAGGACGTGTCGGTCGATGACCTCGAAGCGGTGGTGATATCGAGCGATCTCCGCCGGACCGGCTGGTTCGAGTCATCGCACGAACTGCTCGATCGCTTTCACGAGAACGTCGTCTGGGGAATGCGGGGAAACTTCCTCGATGTGCCGACGGACTGTCCCCAGCGCGACGAACGCCTGGGCTGGACCGGTGACATTCAGGTGTTCGCACCGACCGCCACCTACCTTTTCGACAGCGCGGGGTTCCTCACCTCGTGGCTGGCTGACCTTGCCGCGGAGCAGGAGCCGGACGGCAGCGTCCCGCACGTGATCCCTGACATCCTGCGCACCCCCCTGACATCCGCTCCCGCAGCAGCCTGGGGCGATGCGGCGACCGTCGTGCCGTGGACGCTGTGGCAGACCACCGGAGACGCTGGAGTCCTGGAGCAGCAGTTCGAGAGCATGCGCTCGTGGGTCGACCGGATTGCGGCGTCCGCGGGGGACGACCTCATCTGGCGCGGAGGATTCCAATACGGGGACTGGCTCGACCCGACAGCTCCGCATGATGACGCCGCGGCGGCCAAGGCCGACCCGGACGTCGTCGCCACGGCTCACTTCGCCCGTTCCGCGCGTATCGTCGCAGACGCGGCCACCGTGCTGGGACGCGCCGATGACGCCGCTCGCTATGCCCGCCTCGCCGACCGCATCCGCGAATCCTTCGGTCGAGCGTTCGTCACTCCGGCCGGTCGGGTCCTCTCGGATGCACAGACCGCATACGCGGTGGCTCTGCACTGGGACCTGCTCACTGATGACGTTCAGCGCCGCGCGGCCGCTGAACGTCTCGCGGATCTCGTGCGGATCGGTGCCTTCCGGATCGCCACGGGCTTCGTCGGCACACCGCTGATCTGCGACGTGCTCACAGACTCCGGGCACCCCGAGCTTGCACATCGGCTATTGCTGCAGACGGCGGCGCCGTCGTGGCTGTATCCCGTGACGATGGGCGCGACGACTGTGTGGGAGCGGTGGGACAGCCTGCTCCCCGACGGCACGATCAACCCGAGCGGGATGACGTCCTTCAATCACTACGCCCTGGGAAGTGTCGTCGATTGGGTGCACCGTCGAGTGGCCGGACTCGCGCCGTCGGCGCCGGGCTACCGCCGCATCAGCATTCGGCCGATCCCGCCCCGCGCGCTCACGCATGCCACAGCTCGACACCTCACGCCCTATGGCGAGGCCGCAGTGTCTTGGAGACGACTCGACGACGGGCTCGTGCTCGAGGCCACGGTGCCCGTCGGCGCGGTGGCCGATGTCGAGCTCCCCTGGGGCGGCGGAGAATTCACCGTCGGTCACGGTCAGCACTCCTGGCGGATCGTCGAGCCGCAGGCGGCGCAGGCGCCTATCACCACCGTGCGGCAGTTGATGGACGATCCCGTGGCGTGGGCGCGCTTCACCGCGATCGTTCTCGAAGTGAGTCTCAGCCCCTCGGAAGAGCGGCTGGCGCACCTTCTCGGCGCCTATCTGGACCGCCCTGTCGCCGACCTTCTCGACGGGGTGTGGACGAAGGGGTGGCCGGCCACACCGGCGAAGACAGCCCTCCACGGAGTCATCGCCGATCTGACGGGCGGCCACGAGGAAGCCGCCACCAGGGAGGATCGGTATGTCTGATCTCGCCCTCAGGGCGCGCACAGATGCGGGCCCGGCCACAACGAGCGCGGCGGTCACGCCCGTCATCTCCGGGTTCCACCCCGATCCGACGGTCTGCCGGGTCGGCGACGACTACTATCTCGCGCACTCGAGTTTCGAGTATTTCCCCGGTGCGCCGATCTTCCACAGTCGCGACCTCGTCACCTGGACACAGATCGGCAACATCCTCACCACGAGAGATCAATTCCGTCTGCACACTCCCGGGCCCTCGACCGGCATCTACGGCTCGACGCTGCGGCATCATGACGGCCGCTTCTGGTTCATCACGACCAACATCAGTGACTTCGATGCCGGCCAGGTGATCGTCCACAGCGACGACCCGTCAGGGCCCTGGAGCGAACCCGTCTTCGTGCCGGAGGCGAGGGGAATCGACCCCGACCTCAGCTGGGACGAGAACGGTGACTGCTATCTCACCTGGCATCTGCTCGACTTCGTCGTGGGAGGTCAGGGGATCAGGCAGGCCCGCATCGACCTCGAGTCGGGAGCGCTGCGCGAGTCGCCGTATGCAGTCTGGCAGGGCACGGGGATGCAAGCGGCGGAAGGCCCACACCTTCACCGCGTGGGCGATTACTGGTATCTCATACTCGCCGAGGGAGGCACAGAGCGCGGTCACTGCGTCACCGTGGCACGGGCCGAGCACCCGACCGGCCCGTTCGAGGCCTGCCCGTCCAACCCGATCCTCACCCATCGGAGCACGTCACACCCCGTCCAGAGTGCGGGGCATGCCGACCTCGTCCAAGCGCCCGATGGCGAATGGGCGATCGTCTATCTCGGCACGCGACCGCGAGGCTCGACACCGGGATTCCACGTGCTCGGTCGCGAGACGTTCCTCGCCGGTGTGACGTGGGTCGAGGGGTGGCCGGTGATCGATGAGAAGCGCTTCGAGGTGCCAGAGGCCGTCACGACATTCTTCGAGGATTTCAGCGGGCCCGGATTCGACCCTCGATGGGTGGTCGCAGACGGGGAGCCTGAGACAGCCGTCGTCCGCGAGCCGCGCGGGGGGATCCGTTTCCGCTCGCACGGGTCCGCGTCCGACCTGTTGTGCACCCGGGTGCTCGACCTCGACTGGGCGGCGGAGGCTGTCATCGAGGATGCTGCAGAGCTGCGACTCCGGATCGACGAACATCACTGGTGCGGAGTTCGAGCGCACAAGGGGAGGGTACGTGCCATCCTTCGCGTCGGCGGGGCGGAGCAGCTGATCGCGGACGAGCCGTTCGACGGTTCGACGGTGACTCTGCGCATCGAGGCTTCGCCGCCTCGTCGCCCGACGCTTCCCTTCGGATCGGCCGGCCCCGACGACATCACGATGTCGGTTGATTCGGCGTCCGGACGCACCGACCTCGCCCGCGTCGACGGCCGCTACTTCTCGACGGAGGTCGCTGCTGGCTTCACGGGGCGCATGCTCGCTCTGGGGTCCCCGGATGCGGCGGGACGGGTGCTCTCGTTCCACTACCGGTCACCGGCTCAGCGCGAGGATTGACACGGACCTGTACGCGGCTCCGGCGGGCGGCGCCTATCCCGAAGGAGAACAGATGGCGAAGCGCATCGCATGCGTCGTCCGAGGCGGCTGGGAAGGACACCATCCGGTTGAGTCGACGAATCTCTTCCTGCCTTTTCTGCAGCAGAACGGTTATGACGTGCGCATTGAGGAATCGCCTGCGGTGTATGAGGATGACGTCGCCATGGCCGAGACGGATCTCATAGTGCAGTCCGTGACGATGTCGGAGGCGACTCCCGGCCAGGTCGAAGGGCTGCAGGCAGCGGTGGCCGCCGGCACCGGGCTCGTCGGCTGGCACGGCGGTATTGCGGATTCCTACCGGAACTCATCCGACTACCTGCATCTCGTGGGGGGCCAGTTCGCGACCCACCCGAGCAGACGGCCTGATCTGGTCGTCGAGGGCTCGGAACAGAACAACGATCTGACCTACGAGGTCGAGATCACGGACCTCGGCAGAGCCCACCCGATCACCCGTGGTCTCGACGACTTCCCACTCACCAGCGAGCAGTACTGGGTGTTGCATGACGATCTCAACGACGTGCTTGCGACGACCACACATCCTGCGCAGGCCTGGCAGCCCTGGCATCGGCCGGTGGTCTCGCCGGCCGTGTGGACGAGACTCTGGGGAGCAGGCCGCGTCGTCGTGGTGACTCCGGGGCACTCGCTTTCGGTGCTCGAGAACCCGTCTGTCCGCACCATCATCGAAAGAGGAATGCTATGGGCCAGCCGCACCGTGTAGGGATCGTCGGACTCGGATCGATCTCGGGCGCGTATCTCGAAACCCTCGTCGGCCACCCCGATGTCGCGATCACCGCGGTCGCGGACCTCGATGAACGCCGTGCAGCAGCGGTTGCCGAGCGACTGCCTGAGGCCCGTGCTCTGTCCGTGCAGGAGCTGCTCGCCGATGAAGAGGTCGACACCGTCCTCAACCTGACCATCCCCGCCGCCCACGCCGAGATCGCGCTTGCGGCGATCGCTCATGGCAAGAACGTCTTCGGCGAGAAGCCTCTCGCAATCACGATGGCCGATGGTCGAGCCATTCTCGAAGCAGCCCGTAGGGCGGGTGTCGCGGTGGGCTCGGCGCCCGACACCGTTCTCGGCACCGGAGTCCAGACCGCGAGAGCAGTGATCGACGGCGGAGCGATCGGTCGCCCGCTGAGTGCGACGGCGACCATGGTCACACCGGGGCACGAGGCATGGCATCCGAATCCGGACTTCTACTATGTGACCGGCGGCGGGCCGGTTCTGGATATGGGTCCGTACTACATCTCCTCGCTCGTGCATCTGCTCGGGCCGGTGCGATCGGTCATCGCGGCGGGAAGCAGCCTGCGGACCCAACGCACGATCGGCAGCGGGCAGCGGGCCGGCGAAAGAGTACCGGTGACCGTCCTGACGCATGTGTCCGGGGTGCTCGAGCATGAGAGTGGCGTCCTATCCACTCTCACGATGAGCTTCGATGCAGCAGCGACGAGATCCTCACCCATCGAGGTGCACGGCGAGCTCGCGAGCCTTTCCGTGCCTGACCCCAATCAGTTCTCAGGAGACGTGTCGATGACGAACTCTTCCGATACGCCATGGACTGTCATCGAGCCGAGTGCGGGCTATGTCGACGCTGCTCGCGGAGTCGGCCTCCTGGAATTCATCGCATCGATCCGGGAGGGTCGAACTGCGCGCGCAGACGGTGACTTCGCGTTGCACACGCTCGACGCGATGCTCGCTCTCTTGGAGTCAGCTCATTCGGGGGAGAGGGTGCGGCTCACGACCTCCGCAACACGGCCGAAACTCGTCCGCATGAGCAGTGCTTGCGATGCCGCGAGCGCGGAGGTCTGAATCCGCGGGCGCGTACGACCAGCATCGCCCGGCGGGTGTCGCCGATCCTCAGAGCGCCGTCCACGATTCGCGCAATCGGCTGAGCCAGCGGCGACGGATCTGATCCGCTCCGACCGCCATCGAGCCTTCGGAAGCGAGAATCTCCCATCCGTGTGTTCCGCCCGGCCACACGTGAAGCTCAGCGTCCCCGCCATCAGCCCAGATCTGCGACACGAAAGCGACGTCCTCGTCGCGGAAGACCTCCGCGGAGCCGACGTCGAGATAGGTCGGTGGAAGCCCGCCGAGGTACTGCGCTCGGATCGGCGCGGCATAGATGGACACGTCGTCCGATCCGATCCGATCGCCAAGCAGCGCTGACCATCCTGTCTGGTTGCTCGTTCGATCCCAGATCCCGACTCCGTCGAACTGGTGGGTTGACACAGTGGCGTCCCTGTCGTCCAGCATCGGGCACATGAGAAACAGCCCGTCGAGCGTGGGCCCCTTCCTGTCCCGTGCGAGGAGCGCGATTCCGGCGGCGAGTCCGCCACCGGCGCTCCCGCCAGCGACGACGAGACGGTCTCCGATGTTGAGATCGCTCCGATGGCTCTCCACCCAGACCAGCGCCGCATAGCAATCCTCGACCGGAACAGGATCCTGATGTTCGGGGGCGAGCCGATACTCGACGGAGACGACGGTCGCATCGAGCTCCTGCGCAAACCGCAGCATGGCGTCCATCCCGTCATAACGACTCCCCGAGACCATTCCACCTCCGTGGATCTGGAACAGGCAGGTTGTCGTTGAGGCGGCGCCACGGGGTGAGAAGATCGCGAGCCGGATCTCATCGCCGCCATAGCCGGGCACCCAAACCTCGCGCTCCTCGAACCCGAGCACGTCCGCCGCAGTCGTCGGTGCGGGCGCTGCCGCCGCTCGTACAGTCTCGATGTCGGCCCGTCCCATGCTCAAGCGCACACCGTCGGCGACAAGACGTTCCAACGCGCGCGCGACATCTCCGTCGTACGGGGGGCGTGGGAGCGCTCGAGGGGTGAGAGACATGTGTGATCCTTCGGCGTCGAAGATGACAGAGGGCGGTGTGTCGGCATCTCAGTGTGGCAAGCGGTCCCTCTCCGCCAAAAAACTTGCGCAAATTGCGGAGAATCCGGCCTACTGACTATCGGGAACGTCTGCCGGGTTCAGATGAGGGCCCGATCTGCAACGTCCCCTCGCGCTCGTGGATCGGAAGGAAGATCGCGCGCTCGTGGGGCGTCTCGTTGGGCTGGTGCAGGACGAGCACGAGTTCATCGTCGAAGGTCCGAGCGACCATGCCATGTCCGCCGTCTCGCGACCACAGCGGGACGCTCTCGTGCTTCCAGGGCCCGAGGACGGTCCCGCTCGAGGATGTGGCAGTGCCCATCGCGTAGCCCTCCTCGCCGAAGCTCGACCACAGCATGGTCAGAGCGCCAGATCGCATCCGATGCAGGAATGGACCGTCCGTCACGAAACCTTGTCGGCAACCCGACATCCACTCGTGAGTGGTCGGGCGCACCCACCCCGCCTCGGATGCTGAGAAGAGTCGCTGCGGTGGGCCGATCGCGCGGCGAAGATCCTCCGACAGCCGCTGGGCATGGATCTCGCCGTCGACGACCTGGAGCCATTCGTGGCAGAACACGATCCATGGATGGCCGGCCGAGTCCACGTGGAGAGTGCCATCGAGGCACTCCCATGCATGCGGTGTCACCGGGCCGACGGAGTGCTCGTGGTAGGGACCTTCGGGGCGATCGGCGACGAGGATCTGAGTACCGCGAGGATGGCCGTCACCTGCGAAAGTCGCGAAGAGAAAGAACTGATTCCGGTAAGCATGGACCTCGGGCGCCCAGAAGTTTCGTGTCGCCCAGAACCCGCGTGGCGGTCGGAACGCGGGTATCGGCCCTTGCCACGTCTCGAGGTCGCTGCTGCGATAACAGTCGAATCCCACGCCCTCGCCTTGCCAGACATCGGGGTCGGTGCTGCCGAACAGCAGATACTCGTGTCTTTCGCGATCCGTGTAGAGGAAAGGATCGCGGATCTGGATGTCGGCGAGGGTGAGCATCGTCGCCATGGTCTACTTTCCGCGGATCGTGTCCGCGAGCACTTCCAAGATGTGCCGGTAAGGCTGTCCGGTCGCGCGGGTCATCCCGAGCTCGCAGGTCCTGTTGAGCGATGCATGCGCGGAGGACTGCGCCGCACCGACCTCGATGGCTTCTCGGGCTGTGGCAGACGCGGTCAGCTCAGGATGGAGCATGCCGCGATCGCCGGCGAAGCCGCAGCAGCTCCACTCGTCCGGGATGCGCACCTCGGTCGCGGCCGCCTCCGCGACACGCGTGAGCGAGGCGTTGATACCCATGCGCGTGGAGGAGCACGTCGGGTGCAGTGAGATCGTTTCCACCCGATCCGCCTCGGGGAGAGCGTCGAGCACGTATCGGTCGATGAACTCGACAGCATCCATGATCGTCAATCGCGCCTCTCCGGCCGCGTCGAGCAGGAGCTCCAGCCCCTCGGTGCACGATGAGGCGTCGCACACGATCGGCAGCTCACCGTCGCGACTGGCCTCTCGCAACGACTCCGCGACTTTCTTCTTCATCGTCTCGTAGCCCACGGTGAGCCCCTTGGACTTCCACGGCGTCCCGCAGCAGAGCGAGGGCAGGTCGCCGGGGGGCGCAAGGGCCACGCCCGCACGGTCGCACAGCTCGAGGAAGGATGCCGATACGCCGGCCGAGCCGGGGGCGGCGGGCCCGAACATGGTCGTCGTGCAGCTGGCGAAGTAGACCGCGACCGCGGACTGCTGCGACGCGATGCGGCGGCGGCGACCTCCAGCTGGGAGGTCTGCGCTGTACATCGGCACGACATCGGCGCCGAGCATCGCCCGTCCGATTCCAGTGCCCCATCGCGGCAGAGCCGCGGGCAGCGCGGCGGCCACCGTCAGCGCAACGCCGCCGACCTGACTGACGGGCGCCCAGTTCTTCGCGGCGATGTTCCATCCGGCTTCTGACACCGCGCTCTGGTTCTCGGCGCGGAGACGGCGGACGAGATCCCCTGTGTTGATGAGCACCGGACAAGCCGTCTGGCACATCCCGTCCACTGCGCAGGTCTCGACGCCGTCGTACTCGTATTCGGAGCGAAGCTGGCGGGCGAGTTCTGTGTCTCCCTGGAACTCCGCTGCGGCGATCTCGCGTCGGATGACGATCCGCTCTCGCGGAGTCAGGGTGAGGTCTTTGCTGGGGCAGACCGGCTCGCAGTACCCGCACTCGACGCAGCGGTCGACCTCCTGCTCGACGGGGTGTGCGACCTTGAGGCTCTTCAGATGGGCACGAGGATCATCAGACAGAAGCACTCCGGGATTCAAGAGGCGATCCGGATCGATCAGCTCCTTGACCTCGCGCATGATCTCGAACAGCTCATCTCCGTACTGACGGCGGACGAAGGGAGCCATGATCCGCCCGGTGCCATGCTCAGCCTTCAGAGTGCCTCCGTGCGCGAGGACCAGGTCGACCATCGCCTCGGTGAAGGCCTCGTACCGCGCGAGCGACTGCGGGTCGTCGAAGCGCTCGCTCAGCAGGAAGTGGACGTTTCCGTCTTTGGCGTGGCCGAAGATCACGCTGTCTTCGTAGCCGAAGGCGTCGAACAGCTCGGTGAGGCCCCTGCAGGTCGCGAGGAGAGATTCCACCGGGACCGCGATGTCTTCCAGCAGCGCCGTGGTTCCGGAGGGCCGAGAGCCGGCCACTGCAGTGAAGAGCCCCTTGCGGATGTGCCAGAGCTGGGCGCGCACTGTGTTGTCCGTTGTGAGCGTCGGGGGGCTGGTGAGTGACAGCTGCTCGAGCAGTGGCATGGATTCAGCGATGAGCCCGTCGAGTTGCAGGGCGTTCTCCGCCTGATGCTCGACAAGCAACGCGGCGTGATCGCTGACGATCAGGTCGCGCAGTTCCGGGGTGGCTTCGGGGTCTCGTTGAGCCACACGCAGACTCGTCGCGTCGAGCAGCTCGATGGCGGCGAAGCCCTGGTCCACCAGTTCGGGCAGGGCTCTGGTGGCATCGCTCAGGGAGGGGAACACGAGAAGGCCGGTCGCGGCGTGCGGCAGAAGGGGCACGGTGCGGAAGGTGGCTTCCGACACGAAGGCCAGGGTGCCCTCGCTGCCGACGAGCAAGTGCTCGAGGATGTCGAGCGGGTCGTGGTGGTCGAGGAACGAGTTGAGTCCGTAACCCATGGTGTTCTTGATCGAATAGAGCCTTTCGATCGTCGCGACCGATTCCGCGGAGGAGCGGATGCGATCACGCAGTGCTGCCAACCCTTCATGGATGCGCGGCTCGGCTCTGGCGAACAGCGAGCGGGCCTGGGGGCTTGCTGTGTCGATGACTGTGCCCGAGGGGAGAGCGAACACTGACGAGACGAGCGTGCGGTAGGTGTTCGAATGAGTGCCGCAGCACATGCCGCTCGAGTTGTTGGCGACCACTCCGCCGATCGTGCAGGCGATCTCGCTCGCCGGGTCCGGGCCGAGCTTTCTTCCGTGCCGACGCAGCCGCGTGTTCACGGCGCGAACGGTCGCGCCGGAGCCTGTTCTCACGGTCGACCCGTCATCCGACGGAGTCACCGCGCGGAAATGGGTGCGCGAGTCGATGAGCAGACCGTCTGTGCCCGCTTGGCCGGAGAGGCTGGTTCCACCCGAACGGAAGGCGACGAATACTCGGGATCTGCGCGCAACCCGCAGCGTGGCTGCCACCTCCTCGATGTTTCGTGCCGACACGACGGCCTGCGGGGTCAGAAGATAGTGGGAGCCGTCATGCGCCGCCGCCAGGCGATCTGTGGCGCGCGTCTTCGCCACGATCCCCACGGCATCAAGCCCTTCGAGAAGAACGGCGTCCGGCGCGCGAAGGGTTGTCGTCTCAGTGGGACTCACGCGAGACCTCCGACCCGCTGGAGCCCACCAGGAAGTCGAGATCGGCTCCGGTGTCGGCCTGCAGAACGTGATCGACGTACAGGCGCTCCCACCCTCGCCGTGGGTTCGCGAAGCCCGCGACCGTGGCCTCGTTGACGCCGCGCGCGGCGAACTCCGCGGCGGGAACGTCGACGTCGAGTCGGTGGTTGCGCACATCAAGTTCGATCCAGTCGCCCGTGCGCACGCGGGCGAGCGGACCTCCCGCGGCGGCTTCGGGGGTGACATGCAGGACGACGGTGCCGTACGCGGTTCCCGACATCCGTCCGTCGCAGATCCGGACCATATCGCGCACGCCCTTCTCCAGGAGCTTCTTGGGGAGTGGCATGTTCGACACCTCGGGCATGCCCGGATACCCCATGGGTCCGCACCCGCGGAGGATCATCACAGAGGTCTCGTCGATCTCGAGATCAGGGTCGTCGATCCGGTCGTGGAAGTCCTCGATCGAGTCGAAGACGACCGCCTGGCCACGGTGCTTGAGCAGATGCGGAGACGCCGCTGCGGGCTTGATGATGGCACCGCCGGGGGCCAGCGATCCACGGACGACGCTGATGCCTGCGGCCGGCTGAAGAGGCGCGGCTCGTCGCGAGATCACATCGGGATCCCAGATCTGAGCCTCGTCGAGATAGTCGGTCAGCGGCTTCCCGGTCACAGTGAGGGCACTGGGATCGAGCAGATCCCGGACCTCCTTCATAACCGCGAGGAAGCCCCCCGCGCGGTACAGATCGTCCATGAGATAGCGTCCGGCGGGTTGCAGATTGACGAGAAGAGGAACATCCGACCCGATCCGGTCGAAGTCGTCGACGCTGAGATCGATGCCGAGCCGCCCCGCGATCGCGAGAAGGTGCACGACGGCGTTGGTGGATCCGCCGATCGCCGCGAGCGCGACGATCGCGTTGTGGAAGCTCGCTTTCGTCAGGAACGACGAGGGCCTGCGATCCTGGTGGACGAGATCGACGGCAAGGCGCCCTGTATGGTGCGACATCTCGAGCAGACGGCTGTCAGGCGCGGGGGTCCCTGCAAGCCCCGGAACGATAGTTCCGAGCGCCTCGGCGACGAGTGCCATCGTCGATGCAGTGCCCATCGTGTTGCAATGCCCCTTGGAGCGGATCATCGACGACTCGGACTTGTTGAACAGAGTCTCGCTGAGGGTGCCGGCACGGACCTCCTCGCTGAGCCGCCAGACGTCGGTGCCGCATCCGAGCGCCTCGCCACGGAAGTGCCCGGTCAGCATGGGGCCACCGGGGATGACGATCGCGGGGATGTCCACGGAGGCGGCAGCCATCAGCAGAGCGGGAATCGTCTTGTCGCAGCCGCCGAGGAGGACGACTCCATCGATGGGGTTGGCGCGGAGCATCTCCTCCGTCGCCATCGCCATCATGTTCCTCCAGAGCATGGCGGTGGGCCGCACCTGGGTCTCGCCGAGGGAGACGACCGGAAGGTTCAACGGTATGCCGCCAGCCTCGTAGACCCCGTTCTTCACGGACTGCGCGATCTCGTCGAGGTGAGAGTTGCAGGGGGTGAGGTCCGATGCCGTGTTGGCGATCGCGATCTGCGGGCGGCCTCGGAATGCGCTGTCGGGTGTGCCGCGTCGCATCCATGCACGGTGGATGTACGCGTTTCGATCGTCGCCGGAGTACCACTCTGTACTCCTGAGTTCTCCGTGCATGCGCTTTACCAACTTTCGGAAATTGGGTTTGTATGTCGGAAAATGATTATAGTAGCCATCGAGACCACATCGGGTCCTGGAACCATGTGCACCCAGTGAAGCACCTCGTCGAGAGAGAGAAGCCAATGACGGCAACGCCTCGTGTCCTGCTCGCCGAGGAGACCGCGTGCGAGCTCGGCGAAGGACCGGTCTGGGATCCGCATCGCCAGCGTCTTCTCTGGGTCGACATCAATCGTGCACTCGTGATGATCGGCGTCCTCGAGCCGTCCGGCCGGATTCAGCTGGTCGATACCGTGGCGTTCGAGGGCACCGTCGGAGCGGTCGCCGTGGCGGTCGACGGATCATGGATCGTGGCCAACGGGCGCGAACTCGTCACTCTCGACGAGAGTGGGTCGTCGCGCAGGATCGCCACGCTGATCCGGGCGGAGCTCGACGCGCGGCTCAACGACGGAAAACCCGACCCGGTCGGCAGATTCGTTGTCGGCAGTCTGTCACTTGCAGGCCCGTCGAGCACGGAGATCCTCGCTCGAGTGGATGGTGCTGGGCATGTCTCCGTCATCGATGACGACCTGACGCTGTCGAACGGTCTCGCCTGGAGCCCGGACGGAACGGTGATGTACTCGGTCGACACCGAGCGCCGCTCGGTGTATCGCCGAGACTATGAACCCACGACGGGTCGAGTCGGAGCGCGAGAGACGCTGATCCGTTTCGAGGAAGGATTCCCGGACGGGATCTGCACCGATGAGGAGGGGTGTCTCTGGATCGCCGTCTGGGGCGCCGGTCAGGTGAGGCGCTACACGCCGGACGGAGAGCTGGTCACCACGATCGTCCTCGACGTTCCGCATGTGTCGAGCGTCGCCTTCGCCGGTCTCGACCTCGATGTGCTCGTCATCACCACAGCCCGGCAGGGGCTCACCGAAGCACAGCTCGCGCGTCATCCGGACTCGGGGAAGCTGTTCACCACCAGGCCCGGAGTCCGAGGCATGCGAGTGTCACCGTGGCAGGGGCTGCGCGAAGAGAAGGAGAACCCATGAAGCTCGCTCGTATCGGCGAGGTCGGATTCGAAAGGCCCGTCGCCTTCATCGACCACGATTCCTATGTCGACCTGTCGGACGTCGTCGATGACTTCGATGAGGGTTTCTTCGCCAGTGGCGGTCTCGCAAGCCTGTCCTCCGTCGTCGCTCACCGGACGTCTGCCGGCGATACTCACTCGCTGCTCGGTGAGCGGATCGGAGCACCCATCGCGCGGCCCCATCAGATCATCTGTGTGGGGCTGAACTACAGCGACCACGCGGCGGAGACCGGCCAGGCAGTACCCGACGAGCCGATCCTCTTCACGAAGTCCCCCAACACGATCGTCGGTCCGAACGACGATGTGCGGATCCCTCGGGGCGCGACGAAGCCGGACTGGGAGGTCGAGCTGGGCATCGTGATCGGCAGCCGTGCGAGCTACCTGGAGTCGCCCGCACAGGCGAAGGAACACATCGCCGGTTGGGTCGTCGTCAACGATGTGAGCGAGCGTGCCTTCCAGCTCGAGCGCGGCGGCCAGTGGCTCAAGGGCAAGTCCGCCGAGACCTTCAACCCGGTCGGCCCGTGGCTCGTCACTCAGGATGAGGTCCCCGACGTACTCGATCTCGGCATGCGACTCTCGGTCAACGGAGTCACCCGACAGGATGGGTCGACGTCGACGATGATCTTCGATCCGTACTTCATCGTCCACTACATCAGCCAGTTCATGGTGCTGGAGCCCGGCGACCTCATCAACACCGGCACCCCGCCAGGGGTGGGGATGGGCCATCGACCGCCGATCTGGTTGCGGGCGGGCGATGTCATGGAGCTTGATATCGATGGCCTCGGCCACCAGCGTCAGAGCGTGCGGGAACCCCGATGAGAGCGCTCGTCATCTCAGGGCCGCGCCAGGCATCGGTCGAGTCGGTCGTAGATCCGGTCGCAGGGCCGGACGAGGTCATCGTCGACGTCATGCGAGCCGGCATCTGCGGAACCGATGTCGAGTTCTACACGGGTGAGATGCAGTATCTGCACGACGGTCATGCCGCCTACCCGGTTCGGATCGGTCACGAGTGGATGGGCACCGTGACCGCAGTCGGTTCCGAGGTCGATCAGTCGTGGCTCGGCCAGCGGGTCACAGGCGACACGATGCTCGGCTGCGGTGTCTGCGCCCGATGCCGCGGCGGGTTTCACCATGTGTGCGAGTTCCGCCAGGAGCTCGGCGTGCGGGGCGGTCGACCGGGCGCTCTCGCTCAGCAGGTCGCTGTGCCCGCATCCGCCCTCGTCGCGCTACCCGATTCGGTCGACGACGCGGCCGGAGCCATGGTGGAACCGGGCGGGAACGCGTGGAGATCGGTCGATGCGGCGGGTGTGCTCCCCGGCGAGCGCGTGCTCGTGCTCGGACCGGGGACGATCGGTCTCCTCTGCGGTCTGTTCGCCCGGGCGGCCGGCGTGGAGGTGCATCTGCTGGGACGCCCAGGACGCTCGCTCGACTTCGCACGGAGCTTCGGCTTCGAGGGTGTCTGGACAGAACAGGACCTGCCGCACCTCGCATGGCATGCAGTGATCGACGCCTCCAACGCTCCGCATCTTCCCGCGAAGGCTCTAGATCTGGTCGAGCCGGGCCGAAGGATCGTTCACGTCGGACTCGCCGGGAGCCCGAGCATGATCGACACTCGGACTCTCGCCCTGAAAGATGTGACGGCCGTCGGCATCCTCGGGGCGTCTGCCGGTCTCGTCCCGACTGTGGAAGCCTACGCATCCGGTTCTGTGGATCCCCACCCTCTCATCGCCGCAACGCTCGACCTCGATGATCTCCCCGGTGTGCTGGCCGGGGAGCGACCGCCGAGCGCCGGTGCAGGCCCCAAGATCCACGTCGAGATCCCTCGGCGCGACACCACTCCAGGAGAACACCAATGAAGCATGCAGTCATCACCGGAGGCGCGCGAGGTCTGGGCGCCGCGACGGCGACACGTCTTCGCCGCGAAGGCATCCGAGTGACCACGGTGGACGTGGCCGGCGACGTCGACGAGGTTCTCGACGTCACGGACTGCGCCGCCATCGATGAACTGGCAGGCCGCATCGGACCGGTCGACATTCTCATCAACTCCGCCGGGGTCGTGGGTCCCAACATGCCGCTGGTCGATACGAGTGTCGAGCAGTGGAGGGCGACGTTCGAGGTGAACGTCATGGGCACTGTGTCGATGATGTCAGCGTTCATTCCGGGTATGAAGGCCCGCGGTTGGGGGCGCGTCGTCAACTTCGCCAGCATGGCGGGCAAGGACGGCAACCCGAATCTGGCGGTGTACTCGGCGTCGAAGGCCGCCGTCATCGCTCTCACGAAGTCGGCGGGGAAGGAACTCGCCACCAGCGGTGTGCTGGTCAACTCCATCGCCCCGGCCGTGATCGCCACACCGATGAACGACGAGACCGCGCGGGACGTTCTGGATCACATCACCAGCCTCATCCCGATGCAGCGGGTGGGGACGGCGGAAGAGGTCGCTGAGCTCGTCGCGTGGCTCGCGTCAGAGCGAGTCAGCTTCTCCACAGGCGCGGTCTACGACATCAGCGGTGGCCGCGCCACCTACTGAGCAGCCTCGACGGGCTGCGGCGACTCTCCTCGTTCCGCCTCGATGACCTCGAGGCGGAGCAAGGATTCGAGGGTGCCGAACGGTTCGAGCGTGAGAGGACCGAGACCGAACTCCGGATCACCGGGGCCGTGCGAAGCGGGCTCGAGGCCGACTCCGTCGACTCGCCCGAACCACGGTGGTCCGAGGATGCTGCGCCGTTCCTGCCAGACGTGCATGTGCGGCAGCACGTGCGGATCCCAATGGAGCCGTAGCGCCAGGCGAGCGTCCGGAAGTTCGACGCACGCGCATCCTGCCGGGACACGGGCGCTGTCGAAGCCGCCCTGTCCGAGCTGCACCAGCGGGACCGAGGACGCGCCGACTCGGACTGCGCCTCCGCCTGAGAGCAGCGCGCCATCGAACACGGGGTGCTCGACCCAGGCGAAGCGCTGCGGCACGTCGGAGTCGTTCCGGATGGTCTGCCGGACCAGGAGCGAGTCGCCCACGAGGCTCGTAGTCCTCGTGAGGCTCAACGGCAATGAGCGAAGCGCAAGCGAGGCGGTGACGGCGTTCGCCGAGACGGAGAGCTGCCACGCCCGCCTCGCCGCTTCACCGTGGTACTCATGCTCGACGCCGTCGATCACCCGTGAATCGCCGGCGTTGGGGATCAGGACGTTCCAGCCGTCTGCGAATCTCAGGTGACCATCGGGGAGTGCGGGCCTGTCCGCGGCCTCCAACACTCTCGTATCGTGCCGGGCGAGCAGCTCGACCGCAGTCGAACCATGGCGGATGGATGTCATCCGTGCGCCAAGAGCCTCGACACGGGCGGTGAGCGTGGAGCTGCTCAGCTCAGCGGCCTCCAGGTCGGTGCATGACATCCGCGTCTGCGCGATCAGCCCTTGAGGCCGCCCGCGAATCCGCGGATGATGTACCGCTGGAAGAGGAGGTACACAGCGAGGATCGGGATCATCGAGATGATCAGCGACGCGAAGATGAGTGGCCAGTTGTTCACGTACTGTCCGACGAACTGGTAGATGGCCATCGGGATGGTGACCTGACCGCTTCCGGCCAGGAACACGAGGGGTGTGAAGAAGTCGTTCCAGATTCCGACGCTGTTCAGGATGAGGCACGTGCCGATCGCGGGGCGTAGAAGGGGGACGACGACGTGCCAGAAGGTGCCGAGCGGGGAGCAGCCGTCGATCTGAGCTGCCTCCTCGAACTCCAACGGCACGCTGGACCTGATGAAGGTCGTGAGCAGGAAGATCGTGAAGGGCATCTGCACGCCGGCGTACACGATCACGAGGGACCACACCGATCCCAGCAGTCCGATGTCCCGCATCTGCGTATAGAGAGGAATCGTGGCGAGCTGGAAGGGCAGCAGGAGACCTGCCAGGAAGACGAAGTAGGTCGTCGTCGACAGGCGTGCCGTCGAACGGGCGAGTGGGTATGCCGCCATCGTTCCGAGGATGAGGACCACGATGCAGGAGAGCGCGGTGACGATGAGGCTGGTCACGATGCCGCTGGGGAGTGAAGAACTGTTCCACGCTTCGATGAAGTTGTCGAAGGTGGGATTCGCGCTCGGGATGATGGCGGGAGTGAGATCTCCGGCCGGACGGATCGAGAGGTTCACCAGAACGTAGACCGGGATCAGGAACACCAGGGTGATGCCGTATGCCATCACGTTCGTGGTGATTCTGCTGGAACGAGTCGTCTTCATGAGTTCCGCTCCTGTCGCCGCAGCACGCTGAATTGGATGAATGCCAGAACGCCGACGGCGATGGCGAGGACGACCGCGATCGCGGAAGCCCGACCGTACTCCCCGTACTGGGAGAAGATCTGGTACATCAGAGTCGAGATCGTCTGAGTCTGACCTCCGGGTCCTCCACCGGTCACCGAGAAGATCTGGTCGAAGAGCTTGAGGCCTCCGATCAGTCCGAGCATCAGGTTGATGGTGACCGCCGGAGCGAGGAGAGGGCGTGTCACGAACCAGAAACGCTGCCAGTAGCCCGCCCCGTCGAGTGCTGCGGCCTCGTCGAGTTCGGGCGGAACCCCCTGCAGGCCCGCGAGGTAGATGACCATCGTTGAACCTGTGAACTGCCAGATGACCGTGATGATGATGATCCAGAGCGCGGTGGTCGGGTTGCCGAGGAAATCGACCTGGGGGATCCCGATCGCGTCCAGCACCAGGTTCACCCCTCCGTATCCAGGCGGGCCGAAGATGTACTTGAACAGGTAGCCGACCACGAGCGCCGAGACGACCATCGGCGCGAAGATGATGGTCCTCAGGATGTTGCGGCCGACGACTCTTCCGTTCAGCAGGAGTGCGAGCCCCAGGCCGAGTACGTTCTGCCCCACCACCACGATGAGGGCGATGAACAGGGTGCGCAGGGCCGCGGGACCGGCGTCGCCTTCGAATGCACGAATGAAGTTGTCGAACCCGATGAACTCCGCATCGGGAACGGCGAACGACCAGTTCGTGAATGCCGCGCCGACCCCCTGAGCGGACGGGACGATCAGGACGTAGATGAAGACGGCGAAAGCCGGGAGGGCCATCCACCACAAGCTGCGTCCGACGGATCGGCCGCGGCGGCGCTCGACCTTCTTGGCGGGGCTCGGCATCTCCGTGTCGGTCACCTCACGCGTACTGAGCATCTCTGTCACCCTTGACTAATTCGAATAGTTGAAACGCTGTTGCGTATCGCTGATTTAGCGTAGCCGTCAAAAGCGGTCCCTGCAAGTCGTCCGGATCGACAGGTGACTCGCGGAGGATCGGATTGGGCCGGGATCGGGCGCGACGAAACATCGGTGCCCGAATGGCCTCGGACGCCGCGGTGCGATGGTGTCAGTCGGAGCTGGAGCCCCGGTAGTCGTGCACGACGGAGTTGATCTCGTCGAGCCGTGCGATCATCTGCGCGAGCGGGGTGCGGAAGGTCAGACCGCTGATGCTGATCGCACCGATCGGCGGTAGGCCCGGGCCGAGGCGTACGGGAACGGCGACGCAGTTGATGCCCGCCTCACTCTCCTGGTCGTCGACGCCGTAGCCCCGTTCTTTGGTGAGTTCGAGTTCCGCCCAGAGCTTCTCTGCGCTGTTGATCGTCGCCGGCGTGCGCTGCGGGTACTCATCGCCGAGAAGGCTGCGAAGTTCGTCCTCGGAGTTCACTGTCTCGGCGAGCAGGACCTTACCGACGCCGGTGGCGTGGGCCGGGTTCCGTCCGCCTACGACAGATGTGAGTCGGATCGCGCCGGTAGGCGGGTCCACCTTCGCGCGGTAGACGACTTCGACCCCATCGAGCACCGCGAAGTGCACCGTTTCGCCGAAGCGGCGTGAGAGTTCATCCAGTGCCGGTTGGATGAGCACCCCCTCGGGCCTCAGGGAGTAGCTGCGGAAGGCGATTCGGTAGAACTCATCTCCGAGGATGTAGACGCCTCGACCGAGCTGAGTCGCGAGGCCTGCGCGGCGGAGCGTGGCCAGTGCGCGGTGGACTGTCGACTTCGTTGCTCCCACGCTGTGTGCCACCTCTTCGAGAGTGGCTCCGGTGGGATGCTCGGAGAGGGCGATCATGACCGCCAGAACGCGGTCGGCACCGACGAGGCGTTCCTCGTCCTGAGGGGCGGTCATGATTTCTCCTTGTGTGGTGCTCCGCGTCGGTCGTCCCGAACCGCTGGGCGGCGGGGAGCGTGGAGGCTGGTCCAGGCTAACCGTTCCATGGTTGTTCTCCCGTGCGACGCTCTCCGCGAGTGGTGGCCGGGGACCTGGCACTCCGTTCATTTCCAATAAGTGTAAACGTGTTTCCATATATGTCGACATGTCGTACGCTGGCGGGTGGTGTGCGGCACAGCCTTCGCTCACCCTTCAGACACGATCAGTGGAGACCGTTGTGACCGAGATCTCATCGACACCTCTGACTTCCACCGCCGGAGTCCGGCTCACGGATCGAAGCATCGGAGACGATCTCGAGGCGGGCACGTCTTCCTGGATCACGCTCCCTACCCCGGCGTCGACGCGAGCATTGAGATCCACGCAGCGGGAGAGGGTCGACTGGGCCGACGACCTTCCGCTCTCTCAAGAGTTCACAGTGGACGGGCCCCTCTGCGCCGTGCACGCGGACCTCACCGGTCGACTCTTCGAAGATGTCGCATTCGCGCTCGAGGTGCTTACCGACGAAGGCCGTCTCGTGGGAAGCCGGGTGGTCGAGGGCCCGCAGCATATCTGGGATCGGCACCTGCACTTCGTCGAGCTCGACCCTCCCGCACCGGCCGGTCGTTATCTCCTGAGACTCACGCGTCGTCGCGGAGCGGTCGGCTGGTACACGGGTTCGTCCGACCGAGACTCGACGGATGACGGGATAAGCCCGCTGCAGATCACGGGTATCGCGCGGATCGGGGGCGAACGGGTCGAGGGGCTGCGCTGCATGGCGGCGGAGACGATCGCTGCGGCGAACCCCACCTTCTCCCGGGACTTCGACGTGAATGACGACTTCACCAGTGCGTTCCTTGCCGGCGTCGTGCTCGGCAACGGGAGGATCTCGCTCAATGGGACTCTCATCGGCGATGAGCTTCTCGAGCCGGCTCCGACGGTCTACTCGAAACGGGTGCTGTACCGCACCTGGGACATCACTGGTCTTCTCCGTGTCGGCAGCAATTCGCTCAGCATTGAGGCGGGTCGCGGCATGTTCGCCGCTCGCGGCGCGAACATCTGGGGCTGGCACGTTTCACCCTGGCACGCCGAGCCCATGGCGAACGTCCTCGTCCAGTGGCAGAACAGCGACGGCGTGCGCGGCATCGGGACCGACGCGAGCTGGCGGGCCGCCCCCGGAGCGACCGAGCAGGAGACTCTGTACGGCGGCGAGATCTCGGTTTCCGTCGGCGACTCGAGACCCGAGCGGCCAGCGGTCGAGATCGTCGGCCCGCGAGGGGTGCTGCAGCGATCGCCGCTGCAGCCGACACGGGAGACGGGTCGTCTGCAGCCTGTCTCTTCCACTGTCGTCGGGTCGCGGACGACCTACGACTTCGGCGCCGTGATCACCGGCAAGGTGCTGCTCGACATCCAGGGGCCGCCCGGTGGCATGGTCACCGTCCGCTATGGGGAGTATCTCTCGATCGATGGCGAAGCGACGGTGGAGAATGCCCTGGTCGCGGGTGTCTCCCAGTTGGACGCTCACCGCTTCGATGTCCAGGATTCGGTGACCGGATGGTCGGCGAGATTCGGCTACCGGGGATTCCGATGGATCGACGTCGAGACGAGCGGCGGGGCTTCCGCATCGATCCCGACCGCCGTGTCGATGCACACGGATGTCGAGCGACGCGGCTGGTTCGACTGCGATGATCCGATCCTGGCTTGGGCGGATGCCGCGTTCGGACGAACGCTCCTCAACAACCTTCAGGGAATCCCGACCGACACCCCCGTCTATGAGAAGAACGGCTGGACTGCGGACGCGATGGTCGCGACCGAGGCGGCGCTGCACAGCTTCGACATCACGGATCTGTGGATCAAGTGGTTGCAGGACCACGAGGATTCGCAGGCGGACTCAGGTGAGATCCCGCAGATCGTGCCCACGCCCGGATTCGGCGAGGCTGCAGACCCGGCATGGAGCGGATCGAGCGTGCTCATCCCGTGGCAGGTCTACTGGGAGACCGGGGACATCGAGGTCCTGCGACGATTCGCTCCGATGGTCGAGGGGTACGCTGATTCTCTGATCGCCATCGCAGGCGAAGGTATCTGGCCGATCCGAAGCTGGGGGGACTGGCTTTCTCCCGGTCATCAGATTCCTCCTGAGGGAACAGCACCGACCGCGACGCTGATGATGATCGCGGTTCTGCAGCATGCGGCGAGCATTATGGATCTCGTCGACCGACCCGACGCGGCGACACGCTTCAGCGGCGCCGCGCAGCGAACCGCATCCAACTATCACTCCGTGTATTTCGACGCTCGGGTGGGGCACTACGCGGTGCCGGGCGTGGGATACAGGCAGACGCTCAATGTGTTGCCCCTGGTGCTGGGCATCGTCCCCGACGAGCATCGCGGGTCGGTCGCGGCGGGGCTTGCAGACGATGTCGAGCATCGCACGGGCGGCCACCTCGACGCCGGTGCCATCGGCGCGCGCTATCTGCCGTTCGCGTTGAGTTCGATCGGCCGAGACGATCTCGCGGTCCGTGTCTTGACGACGACGTCCGCTCCCGGGTGGGGCGCCTGGTTCGCCCAGGACGAGCTCACAATGAAGGAATCCTGGGACGCCGACGCCCGCTCGCGCAATCACTACTTCCTCGGTGGTGCACTGAGTTGGGTGTATCAGCGGGTCGGAGGGATGCGCGCGGGCGCGCCGGGCTGGAGTGTGATCGACCTGGATCCGATCGACGATGCGCGGCTCACGCGCGGTGCCCTGAGGCATCGCACCCCGCGCGGGGAGGCGTCGTTCTCGTGGTCTCGCACTGCGACGGCTCTCTCCTTCGACATCGACGTCCCGGCGGGGAGTGTGGCTCGCTTGGCCGAGGGAGTGGACGTCCTCGAATTCGGGCCCGGCCGGCATTCTCATCGTCGCGACACGCCCTGAGAGCGCGAGGCACTTTTCGCCTCCTACAGAAAGGCTGACAGCGGATGTATTACGGCGGAGACTACAACCCCGAGCAATGGGACGAAGTCGTGTGGCTCGACGACGTTCGGTTGATGCGCGAGGCTGGGGTGACCATGACCACCCTTGGCGTGTTCGCCTGGTCGCGGATCCAGCCTGACGAGCACACCTTCGACTTCGAATGGCTCGACAAAATCATCGACCTTCTCCACGAGAACGGAATCGGGGTCGACCTCGCGACGGCCACCGCGTCGCCGCCTCCTTGGGCGGCGAAAAAGTACCCCGGCATTCTTCCTGAGGATGAGAACGGTTCGACCTATTGGCCTGGCAGTCGGCAGGCGTACAGCCCCAGTTCTCCTGACTATAGGCGACTGGCTGCACGCCTCGTCACGGCGATCGCCGACCGCTACCACTCGCACCCCGCAGTGGTGTTGTGGCACGTCAACAACGAGTATGGCTGTCACCTCGCCTACGACTACTCGGACAACGCGGCGCGGCATTTCCGCCTCTGGCTGCAGCGACGTTACGGGGATATCGACACGCTGAATAGAGCATGGGGAACCGCGTTCTGGTCCCAGCTATATGGGTCTTTCGATGAAATCGTGCCGCCGCGCAAATCGCCCTACAGCGTGAACCCGGGGGGCGTACTCGACTTCAGACGATTTAGCTCTGACACCCTGCTCGAGCTTTTCGTGATGGAGCGGGACATCATCAAGGCGGCGGGAGCATCGCAGCCGGTGACAACGAACTTCATGGGCCCCTTCCAGCCTCTGGACTACTGGGCATGGGCAGACGAGGTCGACATCGTCAGCGACGACAACTACTTCGAGCCGAACGACCCGTTCTCGTTTCGCGCTGCAGCTTTCACTCGCGATCTCATGCGTTCGCTGAAGCCGCGAACGCCCTGGCTGTTGATGGAGCAGGCGACGAACGTGGTGAGCTTCCGACCGACCAACGCGCCCAAGGCGCCAGGTCAGATGGAGGCACTGTCGATGCAGGCCGTCGGGCGCGGGGCCGATGGCATCCTTTTCTTCCAGTGGCGCCAGTCGCGTCGGGGCAGTGAGAAGTTCTTCTCGGCCATGGTGCCGCACGCGGGACTGGAGACGAGGACCTGGCGAGAAGTGAAGTCTCTCGGCCAGACTCTGAGCAGTCTTCCGGCCTTTCCTCCGAAGACGACGGACGACGGCGAGATGGGGTCGGGCGCACGGGTCGCTCTCGTATTCGAGTGGGCGAACTGGTGGGCGATCTCGCAGCCGGACCACCCCGTGCGTCTCGATTGGTTGGCACTGGTGCAGCGGTGGTACTCCGCTTTGCACCGGCAGAACATCGCGGTCGACTTCGTGCACACAGGTTCCGATCTCTCCGCCTATGCGCTTGTGATCGTCCCTCACCTCTACCTGCTCACTGATGATGGAGCCGATGCGTTGAAGGAGTTCGTGAACGGGGGAGGACGCCTTCTGGTCACACCCTTCACCGACATCGTCGATGCTGAGGACGCGTTCCGTGACGGCGGGTTCCAGGTAGGTCTCCGAAGCATCCTGGGTGTGTGCGTTGAGGAGTTCGGCGCGCTGGTGCCGCCACCCGTCCGCACCAGTCAGGACTCGGCCGGAGCAGCGGTCAGCACCACGATCTCCGCTGATGAGCCAGGGCAGCGTGCTGCGATGATCGACGCGCCCTTCGGTGTCGTCCGAGGAGAATACGTTGCCGAAGAGATACGGGTGCTCGACGAGCAGGTCGTCATCGACGCACGATATGCCGACGGTCGCACTGCGGGCATGCCCGCGCTGACGAGTCGTGTCTCGGGGCGAGGCGTCGCACACTATCTGGCGTCAGTGCCGGACGACGCCGGAATGCGCGCCATCACCCGGTGGCTCGCCGATCTCGCCGGCGTTCAGGCTGTGTTCGAGGTGGCGAGCGAGTGGGTGGAGGTGGCCCGACGCGGAGATGTCCTGACCCTGATCAACCACGGAACGGACGATGTTTCGCTCGACGTCGCAGGAGCGGATTTCGTCACCGGGGAAGCGGTCAGTGGGGTCGTACTGGGTCAGTACGGCTGGAGGATGGTGCGGGTGTAGACGTCGGGGGTGTGCACACCAAAACGGGGTGCTGCGAAAGATCGCAGCACCCCGTCTCGCCGGTGTCGCTACTTGCCGACTGCATCCTGCATGCTCTTGGCGACGTCCTCGGGAGTCGAATCGCCCAGGAACATCGCCTGCAGCTGTTCGTTCAGTGTGACCTGAACTTCGAGTTTGACGGCGCCGAGCGGCACAGTCGTTCCCTCGGCCACCGCAGCTGCGAAGCTCTCGAGCGATGCGGGGGGAGTGTACTGGTCGTTGGGAAGCACGGGGACGGAGGCGAAACCGTCTGCGTAGATCGCGGAGATCTCGGGCTCGCCGAGGAACTCCAGGAATGCCTGTGCGGCGGTCGGGTTCTTCGCGTTCGCATTGATGGTCGTCACGAAGCCAGGAAGGGCCGCGACGAGGGTGTCGCCGTCATTCGTCGCGGGCATCGGAGCGACCACGTATTCGTTGTCCGGCCCCTGCGTGGCAAGCGAAGCCAGAACGGCGCCGACATCAACGATGCCGAGTGCGTTGCCGGACGCCACCTCGGTCGCTCCCTGGTCGCGGCTGCGACCAAGCGAGCCCTCACCGAAGCAGCCCTCATCGAACATCTGCTGGTAGATCTCGAACTGATCGACCCACGCCGACCCCGGGTAGGATTCGTCGCCGGTCGCGACTCCGGCGTCGAACTCGGGATGCGGGCCGGTCACCAGTGTCGCGTTCTGCGCGTAGGTCAGGAACTGGGGTCCGCCACCGGCTGCGTCTCCGAGTCCCTGGCCATAGGCGTAGACGCCGTTCTCCTTGGCATCCGCACACAGGGCCAGGACTTCGTCCAGAGTCGTGGGGACAGTCAGTCCGAACTCATCCAGCTTCGTCTGGTTGTAGATCGAGGTGAGCGGCTGGAAAGCGCCCGGATACGCGTAGACCTTGCCGTCGTAGCCGAAGTCCTTCTCCCAGTCGGCGGGGATCTGGTCTGCCCAGCTCACATCGAGCGGCATGATCCGTTCCGTCGAGGCGAGCGGGATCACGTTGTCGGAGCTGTCGCCCTCGACGCCGCCGGGGAAGGACGTCAGGATGTCTGGCGCTGTATTTCCCTGCAGTTGCGTCATGACGAGTGCGTTGATGTCGCCGCCCTGGTAGTCGAACTTCACGTCGACGTCCGGGTACTTCTCTTCGAACTTGGTGGCGATCTCCTCGTAGGTCTCCTTGAACGCCGAGGCGAACACGCCTGTGAGCGTTCCGCTGACCTCTCCGTCGTCGCTGACCGGGGCGTTCCCGCCTCCGGCGGAGCATCCTGCAAGCAGGAGTGCGGTCACGGTGGCTGCGCTGGTCAGTGCGGCAAATCTTCTGATCTTCATCGATCGTCCTTCTCTTCGGGAATTGCAGGTGCGGTGCAACAGGACCCGACTCGCGTATTCCAATTAATGAAACGCCGTTGCGAGTCGTTGAATCAGAGTATCCAGGATCTCGCGTACTCCGCAAGCCCGGGCGTTGAGAAGAGCCGATTGTGACGGGGTGCAGGGCCAGGCAGGAAGCCCTACGCGAGCGATTCCCTGAGTGCATCGACCACGCTGATGCCGCGTGCCATGTCACCGGCACGATTCGTCACGTAGGCGAACCCGACGCGCGCATCGAGGTCGGCGAACGCGATCTGCCCGCCGGCCCCGTCGTGGCCGAAAGAGGCAGGCGACAAGTACGGGTCCCACCCCGAGGGGATCATGACGCCCGCGCCCCACGCCTGGTACGGGGGTGGACCGTTGTCGAAGAACGGTGTGCCCTCGCTCCGGGATCGGGCCAGTGAACGGACGGTGTCATCCTCGAGAAGTCGGACGCCGTCGGTGCTGGCGACGGTCGCCGACCAGATCTTGGCGAGGGCGGAGGCGCTGGCCACGCCGCCCGCACCGCCGATCTCCGCGGCATGGAGCTCGCGATCGTTGAAGCCTGGGCCCGGTCCGAGCAGATCCAGCGGTAGCGCGCCTCCCAGCGTGATCGCTCTCTCCAGCCACTTCGAGTCGGAAGTCGATGGAGACGGCGGATCTGCCGGTTGCGCCTGGATGATGTGGGCCACATCCCTCTCCCTGTCTGAAGGGAGGCCGATCCAGGCGTCCGCGTGGAGTGGTCCGGCGATCTCGTCGGCGAAGTACTCACCGAGTGATCGGTCGGTGAGGCGAGCGACGATCTGCCCGCTGATCGCTCCGATCGTCACGGCGTGATACTGATGTGAGCTGCCGGGGACCCACAGTGGCTCCTGGTCTGCGATGATCCGGGCGAACTCGTCGACATCGAGCAGCTGCGCGAGGGAGACGTCGGTGCGAGGCGCCGAGACGCCCGCCCGATGCGCGAGGGCGTCCCCGACCGAGACCCGATGCTTGCCGTGCGCCCCGAACTCGGGCCATATCTCCGCGAGCGGCATGTCGAGTGACGCCAGTGCCCCGGACTGCAGAAGGCGACCGATCGCGATGGCCGCCAGACCTTTCGTGCACGAGAAGGTCACCGCGAGGGTGTCGCGCTGCCATGCCTGCCCGGTATGTGCATCTGCTGTGCCACCACGCGCCTCGATCACAGGCTCGCCGTTCACCCAGACGGATAGGGCCGCACCACTGCGATCGACCTCATGGAGAGTCTCGCGGAAGGCGTCTACAACCGGCGAATAGCGATCCTCTGCGAGGAGGTCTACTGTCATGCTCCGATTCATCTTTTCAGTTCCCTTTCCGCAGCTGCGCGAAGAGCGCGGCCATCTGGTCGAAGTGCTCTCCGTCCGCTTCCTTCGTGTGCCGGTAGAACCCCCGGCCCGACTTCGCTCCGAGGTCTCCCTCCGCAACGCGCTCCGTGAGCGCCTCCGGGGGTTGAGACGCGTTACTCAAGCGCGGGAAGAGTTCGGCGCACACTCGCTCGAAGATGTCCAGCCCGCCCAGATCGGCGACGCCTATCGGTCCGGCGACCGACCAGCGCGGCCCAAGTCCGGTCCTGACCACTTCGTCGAGGTTCTCCGGGGAGACAATGCCCTCTTCCACCAGGTGTAGAGCCTCGCGCAGAATCGCGGCCTGCAGGCGGTTCGCAACGAAGCCCGGATACTCGCGGTCGAGGAGGACAGGTGTGCTCCCGAGATGGCGGAGGATCTCCATGATCTGCTCCTTGACCTCTTCACTCGTCTCCGGGGCGGGGATGACTTCCACCAGAGGCACGATCTCCGGAGGGTTGAAGAAATGAGCGACGAGGAAGCGTTCGGGTCGATCGACGAATCCCGTCATCGTGCTGGGCATGAGAGTAGATGTGTTCGACGCGATCACTCCGTTCGTCGCGGCGGAGATGCTGCGCAGCACGGGCGCCTTCGCCTCGAGAGTCTCGTGCACCGCTTCGAACACGATGTCCGCACCGTGCACGCAGTCCTCGATCGATGTCGTGGTCGTGAATGATGCCAGTCCTTCATCGGTGAGACGATCGCCGGCGACCGGCTGCGGGTCGTATCCGCGAACGATGATGCCTGAGCGGGCCAGGAGGCGCACGATCCCCGAGCCCATCGTTCCGAGGCCCACGACACCTGCAACAGTCATTTCCACGCACCGGCCTTTCCTGAGGAACTCCGCGAGAAGTACACGCGAGTCAGTGTGTGCTCTGTGGTCGAGAGATCCGATCCATCGGATCGCACGAGATCGAACGCCATGATGCCGGTGAGCTGATGGGCCTTCTCTTCCGTCGTCATGCGCGCGAGCAGCGCGCTCACACGCTCGTGAACGGAGAGGCGGGTGTCGAGATGTTCCATGATGTGCGTCCTCGGTCGTCGGCGTGTGGCGGGCCCAGTCGTAATCGTTCGGGGATGCGCTTTTCGACTAATTGAAACACCATCTTGATGGATGGCATCTTTGCGAGCGTATCTTCCCCGGCGAAATGGCGCAATCGCATGGCTGTCGGTGCTTCAGACCGCCTTGCTCACCGCCCGGGCAGGCTGATCGACCCCGTGGTGCTGATCGCGAGCATCGCCCGCTCATCGGCTCCGGGCGCTTCATCCTGATCGGCAGCGGGTCGACGGCGGCGAAGCGCGTCCCATGCCGCAGCCAAGACTGTGGTGACGATGGCGCTTGTGGCAGCGATCAACGGCAGCGCCCCCACCCCGGCGCCTGAGACGACGAAGCCGCCGATGAGGGCGCCACCGCCGATGGCCACGTTGAACACCGTCGTCTGCACTGCACCAGCGATCCGCCTCATCTGCGGTGACGCGGTCTGCATCATTCGGGCCTGCAGCATCATGGGAAGCCCAGCGAAACCTAGGCTCACGCATGCTGACGTCGCGACGAGCTGGAGGGAGAACCCGTCGTCGGCGACGACAGCGAGCAGGCATAGTGCCGCCGTCAGGAGCAGGCCCGATGCCATGAATGTGATGCGGGGGTATCGGTCGTACAGGTTGCCCGCGAGAATCGCGCCGACGGCTCCGGCCACTCCGGTGATCAGAAGGTAGATCGGGATGGTCGCCCGCTCGAAACCCGCGATCTCCTCGAGCCAGAGCGTCGTGTACGGGCCGAAACTGGTCTGCCCGACGATCAGGATGAGGATCAGGATGCAGATCATCGCGATCCCGAGTGCCGAGCGGTCGAACTTCAGGCGGCTCGATCCGCGCCTGCCCTTCGTGGTCTCGATGCGGGGGAGCCAGCGCCACAACACGAGCGTCACGAGGCTGCCCACGATCGCGACGGCGATGAACGCCTGCCGCCATCCGAATGCCTCACCCAGCGCATTGCCGATCGGGATGCCGAGGATACTTGCGAGAGATCCGCCGGCCGTCGTGAAGGCCATAGCTCGACCGAGCTTCTCCCGCGGCACGATCTCGACGGCGTAGGTGGCGACGATCGCCCAGAAGAGTCCGTGCGCGAGCGCACCTACGACACGTCCGGCGAGGATGCCCTCAAAACCCGGTGACGCGGCAACCACGACGTTGCTGAGGCTGACGACAGCCATCGCCGTAACCACGAGAGTCTTTCTGCCGATCCGTGCGGTGAGCAAGGCCATCGGCGCGGTCGACACGACGACGGTGAAGGCGAAGACCGACACCATCTGACCGACGAGACCGACATCGAGATCGAGTTCTTCGGCGATCGGAGGGACGAGGCCCCCGGGCAGGAACTCCGCCGTCTGCGAGACGAAGATTCCTATCGACAACGCCAGCAGGCTGACGATCGGAAGCCGGTCTTCGCGTGGACTCTGCGGCGATCGGAAAGGATGGCGGTGCTGCATATCGGCGATGCCCAGCCGTTACCCTGCTCACACCGACTGCCGGGGACGCGAACACCGCGAGTGCGGTGGGGACTACCAATCTAGCCCCTCAGGCCACCACGGATCTCGCTGTCGTGTCGGCGGCGCTGGGCCAGGACAGGGTGTACTCGCCTGGATCGACCCATTGGCGGGAGTCCCCGAGCGCGACCTCGGCCCTCGTGCCGACGGGAACGACGAGGTGCAATGTACGCCCGCTGTCGGCTTGTTCCCAGTGCGCCGAGATCGCCCCGTAGGGTGTCGCCAGCGAAGCGCGCACAGAGGTGAGATCTCCCAGTGACGGAGAAACCAGGAAGGTCCGATAACCGGGCGCGAGGGGGCGGATCCCGGCGACGTACTCCTGGAGCCATCTGGTCACACTGCCGAAGGCGTAGTGATTGTGCGAGTCGTTCGCGCGGCCATCACTGCCGTACCCCTCCCAGGTCTCCCAGATGGTGGTGGCTCCCCTTTCGATCTGAGCCAGCCACGATGGCGAGGTGGGGTTGAGCAGCACTTTCCATGCGATGTCCTCGTGCCCGTTGTCGCTGAGAACAGGCAGCAGGAGAGCAGTGCTCAGGAATCCGGTGTCCAGGTGTCCGCCCTTGTCCTCGATGAGCTCCACCAGGCGGGACACGGCCCCGGGCTTGGACTCCGGAGCCAGCAGGTCGAATGCGAGCGCACGCACGTAGTCGTCCTGCCTGTCTGCTCCGATACGCGAACCTCCGCGTCGGACGAAGGCCGCGTTGTATGCCTCGGTGGCGCGGCGGGCGAGCAGCGCGAAACGCTCGTGGTCTTCGTCGCGCCCGAGGACTCCCGCCATCTCGCTGAGGAGACGAGCCGAGTGAGCGAAGTAAGCAGTCGCCACCTCGGGACGGCCGGTGAGCAGGTTTCCCGCCATCTGCGACGCCGGGCTCTCTCCCGGACGCAGCCACTCACCCCAGTTGAAGCCGGTGTCGACGATGTAGTTCTCGAGGGATCCCAGTCCCCGGCGGAAGCGGCGGGCGACTCCGCGAGCCTGTGCTCGTCGCTCGAGGAACTCGACCCATGCGCGGGCACTGTCGTACTGGCGTTCGAGGACATCCGTGTCGCCGAAGTACCGGTACAGCGTCCAGGGCAGCATCACGGTGACATCTCCCCACCCGACAGACGTCTTCGCCATCTCCAGCATCCGGTCCTTCTCGACCACGAAGGAGGATGTCTCCGAAGGGATCACGGGAGGCACGGTGCCGTCGTCGAACTGATCTGCCGCCACGTTGCGAAGGTAACGCCGCAGATACGCCTGAGTGTCGGCGAGGATCGCAGCCGTGGGACCGAAGACCTGGATGTCGCCTGTCCATCCTGATCTCTCTCGAGTGGGGCAATCCGTCGGGGTGTCCGCGAAATTCGAGATCATCGACCACCGGGAGTTCTCCCAGAGGCGTTCGAGTCGAGGGTCGGAGCACGAGAATGTCGCGGTCTGGACGAGGTCGCTCGAGATGACGATGCCCTCGACCTCCTCGTCGCTCAGAGGATGAGTGCTCCCTTCGACCGATACATATCGGAAACCCCGAACAGAGAAAGAAGGGGCGTACTCGACGGCTTCGCCGGAGAGGATCACTTCATCGCGCTGAAACCAGTCCTCGCGCTTGGCCCCCGGAAAATGCAGATACTCCGTATCCAGCTCGCCGTCGGGGGTGAGCACTTCGCTGTATCGAATGATCGCGGTCGCACCCGCGGGACCGTTCAGCGGAAGCCGCGCGTATCCGTTGAAGTTCTGACCGAAATCGATCAACTGCAAGCCTCGCGGAGTCGTGGTGACGTGGCCCTGAAGTGTGTCGACGCGGGTGACACGCTCCACCTCCTCGGCGATGAGACGCCTCGGATGCGTGGGAAGAACAGCGACGGCGCGCTCGTCCTTCGCCGTTCCCCCCGAAGCGAGCCACGCGGCATCATCCACCCGAAGATCTGCGCGTTCTCCGAACTTCGGATCTGCGTAGGTGATCCGGCCGGAGCCGACGGTCCAGCTGCGGTCGCTGTTGACGCTGAGACGACCGCCGTCGGGTTTCTCGACTTCGACCTGCGCGATCATCCCCAGCCGATCGCCGAAGCGCTGCGGCTTGGAGTGGGGGCCGAGTCGACCGCGGAACCGTCCCTCCGAGACGACCACATTCAACACGTTCAGCCCAGGGCGCAGAAGGCGCGTGATGTCGTAAGTCTGATACTCGACATACTCATCGAACGGAGTGAAGCGGGGGACGAGATCGCTTCCCGTGATGTCCTCGCCGTTGACCCAGAACTTGTACCACCCGAGGGCGCTCACGTACGCGCGCGCCCTGAGCGGTGCGGCGTCGAGAGCGAACTCCGATCGAAAGTACAGGGTGCCTTCCGACGGCGACCTGCTGTCCGAGATCCACTGGCCCGACCAGTCGCGCTCGTGCAACTGGCCCGTCTCGAACCACGAGGCGTCGCTCCACGGGGACTCACGTCCCTCAAGCCGGTCGTCTGAGATTCGGACCTTCCACCAGTAGCGCGTTCGCGAGATCAACTCCGGGCCGGCGTATCGGTGACCGAACGGCCGGAAGTCCTCGACCCAGCCGGACCGCCATACCTCGCCGACAGGACTGAACTCCTCGTCGGATGACACTCGAATCTCGTACCTGGACTGGGCGATGCCACCCACCTCCCAGCTGAAGAGCGGTGCGGGCGAATCGATGCCCAGGGGAGTGACGAGATCGTCGACGCGAAGGGCTGAGATGCGAGCGGACATTGTTCTGCTTTCCGGGTAAAGGGTCAGTGGGCAGCAGGATCGGCGCCGACCGCACGCGGGGACGCCGTGGGCGACTCGATCTGTTCGACTGCCTCAGTGCGGAACTCGCTGTGAGAGTCTCGCTTCCTGAAGACGACCCACGCCCAGGCGACACCGACGAGCGCGAGCGCTGCAAGGATTCCGTACATGACGCTCGGTCCGAGGGTGAGGAGGAGCGGGGTGACGGACGCGAGAGCCGCGGCGGCGAAGCGGGCCACCGAGATCACCATCCCCTGCGCTGTCGTGCGCAGGAGCGTCGGGAAGGACTGCTGGGTCCAGACCTTCATGATGCCTTCGAACGCGAATGCGCTGCCGACAGCGGCGAACACAGCCTGGATGAGATAGGTGGCGATACTCACCCCGAAAAGTGCATAGACGAGGGGCGCCGCGACAAGGCTGGCCCCGCCGATGGTGAAATACATGAACCGTGAGGGCTTGTCGGCGATCTTCATGAACCACAGGAAGCCGACGATCGAGAGGGGGAGCAGGGGGAGGCCGATCAATGCGGCTGTCTCGATGGGGATTCCGCCGAAGTTCACGAGAACGTAGTTGCCGTACTGACCAGTCGTGTTCGCGACCAGATTCGTCAGCGTGTAGAAGACGATCAACGCGATGAAGGGTGTGCGGTAGGGGGCCTGGAGGAGCTGCCCCAGAGAGCCTCGACTGCCTCGCGGTGTCGCGAGCCCAGCGGTCTTCTCGGCACGGGCGAGTTGCCACACGGGAGACTCAGGGATCGTCAGGCGCGCGAGCATGGTGAGCAGGGCGACGATTCCGATGATCCCGAAGATGACCTGCACTCCGGGGATACCGCGGGCGGCGAGCTGAGACCCGACCACGGTGCTCACCACGATTCCGGCGATCCACAGCAGGTTCGAGAGACCGAGAAGTCTTCCGCGATTCTTTTCGCTTGCGGCTTCTGAGATGGTCGACAGCGACACGGGGAGGTCGGCGCCGGTGCCCAAGCCGAGCAGAAGCGCGGACGCCATCAGCACCACCGCGTTGGGTGCCACGATGAGTCCGACGAGCGCGATGAGGATGACGACCATCGTCAGGGTGAATATGGGGCGACGACCGAAGCGGTCTCCGAGCCGACCGCCGACGAGTGCGCCGATGGCGATGCCGAAAGTCAGCGCGCCTGAGGTGAGTCCGACCTGAAGCTCGTCAAGACCGAATGCCTCCTGGTAGACCACGATCGCGATCCCGAAGCTGATGATCGCGGCCGCGTCGATGTACGACGCCATGCCGGACACCACGGCTACCCACCATGGTCTTGAGCCCTTGTGATGCTGAGACATTCTTCTCCTTCGAAGTGTCATGAAACGATTCATTCATGAACACTCTATCGGGAGTGCTGTCCTCAGGCCAGTAAAATAATGTCCTAGGGACGGTTTTCGCCGAGGTCGACGCCGGAGGCGGCAGAGAGCGGTGCGCCAGGGAGCGCGTCCAAAGAGCGGACGAGCTTGAGCATGAGCTCTTCCAGCGCCGTGAACTCCTCGGCGGTCCACCCGTCGGTCGCCGGAGCGTTCGCGCGCTCGATCGCTTCGCTGATGCGCCGCGCCACACTGCGTCCGGGTGTCGTGAGCACGACGACTACTGCCCGGTCATCCCGAGGGTCGGGGACTCGTCGCACGATGCCGGCGCCTTCCAGGCGACGCACGATCTTGCTGACATTGGACGGGCCGGTCTGAATGGCGTCGGCGATCTCCGAAGGTCGAACGGCCCCGCGGAACAGTAGGTGATTGACCAGAAGGAACGCAGGAAGATCGCCCCGGAGCGGGAAGTCACTCTCGACCATCAGTCGCTCTCGCGAGCTTTTCGACGTCGACCAGGTGACCAGGGCATGCAGCGCCACCCGGAGGCCGGCCGCCTGCTCGGTGACCAGAGGTTCGACATCGGCGGGCGAAGTCTCGGTCGCATCACGTCTCGGATCACGCATGTCATCACCCTAAAGCGCACGCGCACGCGGGCGGCAGTTGACGGCGCCGAGAGGGCGGTTCTCCTCTCGCGGAGGCGCCCTCCCCGCGGTGCGGTCAGTGAACCACGATCGAGGTCTCGTCGTGAGTCGGGTAATCGGTGTAGCCCTCCGCAGTGTCCGCGTAGAACAGCTCGTACCGCGGCTCATTCTCAGGGTGGCCCTCGCGCCATCTCGCGACCAGGTCGGGGTTGGCGATGAGTGCTCTGCCGACGGCGACGGCGTCGGCGTGACCGACGGCAATGCGCTCATGGGCCTCATCGCGGGTCGTCTGTCCTCCGGGAGCGCCGCTGTTGACGATCACGGGGCCGTCGAAGCGTCTCCGCAGGTCCTGGATGAAGCCGGAACCCGGGTCGGCATGCAGGATCGAGAGGTACGCCAGTCCTAGCGAGCTGAGGCCGTCGACAAGGACTCCGTACGTGTCGAGAACATCGGCTCGGTCATCCTCCACCACGCCCCCGAGGCCGACTTCCGGAGAGAGTCGGATGCCCACCCGATCCGCTCCGACTGCGTCCGCGACGGCTGACGTGACGGCGAGGGTGAAGCGTGCTCGATTCTCCGGACTGCCGCCGAACCGATCGGTACGGTGATTCGAGGCGTGGCTGTGGAACTGATGCAGCAGGTATCCATTGGCTCCGTGAATCTCGACTCCGTCCGCTCCTGCGGCGATCGCACGTTCTGCCGCTCTGACGAAGGAGGAGATCACCGCTTCCAGGTCCTGTGTGGTCATGGCTTCGGGCTGGGGGTAGGGCTCTTCCCCGGCGCCGGTGAAGACCACGCCATCGATGGGGATCGCGCTCGGTGCGAGCACGCGGCCGCCGCCGTTCAGTGCTGGGTGCGTTGCTCTCCCGGCGTGCATGAGCTGAACGACGACTCGGCCGCCAGCCGTGTGCACTGCATCGAACACCTTCTTCCAGCCCGTCGCCTGTTCGTCGTTCGCGATCCCAGGTGCACCGATCCATCCTTGGGATGCGTGATCAGGGTAGGTGCCCTCGGTGATGATCAGTCCGGCGCTGGCGCGCTGGCGGTAGTACTCGACCATCAGGTCATTGGGCACTCCCTCGGATCCGGCGCGCACGCGGGTGAGCGGTGCCATGACGATCCGATTCGGGAGGTCGATGGCGCCGAGCGAGACGCCGTCGAACAGTGGCGACGTGGAGTAGTCGGTGGGGGCAGGGTGTGACATGGTCTTCCTTCGATGGCGGCAAAAGCGGGACATCGGCAAAACTAACAGACAGGTCTGTCTACCTGTCAAATCGGAGTAGACTTGGAGCGCCAGGGCCCCTGTCCTGCGCACGGACTCGGGAGACGGAAACAGTGGTGGAGGCGCGGATGGTCACGGCAACGGACGCACGCCCCGCTCGCCAGAGGATCCTCGATTCGGCGATCCGACTGTTCTACGCGAACGGTCCTCGAGGGGTGGGCGTCGACACCGTGATTGCGGACTCCTCCGTGGCCAAGGCGACTTTCTACAAGCATTACCCGAGCAAAGACGATCTGATTCTGGCGTACCTCGACACCGTTCACGGCCTCTGGTTCGATGCGGTGCGTGCATGTGCACGGGCAGGGGGTGACGACCCGCGTGGCCAGCTCGTGGCGATGTTCGATGCGATCGATGATGAGTATCGGCGGGACGACTATCGTGGATGCGCCCAGCTGAACGCGGCGGCTGAAGCAGTGCCGGGCAGTCCGGTCCAACGGCGGACCGCGGAGAACAAAGCCATCGTGCGGGACTGGATCACCGATACCTGCCGCCGCGCCGAGGCTGCCCAGCCGGACGTGCTCGCCGCTCAGCTGGTCTTGTTGATCGACGGAGCTCTCGCGGGTGCTCTCTCCGACACGGATGAGCGCGCCCCCGGCGCGGCGAAGGCCGCCGCCGCGATGCTCGTCCAAGCGCACTGCCCTGAGTGAGCCTGCTCCGTCGGGGCTGTTCCGACGACGTCGTCAGGCTGGCGCGGCGCCGAGATGAGGCGATCTGATAGTTGCGATAAGTGGTCTTATCGTCGATAAACGGCCAGGCGGGGAACGGAGATGGGTTCGCGCCGATAGTCGGGATAACTGTTCTTAGCGTGGCCAACGGGCCAGACGTTGAAGTGAGATGGGGCTGGCGTGGTCGACGCTATCGCCACGACGAGGTCTGCCGCACGTGAGCGGGTGAAGCCAACCGCTGGGCGGCGTACGATCGCAATATCGGCTCGAGTCTCAGACAGGAGGACCGAATGTCGGATCTGGTGCGACCTCTCACTTTGGATGATGCTGCCGTTCAGCTGCTTGGATCGATCGATGTCAGCGAGTGCGACCCCGAGGTCTTGGAGGCGCTTCAGCTCGAGGCGGCTCAGTTGTCGGCGCACGTACGTCCGTCGAGTCCGGGCTTGTCGCCGGATCAGCGTGCCTTTCTCATCGAGTCAGGCGCTTTCACCCCGGAGCAGTTCGCGGAAACGGAACATCGGGTTGCTCGAGGCGAGTTGCGCGAGGACGAGAACCGCACTCGGCTCGGAACGATCGCGCGCTCGTACGGTGAGCACACGGTTGCCGCAAGACTGAATCTGGACCGTGACGAACTCCATAAGCGCCGACAGGAGGGTGACCTGTACGCGTTCGACGCGTCCGGGATCACTGTGTACGCGAAATGGCAGTTCACAGACCAGACACACGACGGACTCTTGCCGCACCTCTCGCGGGTCGTGACGTTGCTCATCGAAGATTGGCACCCCGCGAGCGTCGAAGGGTTCATGACCGTCCCGAAGGACAGCTTGATCTATCGCGGTGAGTGGCAGACGCCCGTTCAGTGGCTGCTCCGCGGCGCTAGTCCTCATCGCGTCGAGATGATCCTCGAAGGCGAGCGGTGGCGATGACGAGAGCGTTCATCGTGCTCGTAACGCGTATATGGACTTCGGAGCGGCCAAACCGTCGGGTGCGAGCCTGAAGCCGTCAGCGCGGGAGGGTAGAGAGCTCTCCAGACGTATCAGCGCGATCCAATGGCGCGACGATGATCTGGTCGCACTCAAGTATTCGGATGGCCGAGTGGCTGCCGAGTCGGCTCCAGCCGGACTAACCGGCATGCTCGAGCAGTTCTCGGTGGTTGAGTACCAGCCTTGGCGCCGACGTTTGATCTTCAAGTTTCGAGACGGCTACGGGTTTGAGTGTGAACTCGGAACTGAGAAGAACGCTTCCCCGGTTCGTGGTCGTCCGATCGTGTACCTGGATCAAAATCAGTGGAGCACTCTTAGCAAGTCGCTCTTCGCGCCTCAGCGAGTTTCCGACACCGAGCGTCTCGCCGCAGTGCGACTGCTCACGATGGCCGAAGCGGGTGACATCATCCTGCCGCTGTCATCGGCCCACCTGTCCGAGACCGGTGCCTGGTCAAACGACGCTGGGCGGTCAGAGCTTGCGCGGACCATACTCGCGGGCAGTCGCGGTTGGCAAATGCGGGATGTGCTGGAAGTTCGCGCGCATGAATTTCGGCACTGCCTGGCTGCCCTCGCGGGTATCGATATCGCGCCCCCGGCCCCCGTGATCACGCTGGAGCCATACGCCGCGCTCGACTCGAGCGTCCGAGGCGAGGAAGACGGACTATCGCTCCCTAACGGTCTTCCCGAGGCGTGGAAGTTCGGCTACTTGTCGACCCTTTCGAATACTGTCCACGTCGCATGTCTCCTGGACCGCGAGCCGACGCCGCGTGGCTCCCTTGCCGGATGGTTGGCGCGTGTAGAGGGCTTCTCCTCGTGGCTCGACGGAGAACGACACCGTAGCAAGAGTAATCGCCGCAAGGCCGCAAGGCTGTTCGCTGCCGTGGACGCGACCAAGGAGATCGCAACCGCTGCTGCAGAGATCGGCGCGACGCCCGCGCAGGCAACCGAGTGGTTCGCGGGGGCATGGGACCAGACGAGTCTCGGCGCCCCCGCCATCACTCTCTTCCGCTCTGTGATGGTCGATAAGTTGCTCGCTGCCGCTCGCTGGGAACAGAACGATCTCACCGATCTGATGTACCTCTGCACCGCTGCCGCCTATGCCGACCACGTGGTTGGTGAACGCCGGACCATCGGATTGCTTCGTCAATCCGTTCGACGCTCGGGCGTTCCCGTGCAACTGCACACGAAGCTCGCTCACGTCGTTGCCGCGCTGGAAGGAGCAGCACCAGGAGCGACGACGAATGCTGGCCTGTAAGCAGTTGGTCTTGCGCTCGTCAACAACCTATATATGACCCACCTCTGATAGCGGCGGTAGTGTTTTCCTCTGTGCGCCGTCCGCCGCGATGTCCTGATTCGCTACGCTGACGCAGACCAGATGAATACAGCAGGCGGCGCTCGCGCTCCTGACTGCGTTAGGGGGAGTGTTGCAGATCACAGCGGACGTCGCGATCCCAAACGAACTATTGCAAGCAGCTCGATCCGGCCGGCTCGTCTTGTTTATCGGGGCGGGCGTTTCACTGAATGAGCCATCGGGACTTCCGCTGTTCGACGGCCTTGCGAAGCGTGTCGCAGAGGCGTTGGGTGAGCCCTATCTGAGAACAGAAAATCCAGACTCTCAACTGGGTGATTTGCACTCGCGTCACCAGTCCGTCAAGGAGCTCGTGCGAGCAATCATCGCCAACAAAGGATCGTTGCCGAATGACACGCACCGGTCGATTGCCCGACTTGCCAGTGCGTCGGGCGCTCGCGTTGTCTCGACTAACTACGACGAACACGTCGAGTCAGCGGCGCGAGAGGAGGGCATCTCGCTAGGGCGACGATACTTGGCGCCAGCGCTTCCGCTCGGTCGAGATTTCGAAGGAATCATCTACCTGCATGGTTCCGTGACAGAAGATGCCGCGACGCTAGTGCTCACCGACGAAGACTTCGGACGTGCGTACCTGACGGACGGGTGGGCGCGACGGTTCGCGCACGAACTCTTTATGAATTGGACCGTGCTGTTCGTGGGCTATAGCCACAACGACGTGGTCATGACATACCTTGCGCGTGGTCTTCCGTCCGGAGCTAAGCGATTCGTCCTCACCGACGAGCCGAATCATAAGCGCTGGCGGCCCCTGGGTATCACTCCGGTTCCCTACCCGCCGGCGGACAGTCACAGGGCGCTGACGGTTGCCCTGGACGCATGGGCTGAACTGATGAGAATGGGTCAGCTGGACCACTACTCGAGGGTCCGCGAGATAGTCTCCGGTTCTCCTCCCAAGGCACCAGAAGAGATCGACTACCTCGCTGACGCGATCACTACGACAGCTGGGCTGAACGGCTTCGTATCGCTTGCCCGCGGCCACGATTGGTTGGTATGGGCCGAGTCGCAGGCAGGCTTTCAACAACTCTTTTTCCTGGCCGGCGCATCGATGACGTCTCAGCAATTTGGGGCGACTGGTTTGTCGAACATTTCGTGTCCGACCCCGCCAACTCCCACCTCGGGATGGGAACGCTTGCCCGCCTAGGACCTGTCCTATCCGAGGACCTAATCTGGCGCATCTCGCGGGCACAAGGTCGACTTCACTCCACCGTCCCCGAGGACGCCCACCGGTGGGCCGCGGTGCTTGCGGCCGGAGTTCGAACCGACGGCGGCGAAGTCGATAGCACCTGGTACCAGCCATACAGCAACCCATACAAGGGTGCAGAGCTGTTGCCTTCGTTGCGTCGCGCGCTTGTTCCACGGATAAACCTGGGCGAACAACGGGGTTGGATGTTATTCGAATCCGACCACGACGATGAGAGTCAGACGCCTGCGGGAATCTCAGCGACAGTCGAATGGTCGATCTCGGAGGGGCTACTCAAGATGCTCTGGGAGCGACTAGCGACCGAAGTAGATCGGATAGCTACCGACGTCTTACAGATCGCGGAACAGGGCCTCCGAGACGCGTACGCACTGCAGAGAGCATTCGAACCGGAGCGTTCGTTCGACTCGTGGTCTTTCCGACGGAGCGCCGTGGAACCGCACGCGCAGGATCAGTTCGGCCACGATGAGGACGTCATCGTCGACATGCTTCGAGATTGCGGCGTCATCGCAGCGCGAAAAGACCCCTCCCTGGCTCAGCGCTGGCTCGGGTCAGACCTACCTCTTTTCAGACGCCTCGGCGTCCACCTCCTCACAGAAGACGACACAAGCGCAGATTCGCGCCTTGTCCGGGTTCTTGGCGAGGGTTTGCTCTACGACTACGACGCGAAGCACGAAGTCTTCAGGTTCCTTGCGAAGGAAGCGGGATCCCTCACCACGGCTGGAAGAGAAAGCCTGCTAAGCGCCATCGCCGGAGGGCCGCCGCGCAATGTCAATGACAACGACGACGGCAACCAGGAGCGATTCGATGCGAGGGCGCGCTTCGATCGACTCGAGTGGTTGCAGAGATACGCCGAGGGCTGGACCGAGCTCGACGAGGCAGTTGCATCGCTGCTTCGGGCGAACCCTGACATGGGGGTGCGTCCACATCCCGATCATGACACATGGATGGAATCGGGCACTTGGGGCGGGAAGCTTCCGATCGACGTCGAAGAGTTCGCGAGCATGATCAGCGAGCGCGGTGCATGGAGGGCGGTGGCCACAATCATTGCTCGCGATTACAGCGAGCGCGAGTTCAACGAACCAACCTGGGACGACGCCGTCCGGCTAGTTCGCGAGACAGCAGCAGGGGACCCGGGGTGTGGTCTCCTGCTCTACCCTGCTCTGAATATCACCCCTCTCCGCCAGCATCGCGACCTTCTTGCGGCCTGTATCTATGGCTGGGCAGAGAGCCAGCCCACCGATTCACAGCTCAACGCGATCCTGACTCTTCTGCAGTTCAATGTCTCGCAGGCAGATCTCGCTCGTGCCGTGAGCCAGTTCGTGCTCGGAGCTGCTCGGAGACTGCCAAAGGATCAGAGCCCCGGGGTGCTTGAGCGACTTGATCAGCTTGCCGCTGACATCTGGACTCAGCATTCCGTGGGTTTCGAGGGGTCAGGCTGGTCGGACTCCCTGATGCGCGGATTGAATACGTGGCCGGGCTTCCTTGCTCAGTACTGGATTCAAAGGATCTCCCTACGGTGGCAGAGTGATCGCGATGATTGGCGCGGAATCAACACGACGGAGCGTTCGGCAATCGACGCGATGCTTCAGCAAGTCGAGGAGTCAGAGGCGGGAAACGCTGCGCTCGGCGTTCTCGCGGCAGACTTTTCATTCCTTTTCGCAGCAGACGGTCGCTACGCTTCCGAACGACTGCTTCCCTTGTTCGATCCGGCAGGGTTCCCGCAATCAGCGGATGTTTGGTTCGCCTTCCTCCACAGCCCCCGGACATCGCCAGAGATGCTCGATGCCGGGTTCTGGGAACTCTTGTTGCAAGCGGAGGAGACGGTTACCGCGCTCAGCGACTCGAGCATCAAGGAGCAGTACTGGCGCCTCATTGCCTTCATCACGGCGTTCTCGACAGCGGCCTCAGTGGATAGGGCTTCACTCCTTCACGGATTTACGCGCAGGCGAGAGTCAGATGTGCTCGTCCGTTATCTTCGCGCTCTAGGCGCGGTCCTAGGTGCGCAGGAACCTGAGGTCGTTCGCGAGGTTTGGGACAAGTGGTTGGGCTCTTCGATGCGAGAGCGCTGCTCATCCGCGCCAGGTTTGCTCGATGCCCATGAGCGCTCCACTTGGGGCGATCTAGCGCTCGATCTCGCCCTACGCGCCGCTCTAGAGATCAGCTCTCCGATACCGGGCCCCATTACAAGTCGCACGCGATTCGGACGGACGAGCGAATCTAGCTCCGCCGCAGACGCGACGCTACTGGTGGGCATAGCGGAAGCACGGTTGAAGGCGACCGAGGTCGCGGACTGGCACGTGCGGAACGAGCTGGGCGAGTTGGTTAACGAAGTTCGGACGAAGGTAGAACATGACGTTCTTCGCTCGCTTGTCGAGACCGCGCTTGAAAAGGGGATTGGTGAAGCGCTCACATGGATGCCACCCAGTTGATCAGGTTGGAGTCCGCGGCGGCGGTACGAACGGGCATGATCGCGTCCGATGACTCAGCGCAGATGGTCACGCCATGACTCCTATCGTTGCGGGAGGGAAGACTCTCGGAGCCGTCAACAGAGGCAGGGCGAGAGTGCCCGGGCGCGGTCAAACACCGTGCAGGTGCGTCAGGCTTCCGCGATAACAAGGATGGGGCCCGATTCCCCACGCGCTCCCGCAAGTCGCGATCGCCCTCGTCGGCAGCCGCCGATACATTCGACTCATGACTCAGACTCAGATCGAGCGCTATCGGCAGCACGAAGTGTGGGGGCTAATCGAGCTCAAGCGCGGGGCGCTCGAGACCGTCAAGTACTCTCAACAGCCGTACGAGAAATCGCGTGTTGAGGTCATAACGATGCTAGAGGCCGCCGCGCGGTCGAAGGCTAATCCGCAACCCACTTTGTACGACGACGTACTGGATGTTATTCGCGACATTCTCAATCAGCTGGCCACCGATGAGCAGTCTTTTAGATCCTGGTCGCAGCAGACGTACATGAACGATCTGAGGGCGCGGGTGCGCGATCTGCCTGGCCCACCGCCCCGTCAAGTCAACGAGTCGTACGTCGCAGCACTCGACACTGCGGTCATGGCGCGGGAGCGGGAGCTTGAGGAGGTTCGATCGTCCCTAGCGGCGCTGAACGGTGAGGTCGTCGCGAAGACGAAAGAGGTCGCCGCCTTGACGAAGAAGGTTGAAGCCCAACATGACAAGCTCACAGCCGACGCCGCGACAATCAGTCAGGTCGTGAGCACCGCCGACGAACAGCTTCGAAGGGAGTGGGAGGCCGCTCTCGCAGCGTGGAAGCAGGACCGAGATACGCATGGCACCGAGATCGATAACGAGATGTCGGCTCGTATTCAGCTGCTTTCGGCTGCGGCGCTGACCGGACGTCGGCTGGTCGAGCAGGCGGCTGGTCACCTGACCGCGGCGGACTGGGCCGGCCGCGCGAAGCGTGAGCGCTGGAATGCTCACGGTCTTCGGTGGGCCTCGTTCGTATTCTTTGCCTTCGCCGTGATCGTCGGTGCTTGGGTGCTGTGGATCGCGATCGATAAGGATCTCAAACTGACGTTTGGGGACGGAATTCTCCGGGGCGCGCTCGTGCTTGCTCTTGCGGGCGTGGGCTCGTTCCTCACCGTCGAAGCTCGAAGACACTTCCGTGAAGCGGACAGTGCCGAGGACGTGAAACTCGCACTCGCCGCGCTCGAGCCTTTCTACGCCGGGGCGAACGACGAGGAGCGTTCGGAGGTTCGTCGGGTGCTCGGCGAGACAGTCTTCATCAAGAACACGCTGTCTCGGTTCAGTAACCGCGACGCAGCGAAGCACTCCGGTCCCACCAACGAGCAACTGAACCAGATCGTGGATCTCGTCGCGAAGGGCAGCGACGCCACGTCGAAGGCTTCGAGGATCGCGGGTGGCTGAGGAGATCTCCAACGTGTCGTAACAGGGCTTGAACTCCGCGCGTGACCCGTGCAACAACGTGCCAGAATCCGAGCACGGCCTTCTACTTTGAGCACCTCACAAACCGGTTCGGGGATCCGCTGAACAACGGTGTCCTCGGGGTGTGAAGTCCGTGACTGCCTGTGCACGGCAGGCTTGCGCGCTCCACGCTGGTGCGCCGGCATTCCTTGCCTTCTCCGCGCCCCCTGGCGAGACTGCTTTGCACAATGCCACTGCCGATATGGCGCTGGTGCCTGCGCTCTGGGATGAGTGGCAGCAGCGATGCCTTCCAGACGCAACAACCACGCAAACCGTGATTGTGGGGTCGCTCCGATTTCTGTTTCCTGCTTTGGGCGACGCGTCCTACGGAGTTCGCCTTATCGCGCAGGCGCAGCAACTGCTCGCGTTGGTCGAAGCGACGATGGGCCTTTCGGAAGACGACGCTCCCATCTGATCGAGGCCGATGCTCTGCCGCTAGCGATTGCGGCCGAATGAATTCACCGTGAAGGTGTCGCTGTGTCGGCGCACTGGAGAGCGACCGCCCTGCCCCATGTGTCGGGATTACGTCGCTAGCGCAGAGTTTCCCCACCGAGGTTGGGGAAGGTACGCCCCGGTTCGCCCTCCCGTAGATCTCCGTGCCTCGCCTTCCGGCCTGCTGCTCCGATGTGGTTACTGACAGCTTTCGTGAGACGAATGGCCGTGACTACAAAGTACGGAAGTGGCGGAATTCCGCGAGACCTGCGTCTCACGCGCTGTCAACTTCTATGAGATCGGACACTGACGCCCCTCGCATCACCCGTCGATGCAGTCGCGTATGTCGTTCCACGCGGACTCCACGCACTCCTCGAACAGACGATCGGGCGGCCCTTCGAGCCACCGCTCCATCGCCAGGTCGAAGCACGTCACGGCTACAGCTGCCAGCGTGTGCGATTGACGAGGGTCGGTACCGCGCTGAATCAGCGACTCCTCTATCGCGCGGGCAAGGTGATGGCGTTGGAGAAGCTCACGCTCGTGCAACGCAGGCTCGCTGTGGACGACCTTGTGCCGACGTGCGATCGGTTTCCGCCAGTCCTGGATGCCTCGGGCCGCCGCGGCGAGCCCGGCGCGCACCGTTGCCGGCGCCGAGCTCTCGGGCGGGGCCGACGCCATGAAGTCGCTGACCGCGTGCGGAAACTCGCGATCGCGCAGAAACAGGACATCGCGTTTGTCCGCGAAGTGCCGGAAGAACGTCCGAGTGGTCAAACCGGCCGCTTCGGCGATCTGCGGAACCGTGGTCGCCGAGAACCCCTGTCCTTCGAAGAGGAGTATCGCCGCAGCTTCGAGTCGCAGTGCAGCATCCGGTGACCATCGTGGCATCTGACCATGATGTCACGACGTGTCGTCACGTGTACAGTGATGACACGAGATGTCATCGAACGCGAAGAACGGACGAGTATGAACGACAACACCGCGGCATGGATCGATTCCCCCTACGCCGACCTGGTGGTCCGAGACGCACCGATGCCCAGGATCGATCCCGGTCAGCTGCTCGTCGAGGTGCGCGCGGTCGCAGTGAATCCTCTCGATGCGATCATCCAGTCCAACGGCGCCGTCATGTACGGGTGGCTGCACTATCCGGTGATCCTTGGAGAGGATGTCGCGGGCACCGTCGTCGGGGTCGGCGCCGAGGTGGCCGACTTCTCCGTCGGCGATCGCATCGTCGCGTATGCGATCGGCTTGGAGAAGGGCAGGGATGCGATCGCGGAGGGCGGGTTCCAGGCCTACGTCGCTGTCGATGCGGGCCTTGCCGCCGCTCTGCCGGACGCCATGGCTTTCGAGGATGCTGTCGTGCTGCCCCTGGCGGTGTCCACGGCAGCTGCCGGGCTCTTCGAGAGCGAGCAACTCGATCTGAGCTACGCCAGCCTCGGGAACCCCGAGCCACGCGACGAGATCGTCGTGGTGTGGGGCGGTGCGACCGCTGTCGGCGGCAACACGATCCAACTTGCTCGAGCAGCCGGCTACCGTGTCATCACGACGGCATCCGTCCGTAATCACGATCGGATGAGCCAACTCGGCGCAGAGGCCGCATTCGACTACCACGACCCCGAGGTGGTCGACCGGATCGTCGAGGCGGTGAACGGATCCATCGTCGCAGGCATCCTCGCGGTCGCAGTCGGGTCGGCAGAACCCTGTCTGCGTATCGCGCGCGCGACGGGCGCCACGCGGATCGCGATGGCGAGCCCTCCGGTGTCCTTCTACGAACAGCCCCGCAGGCGCGGCTTCTCCCTGAGCCGGATGCGCCTGTTCCTGCGCCTGGGAACGCGAACGGCGATGCTGCAACTGCGCAGCCGTGCCCGAGGGATCCGAGCCTCGTTCATCTGGGGGAGCGCGATCGCGACGTCTCCCGTCGGCCCCGCCGTCTGGGGAGACTACCTCGGCGCAGCGCTCGCCTCAGGCCGTCATCGTGCGTATCCGCGACCCCACATCGCGGGGGAGGGGCTCCCCGCGGTTCAGGGAGCGATCGACACGCTTCGCGTCGGCGTCTCCGCGCAGAAGCTCGTCGTCACCCTTGAGTCGACGCCGACGAGCTCCTGACCCGGTGACGCCGTGCGTCCTCGTTCGGCGGTGCAGAAGGGGCGTGAGTGCACAGCGCGCGACGGGCAGAACGAATGCGGCCGACCGCTGACGCCGATATGGCTGGCGGCTACTTCTTCGCCCAGGTCGCCGGAGCCCACTGTGTCGCGTAGGGGAGCGGCAGACGGTGCAACTCCTCGAAGGCGAGCTCGGCCGCGATCGGGTCCTGGGCGGTGATCGCGGCGTCGAAGCGCTGCCAGCAGTCGGCGAGGAGATCCCAGTTGGGCTCACGGGAGTCGATGGTGAGCTGCACCTGGAAGGTGAGACGCGCGACCGTCTCGACGGCGACGCCCTTGAGTACGGTGTTCGGGCACAGTCCGATCATGGTGCTGTAGATCCGGAGCGCGGCATCCATGTGCGCTCGAGCGTTCCGCGCGGTCACGGCGTCGCGTGCTTCGGCGACCACGGACAGAAGCCCGGGGATCGCGGCAGGATCGAGAGTCGGCACCGTGACGCGCACGACACCGCCGAGCACGACACCGAGCGTCTGGATGTTGGCTTCCACGACCTCGGGATGAGCATCGACGACCTTCGTATGCGCCTGCGGGACGATCTCGACGAGTCCGTCCCGCTGCAGGTTCATCAGCGCATCGCGGATGGGCGTGCGCGAGATCCCCAGCCACTCCTGCAGGGCGATGTCGTCGAGGTGCTCGCCCGGCTGGAAGGAGCCGTCCATGATCGCATCGCGGATGGCGTCGTACGCCTCGTCCTTCAACAACCGACGCTTGAGCTCGGGCTTCGACGACGTGGGAACCGGCACTGAGGACCTCCGCATGCGGTGTGTGCAGCGCCTTCTCGACGATGCACGTGGCTCTGATCGGGCGCCCCTGCCGGATCGAGTGTGAACGACATCCATTCTAGAGTATTAATCCTGTGGATATCAGGGGCACCCCCGCCACACGCGAAACGACTCAGCCCTGCAACGCAGCGCTCCCGGCCGGGACCTTCGACTCTCCGACCGCCCAGACGAACTCCGGCGCCCGACCGTTCACGGCATGGTCGCCGAGCTGGCGCGCCTTGAAGATCCACGGATTGTGCGACGACACCGTGCGGGCGTTCCGCCAGTGCCGGTCGAGTGCGGTGCCCGACCGCACGGCAGAGGCTCCGAGCGTGTCGAACAGGCGAGAGGCCGCACGCGGCACCAGGTCGGTGAGGACGATCTGCGCCTGCGCCGACCCGAGCTCGGCCGCGATCACCGCATCCTCCGTCTCCGGCGTGCCCAGCACGTCGGCGGCATGCTGCACCGCGCGGGCGACGTCGAGCACGAGCGCCCTGGCGGTCGCCCTCGTCGCCGTCAGCTCGCCGACGATCTGGAGCACCTGCGGGTCGTCGGCCACGAGGTTCGCGCTTCCGTGACTGTAGGTGCGGGTGCGCGCACGCACCTGCGCGACGGTGTCGCGCTCGATCGCCGCCGCGATCCCGGCGAGCACCGACAACAGGGTGAGCTGATAGACGGCCGTCTGATACGGGAACCGAGACGTGAACGGCTCGACGTCGTCGTCGTCGACGCTCGCGTCGGTGAAGACGGCCGTGCCCGTTCCCGTCAGCGGCTGGCCGAAGCCGTCCCAGTCGTCCGATATCTCGACGCCTTCCTGGTGTCGCCGGATGAGGGCGGTGACGGTCTCGCCGTCGAGGTCGACGGTCGCGTCGATCCATTCCGAGAAGATGCTGCCCGTCGTGTAGAACTTGCGACCGTCGACTCTCCACGTGCCGTCGGGTCGCCGGGTCACCCGCGTCGCATTCGTGCCGACCGCAGCCGCCCCGTTCTCCGACCACGCATTGCCGACGAGCTCGCCGCCGACCAGTCGGTCGATCCACCGTGAGCGTCGCTCACTCGGTGACGCGGCCAGGATGTGCTCCACGTAGGCGATGTGACCCCGGAAGATCTGCGGAAGGTTCGAGTCGGCCGTGGCGAGCTCGATGAGCACCTCGGCGAACGACGTCCAGTCGAGCCCGAATCCGCCGTCCTCGATCGGCAGTCGAAGCCTGCCGAAGCCGGCATCCCGCAGCTTCTCGACCTCGACGAACGGCAGCTCGTGGCTCTGCTCTCGGGCGACCGTGCCTGCCGCGATCTCGTCGAACAGGGGACGGAACCGGTCGAGGGCGGCCTGCAGCCGCTGCGTCTGCGCGCCCATCAGGTGTACAGCGAGATCGGCTGCAGCTCGCCGTTCAGCGCCCAGGCGCCGACCTCGAGCTTCTTGTAGTCGATCGGATCGTGCAGCGAGTGCGTGCGGACGTTCCTCCAGAAGAGGTCGAGTCCCACGTCGGCGCGGGCGGAGCTGGAGCCGGTGATCTCGAAGATCCGGTTCGCGACCTCGATGCCGACCTCGGTCGAGACGACCTTGACCTTGGCGATCTCGATCGCCAGCTCGCCGCGGCGCTCGGCTGTGACGGCGTCTCCTTCATCGACGACCTCGTCGAACAGGCGGCCGGCGCGGTCCGCCAGTGCCTCGACGGCCGCGATGCGGGATGAGAACTCGCCGACGACGCGCTGCACGAACGGGTCGTCGCGGTACGAGTCGGCCTGGCTGAGGAACCAGGCGCGGGGGCGCGCCCGCACCAGGTCGAGTCCGCGCGCGAGCGCCCCCTCGGCGATGCCGAGATACAGGTTGCCGAAGGCGAGCTGGATGCCGGGGGTGATCAGCGTCGAGAACGGCTCGTCGCCGAGCTCGCCGAGCACATCCTCCGCGGCCACGCGCACGTCCTCGAAGTGCACGGAGCCGCTCGCCGACAGGCGCTGCCCGAGCGCATCCCAGTCACCGAGATAGCGGATGCCGTCGCGGTCGTGGTCGAGCACGACGAACAGCACCTGGCCGTCGCGCTCGCCGCCGCGCACGAGCGCCGCAGCCAGCACCACGTCTCCGGCCGAGGCGCCGGTCGAGAAGCGCTTGAGGCCGTTCAACCGATATCCGTCGCCGTCTGAGGTCAGTTCGAGATCGGGATCCGTCGGGTTCACGGAGTCGCCCCACACCCAGCGCCCCTCGGTGGTCTTGCGGTGCCAGGCCTCCTGCACCGACGGGTCGGCCGCGAAGCCGATGTTGCCCGAGTTGATGTAGTGGTACGCGAGAACCTGCGCGACCGAGGCATCGGCACGCGACAGGATGCGGATGACGAGGAACGCCGTCTCCCAGTGCGCTCCGCCGCCGCCGAACTCGGCAGGCTGCAGCAGCGTCACAAGGCCCGCGTCGCGCAGCAGGTCGAGTTCGACCGTGGGGTCGTCGTTGGCCCGGTCGCGCTGCAGCGCGTCGGTGGCGAGCTCGGCGGCGACGCGCTCGGCGACTCCGCGCCAGTGCGCGCGCTCCGCGGCATCGGCGGTGCCCGTCCACCGGCTGCGGTTCGTGGTCTCTGCGATGACGCTCATCGGGCGTCCTCCTTCTCGGTGAGTGCGGTCAGATCGTCGAAGTCGGCAGCGTCGCCGGGGGACTCGGTCACGGCATCCACCAGCGGGCCGCCGCGCGTGCCGTCGAGGGCTGACGCGCCACCCACGTAGGCGCCGCGGTACGAGTGCGCGGGGTGCCACTCGGGCACGACGGGGGAGCCGTCGCCCGAGAGCCGTCCACGCAGGGTTCCCTCGGGATAGTCGTCCCACGTGCGTCCGCGACGGCGCAGCTCGGGCACGAGGTGTTCGACGATGTCCTCGAACGATCCGGGCGTGACCACGTAGGCGATGTTGAAGCCGTCGACGCCGCCGACCTCGACCCAGCGCTCCAGCTCGTCGGCGACCGTCTGCGGGCCTCCGACGATGACGGGGCCGATGCCGCCGATTCCGACGTAGTGCGCGATGTCCCGCGGGGTCCATTTGCGGTCCGGATCGGCCTTGGTGAACACCGACAGGGCGGATCGCCCGGCATCCGTGTCGACGTACTCCAGCGGTACGTCGGGGTCGTACTGCGAGAGGTCCAGGCCCGTCCACCCGGCGTAGAGCGCCAGTGCGCCCTCGACCGAGACGTAACCGCGGTAGTCCTCGAGCTTCGCCTGGGCCTCCTCGTCGGTCGCGGCGACCACGACCGTCACGAGCGTGAGGATCTTGACCGAGTCACGCGGGCGGCCGAGCGCTTCGGCCCGGTCACGGATGTCATCCGTCACAGGGCGCGTCGACTCGGGGCGCAGACCGTTGATGAAGATCGCCTCGCCGTGCTTCGCCGCGAACTGACGTCCGCGGGGCGACGCGCCCGCCTGGAACATCACCGGCGTGCGCTGCGGGCTGGGCTCGGCGAGGTGGATGCCGGGAACGCGGTAGTGCCGGCCCTCGTGGCCGATCGGATGCACCCGCGCCGCATCGGCGAAGACGCCGGCCTCGCGGTCGCGCAGAATCGCACCGTCCTCCCACGATCCTTCCCACAGCTTGTACGTCACGTCGAGGAACTCCTCGGCGATCTCGTACCGGTCGTCGTGGTCGATCAGCGTGTCGAGCCCGAGGTTGCGGGCCGCGGAGTCGAGGTAGCTGGTGACGACGTTCCAGCCCACGCGTCCGCGCGTGAAGTGGTCGAGCGTCGAGAAGCGGCGGGCGAGCGCGTACGGCTGCTCGTAGGTCGTGGCGACCGTCACACCGAATCCGAGGTGCTCTGTCGCGTGCGCCATCGCCGAGATCTGCACGACGGGGTCGCCGAGGGGGACCTGCGTCGCATCGCCGAGTGCCGTGGCCGCCGAGTCGCGGTAGACGTCGTAGGTGCCGAGCACGTCGGCGATGAAGATCGCGTCGAACCTGCCGCGCTCCAGCGTCTTGGCGACATCCACCCAGTAGTCGAGGTCGTGGTAGCGATCGGCCTGGTTGTCGGGGTGTCGCCAGAGCCCGGGGGCCTGGTGCGTCACGCACGTCATGTCGAAGGCGTTCAGGATGATGCGGCTGGGCACGGTGCTCCTCTGGAGGGTAGGGACTTCGCGACCATAGCCACTCGAGCCGAGCGATGTTGCGCCGCATGACTTCGCGCGTCGCACGACGACGAACTGTTACGACCGCGATGCGAGCGGCGGCGCGGGCCTCCTAGCCTGAGCGCCGATCGCTTCCCCGACCCGACGCCTGAGGAGCCCCCATGTCCTTCCTTCCGAGCAGCGGCCGACGCCGCCTCCTTCTCGGTGCTGCCGCCCTGACGGCCGCGACGTTCGTGATCGCCGGCTGCGCCGCTCAGGCGCCCGAGTCCGGTGGCGAGGGCGCGGACGGCGACTTCTCGGGCCAGACCCTCAACGCGCTGCTCATCACGTCGCACGAGGGCGCAGGAAACTGGCTCAAGGAGCACTTCGAAGAGGAGACCGGCGCTGAGGTGAACCTCACGATCGTGCCCTACGACGAGATCGGCTCGACCCTCGCCCTCGACCAGCAGTCGGGTGCCAACACGTTCGACGTCGCGGCTCCCTGGTACGTCTCGATCGGCGACCTCGCCGAGGGCGGCTCCATCCAGGACCTCACCGACTGGATCGCCGACACCCCCTCGCTCGAGGAGGACGACTTCATCCCCTCGATCAACGACCCGTACACGCTGGTCGGCGACCGCCGCTACGGTCTGCCCTTCGACGGCGACACCCACGTGCTGTTCTACAACAAGGAGATCCTCGAGCGGAACGGCATCACCGAGCCGCCGGCGACCTGGGACGAGTACCTGGCCGACGTGAAGACGATCACCGAGAACGAGGGTGACGAGGGCGTCTACGGTTCCGCGATCTTCGGTCAGAAGTCGCCGCTGATCCTCGGCGCCGCCTACGCGAACCGCCTGGCGGGCTTCGGCGGCGAGTTCGTCGATGAAGACGGCAAGCCCACGATCAACTCCCCGGAGGCCGTCGCCGCCGCGGAGGCGCTGGTGGATGCCGTGCCCTACGCGTTCCCGACGGCTGCCGAGACCGACTTCGGAGTCGGCAACGGCGCCTGGTACGACGGCAAGGTCGGCTTCATCGAGAACTGGACCGACCTCGGGGTGGGGTCGGAGACGAACCCCGACTCGAAGGTCGCGGGCAAGTGGGGCGTGACGACGCTTCCCGTCGGCGGGGACAACACCGAGGCGCGCGCGTCGCTGGTGGCCGGATTCACCTGGGTGATCGCGGCGAACACCGAGAAGACCGATCTCGCGAAGGCGTTCATCGAGTACGCCGCGTCCAGCGAGGTCAACTCCGAGCTGATCGTCGCCGACCCGCAGACCGGCATCGACCCGAACCGCGAGTCGTCGCTCGAGAGCGAGGCCTACGGCGAGACGTACCCCGACCTGCAGCGGGTCAACCGCACGACGCTGAGCGGATCACTCGCCTGGCCCACGGGCGAGAACGCCTCGCAGGCCGCGCAGATCCTCACCGACGAGCTGGCGAAGCTCATCGCGGGCGACGGGGGTACCGCACAAGAGACCCTCGACCGCGTCCAGGCCGAGTGGGAAGAGATCCTTGGCTGACGCCTCCGCGATCCGCGTGAGTGCCGCCCGCGCGTCCGGCCGAGTGCCGCGACGGGCGGGCGGCCGCGCGCGATCGGGCACCGCACGGCTGCTCACGGCGCCGACGATCCTGTCGATCATCGTGCTCGGCGCGTATCCGCTCGTGTTCATCCTCGCGGCGGCGTTCACCGACTCGACGCTCGGGCGGCCCTTCCAGGAGTGGGTCGGCACCGCGAACCTCGAGGCGATCCTCGCGGATGCCGACGTCGTCGCGTCGTTCGGGCGGACGGTCGCCTATGCCGTCGTGGTGGCCGTCGTCAGCGTCGTGCTGGGGGTCGCGATCGCCGTCGCACTGGAGCGGGCGACGCGAGCGGGCGCCGTCGTGCGCACGCTGCTCCTGCTGCCGCTGATCACCCCGCCGGTGGTGGTCGGCACCCTGTGGAAGCTCGTTTTCAACCCCGGCGGCGGACTGCTCGCGACCGTGCTGCCCGGCCTGTCGCTCGCGCCTCTCTCGACGACGGCGTGGGCGCTCCCCGCGATCGGGCTCGCCGATGTCTGGCAGTGGACCCCGTTGATCGTGATCCTCGTGTACGCCGCGCTCCTCACGCAGGATCCTTCGGTGCGGGAGGCCGCATCCCTCGACGGGGCCCATGGAGCCGGTCTGTTCCGGCACATCACCTGGCCGGCGATCGCGGGCACGGTGATCGCCGCGCTCTTCATCCGGCTCGTCATCGCGCTGAAGGTCTTCGACCTCGTGTTCGTGATGACGTCGGGTGGACCCGGTCAGGCCTCGACCGTGACCACCTATCTCATCCAGCAGGTCGCTCTCAAGGAGTTCGACATCGGCCGCGCCTCCGCGATCACCCTCGTGTTCGCGGTCATCGTCACCGCGGTGACCCTTGTGGTGGCGGTCTTCGCACGAAGGGCCCGACATGACTGAGCGACGCACCCGGCTGCGGCCCGTCGCGAGCACCGTGCTCTTCGTGGCGCTCGCGGTGACCCTCGTCCCGTTGGCCTACCTGTTCTCGGTGTCTTTGATGGGGCGCGACGAGACGGTCTCGGGAGTCCTGTGGAGCGCCGCTCCGCACTGGGAGAACTGGGGCGATGTGCTGGCCACCGACATCCCCCGGTCGATCCTGAACTCGCTCGCGGCCGCGGTCGGCGGCGCCCTGGTCTCGCTGGTCATCGCCGTCCCTGGAGCCTGGGCCATCGTCCGTCACAATGCCGGCGGGCGCACGCTGGGTGCGACCCTGATGAGCCCGTGGCTGCTCCCTCCTATCGTCGCCGTGGTGCCGCTGCTCACGCTTCTGCGGGCGGTCGGTCTCAACAACACGCTCCTCGGCCTGACGCTCGTGTACGCCCTCGTCAACGTCCCGGTCGCTGTCTGGCTGCTGGAGGGATTCATCCGTCGGCTGCCGGTCGAGATCGAGGAGGCGGCGCGCATCGACGGCGCGGGGACGTTGCGGATGCTCTGGTCCGTCGTCGTCCCTCTGCTGCTGCCGAGCCTCGTCGCGATCGGGATCATCGTCGCGATCCTCAACTACAACGAGTTCCTGCTCGCGACCTTCCTCACGCAGAGCGTGGACGCGCAGACGTTCCCCGTGGCGCTGTCGCTCTTCTACGGCGACCGCACGCCGCACTTCGGCAAGATCGCGGCGGCGTCGTTCATCGGCGTGATCCCGGTCTTCGCCGCCGCCGTGTTCTTCCAGCGTTGGCTCGTCGGTGGGCTGACGACGGGCGCGGTGCGCTGAGAGACCGGGGATCCGCCCTTCTGCAGACACCTGCTGTGCCGGTATATCGGTGCTGTATTCCGGTAACGCCGTAATCAGATCGCCATTGTCTGATCTCTTAGATGAGTCGCGACTGGGAGCGACTCGAAATCGGACTGGGGATGACGATGACTGGGGAGAACACTGCCGTGCGCGCGTACGGAAGGACGATCGGCCGCGGGAAGCCGATCGATGGGGAGAAGAAGACGCCGCGAGGCCGAAAGTCCGTCGCGATCATCGTGGGGATGATCATGGGCGTGATCGGGATGCTGGGGGCGGCTCTGCCGGCTGCGGCAGCGCCGACTGTGACCTATCCGGGCGCGATCGGCAACCTGTCGCTCGAGGCGGAGAACGGCGGTGGTCCACTGGAGCAGTGGGAGACCGTGCACATCTCGGGAGAGTGGGGAGTCCCGTCCGGTGCGCAGGCCGGCGAGACGTTCGGCATGACGCTGCCGGCGGAGTTCAGCCGACTTTCCGCGGGGGAGTTCACCGTCTCCGATCCCGCCACCGGCGAGATCATGGCGAACTGCGTGGTCGGCGCCGGTCAAGGGCCTGACATGGTGTGCACCCTGACCGAGGCCGTCAACGGCAAGGAAGACGTCGGGGGGACCTTCTGGATGCAGGCACGTGCCTCGCAGTCCACGACGAACGAGACGGTCGAGTTCGACCTCGGCGACACGGTCGAGATCGTCGACCTTCCGGGTGACGGCGGCATCGTGCCCGTCGACCCGACAGAGCAGGAGGAGCCCTACAAGTACGGTGGCGAGACCGCGACCGACGGGCGGCTCAAGTGGGTCGTCGGAGTCCCGAGCGGGTTCGCGAGCGACGGCGCCTTCACGATCACCGACACGCTCGACCCCGGTCTCGCCGATCATCACTACACCGGTGAGGTGCGGCTGAGCCAGCGCGCCGTCGAGAACGGGGTGCAGGTCGGGAAGTGGAGCATCGTCGATCCGTCGAAGTATCAGATCGTCTTCGCCGCCGACGGCCAGTCCTTCGAGTTCGCCGCGACCGGGCTGCCGGCAGGCGGCTTCGCATATGAGCTGCTCTACTACACGCAGGCAGACGGTCCGGTCGTGAAGGGCGACGTCTTCGGCAACCATGCCGTCGTCGACACCGTCGCGACGTCGGCCACCCACACGATCACCGAGTCGGGTGGCGGCGACGGCACCGGGGTCACGTACACGAGCTTCTCGATCTCGAAGGCGCTGACCGGGCCGCAGGCTGCTGCGGCCCAAGCGGCGACGTACACCGTGCGGTACTCGGTGAAGGGGGCCGACGTCCCTGCCAAGACGATGGTCGTGCCCGTCGGACAGTCGATCGTCAGTGAGCGTGCTCCCCTCGGATCGACCTTCGTGATCGAGGAGATCGATCTTCCCGTCGTCGAGGGAGTGACCTGGGGCACGTGGACGATCTCCGGTGACGGAGTCGTCGATGCCGGGAACGGCACCTACGAGGTGACGCCCGGAGCAGCAGCCGGTGTGGCGCTCACCCTCACCAACGTCGCGAACCCGGTTCCGGTCGTGGAGCCGACCCCGACACCGTCGCCGTCTTCCACTCCGACCCCGACTCGCACGCCCGCGTCTGCCACGACTCCTGGCGAGCTGGCGCTGACGGGCGGCGGCGACGGGTCGGGCTTCCTCGCCCTCGCGACCGCACTGATCGTCGGCGGTGGGCTCGCGACCGCGGTCTCGGTGAAGCGGCGGTCGGGCGTCGCACGACGCTGACAGCCGCACGCACACAGCAGCGGGTGATCACCGGTCGGTGGCCACCCGCTGCTGTGTTCCAGGCGCTGCGTGCGTCTGCTCCGCTGTGATTCGCCCGATCAGCGGATCGCGTACACGGCGCTGCCCACGATCACGGCGACGATCGTGGTCCAGCCGACGATGGCGACGGCCTGCCAGATCAGGATGCGGACCTTGCCCACGCCGGCGGCGGCGAGCATCGTGGCGGTGAACTGGGTCGGGAGCAGCAGTGGACCCAGGAGGCTCACGCCGGGAACGCCGTAGCGTTCGAACGCCCGCTGGAACTTCTCCTTGCGTGCCCCGCCGCGCTCGGACTCCGCGGCGGTCGACTCGACCGCGCCGCCGCTCGTTCCGGCCAGCACGGCCTCACGGCTGCGATTGCGGTTCACGATCGCCGTGCGGGCACCCGAGCTCGCGATCACGAGCACGGCGACGCAGAGGAAGTTGCCCACCATCGCCGCGATGGCAGCGACGACGGGGTGGATGCCGCCGATGATGCCGATCGAGACGGCACCCTCACCCTCGATGAAGGGGATGGCACCCGCGAGGGCGACGATGAGCGGCTGGACGAGTTCGGGAACCTGGGCGACGAAGCCCTGGAAGGTCTCGATGAGGTTCATGGGATTGCTCCTATGGTCTGAGCGCCGGTGTCTCCGCCGCGATGTATCCAGTCCACCGCTCCTCCGCTCCCGGCGGCAGTGTCGGGGCGTCACTCGTTTCCGGGTGGTTCGTCCACGGCATCCGTGACATGTGTCACGCCCGTATCGTGGGGGCATGCAGAGCACATCCCCGCTGGTCGAGCCACCCGGCGACCCGTCGCTCGGAGCCCGGCAGCTGGCTCGCGGCATCACCGCGACCTGGTGGTACACGTTCTCGGCCGTCGTGTTCCTCGAACTGTTCCTGGTGCTGGTGTGGACGCTCGAGGCGTTCGCCTCGCCGGGTGACGCGACCGCGCCGGTGGTCGTCGGCGCCGGGGGTATCGTCTGGTGGCTGTCGACCGCGATCCTGCTGTGGGCGTATCGGCACCGGGTCGACGCCGACCCGGGGATCCCGTGGACGCGCATCGCTCTTCCGCTGCTGATCGCCGCCGCCTATGGCGCGCTGGCGGGCTTCGTGACCGACAGCTGGTTACTCGCGCTCATGCCGATCGCGCAGTCGGTCGTGCTGCTCAACTGGCCGAAGGGCGTGCGGGTGCGGATCGTGGTCCTCACGACCGTGCTGCTCTTCTGCCTGGCGTTCATCGACGGGGCCCGCGGTGCCATGGAGCCCGGTGCGCCGGGGTGGCTGCCGGCACTGTACGCGATCCTGATCCCGGCGATGTCGGTGAGCTCTCTGTGGTGGTGGGACGTCCTGGTCACGCTCGATCGGGCGCGCGCCTCAGAATCGCGGCTCGCCGCGACCCAGGAGCGACTTCGCGTCGCCACCGACGTGCACGATCTGCAGGGACACCACCTGCAGGTGATCGCGCTGCAGCTCGAGCTGGCCGAGCGACTCATGGGGCTCGATCCTGATGCGGCACTCGAACAGCTGCAGGCCGCGAGGGTGAGCGTCGATGAGGCGCGGCAGGGCACGCGCGATCTCGCGACCCGGTTCCGCTCGGTGCCGCTGGGCGACGAGGTGGCGAACGCGCGGGACCTCCTCAGTGCCGCGGGCCTCGCAGTGGAGGCGGAGATCGCGGCTGATGCCGACGACGCACCGGCATCCGCTCTCGGGCCCGTGATCCGCGAGACGACCACCAACGTCCTGCGGCACGGTGCCGGACGCCACGCGCGGCTCACGCTGAAGAGAGTGCCGGAGGGATGGCGCTATGAAGTCGCGAACGACGTGGATGCCGAAGCCGCGGGGGAGCCGGTCGGCTCGGGGCTCGACGGCGTCAGGCGGCGCATCGCCGAGGCGGGCGGCACCCTGGAGATCCATGACGAGGGCGGCGACTTCGCGGTCGTGGTCACGGTTCCCGCGGACGAGGGTGCGTCCGCCGACCGAGGAGGATCGCGATGATCCGGGTGCTTCTGGCCGACGACGAGGGGATGATCCGTTCCGCGCTTGCCGCCCTGCTGCGGCTGGAGGGCGACATCGAGGTCGTCGCCGAGTGCGAAGACGGAGAGCAGGCGCTCGCCGAGGCTCTGAGGTTGACGCCGGACGTGTGCCTGCTCGATCTCGAGATGCCGGGACTCGACGGCGTCGAAGTGGCCGAGAGGCTGAACAGGGCGATCGCCACCCGGTGCGTCGTGGTGACGAGGCACGCCCGTCCCGGTGTGCTGCGTCGGGCGCTCGCCTCCGGCGTCTCCGGCTTCCTGCCGAAGTCGCGTGGCGCCGATCAGGTCGCCGACGTGATCCGCAGGGTCGCAGCCGGTGCGCGGTACGTCGATCCGGAGATCGCGGCCGACGCCCTGAGCGACGAACGATCCCCGCTCACCGACCGCGAACTCGACGTGCTGCGCGCAGGCCGCCGTGGTCAGACGACCGGTCAGATCGCGAAGGCGCTGTCGCTCGCCCCCGGGACGGTGCGCAATCACATCTCGGCCGTGCTCGCGAAGCTGTCGGTCGGAACCCGGCAGCAGGCCGTGCTGCTCGCCGAGGAGCGCGGCTGGATCTGAGCGGCTCGGCTCATCGCATCGCAGCGCCTCAGGGAGGGGAGTGCGGGTGGGGCCGTGGGAGATGCCCCACCCGCGAGCCGCTCAGAAAGGGGAGAGTGCGGCCCAAGACGTGGAGCGAGCACATGTCCCCCAGGCTCACTTCAGGTCTCACAAGCAAGACCCGGGGATGCGGGAATCGTGACGCGGCCGTCGAAAGTCACCGCAGATCGTGAGGTCAGTGGTGATCCTCGTGCTCGTGCTCGTGGTCATGTCCGTCCTCGAGGATCATGCCCACCGAGGTGGCGCACGCGTCGCCCTTCCACGCCTCCACGCCTTCGCGCACGGCGAAGATCGCGATGACGAGTCCCGCGACGGCATCCGCCCACCACCAACCCCACAGGCTGTTGAGCGCGAGACCGATCAGCACGGCGGCCGACAGGTAGGTGCAGATCAGCGTCTGCTTCGAATCGGCGACCGCGGTGGCCGAGCCGACCTCGCGCCCTGCGCGTCGCTCCGCGAGGGAGACGAGAGGCATGACGACGACGCTCACGGCGGTGAGGACGAGGCCGACCGTGCTGTGTGCGGGGCGGTCACCGCCGATCAGGGAGAGCGCCGAGGAGGCGACGACGTAGATCGCGAGGGCGAAGAAGGCGACGGCGATCACCCGCAGCGTCGGCTTCTCCCACCGCTCGGGGTCGCGGCGGGTGAATTGCCAGGCGACCGCGGCGGCGGACAGCACCTCGATGCTCGAGTCGAGGCCGAAGCCGATGAGCGCGGCGGAGGACGCGACGGATCCGGCCGTGATCGCGACGATCGCCTCGATGACGTTGTAAACGATCGTGAACGCCACGATGAGCCGGATGCGACGGTGCAGCGTCGCCCGACGGGCAGAGCTCGGGGCAATCGTGGTCATCAGCAGGTGCACCCTTCGCCGTCGCAGCAGTCGGGCTCGACGACCAGCATGACCTGCAGCAGTGCGTCGAGTGCCGGGACGAGGTGCGGATCCGCGAGCTGATATCGGCTGCGCCGGCCGTCCTGGATGCTCTCGACGAGACCGCACCCGCGCAGACACGCCAGGTGGTTCGACAGCAGCTGCCGACTCACGCCGAGCTGCTCGGCGAGATCCGAGGGATATGCGGGCTCTTCGCGCAGCGCGAGCAGGATCGACGCGCGCGTCGAGTCCGACAGCGCGTGTCCCAGCCGGGCGACGGCGGCGGTGTGGGTGGGGGAGGCCGTGAGAGTCACACCACAACAGTACAGAAAATCCTGAATTCAGCGAAACCTGAACTCGAAGTCGGCAACATCGCCGAAACTCCGGATCGATAGCGTGGCTCTGCGAACGGACGAGGGAGCGAAGGAGAACGACTGATGACGAGTGTGACGATCGAGCGCGTGGCCTGGACCCACCCGGATGCCGAGCGGCTGCGCGCAGCCCAGCGAGTTGAGCTCGACGCTCGGTACGGCAGCGACGATCACGAGCCCGGCGTCATCCCCTCGGCCGAGGATGTGCCGGTGTTCCTGCTCGCGCGAGACCCGCACGGAGAGGCGATCGTGTGCGGTGGCCTGCGCCCGCTCGATGACCATGTGCTGGGCGAAGGCGTCGCGGAGATCAAGCGGATGTACGCCGCTCCGCAGGCGCGCGGAACGGGAGCCGCCACCGCGCTGCTCAGCGCTCTCGAGCGGGCGGCCGATGAACTCGGCCTCCGACGCCTGGTGCTCGAGACCGGCACGGCGCAGCCGGACGCAGTGCGCTTCTACGAGCGTGAGGGGTACGCGCCGATCCCGCGCTACGGTCACTACGTGCAGAGCGACCTCTCGCTCTGCTTCGCGAAGGCGCTCGCCGCGGGGTGACGTCGATCAGTCGGGCGGGCCGACGATCACCGCCGACTCCGGCAGGACGAAGATCGTGCGGGCCATGATCCGGCCGGGTGCTGTCTCCAGCAGCACTCGGGCATCCGGTTCCAGGTCGAACTCGACCTCGTCCGCCGTCAGGTTGACGAGCACCGAGAGGCGTCCGCGGTCGATGCGGTACGCGCGGGCATCCGGGGCCGCATCCCGATGCGACACCGCGACGGTCGTGTGCGCCATGTCGGGATCAGTGAGTTCGTCGCGCTCCTGCCGCAGCGAGATCAGGCGGCGGTAGAGGTCGAGCAGCTGAGCATGCGGCCCGTCGCCGAGCTCGTTCCAGTCGAGATGCGAGCGCTCGAACGTCGCCGGATCCTGCGGATCGGGCACGAGTGCCGGGTCCCAGCCCATGCGCGCGAACTCGGCGATGCGCCCCTCGGCGGTGGCTCGGGCGAGCTCCGGCTCCTTGTGCGAGGTGAAGAACTGCCAGGGCGTCGATGCGCCCCACTCTTCGCCCATGAACAGCATGGGCGTTCCCGGGGCGGTCAGCGTGAGCACCGCGGCGACGGCGAGGCGCCCGGGCGACAGCGAGGCCGCGAGCCGGTCGCCGGCGGCCCGGTTGCCGATCTGGTCGTGATCCTGTGCGAAGGTGACGAGGCGCCAGGCGGGCACGTTCGCTGGCAGGGGAGCACCGTGCGTGCGGCCGCGGAAAGAGGAGTACGTGCCGTCGTGGAAGAAGCCGCCCTCCGACACTTTGGCGACGGCATCCGGTGCGGCGAAGTCCGCGTAGTAGCCGTCGGTCTCACCGGTGAGGGCCACATGGACCGCGTGATGCCAGTCATCCGACCACTGCGCCGTGAGCCCGTATCCGCCGGCTTCGCGGGGCAGGATGAGCGTCGGGTCGTTCAGGTCGGATTCCGCGATCAGGCTGAGCGGTCGCTCGACCTGAGCGGAGAGTGCATCGACGCGTTCGGCGAGCTCGTGCAGGATGTGCGGAGTGCGGTCGTCGTGGAGGGCGTGCACCGCGTCGAGACGCAGCCCGTCGACGTGGAAGTCGCGCAGCCACATCAGAGCGTTCTCGATGATGTACTCGCGCACCGCGGGCTCGTCGAGGTTCACCGATTCGCCCCAGGAGGTGTGTTCGCCGTCGCGCAGGTACGGCCCGAACTCGGGCAGGTAGTTGCCGCTCGGGCCCAGGTGGTTGTAGACCACGTCCTGGATCACTGCGAGGCCGCGGGCATGCGCCGCATCCACGAGGCGCTGATATCCGGCGGGGCCGCCGTAGGCCTCGTGCACGGCGTACCAGAGCACTCCGTCGTAGCCCCAGTTCCACGTGCCGCTGAACGCGTTGACCGGGAGCAGCTCGATGTGCGTGATCCCGAGCCCGACGAGGTGGTCGAGGCGGCCGATCAGCGCGTCGAGGGTCCCCTCCGGCGTGAAGGTGCCCACGTGCAGCTCGTAGATCACTCCGCCTTCGAGCGCTCGACCCGCCCAGCTCGTGTCGGTCCATTCGAAACGTGCGGCGTCGAACAGCGCGGACGGTCCATGCACACCGCGAGGCTGTCGCCGAGACCGGGGGTCGGGCCGAAGGTCATCGCTCCCGTCGAGCAGGAAGCCGTAGCGCTCGCCCTCGGACATCGGGACGTCGCTGCTCCACCATCCCGGTTCCGCCGAGGTCGGCGTCATGTCGTGCTCGGAGATCAGCACGCACGCGGGGGTCAGGCGCCGCAGCCGCACGGTCTTCGCGCGCGGTGCCCAGACCGAGATCATCGTTCCTCCACCAGGAGCGCGACCGGATAGGTGTCGAGCAGCTCCGCCAGCGGAACAGGACCGCCGTCGACGCGTCGGCCCGTCAGCACATCGACAGCGGCGAGGTCGGGCCGCATCAGCACGGTGTCTCCCCATCCGCCCCGACGCGCCAGACCGACCGGCAGGCGAGTGGCCACGGCGAGCACTCCGCCGCGATCGAAGGCGATCGCGTGGTCGGCCGCCTCTCCGGCGATCGCACCGGGGCGATAGCCGTGGAAGAGGTCGGCGTGGTCGCGGCGCAGGCGCAGAGTCCGCGAGGTGACGAGCATCTTCGCGAGTCCGGAGTCGTCGATCGGAGGGAGGATGCCGCGGGCGGCGTCCTCGTCGAGGAGGCGGAGCAGTGCGGACCGCTCGGCGAAGTCGACCGGTCGACGGTTGTCGGGGTCGACGAGCGAGTGGTCCCACAGCTCGGTGCCCTGGTAGACGTCGGGAACGCCGGGCGCCGCAAGCTGGAGCAGCTTCGCGGACAGCGAGTTGACGCGGCCGGGGGCGACGATCTCGTTCACGAACCGCTCGACGATGTCTCGCGCGGAGCCGTTGGCGGCCTCGGCGATCGCCGTGACGCCCTTCTCGAACTCGGCGTCCGGGTGCTGCCATCCGGTGCCCTCGGCGGCCTCGCGAGCGGCCTTCAGCCCATAGGCGGTCAGTCGCTCGGTCGAGACGGGCCACGCTCCCACGACCGCCTGCCACAGGAGCGCGTCGAGGGGGCCGTGTCCGGTCGAGGCGACGGCGCGGAGCTCCGTCAGCGTCTCGGACCAGCGCTCAGGCACCTCGGCGAGCACCGACAGCCGGGCACGCACGTCTTCGGAGCGCTTCGTGTCGTGCGTCGACAGCGTGGTCATCGAGTGCGGCCATGAGGCGAGTCGCGACCGCTGGGCATCGTGGAAAGACTCGACCGAGAGAGACCCGATCGAGGGGTCGCCGCCGACCTCGGTCAGCGTGCCCAGCCGGGTGAAGCGGTAGAACGCGGTGTCCTCCACGCCCTTCGCCATCACCGCTCCGGTGACCTGCGGAAACCGCTCCGCGACCTCGAGCGTCGTGTCGAAGAGCAGCGGCGCGAGCTCGGCGATCGACTCGGCGAGATCGGGCCGTCGGCGGGCGGCGTCATCGATCGCGTGCTGCAGATGCTCGCGTCCCGCCGGCAGATACGCCCGGTAGACGGGGAAGCTCGCGACGATCTCGGTCAGAGCATCCTCCGCTCCGACGATGCCGAACGGCAGCGCGCGCACCAGTCGGCGGATCTCGGACTGCAGGATCTCGTCGGCGACCTTCCGCTTCGTGGTGAGGATCAGATCGTGCCACGGCTGCGCGACCGGCAGACCGGTCTCGGCGCGCAACCGGGCGTCGAGGGCGTCGAGTTCGTCGACGCCCGACTGGTCGATCAGGACCCGATCGATCTCGACCAGCGCGTCGTAGCCGGTCGTGCCGTCGGTGCGCCACCAGGAGGGCAGCTCCTCGCCGGGCTCCAGGATCTTCTCGACCAGGGTGTAGGCGGCGCCGGTCGCGTCGGCGAGACGTTCCAGATAGTCGCCGGGGTGCGCCAGCCCGTCCGGGTGGTCCACCCGCAGTCCGTCGGCGAGTCCGTCGGTGATCCACCGCGCGATCTCCCGGTGCGACTCGTCGAACACGTCCGGAAGCTCGACCCGGATCCCCGCCAGCTCCGACACGGCGAAGAAGCGGCGATAGTCGAGGTCGGTGTTCTGATCCTCCCAGAACCGCAGCTCGTAGTGCTGGGCGTCGAGCAGAGCAGGGAGATCCTCCGCCAGGGCTCCTGTTCCAGGAGCCAGCGGCAGAACATGATCGAAGTAACTCAGGGTCCCGTCGGGAGCATCGTCCGCGGGGGTCGTGTCGATCACGATCTCCCCTGCGGCGAGGACCTCGGCGGGGGAGGACCCCAGGATCGGGAGTCGCACCCGACCCTCTGACACCGTCTTGTCGACGTCGAAGGCCACCGCGTGCCGCGATGCGCGACCGAGCCGCAGCATGTCCCACCACCAGGGGTTGGCGCGGGGGATCGCGACCCCGACATGGTTCGGGACGATGTCGACGAGGATGCCGAGGTCCGCCGCGCGTGCGGAGGCGGCGAACCGGACCAGGCCCTCGGGGCCACCGCGGGCGTCGTCGATCCGGGAGTGGTCGACGACGTCGTATCCGTGGTCGGAGCCTGGCACGGCCGCGAGCAGTGGCGACAGGTACGCCCAGGAGACGCCGAGGTCGGCCAGGTAGTCCGTGACCGCCGCGGCGTCGTCGAGCGTGAAGCCCGCCCTGATCTGCAGCCGATACGTCGAGAGAGGGCGTCGGGTCATCGAGGCAGCTCCGGGCTCGGTGCGGGCGAGGGCGTCTCGGCGCGCTCGGTCTGGATGCGCAGGGAGGCCTCGACCGAGTCGTCCGTCGGCACCTCGGTCTGGTCGACCTCACGCAGCACCAGCAGGGAGTGGGCCTCGAGGGTCACGGGAGATCCCGCATCGAGAGGCGTGCCACCGGCTCGGTCTGAGGCGGTGTCGATCGCCACCTCCCAGGCGAGTCCGTGGCGGTCGTCGGGAAGCACGGCGTCGATCGCCTCCGCCCCGCTGTGGAAATAGATCAGGAAGTTCTGATCCGCGACCGGTCGGCCGCGGCGATCCTTCTCGCGGATGCCCTGACCGTTGAGGAACATGCCGATCGCGAGGCCGAAGCCCGAGTCCCAGTCCTCCGGTTGCATCCGTCGGCCGTCGGGGCGGAGCCAGACCACGTCGGGCACACGCTCGCCGTCTTCGGAGCGCACCGGGCGTCCGTCGAAGAAGCGGCTGCGCCGGAAGGTCGGATGCGCGCGGCGGAGCCTGGCGACCGCAGCGGTGAACTCGACGAGGGGGCGATCCGCAGCATCCCAGTCGACCCAGGTCAGCTCGTTGTCCTGGGCGTAGCCGTTGTTGTTGCCGTCCTGCGTGCGACCGAGTTCATCGCCGTGCGCGATCATCGGCACGCCCTGCGACAGCAGCAGCGTCGCCAGGAAGTTGCGCTGCTGCCGGGCGCGGATGCGGTTCACCGCCTCGTCGTCGGTCGGCCCCTCCACTCCGTTGTTCTCCGAGCGGTTGTGGGATTCGCCGTCGTTGTTGTCCTCGCCGTTCGCGTCGTTGTGCTTCTCGTCGTACGAGACGAGGTCGCGCAGCGTGAAGCCGTCGTGCGCCGTGACGAAGTTGATGGATGCCACCGGGCGTCTGCCCGAGTGCTCGTAGAGGTCGGCGGAGCCCGTCAGACGCGAGGCGAACTCGCCAAGGGCCTGCGGCTCTCCTCTCCAGAAGTCGCGCACGGTGTCGCGGTACTTGCCGTTCCACTCGGTCCACTGCGGCGGGAAGTTGCCCACCTGGTACCCGCCGGGGCCGACATCCCACGGCTCGGCGATGAGCTTCACCTGAGAGACGATCGGATCCTGCTGCACCAGCTCGAAGAACGCAGCGAGGCGATCGACGTCGTAGAACTCGCGTGCGAGAGTCGAGGCGAGGTCGAAGCGGAAGCCGTCGACGTGCATCTCGGTGACCCAGTAGCGAAGCGAGTCCATGATCAGCTGCAGCGCGTGCGGGTTGCCCGCGTTGAGGCTGTTCCCGGTGCCGGTGTAGTCGGTGTAGTACCGACGGTCCTCTTCGAGGCGGTAGTACGCCTCGTTGTCGATGCCTCTCATCGAGAGCATCGGGCCCATGTGGTTGCCCTCGGCGGTGTGGTTGTAGACGACGTCGAGGATGACCTCGATGCCCGCGGCGTGCAGAGCGCGCACCATCGCCTTGAACTCCTGCACCTGCTGACCGTGCTGTCCGCTGGACGAGTAGTCGTTGTGCGGCGCGAAGAACGCGAGGGTGTTGTAGCCCCAGTAGTTCGTCAGGCCCTTCTCCAGCAGGGTGGAGTCGTACACGAACTGGTGCACCGGCATCAGTTCGATCGCGGTGACCCCCAGATGCACGAGGTGCTCGATGACCGACGGGTGTGCGATCGCCGCGTAGGTGCCGCGCAGCTCTTCGGGAACGTCCGGGTGCAGTTCGGTGAGGCCCTTCACATGGGCTTCGTAGATGACGGTCTGCGCGTACGGCGTCTTGGGGAGGCGGTCGCCGGCCCACTCGAAGAACGGGTTGATGACGACGCCCTTGACCATCGTGGAGGCCGAGTCCTCGTCATTGCGCGAGTCGGGATCGCCGAAGTCGTATCCGAAGAGCGGCTGACCCCAGTCGATGCGCCCGGCCACCGACTTGGCGTACGGGTCGAGGAGGAGCTTGTTCGGGTTGAACCGCTGACCCTGCGCGGGCTCGTACGCGCCGTGCACGCGGTAGCCGTAGAGCTGGCCCGGCTGCACCGAAGGCAGATAGCCGTGCCACACGAACGCATCGACCTCTTCGAGGAGCACGCGCTCTTCGGTGCCGTCGTCATCGAAGAGGCACAGCTCGACCTTCTCGGCTCCTTCGCTGAACAGCGCGAAGTTCGTGCCCTGTCCGTCGAAGGTCGCCCCGAGGGGGTACGGCGAACCGGGCCAGACGTCGTGGCTCACAGAGCGCGCCGAGTCGCGACGGCGCGGTGCAGGACGGTGTTCACGGCGTCATGGAAGTCATGCACCTGCGCGACCTCGTCGGCCTGGTGATACGGGTGTCCGACGTAGCAGACGAACACCGGATGCACGTGTTCCACGTAGCCGACGGGCCCCTCGTGGAGCACGACGTAGCGGTCGAGGTCGACGCGTTCGTACAGGGGCTCGACAGGCGTGGGCGCTTTCACGGGAGCCTGGCCTTCTACGGGCTGGTGGTCATGCGCGGTATGGGTCTTCGCAGTCATGAGGGCTCCTGATTCTGTTGATGGGCTCCACGCTAAGAGGTGAGAACCGGAAGCGGAATACCATTGCCTCCACACCTCAAAGGCGCTAGGTCCACGCCGCTGTGCGGGGTGCGCGGTAGCCTCTCGCCATGCCCTCGTTCGGAACCGTGCTCTCTCCCATCGGCGAGATCGGCGTCGTCAGCGACGGGACGGCGATCCGGAGGGTCACCTGGCGTTCGGATCCGCCGGCCCGGACGGATGCCGAGACGGACGCGGAGCCGGATCCGCTTCTCGCAGAAGCGCTCGACCAGCTGACGGCGTACTTCGACGGCGCGCTGCGGGAGTTCGACCTGCCCGTCGATCTCGGCAGACAGACCGACACCACCAGGGCGGTGCTGCTCGCGCTCTACGAGACGGTCGGGCATGGCGAGACGCTGACCTACGGCGGTCTCGCTCGGCGCAGCGGCACCGAGGTGCCCGCGAGAGGGATCGGCGCCATCATGGGTGCCAATCCGGTGCCGATCATCGTGCCCTGTCATCGCGTCGTCGCGGGCGACGGGCTGGGAGGATACTCCGGCGGCGCCCCGGGACAGGGGCTGGCGACCAAGCGCTGGCTGCTCGAGCACGAGGGCGCGCTCCCCACCTCACTGTTCTGATCACGGCCCTTCGTCGTTCGCGCAATCACCTCCCGGCCACCTGCGACAATGGAAGTCCCGTGCCGATTCCGATCCGAGGAGTACCCGTGCAGTACATCTCCACCCGAGGCGGCATGCAGCCGCTGCCGTACTGCGAGACCCTGCTCGAAGGACTCGCCCCCGACGGCGGGCTGGCCGTTCCCGAGACCATGCCCACGGTCGACGGCGAGACGCTCGAGCGCTGGCGTGCACTGACCTACCCGCAGCTGGCGACGGAGGTGCTGGCGCTCTTCGCCACCGACATCCCCCGTGTCGATCTCGCGCGCATGACGGCCGCAGCATACGAGCCGTTCCCCGAAGAGGTCGTGCCGCTGCGCTCGATCGGCGACGACCTCACTCTCGTGGGGCTGTCCGAGGGGCCGACGCTGGCGTTCAAAGACATGGCCATGCAGTTCCTCGGCCAGGTCGTCGAGTATGCGCTCGAGCGCAAGGGGTCGGTGCTGAACATCCTCGGCGCGACGTCCGGTGACACCGGATCCGCTGCCGAGCACGCGTTGCGCGGCAAGGATCGCATCTCGGTCTTCATGCTCTCCCCGAAGGGGCGCATGAGCGCGTTCCAGCGGGCGCAGATGTTCTCGCTCGATGACGAGAACATCCACAACATCGTGGTCGACGGCGTCTTCGACGACTGCCAGAACCTCGTCAAGCTGCTCGCGGGCGACCTGGACTTCAAGCGCGCCCAGCACCTCGGCGCGGTCAACTCGATCAACCTCGCCCGCATCACCGCCCAGGTCGTGTACTACTTCTGGGCGTGGCTGCGTGCGACGGATGCCGGCGGCTGGACCGAGGTGTCGTTCACGGTGCCGTCCGGCAACTTCGGCAACATCCTCTCGGGTTTCTTCGCGAAGCAGATGGGTCTTCCGATCCGTCGCCTGGTGCTCGCAGCGAATGAGAACAACGTCCTCGACGAGTTCTTCCGAACCGGCGTCTACCGTCCGCGCAGCGCGGCCCAGACCCTCGCCACGTCGAGCCCGTCGATGGACATCTCGAAGGCGTCGAACCTCGAGCGCTTCATCTTCGAGCTCGTCGGCCGCGATGCCGCTCGCGTCGTGAGCGCGTGGCAGGAGCTCGACACGCAGGGGTACTTCGACTTCACCGCAGACCTCGAGCGTTTCGTCGAGGAGTTCGGCATCGTCAGCGGAACCTCCACCCACGACGACCGACTCGCGACCATCAAGGCGGTGTACGACGCGTCGGGCGACATCATCGATCCGCACACGGCTGATGGCGTCAAGGTCGCCCGCGAGTACCTCGAGCCCGGCGTTCCGATGCTCGTGCTCGAGACCGCGAAGCCGCAGAAGTTCGCCGAGACGATCCGTGAGGCGATCGGCGTCGAGCTCGAGTATTCGTCCGAGCTGCGCACGATGCTCGACGCCCCGCAGCGCACGACCGAGATGGCCGACGACGAGCACGAGCTCCGGGCCTTCATCGAGGCCAAGGCGCTGCGCTGATCCGACAGCCGAGCAGCGACCGCCTGAGACCCCTTCTGCCGATCACGGCAGGAGGGGTCTCGCAGTCACCGGGTCGTATTCCGGTCGGCAGTGGGCCGAGCGACTGTGAGGTGCAGGGTCATTCCGGGTCGCCGTGCAGCATCCACGGCACGCCGAAGCGGTCGACGAGCATCCCGAACGTGCCACCCCACGGAGGGGTGTCGAGCGGCATCGTGATGGCGGCGCCGTCGGCCAGCGCGTCCCAGACGGCCTGAGTGCGCTCCTGGGTGTTGCCGCTGAGCGACACCGAGAAGCCCTGCGGCGGCTCGAACGGGATTCCGTCGGGTGTGTCCGACGCCATGAGCACGAGCCCGTCGGCGGTCGTGAGCTGCGCGTGCATCACGAGGTCCTTCTGGTCGGGGTTCTGGACCATGTCGGGGAACTCGCCGAAGACGTTGATGTCGAGCTCACCGCCGAGCACGCTCTGATAGAACTCCATCGCCTGTCGCGCCTCGGTGCGGAACGAGAGATACGGGTTGAGATTCGCCATGGTGTTGCCCCCAGTCATGTGATGCGGAGTCGACGACGACCCCGCTGCTCGCTCATTCTTCGCCGGGGGTCGGACATCCGCAAGAGCATGCGCGGCGGCTCAGGACGGGAGTGCCTTCACCGCCGCCGTGAGCACCTGTGGCACGGTCGGCACGCCTTCGGCGCGGAACACCTCGACGCCCGACGAGTCGCGGATGATGACGGTCGGCGTGAAGCGGATGTCGAGCGCTTCGGCGGCGTCGGGCTCGCGCGCGACGTCGATCTCGGTGATCGTGGCATCGGGCAGGAATCGTGCGGCATCGGTCAGAACCGAGCGGGTGCGCGAGCAGGCTCCGCAGAACGCGGATGTGACGAGCGTCAGTTCCATCGGGATCCCTTTCCGTCCTCCCGGTGCAACCGGCGGCGGGCGCTGGGTGTTCCCCGTGCCGGGTCAGAAATCGGTGCGCTTCACCAATCCGCGGTTCGTGCGGATGTGCTCGTAGTCCCACTGGATCAGGCGTGATTCGGCGAGCCAGCCGGCGAGGGCTGTGGTGTCGACCTCGGCGGCGTCGAGATATCTCGCTTCGGCCGCCTGGAACGTCCCGGATGCGGTGAGGCCGGCGCCCGCGAACGACTGGCCGCTCCAGAACATCAGGCGCACGGCATCCTTCAACCGGTGATAGCCGACGATCGGATTGCCGTCGAGGAACCAGACCGGATGCGCGTGCCACACCTTGCCCGCAGCTTCGGGGAGTCCCTGTTCGATCTCGGTGACGAGAAGGTCGCAGATCTCGCGGTCCTCCGGAGTGAGGTTGCGGTGGTACTCGTCGATCTCGGGTGCGCGGCTCATGGTGCGAGTATGGCCTGCGGGTCGACCGGCGTCGAGAGTCAGCCGGTCTTCGCGCCGGCGCGCGGATGGAGCAGTCCGGATGCGGCGCCGAGGGCTGCGCCGACGACGGTGTCCACGATCCGCTCGAACGCGACGTCCATCGATCCGATGTCCCCGGTCGCTGCGCCGGTCAGCAGAAGCACCAGCGGAGTGATGAAGACGAGCGCCAGGGCGTAGTGACGCACCACGACGAGCTCGATCGTGAACTGCAGCGCGCCCAGCAGCAGCGCCAGCCAGAGGCCGGACGGATGCAGCAGTGCGAGCAGCGCGTACACGCCGGCGCCGACGACGGTGCCGAGCATCCGGTGCAGTCCGCGCTGCACGGCGGCACGACGCGCGGCGGCGACACCGATCACGGCGACGGCGGAACCGACGATCCAGTACGTCCGCGTCGGATCGATCACCAGGCCCAGCAGCACTCCGATCACGGCGACGATGGCGACCCGCATGAGGAGCATGCGCGAATCGGGCGTGAAGGCCGGACCGGGCAGCAGCTCCCGCAGCGGTCGCGCCGTGATCCTGCGCGAGCGGGGGAGGAGCAGGGGAGCCATCGCGACCAGATACGAGAACAGACAACCCGCCGCGAGCGCAGCGATGTAGACGAGCGGTGCGATCGGCGAACTGGCGATGACATGGGCGGAGAGCCCGAAGACCAGCACGAAGAACAGGGGCCCTGGAGGACCGAGGCGGAAGCCGAATGCCAGAGCTGCGCTGACGATCGCCACGACGACGACGCCGATGCTCACGAGCCAGGCGTTGGCTGAGAGAGCGACGCCGAGGGTTGCGCTGGCGACCAGGCCCGCGGCGACGAACGGCAGGATCCTCGCCCGGTCGATGACCGGCGCGGTGCCGGCGAACAGGACGGTGAAGGCTCCGGATGCCGCGATGTAGCCGAGCGACGGCTCGCCGATAAGGGTCATGACGGCGATCGGGACGGCGATTCCGAGAGCCGCCTGCGTCGCCAGGTGCCAACGCGGACCGCGCTTGGGGGCCAGGGCGAACAGACTCATCCCTCGATTGTCTCGCGTCCCGTGCGATCCGTGGGACGCGGCGGACTCGCTCCGGTCGCAGTTCGTGCCGCCGGAACACGCGTCAGACGGCAGGAAGTGCGCCCGGAGCGCTGAAGGAGACAGGGAGGCCCGGCGATACGATGGCCGACGTGACCGAACCTCGCCCAGGAATCGCCGAGCGCCTCGCGCAGATGATCCAGTTGCCGACAGTCTCGGCCGAGCTCGAGGAGCGCGGGTCCGGGCCGTTCGAGGACTTCGTCGCGCTGATCGCCGACCTCTATCCGCTGGTCCACGAGAAGCTGACGCTCGAGCGGCACACCGACTTCGGACTGCTCTTCCACTGGGAGGGCACCGGGCTCTCCTCCGAGGAGCCCGTCGTGCTGATGGCGCACTACGACGTGGTGCCGGTCGATGAGAGCGACGCGTGGACGCATCCGCCGTTCGCCGGTGTCATCGCCGACGGCATCGTCTACGGACGCGGAGCCCTCGACGACAAGGGTCCGCTGATCGTCGTGCTCGAAGCGGTCGAGAACCTGCTCGCCGACGGTTTCGCCCCCGCCCGCGACGTCTACCTCTCGTTCGGGGGAAACGAGGAGACCTACGGCCGCGCGGCGGAGGAGATCGCACGGGTGCTCCGCGAGCGCGGCATCGTCCCGTGGCTGGTCGTCGATGAAGGAGGCGCGGTGGTCGACGCTCCGCTGCCGTTCGTGCCCGGACGCGCGGCCATGATCGGCGTGGGGGAGAAGGGCGTCATGACGCTCACTCTGTCGGCGCGCGGCGAGGGCGGTCATGCCTCGGCGCCCCCGGCGCTCACCGCCGTGCGTCGAGTGGCGCGGGCCGTCGACCGGCTCGGGCCCACCACGTTCCGCCCTCGGCCCTCGAGAGCCATCGGGCGGATGCTGACACAGCTCGGCGCCCAGACGCCGGGGCCGACTCGGCACCTTCTCCGTGTGCTCGGATCCGCGCCGTTCCTCACCGGCCAGCTCTTCGCGGCGCTCGGCGGTGAGCCGGCCGCCCTGGTGCGCACGACGGTGGCGCCCACGATGCAGTCAGGCGGAACGGCGGCGAACGTTCTGCCCTCGCAGGCGTCAGCGACCGTGAATCTGAGGATCGCCCTGGGCGAGACGACGCAGCAGGCTGTGCTCCGGGTACGTCGGCGCATCCGCGATCCGCTGGTGGTGGTGAAGGTCGAGGAGGCGAGCGAGCCCTCGCCCGAGTCTGCGACGGACAACGCCCAGTTCGCCCTGCTGGCCGACGCGCTCGCCGTGTCTCATCCGGGCGTTCCGGCCGTGCCGTACGTGATGATGGCGGCGACGGATTCGCGTCACTTCCACCGCTTCGCGCCCGCCGTCTATCGCTTCGCCCCGCTCGACATGTCGAACGCGCAGAGGGCGTCGATCCACGGCGTGGACGAGAACGTCGAGATCGCAGCCCTCGAGCGGGGGGAGCGGTTCCATCGCGCTCTCATCGAGCGGCTAGTGTGATCTCACCCCTTCGTTGGCGTCTCGACGCCCGACTCAGCCCTTCCACAGAGGAGCCGCGATGACGCGCACCCGAACTCTGGGAACCCTCGCCACCGTCGTGGGCTTCCTGGCCTTCGTCGAATTCACCAGCGGCGTCCTGCAGGGCTACTACACGCCGATGCTCACCGACATCGCGCGGCACCTCGGCATCCACGACGCGGATGTCAATTGGCTCGAGGGCACGCAGCTCATGCTCTCGGCGCTCGTCGTGCCGGCATTCGCGAAGCTCGGCGACATGGTCGGCCACAAGCGGATGCTGTTGATCTCGACCGCGCTGACCGCCGCGGCGGCACTCGTCCTGCCCTTCACCGACTCCTTCCCGGTCTTCCTCATCGGCTGGACGCTCATGGGGTTCTACGTCGTCTGGCTGCCGCTCGAGATCGCCCTGATCTGGTCGCGCTCGCGTCGGATGGAGGGTCGTTCCTCGATCACGGCGAAGGCCGCAGGGCTCCTGGTCGCGGCACTCGAGGGTGGCGCGATCATCGGTGCACTCGTCGGCGGCGCGCTCATCGACGTGCTGCCACTCACCGTCGTGCTCCTGATCCCCGCCATCCTCATCGTCGTCTGCTTCTTCGTGATCCTGTTCGGAGTGAAGGAGTCTCCCGACCCGACCGGCGGCGTGTTCGACACGGTCGGCGTCGTGCTGATCTCGATGGCGCTCATCTGCTTCACCGGAGGACTCAGCCTGCTGCGTCTCGAGGGTGGACTGGTGAACCCGTGGTCGTGGGCGGTCGTCGCGCTCGGCCTCCTGCTCGTGATCCCGTTCGTGCTCTGGGAGCTCCGCTGCGACGACCCGCTCATCGACGTGCGCATGTTCCGTTCGCCGGCGCTCGGCCCGGTGTTCCTGACCGCCGGCCTGTTCGGCGTGAGCGTCCTGGGCGCCCAGGCGCCGCTGTCGACCTTCGCTCGCACCGACCCGGGCGTGTACGGCTACGGACTCGGAACCACAGGCTTCGCGACCTCCTTGATCATCGGCCTGTATCTGATCGCGATGATCGCCGGTGCTCTGCTGTTCCCGGTGATCGCCCGACTCCTCACCCCGCGCGTCACGCTGATGGGCGCATCGCTGCTCGTCGGCGTCGGATTCCTGCTGTTCCTCCCCTTCCATGACTCGTACGTGCAGGTCGTGACGAACATGGTCGTCGTCGGACTCGGATCCGGGGCGCTCGTCGCTGCGCTTCCTGCTGCGGCCGCGTCGGCGGCTCCCGCCACACAGACGGGGGTCGCGACGGGACTGACGAACTCGGTCAAGACCGTGGGCGGGGCGATCGCCTCGTGCATCTTCGGCATCGCGTTGCTGAACGGCGTGAGCGGCGCGGTCGAGGGCACCGCCGGTTCCTTCGCCGGGTACATCACCGTCTGGGTCGTCTGCGGTGTCACCGCCCTCGTGGCGGCGGCGATCCTCGTGTTCGTCCCGAAAGAGGCGTTCACGGACCGGGCGGATGCCGAGGCGGTCGCCGCCCCCGTGGTCTGACGTCAGTCGCGGTCGAGGCCGAACGAGCGCTTGACCACGGCCTGCATGTCGCGGTCGAGCCCGTCGATGCGGGTGTTCACGGTGTCGAAGCGGGCGTTCATCTCGTTGCGGAGTCCGCCGATCTGGGAGTTCATCTCGCCGCGGAGTCCGCCGATCTGGGCATTCATCTCGCCGCGGAGACCGCCGATCTCCCCGCGGAGCCCGCCGATCTCTGCGCGGACGACACGGATGAAGAGCGTCGAGACGACCGTCATCATGCTCAGCATGAGCGCAGTGAACGAGCCGATCATCGTCCAGATCTGAGCGTCGTTCATGAGGTGCACCGTGTCATCTTCGCATCGTTCCAGACGACGCATCGAGATCGACGTCGCTGTATACCGTCATCCCGAGTACAGGGGAAAACGTGAGTTGCAGCTGAGATGTGCAGGACAGGCGCAACAGCTCGGTGGCCCGCCCTGGCGTCACCCTGCCGCGCGGGGCGGATTGTGCATGAACTCGATCCGGATGCCGTCGTCGTCCTCCACGAAGGAGGCGTAGTAGCGGCGCCGGAGTCGCACTAGTGCGGCGCGTGGTACTCGGCTTCGCCGCGCTTCCAATAGCCCTTCACCACGGCGCGCGCCGTGTCGATGCCCCACCGTTCCAGCAGTGCGCGCCCGGGCCTGACGATCGATTGCTCGGCCGCGATGAACACGAACGGGTCGTCTCCGATCGAATCCTCCGCCGTCAGCCCGTCGAGGAACGCGATGAGTGCCGAGCCCGAGGGGGCATCACCCCGATGCAGCCACTCGACGTCGACAGGCGCGTCGATGTCGATCTCGCGCCCGGTCGAGACCGTCTCGATCACGATCCGTGCGTCGACATCCATGGGGACGAGCGCCGCGAACCGCCGGATCGCGGGGATCGCGGTCTCGTCGCCGACCAGAAGCCAGGAGCCGGGCGCGCCCGTCAACACCATCGATCCGCGGGGCCCGCCGACGCCGATCGATGAGCCGAGGGGAGCGGTGGCTGCCCAGGGTGCAGCGATGCCGGCGTCACCGTGCACCGCGAACTCGACGTCGAGCCAGTCCGCGCCCCAGGCGAGGGGCGTGTACTCGCGACTCGGCGCCGCCCGCATCTCCTCGATCGAGCTCACGGGGCCGGTGGGGAAGAACAGGCGCATGTGGTCGTCGGATCCGGGGGAGTCGAATCCCTCGAGATCGCCGCCGGTCAGGCGTACACGGACGAAGTCGGGGGCGAGCCACTCTCTGGCACTGAGAGTCACCGTGCGGAACCGCAGGTCGAGGCCGCGACGTTCGATCGAGAAGCCGGATTTCGTATCGCTCATAAAGTAAGGCTAACCTATCTTTCAGGTCGGAGTTAGGTAAGCCTAAGTCGATCGTCCTGCGCCACTCGTGCGCGTTTCCACACCGCAGAACAGGAGTCTCTCCATGTCCATGCCCAGAATCCTCACCGCCACGAGCATCGGTCTCGTCGGCCTCCTCGCCCTCTCCGGGTGCGCCTCCGGCGAATCCGAACCGGAGGAGACCGAGGCGGCGGCATCCTCGGTCACGATCGAGGACAACACGGGCACGCATGAGATCGCGACTCCGCCGACGTCGGTGGTCGCACTCGACAACCGCACCTTCCAGACGCTGTCGGACTGGGGAGTCGAGCTCTCGGCCGGCGCGGTCTCGCTCATGCCCGACACGGTGTCGTACCTTGAGGACGACGCGATCGTCGACATCGGCCTGCACAGCGAACCCGATCTCGAGGCGATCGTCGCCGTCGAGCCGGATCTGATCATCAGCGGTCAGCGCTTCACTCAGCACAACGAGGCGATCGCCGAGCTCGTTCCCGATGCCACGATCATCGACCTGGAACCCCGCGAGGGCGAGCCCTTCGACGAGGAGCTCAAGCGGCAGGTCACCGTGCTCGGCGAGATCTTCGGCAAGCAGGATGAGGCGCAGGCACTCGTCGACGACTTCGACGCCGCGGTCGAGCGCGCCAAGGCCGCCTACGACGACTCCGACACCGTCATGGCCGTGAACACCTCTGGCGGTGAGATCGGATACCTCGCACCGACAGTCGGTCGCTCGCTCGGCCCGATCTACGACATCCTCGGCCTCACGCCGGCCCTCGAGGTCGACGACGCCAGCGACGACCACCAGGGTGACGACATCTCGGTCGAGGCGATCGCCTCGTCGAACCCCGACTGGATGCTCGTGCTCGACCGTGACGCCGTGTTCGCAGCCGAGACGCCCGACTACGTGCAGGCATCGGAGATCCTCGAGAACTCCGAGGCACTCGCCTCCGTCACCGCTGTCGCAGACGACCAGATCGTCTACATGCCCACGGACACCTACCTGAACGAGGGCATCCAGACGTACACGACGTTCCTCAACGACCTCGCCGACGCGCTCGAGGCGGCACAGAAGTAGCAGCTGCATGGCGGCATCCGCTCCACGGCGGATGCCGCCATCCGGCGTTCGATCATGACCCGCACCGCTTCTCCCGCGCCGTCCCGCACCGTCGGGCGGCTCTTCGACGTGAGACTCCTCATCGGCGTCCTCGTCGTCGTCGCCCTCCTCGTCGTGTCCCTCTTCACGGGCGTGTACGACATCGCCGGAGCCGCGGACGGCGCCGAGATGTTCCAGATCACCCGCGTGCCGAGGACGATCGCGCTGGTCCTCGCGGGCGCCGCCATGGCCATGGCGGGCCTGGTCATGCAGCTGCTGACCCAGAACCGCTTCGTCGAGCCCACCACGACCGGCACCACCGAGTGGGCGGGCCTCGGGCTGCTGACCGTGATGGTGCTCGTGCCCAACCCGTCGATCCCGCTGCGGATGATCGGCGCCATCGTCGCGGCCTTCATCGGCACCATGGTGTTCTTCGCCTTCCTCCGCCGGGTCTCGCTCAGGTCGTCGCTCATCGTGCCGATCGTCGGGATCATGCTGGGCGCTGTCGTCGGAGCGGTCTCCACCTACTTCGCGCTGGCGACGGACTCCCTGCAGGCGATCGGCGTCTGGTTCGCTGGCAGCTTCACCTCGGTGCTGCGGGGGCAGTACGAGATGCTCTGGATCGTCGCGATCGTCGGCGTGGTGGTGTTCCTCGTCGCGGATCGTCTGACGATCGCCGGGCTGGGCGAGGAGATCGCCACGAACGTCGGCGTGAACTACAACCGGGTGATCCTCCTCGGAACCGTGCTCATCGCGATCACGACCGGCGTCGTCACCGTGGTCGTGGGCAACCTGCCGTTCCTGGGACTCATCGTCCCCAACATCGTCTCGATGGTCCGCGGCGACGACCTGCGCAGCAACCTCCCGTGGGTCTGCCTGCTCGGCATCGCGATCGTCACGGTCTGCGACATCATCGGGCGCACGATCATCATGCCGTTCGAGGTGCCGGTGTCGCTGATCCTCGGAATCGTCGGCGCGATCGTCTTCATCCTGCTCCTGCTGAGGCAGCGCCGTCGTGGCTAGTGCGATCGCGGCACACGACCGCACCTCCGGATCCTTCACGACGCCTCGCGCACGGCGTCGGTACGCGATCGTGCTCGGCATCCTCATCGTGCTCGCCGCGGTCTTCGCGTTCGCGCTGCTGGCGTGGGAGAACCCGATGCCCGTGGGTTCTCCGGGCTTCTGGCGCATCGCGAAGCTCAGGACGACGAACGTGATCGTGATGGCGGTGGTCGCCGTGGCGCAGGCCATCGCGACCGTGAGCTTCCAGACGGTCACGAACAACCGCATCATCACCCCGTCGATCATGGGGTTCGAGTCTCTCTACCGGGTCGTGCAGACCACCACCGTGTACCTGTTCGGCGTGGCGGGGCTCGTCGCGATCCAGGGGGTCTGGCAGTTCGGCCTGCAGGTCGTCATCATGGTCGGGCTCGCGATGGCGCTGTACGGATGGCTGCTTTCGGGTCGCTACGGCAACCTGCAGATCATGCTGCTCATCGGCATCATCATCGGCGGAGGGCTCGGCGCAATCTCGACCTTCATGCAGCGACTGCTGACACCCAGCGAGTTCGACGTGCTGGCGGCGCGGCTGTTCGGCAACGTCTCCAACGCCGACGCGTCGTACCTGCCGCTCGCGATTCCGCTGTGCGTCGCGGCGTCCGCGCTGCTGTGGCTCAGGTCGCGGAGGCTGAACCTGCTGGCGCTGGGCCCCGATGTGTCCCGCTCGCTCGGCCTCGACCACAAGCGCGAGCTCTACATCGTGCTCTTCCTGGTGGCCGTCCTGATGGCGACATCGACGGCGCTCGTCGGGCCGATGACGTTCCTCGGGTTCCTCGTCGCGACCCTCGCCTACCAGTTCGCCGACACGCACGACCACCGGCTCATCTTCCCCGTGGCCGTGCTCACCGCCTTCACGATCCTCGCCGGGGCGTACTTCGTCATGAAGAACGTCTTCTACGCGCAGGGCATGGTGTCGATCCTGATCGAACTGGTCGGCGGCACCGTCTTTCTCATCGTCATCCTCAGAAAGGGCCGACTGTGATCACACTCGACGGCGTGCGCCGCGACTACAGCAGCGAGGTCGCGATCGGCCCCGTGGATCTCCAGATCCCCGCCGGCGGCATCACCGCGCTGATCGGTCCGAACGGCGCGGGCAAGTCGACGCTGCTCACCATGATCGGCCGTCTCGGCGGGATGGATGCCGGTGCCATCGAGATCGCGGGATACGACGTCGCGACGACGAAGTCGAAGGATCTGGCCAAGATCGTCTCGGTGCTCCGCCAGGAGAACCACTTCGTCACGCGTCTGACCGTTCGTCAGCTGGTGGGCTTCGGGCGGTTCCCGCACTCCCAGGGCAGGCTGAACCGCGCAGACGAGCAGGTCATCAGCAGGGCGATCGACTTCCTCGACCTGGGGGAGCTCGAGGGCCGTTACCTGGACGAGCTCTCGGGCGGGCAGCGGCAGCGCGCCTACGTCGCGATGGTGCTCGCACAGGACACCGAGTTCGTCCTCCTCGACGAGCCCCTCAACAATCTCGACATGAAGCACGCGGTGCAGATGATGAAGCACCTGCGGCGTGCGTCGGAGGAGCTCGGGCGCACGATCGTCATCGTGCTGCACGACATCAACTTCGCCGGGCACTATGCCGATCACATCTGTGCCATGAAGGACGGCGCCGTCGTCGAGTTCGGCTCTCCGGCCGAGATCATGACCGGTGAGGTGCTCACCCGGGTGTTCGACACCGACGTGCAGGTGGTCGAGGGTCCCTCCGGCCCGCTCGCCGTCTACTACTGAGGTCGCTCAGAGCTCGATGCCGTGGTCCTCGTCGTTGACGCCTTCGTTGCGCCCTCGACGGGATTCGTAGCCGATGAACCACCCGAGCCAGACGATGGCGGCCAGGAGGATGCCGAGCCAGACGTTCTGGAAGATCAGGCCGATCACGACGCCGAGGATGAGGAGCCCGGCGGTGACGGAGAAGCGGAGCGCGGTGCGGGACATGGGCTCAGCCTAGAGGCGATCGTCGTCCGGCGCGCGGGTCAGCGACCGCGGTGGTCTTCCGGGGAGAGGCGGGGTCCGCGGCGGGGTTCGCTCACCCGGCTCGCGAAGATGAGTCGGATCACCCGTTGCCGGTGCCCGGCCCACGGTTCGAGGAGCTCGAGCATCCCGTCGTCATCGGTGCGATGGCCGGTGAGCGCGTAGCCGACCTCGTGCGCGAGGTGGTAGTCGCCGACGCTCACCGCATCAGGGTCGCCGAGTGCGCGGATGCGTGTCTCCGCCGAAGTCCACGGGCCCACCCCGGGGAGGCTCGTCAGCACGCGGTCGCGATCGTCGCCGGTGGACGCGGCCAGGAGAGCGCGAGAGATGCTGTCGGCCCGTTCGGCCGCTCGCACGATCGTCTTCGACTGCGGTGGCTGCACGGCGACGCGATGCCACTCCCAAGAGGGGATACGACGCCATTCCGCCGCCGCGGGTGCGGTGTACATCGGTCTCGGCGTCGGCCCCGGTGCGCGTTCGCCGAACTTCGTGACGAGCAGTCGCCAGGCGCGGAACGCCTCGAGTCCGGTGACCTTCTGCTCGATGATGGCGCAGGCGAGAGCATCGAAGACGACGCCTGTGCGAGCGAGTCGCAATCCGCGCGTGCGGCGAGACACCTCGGCGATGAGCGGATGAGGGGACGGGTCGAAACCGGAGGGGTCGTCGTCGGCGCCGCAGAGCGACGGCACGCTGTCGAGAGCGTGCTCCGCTCCGGCGCCCCACGCGGTCGCCCTGATCTCGTCGCCGTGGACTCGGAGAGCGAGCGTCGCAGGCCCCAGGGGAGTGCGGAGCGTGCGCCAGATGACAGGACCGTCGTGGACCATGGTCGGGTCGCCTGGACCTCGGCGAAGCATCCCCACCGTGGCGCGCAGATCGACCGGCTGGGTCGGGCGGTAGACGGTCTCCCGCGGAGGGCTCTGCGGAGCTGCGTCGGCAGCTCCGGCATCCGCGGTCAGGGTCATGCGCCCACCATACGTGGCGGGCCTGACACCGGGGTCAGAAGCGGTCGGGCGAGGGGGTTCCGTGGCCGTAGCGGATGACGACGTCGGCATGACGGTCGAATCGGTAGCCGATTCCGCGCACGGTGCGGACGATGTCCTCGTAGCGGCCGAGCTTGGCGCGCAGTCGCCGTACGTGCACGTCGATGGTGCGCTCGCCCGGGGTCTCGTCGTCCTGTGCCTGCCACAGTGCGGAGACGAGCTCACTCCGCTCGATCGTGCGTCCCTCGCGGAGGACGAGGTACTGCAGGAGCTCGAACTCCTTGTAGGTGAAGGCAGCGGATTCACCGTCGATCAGGACCCGCTTGCGCGAGATGTCGACGACGACGCCGCCCTCCTCGTCGGTGGTCTCCTCCTCGGCCGCGGCCTTGGTGCGAGCGATCGCGCCGGGCTCGTGCAGTGCGAGGCGGACGACGTCGAGGTCGCGACCACCCGATCCGTGCGGGGCGAGAGCGACGGTGGCGTGCGTCTCGGCGCCGGGCGCCAGCTCGGCGAGGGTGCGACGCAGGGCATCGACGAGAAGCGGGAGGCTGACCCCTGCTTCGGCCGCCTTGATCTCGTCGAGACCGACGTAGAGGGCGAAGCCGCGGGGCGAGCGGACGGCGGGAAGGTCTGCGTCGAGCGGTGCGGTCGTGGGCGCCGGTGCGGTGCGGACGGCGGCGGAGACGGCGGGACGCTCGAGAAGTGCGATGTTCGACATGATGATGAAGTCCTCAGGACGTGAGCCGGGAGACGGGCTCTGATGCGTTGCATGAATGACCGGGCGAGCCGGAAGAGCGAGCAAAGGGTGGATGCTCGAAGACCAGTACCTCGCAGATCGCGAGAAGTCAGGTCAGACGGAGTGGCTGTTCGTTCAGCGACACATTCGGCAACACATGCCAACGCGACCGGGCATCATCATCCCGGCAGTCCTGTTCGCCTCCTGGGCGGACAAAGGGCTTGCGTTGGTAGTCATGGGGGGATTATGTCGGAAGAAGTCCGTGCGTGTCAAAACGGCCGTCGGTGGGGGAGTCGGGCGTAACGTGGTCCGGGTGACCACCTCGACCCTCGCCTCCGGCTTCATCCTCACCGACGAGAAGGATGCATCGCGGTACACGCTGATGCGCGACGGGCAGCTCGTGAGCGTCCTCGACTACCGAGACGACGGACACACGATCGCCCTGACGAGAGCGTTCACGATCCCGACTTTCCGCGGAAAGGGCTATGCGGGCACGGTCGTCGAAGGGGCCGTCGCCGACATCGAATCGCGAGGCGACCGCCAGGTCGACGCCGTGTGCTGGTACGTCTCCGACTGGTTCTCCGCACACCCCGAGCACGCCCCCCTGCTGCGTTCTCGCTGACCTCCGCCCGTGTGACGCTCTGTTACACGCGGTGTCCTGCCAGGATGAAGGCATGAAACTCGCAGAGGCACTCACCGCCCGAGCCGATCTGCAGCGTCGCATCGAGCAACTGCGCGCGCGCATCACCGCGAATGCCAGGTATCAGGAAGGGGAGGAGCCGGCAGAAGACGCATCGGCTCTGCTCGTCGAGGCGGATGCCGCCCTGGCGCAGCTCCGAGACCTGATCAGGCGCATCAATGCGACCAACTCCCGGCTCGACCTGGGCGCGGACGGAACGATGACGGACGCGCTCGCCGCCCGGGACGTGCTCCGTCTGCAGCACTCGCTGCTGGCGGATGCTGCCGCCGCGGCATCCGGGGCGAACGACCAGTTCCTCCGGCAGATGCGATCGGAGCTGCGCCAGATCTCCGCGCTCCCCGTCGCCGAGCTGCGCTCGCGCGCGGACGCGGTAGCGCAGGAGCTGCGCGAACTCGACAATCGGATCCAGCAGGCGAATTGGCTGCATGACCTGAAGGAGTAGCGAGCGGAAGTCGGTAGTCACGACGAGGCGGGCACAACCCCAGCCGGAGGGGCAATTCCGGCACATGTCGGGCGGAGGGCAGCCCAGATTCGCATCGCGCAGCCCCGCACCCCGCACATGTGACCGCGCATCGCGCATGTCGCATCACCACGTGCCGATCTTCGTGACGAGGGTGGGTCAGGGGACCTTCCGCTCGCACTCGCAGAGTCTCACCTCGGGTAATGTGGATCTTCTGCTCAGCCCCGTCGGCTGAGGTGGTCAGGCGCTCGCAGCGTGCTGGTCCGAGGCTCGAAACCTCCGGCATCGTCCCCGACACCGGAGGTTCTTCCATGTCATCGTCCTTGCGCGCCCGCCCCCAGACCAAATGGTGGGCGCTCGCCGTCATCTCTCTCACGCAGCTGATCGTCGTGCTCGACGGCACCATCGTCAGCATCGCCCTCCCGCGAGCCCAGGCCGCTCTCGGCCTCAGCGACGGCCAGCGGCAGTGGGTCGTCACCGCCTACGCCCTCGCCTTCGGCGCACTGCTGCTGCTCGGTGGTCGCATCGCCGACTACCTCGGTCGCAAACGCACGTTCATGATCGGCATGGTCGGGTTCGGTGCGGCATCCCTCTTCGGCGGTCTCGCCCAGCAGGGATGGGAGCTCATCCTCGCGCGTGGTCTGCAGGGCGTCTTCGCCGCGCTCCTGGCCCCGGCGGCGCTCGCTCTGCTGACCGTGACCTTCCCGTCCGGACGGGAGCGCAACACCGCGTTCGCGGTCTTCGGAACGGTCGCGGGAACGGGCGCAGCGATCGGACTGCTGCTGGGCGGGTTCCTCACCGAGTTCACGGACTGGCGCTGGTGCCTGCTGGTCAACCTCTTCTTCGTCGCCGTCGGCCTCGTCGGCGGCGCGCTCTTCCTCACCGAGAGCCGCGCCGAGGGCGACAACCGCTACGACGTCTGGGGCGCGGTCACCGTGACCCTGGGACTCGGAGCTCTCGTCTACGGGTTCAGCCTCGCGGAGAACGGCTGGGGCGACCCTCTGACGATCACGTTCCTCGCGCTCGGTGTGGTGCTGCTCGGCGTGTTCGTGTGGGTCGAGAGTCGGGTCGCGCAGCCGCTGCTGCCGCTGCGTGTGGTGGCGGACCGCGTGCGCGGCGGTGCGTTCCTGATCCAGGGAGTCGCCGGAGCGATCATGATCGGCGCGACGCTCTACCTGACCTTCCACCTCCAGTTCGTGCTCGGCATGGGCGCGCTCCCGGCGGGTGCAGCGACCCTTCCGCTCCCGATCGCCACGATGGTCATCGCTCCCATCGCGACGAAGCTCCTCACCGTGATCGGCCCGCGTCCGATGCTGATCGTGGGACCGCTGATCGCCGCGGCCGGTCTGTTCCTGCTGTCGGGAATCACCCCCGACGGGGCGTACATCGTCCAGATCGCTCCGGCACTCGTGCTCCTCGGTGTCGGTATGGGCTTCGTGTTCATCCCGCTGCAGAACCTCGCGCTCACCGGAGTCGCACCGCACGATGCGGGCGTCGCATCGGCCGTCGCCAACTCCGCGATGCAGATCGGCGGATCGATCGGCCTGTCGGTGTTCACCGCGGTGTATGCGGCATCCGTCGGCGGCCACGCACAGGCGGAGCTCTCGCTCTGGCAGCTCACCGACGCATACGGCTGGATCTTCATCGTCGCGTCGATCCTCATGGTCGCAGCCGCCGTGATCGCCGCCGTGATGGTCCGCGGCACGAAGGACGAGCTGATGCCGGCGCACCCGGGAATCGCGGTCGGCGCTCACTGACGCGCACGCAGCCTCCGTTCCTGGTCGGATCCGACGAGATCGACGGCCAGGAACGGTCGCTGCGGCACGCCTCGGACCGAATGTCGGTGGCGCTTCGTACCGTGTGAGTATGCGAATCCTGCACACCTCCGACTGGCACATCGGCCGCACCTTCCATGGCAACTCGACCATGGATGCGCTGGCCGAGGTGCTCGAGGCGCTCACGGAGCAGGTGCGGGAGAACGCGGTCGATGTCGTGATCGTCGCGGGTGACGTCTTCGACTCGGCGACACCGGCGGGCGCGGCATACACACTGCTCGGCGACGCACTGGTGGCGCTGCACGAGACGGGCGCACGGGTGATCGTCACGAGCGGCAACCACGACTCCGCCGCTCGCCTCGGATTCCAGGCACGTCTGCTGCGCGACGGAATCCACGTGCTGACCGATCCTCTCGCGATCGGCACCCCGGTGACCCTGACCGATGCGGATGGTCCGGTGCGGTTCTACGGCATCCCGTACCTCGAACCGGCGATCGTCCGTCAGCACTGGAGCGGGGTCGACCTGCGCACGCAGGCGCAGACCCTTGCTCACGCGATGGATCTGGTCCGCGCAGGCATGGCCGAGCACCCCGGTCGGTCGGTCGCGATCGCCCACTGCTTCTCCGCCGGCGTCGACGCCACGATCGGCCTCGAGCGCGAGGTGCGCCAGGGCGGCCTCGACGTCGTGCCGCTGGCCGTGTTCGACGGCCCCGACTACGTCGCCCTCGGTCACATCCACGGTCGCCAGCAGATCAGCGAGCGCGTGCGCTACTCGGGCGCTCCGCTGCACTACAGCTTCGGCGAGCAGAACAAGCCTCGAGGGTCGTGGCTGGTCGAGCTCGATGCGGCAGGCCTCGCGTCGGTCGACTGGCTCGATCTGCCCGTGCCGCGCCGCCTCGTCACCCTGACCGGCACGCTCGACGAGATCCTGTCGCCCGAGAACGTCTCGGCGCACGCCGACGATTGGGTGTGCGCGGTGTACACCGACGCGCTCGCCCAGACCGAGCCGATGCGCAGGCTTCGCGAGCGGTACCCGCACTGCGCGATGGTGCAGCACCAGCCCTCCGAGACGTCCGAGGCGGTCGAGCGCTCCTACGTCGAGAGACTGCGCGGTGCCGTCACCGACCCCGAGCGCATCGAGGCCTTCCTCGAGCACGTGCGCTCGGGCCACGGCGCGACGGAGCGTGAGGGCGAGCTGATCCGCGAGGTCCTCGACGACCGCGTCCGCGCCGAAGCGCTCATCTAGTCCGGTGACGACTCGACCCAGCCCGGTGACGCGTGACCGCGATCATGCTCCGACAGTGAAGAAGGTGCTCTGATGCAGCTGCACCGACTGGAGGTCGAAGGATTCGGCCCGTTCCGCGAGCGGCAGACCGTCGACTTCGACGCGTTCGCCGACGACGGGATCTTCCTGATCGCCGGGCGCACGGGTGCGGGCAAGTCGAGCATCCTCGACGCCGTCTGCTTCGGCCTCTACGGCGGGGTTCCGCGGTACGAGGGCGGCGAGAAGCGATTGCGCAGTGATCATTGCGAGCCCGACGACGTCACCGAGGTCGTGGTCGAGTTCAGCACGCCTGCCGGTCGATATCGCGTGCGACGGTCACCCGACTACGAGCGTCCCAAGAAGCGTGGCGGCGGCATGACGACACAGTCGGCGGCCGTGCAGCTCGACACCATCGTCGGCGGCGAATGGATCGGTCTCGCCGCGAAGGAACGTGAGGCGGCGTACGAGCTCGACGAGATCCTGCAGCTCAGTCGCGAGCAGTTCCTGCAGGTCATCCTGCTCGCGCAGAACCGATTCTCGGAGTTCCTGCTTGCGGGCAGCAGAGAACGACAGGCTCTGTTGAGGCGGCTGTTCGGCACCGAGCGCTTCGAAGACGTGCAGGCGCGGTTCGACGAGCGACGCAGGGCGGCAGAGCAGTCGCTGGGTGCGCGACTCGCCACGGTGTCCGCTCGCCTCGACGATGCGCAGAGGCTGGTCGACAGTGCCGACCTCGGGCACGACGGCGAGGCCCAGACAGACGAGACGAGCGCCGCTGAAGAAGAGCCGCTCGCGGTGACCACAGACGAACGCCTCGAGGGTCTGCGCCGGGCGAAGGCTCGTGCCGACTACCGCGCCGAGCGACGAGCAGCGGAGCGCGTCGAGGCGGAGAAGCAGTCCGATGCCGCAGATGCCGCGCTCGCGACCCTGCGCGACGAGCAACGGGCTCAGATCGAGCGGGATCGGGCGAGAGCAGCGCTCGATCGTCTGGAGGCCGAAGAGCCCCTGATCGCGAACGCGCGCAGGGAGCTGCACCATGCCAGGGCCGCAGAGCTGCTGCGAGCTCCGATCGCCACGGCGGCGGCCGCCGCGTCGGCCCTCGACGCGGCGACCGACGCCGAGGCGCAGGCACGCACGACCTGGCAGGCACGCGACATCGTCGTGGACGACCTTGCGGAATGGGTCGCCGAGCGCACCAGGCTGACGGGCGCGTGGCAGCGAGCGGCAGAGCTGGAACGGACAGCCCCGGCGCTCGATGCCGAGCTCGCCGAAGCTTCTGACGCCGTGGTGGCGGCCGCAGCGCGCATCGAGGCGGCAGAGGCCGATCGCGTCGAGCTCCCCGCCCGGCTCGACAGCGTCACGATCGCGCGCGACGCCGCCAGGCAGCTCGCCGACCGTGCAGACGACCTCGCCGCAGCACGAGATGCTGCCGCGGCGAGGCATGCGGCGGCGCTCGAAGCCGTCCGTCTTGAGGCCGCCCTCGCCGATGCCGACCGCGCTCTCGCGGAGGCGAGCACGGCGCTCGCCGGTGCACAGACCGCCCTGGCCCGGCTCAGGCAGCGGCGACTCGACGGTTTCGCGGGCGAGCTGGCCGGTTCGCTGAACGACGGCGATGCATGCCCGGTGTGCGGGTCGCACGAGCATCCGGCCCCCGCTGTGCACGCTGACCCGGTCTCAGCGGACGACGTCGACGAGGCCGAAGCCGCCCGCGATGCGCTCGCGAGTCGTGAGCGGGATGCCGTGGAGGCAGCGTCTTCACGACGCGCCGAACTCGCCGCGGCGACGACCCGCGCAGATGGGCGAGAGGTCGACGACGCCGTCGCGGAACTCACCGCTGCGACCACCGCACATGCGCAGAGCACGGAGGCGTCGGTTCGACTGACCGCGCTCGAGCAGCAGCGCGACGCTCTGATCGAACGCATCCGTCGTCTCGACGGCGACCGCGAACGCGATTCTGCAACGCTGGCCGCGGCGCGAGAAGCGCACGCGCTCGTGTCTCAGCGGATCGAGGAGACGCGAACGGCGGTCGCCGAAGCGCGGGGCTCCTTCGACACCGTGGCCGACAGGCTCACGGCGACACTCGCCGAGGTCCGGGACGCGGTGGTGCTGGTCGAGGCGGCCGCGGAACGAGCGCGCAAAGCAGAAGCCGCGACAGCTGCGCGCGCCGAGCAGGATGCGGCGCTCGAGGCCTCCGAGTTCGACGGAGTCGCCGCTGTCGAGCGGGCGCTCCGCTCCACAGCCGCGCAGTCGGCGCTCGAGGTCCGGGTCACGGAGCACACGGTCCAGAAGGAGAAGGAGCGCGCGATCCTCCTGCCGCTCGAGCTCCGCACCCTTCCGGAAGAGGCGATCGATCTCGGACCCGCCGAGCTGGCGTCGCACACCGCGCGGCAGCGCTGGTCCGCGGCGGTCGATGAGGCAGGGCGAGCGACCGGTGTCGCCGAGCAGCTCGGCTCGATCATCGAGGCCGCAGCCGCGGAACATGCGCGCACCGCGACCGAAGCCGCGGGCTACGAGGTGCTCCGCAGCCTCGCCGACACCATCGCGGGGCGAGGGGCGAACACTCGCAAGATGACGCTCGAGACGTTCGTCCTGGCCGCCGAGCTCGAAGAGATCGTCGATGCGGCCAACCGCCGTCTCGGAGACATGTCGACGGGGCGCTACCAACTGCGCCACTCCGACGCACTCGCCGCCCGCGGAGCAGCGTCGGGCCTGGGAATCGTCGTGTTCGACGCTTTCACCGGGCAGACTCGCCCTGCGCAGTCGCTGTCAGGAGGAGAGACGTTCCTGAGCTCGCTCGCGCTCGCGCTCGGCCTCGCAGAGGTCGTCACGGCGCGCGCCGGCGGCATCCGTCTCGACACCCTGTTCATCGATGAGGGATTCGGATCTCTCGACGGAGATACGCTCGACGTCGCGATGCGCACGCTCGACGAGCTCAGGCAGGGCGGGCGCACCGTGGGCGTGATCAGTCATGTGGAGGCGATGCAGGAGCAGATTCCTGCTCAGCTCCGAGTGCGCGCGACTCCAGAAGGACCGAGCGTCATCGAAGCGCGCTGAGAATCCCGCCGTGTCCTCGCCGCGGTGCGCCTTCCGACAGCGCGAGCCGGACGGCGAACGTTCTTCAGACGCCGTACTCCCGACGGATCACGTCGCGCAGCTGCACGCTGCAGCGAGCGATCGCCTCGCGGAAGTCGACGAGTGCGCCGTCCTCGGCCCGGTCCGAGATCGCACGGAATGCGCGGATCGGTACCCCGAACTGCTGCGCGACCCAGATGTACGCGTAGGTCTCCATGTCGACCAGTCCGGCACCGGAAGGCCGGATGACGGCGGTGATCCCGGCATCGCCGACGAAGCTGTCACCGGTCGCGATCAGCACGCCCTCGCGGCCCGTGGAGACACGCGCGGGCAAGGACACATGCTGGCCGGCGACACCGTCGAGGTCGAACACGTCGTGCTGCAGCGCGCTGCCGATCTCGTGCGCGGTCGCTTCGAGTTCAGGGTCGATGCCGCCGGCTGTGCCGACGACCACGACTTCGGAGTACTCCTTGGCGTCGAGCGCTCGGGTGAGGGCGAACACCGCCTGCATCTTGCCCTCGCCGGTGACGAGCTGGTCGAATCCCTCGAGCTCCTCCGGGAACGCTGAGAGTTCGGAGGCCATGGCTGCGACGAGAAGTTTCACCCAGCCATCCTGCCAGGTGGATCGATCGCGGCGAAGTCCGGCGCGTGCGACCGACGTCATCTCGATGTAACACTGGGGGAGGATACTGGCGTCGGGTAGACCGGAGGAAGACATGACCCTGCAGCAGCAGATCTCTGAAGCACTCGGTGTGAAGTCCGAGATCGACCCGGAGGTCGAGGTGGAGAGCCGCGTGGGCTTCCTCGTCGACTACCTGCGCGTCACCGGTGCGAAGGGCTTCGTCCTCGGCATCTCGGGCGGACAGGACTCGACCCTCGCCGGCCGTCTGGCGCAGCTCGCGGTCGAGCGCGTGCGCGCCGAAGGCGGAGAGGCGAAGTTCCTCGCGGTTCGCCTGCCGTATCGCGTGCAGAAGGACGCGGCGGATGCCGAAGCGGCGCTCGAGTTCATCGCACCGGACTCCTCGGTCGAGGTGAACATCCAGAACGGCGTCGACGGCGTCGAGGAGGACATCGAGTTCGCCGTCACGAGCGACATCAGCGACTTCAACCGCGGCAACATCAAGGCACGCGTCCGCATGGTGACGCAGTATGCGCTGGCGGGGCACGACGGCCTCCTCGTGATCGGCACCGACCATGCGGCCGAGGCCGTGACGGGCTTCTACACGAAGTTCGGAGACGGTGCCGCCGACATCCTTCCCCTGTCGGGTCTCAGCAAACGACAGGGGCGCTCGTTGCTCCTGCTGCTCGGTGCCCCTGATCGACTCGCCTACAAGGTGCCGACCGCCGACCTGCTCGACGGTCAACCGGGGCGCGCCGACGAAGACGAGCTCGGCCTGACATACGAGCAGATCGACGACTTCCTCGAAGGGCGCGAGGTCGATCCCGACGTCGCAGGGCGCATCGAATCGCGCTACCTCGCCACCCAGCACAAGCGGAACCTCCCGGTGACGCCCGACGACACCTGGTGGCGCTGACACGAGCCCATCGTGATCCCGTGTCGGATGCCGCGGCTAGTGTCGAAGCATCCGAGAGAACGGGAGCATCGTGCGGATCGACACTCAGGCGCAGCGCGTCATCTGGAGCGCGAGCGACCTCAAGGCGGCCGCCGAATGCGAGTTCGCGTGGTGTCGGGCGATCGACGCCAAGCTCGGCCGCGTGCCGGCTGTCGAAGAGCCTGAAGACGCGACCCTCGCGCGCGCTGCGCTGCTCGGAGACGTCCACGAGCAAAACGTCCTCGAGCGATACATCGATGATCTCGGCGACGATCGCGTGCACCGCGTCGATAAGGTCTCGTCGGTCGACGCCGAGGCTCTCGCGGCAGCCGTCGACGAGACGGTGCAGGCGCTCGGGTCCGACGCCGTCGTCGTGTTCCAGGCGGCGTTCGCGACCCCGGAGTTCGTCGGGTTCGCCGATTTCCTGAAGCGCGATGACGACGGGCGCTGGCGGGTGCAGGATTCCAAGCTCGCCCGCAAGGCCAGGGTCACGGCTCTCATGCAGCTCGCGGCATACGTCGACCAGCTCGACCGGCTCGGCATCCCCCGGTCCGACGAGGTCGATCTCCTGCTCGGCGACGGATCGACCAGCACCCATGCGGTCGATGACCTTCTCCCGCTCTTCCAGGTGAGAAGGGCACGGTTGCGTGCGCTGATCGCTGACCGCAGGATCGACGATCCGTCCTCCAGCGCGGCGCTCGCGTGGGGCGACGACCGCGGTGACCTCGAGATCGTGGCATGCGGCCGCTGCGCGACCTGCGAAGAGCAGGTGATCGCGCATCGCGACCTGCTGATGGTCGCGCGGATGCGGCCGGTGCAGCGCGCGCGGCTGCGCACGGCAGGCATCGAGACGATCGATGCGCTGGCCGCGGCGACCGATGTGCCGGAGGGCATGAACACCGACACCTTCGAGACGTTGCGCGCACAGGCGCAGCTGCAGCTGAGGGCGGATGCCGAGGGCGCACCGACCTACGACGTGCATTACGCAGCGGCGATCCATACGCTTCCAGTGCCGAGCCACGGTGACATCTTCTTCGACTTCGAGGGCGACCCCCTCTACACCGAGCCCGCGGCGGACGGCCAGGCGCACTGGGGTATCGACTACCTCTTCGGCTGGGTCGACAACACCGATCAGTACACCGCGCTCTGGGCGCATGACTTCGCCGCGGAGCGCGAGGCGTTCGAGCGATTCCTCGACTTCGTGAAGGTGCGCCGCGCCGCGCACCCCGGCATGCACATCTACCACTACGCCCCGTACGAGACCGCGCACCTCGTGGCGATGGCGGCGCGACACGGCGTGCGCGAGGGCGAGATCGATCGGCTGCTGCGCGAGGGGGTGTTCGTCGACCTCTATCCACTGGTGCTGCGCACCGTGCGTGTGGGATCGCGGTCGTATTCGATCAAGAAGCTCGAGCCTCTGTACATGGGCGAAGACGTCCGCACGAGCGATGTCCAGAAGGGCGACGATTCGATAGTCCAGTACGTCGCGGCGCGTGAGTTCGCCGCCGCGGGGGAGCAGGCGGAAGCCGACGCGGTGTTCGCGGACCTCGCCGACTACAACCGCTACGACTGCGTGTCGACGAGACGCCTGCGCAACTGGCTGATCGAGATCGCGAAGAAAGAGGGAGTGAACCCCGCGCCGCCCGACGAGGCCGACGAGGTGATCTACGAGCCGTCTCCGCGGTCGGTGGCCCTGCTCGCCGATGCCGAGCGCGCGGTCGATGCGGGCGAGGACGGTCAGGTGCACCGCATCGCGGCCGCTGCGATCGACTACTTCCCCCGCGAGGCGAAGAGCTTCTGGGTGTCGCACTTCCAGCGGCTCCGGGAGCCCGTCACGATGTGGGACGGCACGCGTGACGTGGTGAGGATCGACCGCACCTCTTCGACCGTCCGGCGTGAGTGGAGCGTCGCCGAGGGGCGTCGAGTGATGTCGCGCGACATCGAGGTCCGCGGCGAGGTCTCGCCGGGCACCACGCTCGGTGTCGGATCCCAACCGTTCGCGCTCTACCCCGTTCCTGCACCTTTCGACACCGAGGCGCCGTCTCGCGCTGTGCACGTGCCGCACACGGTCACGGTCGCCGAGGTGCTCGACGACGGCTACCTGATCACAGAGACGGCGATCCAGGGGCAGACGTGGGATGAGCTGCCGCTCGCCGTGACACCGGCGGCGCCTCCGCGTGTCGTCTCGCTGCAGGGCGCGATCGACGAGTGGGCCGATACGGTGCACGCTGCCGCGCCGGGGTTCCCGCACGACGCCGCGACCGACATCCTGCGTCGCATCCCGCCGCGCACGATCTCGGGCGACTCGCTGCCGACGAAGGGCGACGACACGATCGGCGCGATCCTGCGCGGCATCCTCGATCTGGACCGCAGCTACCTCGCGGTCCAGGGCCCTCCGGGCACGGGCAAGACCTACACCGGCTCTCAGGTGATCGCGCGCCTCGTCAACGACCACGGCTTCACCGTCGGTGTCGTGGCGCAGTCGCACGCGATCATCGAGAACCTGCTCGAGCGCGTGGTCGCCGACGGCGTCCCCGCGGCGCAGGTCGCGAAAGCGCCGAAGGATCCCTCGGTCGATCCCTCGTACACGGTGATCCCGAAGAACGGCATGGCGTCGTTCCTGGGGGAGCACGCGCAGCACGGGGCGGTCGTCGGCGGCACAGCCTGGGACTTCAGCAACACGTCGCGCGTCCAGCGCGGGGGCCTCGACCTGCTCGTGGTCGACGAGGCGGGCCAGTTCTCCCTCGCGTCCACGATCGCGGTCGCCGCGGGGGCTCAGCGGCTGCTGCTGCTCGGCGACCCTCAGCAGCTTCCGCAGGTGAGCCAGGGAGCACACCCCGAGCCCGTCGACACCTCCGCTCTCGGTTGGGTCATGGAGGGCGATCCGGTCGTCCGGCCCGACCACGGGTACTTCCTGGCGCGGTCCTGGCGGATGCACCCGTACGTCGCCGCCCCGGTATCGAAGCTCGCCTACGCCGGCCAGCTGGCCTCAGCCCCTGGCACCGAGCTGAGGTCGCTCGAGGGGATCGACCCGGGGCTGCACATCGTTCCGCTCCGTCATCGTGGCAATGCCACGCAGTCGCCCGAAGAGGCGGCAGCGGTCGTGGCGCTGGTGCGAGATCTCGTCGGTCGCAGCTTCACCGACAACGACGCGGACGCCACGGTGCGGCCTCTCGCGCAGAGCGACATCATCGTCGTCGCGCCCTACAACGCGCAGCGTCAGTTGGTTCTCGACGCGCTCGCGGTGGCCGGTCTCCCGGATGTGCCCGTCGGCACCGTCGACAACTTCCAGGGCAAGGAGGCTGTGGTCTCGATCACGTCGCTCGCCGCCTCCAGCGGGCGCGACGCCCCGCGCGGTCCGGAGTTCCTGCTGCTTCAGAACCGACTGAACGTGGCGATCTCGAGAGCACAGGTCGCGGCCTACCTGATCCACTCGCCCGCGCTCCTCGACGATCTTCCCCGCACGCCCGAAGGCGTGGCGCGTCTGAGCGCCTTCGCCCGACTCGTCGGCGCCGCGGGCTGAGTCGGCGCTGGTCGGCGGGAGACCGGAGACATCACGATGCACACGACGGACGAAGTCCTACGCGCCTCAGCCGCATGGGTGTGGTTTCCTCGCGACAGCGAGCAGGAGAAGACCGATCTGCAGCTGGTTCGCTACCCCCAGCGATTCGGTGGTGGTGTGCGAGCATCTCAGGTCGACTCCGATGCTGATGCGGGCGCGGTCCTCGAACGCGCCATCGACCGCACCAGGGCCTGGGGCGAGGGCGAGCTCCGGTTCTGGACCAACGCCTCCGATCGCCCCGACCTCGAAGACGAGATCCGCCGCCGCGGAGCCGAGCACATCGACACGGTAGCGGTGTTCGCCCGCGAGATCGACGGCACGGTGATCGACGTTCCGTCGCAGACCACCGCAGAGATCGTGCGGACGATCGACCAGGTGCGCGAGGTCGACGCGATCAACGTTCCCGTCTGGCAGCAGCAGCCACTCGACGAAGACGGGCTGAGGACCGAACTCGATGACGTGGTCTCGGCGTTCGAGGCCGGAACGCACGTCCGCGTGCTCGCGCGCCTCGACGGTCTGGCGGTGAGCACCGGAGGGTGCACGATCGTCGATGGGTTCGCGCGCCTGTGGGGCGCCGCAACCCTCGAGGAGGCTCGTGGACGAGGCGCCTATCGGGCGGTCCTCGCCGAACGCCTGCGCGTCAGCGCGTCACTCGGAGCGACCACGGCGCTCGTGAAAGGACGCACCGCGACGTCTGCACCGATCCTCGCGAGAGCCGGTTTCACGCACTACGGAGACGAACGCGCCTACCTGCTGACCGTATGAATCGCGCGACGTGTGAGTCGCGCCGAGGGGGTGGCGTGCGTCAGACCGTGCCGTAGAGGCGGTCACCGGCGTCGCCGAGACCGGGGACGATGTAGCCCTTCTCATTGAGACGCTCATCCAGCGCTCCGAGCACGAGCGTGACGTCGCGGTCGCCGACGAGTGCCTCGATCGCGGCGACGCCCTCAGGCGTGCCCAACAGGCAGATCGCCGTGACGTCCTTGGCCCCTCGGTCGAAGAGGAACTGGATCGCCGCGGCCAGCGAACCGCCGGTGGCGAGCATCGGGTCGATCGCGAAGCACTGGCGGTCGCTCAGATCGTCGGGAAGACGCTCGGCGTAGGTCGTCGGCTCGAACGTCGTCTCGTCACGGACCATGCCGAGGAAGCCGACCTCGGCGGTCGGCAGCAGCTTGACGAGACCCTCGAGCATGCCCAGCCCCGCCCGCAGGATGGGCACGACGATCGGGCGAGGCTCGGAGATCTTCACGCCCATCGTCGTCGTCACCGGCGTGGTGATCTCGACCGGGCTGACCCTCACGTTGCGTGTCGCCTCGTACGCGAGGAGCGTCACGAGCTCCTCCGTCAGCTGGCGGAACACGGGCGACGGGGTGCGGTGGTCGCGCAGGACCGACAGCTTGTGAGTGACGAGAGGGTGGTCGGCGACGTGGACACGCATGGATACAGGCTAATGCGCCGGACGCTCCCGCACGACATCGGATGCGCGGGAGCGGCCCGACGAGGGCGGTCGCGCTGTCGGTAGGCTCGACGCATGACCGCCGCCGACCAGATCGCGATGGGCCGTGCGCTCGAGCTCGCGGCCGAAGCCGCGTCGGCATCCGAGATCCCCGTCGGCGCCGTGGTGCTCGACGCCGAGGGCCGAGTAGTCGGCGAGGGGCGCAACAACCGCGAGGCGACGCATGATCCGACAGGGCACGCCGAGGTCGAAGCGCTGCGTGCGGCGTCGGCATCCGTCGGTTCCTGGAATCTCGACGGCCACACTCTCGTGGTGACGCTGGAACCCTGCGTCATGTGCGCGGGGGCGATCCTGCAGGCCCGCATCGGACGCGTGGTGTTCGGCGCCTGGGACGAGAAGGCGGGTGCGGCGGGGTCGATGTACGACGTTCTCCGCGACCGGCGTCTTCCCTATCGGGCGGAGGTCATCGGCGGAGTCGACGCGCACGCCGCCACCGCTCTGCTGCGCGACTTCTTCGAGCAGCGCCGCTGAGGCGGCGGGGAGCGACCGAGGTCAGTCGGACGACTTGAGCACGAACACGTCGGTGGACGGTTCGGGGTCGAGTGAGGGCCGGTAGACGTCGGGCTCGATGTAGATGACGCGCGCGATCGGCAGCGCCTCGCGGATACGAGCCTCGATCGCATCGATGTCCACGGCTGCTTCGCGCAGCGGCTTGTCGGCGTTGAGCGCGATCTTCGCCGCGACCATCAGCTCATCGGGCCCGAGATACAGCGTCTTCATGTGGATGATCTTCTCGATCTCGTCGCCGGCGTTGATGGCGTCGACGATGCGGTCGTGATCCGCAGCGGTCGCGCCCTCGCCCACGAGCAGGCTCTTCGTCTCGATCCCGAGCACGATCGCGATGACCACCAGCAGGATGCCGATCATCAGCGTGCCGAGGGCGTCGAAGACGGGGTTGCCGGTGATGACTGTCAGACCGACACCGAGCAGAGCGAAGGTCAGTCCGGTGAGAGCCCCGACGTCCTCCAGCAGCACGACGGGCAGTTCCGGCGCCTTCGCGCGCCGGACGAACGACACCCAGGACTGATCCTCATCGCGGACGAGGTTGCTCTCCTTCACCGCGGTCCGCAGCGAGAACGACTCGAGTCCGATCGCGATCACCAGCACGACGATCGGGAGCCACCACCACGTCTTGTCGAGCTCGTGCGGGTGGGTGAGCTTGTCGATCGCCTCGTAGATCGCGAACAGGCCACCGACCGAGAACAGGATGATCGACACCACGAACGCATACACGTAGCGCTCGCGTCCGTAGCCGAACGGGTGCGCCCGATCCGCTTCTCGACGCGCCTTCCGTCCGCCCAGCATCAGCAGCAGCTGGTTGCCGGAGTCGGCGACCGAGTGGATCGCCTCGGCGAGCATCGATGCGGATCCCGAGAGCGCCCACGCGAGGAACTTCGCCAGGGCGATGCCGAGATTCGCCAGGAACGCCGCGATGATGGCCTTGCCGCCGCCGGATGCACTCATGCGTCGAGTCTAGGTCCGCCACCCGGCTGACGCCGGGTGCGCCCGCCGTAGGATGACGACATGGCTGACTCTCTTCCCGCTCTCGCGTTCCTCGGTGCCGGTTCGATGGGCGGTGCGATCCTCCGAGGGGTGGTCGCATCCGGCATCCGGGTCGAGGGCGGAATCACGGCCACGAACCGCACGCCCGAGAAGGCGGCGGCCTTCGCCGACCTCGACGGGGTCAGGAGCATCGCCCTGTCCGAGACCACGGACGGCAACGCGGATGCGGTCGCGAAGGCCCGGATCGTCCTTGTCGGCGTGAAGCCCGCGATGGTGCCCGATCTGCTGCGCGAGATCGCACCTCATCTCGCCGACGACGCGATCGTCGTGAGCATCGCCGCGGGCGTCACCCTCCAGACCTTCGCCGACAACCTCGGCGCCGACGTGCGGGTCATCCGGTCGATGCCGAACACGCCGTCGACGGTCGGCAAGGGCGTCACAGGTCTCGCCGCGGGGGCATCGGCGTCCGCCGACGACCTCGCCCTCGTGCACCGCCTCTTCGAGACCGTGGGGGCGGTCGTCGAGGTTCCCGAGTCGCAGATCGATGCGCTGTCGACCATCTCGGGCTCCGGTCCCGCTTACGTCTACCTGCTGATCGAGGAGCTGACGAAGGCCGCTGTCGGCATGGGATTCAGTGAGACCGACGCGCGCACCATGGTGGAGCAGACGTTCATCGGGGCGACCGCGCTGCTCGATGCGTCGGGGGAGGAGCCGTCTGAGCTCCGTCGCCGCGTCACGAGTCCGAAGGGCACCACCGAGCGAGCGGTCGCCGTGCTGCAGGACGCGCACCTCGACCGCACCTTCGCCGAGGCTGCCGCCGCGGCCCTCGCCCGCGCGAAGGAACTGGCGGCCGGAGCCTGACATGCAGCTGCGGTTCTCGGGCGCGATCTGGTTCTGGCGCGGCCCCGCGCCGTTCCACTTCGTGACCGTGCCGCCTGCCGAGAGCGAGATGATCGGTGACGTGGCGAGCGTGGTCACCTACGGATGGGGCATGATCCCGGCATCCGTGACGATCGGGAGCACCACGGTGACGACCGCCCTCTGGCCGAAGGACGGCGGATACATCGTGCCGATCAAGAAGGTCCTTCAGGATCGCGAGAGCATCACGATCGATGACATCGTCGACCTGACGCTCGACATCGACGCCTGACGCGCGTGCCGACGCCGCTCAGCGGTCGAGGGCGGCGAAGCGCTCGATGTCGCTGTTGGTGCCCGAGACGATGATGAGGTCGTGATTGGTGACGATCGTGTTCGCCTCGGCGTAGCGGAACGGCTTGCCGGGGCTCTTCACACCGACGACCGTGACCTTGTATTTGCTGCGCACGCCCGATTCGTTGAGTCCGACTCCGCGGATGAACTTCGGCGGGTACATCTTTGCCAGCACGAAGTCGTCGTCGAAGCGGATGAAGTCGAGCATGCGACCCGAAACGAGGTGTGCGACGCGCTCGCCGGCTTCGCGCTCGGGGTAGATGACGTGGTTGGCGCCGACGCGGGCGAGGATCTTGCCGTGCGACTGCGAGACCGCCTTCGCCCAGATCTGCGGCACCTTGAGGTCGACGAGGTTCGCGGTGATCAGCACCGACGCCTCGATCGACGAGCCGACGGCGACGACGGCGACCTGGAAGTCCTGAGCACCGATCTGACGCAGGGCGTCGATGTTCTTCGCGTCGGCCTGCACCGTGTGCGTGACGCGGTCGGACCACTTCTGCACGAGCTCGAGGTTGTCGTCGATCGCGAGCACCTCGCGGTCGAGGCGGTCGAGTTCGCCCGCACAGGCGGCGCCGAACCGGCCGAGACCGATGACGAGGACGGGCGCGTCGCCCCGGAGGACTTCAACCAACGATCGGCCTTTCCACGGGCAGTGAGTAGTACTGCGTTCGCGATGTCGCGGCGACCGCCGCGGCGAGAGTCACTGTACCAACGCGCCCCATGAAGATGGTGGTCGCCAGTACGTATGAGGCGGAGTCCGGGAGCTCCGCGGTGAGCCCGGTAGACAGGCCCACGGTACCGAAGGCCGAGATCACGTCGAAGAGGACGTGGCTGATGTCGGCTTTGGTGATCTGGGAGATGATGATCGTCGAGAGCGCCACGATCGTGGCGCCCCACGCGACGACGCTGAGCGCGACGCGCTGGACGTCGCTGGGGATGCGGCGACCGAATGCCTCGACCGACTGGCGCCCCTTCGCCTCCGACCACACGGCGATCGCGAGCACCGCGAGCGTGGTGACCTTGATACCGCCGGCGGTGGATGCCGAGCCGCCGCCGACGAACATCAGCATGCTGGCGGCCAGGAGCGACGACCCGTTCAGGTCGTCCATCTCGATCACGTTGAAGCCGCCGGAGCGGGTCATCGCCGAGAGGAAGAAAGCCTGGAACGTGGTGTCCGCCGCATCCATCGATCCGAAGGTCTTCGGGTTGGCATATTCGAGGACCAGGAACACGACCGCGCCGAGCACGAACAGCAGCACGGTGGTGACGAGGGTGAGCTTGGTGTGCAGCGACCACTTCTTCACGTGCCAGACGTGCTTGGCGAGGGTGTAGATCACCGGGAAGCCGATGCTTCCGAGGAACACTCCGACCATCAGCAGCGACAGCACCAGGTAGTCGTCCGCGAACACCGCGACACCACCGGCGTTCGGCGCGAAGCCGGTGTTGGTGAAGGCCATGGCGGCGAAGTACGGCGCCTCCCACAGCGCGGCGATCGGTTCGACACCGGCCATCACGAGCGCGGGGTAGAGGAGGATCGCGAGCGCGCCCTCGATGATCAGGGCCGAGACGGCGACGGTGGTGAGGAGCTGGCCGACCTCGCCCAGTCGCACGGTCTGGCTCTCGTTGACCACGCCGCCGTGTGCGCGCATCGGGTTCGTGTCGCCGGCGGCCATGAGCTTGGCGCGCAGGCCGAGCCGCTTGGAGATCAGCATGCCCATAAGCGACGCGAGGGTCAGCACGCCGAGGGCGCCGATGTTCACGCCGACGAAGATCAGCACATGACCGAACGGCGACCAGTGCGTGGCCATGTCGACGGTCGCGAGGCCTGTGACGCAGATGGTGGAGACCGCGGTGAACAGTGCGTCTGCCAGCGGTGTGACGGTTCGTGACGCCGACGCGATCGGCAGCGAGAGCAGCACGGTGAAGACGAGGATGAGGAGGGCGAAGATGACGATCGCGAAGCGCGAGGGCGACGACGTGATCAGGTGCTTGCCCCAGGAGGCGGCGTTCTGGAGCCGCTGTCGAGGGGACGACGCCGAAACGATGCCCGACATCGCGTCCCCCTTTGTTCTTCCTGCTCCGCGCTCTGCGGCAGCACGACGCCGATCGCCGAGCCTTCGTCATGGTACTCCGTGCCGGGGACGACTACCCTGATCACATGACGGACATCTTCGACGTGATCGCAGACGGTACGAGGCGAGACATCCTCCAGCTCCTCCTGCGTCGCACCACCGAAGGGGATGCCGGCACGAGCGTCAGCCAGATCGTCGCCGATCTGGGCATCAGCCAGCCCACCGTCTCGAAGCATCTGAAGGTGCTCCGCGAGGCAGAACTCGTCAGTGTGCGAGAAGACGGTCAGCGTCGGTTCTATAGCCTCGCCGTCCAGCCGCTCGGGGTCGTCGACGACTGGCTCGTGCCCTTCCTGATGGACGCCTACGGTGACGACGCACCCGACATCGACTACCCGGGTCAGCCGCTGACCGGCAGCGCTGCGCACGCCGCCGAGGTCGTCGGTCGTGCGGCCGCTTCCGCGAAGCACGTCGTGGAGACGGCGCTCAAGCGGTTCGGGGCCTGACTCCGACCGCAGACACACGTCGCCCCTGACGATCGGGGGGCGTGTCGTCAGGGGCGAAGCCGCGGGCCCCAGCCCGCGTGGACTCGGGATGGTGCCATCGTGAGTCGTGCGATCAGCTTCTCAGAGGATTCTGAGCGGATCCGGCATACATCCTATGTCTCTGCTGAGATCGAGGCTGATCCTCACTGACCAGGCAGATCCTCACTGATCACACAGGCCACATGGGTTTACACGCGTCCCAGGTTCCCCATAGAGTGTGCACAATCGAGAAAGGGGTACGTGGGATGCCCGAGGTTCCTGATGTCCGGTTCCTTACGGTGGCCGAGGTCGCCGAGCTCATGCGCGTGTCGAAGATGACCGTCTATCGGATGGTGCACGCTGGGGAGCTGCCTGCCATCCGCTTCGGTCGCAGTTTCCGGGTTCCGGAGTCTGCGGTCGCCGACGCGCTGCAGCGGCCCATCGCCGACGTGGGCTGACCCCTCGACGTCGGTCTCGCAGAGGCGTGCAGCAGGAGCTCCACGATTTGCTAGACTGATCCGAGGCATTTTTCCGTGCCCGTACCCGGGTGTCCGTCACCGACGACACCCAGCCACTGACTTAGTGAGGTTTCCGTGGGTTCTGTCATCAAGAAGCGCCGCAAGCGCATGGCGAAGAAGAAGCACCGCAAGCTGCTTCGTAAGACTCGCCACCAGCGTCGCAACAAGAAGTAAGCGACCAGACACGAGCGCCTGTCTCCGGACGGGCGCTTTGTGTCTCTACCCCCGGTTTCCCACTCGTCGCAGGAGCACGCCATGAAGTCGATCACCGTCACCGAGCTCGCCGAGCGCTCGAACACCCCGCTCATCGACGTCCGCGAGGTCGACGAGTTCGCGGCGGGTCACGTCCCGGGAGCCGTCAACATCCCGATGTCCGAGATCGGCAACCGGCTCGAGGAGCTTCCGTCGGAGTCGTTCGACGTGATCTGCCAGGCGGGCGGCCGTTCGGCCCGCGTCGTCGAGGCGCTCGAGTCGCGCGGCTACGACGCGACCAACGTCGAAGGCGGCACTGGCGAGTGGATCGCACAGGGGCGCTCTGTCGAGGTGCCTTCGGCGTGACCACGCTGACCCTCATCGGCAAGCCCGACTGCCACCTGTGCGACGTCGCCTCCGAGATCATCGATGCGGTGGTCGCGGAACTTCCGGATGCCGCGGCTGAGCGCATCGAGATAGTCGAGGCGTCCATCCAGGACGACCCCGCACTCTATGAGCTGTGGTGGGAGAAGATCCCCGTCGTCCTGATCGACGGCGACCTGCACGCGCACTGGCGGCTGTCCGCCGACCGGCTGCGTGAGGCTCTCGAAGAGGCCGTCCAAGAGGATGCGCTGGGAAAGGATTCGCGATGATCCGTCACGTCGTCACCTGGAAGCTGGCTGCAGAGGACGCCGGCGAGCGCGCCGCGCAGGCCGCAGAGGTCGCCCGGCGGCTGAACGCCCTCGACGGCGTCGTGCCGCAGCTGCGCTCGATCTCGGCGGGCGCGAACGCCGCCTATCCCGACACCAACTGGGATGTCACCCTCGTCGCGGACTTCGACTCGATCGCCGCACTCGAGGAGTACCAGGTGCATCCGGCGCATGAAGAAGTCGTCGCTTACGTGCGGTCGGTGGTCGCTTCGCGTGCCGCTGTCGACTTCGAGGTCTGACCTGTAACACGGCTGTCATATTCGGTCACACTTGCAACACAAATGTGATCCGCTGAGGGCGGCTGGCGGCATGTTCGGCCCGGTGGCGCATGTTTAGATGTTCTCCTACCCGTCCGTGGGAAACACACCCTCGTCCTTCAGGAGCTGACATGCAGCGTCGCAACATCATCGCCGGGATCGCGCTCGCCGCGACCGCCACCCTCGCCCTCGCAGGCTGTGCGACCGGGGCAGGTGCCGGATCCGGTGAGCCGGCGGCGGGCGACGAGTACGACCTCATCGAGGCCGGCACGCTGACGGTCTGCTCCGACATCCCCTACGCTCCGTTCGAGTTCGAGGGCGGCGACAACGGCACCGGCTACACCGGCTTCGACATCGATCTGCTCGACGCGATCGCCAAGGAGCTCGACCTCAAGCTCGCGGTGCAGGATGTCGGCTTCGACGCTCTGCAGTCGGGCACCACCCTCGCCGCAGGCCAGTGCGACATCGGCGCCTCCGCGATGACGATCACCGACGAGCGCAAGGCGAACATCGACTTCTCCGAGCCGTACTACGAGTCGCTGCAGTCGCTGCTCGTCCGCACGGATTCGGGCATCGAGTCGATCGACGACCTGTCAGGCAAGAACGTCGGTGTCCAGCAGGGCACGACCGGCGAGTCGTACGCGACCGAGAACGCCGAGGGTGCGCAGCTCGTGCAGTACCCCTCCGACGGTGAGCTGTGGCCCGCCATGCAGGCCGGTCAGATCGACGCGATCCTGCAGGACCAGCCGGTGAACCTCGAGCACGAGAAGGCCGACAGCGCCTACAAGATCGTCGAGGAGTACGAGACCGGCGAGTCCTACGGCTTCGCCTTCGCGAAGGGCGAGAAGGATGCTCTGCGCGAGGCGATCGACGGCGCTCTGCAGGATCTCCGCGACAGCGGCGACTACCAGACGATCTACGACACCTACTTCACCGCGAAGTAATCGGCGAGCGACGTAGGACAGGGAGACCTTGACAATGGCGTTGAGGCGCACCACGAAGAGCAAGCTGTATCGGTACACCGTCTATGTGGTGCTGATCGCGGTCGCCGTATGGCTGATCGTCAGCACCGACTGGCCGCGGATCGCGCAGCTGTATTTCAACCCGGAGATCGCGGCGAAGATGCTCCCGGGCATCATCACGACTGCGCTCGTGAACACGCTGTGGTTCACGGCCGTCGCGTTCGCGGGCGGCCTGCTGCTCGGCGTCATACTGGCGCTGCTGAAGCTGTCGAGCATCGGACCCTTCCGATGGATCGCGACGGCGTGGATCGAGTTGTTCCGCGGGCTCCCCGCGATCCTCACGATCTTCGCCATCGCCTTCATCCTGCCGATCGGACTCGGCGTGCCGGGAACGAAGCTCGGCGGACCTGTGGTGCTCGGACTGATCGGTCTGATCCTGGTCGCATCGGCCTATATGGCCGAGACGATCCGCGCCGGCATCCAGGCCGTTCCCAAGGGGCAGACCGAGGCGGCACGTTCGCTCGGCATGTCGCCCATGAAGACGACGTTCTGGATCGTGGTCCCGCAGGGGTTCCGCATCATCATCCCGCCGCTGACGAACGAGTTCGTCCTGCTGCTGAAGGACACCTCGCTGCTCTTCGTCGCAGGGTCTTTCATCTGGTCGAAGGAGCTGACGAACTTCGCCCGTGACGCGAGCACGCAGAACGCGAACGGAACGCCGCTCATCATGGCGGCGGCCCTCTACCTGATCGTGACGATCCCCCTCACGCGCTTCAGCGCGTACCTGGAACGAAGGATGTCGAGGCAGCGATGATCACCGATCTGATTGACGTCCACGCGCCCGCGATCGACCTGCAGGGGCTCGTGAAGAGCTTCGGCGACAACGAGGTGCTCAAGGGCATCGACCTCACCGTCTCCGCCGGAGAGGTCGTCTGCATCATCGGCCCGTCGGGTTCGGGAAAGTCGACGCTGCTGCGCTCGGTGAACCTGCTCGAGGAGCCCACCGGCGGCAAGGTGCTCATCGAGGGCATCGACATCACCGATCCCGATGTCGACATCGACCGCGTGCGCACCCGTATCGGCATGGTCTTCCAGAGCTTCAACCTGTTCCCGCACCTCGATGTGATGGGCAACCTCATGATCGCGCAGCAGCGCGTGAAGAAGCGCTCCAAGGCTGAGGCCGAGCGGGTCGCGAAGGAGATGCTCGGCCGGGTCGGGCTCGCCGAGAAGGCGGATGCATTCCCCGGTCACCTCTCGGGTGGTCAGCAGCAGCGCGTCGCGATCGCTCGGGCGCTCTGCATGAACCCCGACATGATGCTGTTCGACGAGCCGACCTCTGCGCTCGACCCCGAACTGGTCGGCGAGGTGCTGCAGGTGATGCGCTCGCTCGCCGACGAGGGCATGACGATGCTCGTCGTCACGCACGAGATGGGCTTCGCCCGCGAGGTCGGCTCGCGTCTGATCTTCATGGACGGCGGGCACATCGTCGAAGAGGGCGACCCGCGCGAGGTGCTCGCCAACCCGCAGCATCCGCGAACGCAGGACTTCCTGGCCCGCGTGCTCTGAGTTCTCGGTCTCACGACCCGCTTCACACGAAGACCCCCTCCTGCGGAATCAGCAGGAGGGGGTCTTCGTATGAAGGTGTCGTATGGGGCGTCAGGCCTCGACGACCTCGGCATCCGCAGCGTTGCGGCGGACGGAGTCGATGCCGTTCAACGCGGCGGCCTTCGAGGAGTAGCCCTCGCTGATCGCGATGACCTCGCCGTTGCCGGACTTGAGGCGGAACCGGTACTCGCCGGACTTGTCGGTGTACAGCTCGAACTTGCCTGCCATGAGGCGTCCTTTCTCTGACGGATCGAGGGAGTGACGCCCTCGACGATCACGGTATCCCGGAGTACTGGCCCAGGGCTAGAGCACGATTCAGCCCCGAGGGTGCACGGCCACGGGCTCGGGCGCCACGGCGATGCGCACCCGGTCGCCGAAAGAGGGGTGGATGCCGGGGGAGTGCTGCAGACGCACCAGCTCACCGGATTCCGTGCGGACGAGCGTGCGGCGCATGCTGCCGAGGAACGTGCTCTCCTGCACGAGCGCGTCGGTCGCGGCATCCGCCTCGGACGCGAAGTGCACGTTCTCGGGGCGCAGGTAGACATCGACGGGGCCATCGGCCGGCGACTGCAGGGGCAGCCGCTGGCCCCACACCACGACATGGTCGCCCTCGGCGACGCCGGAGACGACGCTCGACAGGCCGACGAAGGCAGCCACGCCCGTCGTGGACGGTGTCGTGTAGAGCTGCTCCGGAGTTCCGATCTGCTCGATCCGGCCCGAGTTCATCACGGCGATCCTGTCGGAGACTGCGAGGGCCTCTTCCTGGTCGTGCGTGACGAAGACGGTCGTGATGCCCAGGCGCAGTTGGATCCGACGGATCTCATCGCGCAGCTGCACACGCACCTTCGCGTCGAGCGCCGAGAGAGGCTCGTCGAGCAGCAGCACCTTCGGCTCGGTGACCAGTGCCCGCGCGAGCGCCACGCGCTGCTGCTGTCCGCCGGAGAGCTGGTGCGGGAAGCGGTCGGCGAAGTCGGAGAGCCCCACGAGCGCCAGGGCGTCGAGCGCGCGCTTCGCGGCCTCGCTCTTTCCGATGCCCCGCCGACGCAACCCGAACGCGGTGTTCTCCGCGACGCGGAGGTGGGGGAACAGCGAGTACGACTGGAAGACCATGCCGATGTCGCGCTTGTTCGTCGGCACCCGAGAGACGTCTCCGCCGTCGAGCATTACCGCGCCGCTGTCGAGCCCTTCGAGACCGGCGAGCACCCGCAGGAGCGTGGTCTTTCCGCACCCCGAGGGCCCCAGCAGCGACACGAACTCACCGGGCGCGATGTCGAGGTCGACCCCGTGCAGCACGGTGGTGCCCGAGTAGCTCTTCACGATGCCCTGCAACTGCACCCGGGTGCCCTCGCCCGCCTCGGCGAGCAGCATGTTGTCGGCGGTGTGGGGAAGTGTCATGAGCGGGCCTTTCCGGTGCCGCGAGCGACGCGGCCGATGAGGAGGAGCAGCAGGAAGACGAACAGCAGCGCCAGGAGGGTGAAGATCGCCGGGGCGTAGGGATCCTGCTTCTGCACGACGACCATGGCCGTCTGGAACACCTGACGGTTCAGGAGCGAGGCGATCGTGAACTCGCCGAGCACGACCGCGATCGAGATCAGCGAAGCGGCGAGCAGGCCCTGACGCAGGTTCGGGGCGAGGACTTTCAGCACGACGGTCGGCCAACTGGCGCCGAGTGAGCGAGCAGCCTCGGCGAGTGTGCGGAGGTCGGCCGCATCGATCGACGCCTGGATCGAGCGATAGGCGAAGGGCAGCACGGTGATGCCGTAGGCGAAGGCCAGCGTCCAGGTGCCGGTGCCGAGCGCGCGGCCGATCTGCAGGTAGATCGGGGCGAGACCGACGACCAGCACGATCGCGGGGATCGAGATCGGCAGCAGGACGGCGAACTCGAACAGTGGCTTGAGCTTCGCGAAGCGGAGGTTCACCAGGATCATCGTCGGTGCGAGGAGCAGCAACACGATCGCGACGGTCACCACGGCGAGGATGAGCGAGTTGCCGAGACCCATCCAGATCGGCTTGATCGCGGCGGACTTCGCCGGGTCGAACAGCGCCGCCCAGCGCTCGAAGCCGAGGGCACCGTCGGTCTGGCGCAGCGTGTACAGGAAGGTCGAGACGAGCGGGATCGCGAAGAACGCGCCGACGACGATGCCGATGACCCACCGGGTCACGACGGACGGACCGAGACGGTTCACGACTGCCACCTCGCTGCCCGGCGCTGGATGAGCGAGTACAGGGCCATCACGACTCCCACGATCACGATCATGCCCAGCGCGAGGGCGCCAGCGAGGTTCTCACGGCCGAGCACTGTCTCGCTCGTGAGCGAAGCGCGGATCTGCAGGGGCACGATCTGCGATCCCTGGCTGGCGAGAGCGGCGGCGGTCGCGTACGACGAGAAGGCGTTGGCGAAGAGCAGCAGGAGGCTGGCGAGGAACGAGGGGGCCAGCACCGGGATGCCGATGCGCAGCCAGAAGCTCGAGCGGGTTCCGCCGAGCGTGAGATTCGCTTCGGCCCATTGAGGCTTGAGAGCGGCGAGAGCGGGCATGAAGGTGATGACCATCAGCGGGATCTGGAAGTAGATGTACGGCAGGATGAGCCCTGGGAGTTCGTACAGCCACGTCCCGTTCGCGTAGATGTCGATGCCGAAGGAGTCTTGGAGGAACAGCTTGAGCACGCCCTGGATGCCGATCGTGGCGATGAACGCGAACGCGAGCATGACGCCGCCGAACTGGGCGAGCACGCCGGCCGCGGCATCCACGGTCGAGCGCACGGCGCCGTCCGGGTTCATGCCGAGCAGGGCATAGCAGACGAGCGCGCCGATGATCGCGCCGACGACAGCCGTCAGCAACGACAGTCCGGCGGAGTTCGCGAAGGTGTTGAGGACGACGGGATCCCCGAGAGCGGAGACATTCGACCAGGTGAAGCTCCCGTCCTTGGCGAAGAAGCCGGAGCCGATCGCGAGAACGGTCGGCACGGCGAGGAAGAGCAGCACATATGCCGCGAACGGCACGAGGCCGAGCCACGCGATGGACGGCGCGGAGCGCTGGGCCCGCGACGACGTCGCCGGCCCAGCGCTGTGCGCTGCGGGGGAGACGGGGGCGGATGCCGAAGCATCCGCCCCCGCTGCGGTGGCAGTGGTCACTGGACCGCCGCTGCCCACTTCTCGCCGAGAAGCGTGCCGGCGTCGGTCGACTGCGCCTCGGTCGGGACGACCGTCTCGCTCGGGACCTCGGGAAGGGCTGCTGCCAGATCGGCGTCGATCGTGCCGGCCTCGGTCATGGCCTCCATGCGTGCCGGGCGAGCACCGCCCTTGAGCCACAGGTTCTGCACCTCGTCGCTGTAGAGGAACTCCTGCCACAGACGTGCGGCCGCGGGGTTCGGGGCATCCTTGTTGATCGCCTGGTTGTAGTAGCCGGCGTATCCGGTGCCGTCGAGCACGACGACCTTCCAGTCCTTGTTGTCGGCCGTGTGCGAGGCGTTCAGGTAGTCCCAATCGAAGACGACGGGGGTCTCGCCGCTCGCGACAGTCGCAGTGGTGACGTCGACCTTGAGCAGGTTGCCCGCCTTCTGCAGGTCGGAGAAGAAGTCGATGCCCGGCTGGAAGTCGTCGAGCGTGCCGTCGGACTGCACTGTGGCGAGGCCCACGGCGGCGAAGGCCGCACCGGCCTGCGTCGGGTCGCCGTTGATGGCGACGGCGCCCTTGTAGGCAGCGTCCGTCAGGTCGTCGAGCGACTCGGGAGCGTCGAACTTCGAGGAGTCGTAGCCGATCGACATGTATCCGCCGTAGTCGCCCACGAAGAGACCGGTCGGCTCCTTGAGGGCATCGGGGATCTCGTCCCACGTCTGCACCTGGTACGGCGCGAACACGTCGGTGTTCTGCAGCGCGACCGTGAGGCCGAGGTCGAACACGTCGGGTGCGGTGTCGAGGCCCTCGTTCGTCTTGGCAGCCTGGATCTCCTCGGCGCTCGAGACGTCGGGCGATGCCTCGTTGATCGTGATCTCGGGGTACTTCTCGGTGAACAGGTCGAGGATCTCGCCGTAGTTCGCCCAGTCACGCGGAAGCGCGATGACGTTGAGCTGGCCTTCGGCCTTGGCGGCCTCTTCGAGGTCGGCGAACGAGCCGAAGTCCTCGACTGAAGTCGCGGCTGCGGCGTCGACCGCGTCGCTGCCGGCGGCGGGCGTCTCCGCACCCGTGGCGCAGGCGGTGAGGCCGAGCGCGGCGGTGGTGAACAGGGCGATGCCCGCGCCGATGCGCGCGCGGCGGTGGAAGTTCGTCATCAGGGTCCTCTCGGTGCCCGGCGCTGTCAGCCGGATTCGGGTTGCGAGAGGACACTATGAGCCGAGGGTTGCCGATCGCAGCGAGCCTGGTGAACGAGAGATGTCCGGGTCGTGGCGGGTCGGAGCGGAGCTCAGTCGCGCGGCACCGAGCGCTGCGGCACCGAGTACTTGAAGCCGACGTGCGAACCGACATAGCCGAGGCGCTCGTAGAACCGGTGTGCGTCGGCGCGAGCGGCATCCGAGGTGAGCTGTACCATCGCCGTGCCGAGAGCCGGTGCCGCGTCATCGGACACCCACCGCATCACGGCCGACCCGATGCCTGCGGAGCGCAGGTCGCTGCGCACCCGCACGGCCTCGACGAGCAGGCGCTTCGCGCCCCTGCGGGCCATCCCGGGGATCGACGTGAGCTGCAGCGTGCCGACGACCGCTCCGTCGAACTCGACCACGAGCAGGTCGTTCGACGGTTCGGCGAGGATCTCGTCGAGGGCGGATGCGTAGGCGGGGCGATCCGCTACCGAGGCCACGTCGCCGCGCGAGGCGCTGATCGGGTCGTCCGAGAGCAGCGAGATGATCGCATCCGTGTCGCCGGTGACGGCTCTGCGCAGGGTCGCGGTGCCCGCTCGGGAATCGATGGAGAAGGGCAGCGGGAGAGCGTCGAGCATGCGCCCAGTCTGACATCCTGGACGGATGGACATCGGCAGTGTGCTCGGGCTCGAGCAGCTCACCTGGGGCACGCTGATCCTCGTGGTCGTCGCGGCGTTCGCGGCCGGGTGGATCGACGCCGTCGTGGGTGGGGGAGGGCTGCTGCAGCTTCCCGCTCTGCTGCTGATCCCCGGCATCTCGCCGATCCAGGCGCTCGCGACGAACAAGCTCGCCTCCGTCTTCGGCACGGCGACGAGCAGCGTCACCTACTACCGGCGCGCGAAACCCGATATCCGCACAGCTCTGCCGATGGCCGCGATCGCGCTCGTCGGGTCGTTCGGCGGAGCCGCAGTCGCCACCGTGCTGCCGGCTGCGGCGTTCAAGCCGATCATCGTGGTCGCGCTGCTCGCCGTCGCACTCTTCACTGCGTTCCGCCCGCAGATGGGCGCCGCGACCCGTCTGCGTTTCAGCGGGCACAAGCACCACATCATGGCGGGGCTGTCGGGTCTCGTGATCGGCTTCTACGACGGTCTGATCGGGCCCGGCACCGGGACTTTCCTGGTGATCTCGCTCGTCGCGCTGCTGGGCTATGACTTCCTGCAGGCGAGCGCCAAGGCGAAGATCGTCAACCTCGCCACGAACACGGGCGCCCTGCTGCTCTTCATCCCCCACGGCGCCGTGCTGTGGCTGCTGGGAGGTATCCTCGCGGTCGCCAACGTCGCCGGCAGCTACCTCGGCTCGCGGATGGCGATCTCGCGCGGCACGACCTTCATCCGCGTCGTGTTCCTCATCGTGGTGGTCGCCCTCATCGCGAAGCTCGGTGTCGACGTGTGGAATGAGAACATCGCGCCCGCGCTCGCGTCGCTGCGCTGAGCATGCGAAGAGGCCCTCTCCCGCGTACGCAGGAGAGGGCCTCGGGGTGCGAGGGTCAGGCCTCGTCGTCCTCAGGCTCGAAGTCGACGCCGGCCTCGGCGCGCTGCTCCGCGGTGATGGGAGCCGGAGCCGCCGTCAGCGGGTCGAAGCCGTTGCCCGACTTCGGGAACGCGATGACGTCGCGGATCGACTCGGTCTTCGAGAGGTGCTGCAGCACGCGGTCCATTCCGAGCGCGATTCCGCCGTGGGGCGGGGCGCCGAACTTGAACGCGTCGAGCAGGAATCCGAACTGCTCCTGCGCGACCTCGTCGCTGATGCCCATGACCTCGAACACGCGCTTCTGCACGTCTTCGCGGTGGATGCGGATCGATCCTCCGCCGAGCTCCGAGCCGTTGCACACGATGTCGTACGCGTAGGCGAGAGCCGAACCGGGGTCGGTGTCGAAGGTGTCCTGGAACTCCGGCTTCGGGCCGGTGAACGCGTGGTGCACCGCGGTCCAGGCTCCGGCGCCGACGGCGACGTCACCGGATGCGACGGCATCCGCTGCCGGCTCGAACATCGGTGCGTCGACGACCCACGTGAAGGCGAACTCGTCGGGGCTCAGCAGCCCGAGACGGCGGCCGATCTCGACGCGGGCGGCGCCGAGCAGCGCACGGCTCTCCTTCGTCGATCCTGCGGCGAAGAACACGCAATCGCCGGCGGAGGCGCCGACGAACTCCGCGAGCCCTGCCTGCTCGGCCTCGGACAGGTTCTTGGCGGCGGGGCCGCCGAGCGATCCGTCTTCGTTGAAGAGCACGTAGGCGAGGCCGCGGGCGCCGCGCTGCTTGGCCCAGTCCTGCCACGCATCGAGCTGCTTGCGGGGCTGGCTCGCGCCACCCGGCATGACGACGGCGCCGACGTACTCGGCCTGGAAGACGCGGAACGGAGTGTTCGCGAAGTACTCGGTCGCCTCGACGAGCTCGAGTCCGAACCGCAGGTCGGGCTTGTCGGAGCCGTACTTGGCCATCGCCTCGGCGTAGGTCATGCGCGGCAGCGGGGTCTGCACCTCGACGCCGATGGTCTTCCACATCGCCTGGATGAGCGACTCCATCAGCGTGATGACGTCTTCCTGGTCGACGAAGCTCATCTCGATGTCGAGCTGCGTGAACTCCGGCTGACGGTCGGCGCGGAAGTCCTCATCGCGATAGCAGCGGGCGATCTGGTAGTACTTCTCGACGCCGCCGACCATGAGCAGCTGCTTGAAGAGCTGCGGCGACTGCGGCAGCGCGTACCAGCTGCCGGGGTGCAGGCGAGCGGGCACGACGAAGTCGCGGGCGCCCTCAGGGGTCGAACGCGTGAGCGTCGGCGTCTCGACCTCGGTGAAGTCCTCGCCGTGCAGTACGTCGCGGACGGCCTTGTAGACGTTCGAGCGCAGACGCAGAGCGGATGCCGTCGCGGGGCGACGCAGGTCGAGGTAGCGGTACTTGAGGCGAGCCTCTTCACCGACCGTCTCGGTGTCGGCGACAGCGGTCGACACCTGGAACGGCAGGGGAGCGGACTCGTTCAGCACCTCGACGTCGGTCGCGATGAGCTCGATGTCGCCGGTCGGCAGGTTCGGGTTCGCGTTGCCCTCGGGGCGACGCGAGACCTCGCCGGTGACCTTGAGGACGAACTCGTTGCGCAGCGGATGTGCGACCTCTTCATCGCGGATGACGACCTGGGCGATGCCCGACGCGTCCCGAAGATCGATGAAAGCGACTCCTCCGTGATCACGACGGCGATCGACCCAACCCGAGAGGGTGACGGTCTGACCGATATGCTCGGCTCGCAGTGAGCCTGCCGAGTGGGTGCGAAGCACGGAGGATTCCTCCTGATCTGGGAAATGATGAACCCGCCCATTCTACGTGCGCGGGTGTCGCCTCCTTCGCGCGCGGCATATCGCTCAGTAGGATCGCCACGACAGCCGCTCGACCAGCGAAAGGGTCATCATGGACTCCAACGGCATCTCGGAACTTTACGCCCAGATCTTCTCCGGCACGACAGGCCTCATCACGCTCGCCTTCTACGTCCTCGTCGTCATCGGTCTGTGGAAGGTGTTCACGAAGGCGGGATACCCCGGCATCCTCGCGATCATCCCCTTCGTCAACATCATTTTCCTCGTCAAGATCGCCGGGATGTCGGGCTGGCTCGCGCTGCTCTACATCATCCCGATCGTGGGCTTCATCTTCGGGATCATCGTCGCGATCAAGCTCGGCGAACGGTTCGGCAAGGGCGGGTTCTTCTCGTTCTTCCTGCTGTTCGTCTTCCCCTACATCGGGTACCTGATCATCGGCTTCGGCGAGTCCCGCTACCGCCAGGTCTGACATGGTGGCGTCGCGACTGCACCTCGTCCGCCACGGTGAGGTGCACAACCCGAAGCGCGTCCTCTACGGTCGACTGCCCGACTATCACCTGAGCAGGGAAGGTCGGAAGATGGCCCAGGCGGCCGCCGACCACGTCGCCTCGCTCGACAGGCCGGTCGCCGCGCTGTACTCCTCTCCGTTGGAGCGTGCCCAGGAGTCGGCGGAGCCGTTCGCCTCCGGATTCGATCTGGTGCCCGAGATCGACATCCGCATCATCGAGCCGACCAACGTGTTCGAGGGAACGCAGATGCGGCGCTCCCTGATGAACCCGCTCAACTGGTGGCATCTGCGGCAGCCGGCTCTTCCGAGCTGGGGTGAGCCGTACACGTCGATCGCCGAGCGGATGCTGAGCGCGATGGGTGAGGCCTGGCGATCCGTCGACGACGGCGATCTGGTGATGGTGTCGCATCAGGCGCCGATCTGGATAACGCACCTCAGGGTCGCGGGCCTGCCCCTCCGGCACGATCCGCGCACTCGCCGTTGCGCGCTGTCGAGCGTCACATCGTTCGAACTCGTCGGTGACGTGTGGCGCGAGGTCGCCTACGCCGAGCCTGCGGCGACCGGGGGTGCGGTCGACGTCGGGGCGGTCTGACCGCCTCCGCGTTCGAGTCGCGCACCTGGCGGCTCACGGGGCTCCCCATCCGCAAAGTGCGCGATTCGTACCGGTCAGGGGGTCATCAGCGACTGGATGACCCCGACCGCCGCCATCTGACCTGCCGCGGCGGCCAGCAGTACGGATGCCATCGGTCCGGGCAGGGATGCGCGGTGCGCGAGGTCTCCTGCGGCGTATACGCCGGGCAGCGAGGTGCGACCGAACTCGTCGACCTCGATCGAGCCGGACGGCAGCATCTGCAGACCGAGCTGATCGGCGAACGGGGCGCGGTGACGCAGGGAGGCGGCAGCGACGAACACGCCGGCGACAGAGCGCTCAGTGGACGCCGTGGTGACGCGCACGCCGTCGGCGTCCGGGGCCACGGCGGTCACGGGCTCCGGGCTGACCCGCGCGCCCAACTCTTCGAGCGTCCGGGCTTCGTCGGCGGTGAAGGTGGCCTCCACGGGATAGACAGTGATGTCCGAGACGATCCGGCCGAGGAGCCCGATCAGATGCTCGGCGCGGGGAGCGGGCCCGAGGATGCCGATGGATCGGCCCGCATGCTCGTGACCGTCGCAGAACGGGCAGCTGAACGCCTGGGTGCCCCATAGCTCCTGCAACCCCGGTATTGACGGGAGGTCGTCGGCGACTCCGGTTGCGAGGACCACGTGGCGTGCACCGACCGCATCCCCGTCCGCCAGCATGACGCTGTGTCCGCCCTCGATCGCGGTGACGGTCTGTGCGCTGACGTCGCGGATCTCGACGTCGGAGTACTCGGCGAGCTGCGTCCTGGCCGTCTCCCGGAATTCGGCCGGAGGAGTGCCGTCGTTCGCGACCACGTTGTGCATGTGCCGCACGGTGCCGTTGCGGTACTCGCCGGAATCGAGAAGCAGGGTGCTCCTGTGCATCCGCCCGAGTGTCAGTGCCGCCTGCAGGCCGGCGGGGCCTGCGCCGATGACGATCGCGTCGTACATGTGGGGTCCTTCCGAGGGGTCGCGCTTGCGTTCGTCCCCAGTCTGTGACTTCATGTCAACATGAAGTCAAGTGTCGAGAGTCCCTGGTCCGTCGGTGACGTCGCCGCCCGCTTCGAGCTGCCGACGAACGTGCTGCGGCACTGGGAGACCGTGGGTCTGCTCACGCCTGCTCGCGATGCCGCCGGTCGCCGCCGCTACGGACAGGACGACGTCGTGCGCATCGCGGTGATCCAGCGGAGCAAAGCGGCGGGCATGACGCTCGACCAGATCGCCGTGCTCCTCGACGACGGGAGCGCCGGGCGTCACGAGGTGCTGCAGCAGCATCTCGATGATCTCGACAGGCGGATGGAGGACATGCGCCGCTCGCGCGAGATGACCGAGCATGCGATGGGATGCCGCTCGCACGACATCGCCACCTGCCCACGCTTCCGCGCGAGTGTGGACGACGTGCTGGCCCGCCTCTGACCGACGTTCTGCGGCCCTCGCGCGCCCGGCCCACGCATAGGAACCCCTGCGTAAACTGGGAATCGTGCCACTCGCCTCGACGGTCCGTCCGATCCGCAGCGGCCGCTCCTCCCGCATCCGGCCTTCCCGCCGCGCGGTCGGTGTCGCGCTCGCCGCGGTGCTCGCCATCGGTTTGAGCGCCTGCGCTCCCGATCCCGTGAACGACTCGTTCCTCAGCGGCGACAACCCGGGATACGTGGCCGCAGACGGAGCGATCGTCGAGATCCCCGTCGCCGACCGCGGTGAGCCGGTCGCCGAGTTCGGTGGGGTCACCGAGAACGGCGAGGACTTCAGCAGCTCGGACCTTGAGGGCAAGGTCACGGTCGTCAACTTCTGGTACGCCGGCTGCGCGCCGTGCCGCGTCGAGGCGGAAGACCTCGAGAGCGTGTGGCAGGAGCACGGAGGCGACGATGTCGCATTCCTTGGCATCAACACGCGCGACCAGGCCGACACCGCCAAGGCGTTCTCCGCCGAGTTCGGCGTGACCTACCCGAGCCTGATCGACGTCGACACGGCCGAGGCGAAGCTCGCCTTCTCGTCCTCCGTGCCGATCCAAGCGACACCGACCACCCTCGTGCTCGACAAGCAGGGCAGGGTCGCCGCGCGCATCATCGGCCCCATCGACGGCACCTCGATCCTCTCGACGCTCGTCAAGGACGCGCTCGCGGAGGACTCGTGAGTCTCTCGGGAGCGGCGTGAACCCCGAAGCCATCATCGGATCGGGGGCCCTCTGGCTCGCGATCCCGGTCGCGATGCTCGCCGGCCTCGTCTCCTTCCTGTCGCCGTGCGTCCTGCCGCTCGTGCCGGGCTACCTCGGGTTCCTCGGGGGAGCGGTCGCTCCGCGTCGCGCGCCGAACACGGCAGACGGCACCGGCGTCTCGACGGTCGAGGCTCCCGCCCGCAGCCGGCTCGTTCTCGGCGTGCTGCTCTTCATCCTGGGCTTCACCGTCGTCTTCATCCTCTACACGGTGCTCAGCGGCACGTTCGGAGTCTTCTTCATCCGCTGGGGCGATCTGATCACCCGCATCCTCGGCGCCTTCATCATCGTCATGGGCCTGATCTTCCTGGGAGCCTTCGGGTTCGCGCAGCGAGAGATCCGCTTCCATGTCGACTCCAAGGTGGGCATCATCGGCGCACCGCTGCTGGGAGTCGCCCTCGGAATCGGCTGGGCGCCGTGCATGGGGCCCACCCTCGGCGCGATCATCGCGCTCTCGTTCAACGCCGGCGACCCGGTGCGCGCCGGGTTCCTCGGCCTCGCCTACTCGCTCGGCCTCGGCATCCCGTTCCTGCTCGTCGCCCTCGGATTCGGGTGGGCCACGAAGACGATCGGGTTCCTCCGTCGCCACATCCGCGTCGTGAACATCATCGGCGGCGTGCTGCTGATCGTCCTCGGCGTGCTGATGGTGACCGGGCTGTGGACCGACATCATGTCGAGACTGACGGCGGTGATCAGCAGTGTCCCCCTCCCGTTCTGATCAGAAGAAGACGCATCGGAAGGATGACGTGAGCAGCACTACCGACAGGTCGAGCGATCCGCTCCGACCGTCAGACCACGTCGACGGCGAAGAGTCGATCACCCAGCCCCGCCTCGGCTTCGTGGGCTGGCTGCGCTGGGGATGGCGTCAGCTGACCTCCATGCGCACCGCGCTGATCCTGCTCCTCGTGCTCGCGATCGCGGCGATCCCCGGCTCGATCTTCCCGCAGCGGATGGCCGACCCCAACGGCGTCACGCAGTGGGAACGCGACAACCCCGATCTCTTCCCGATCCTCGACGGCCTGAAGCTCTTCGACGTCTACCTGTCGCCATGGTTCTCGGCGATCTACCTGCTGCTGTTCGCCTCGCTCGTCGGCTGCGTCATTCCGCGCATCCGCCACCACGCCAAGGCTCTGCAGGCGCGACCGCCGCGCACTCCCGCACGTCTGAAGCGGCTCGCCGACTTCCGCGCGGTCGAGCGCACGTCGACGGATGCTCCTGCCGAGGCTGCCGCGTCGATCGACATCGCGCAGAAGCAGCTCAAAGCCCTGGGCTACCGCGTCGAGCGCTATGACGACAAGCGATCGTCATCGGTCTCGGCCGAGCGCGGCTACTGGCGCGAGACCGGCAACCTGCTCTTCCACCTCGCGCTCGTCGGCGTGCTCATCACGGTGGGCGTCGGCGGCGGATTCGCCTACACGGGTCAGCGCGTGCTGGTCGAGGGCGAGACCTTCGCGAACACCCTGCTCGACTACGACTCGATGAACCGCGGACGCTTCGTGAGCGACGGCGCACTCGCCCCGTACTCGATGCGCCTCGACAGCTTCGACGTCACCTACCAGCCGTTCGGCGAGCCGGGATCGGGACAGGCGGGCGACTTCTCGGCCAACGTCACGGTGCAGGAGAACGGTGAGGAGCGCACCGGATCGGTCAAGGTGAACGAGCCGCTCGGGGTCGCCGACGACAACGTCTTCCTGCTCGGCAACGGCTACGCGCCGACGATCACGGTGCGCGACCCCGCCGGAGATGTCGTGTTCACGAACAGCACGCCGTTCCTGCCCCAGGACAACAACATGACCTCGCTGGGCGTCATCAAGATCCCCGACGGACTCAGCGAGCAGGTCGGCCTGGTCGGCTTCTTCTACCCGACCACCGGTGTGCTCGACACGGGGGCCTTCTTCTCAGGTTTCGGTGATCTGACGAACCCCACTCTCACGCTCGACGTCTACACGGGCGACCTCGGCATCAACGAGGGCATCCCGCGGTCGGTCTACGTGCTCGACACCACCGGAATGACGAAGGTCACGGGCCGCACGACCGACCTCGAGTCGATCGAGCTGACTCCAGGACAGACCGCCGATCTGCCGAACGGTCTCGGGACCGTCACGTTCGAGGACGAGTCCCCGGCGGGGGCGACCGACGCCTCGCAGTCGGTCAAGCGCTTCGCGTCGCTGCAGATCCACCGCGATGCCTCCGGGCCGTGGGTGCTGGGCTTCGCGCTGCTCGCCCTCGGTGGCCTGATGCTCGCGCTGTTCATCCCGCGCCGCCGCGTGTGGGTCAAGGCGACGGCTGCCGACGGCGCCGTCTCGATCGAGTATGCCGGTCTCGCCCGAGGCGAGGACCCCACGCTCGCCACGGCCGTCGACGACCTCGTGGCAGGTCATGCCCGACTGCTCGACGCGGCAGGAGTCACCGCGGCTGTGCCCGAGCCTGAGGATGCCGAGCCTGAGGATGCCGAGGAGCCCGAGGGTCCCGGCGAGCCCGCGGCTCCTTCCGACGAGTCCGAGATCGAGCCGGGCACGACCCCTGCGACCGAATCCGAGGGCGACCCCGACCGCCCCGCATCCGACATCCCGAAAGTAGACTGACATCATGTTCGACCTCGAAGTGATCTCGCCGATCCTGCTGTGGACGGCGATCGCGATCTACGCGGCGGCCTTCGTGGCCTTCGCCTTCGACCTCGCCCGCCGGTCGCAGCTGTCGGCCGACTCGGCGAGCGTTCGCGAATTCGAGCTCGTCGGTGCCGGCGCTGCCGCACGCGGGGGCAAGGCAGCGAAGGGCGCCTCAGCGGCATCCGACTCCGACGCCGCCCCGCAGCGATTCGTGATGGCCCGGATCGGCACCTCGCTGACCGTCCTGGCATTCGTCTTCCACCTCGCGGCGACCCTCACACGCGGCTTCGCCGCCGGCCGCGTGCCGTGGGCGAACCTGTACGAGTTCGCGATGATGGGCACGCTGCTGATCGTCGCGGTGTTCCTCGTGGTGCTGACGCGCATCGACCTGCGCTTCCTCGGCACGTTCATCACGGGCCTCGTCGTGATCCTCCTCGGCCTCGCCGCCACGAACTTCTACGTCGATGTGTCGCCGCTGATGGACCCGCTCAAGAGCGTGTGGCTCGTGATCCACGTCTTCGTGGCCTCGCTGGGCACCGCGTTCTTCGCTCTCGCGTTCTCGCTCTCGGTGATCCAGCTGATGCAGTCGCGCCGCGAGCGCCTGATCTCCGAGGGTGCGGAGAAGACCGGCCCCGGGTTCCTGCGCACGTTCCCCGGGTCCGACCGCCTCGAGAGCATGGCCTACCGGTTCACGATCATCGGGTTCATCCTCTGGACGTTCACCCTCATCGCCGGATCCATCTGGGCCTACTACGCGTGGAGCCGCTTCTGGGGCTTCGACGTCAAGGAGACCTGGACCTTCGTCATCTGGGTGCTCTACGCCGGATACATCCACGCCCGTGCGACGCGCGGCTGGCGCGGAAACCCGTCGGCCTGGCTGGCGATCGTCGGCTTCTCGGCCGTGCTCTTCAACTTCACGATCGTCAACGTGTTCTTCAAGGGTCTGCACGCATACTCGGGCCTGAGCTAGACCGCCCGATCGAACACCGGCTGACCGCGCGTCAGCGGAACGAGCGCAGTCCGAACGGGATCACCTCGGAGTGCTCGACGCCGTCCTCGTACCAGACGAATTCCGCCTCGGTGATGGTCTCTGCAGGGCGCTTGCTGAGCGACCGGCGTGACTTGTGCGACAGCTCGGTCCAGGCCGCGACCGACAGGGTCTTCGCGTAGATCACGGAGAGGTGGAACGTCCACTCCTCCGTGCTGCGCTCGTCGAGGCGGCGGAAGTCTGTGGCCTCCAGCGCTGTGCTGAGGTTCGCATAGGCGGAGACGAGGGACGACGTGCGCGTCAGTCGCAGGATCACGGTCTGCCACGGTGTCGGGAACACGTCGACGGCCTCTGCGACGACCTCGATCGGACGCTGCGCCACCGCCCATTCGCGGATCAGCGAGAGCAGCTCGTCGCGCCGTTCGGGCTCGTGGAAGGCGCGGAGCGTGACGTGCTCGGTGTGCGGGTGCGGTGCATCCATGCGGCCGAGCGCGGACCTCTGCTCGGCTCGGTACACATCGGAGACGGCCCTCGTCGGGCGCAGCACGAGGTACTGCTGCCCTTCCAGCGAAGCGAGCTGGGTGGGCGAGGTCATGAAGGGGCGGCGCATCTCCTGATCGTACGTGCGTCGAGGGAGGGCTGAATACCGCCTCCTGCCCGGCGGGCACGGATTCGGAGCGGATACGCGACGCGCCGCGCATCGAGGACGATGCGCGGCGCGTCAGCGGATGGCGTCCGAAGCTGTGCTCGGGCGAGGTCTGAAACTGTGCCCGGAGGGACGATCGGATCGGATGCTCAGGCGGTCGCGAGTGCCGCCTTGGCCGAGGTGGTGCGACGCAGCGCCACCGCCACGGTGGTGGCGACGAGCGACAGCACACCCCAGACGACGAGTCCCGCGGCGGCGCCTCCGGTCGCGGCGATGAGGCCGGTGAAGGCGGGTGCGGTCGGGAGCGCAGCTCCGAGGTCGGCGAGCCATCCCGGCACCGTCGAGATCAGACCCGTCGCGATGGCGAGGACTCCCACCAGAGCGCTGATCCAGCGGCCGATGCCGCCGAACACCGCCACCAGGGCCTGGTTGACGGCCGCGAAGACGATTCCCGCGAGCACAGCGATGCCCGCGAACGCCCACCAGGTGCCGGCGTCGTAGCTCGCGACGATCTGCACGATCAGCGACACCAGCAGGCCCTGGGCCGCACCGATGGCGGCGGCGGGGGCGAAGGCGCGGAGAGCGAGGCCGGCGGAGGATCGACGCGACGTCAGGGTGCGGGCCGTATGGGCGCGCATGACGAGGAACGAGGCGAGAGCACCGAACCACAGCACGACCGCGGCGAGCAGCGGGATGGCGGTGGGCCCGAAGATCGTTGCTCCGTCGGCACCCTTCGATGCGACAGGGTCGGCGATCACGGACGCGAGCGAGGTCGACTCCGAGTCGCTGAACGAGGGGAGCGAGTCGGCTGCCGTGCGCAGGCCGCCGGCGAGGTCACCGGTGCCGGTCGCGAGCGTGTCGAGTCCGGTCGAGAGCTCCGTGGCTCCGGTGGCGAGCTCGGTCGCTCCACCGGAGAGCTGACCCGCCCCGCTCGACAGCGCGCGCGCACCGGCGGCCGACTCGTCGAGACCCTGCGACGCGAGCTGGTTCAGGCCGTCGGCGAGGGTGGTTGCGCCGGCGCCGGCCTGGCCCATCTGGGCGGCGATGGTGGACGGCAGAGCAGCGAGCTGCTGTACTCCGGCATCCGTCTCCGTCGCGCCAGCCGACAGCGCGGCGATCTGGTCGCAGTAGGCCTGAGCCGCCCCACTCGCCACGCACTCGCTCGAGAGCTTGTTCAGGCCCGCGGCGACGCCCGCGGAACCGGTTGCGACCTCTTGCGCGCCGGCCGCGCGGCTCTGCAACTCCGCCGCGCCTGCGGTGAGGCCCTGACCGAGTGTCGTGGCTCCGCCGGCGGCCTCCCGGGTCCTCGCAGCGAGCGTGTCGAGACCGGAGGCGAGCGATGAGGCGCCCGTGCCGAGCTCGGCAGCCCCGGATGCCAACTGGGTCGCACCGTCCGGGATCGCTGCGGCACCGGTCGCGGCATCCCGTGCTCCCGTGGCGAGCTGCACGGCACCGTCTGCGGCCTCGCCGATCTGGTCGCCGATGGTGGTGAAGCCGACGAGGATGTTCTCGGTCGTCGCCTCCGACAGCAGCGTGCCCATGCTCGAGGCTGCGACGTTCGCGATCTGGCTGGTGATCAGATCGTCGGCGACCAGGCCGTCGTCGGGCGTCGTGACCTGGATCGTGGCCTGCTCGGCCTCGCCGCCGCCCTCCGAGATCGCCTGACCAGCGGAGGTCGCTGCCGCGGAGAACTCCTCGGGGATCGTGATGACCGCCTGGTACGAGCCGTCCGCGAGCCCCTCGGCCGCGTCATCCTCGTTCGAGATCACCCAGGTGAGGTTCGAGTCGAGCTCGTCGGAACCCTCGACGAGCCCTGACGCGAGCTGGCGACCCAGGGGAGTGAGCTGCCCGTCGATCTCGACCGGTTCGTCGAGGTTGACGATCGCTGCCGTCATCGAGTCCAAGCGGTCGGTCGGGTTCTGCAACGCGGCGACGAGGATGCCGCCGACCGCTGCCGGCAGCAGCAGGATGCCCAGGATGGTCAGCCAGGTGATGGGCTTGCGCGAACGGGCGCGCTCGATGGGGAGGGTCATGCGTTCACCTCGGTCGATTCGGAGGATTCTTCCGCGCCGTGAAGGGCGGAAGAGAGTGCGGCGGGTGCATCGATGTCGATCACGTCGGCGGGGCTGCGCCCGGCATCCGTGAGGACGTCGATGGCGATCTCGGGGGAGAGTGCGGTGAGCAGTACCGCGGTCGATCTACGGGCGTCGCGCAGTCGGGCTGCGAGCTGATCGCGCTCGGGGCGGGAGAGTCGATCGACGCCGTCGATCACCACGAGAGCAGGACGTCCTCGCAGCGCCTCCGACAGATCGGTGGACAGGTCTCCCCTGTCCGCGGCCATCACGGCGCCGACGTGCGAGCGCACCCAGGCAGCCCGCCCGGGCAGCAGATGTCCGGCCACTCGGAGGCGGCCGTCGTCGGGGGTCACACGCCCGGCGATCGCCAGCGACAGGGCGCGGAGCGCGCCGGCCGAGGTGCCGGTCAGCACGGCGGCAGCGCCGGGAGCGAGCCGGATGTGGAGCCGGTCGATGCCGGCATCTGCGAGCGCGAGGTCATCGGCGGCCACGACCGAGCCGTCTCCCGGCCACGCGGCCAGGTGCCGTTCGCGCTCGACCGCCTCGCCCTCGATGTCGACGCTGGGCAGGATCTTCTCCAGCCAGGCGGGGATCTCCCAGGCGCGCTCGCCGAGGATCGCCATGAGCGCGGGGATCAGCGTCATCCGCACGAGGAACGCATCGATCGCGATACCCGCGGCGAGACCCAGCGCGATCGGCTTGAGCGACGAGTCGCCCTCGGGGACGAAGGCCACGAACACGGCGAACATGATCAGCCCCGCCGCGGTGACGACCTTGGCCGAGCCCGTGAAACCGGTGCGCACAGCACGCAGCGCGGCGGCGCGGCGGGTCGCTCGATCCGGGCTTCTGCCCTCGGGGTCGTGCACGAAGTCCTCGCGCATCCGCGAGACGAGGAAGACCTGGTAGTCCATCGCGAGTCCGAACAGCACTCCCATCAGGATGATCGGCATGAAGCTGATGATCGGGCCGACCTTCGCCACGTGCAGGGCGTCGGCGAACCAGCCCCACTCGAACACCGCACCCACGACGCCGAACCCGGCGACGATCGAGAGCAGATAGCCGGCGGCGGCCGTGATCGGCACCCAGAGCGAGCGGAACACGATCGTCAGCAGGATCAGCGAGAGACCGATCACGAAGATGCCGAACGGCAGCAGGGCATTGCCGAGTTGGTCGGAGATGTCGATGCCCACGGCCGTGAACCCGGTGACCTTCAGATCGATGCCGAACTCGTCGAGCCACTCGTCGTGATGGGATCGGAGCTCGCGCACCAGATCCGCGGTCGCAGGGTCGTCGGCGGCCGTCTCGGGGATGATCTGCACGATGCCGGTGTCGGCGGTCTCGTTGGGGGTCGAGAGGGCGACCTCTTTGACCCCGTCGATCTTCGCGACCGCATCGCCGAGGTCGTCCATCAGGGTCAGCGGGTCGGTGGAGGTGACGATGGTGCCGGTGAGGATCAGGGGGCCGTTGAAGCCGGGGCCGAACTCTTCGCCGACGAGGTCGTAGCTCTGTCGGGCTTCGGAGTCCTTCGGGAGCACTCCGGCGTTGGGTAGGGCGAGGTTCAGGCTCAGGGCCGGCACCGCGACGATGCCGAGTCCGATCACGACGGCGAGCGACACGAGGATCGGACGCGTGGTCACCCCGGTCACCCAGCGCTCGCTGAACCGGCGACGCGGGGCAGGAGCGGGCTTGCCCTCCTTCGCCTTCGGCGCCTTGCGCGGGCGCCCCGCGACGCGGCCCTTCATGAAGCCGAGCAGCGCGGGGGTCAGGGTAACGGCGATCGCCACGGCGACGGCGACCGCGGCGGATGCGGCGATTCCCATCGTCGTGAGGAACGGGATGCCGGCGAAGCCGAGTCCGATCAGCGCGATCAGCACCGTGACGCCGGCGAACACGACGGCGGAGCCGGCGGTGCCCACCGCGCGGGCCGTGGACTCCTCGGGGTCGACGCCCTCGCGGACCTGGTCCTGGTGCCTGGCCATGATGAACAGCGCATAGTCGATGCCGACCGCGAGTCCGAGCATGAGGGCGAGTAGGGGGGTGGTCGATGAGACCGTGGCGAAGGCGGTGGCGGCGAAGATGCCGGCCATCGAGATGCCCACACCGAGGATGGCGGTGAGGAGCGGGAGCCCCGCGACGACGAACGAGCGGAACGTGACGATCAGCACCAGCAGGGCGATCAGGAGCCCGACCGCCTCGGTGAGGGTCACGCCGGGGATGGACGTCGCGAAGAGGTCGCCGCCGAGCGCGGTCTGGGATCCGGCCGGGAGCTCGTCGGTGAGGTCGGCGACGACGGCTCGGAGGGCGTCCTGCGTCGCGTCCGAGACATCGCTCGCCTGGCCGTCGAACTGCAGGCGGATGATCCCGGCGGTCTCGTCGTCGTTGATCATGCCGCTGACCATCTCGTCGAACGGCGAGGTCGCCGAGAGCACGGAGTCGTCGAGATCGGCGAGTTCGGCGACGGCATCCTCGATGTCATCCCGATACGTGTCGTCGGTGATCGAGTCGCCGTCGGCCGCGACCACGATGATCTGCGCGCTGGTTCCGCTCACTGCGGGGAACGAGCGGTTGAGCTGCTCGAGACCCGCCTGCGACTCGGTCCCGGGGATCGAGAACGAGTTGTCGGTGCCCGCTCCGAGAACGAGTGCACCCGCACCGGCGATGCCGAGCGCGAGGAGCCAGGAGACGAGGACGCGCCACGGGTGCCGGTAGGACCAGCGGCCGAGCGAGGACAGGAGTGTGGACACGAAGCACCTCAGGGAATCCGGGTTGGATACACAGGTGTATCCGATACATAGATGTATCGTAAGGTGATCCGAGCCCCGGAGTCTGTGTGCGGGGTGTGAGAATGAGAGGCAGGAGGATTCGATGACGACACCCGCCACCCGTAGTCGCGAGAACACGCGAGCCAGGCTTCTGGATGCCGCAGCGCAGGTCTTCGCCGAGGTCGGCCTCGATGGTGCATCCGTCGAGGCGGTCTGCGACCGTGCCGGATTCACGCGCGGCGCCTTCTATTCGAACTTCGAGTCGAAGGATGAGCTGTTCCTGATGCTCGCCGGAAGCGTCGCCGAGCAGCGCGTCAACGCCGTGCGCGCCCGCGTCGAGGAGATCGCCGCCGACGGCGGCCTCTCGGAAGGGTGCGATCCGGTCGAGCTGGTGCAGCAGATCATGGATGCAGGAGGCGACGACCGCCTCGGCGTGATGCTCATGAGCGAGATCCGCATCCGTGCACTGCGGGACGCGCAGTTCGGTGCCGCCTACCTCGTGCAGGAGCGCGAGATGGTCTCGAGCATCGCCGTCATCATCACCGACATCGTCTCGGTGAGCTCGCTCGAGCTGAAGATCCCGGCAGACGAAGCGGCGCGCATGCTGATGATCATCTGGGAGGGCATGACCGTTCGCGGCGCGATGGCCGGTCAGGACTCCGACCAGCTGCGCCACTCGGGCAGTGAGGAACTCGGAAGGCTCGTGCAGCTGCTCCTCGCCGAGTGACCCCGTCCGGCACAAATGCATGCCGGGATGACGGATGCCTGCTGAGACGGGCGATCGCGACCTGCATCCGTGATCTTGGCATGCAGGTGAAGCGTGAGGTCAGCGCGCGTCGAGCACCGCGTAGCACCGCGCGAGGCGATCGAGCCACCAGTCGCGACGCTCGTCCGAGGCTGCGAGACGCGTGAGCGCCGCTGCATCCGGGGTGACGCGCGCTGCGGGGATCGAGCCGTCGACGGGGCGGCGGTCGGCGACGTCGTCGAGGAAGAGCGACGCGGTGCCGAGCCCGCAGTCGTAGTCGAGGGTCGGGAGGGCGGCCGCGAGAGCCGCGCCCTGAGAGAGACCGACCGCGGTGTCGAGCGCGCTGGAGACCACGACCGGCAGACCCGCGGCGGTGATGATCTGCAGCGCGTGTGTGATGCCGCCGAGCGGCTGGGCCTTGATCACGAGCAGGTCGGCGGCCTTCTCGCGAGCGACCGCGAGCGGGTCGGACGACTTGCGGATGCTCTCGTCGGCGGCGACCGGGATGCCCATGTACTTCACGCGGGTGCGCACCTCGGCGAGTTCGGGCACCGTGGCGCACGGCTGCTCGACGTACTCCAGATCGAACTCGTTGAGAGCGTGCACCGCGTGCTCGGCCTCGTCGACGTTCCACAGTCCGTTGGCGTCGATGCGGATGCGACCCTCGGGACCCATGACATCGCGCACTGCTCGGACTCGGTCGATGTCGTCGGTGAGCGTCTGCCCGGGCTCCGCGACCTTGACCTTGGCGGTGCGGCATCCGGCGAATCGCGCCAGCACCTCCGCCACCCGCGATGCCTCGATCGCCGGGATCGTGGCGTTGACCCCGATCCGCTCGCGCAGCGGCTCGGGCTGCGGCCTCCAGGCGAAGTCGATCGCAGCCGCGAGCCAGGTCGCCGCCTCCGCGTCCTCATACTCGAGGAACGGGGAGAACTCCGCCCAGCCCTGCGGTCCTTCGAAGAGCAGCGCCTCCCTGGTGTCGACCCCGCGGAATCGGGTGTGCATCGGCAGCGCGACGATCCGGGCCGAGCTGAGCAGGTCTGCGAGCGGTGGGAGCATGTGCTCATTCTGCTCTGTGCCCGCGCGCGGACGGCATCCGCCGTGCCGAAGGGGGTGAGTCAGGTCAGTCGCTTCTGCAGCTCGCCGAGTCGCTCGCTCGGCCGGAAGCCGAGCAGCGTGTTGACGGCGAGCATGTGCGCGTTGGACTCGGCGTTGTAGGTGTAGACCGCTGTCGTTCGGGGCGCCTCGCGGTGCAGCATCCGCAGATTGGCGACCTTCACGGCGAGGCCGAGCCGATGCCCGCGGTCGGCCGCGCGCACGAGGGTTCGCCACTGGTAGGCGTTCCCGTCGTCGCGGGAGACCACCAGCTGGGAGTACGCGGCCGCGTCGCCGTCCGGAGCGAGGGCGATGGTGCCGAACGAGAGGCGCCGCTGTCGGTCGATCAGCTCCTCGCTCTCGCGGATGCTGTCGACATCGGGCTTCTGCGGCTCGATGTCTAGTTCGCCGGTCGGTGCCTCGGTCTCGAGAGTCGCGTCGAGGATCGTCCAGCGTTCCACGACGTCGTCGGGGACGCGACCGACCCAGCTGCGGAGCTCATAGCCGTCGGTCGAGCCGGCGATGTCGGTCTCGAGCCGATCGAGCAGTGCGGGATCGACGGGCAGGTCGAGTCTGCTCTGCACGTCGCCGAGGGCGAGCGCGTATCCGTGCGCGCGGGCGAACTCGCGCCCGGGGGAATCGGCTCCCTCCGATCCGCGTTCGTAGGGCCAGGACGTCGAGCCGTGCGCGGTGGTCCGGGCGGATGCCACGGCTTCGCCCTCAAGGAACGCCAGCGCGGCCGATCCGATGCCGCGTCGTCGGTGGCGCGGCGGCACGCTCACCGCCAGGTGGGCTGTGTGCGTGTTGTCTTTGAGTGGCAGAGCGAGGCTCGCGGAGCCGACCACCTCATCGCCGTCGCGCAGCAGGTAGGCCCGCCGATCGACGACGGCGGATTCCTGCTGCAGCTCGCTGCGGGATTCCGCGAGCGACCACACGACAGCGTCCGCACCGCGGTCCGCGCGCTCGGCTGCCGAATACGCCTCCCACCAGGCACCCATCTCGACAGGATCGAACGGATCGATGCGCGAGATCTCGATGGCCATGCGCCCACGGTACTTCGTGGACGTGACTGACGGGCGCTACATAAATGTGTGATTGACAATAGTGTGTGACACACAGTACTGTGACGGACATGAACGAAACCCTCGACACGCATCTGCAGGAATTGCGTCGCGGCACCGTGGTGCTGGCCTGTCTGCAGCTGCTGCGCACGGCGGGGTACGGCTACGCGCTGCTCGAGGAACTCGAGCGCCGAGGCTTCGCCACCGACGCGAACACGCTGTACCCGCTGCTTCGCAGGCTCGAGAAGCAGGAGTACCTCACGAGCGAGTGGAACACCGACGAGGCGCGGCCGCGCAAGTTCTACCGCACCTCGGAGGCCGGCATCCGGCTCGCCGACACCCTGACCGAAGAATGGCGATCGCTCACGACTGCGATCGCGACCCTCACAGCTGAGGAGAACTGACATGAACACGACCGCCACGCTCACCGAGCGATACATCAGCGCCACGATCCGCAGCCTCACCCCCGAGGTGCAGGGCGACGTGCGCGCCGAACTCGAAGGCTCCATCGCCGACGCGATCGATGCCAGGCTCGAGCAGGGCGAGGCCCCTGAGGACGCCGAGCGCGCGGTCCTCACGGAGCTCGGCGATCCCGGCATCCTCGCCGCCGGCTATGCCGACCGTCCGCTCCACCTGATCGGCCCGAAGTACTACCTCGTGTGGTGGCGCCTGCTCAAGCTGCTGCTCTGGATCGTCCCGGTGTGCGTCTTCGGAGGGGTGGTCCTCGGGCAACTGCTCGACGGTGCTCCGACCGGCGAGATCATCGGCACCGCGGTCGTCGCGACACTCGGCTCGGTCGTGCACATCGGCTTCTGGGTGACGCTGGTCTTCGTCATCCTCGAGCGCGCCGGCACGGACACCGGTGTGAAGTGGGATGTCGATCAGCTTCCCGAGCCGACGCAGAACGGCGCGGGGCGGGCAGATGCGATCGCCTCCCTCGTGTTCCTGGCTCTCGGGGTCGGCGCGGTGTTCTGGGACGCACTCGTCGGCTTCTTCCCGACCGGCGGCGACCCGATCGCGATCCTCGACCCGGGGCTCTGGCCGTGGGGCATCACGTTCTTCTTCGTGCTGTTCGCCGCAGAGGCGCTGCTGGCGGTCGTGGTCTACGCGAAGCGACGGTGGACGGTCGGTGCTGCGGTGGTCAACACACTGCTCGCCGTCGTCTTCGCCGCCTGGTCGATGACGCTGCTGCTGCAAGGAGCGCTGATCAACCCCGAGTTCCTGAGCTTCGTCTTCACCGACAGCGGTGTGACCGACGAGACGATGCGCATCCTCACAGTGATCACAGGGTTCTGCCTCGTCGCCTTCCCGACCTGGGACATCGTCGACGGCTGGATCAAGACCGCTCGCGCTCGCCGCATCTGAACACGGAGCACAGACGGCGTCGCCTGCTCGCAGGTGGCGCCGTCTGCGTCTGCAACCTCCACAGGAATAGGCTGGATGCTGTGACCAGCGCATTCGTCTCAGACCTGTTCGACCCGGACGAATGGGTGCTCGCGCCCGGTGCCGAGGACTACACCGACATCACGGCGCATGTGAGCATCGATGGCGGGGTCGCCCGCATCGCGTTCAACCGCCCGGAGGTGCGCAACGCCTTCCGCCCGCACACCGTCGACGAGCTGTATCGAGCGCTCGACGATGCACGGCAGAATCCGCGCATCGGCGCCGTGCTGCTGACGGGCAACGGTCCGAGCCCGAAGGACGGGGGCTGGGCGTTCTGCTCCGGCGGCGATCAGCGCATCCGCGGACGCGACGGCTACAAGTACTCCGACGACGAGACGACCGTGCACGATCCGGCCCGCGCCGGCCGCCTGCACATCCTCGAGGTGCAGCGGCTCATCCGCTTCATGCCCAAGGTCGTCATCGCGGTCGTCCCCGGTTGGGCTGCCGGTGGAGGGCACTCGCTGCACGTCGTGTGCGACCTCACAATCGCCTCTGCCGAAGAAGCGCGGTTCAAGCAGACCGACGCCGACGTCGGGAGCTTCGATGCGGGCTACGGCTCGGCGTACATGGCCAGGCAGACGGGACAGAAGTTCGCTCGAGAGGTGTTCTTCCTCGCCGAGGAGTATTCGGCGCAGCGCGCTTACGAGGCCGGTGCCGTGAACCGTGTCGTGCCGCATGCGGAGCTCGAGCGCGAGGCGCTGAAGATGGCGCGCACCGTGCTCACCAAGTCGCCGACCGCGATACGGATGCTGAAGTTCGCGTTCAACGCCGTCGATGATGGACTCGTGGGCCAGCAGGTGTTCGCGGGGGAGGCCACGCGCCTCGCCTACGGCACCGACGAGGCCGTCGAGGGGCGGGACTCGTTCCTCGAGAAGCGGGATCCGGACTGGACCTCGTTCCCCTGGCATTACTGATCCTGGAACGACGGAGCGGAGCGAGGATCACATGGTCGCGTTGAGATCGACGGATGCCGAGGATCCGGCTGAGCTCCGTGAGGCTCTCGCCCGTGCGCTCGACGGCGGCCCTGCGCTCGGATTCGGCATGCTCGGAGACGCCCCGAGCTGGGTGTCCGAGGGTACCGCGGTCGTGATCGCGACGTCGGGGTCGAGCGGCATCCCCAAGCGCGTCGCCCTGAGCGGTGAGGCCCTGCGTGCGAGCGCGGATGCCACGGCAGCGCGGATCGGTGCGGGCCGCTGGCTGCTCGCCCTCCCCGCGGGCTACGTCGCGGGGCTCCAGGTCGTCGTGCGGTCTCTGGTCGCGGGCACGCATCCGGTCGCTCTGAGCGGACGCTTCTCGCCGGCATCCTTCGCCGAGTCGACGCTGTCGATGCTCCGACCGTCGTCGGGGGCATCCGGCTCCCTGCCCGACCTCTACACGTCCCTCGTGCCCGCCCAGCTCTCGACCCTGCTCGACGCGGCGGACGATGCGCCCGTACGTGCCGCGCTCCAGGCGTACCGCGCGATCCTCGTCGGCGGTCAGGCGCTGCCCGAGCCGCTGCGCGACCGCGCGGCCGATCTCGGGATCCGGCTGGTGCGCACCTACGGCTCCACGGAGACCAGCGGAGGATGCGTGTACGACGGCGTCCCGCTCGACACCGTCGGCGTGCGGACGGTCGACGGCGAACTGCGCATCGCCGGTCCGATGCTCGCCGACGGGTATCTCGGTGACGGTGAGCTGACGGCGAAGAACTTCTCGCACGACGAGCACGGCATCCGCTGGTATCACACCGGCGATCTCGGGCTCCTGGACGACGGCGTGGTGCGGGTGCACGGCAGAGCCGACAACGTGATCGTCTCCGGTGGCCTCAACATCTCACTCGACCGCGTCGAGAGGCTGGTGCGTCGCGTCCCCGGGCTCACCGGAGCGGTCGTGGTGGGTGTCGAGGACGAGCACTGGGGTGAGGCCTCGGTGATCGTAGCTCCTCGTGGCGAGGCTCTGCGGCGCAGCGAGTCCGAGCAGCTCGCGCATGCTCGGGACGTGGTCGCCGAAGAACTCGGCAAGCACGCGAGGCCCACGCGGCTGATCCTCGTCGACGAGCTCGATGTGCTCTCGTCGGGCAAGCCCGATCGCGAGGCGATCAGACGAGCCGTCGCCGAGCTGCACTGACCGTCGATTCGCCGGGGCGGGAAACCTCCTGCAAGAGTGAGGCATGGCCACCTACACGCACGGACATCACGAGACCGTCCTCCGCTCTCACAGCAGTCGCACCATCGCGAACTCGGCGGAGTACCTGCGCCCGCACCTCACGGCCGGCACGAGGCTTCTCGACGTCGGAGCGGGGCCCGGGAGCATCACGGTCGACTTCGCCGGCGTGGTCGGCCACGTCACGGCCACCGAGATCGATGAGAACGCGCTCGCGCTGTCGCGTGGCCTCGCGGCGAGTCAAGGTCTCACGAATCTCGACTTCTCGGTCGAGGACGTCCACTCCCTGAGCTTCGCCGACGACAGCTTCGACGTCGTCCACGCGCACCAGGTGCTGCAGCACGTCGGCGATCCCGTGCAGGCGCTCCGTGAGATGCGCCGGGTCACGGCGCCGGGCGGGGTCGTCGCCGTGCGCGACGCCGACTATGCGGGCTTCATCTGGTTCCCGGTGATCCCCGAGCTCGACCGCTGGCTCGACCTCTATCGACGAGCCGCGCGGGCGAACGGCGGCGAACCCGATGCGGGCCGTCGACTGCTCGCCTGGGCGCGGGCCGCCGGTTTCGACGACATCACGGCGAGCACTTCCACCTGGACCTATGCGACGCCGGAGGAGCGCGCCTGGTGGGGCGGCATGTGGGCCGACCGCATCCTCGAGTCCGCGCTCGCCCGGCAGCTGGTCGACAGCGACATGGCGACCTCCGCGGACCTGCAGGCGATCAGCGACGCTTGGAAGCGCTGGGCCGACGACGGCGACGGCTGGTACCTGGTGCCGCACGGAGAGATCATCGCGCGCGCCTGACGCATCCGGCGGATACATCTGCAGGCGGATGCGGGGCGGATGCCGTGCCCCGTAGCGTGGAGGAGTGATCCGCCCGCTCTCCCGCACGGCGCTGATCCTCGACATCGTCGGGGCGGCGCTGCTCTTCGTCATCCTCACCCCGTTCTCCGTCGCCTTCTACGGACCGGGGGCGGGTGGCGTGGGAGTCGACGGTGCAGGCGCCGCAGCAGTCATCGTCGCGGGTCTGCTGATGTGCGGCGGCGTCGCGATCGGCAGACTCGCCCCGGGGCTCGCACTCGTCGCCGCCTGGGCCGGTGCGATCATCCAGATGTCGGCGAGCTTCGGTCCGCTCCCCATCGACCTGGCGATCCTGATGGTGCTCTACGCGACCGCTGCCTGGGGCTCGCGGGTCGTGCTCTGGTGGGGTTTCGGCTCGGCGCTCTTCGGTGGCCTCGTCGCCGCCGTCTACATGGTGGCCGTCAACGGTGTCGCCTCCGGTGCGAGCGGCTGGGATCAGCTGACGACCGGCACGCTGCTCCTCGTTCTCTCGGTGCTCGCGCTCGGGTTCGCCTGGGTCTGCGGCCTGCTCTGGCGCGTGGTCCTGCGTGCACGGAGCACCAGGTCTGCGCAGCTGCAGGCGGAGTCTCTCGCAGCCGAGGAGCAGGAGCGCGTGCGCATCGCCCGCGACATGCACGACATCGTCGCGCACTCTCTCGCCGTCGTGATCGCGCAGGCGGACGGCGCCCGGTATGCCGCCGCAGCGAAGCCGGAGATGGCGACCGAGGCGCTGGGCACCATCGCCCAGACCGCGCGCGGGGCGCTGAGCGACGTGCGGCTGCTGCTCACGCAGCTGCGCCACCGGCAGGGAGACGGCCCGCAACCGACCCTCGCCGACCTCGAAGCACTGTTCGCTCAGGTGCGGCAGGCGGGCATCGAACCGCGCATCACGGTCGATCCCACTCCTCCCGGCGAACCGCCCGGGGCGATCCAGCTCGCCGTGTACCGGATCCTGCAGGAGGCGCTCACCAACGCCATCCGGCATGGCGACGGCGCAGTCGACGTGCACCTCGCGTGGCTCCCCGAGCGGGTCGACATCCAGGTGCGCAACACCGTCGGCCGCGAGCAGACGCAGGGGAGCGGCGGGCACGGCGTGATCGGCATGCGCGAACGCGCCCAGCTGGTCGGCGGTAGCCTTCAGGCGGAGCGTCAGGGCGTGCAGTTCGTCGTCCACGCCTCGCTGCCGATCGGAGAAGCCGCATGATCAGAGTCGTCCTCGTCGACGATCAGTCGCTCTTCCGCGCCGGCATCCGCATGCTGCTCGCATCACAGCCGGACATCGACGTGGTCGGTGAAGCCGGAGACGGGCGCGAGGCGATCGAACTGGTCCGCGTGACCCGACCGGACGTCGTGCTGATGGACATCAGGATGCCGGTGATGGACGGTCTCACCGCGACAGCGGAGATCCTCGGGCAGCCCGACCCGCCGAAGATCGTGATGCTGACCACGTTCGACCTCGATGAGGCGGCGGCCCGCGCTATCCGCCAGGGAGCCAGCGGCTTCCTGCTGAAGGATGCGGATCCCGAGTTCCTGCTCGCCGCGATCCGCACCGTCCACTCCGGGTCGAGCGTGATCGCGGCATCCGCCACGCGCGAGTTGTTCGAGCACTTCGCCGAGGCTCCGAAGCCGGTTCCCGCCCAGTTCGCGTCGCTGACCGATCGTGAGCGCGAGATCTTCGCGCTCGCCGCGAGGGGGCTCTCGAACTCCGAGATCGCCGCCCGCGAGTATCTCAGCGAGGCCACCGTGAAGACGCACATCAGCCGCATCCTGACGAAGCTGGCCCTGCGCGACCGTGTGCAGCTCGTCGTCTTCGCGTTCGAGCACGGACTCGCCTGACTCGAGGTCGATCGCGGGATCATCCTTGCGATGTACGCGGATGCGTCGCCAGGGCGACGCGGCGACGGGGGAGCGCTCCGTAGCGTCGAAGCATGGAGATCACGACCACCGACCTCGGGCTCGCGGCCCGCGTCCAGCACCTCGACAAGACCTACGGCGCCGGCGAGGGAACCGTCCGCGCGCTCGACGACGTCAGCGTCGGCATCCGCCGCGGTCAGTTCACCGCGATCATGGGCCCCTCCGGCTCGGGCAAGTCCACGCTCATGCACATCATGGCGGGCCTCGACACCCCCACGCAGGGACGCGCCTGGATCGGAGACACCGAGATCACCGGCCTCGGCGACCTCGATCTGACGATCCTGCGCCGCCGCCGCGTCGGCTTCATCTTCCAGGCATTCAACCTGGTGCCGACTCTCACGGCGCTCGGAAACATCATGCTGCCGTTCGAACTCGACGGCCGACGCCCCAGCGCGATCGAGAAGGCCCGCATCGACGGACTGATCGAGACGCTCGGGCTCGGCTCCCGTTTGCAGCACCGTCCGCATCAGCTCTCGGGAGGACAGCAGCAGCGCGTCGCGATCGCGAGAGCCCTTGCCACCGCGCCCGATCTCGTCTTCGCGGACGAGCCGACCGGGAACCTCGACTCCAAGACCGGGCGCGAGGTGCTGCAGCTGCTGGCCACGGCGAGCCGCGAGCACGGGCAGTCCATCGCGATGGTGACCCACGACGCGATCGCGGCCAGCCACGCGGACCGCGTGCTCTTCCTCGGTGACGGACGCATCGTCGCCGACCACCCCCGCCAGAGCGCCGAGGAGATCTCGGCGTACATGCTCGCCGCCGAGGTGGCGGCATGAGCGCCGTCATCGACTCCCCGACCCGCACGGTCGTGCCGCAGACCACGGCGACCGGTCCGCGCCTCAGCTGGCTGCGCGACCGCGGCATGGGTGCCAGCATCCTCGTCGCCGCTCTTTCTGCTGCGTTCGGAGTGGTGCTGGTCGAGACCACCGCCTATCTGGGCGCAGTGCTGCAGGCCGACCCGTTCATCGGCGACAGCGAGACCCTCGCCTTCATCGTCGGCCTGCTCTCGATCCTGCTCACGGGCGTCGCGATGTACGTCGCGGCGATCGTCACCGCCAACACGTTCTCGACGATCATCGCGGGCCGCACGCGTCAGATCGCACTCATGCGCCTGATCGGTGCGACCGCTCGGTCGCAGCGCGCGGAGGTGGGGAAGCAGGGATTCGTCGTCGGCGTCATCGGCGCAGCCCTCGGCCTGCTCGCGGGACTGGGAATCGCCGCGATCGGCGTCCAGATCGGCAGCAGCCTCATCGCGAACGTGTCGGAGGGGTTCTCGCTCGCACAGCCGTTCATCGCTCTGCCTGCCGTGGGCGTCGCCCTGACCACATGGGCTGCGGCCTGGGCCGGATCCCGCAGGGTCCTCGCGGTCACGCCGCTGCAGGCGATCGGCGGCTCGGTCGAGCGCACCCACGAAGAGGTCTCGCGCGCCGGTCGCCACATCGGTGCCTGGGTGCTGCTCGTCTCGGGCGCGGTCCTCCTCGCAGCGGGCGTGGTGGTGGGGCTGGTGCATCCGCTCGGTGTCGTCGTCGCCTTCTTCGGAGGACTGCTCTCGTTCACAGGGCTCGCACTCGGCTCGGTGCTGTTCATGCCGCCCGTGCTGCGTCTGGTGGGGCGGATGTTCGGATCGAGCGCCACCGCGCGGCTCGCCGCAGAGAACGCGCTGCGCTACCCCGAGCGGTCGTCCCGCATGGCGATCGGCGTGGTCATGGGCGTCACGCTCGTCACGATGTTCGCCGTCGCGCTCGAGTCGGTCAAACAGATGCTGATAGGCCAGGTCGAGGGCGACATCCCCGCAGAGTTCTTCACGCCGTTCGACGCGTTCGCCGCCGTGATGATGGTCCTCGTGGCCGTGTCGGCGGTCATCGCCGCCGTCGGACTCGTCAACCTGCTCACGATCGGGGTCGTGCAGCGCCGCCGTGAACTCGGGCTGCTGAGATCGATCGGCCTGTCCAACGGTCAGGTGCGCCGCATGGTGCTGCTCGAGGCCACACACATCACGGTCGCAGCCACTCTGACCGGTCTCGTCCTCGGCATCGTCTACGGATGGATCGCGGCGCAGTCGCTGCTCGGCTCGACGCCCACGCTTCCGGACTTCGAACCGGCGGGGCTCGTCGCACCGCACGTGCCCTGGCTGCCGATCGTCATCATCGTCGCGGCGACCGCCGTGCTCACCCTGGTCGCCGCCGCCGCACCGACCAGGCTCGCCACCCGGGTGGCTCCTGTCGAGGCGCTCGCCGCCGACTGACTCGAGCCGGCCGGGGGAGCTGCAGCCGCCCGGGCCCCGATGACTCGGTTCGTCATCGGGGCCTGGGCTCGTGCGGCGTCGTTCTAGGCTGGACGGATGCCGTCTCCGTTCGATCAGTCCACGTATCAGGTGCGCCTCGACTGGGGCGTCGACGGGCTCGACCGTCTCGCGTCCGCCGACGTCGTCGTGGTCGTCGACGTCCTGCGCTTCTCGTCGACGGTGGCGGATGCGGTCGCATCCGGATCGTCGGTCTCTCTCGAGGATGCCGTCGGCTGGTCCCGCAACGGTGCCGCGGTCGCCGCGCGTGCGGCGGAATCCGTGGTGCTCGTCGGCAGCCTTCGCAACGCCTCGGCCGTGGCGCGCGCCGTGGCGACGGTGCAGGAGCGCAGGCAGGCCCGCACCTCGGTCGCCGTGATCGCCGCAGGAGAGGCGGATGCTGCAGGAGTCGTGCGCTTCGCGGTGGAGGACCACCTCGGCTCAGGCGCGGTCATCGCCGCTTTGACGGATCTCGGCATCGACCACACCGCTCCGGACGCGGCGGTCGCCGCTGAAGGATTCCGGGCTCTCAAGAGGGCTCTGCGGCACATGATCAGCGCCAGCGGATCCGCGCGCGAGATCGCTGAAGGTGTGGACGCGACAGGGCGGATCACATCGGCAGGGCTCGTCCCCACGTCGACCGTCGCCGCCGCCGAACTCGACGCGCACGATGTCGTTCCCGTGCTCCGCGACGGGCTGTTCGTCGCCTTCGACTGATACGTCGACCCACTCGGGCAACAGGCCGCGCACTCGGCACCTGTTTCGGCGCCCTCGACGTAGGGTCGTGGCATGAGGTTCGTCCCCGCTCTCGTCCTCGACGCCGTCCTGGTGCTCGTCTTCGCCGTGATCGGTCGTGCGTCGCACGACGAGGATCCCGGCGGATTCCTGCTGACCGCCTGGCCCTTCATCGTCGCGCTCCTCGTCGGCCACTTCGTCGCCGCGCTGCTTCCGGGCAGGCCGCGCCGGCCCTGGTCGCTCGCCTGGGGCGCGGTCGTCTGGGCCGTCACGGTCGTCGGGGGGCTGCTCCTTCGCGTCGCCTCGGGCGACACCGCTCAGGTCGCCTTCATCATCGTCGCGACGCTCGTGCTCGGAGTCTTCCTGATCGGGTGGCGCGCTGTCGCAGCACTGCTCCGTCGCCGTGCGGCACGTGCTCGCGACAACCGTAGTGCGGACGAAAGGGCGCATGACGCGACCCCCGCCGACGCGGACGCAGCCGAAGGGAGCGCAGCCGCAGAGCCGTCGCAGACACGCGACGATGATCCCGACTCGGACCAGCACTCACGCTGACCCGTTCCGAGTGACCGTGCCGGTGCGACGGCGGCTCAGCGCGATATCTGCGCTGCGAGCCGGGTGTCGGCCGTGATCTCGCGGCGCGTCCATTCGAAGAGATAACGAGCGTCGTACGACCGCGAGCACCGCGCGCACGACGTCGCCCGCGAGGGACGCCGGTGGCGGTAGGTGACGTGACCCGAGGGGCATGCACCCACCCACGGTGCGAGCTCGACCGCTGTCTCGCCGTGGTGCGTCGTTCCGCCGACGTAGCCGAGGTCGCGGGCCACCCGCTTCCAGGCTGAGCCATGAGCCGCCTCATGCCCGGCCAGCGCGTGCGCGACCTCGTGCAGCAGCACCTGATGGATCTCGTCGTCCTCGAAACGCGCCGCCAGATAGCGCGACACGGTGATGCGTTTCTTCGTGTAATCGCACTGCCCGGCACGACGCTTCGCATTGTCGAAGCCGAACGACCAGCTGTCATCGAGATGCAGCGTGATCAGTGCCTCGCCCCAGACGCGCACCCGGTCAAGTTCCGCCATGCGATCAGGCTAAGCCATGCCGCCGACATCGCGACGCAGGAACGCGTCAGCCCGAGACGAGCTGTGACGTACGGCGGCGTTCGGCGGCCTCGATCGCGAGCAGAACGGTCTCGAGCTCACGATCCTCTGCGCCTGCTTCACGCCGGAGGAACAGGGACTGCTTGAAGCTCTCGCGGGCCGTCTCGTAGTCGCCGGCCTCGTACGCGTTCTTGCCGTGATGGTGGTGCGCGAAAGCGGCGATCGACACCCAGCGCTGCCCTTCGGCCTCCGCCGCGCAGGTCGCGAGCTCCTGCTCGGCCGCGGCATAGGCTCCGCGGTGCTGCAGGATCGTGGCGTGCAGCACGCGTGCACGGAGGACGTCCTTGCGGGTGCCGGCCATGCGCGACTGGCGGACGGCCTCATCGGCGAGCGGAAGGGCTTCGTCGAGACGGTCGAGGACCTTCAGCAGCCAGACGCGCTCCAGCAGTGCGGGAAGACTGCGCTGGCCCTCGATCTCCTCGAGCCGTGCCGCACATTCACCGAGGTCGACCAGCTCGCGAAGGCTCTCCTGGTCGTAACCCTGGATGAAACTCATTGCTCTCCTTCCGCAGCGTCCCCCGACAAGTGTGCCTCGCGACCGCGCGCTCGTCGGGGCGGCACGCCCCACGGGCTCGCATCCGGATCGAGATCGATGCGCTCAGCGCAGGAAGAGCGATGCGTCCGGGCGGGGGGATGCCACGGCATCCGCATCTGTCACGACTCGCGCGCCCTGCACGAAGGCGGTCACCTCGGCGCCCTGGGCGATCTTGGCCGGATGGGGGCCTGCCGCGAGCATCCGCGGCAGCCACTCGGTGGGCAGCGGTGCGGCCGAGGCGGCGATCACGAGGTTGCCGAAGCGGCGTCCCTTGAGCACCTGCGTGTCGGCGAGGACTCCGATCTCGGGAAGCACCTCCGCGATCGTCGCGACCTGTCGGCGGGCGAAGGCGAGGCCGGGGCCGTCTGCGACGTTCACGAGCAGGACGCCGCCGGGGGAGAGCAGTTCTGCGAGCTCGCGGTAGAACTCCAGGCTGGTCAGGTGGGCGGGCGTCTGCGCACCCGAGTACACGTCCGAGACGACCAGGTCGCAGCTGCCGATGATGGCCGCCGGCAGTCGCTTGACGCCCTCGCGGGCATCACCGATGCGCAGTCGGATCGCGGCGCCCTTGGGCAGCGGAAGGTGCTCGCGCACGAGGGTCGCCAACGGCGCCTCGAGCTCGATGACCTGCTGGCGGGAGCCGGGCCTCGTGGCATCGATGTAACGGGGGATGGTCAGTGCGCCGGCGCCGAGATGCACGGCGGTGAGGGGACCGGTCGGCAGCTGGTCGATCACCGCGCCCATGCGCACGATGTACTCGAAGTGCAGATGGGTGGGGTCGTCCAGGTCGACGTGCGACTGCGGGGTGTCGTCGACGATGAGCTCGAACCCGCTCGTGAACTCCGACGGCACGATGCGCGCGATGCCGCCGTGGTCGAGTCGGGCCTGAGGATGCTCGGTGTCTCGTGCTCGCGTCCTGCCCATGATCCGAGACTACGCGCTCACTTCGCCTGGTTGCCGACCGAGCAGGTGTCCTGATCGACGCTCTGACCCGAGATCTCCGGAGGCAGCGTCGCGCGGGTCTCGGGCACCTCGGACGGGGCGGCGGTCTCGGGGGTCTCTCCGGTCGCGGGCGGGGTCGCGAGTTCGACGCTGCGATTCGTCGCGACGTCGCCCGAGAGCGTGATCGGCTCGCCGGCGATCAGCGCCGCCCAGAGCGGTTCGGCGGCGTCATAGTCGGGAACGACCTTGATCCCCGGGTTGTCGGGGTCGTCCAGATTCGGGTACTGCACGAAGACGAAGTCCGAGAACCGCACGTCCTTCAATGCCAGCGCGAGCTGGGTGAGGGTGAGCGCGTTGCTGAGCGATTCACTGGGCACGATGTTGTCGGCGACCGTGTTCATCAGTCGCAGCACCTTCGACGGATCGGTCAGCGTCTCTGCGCTCAGGATCTTCTTCGCCAGACGCGACATGTACTGCTGCTGGTTCGAGATGCGGGCGAGGTCGCTCTCGTCGCCCACACCGTGTCTGGTGCGGATGAAGGCGAGAGCGTTCGCTCCCGAGACGGTGTGGGTCCCCACGGGTAGATCGATGCCCGCCTGCGAATCATGGATGCCCTCGCCGGCGACGCACACCTCGACCCCGCCGATCGCGTCGGTGATCGCGATCACGCCGTCGAAGCTGATCTTGGCCGCGAACTCAATAGGGATGCCGCTGAGGTCGCTGACGGTCTTCGCGATGCACGAGATGCCGGCGTGGTCGAAGAGCGAGTTGAGCGGTGCCTTCGCCATCGACGACGCGGTCGAGCCGTCGTCGCGCGTGCACTCGGGAACCTCGACCATCAGGTCGCGGGGGAACGACACGACGGTGACGTTGCGGGGAGCCGCCGACACATGCACGAGCAGGTTCACATCGTTGCGTGACCCCTCGTCGCTCTTCTCGCAGCGCTCACCGAGCAGCTGCGTCGAGACCTCTCCGCACTCGTCCGTGCCTACGATGAGGATGCTGAAGGCCTTGTCGCTCGGGTAGGCGCCGAGTGAGGGAGGGGCCACCTCCGCGTCGTCCTCCAGTGCGACCGCGCCCTCGCCGACCCTGTTCAGTACATCGACGAAGACGAAGCCGGCCACGGCGATGGAGGAGACGAGGAGCACGCTCAGCGCGACGCCGAGGAGCTTGAGGAAGGTCGACAGCGCACTCGGTGTCGGCAGGTCGGCATGGCGCGCGACCGTGGTGCGCTTCGCGTCGTCGAGAGCCCCTGACATGCCGCAGAGCCTACCCGCGGAGCACGATGTTACGGCCGCATGACGTTTCTGAGAATAACTTGCAGGGAATTAGTTAGTGATGAATACTTTTTCCTACGTGGTAGGCACCCGATGCCGCCAGGACGTTCAAAGAGGAGAACCCTGATGCACAAGCGCATTCTTCCGGCCGTGGCGCTCGGCGCCGTGGCCACCCTGGGCCTGGCGGCCTGCGCCGGCGGTGGCGCCGACAACGGTGGAGCCGTCGACGGAGAGGGCCAGGAGCTCACCGTCTGGATCATGAAGGGCACCAACCCCGACGCGAGCGCGTTCTACGACGAGGTCTCGGACGCCTTCGAAGACGAGACCGGAGCCACGGTCAAGATCGAGGAGATCCAGTGGGCCGACGCCCACGACCGCTTCGTCACGTCGATCGCCGGTGGCACCACGCCCGACATCGCCGAGACCGGCACGACCTGGACCGCCGAGTTCGCCGACGCGGGCGCGCTCGAGCCGCTCGACGAGTACGTCGACGCCGAGAAGGGCCTGCGCGACGACCTCGTCGAGGGCCTCGCGGTCGCCGGGACCTACGAGGACGAGCTCTACGGCATGCCGTGGTACGCCGGTGTCCGCTCGATCGTCTACCGCACCGACGTGTTCGAGGAGCTCGGCCTCGAGGCCCCGAAGACCTGGGACGACATCGTCACCGCCGGTGAGGCCATCAAGGCCGCCAAGCCCGACATGCTCCCCTTCCCCGTCGCCGGAGACGCCGAGTTCCAGGTCTACCCCTGGGTGTGGGGCGCGGGCGGCGAGGTCGCGACCCTCGACGGCAAGACCTGGACGAGTGAGCTCGACAGCAAGGAGTCGCAGGCCGGCATCGAGTTCTACACGGGACTCGCGACCGAGCACGGCTTCTCGTCGGCCGGCGCCACCACGTGGAAGGAGACGGACCTCCGTGACTCGTTCACGCAGGGCAACGTCGCCATGATGCTCTCGGGCTCGTGGACTCCGAAGGCTCTGATCGAGGCGAACCCCGAGCTCGATGGCAAGATCGGCGCCGCTGTGATCCCCGGTGAGGACGGCGGAATCGCTCCGTCCGTGCTCGGCGGCTCGCACCTGTCGGTCTTCAACACGACCGAGAACGCCGACCTCGCGTGGCAGTTCGTCAAGCTCATGACCACGGGCGAGTTCGCCGAGAAGTGGGCCGACGAGACCGGATACTTCCCCGGAGTCCAGTCGGCGATGGAAGAGGCCCTGGCCTCGACCGACCCGCTCGTCGCTCCGTTCGCGCAGCAGATGGTCGAGGGTGGCGCATCCGTGCCGGTGACCCCGAACTTCGGCGCCGTGCAGGCCAAGAAGACCACCAACTCGATGATCCAGGCGATCCTCAGCGGGCAGAAGGACGTCGCCACGGCGACGAAGGATGCCGCTGCTGAGATGAC
>NZ_LMOU01000001.1:1543453-1543553 GCF_001423615.1 Microbacterium sp. Leaf159 | reverse complement strand
CGATCTGCTCAACCAGTAAGGCTGTATCCCTTCATGTCGATGGTGCAAGCGCCACTGCCGGCCACGAAGGCGGAGTCCTCCTCCGCCTCCGTGGCCGGCG
>NZ_LMOU01000001.1:1539044-1543426 GCF_001423615.1 Microbacterium sp. Leaf159 | reverse complement strand
GCCGGCCGCGCAAGCGAGGACTCTCGCTGCTCACGGCCCGCCCCTGGCTCCTCCTCGCCCCGGGCCTGGTCATCCTCGCGGTGCTCATGCTGTGGCCGCTCATCCAGGTCTTCATCTTCTCGCTGCAGGATTACGGCCTGCGTGAGATCAACACCGGAGAGAACAACTGGATCGGCGTCGACAACTACGTCGAGGCGCTCACCAATCCGACACTCTGGACGGTCGTCCTCCCGAACACGGTCGGCTTCGCCGCCGTGGCCGTGTTCGTCACCGTCGCAGTGGGCACGCTCGTCGCCCTGCTGCTCGCGAAGCTCGGCACCGTCTGGCGCACGATCGTCTCCAGCTGCATCATGGTGGCCTGGGCGATGCCCGCCGTCACCGGAACCTACGTCTGGACGTTCATCTTCGATGCCGACCGCGGCATCTTCAACACCGTCCTGCAGGACCTCGGTCTGATGGACGACCCGGTGAACTGGTTCACCAACCAGTGGTCGTTCTACGCGATCGTCCTGCTCAACGTGGTGCACCACGGCTTCCCGTTCGTCGCGATCACGGTTCTCGCCGGTCTTCTGGGCGTCTCGAAGGAGATGCTGGAGGCCGCGGCCCTCGACGGCGCCAACGCCTGGATGCGCTTCTGGAAGATCATCTTCCCGACGCTCAAGCCCGTCTTCTCGGTCGTGATCATCCTGTCGACGATCTGGGACTTCAAGGTCTTCGCGCAGGTCTACCTGATGCCCGGTGGAGGCGGCGGCAACCGATCGGTGCTCAACCTCGGTGTCTGGTCGTACGTCGAGTCCTTCGGCCAGAACCGCTACGGGTTCGGTGCCGCCCTCGCCGTTCTCCTCACCCTCGTGCTGATCGGCATCACGATCGTCTACATCCGTTCGCTCATGAAGGAGGACGAGCTGTGAACCCCCGCCCCTCGGTCATGTCGCGCGTCGGCACCGGCATCGCGATCGCCGCCGTCCTGATCTTCACGCTGTTCCCCGTCTACTGGATGGTCTCCAGTGCCCTCGACGCCAAGGCGTCCAGCGGCGGGCAGTCCCTCCTGCCGCAGGAGTTCACGTTCGACAACTTCGCGTTCGTGCTCACCGACGGCGGTTTCGCCACCTACCTCCGCAACTCCGCGATCGTTGCGCTCGTCACCGTCCTCGTCAGCGCCCTGGTGTGCCTGCTCGCGGCGGTCGCCGTCGCGCGCTTCCGCTTCAAGTTCCGCACCACGATCCTCATGATGATCCTCGTCGTGCAGATGGTGCCGCTCGAGGCCCTCGTCATCCCGCTGTTCCTCCAGGTGAAGAGCCTGGGCCTGCTCAACAGCATCCTGGGTCTGATGGTCGTCTACGTGGCGCTATCGCTGGCGTTCGGCATCTGGATGCTGCGCGGATTCGTCGCCGCGGTGCCGGTGGAGCTCGAGGAGGCCGCCTACATCGACGGTGCCAGCTGGTGGCGGATGTTCCGCTCGATCCTGCTGCCGCTCGTGATGCCCGGTCTCGTCGCGACCAGCATCTTCAGCTTCATCACCGCGTGGAACGAGTTCATCTTCGCCATGACGATCCTCGGCAGCGCCACCGACCAGTACACGGTGTCGATCGGTCTGAAGTCGTTCTTCGGGCTGCACTCCAACGACTGGGGCAGCATCATGGCGGCATCGACGATCATCACGATCCCTGTCATGATCTTCTTCGTGATCGTGCAGCGCCGGCTCTCCGCCGGCATGGTGGCAGGAGCGGTGAAGGGATGACGGACGAGCTCGAACGACTCGCCAATGCGGTGCTCTGGCCCGGGTTCCTCGGGACCGAGGCTCCGCAGTGGCTCGTCGCCGAGCTCGAAGAGGGCCTCGCCGGCGTGGTCTACTTCGGGCAGAACATCGGCGAGGATCTGTCCGCGTTGAGCGCGCAGATCCTCCGCGCGAATCCCGACGCCCTGATCGGCATCGACGAGGAGGGCGGCAACGTCACCCGTCTCGAGTCCGCGACAGGATCCACCCTTCCCGGGGCCGGGCAGCTCGGCATCCTCGACGACGTCGAGGCGACGAGGGCGTCGGGCGCAGAGCTCGCCAGACGGGTCACCGCGATCGGCGGAAACGTCGTCCTCGGGCCGGTCGCCGACGTGAACACCGATCCGCGCAACCCGGTGATCGGCGTCCGCTCGTTCGGCGATGACGAGACACTCGTCTCGCGACACGTCCTGGCTGCCGTCGACGGGATCCAGAGCGGCGCGGCCGCGGCGTGCGTCAAGCACTTCCCCGGACACGGCGACACGCACCTGGACTCGCATCACGCGTCGCCCGTGATCTCGCTCGACATCGACGAGTTCGAGCGGGTGCACCTCGAGCCGTTCCGGGCCGCGGTGGCCGCGGGCGTCGACTCGATCATGACGGCGCACATCGTCGTCCCGGCGTGGGGAGCCGAGCCTGCGACGCTGAACCGCCGGGTTCTCGGCATGCTCCGCGACTGGGGCTTCGACGGTGTGATCATCTCGGACGCCCTCGACATGGCGGCGATCCGTGAGACCGTCGGCATCGGTGTCGGCGCGGCACGGGCGCTCGCGGCGGGCGTCGACCTGCTGTGCATCGGCAACCCCACCAACAGGGGAGGAGCCACCCTTCCCGACCAGGATCGACGCGACTTCCTGGACGCGCGGGACGGCATCGTGGCTGCGCTCCGAGACGGATCGCTGCAGCGGACGCGGATCGAAGAGGCGGCCGCTCGGGTCGCCACCCTCGCCGGTGCCCTGCGGGAGCGTGCCGACGCGGCATCCGCTCCGGTCGACTTCGATCCACGCGAGATCGTCGGTCGGGCGATCACGGGCGCGACGGCGGATGCCGAGGCACTCGCCGTCGTCGACGCGCGCCGCCGGTCGACTCTCGCCGTCGACAGCGCCTCTGCCTACGTCGCCGAAGCGCTCGCTGCCGGCGGCCACCGTGCCAGGGTCGACGTGGCTCGGACCTCGCTCGATGAGCAGGACGAGGCTCTCGACGCCGCCGTCGCGGCCGACGGCCTCACGGTCATCCTGCTGGATCGACCTGATGCGGACGACGCGCAGCGATCTCTGGTCGAGCGCGCCGCGGTCCGCGACCCCGACGGCGTCGTGGTCAACGTCGGGCTCGCACCGCAGCATCCGCTCGCCCTGCCGATCGTCGAGGTCGGAGCGGCGAGTCTGGTCGGTGCGCAGGCGGCCAGAGAACGGCTGATCGGCAGGGGCTCGACCGGAGACGGCTCGTCACGCGGCGACGCGGGCCTGGCCGACTGAGGCAGGATGACACCGTGGACTCAGACGTTCTCGCGCTGGTGCGCCGATCGATCGCCCGTCTGAGTGCTGCCGAGGCTCGGGTCGCGGAGACCATTCTCGGAGACCCCACGCTGGTCGTGGATCTCGCCATCAACGACCTCGCGCGGCTGTGCAACACGTCGCTGTCGACAGTGGCGCGATTCGCGCAGTCGCTCGGGTTCAGCGGGTACCGCGAGCTGAGGGTCGCGGTGGCTCGGACGGTGACGCTCGCTCAGGCGCAGCAGGCCAGGTTCGGTCTCGACACCACGGCGATCGATCCGGATGACGAGCCCTCGGCGATCGCCGCCAAGCTCGCGTCCCAGGAGATCGACGCGATCGAGAAGACGGCGCTGGGACTCGATGCGGCCGCCCTCGACCGCGTCGCGCTGGCCGTGGTCGCCGCGCGACACGTCGACCTGTTCGGGCAGGCCGCGTCGTCGCTCACGGCGCAGGACCTTCAGCAGAAGCTCGCTCGCATCGGATGCTCCGTCGCCCATTCCGCAGACCCGCATCTCGCCCTCACGACCGCGTCGCTGCGCTCGCCTGATGACGTCGTGATCGCCTTCTCGCACGGGGGCGAGACCCAGGAGGTCGTGCGGGCGGTGGAGGTCGCCAGAGACGCCGGCGCCCTCTCCGTTGCCGTCACGAGCGCGCCGGACTCGACGCTGGCGCTTGCCGCAGACATCGTGCTGCTCACCTACGCACAGGAGTCGCCGTTCCGCATGGCGGCGATGTCGAGTCGCATCGCGCAGCTCGCCCTCGTCGACATCCTCTTCGTGCGGGTCGTGCAGCACCGTGGGGAGCCTGTCGTGATCCCGCTCCAGCTGACGCACGACGCGGCGGCGTCGCGCCGCCGCCGCTGACCCCCGGACCGTCGGCGGGGCATCCGCCTGAGGACGAGTGTCAGTCGACGTGGTCGCGCGTGCTCGCGAGAGCGCGGGTCGCGATGCGATGCGCGCGAGCGAGGCTGCCCGTGAGCGAGAGCCCGGTGAGCACCCCCGCGAGGAATCCGGCTGCGAACGCGTCTCCCGCGCCGATCGATTCGACGACCGGCACATCCAGTGCCGCACTCTCGGTGCGCTCCGATCCCTCGAACGCGACCGCTCCGCGCG
>NZ_LMOU01000001.1:1409103-1539036 GCF_001423615.1 Microbacterium sp. Leaf159 | reverse complement strand
GCCGAACACGGCCTCGGCGTCCGGCTGCGTGCAGAAGACGACGTCGGCGCGGCGGACGTAACCCGAGATCGCCGCCCGCCCCTCGGCTTCGCGCCCCCGCCACAGAGCAGGGCGCCAGTTCACGTCGAAGCTGAGCAGACGTCCTTCCCGCTCGGCGTCGAACAGGGCATCCTGAGCTGCCCGTGCCGTCTCGGAGAGGGCGGGGGTGATGCCCGAGGTGTGCACGAGCGCCGCCTCCGAGATCAACTCGGATGCAGAGGAAGTGGCGAGCGTCGCGGGTGACATCGCTGCCGCCGCAGAACCGGATCGGTAGTAGTGCATGGTCCCGTCGACCGACCCGTCGGGCCGAGGTGACAACTCCTTCACGTAGAGGCCGGTGGGAGCCTCCGGATCCACCTCGACGGCGGTGTCGTCGACCCCATGCCTGCGCAGCTCGGCGGTGAGGAAGCGACCGAATCCGTCGTCGCCCACCCGGGACACGACCGCGGTGCGGATGCCCGCAGAGGCGAGGGCTATCGCGGCATTCCACTCCGCTCCGGCGAGGGAGCGGTGGAAGGTCCGGACGTCCTCGAGAGGGGCGGCGGTGGCGGGGACGAGGGCCACCAGGCCCTCGCCGACGCAGACGGCGAGGGGAGACGTGTCTGGCACGTTCTGGAGATTACCGGATCGGCCGTGCTGCCGAACATCCGTAACAGGAATGCAACCTGGAGGTGTTTTGCAACGGTGTACCCACTGGGTAGCGTCGAGGGCATCACCGTTTCCGGAGTCGAAGACGCCTCCGGAACGCGCACTGCAGCGCTCGACAGGAAGGTCACACAATGCACCATAAAGTCATGCGTCGGCGAGGACTCATCGCCGTCACCGGAGCAGCGCTCGCCGCGCTGGTCCTCTCGGGATGCGTCGCCAGCGAGCGCGGCGACGACGGCTCCGAGGGCTCAGGAGATGTGGACGGCACGTTCGTGTTCGCCGCGTCGTCGGACCCCGCGAGCCTCGACCCGGCATTCGCCCAGGACGGTGAGAGCTTCCGCGTCTCCCGTCAGATCTTCGAGGGTCTCGTCGGCACCGAACCAGGCACCGCCGACCCCGCCCCGCTCCTCGCCGAGTCGTGGGAGTCGTCCGAAGACGGCATGAGCCACACCTTCACACTGAAGGAGGACGTCACCTTCCACGACGGCACGCCGTTCAACGCCGAAGCGGTGTGCGCGAACTTCGACCGTTGGTTCAACTGGACCGGTCTCGCCGCGTCCGAGGCCTTCGGCTACTACTACAACAAGCTCTTCAAGGGCTACGCCGACAACCCCGCCGACGCCGTGTACAAGTCGTGCACGCCCGACGGCGACTACTCCGTCACGATCGACCTGAACAAGCCGTTCGCCGGTTTCGTCGCATCGCTGTCGCTGCCGTCGTTCGCGATGCAGAGCCCGTCGGCCCTGCAGGAGTTCGGCGCCGACGACGTCAGCGGCTCCGCCGAGGCGCCGGTGCTGTCCGAGTACGCGATGGGGCACCCCGTCGGCACCGGCCCGTACCAGTTCGACGAGTGGGCGCCGGGCGAGCAGGTCTCGCTCAAGGCCTATGGCGACTACTGGGGTGACGCGGGGCAGATCGACGAGATCATCTTCCGCACGATCGACGACCCGACCGCGCGTCGTCAGGCGCTCGAGTCCGGCTCGATCGACGGCTACGACCTGGTCGGCCCCGCCGACACCCAGGCGCTCGAGGACGACGGCTTCACCATGGTGTCGCGCCCTCCGTTCACGATCCTGTACCTCGCGTTCAACCAGGCCATCCCCGAGCTGCAGGACCCGAAGGTCCGCGAAGCGCTCTCGTACGCGGTCGACAAGGACGCGCTGATCAGCCAGGTCCTGCCTGAGGGCACAGAGAAGGCGATCGAGTTCGTGCCCGACACCGTCAACGGGTACAACCCCGACGTCACGACGTACGACTACGACCCCGAGAAGGCGAAGTCCCTGCTGGCCGAGGCCGGCTACGACGAGGCCAACCCGCTGAAGCTCACCTTCAACTACCCGGTCAACGTCTCGCGTCCGTACATGCCGGACCCCGAGCAGATCTTCACGGTCCTGTCGTCGCAGCTCTCCGAGGTCGGCGTCGAGACCACCCCGGTCTCGGAGGAGTGGGTCGAGTACCTCGACCGCACCACCGGTACGTCCGACCACGGCATCCACCTGCTGGGCTGGACCGGCGACTACAACGACACCGACAACTTCGTCGGCGTGTTCTTCGGCCAGCAGAGCTCCGAGTGGGGCTTCGACAACCCGGAGCTCTTCCAGAAGCTGAACGAGGCTCGCGGCGTCTCCAACCTCGAGGACCAGACGGCCCTCTACGAGGAGATCAACGAGATGGTCGCTCAGTTCATCCCCGGCGTTCCTCTCGCGCACCCGGCGCCCACGCTGGCGTTCGACCCGCGCGTCGAGAGCTACCCCGCCAGCCCGGTGAACGACGAGGTCTTCACGGACATCGTCCTCACCAAGTAGGTCTGACCGACTGAGATGCCCACCCGGGTCTCCGCGCTCGCCGCGGAGGCCCGGGACCGGCGTACCTTCTGATCAACGGAGACCTCTTGCTGCGCACCATCGGCAGGCGACTGCTTTTCCTCATTCCCACCCTGATCGGCCTCAGCATCCTGCTGTTCGCCTGGGTCAGGGCCCTCCCTGGCGGCCCGGCCGTCGCTCTTCTCGGCGAGAAGGCGACTCCGGATGCCATCGCGAGGGTCAACGAGCTCTACGGCTTCAACAAGCCGATCATCGAGCAGTACTTCATCTGGGTCGGACGCCTTCTGCAGGGCGACTTCGGCACCTCGATCCAGACCAACAGGCCCGTGACGGAGGAGTTCTTCCGTCGCTTCCCCGCGACGATCGAGCTGAGCGTCGTGGCGCTCATCTTCGCGATCGGCGTCGGCATCCCTCTCGGCTACTGGGCCGCCCGCCGTCACGGCAAGTTCACCGACCACGCCTCCGTGGTCCTGAGCCTCGTCGGCATCACCATCCCGGTGTTCTTCCTCGCGTTCATCCTGAAATACGTCTTCGCGGTGCAGCTGGGATGGCTGCCTTCGGACGGCAGACAGAACCCTCGAATAGACGCCACCCATCCGACCGGCTTCTACGTGTGGGACGGCATCATCACCGGCGAGTTCGATGCGTCGTGGGATGCGCTGATGCATCTCGTGCTCCCGGCGCTCGCGCTCGGCACGATCCCGCTCGCGATCATCGTCCGCATCACGAGGGCGAGTGTCCTCGAGGTGCAGAACGCGGACTACGTCCGCACCGGCCGGGCGAAGGGCGTCGGAGCCTCGACGTTGCGCAGCCGGTTCATCCTGCGCAACGCCATGCTGCCGGTCATCACCACGATCGGCCTGCAGACCGGTCTGCTGATATCGGGCGCCGTGCTCACGGAGACCGTCTTCGCGTTCCCCGGCATCGGCTCGTTCCTCGCGAGGGCGATCTTCACGAGGGACTTCCCGGTGCTCCAGGGGTTCATCATCTTCATCGCGATCGCCTACGCATTGATCAACCTGGCGGTCGACGTGTCGTACAGCTTCATCGATCCGAGAGTGCGGGTGCAGTGATGACCCGTCTCGTTCTCCGAAAGGGGGTCGCGTCATGACCATCTCGCTCCCACCCGCACAGGGCCCGTCTGCGGCGAGCGGCTCGGTCGTCGACACCGTCGCCGTCAACCAGGCCGGCCTCAAAGAGGGGCCTGGCGGATTCTGGCGCGACGTGTTCCGCCGCCTCCGTCGCAACCCCACCGCCTGGATCGGCGCCGGCATCGTCCTGGTGTTCATCCTCGTGTCGGTGCTCGCACCGATCCTCGCCCCGTACCCCGAGACCGCGCTCCCCGGGGCGAAGTACATCACGCCCACCAACATCCCCGGCCCGGGGGAGATCCCCGAGTTCCCGCTCGGACTCGACCGCTTCGGCGGAGACGTGCTCTCCAAGCTCATCTGGGGTGCACAGGCGTCGCTGCTCATCGGCGTCATCTCGACCGCGCTGGGACTCGTCGGCGGAATGATCCTCGGGCTGCTCGCCGGCACCTTCGGCGGCTGGGTCGACACGGTCATCATGCGTGTCGTCGACATCATCCTGTCGGTCCCGAACCTGCTGCTGGCCGTCTCGATCGCGGCGATCCTCGGTCAGACGCCCTTCGCGGTGATGATCGCGATCGGCGCATCGCAGGTGCCCATCTTCGCCCGACTGCTGCGTGCGTCGATGCTGCAGCAGCGATCGAGCGACTATGTGCTCTCGGCGCAGACCCTGGGTCTGGGCCGCGGGCAGATCACGATGTCGCACGTGCTGCCGAACGCCATCGGCCCGGTCATCGTGCAGGGAACGCTGACGCTCGCCACCGCCGTCATCGATGCGGCGGCGCTGTCGTTCCTCGGTCTCGGCGGCGGTCGCCCCGAGACGGCCGAGTGGGGGCGCATGCTCACCTATGCGCAGGCGGAACTCGCCATCGCGCCGTGGCTGGCATTCCTGCCCGGTATCTGCATCGCGGTCACCGCGCTCGGCTTCACCCTGTTCGGTGAAGCGCTGCGCGAGGCCATGGACCCGAGGACGAGAGCACGATGAACGCTGCGAAAGTGAATCAGAATCCGAACGCGCCTCTTCTGTCGGTCGAGGGACTCGCCGTCGACTTCGCCACCATGGACGGCGTCGTGCACGCGGTCGAGGGCGTCGATCTCGAGATCGCGCCGGGGCAGACCGTCGCGATCGTGGGGGAGTCGGGATCGGGCAAGTCGACGACGGCGATGGCGATCATCGGCCTGCTCGCCGGAGGCGGCCGTGTGGCCGCCGGCAGCATCCGCCTCGACGGCCGCGAGATCGCCCATGCGCCCGAGCACGATCTGCGGATGATCCGCGGTCGCGACATCGGGCTCGTCCCGCAGGACCCGATGTCGAACCTGAACCCGGTCGCCAAGATCGGCACCCAGGTCGCCGAGACCCTGCTCGCACACGGACTCGCCACCAGGCAGAACGTGCAGGAGAAGGTCGTCGAAGCGCTCACCGCCGCGGGCCTGCCCGACCCTGAGAAGCGTGCGAAGCAGTATCCGCACGAGTTCTCCGGCGGCATGCGTCAGCGCGCGCTGATCGCGATCGGTCTGGCGTGCAAGCCGCGACTGCTGATCGCGGATGAGCCGACCAGCGCGCTCGACGTCACGGTGCAGCAGACGATCCTCGATCAGATCGGGGAGATGACACGGGAGCTCGGCACCGCCGTGCTGCTCATCACCCACGACCTGGGACTCGCGGCCGAGCGGGCGGAGCGCGTCATCGTGATGCACCGCGGCAAGGTCGTCGAGCAGGGGCCGGCGAAGCAGATCCTCGAGGATCCGCAGCATCCGTACACCCAGTCGCTCGTGAAGGCGGCGCCGTCGGTGGCCGCAGCGCGTCTGCGCCCCGAGGCCTTCCAGGTGGAGGATCGCCCGGCGGGTCCCTCGGATGCCGGGGCGTCGGAGGATGCGGAGGCGGGCGATGCTCCGTCGACGGCCGACAACATCGTCGAGATCGAAAACCTCACCAAGGTCTATCCGGTGCGGGGGCAGAAGGAGGACTTCGTCGCGGTGAACGACGTGTCCCTTGCGATCCCGCGAGGCGAGACGGTCGCGATCGTGGGCGAGTCCGGTTCCGGCAAGACGACCACGGCGCGGATGCTGCTGAAGATCATCGAGCCGACCAGCGGGCTGATCCGCTACGAGGGCAAGGACATCGCCTCGCTCAGTAGAGCCGAGACGCGGGACTTCCGTCAGAAGGTGCAGCCGATCTTCCAGGATCCGTACTCGAGCCTGAACCCGATGTTCACGATCGAGCGGCTGATCGCCGAACCGCTGGACTTCTACAAGCGGGGGAGCGGCGCAGACCGGCGCAAGCGCGTCCGTCAGCTGCTCGACGACGTGGCCCTGCCGCAGTCGATGCTGCGGCGCTACCCGTCGGAGCTGTCCGGAGGCCAGCGTCAGCGTGTGGCGATCGCGCGAGCGCTCGCTCTCTCGCCCGAGCTGATCGTGTGCGACGAACCGGTCTCGGCGCTCGACGTGCTGGTGCAGGATCAGATCCTGAAGCTGCTCGGCGATCTGCAGACCGAGTACGGGCTCAGCTATCTGTTCATCTCGCACGACCTCGCGGTGGTGCGACTGATCAGCGACTACGTGTGCGTGATGAAGGACGGATCGCTCGTGGAGGCGGCCTCGTCGGAGGAGATCTTCACGAATCCGCGGGACCCGTACACGCGACGGCTGCTGGCATCGATCCCGGGGAACGAACTCAACATCGCCTCCTGAGGCCCTTCGGCCGCGTTCCCCTCGACCTTCTTCGGATGCCATTACCGCAGCATCCGAAGAAGGTCAAGGATCGAGCTTGCCATGTCGCGAGATCGAGCGTATAGTTGGTAGTTGCGCTCGCTTCTCCCTGCCCTCATATGGTGGTCGGCAGCTCGTTGAGCATTCGGGCGCACACTCCACCTGACGACAAAGGAATCGAGAAGCCCTGCGGGGCTCACGGAGGTTATTCCCTTGGCTGCTGCTCGCAACGCATCCACATCCACCACCACCAAGAACGGACGCGGAGCATCCCGTCTTTCGTTCGCCAAGATCTCCGACACGCTGACGGTCCCTGACCTTCTCGCTCTGCAGACCGAATCCTTCGGATGGCTCGTCGGCAACGACGCCTGGAAGGCTCGTGTCGCAGAGGCCAAGAAGGCCGGCCGCACCGACGTGAACGAGAACAGCGGTCTCGGCGAGATCTTCGAGGAGATCTCTCCGATCGAGGACCTCGGCGAGACGATGCAGCTGTCGTTCACGAACCCGTACCTCGAGCCGGAGAAGTACTCCATCGAGGAGTGCAAGGAGCGTGGCAAGACCTACGCCGCTCCGCTGTACGTCGAGGCCGAGTTCATGAACCACCTCACGGGTGAGATCAAGACCCAGACGGTCTTCATGGGCGACTTCCCGCTGCAGACCGACAAGGGAACGTTCATCATCAACGGCTCCGAGCGCGTCGTCGTCTCGCAGCTCGTGCGTTCCCCTGGTGTCTACTTCGACAAGACCCCCGACAAGACGTCCGACAAGGACATCGTGTCGGCCCGCGTCATCCCGAGCCGTGGTGCATGGCTCGAGTTCGAGATCGACAAGCGCGACCAGGTCGGCGTGCGCGTCGACCGCAAGCGCAAGCAGTCGGTCACCGTGTTCCTCAAGGCGCTGGGCATGACCAGCGAGGAGATCCTCACGGAGTTCGCCGGCTACACCTCGATCGAGGAGACGCTCGCGAAGGACACCATCGTCACGAAGGAAGATGCGCTCCGCGACATCTACCGCAAGCTGCGTCCGGGCGAGCAGGTCGCCGCCGAGGCCGCCCGTGCGCTGCTGGACAACTTCTACTTCAACCCGAAGCGCTACGACCTGGCGAAGGTGGGTCGTTACAAGATCAACCACAAGCTGGGCCTCGACGCTCCGCTCACCGACTCGGTCCTCACGGTTCAGGACATCGTCGCGACGATCAAGTACCTCGTGCGTCTGCACGCAGGCACCGAAGAGACCTTCCCCGGCATCCGCTCGGGCAAGAAGGCCGAGATCCGCATCGCGACCGATGACATCGACAACTTCGGCAACCGTCGCATCCGCGCGGTCGGCGAGCTGATCCAGAACCAGGTCCGCACCGGTCTCTCCCGCATGGAGCGCGTCGTCCGCGAGCGCATGACCACGCAGGACATCGAGGCGATCACGCCGCAGACCCTGATCAACGTGCGCCCCGTCGTCGCCGCGATCAAGGAGTTCTTCGGAACGTCGCAGCTGTCGCAGTTCATGGATCAGAACAACCCGCTCGCGGGTCTGACCAACAAGCGCCGTCTCTCGGCTCTCGGCCCCGGTGGTCTGAGCCGTGACCGCGCAGGTGTCGAGGTCCGTGACGTCCACCCGTCGCACTACGGCCGCATGTGCCCCATCGAGACTCCTGAAGGCCCGAACATCGGTCTGATCGGTGCTCTCGCGACCTTCGCGCGCATCAACTCGTTCGGTTTCATCGAGACCCCATACCGCAAGGTCACGGGCGGCGTCGTCACCGAGGACATCGACTACCTGACGGCTTCCGAAGAGGTCGACTTCAACATCGCGCAGGCCAACGCCCCGCTCGACAAGAACGGTCGCTTCATCGAGAGCCACGTCCTGGCCCGCCCCAAGGGCGGTAGCGGCGAGGTCGACATGTTCCTCCCGGAGGACATCGGCTACATCGACGTCTCCCCGCGCCAGATGGTGTCGGTCGCGACCTCGCTCGTGCCCTTCCTCGAGCACGACGACGCACAGCGCGCCCTCATGGGTGCCAACATGCAGCGTCAGGCTGTGCCGCTGCTCCGCAGCGACTCGCCGCTCGTCGGAACCGGTATGGAGGGCTACACCGCCATCGACGCCGGTGACGTGCTCACGGCCGAGAAGCCGGGTGTCGTCTCCGAGGTCTCCGCAGACCGCGTCACCGTCATGCTCGACGAGGGTGGAACGCAGGACTACCACCTGCGCAAGTTCGACCGCTCGAACCAGGGCACGTCGTACAACCAGAAGGTCGTCGTCAACGAGGGCGACCGCGTCGAGGTCGGAGAGGTCATCGCCGATGGCCCCGCCACCGAGAACGGCGAGCTGGCACTCGGAAAGAACCTCCTCGTCGCGTTCATGACGTGGGAAGGCTACAACTTCGAGGACGCGATCATCCTGAGCCAGGACCTGGTGAAGGACGACACCCTCTCCTCGATCCACATCGAGGAGTACGAGGTCGACGCCCGCGACACGAAGCTGGGCAAGGAGGAGATCACCCGTGATCTCCCCAACGTCAGCCCCGAGCTGCTCAAGGATCTCGACGAGCGCGGCATCATCCGCATCGGTGCCGAGGTCCGCCCCGGCGACATCCTCGTCGGCAAGGTCACGCCGAAGGGCGAGACCGAGCTGTCGGCCGAGGAGCGTCTGCTCCGCGCGATCTTCAACGAGAAGAGCCGCGAGGTCCGTGACACCTCCCTGAAGGTGCCCCACGGTGAGCAGGGCACGATCATCGCCGTCAAGGAGTTCAACGCCGAAGACGGTGACGACGAGCTCGGCTCGGGCGTCAACCGCCGCGTCGTGGTCTACATCGCCCAGAAGCGCAAGATCACCGAGGGTGACAAGCTCGCCGGTCGTCACGGCAACAAGGGTGTCATCGCGAAGATCCTCCCGATCGAGGACATGCCGTTCCTCGCGGACGGAACGCCGGTCGACATCGTGCTGAACCCGCTGGGTATCCCGGGTCGAATGAACTTCGGCCAGGTGCTCGAGACCCACCTCGGGTGGATCGCGAAGCAGGGCTGGAAGGTCGAGGGAACCCCCGAGTGGGCTACCAAGCTCCCGAAGGATGCCTTCGAGGCCGCCCCCGGCACCAAGGTCGCCACCCCGGTGTTCGACGGTGCGAGCGAGGAGGAGATCGCAGGTCTCCTCGACGCGACCATCCCGACCCGCGACGGCATCCGCCTGATCGACTCCACCGGAAAGGCCCAGATGTTCGACGGCCGCTCCGGCGAGCCGTTCCCGGCGCCGATCTCGGTGGGCTACATGTACATCCTGAAGCTCCACCACCTGGTCGACGACAAGATCCACGCGCGTTCGACCGGTCCGTACTCGATGATCACCCAGCAGCCGCTCGGTGGTAAGGCGCAGTTCGGTGGACAGCGATTCGGTGAGATGGAGGTGTGGGCCCTCGAGGCCTACGGTGCCGCCTATGCGCTCCAGGAGCTCCTCACGATCAAGTCCGATGACATCCTCGGCCGCGTCAAGGTGTACGAGGCCATCGTCAAGGGCGAGAACATCCAGGAGCCCGGCATCCCCGAGTCCTTCAAGGTGCTCATGAAGGAGATGCAGTCGCTCTGCCTGAACGTCGAGGTCCTCTCGGCCGACGGCACGCTGGTCAACCTGCGTGACACGGACGACGAGGCCTTCCGCGCAGCGGAGGAGCTCGGCATCAACATCTCCAGCCGCTTCGAGGCCGCCTCGATCGACGAGATCTAAGGTCCAGGCCGCCGACTGAGCGTCACGCCCGGTCGGCGGCCCACCTCCCCGATTTCTTCAGAAGAATTCCTACACAGGAGAATTTGTGCTCGAGTCAAACACTTTCGATGAGCTTCGCATCGGCCTGGCCACTGCGGATCACATCCGCGCCTGGTCCTACGGCGAGGTCAAGAAGCCTGAAACCATCAACTACCGCACCCTGAAGCCGGAGAAGGACGGTCTCTTCGGAGAGCAGATCTTCGGCCCGTCCCGCGACTGGGAGTGCGCCTGCGGCAAGTACAAGCGTGTCCGCTTCAAGGGCATCGTCTGCGAGCGCTGCGGCGTCGAGGTCACCAAGTCCTCGGTCCGTCGTGAGCGCATGGGTCACATCGAGCTCGCCGCTCCCGTCACCCACATCTGGTACTTCAAGGGTGTTCCCTCGCGTCTCGGCTACCTGCTTGACATGGCGCCGAAGGACCTCGAGAAGGTCATCTACTTCGCTGCCTACATGGTCATCTCGGTCGACGAGGATGCTCGTCACCGCGACCTCGGCACGCAGGAGAACAACATCCGCCTCGAGCTGAAGACGCTCGGAGACCGCCGCGACGCGAAGATCGCCGAGCGCCTGGCTCGCCTGGAGGAGGAGCTCGCTTCCCTCGAGGCAGAGGGCGCCAAGGCCGACGCGAAGAAGAAGGTCAAGGACGCCGGCGAGAAGGAGATGTCGCTCATCCGCAAGGGTGCCGACGAGGCGATCGCTAAGCTCGAGCGCGTGTGGGAAGACTTCCGCACCCTCGAGGTCGGGGCACTCCGCCCCGAGGACGACGTCTTCCACGAGCTGCAGGACCGCTTCGGTCAGTACTTCGAGGCCTACATGGGCGCCGAGTCGATTCAGCGTCGCCTCGCGGCGTTCGACCTGGCTGCCGAGGCGGAGAGCCTGCACCTGCAGATCTCCGAGGGCAAGGGCCAGCGCAAGATCCGTGCGATCAAGCGTCTGAAGGTCGTCAACTCGTTCCTGGAGACCGGCATGAGCCCGGCCGCCATGGTCCTCGACGTCGTCCCGGTGATCCCGCCGGAGCTGCGCCCGATGGTGCAGCTCGACGGTGGCCGCTTCGCGACCTCCGACCTCAACGACCTCTACCGTCGTGTGATCAACCGCAACAACCGTCTTCGTCGTCTGATCGACCTCGGTGCCCCCGAGATCATCGTCAACAACGAGAAGCGGATGCTGCAGGAGGCAGTCGACGCACTGTTCGACAACGGTCGTCGTGGTCGCCCCGTCACCGGTACCGGCAACCGCGCCCTGAAGTCCCTCAGCGACATGCTGAAGGGTAAGCAGGGTCGTTTCCGCCAGAACCTGCTCGGCAAGCGCGTCGACTACTCGGGCCGTTCGGTCATCATCGTCGGACCGCAGCTGAAGCTGCACCAGTGTGGTCTGCCCAAGCAGATGGCTCTGGAGCTCTTCAAGCCGTTCGTGATCAAGCGCCTGATCGACCTCGGTCACTCGCAGAACATCAAGGCGGCCAAGCGTGCCGTCGAGCGCACCCGTCCCGAGGTCTGGGACGTGCTCGAGGAGATCATCCGCGAGCGTCCGGTGCTGCTCAACCGTGCACCCACCCTGCACCGTCTGGGCATCCAGGCCTTCGAGCCTCAGCTCGTCGAGGGCAAGGCCATCCAGCTGCACCCGCTCGTCTGCGCGGCGTTCAACGCCGACTTCGACGGTGACCAGATGGCTGTCCACCTGCCGCTGTCGGTCGAGGCTCAGGCCGAGGCCCGCGTGCTGATGCTCGCGTCGAACAACATCCTGAAGCCGTCCGACGGACGCCCGGTCACCCTGCCTTCGCAGGACATGATCATCGGTCTGCACCACCTGACCACGGTCAAGGCGGGCGCAGCCGGTGAGGGCCGTGCATTCGGTTCGGTGGGCGAGGCGATCCTGGCCAAGGACGAGGGCACCCTCGACCTGCAGGCCAAGGTCCGCATCCGCATCCCGGGTCTGACGTTCCTCGAGGGCGAAGCGCCCGAGGGCTACGAGCGTCACGGTCTCGTCGACGCGTCGCTCGGACAGGCGATCTTCAACGACACGCTTCCCAAGGGATACCCGTTCGTCCGCGAGCAGGCTGACAAGAACAAGCTGTCGCAGATCGTCAACAAGCTGGCCGAGGAGTACCCCAAGGTCGAGACGGCTGCGTCGCTGGACCGCATCAAGGACGCCGGTTTCTACTGGGCCACGCGCTCGGGTGTGACCGTCGCTCTGAGCGACATCCTCACGCCGCCGAACAAGGCTGAGATCGTCGCGGGCTACGAGAAGCAGGCCGCGAAGGTCCAGTCCCAGTACGAGAAGGGCCTCACGACCGACGTCGAGCGTCGTCAGGAGCTCATCAAGATCTGGACCGAGGCGACCGACGAGGTCCAGGCCGCGATGAAGGCGAACTTCCCTGAGGACAACACCATCAACCGCATGGTGTCCTCTGGCGCTCGTGGTAACTGGCTGCAGATCCGGAACATCGCCGGTATGCGTGGTCTGGTGAACAACCCCAAGGGTGAGATCATCCCGCGTCCGATCATCTCCTCGTACCGCGAGGGTCTGTCGGTTGCGGAGTACTTCATCGCGACGCACGGTACCCGTAAGGGTCTGGCCGACACCGCTCTGCGTACTGCTGACTCGGGTTACCTGACCCGTCGTCTGGTGGATGTCTCGCAGGACGTCATCATCCGCGAAGAGGACTGCGGCACGTCGAAGGGCCTCGAGCTCCCGATCGCCGCTCCGAACTCGCAGGGTGAGCTGGTGCGCGACGCGAACGTCGAGAACTCGGTGTTCGCTCGTACCCTGGCCTCCGACGTGGTCGACAGCAAGGGCGAGGTCCTCGCCTCTGCCGGCGACGACGTGGGTGACGTGCTCATCGACAAACTGGTCGCGCTGGGCGTCGAGAGCATCAAGGTGCGCTCGGTTCTCACCTGCGACTCCGCCGTCGGTGTCTGCGCGCAGTGCTACGGCCGTTCGCTCGCGACGGGTAAGACCGTCGACATCGGAGAGGCCGTCGGCATCATCGCGGCCCAGTCGATCGGTGAGCCCGGTACCCAGCTGACGATGCGTACCTTCCACACCGGTGGTTCCGCATCCGCAGATGACATCACGCAGGGTCTTCCCCGTGTGCAGGAGCTCTTCGAGGCTCGTACCCCGAAGGCCGCATCGCCGATCGCCGAGGCCGATGGCCGCATCACGATCGACGAGACGGACAAGGCCAAGAGGCTCATCCTGACGCCCGACAACGGTGACGAGGAAGTGATCTACCCGGTCCTGAAGCGTGCGACGCTTCTGGTCGAGGATGGTCAGCACGTCAGCGTCGGTCAGCCGCTCCTGGTCGGCACGCTCGACCCCAAGGAGGTCATGCGTGTCATGGGTGCCCGCGAGGTGCAGCGTTACCTCGTCGGTGGCGTCCAGGGCGTGTACCGCTCGCAGGGTGTGCCGATCCACGACAAGCACATCGAGGTCATCGTCCGTCAGATGCTCCGCAAGGTCACCGTCGTCGATCACGCCGACACGACCCTGCTCCCGGGTGAGATGGTCGACCTCAAGCGCTACCAGGCGATCAACCGCGAGGCAGTGGCAGAGGGCAAGCGCCCCGCGTCCGGCCGTTCGGAGCTGATGGGTATCACGAAGGCGTCGCTCGCGACGGAGTCGTGGCTGTCGGCCGCCTCCTTCCAGGAGACGACCCGCGTGCTCACCGAGGCTGCGATGCAGGGCAAGCGCGACCCGCTGGTCGGTCTCAAGGAGAACGTCATCATCGGAAAGCTCATCCCCGCCGGAACCGGTCTCTCGAAGTACCGCGACGTCACGGTCGAGGCGACGGAAGAAGCCAAGAGCGAGCGCTACCCGAACCGGATCTTCGCATCCGATGGTGCGTACGCTGACGGCGACTTCGGTTACGTCGACTTCGACGCGTTCTCGACGGACGACATCACGCCCGGTACGTACAACTGACGTACTGAGTGAGTAGAAGAAGGCCCCGGGCGATTCGCCCGGGGCCTTCTTCGTGCCCGGATGCCGGTGTCAGGCGTCCTGTCCCGCTTCTCGCGTGCACAACGTCGGAGATGCGTGGCGACTCGCCGACACAGAGGTCCTCAGCCTGGCGTGGCGTGCTCGGCATCCGAACTCGTGCCCGGGTTCAGGGTGCCTGCCGCGGACAGGGGAACGGGTCAGTCGAACAGGTGCGCGATGATGCTCGAGGTGTAGCCGGAGGGCGCGAGGTTCGAGTAGCGCGAGTCGATCAGCACGTCGTCGCGCCAGAACAGGGTGCGTCCGTCCGTGACGGGGTACTGCGTGTTCTGCCAGGTCTTCTCGCAGCGTGTGCCGCCGTCCGGGGCGAAGCAGGTGAAGCCCTCGTTCGCGACGAGGGCATTCAGCATGTCGAGGGCGGGCCCGCGGTTCATGAGCGAGATCGTGGTGACGAGTCGGGTGGTGTCGGCGCGAGGATCGGCCCAGATGCAGGTGAGGGTGCCGTCGTCCGCGACGCCCGACGGACCGAACGCCGCGTCGTTCAGCGGGATCCCGTCGAGCTGCGCGAGGACGTCCTCCGAGAGGATCGCCCGGCAGTCGGTCGGCAGAGCGATCGGTGCGGTCGTGGGAGTGGGAGATGCTGTGGGCGAGGGGCTCGCGGTGCCGTCCGGGGTCGAGGTCGACGACGGCTCAGGTGATGCGCTCTGCTCAGCGCTGCCGGAACCTGAGGGATCGCAGCCGGTCAGTACGGCGATGAGCAGAAGAGCCGCAGCGCCGGCGGCGAGTCGCGCGTTCATGCGCTCACCGTAGCGCCGGAGGGATTGGGGGAGCGGGAGGCAGACCGCGCCGCCGCAGATGCCGTTCGCGCGGTAGTGTCGGCGGAATGAGCGTTGATTCCTCCCGTGCGTCCGGTGCCGTCGTCGTCGGAGACGCGCTGATCGACGAGATCCGTGACGGTGCCGGTGTGCGCGAGCTGGTCGGCGGCGCCGCGCTGAACGTGGCCGTCGGCCTGCGCCGACTCGGAGTGCCGACGACGCTGATCGCGATGGTCGGCGACGATGAGGCGGGTGCGCACATCCGCGAGTACCTCGGGGATCACGATGTCAGGCTGATCGAGAGCGAGGCTCCGCTCGGCTCTTCGCGGGCGATCGTCGAACGCGGGCCGGACGGCGAGCCCGTGTACGTGTTCAATGAGGCGGCGCAGCGGCGCAGCATCCGCTATTCCGATGAGGCTGTGCAGGCCATGGCCGATGCCGGTCTCGTCGCTGTCAGCTGCTTCCCCTTCGATGTCCCCGCCGAGGTCGACGCTCTCCTGGCCGCTGCAGGTGACGCTCGTCTGGCCATCGATCCCAACCCGCGATCGGGCATGCTGAGCGACCGCGAGGAGTTCGTGCGGGGCTTCGAGCGTGCGGCCGCAGGAGCTGCGATCGTCAAGGTCGGCGCGGATGACGCGGCACTTCTCTACGACGGTGATCTCGACGGGCTCCGCGCGCGGCTGCGCGGCCTCGGCGTGCGTGCCGTACTCGCGACGGCGGGTGCCGACGGCGCCGCACTCGAGTCGGATGCCGGAGTGGTCACCGCTCCCATCTCGACTCTTCCGGGGCGGGTCATCGATACGGTCGGTGCCGGCGATGCGACGCTCGCGGCGGTGGCCGCAGGGCTCGCCGCTGGCACGCCGGAGCATGCGGAGGGGTGGCAGGAGCTGCTCGATAGGGCGATGGATGTGGCCGCGGCGACGTGTCGCGCGGAGGGTGGTCTGCTCCGCACTCCGGAGTCTCTGGCGGACGCCGAGCGAGGCGTCTTCGGCAGCTGACGTCTCGATTTCTCGCGCCTGCCGTTCGCAGGTATGATTATCTATCGTGCCCCCGGTTGGCTGTCGAAGTTGGACGGGTGCGCTCTGGCGAGTTACCCAAGCGGCCAAAGGGATCTGACTGTAAATCAGACTGCATCGCATTCGGGGGTTCGAATCCCTCACTCGCCACCATGAGTTGTACGTACTTCTCGCAAGAGAAATCCAGGAAACTCGAAAAGCGAAGAAAAACGCCCCCGAATCGGGGGCGTTTTCGTTTTTCAGCTGCTCACAATCGTTCTGGGAGCTCTTCCCGCGGCTCAACCACAGTTCGAAGGCCTGTTCAACCGACTTCAGGGCACGCTGAAGTCGTCGGTGTTGTCAGAGTCGCTCCACCACGCGGGCTCGTCGCGAGAGGGAAGTACCTCGCCTCGCTTCAGGACCACGGCGGTCACTTCGCCGGCGCCGGGACTCACGCTGCCAGCACCTTCAACGATGAGAACAGGCATCCGCGGTGTGCGAAGGGCAGCAAGGAGGGCGTCACCGCGTGAAGCGAATGTGCCGGTGCGGTGTTGGCGCCCATCCAGCCGGTGCTCAAGGTGGAAGCTCATAGGCACATCGTATGTGGGGACAACCGTGCACCAGGGCCGAAGGACCGAAGCCATCGGGGCGATGCCTTAGGGCGTCAGATAGACCGGCCTCGCTAGGAATGCCAGCGTGTCCCACCGTCCGTCCAGGCAGCGGGGTCAGTGCTGATGAGTGGGTCGCGCTACTCGTCGAGGTTGGTGAGGAATGATCGGGTCAGCGCACCCATATCCGGTTGGCGAGCCTCAAAAGTTGTCTGAGCGCTCGGCACGAACCTCAGCGGCTGATCGAAACCATCGATAGTGACAGTGAGAGCGAACGGGCCCGGCCATGCTCGGCGTGGTTCGCGGTCAACGATGCCGAACGGCTCTTCGGTGCGTACGTCGCGGACGCCTCGGCGAGACACTGCGCGCGAGGAGAGATCGCGGGATTCCCGGCGCCCGGTGACACGCGCCGCTATGACGCGGTGCGATGTCACCAGCCCGACGCTGACCAGATAGGTCTCCATGTCGACATCCACGAAGACCGCTTCGACGGTGTCGCCTCCGGAGAGCAAGGTGAGGTTGGAAAGCAACTCGGAGTACCACGGAGGAACACTCCCGCGGTACATGTAGTCGTCTAGCAAGGCCTGGATATGGCGGTTACTGAACAACCAATCGTGCAGATCGGCCACACGCGCCTCGTCATCATCGCTCAGTGACGGGTGATCTAAGCGCATGGCGCCTCCTTCGTTCGGTTCTCAAACCGTATCGGAGGCCTCGGACACCTGTCAGAGCCGGGCGCTTCGCATCCAGAACGGCGCAACGAACAGATCGTCGCAGGACGAGCGGCGCACTCCAGCGGGGCACTTCGGTTGACGCACTACGCGACTACAGAATCTCAGACAGGCTCGGTCTTCACTCGATGGAGGAGTGTCACACTCCCTATACGACCACCCACTCGACAGACGTGAGGAGCGGGATCATGTCCCTGCAAGTGACGAAGAGCGCGAAGAACCCCGACGGCGACATAACGGGCCTGTGCGGGACGGGGTGGAGTCACTCCAAATCGACCGCGGTTGCGAACATCCAGCGGGACCGGACCGCCTACTATGTCTCCGTCGGCGGGCGCACCGTTTACGTGCGCGTCGGCGCACGCAACGGGCGGGACTACCTCACGACCGCCCCCGATAGCTACTCTCCGAACAACCTCGACAACCTTCCGGACTGCTAGCTCACAGCGACCGGCGTGCTTTGAGTGCGTCGACGTCCACACTCAGGGGGGAGTCGGCGTGGCACCTGGAGTGGGAATGAGGAGGTCGGGCGGAACCGCCGCAATGGTTCCGGCGAGACCCACGGCGATGCTTAGCGCCAACAGGATGAAACCGCCGCGGGTGATGCGTCCGCGCATGTTCAGCCACTGCTGGTCGGCTTCCAAGATCTCGAGCTTCGTATCGTCGAGGTGATATCTCGCAGCGAGGGGATGCATGCGTAACGCGCCATGCCGCGCCACTCGAACGTTGAGGAGAGGACCTTTCCGGGGGAACATCACGACCAGGCCGGCGACGGCCGCAGCGAAGGTAAGCACCAGCGCGACAACCGTCAGTGCGTTGACGTGGTCTCCGAGCCGAAGGGCACCGGCGATGCCTGCGGCTCCGATGAGCATCGCCCCCCGTTGCTCCATGGCGGTGGCGCGCTGCGCGATGTGAGAGATCTCGTGATCTAGCTCATCCGAGAGCATCTGCAGCTGGCGGCCCCGACCTCGAAGGTTGAGCACAGGGAGCTACTTGGTCGGCTTCTTGGGCTTGTCCAGCGGGGGTCGCTTCGTCCCGTAGTTCTCCTGCGCAGGAGACTTGTAACCCGTCTTCTTCCAGTCCTGGTTCGGCTTGGGAGCTTGTGCCGGAGGCTTAGCCATGGGTCGCCTTCTCGTTTAGCGGAGTTGTGGGATGCGTAGCTCAGTAGACGAGTCCGCTGCGATCACGGAGTTATCCTCGCTCTGACAGTTCTGGTGCGCGTGTTCAAGCCTACTCAGCGCCACCGACGACGGCGCAGGTTCACCTCTCGCTCCGTCCGGAAAACGACGCTGTCCCGATATCTGCAATGCAGCCTGTCCCACGCTCGCACTGAGTGCGGGTCACGTGGCGTCGTCCGAGCGGTACACCGCAAGACCCACTTCCCGCAACGCAGTCGGGAACCGCGTGCGGATCTCCGCCGCGGTGTCACCGAGAAGCTCCAATGCCGCATCGCTCTCGGCGCACACCTCTGCGAGGTCTGGAAGAACCTGGGACGCAGCGGGGAAGGACGCTTCCCGTCCGCCGTCCGCCAGCGCGCTCCATAGGCTCTCCGCGGGAACCCCGCCCGCGATGCTCTGTGGGCGCCATTGATGGTAGTCCAGCGACCTTCGGCGATCCAGGTCCTCCCATCGCGGGTCTCTGCGCAAACGAAGGAGCGCTTCAGCAGAGGCCTGGAGTTCGGGGGCGTCTGCTTCGTCGACCGCGCCTCTGACGACGAGGAAGGCCCGTTCGCTGAACTGGATCCAGTCGTTGCGGTCTCCAGAGAACGGATGGAAGCCGGCGTTGTTCTTCCAACGGTTCTCGATCCGTGCCCGGATGTCTTTGTGGAGCAGGCCGATGCGTAGGATCACGTTGGCCAGACCTGCGGCGGCCGCGAGCGTGTAGTACTCCTGCATCTCGGTGAGAGCGCGAACCGGCAGATGAACCTCGGTGTCCTCGGTCGCCAACCAGCGTCGCGCATCCAGGCTCAGAGTCAGCGCCAATCCGAGCTGCTCGCCGGCAGACGCCGCGCGGCCGAAGATTTCGATGGCCCGCCCCTCCTGCGCTCCGCTCAGCGTGGCATGCAGTTCGGCGGTGTGCGCGTTGCTCCCCACGGTCTGCCACTCGTTCGACGCATTGGCGATGCGCTTGTCGATCTCTGTCAACGCAACCGCCTGGTCCATGAACAGCGTGCGCATGATCGCTGAGACCTGAGTGCCCTCGAGGGGTTCGTGGTTCTCGGTCATTGGTTCTCCAGAGCTACGAGTTGAGGATCAGTCGTGTGAGGGGTTGCGTGACTAGCGGTTGCTTGTGGCGTGAGCGAAGTCAGAGGTGGGTCCATGTCGGTGGATCCCTCCCGAATAGGTGGTTCATGTCTACAGCAACCCATGCACGACTCGTGTTCGTGTTCGCCATCATTCTCGGTGGGATGGCCTTCGTCGAAGCCGAGAATGCCGCCGTAGACGAGATGGCGGAGATCGCCGTCGATGCCGTCCGCAGCTTCGACGCGGCCCCCGGCTTGGTAGCGCTGTCCCTGAGGTTCGAGCACAGCAAGGCAGCGAACAGCTGGGCGCCGAACACCCGACTTGGCGTGATGGTCGTCGCGCCTCAGTAGGCGCGACGGAACGCGGGTGGCCCCGCTGCGGTGGTCGACACAGTGGCGGACGAACAGCGACAGGCTGCCCGGAAAATCCAGGACTCCTGAGCGCGGCAGTCTGAGCACCGTCCGCCAAGGACCGCTGGCCGTTCTGATTCAGTGTCTAATTTGATACACCGCGGTCGGCGCCTTGAGACGTCCACCGGGATAGAGCGACTCTCGAACTGGGGTGACGAGGCGCCCATGGACTTTCCGGGCCACCTTAAGGTCGCGGCTCCGATGTGTCCTGGTCGCTGGAGGAGAATCGTTGAGTGAGCCACCATGTAACACCCAGCTTTCAGGCGATCCCGACGATCTATCGTCGTGAGCCAGTGCTGCTGCTCGCCACTTTCGAGGCGGAGGTCGTTGGCGCGAAGCTAGGAGATCGCCACGTTCGAGTCGCGCGCTCGACGGTGGAGACTCTTGCTAGCGAGTTTGGGTTCTGTCAGCTGGATAGATTCCTTACCGACGTTCCGAATGGAGTGCCGGACGCGCTGGTCGCATACAGCTCCTTAGGAATCCGTTTCGAGGGCGGGCGACGTGGTGTCAAGGTTCGCCATAGCGAACAGCCCTCGGAAGAATGGCAAGAGATCGCGAGCCGGCTGGGCAGGGTTCTCGTGATCGTTGCACAGCAGCGAACGCCAGCCGACTTCGATCTCCGCACGCTTCTGAGCTCACGGCGCGCATTCGGAGGATACGCGACCGCGATGAAAAGCGGGCAGGGAAGCACACGATATGTCTTCCTGGGTGTCGATGGCCGACGCGGGGTCACCACGACCGACAAGCATGTGTTCTTGGACTCGAACGTCCTAGTTCACCTCGAGAAGGTCGCCAAGGACGCCTCAAAGGATGCTGGGCGAGATCGGGAAGTTCAGCAAGTTGCTTCCGAGATTGCGCACGGAACTGTCCAGGGTGGGTTCGCCATCGCTGAGTTGAGTTGGGACCGTGAAACAGGAACCCGGAACTATGCGCGAGCAGCGAGCCTTGGTGCGACCGTCGACGCCTGGTTCGGAGAAGGGAGTATCGCTCGGACTCAGGATCTAACTGAAGTGCGTGCTCACTACCGCGAAGCTCTGGCGAACCATATGCGCACGCCGGGCGGCCTGGGCGAATCGCAGTACGAAGTTCAGCTCGCGTACTACGTTTGCTTGCTCAAGATCTTTCAACTGTGGCGTCGTACCGCCGGACAGTTCCGCGCAGTTCAACGGTTGGACCTGTTCGAAGAGTTTGCTCGATGGATGTTGGACGAGGTCGGCTACAACCTCAGCTACCCGCTGCGCGTGGCGTTTGATCGGTTCGTCGGTAGTCAACGAGGGGACCGAGTTGAATACATCGACAAGCTAATGAAATTCGGTCGCAACCCCTCTAGAGAACTGTGGGGGGCTGCATGGGATCTTGCCCACTTGTCCAGCATCGACCTGAGTATCAATCCAGATTTCAGAGGGGCTTTCTCGCCGGAAGACGGCGGCGTGTTGCTGGTGACGGACGACAAAGCGCTCCCGCTCTTCCGAGAGAGGTTGCGCCCACGGGGCCTCGTCAAAGACAACACCTACTCCCTGATGCTCATGGCCGCTGACACTGAGGTCGACAAGCGCCTAGACGACCACCAGCACCGGCTCGAGTCGATAGAAACGTGGATTCGCGAAGAGACCCTCTCAAGGCAGGTCGGGCCGCGACCCCAGGAGTACTGGGAACAGTTGGTGCAGAAGTGTGAGGCCGAGACTTTTGGGGGAGAAGCGGAGCATCAACGTGAAGGCGTCGTGCCGAGTGATCACAGCGTCGGCGAGCGCCAACGCGTCAGCTGGCTCAACAGGCTGATGCGGAGTATCACGGGCACTGGATGAGAACCGTTGCTCACCAAGTTGCCTCACACGGACGGCGAGCTTGATCCGCGGAACCATGTGCATCTATCCGACGGCCTTCCCTTGTGTACTGACGTGCGTGTGTAGAAGGAGTGCGAGAGCGCTGTGCCACCGGCCCGGCGGGCACCTTCAGCGATCAACACATCCGGGCGGTGTTCCTGAATGGTGTGGGAGCATCTGGTCATGCACACCGAGTTCGGGGAGTTCGTCGAGGGGGTGGAGCTTCCTGCAGTGCAGGGGACGCTGCCCGAAGGCAGAGAACTTGTCTTCCAACTCACCCCACGGATGAAAAGCCTCGAGTGGGCAGCACGCAAACGGCCCGAACTGTTCGGCGGTGCACTCCTCGCATTCGCGCAACGGCGATACGACGCCATGCAAGCGACGCCCGATCTGTTGCCCCCGCGCGCCTGGGGCGTGTTGTCGGTCATCCCGGCAACAGATCGACTTCGAACGACGCTCGGCGGAACTTGGGATCCGAGGGCCGCGCCGACCAACTGGCCGAATCACCTCTTTCTCGGCGTCGATGACATTGTTCAGGTCTGCTGGTTCCTTCGAGCCGGGCTACCCGTTCCTGCCGCGCTCATCGCGCGGAGACTGTTCGAGCGGTGGACACTGAACGTTGCCCACCAGTTCGGCCTCAGCCGGCAAGAGACCGAAAGCGAAGAGGCGTACATCACTCGCGTGTGGCTCACCCTGCGGCACCCGAGCCTGCCGGATGAGGCGGGCCGGTGGTGGGCGTGGTTGTCCGAGTTCCTGCACGCGCGCCCCGGTCACCCAGCGTTTGGCGACCGCGCGGCGCAGCCGCTGAGCCCCATTGCAACTCAAAACGTTGCTCACCACGACGCCATATCCGCCGTCGTCGACATCGTCTTGGGGTACATACGGGGAGGGATCGATCTCCTCGCGGAACAGCAAGGCATTGACGACGCGTCTCTGTCGCTACGCTCCGTGCACCGCGACATGACCATCGCAGAGCCGTTCGGACTCAGCTTCGCGTTCGTACCACTCGAGTACTTCGAGGCGTACAGAAAGCGATCCGAGCAATGGGTGCGTGGCGGTCAGGCCTACCGAGCTGACGTCACCGACGAGGTCTGGGGGTTGGTCGAAAAGACAAACTCCCTCATGACCGTCCGCGCCTTCTTGGAACGGCGCGGGCGGGCAATCGAACGAGCGCGAGGGGCATTCGATGATGAGAAAGCAGCATTGGGTGAGGAGTTCTCACCCGGCGACCTCGCATCACGCATGTTCCGTCAGCGCACCATCGCTGAGACGGCCCGACAGATCGTCCCGGACGCGAGCGGAGTGGAACGGGACGCACTGATCGTGGCGGCGCAAGCAGCGGACGGCGCCACTCACCTATGGCTGGAAGACTCCGACGACGCCGTTGGCTGCATCCGCGTCCTTCTCGAGCAGGTGGCGCGATTGCGCACCCACCGGCTCAAACCGGGACGAGCCCAGCGGTTGGAAGCGGCGGGAACGCCATCCTCGTCCCGGTGGCTCAGCGAATCGGGGTGGGGTCGGCTAGCCGTGCTGATGAGGGCGCTCAACGAGTACGCGCACCTCAGCATCCGTAGTCGGCGACGCGGCGCTGCAGCGTTGCTCCGTGAAGTCCAGTCCAACGTGGACGGCGAGGAGTCCCGGCGAGGGTCCGCTGTCAACGCAGCGTTCATGATCTTCGCCTTCGAGCTTTTCGACCGTCTCACTGACACCAACCCCGAGGTCGCGCGAGAGTTCAGTCGGCAGGTCACGCTCTTCGACCGCGACCTTCACCTAGAGATCATCGAGGAGTACCTGAACAGGGTCTTCACCAGACGCGCCCACGACTTTGGTGATCCTGACTACGGACGTGGGCAGTCTTCCGCACAGCGTTCCTGAGCATGATCCCAGAGCGGCTGAGTTGTGGGCGGCGCTAGCGAAGCGGCGGTGGCCGCGATGACCGACGCCAGTCGGGCCGATCAAGGACTTCAGCCGCATCGACGGAGGGTCGGTGCAAACGCAGGGATGAAAACACGGCGGGATGAGTACTACGACAATCCCAGGGCCCTAGAACTCCTGTAGAGGTGACCTGCCTCTTCGGAGGAGAAGATTCCTGAAAACGGCATAAGCCGCGATGGGCCGTCAACTCGCCGCCACCGTGGTGACGGCTCGCCACTACGGTGAATCGCAGGGGGTCGCAACTGGGCATCGAACCGGAGGAATCGCAAGGGAGGAGTCGCACTGCGTGGCGTCGGGCCGCAACTCGAACTAGCGACTGTCCGGCAGGATGTTTTCGGTCATATGGGATGATTGCCTCATGACCGAAGAAACCGGAGCGGCGACTCCCGCACAGACTCGAGCGACCATGACTCGCCTGGCTGGGCGTGGCTACGTGCAGCTACGACACATCTTCGTCCAACTGCCCGACTCAGACAAGCCTCGTGCGAGCATCGTCGGTCGAGCCGTCCACGAGCGCCGCCACCGTGCACTGCTGCTCTACCTCCTCCTCCTCACCTGCTGGCCCTGGCTGAAGGAGAACGAGAAGCCCCTCGCCGCGTCGGTCTGGATCCGTGCTCTTACGCCGCCGAAGGGTGGCGGGCTCACGTGGTCGCCATCCACGCTGTCGCGTGCGTGGCTCGACCTCGAGGAGATGGGGCTGATTGAGGAGCGCACGCGACAGGGACGGGCGACCACCATTATTCCCCGTCGCGAGGACGGAGCGGAGGAGTATGAAGTGCCTGGCGGTCGCACTGACAGGTGGAACACGTACTTCTCGATCCCCGACGCCTTCTGGAACGAGGAGATCTTCGCGAAGCTCTCGCTCCCGGGACTCGCCATGCTGCTCATCATCGCCAAGGAGACCAGTAAGAAGAAGGAGATGTACCTCCCGTACAACAAGGCGAAGGAGTGGTACGGGATCTCCGCGAAGAGCGCACAGAACGGCATCGCCGACCTCGACAAGGCGGGTCTGCTCCACCGGCGCGAAGAGCACCTACTCGCTCCGCTCTCGCCCACCGGATACACCGTACGGAACTGGTACTCCCTGAAGGGTGACTTCGGCAACGAGGCCCGCAAGGCGCAGGCGAAGCTGGCTGACAAGGAACGTCGCGCTCGGCTGAAGGCACGGGAGAAGCAGAAGAAGAGCCCCACATTCAAGGGAGAAAAGCCATGAGCGCAGCGAAACGCTCGGCTACCCGCCGCCGGACGGCGTACGCCGCAACCACCCTCGTGCTGGCCACGGGAGGACCGACGATGCTGGGGTTCGTCAGCGCGGTCGGACCGTTCTGGGCTCTGCTGCTGCTCCCCGGCATCGCAGCAATCCTCGCAGCCGCGATCATGCAGATCGTTCAACTGCACCGCGACAACAAGCGTCTTAGCTCCGAGGAGGAGCAGCGCACCGATGCCCGCCAGCGGTTCCGGGATGCGTTCAAGCCCCTCGCTGAGTACACCGCGAAACTTCCCTCGCACACGTACGCTGAGCGCTCACTCCTACTGCAGAACGTCGCGCAGGCGGCCACCATCTCGCTCTATATGCTCATCTCACCGCATATCAAGGACGTGCGCGCGAACGTCTTCGTGCTGGACGACAACCCGGACCGCATGACGTGGCTCTCCCACACGGGTCGCGGCACCACCCCACGCGCGTTCGAGTCCGGAACGGCGCGCGGTGATGCCGCTCTCGCGTTCGTCGAACGACACGAACCCGCCTTCTATCCGGATCTTACGACGCACAGACCCGATGGATACGAGGGGTCGATGGCGGACTACGAGACGTTCATCTCCGTACCAATCTGGGCCGAAGGCTCCGTTTACGGGATGGTCTCCGTCGACGCGCCACTGAAAAACACGCTCTCCATCGGAGACCAGTACCTCGTCGAGCTCGTCGCAGATCACCTGGCGACCGCGTTCGCCGTCGCCAACATGGAACCCCCTCCACCTTCGCCAACGTCGGAGGCCTCGGCGTAGACTGTGGGTATGTCCTTCGGAAAGGTACAGTCGACGCCGACCGGGTATGGCGTCATCAGAGTGAACGCGGTCAAGCCTGTTGTGCTTCCTCGTATCGACGTGCCCACGCTGACCCCGAACCCTGGCCCAAGCATCACTGTCGTCGGAGCGAACCCTCGGCGGTAGTGGAGACAGTCCAGTAGCGAGAACGGACCCCGCATGACGTATCGTGGCCCGGTAGCTGCAGGCTTGCTGCTGAACCGAAAAAGCGGTCAGTGTGGCGTGTGTGGTGAGAACCGCGCGCTCACCAAGACACACGTCCCTCCTCAGGCCGCGGGAAACACCGGCCCGGTGGAGCGAGCTGACGTGATGAACGGCGCGGACAGCGGGGTCGTCGCCGGCAAATGGTACATCGGCGGCATGTGGGTGCGCGGGCTCTGCGCAGAATGCAACTCCTTCGCAGGAGCTCAGTACGACACGGCCTATGGCGATTTCGCGACTCGCTTGTGGCAGTGGCTGCAGGTCGGTACACGCGTGGCGCTCCCGTCGACGCAGCCGGTCTCTCTCGCTCCCGGACGTGTGAGCCGGGCGATCCTCTCCGGCATGCTCGGCATCAGCCCGCACGTGCGCGTGTTGCATCCATCCCTCGCCGATCAGATGTACAAGGGTGGACCCGTCGCGCTGCCTGGCGGGCTGAGCCTGCGGGTAGCGATCTACCCCGGCAAGGCAGCGATGCTCGCAGGCCCCATGCTCACCGGTCTGTTGGACGGTTCGAGCGGCGCAATCAACACGCTCGCAACGGTTACCTTCCGTCCACTGTCGTGGGCGCTGGTCACGACTGATACGGACGACATGCTCGCGGCGCGCGGATGGATCGATGCGACCGACTGGCTTCGGTACGAAGACGACAGGGAGGCTCACGACCTGCGCTGGCTGGCACCGCACGGTCTCCCGGTCGTTCACACTATTCTCCATTCGCCCTCGAATGACGGAATGCAGCTGTACTCCAAGGACATCGCGCCCCTGATGCGTGGACGTATCCCCTGAATGTGGCAACGGAGAGAGTACGCGACGAGGTGCCACGCCTCACTCCGAGAGCGGCGGCCGGTAATGCGCCGTTCGGATGCTGTTTCGCGACACCCTCGGGATCCGCCTCCTTCACGCGGAGTGAAGAAGTACCGAACCAGCGCACTGGAGAACAGTCGTATCGGGCTATCGAGGCCCGGCCTAGAACTGATTGAGGAGCCTGCGCTATCGGTCAAGTGCGGCAGCCAGAGGATTACGTCGTCGTCCCCAGAGGGTCGGTTGTCGTTGCGGACCTGAACTACAGCGGAATCTAGCGGCCGGATGAGATCTACGTACAACTCACCGTCGAAAAGCCCCGAACAGCCTCAGGCGTCCGGGGCTTTCGTCGCGTCCGGGGCATTCGTCGTCTCCGGGGCGAAGAGGGCAGTATGGGTCGGGCGACAGATCATCCGGGGGACCGCTGTGGACGAAGAGGACCGGCGAGCGCTGCGCCGATGGGCGAGAGGCGCCCTGCAGTACTTCCTGTGCCTGTTGCCTCTCGGAGCCGCCGCCGCCGCCGTGTTCTTCCTCGTGGCGGGCAGTGTGAGAGTGGCCACGCACGGTGAGCTTCAGCACGCGGTGTTCGGGTGGGTGACGCAGGATCTCTCGCGCTACGAACCCGTTGCTTACCCCGCCACGGTCGAATTCGAGTATCAGCGCGCGTGGCATGATCCGATCGAGACCTCGTACGACTGGTGGTTGTTCGCTGCGAACAGCGCGATTCTGAGCGCCATCCTGACAGCGGTCCTGCTGCTCATCCTCGGCGTGCTCAGAGTCCGGCGGGCACTCCGCGAGTAGCCCGGCTACAGTCTGAGGCGAGTCGTCCACGAGAGAGAGGCATGCCGATGAGTGACCACGCGAGGCTGGCGCAGCTGGAGGCGGAGCACGTCGAGCTCGTACTCCGCCGGTTCGACCGCAGGGATGCCTGGGATCTGGGGCGCTCCATCGTGGAGAGGGCATTGGCCGAGGGCTTCCCCGTGACTGTGGATGTGCGCACGTCGTCCGGCATCCTGTTCCATGCATCTTTGCCCGGCGCGACCGGAGACAACGACGTGTGGGCGGCGAAGAAGGCCGCGACCGCCCTGCGGTTCGAGACCAGCACCGCGCTGCTCGAGATGCGTGTCGAGAACGGCGGACGCGACATGTACGAACCCGGATGGCTCGATCCCGTCGTCTACGCGGTCGCGGGCGGTGCCGTTCCGATCCGCGTCGACGGTGTGGGCGTCGTCGCGGTCGCCACGGTATCCGGCCTCCCGTCGGCGGATGACCACGATCTGGTGGTCGCCGGAATTCGCGACCTGGGACTCCTCGTCGCCCGCTGATGACGCCCTGGTGAGTCGGGACACGTGGCCCCGCGAACGCTCCCGAGACCGCGCCCTCACAGCCATTTCTGGACAGAGTGCAGATATCACTGGACAGTGAGGTTTCGTGAGCGCATAATCGTCACACACAGGACATGGCCGTTGCGAAGGAGCATCCCATGAGTGACACGAACGAACCCTCGGAGCTGTTCTCGTCGGCATCGGGCCCCAGCGGTGCGTCGATCACCGACTGGACCGACCTCGGGCGGGAGATGTGGGCATACCTGACCGGTCGAGGCGCAGCCGTGAACTACACGTTCGACGACATGACGGTCGAGGTACCACGGGATATCGGACCCGACGCCCCTCGTGCCACGTGGAAGTTCAACGGCACCCTGCGTGTCACGACCAGTGACAGCGCAACGGGCGACTCCGGCGCGGCCTGAACGACGCCCACGCCGATGATCCGTCTCGACATCGATCTGCGCGTCGAGCAGATCGGCCCGGATGACGACACGTCCACGCCGTTCACCGTTCAGGCGGCCGGTCAAGAGGTCGTGGTCACATTCGAGGACACCCGTCACCTCGGCAGCATGAGCCGTCACGACCTCGTGAACCTCGTGCCTCTCGCAGACGCCCTCGCGCGCCGCGGCATCAGTGTGCGGGTGGAGGGGCCGAAGGGCACCCTCGTGCAGCTCGGCGACGTCAAGTCGGGCCCGGTCGGCCGGGCGATCGCCGGTTCCCCCCACATCAAGCTCGGCCGGCTCGGCACCATCCTCGCCGAGGTGCAGCATCGCGAACACGGCAAGGCGTCGCTGCTTCACGTCCCGCCGCCGACGCTCTTCCCGCTCCTGCCGACGCTTGCCAGGGGAGTGCGCCGACGCGTCACGACGACCCACTACATCCCGGGGTCGGGGCGTCCTCGGCTGATCTTCGCCGTCGGAACCGGCGACTGGAACGACAGCAGGCCGCGGGAGTTCGACCTCTTGCCCGGACGGACGACGATCGGCTCGGGGCCAGACGCCGATCTGCGACTGGACGGGCTGGAGAAACTGCATGCGGAGATCCGACACAACGAGGATGACGAGTACGTGCTCTACTCGTTCGCCGCGACCGGGGGCGGGCGTCCCAATCTGCCGCACAGCAAGGAGGACGCCAGGATCCTGCGAACAGGTTCGCGCATCGAGATCGGCACCTGGCGGCTCGCCTACTACCGCGAGGAGTTCGCCGACCACGGCCGGCCCTTCGGAGGGCGACAGGGCGGGGAGTACGCGTTCCAGCGACAGCAGCCGATCCGGCCCTACGGGTCGGGGGAACTCGGCTGACGCGCCGTCACACGGGCAGGGACGTGCTGTTCATGAGCGACCCTGATCTGCGATCTCCTGGCGGACCAGGGTCCGTCAATAGTCGGGATGCAGTCGCAGCCGTGAGGCGATCTGCGCCGCCTGCTCGGCGGGCGTCAGAGCGATGTCGATCTCGATCGACCTCTCATCGACCTCCAGCGCTTCCAGCGTCGCGAATTGGGAGTCGAGCAGCGTCGTCGGCATGAAGTGCCCTTCACGTCGCAGCATCCGGTCGAGGATGAGTTGGCGCTCGCCCGCGAAGTGCACGAACGTGACCGCATCTCGGCGCAGCACGTCGCGGTAGCTGCGCTTCAGCGCAGAGCAGGTGACGATGCCGGGCTCGCCCGCCTCGATGCGTTCGTCGATCCACTCGGCGATGAGGTCGAGCCACGGCCAGCGGTCTTCGTCTGTGAGGGCGTGACCTGCGGCCATCTTGGCGACGTTCGCCTCGGGGTGCAGGTCATCGCCCTCTTCGAAGGCCCAACCGAGGCGGCCGGCGAGCATCGCCGCGACTGTGGACTTGCCGGTGCTGGCGACACCCATGAAGACGAGGACGGGAGCGTTGACGGACATCATGGCGCGCTCAGACGAAGATGCTCAGGACGAGGACCCCGGCGAGGCCCGTGACCGAGATCAGGCATTCGAGCACCGTCCACGACTTCAGGGTCTGCGGGATGCTGAGGCCGAAGTACTCCTTGATGAGCCAGAACCCCGCGTCGTTGACATGCGAGAGGAAGACCGAGCCGGAGCCGATCGCCAGCACGAGCAGCGCGACCATGGGGGAGTCGAGCGTCTCGGTGAGGGGCTGCAGGATTCCGGCTGCGGTGATGGTCGCGACGGTCGCGGATCCGGTCGCGATGCGGATGACGACGGCGACGAGCCAGGCGAGGATCAGCACCGACACCGAGGATCCCGAGACGAACTGCGCGATCACGTCGCCGATGCCGGTGTCGACCAGCACCTGCTTGAAACCGCCACCGGCGCCGACGATCAGCAGGATGCCGGCGATCGGGCCGAGCGACGAACCCACGATGTCGTTGATCTTGGTGCGGTCGAATCCTGCGCCGCGGCCGAGGATGAAGAATCCGGCGAGCACGGCGATGAGCAGCGCGATGACCGGCGTTCCGAGGAAGTCGAGCGCGACCTTCCAGGGGGCGTCGGAGTCCGCGGCCGAGATGTCGGCCACGGCCTTGGCGAGCATGAGGAAGACCGGGAGCAGGATGCTGAACAGCGTGGCGCCGAACGACGGGCGGCGACGCTGCTCGACGCCCTCGTCCTCTTCGGTCACGAAGAGTTCGGGGACGGGGACGTCGACCCAACGGGCGGCGAAGCGGGCGAACAGCGGCCCGGAGATGATGACCGCGGGGATCGCGACGATGACGCCGAACGCGAGTGTGAGACCGAGGTTGGCGCCGAGCGCATCGATGGCGGCGAGCGGGCCCGGGTGCGGCGGGACGAGTCCGTGCATCGCCGAGAGGCCCGCGAGCGTGGGGATCGCGATGCGCATCAGCGGAGCGCCGGAGCGACGGGCGACGAGGATGATCACCGGCACGAGCAGCACGAGGCCGACCTCGAAGAACATCGGCAGCCCGATGACGGCACCGATGAGGCCCATGATCCAGGGGAGGGAGCGGGCGCTCGCCCGACTGACGAGAGTGTCGACGATGCGGTCGGCTCCGCCGGAGTCCGCGAGCAGCTTGCCGTAGATCGCACCGAGGGCGATCAGGATGCCGACGCCGCCCATGGTCGTGCCGAATCCGGTCGAGAAGCTGGTGACGGAGGCGCCGATGTCCATGCCGGCGATCGCGCCTGTGGCGAGCGCACCGATCGTGAGCGACAGGAACGGGTGCAGCTTCACCCAGGTGATCAGCACGATGATGATCGCGATGCCGATCACAGCGGCGGTGATGAGCTGGCCAGCCGGCTGAGCGGCGCCTGCGGTGTCGGTGGCGGCTGTCATGAGCGCGTCAGCGGCGGGGGTGAAGAGTGCCATGAGCTTCCTTGATCCGGGCGTTGTTTACGACCTTATGCCGTACATAATAAGCACGCATACCACGTCATGCGCAACATAATTGAAACATGAGTGTGAGATGAACCACGTGACGACCTCGATGCGGCCATACTCGTCATATGACCGTCTCCAGCGTCGGAAGCCCCGTTCACGACTCTCTCGTCGCCGAGCTCGGACGCGCGATCGTAGACGGGGTGCACGCTCCCGGATCGAGGATGCTCACGGTCGATGTCGCACAGGAGCGAGGTGTGTCCCGCTCCGCCGCGCGAGAAGCCGTTCGCGTCCTCGAGTCGTTCGGCCTGGTCTGGGTGCGCCGCAAGTCGGGCGTCGAGGTGCGGCCTCGCGCGGACTGGAACGTCTACGCCCCCGAGGTCATCGCCTGGAGGCTCGCGGGGCCGGGCCGCGACGAGCAGCTCCGCGAGCTCAGTCAGCTCCGTTCGGTCATCGAGCCTCTGGCCGCGCAGCTCGCCGCAGGCACGGCGACCTCCGAACAGAAGGTCGACCTCGTCTCGCTCGTCGTGGCGATGGGGCAGGAGGATCACGAGGCGGACCGTGAGCGCTATCTCACTGCCGACGTCCGCTTTCACCGCCTGCTGCTGGAGTCCTCCGGCAACGGGATGCTCGCCGCTCTCGGAGGCACGGTCGAAGCTGTGCTGCGGGGGCGGACCGTGCACGATCTGATGCCGCACGTGGCGAATCAGAGCGCGGTGCAGTGGCACAGGGATGTGGCGTTCGCGGTGGCGAGCGGCGACGCGGATGCCGCGGCCGCCGCCATGCGGAACATCGTCTCGGAGGCTGATGAGGCGATGCAGCGGGCCGCCGAGTAGGCGGACGCATCCACCGTTCCTGGTTCAACCACGTCGTCATCCCGGCCACGAACTGCTCATCAGTACTGTGACCACGTACGCCACACCTCGGCGTGCGGCGGGCGCGGCGGGCATCGTCGACACGTCCTTCATGCCGACGCCACGCGGGAGGTGGGCCGGGGTTGGGGGCCCAGGGATGTGAACGCCCCTCCCCCCCCCTGTCTGTGGTTGAGTTCTGTCATGTCGTTGAATGTGGTCGTTGTCGCCGTCGAAGAGACCTCCGAGGACAAGGGATGGTGGGCGAGCTGGTGGGACTTCTCGTCGTTCGGGCCTGATGCGCTTATCGGAATCGGCACGGGTCTGATCGTCGCGATGATCGTTCTGGGCACAGAGCGACGGTTAGCGAAGCGCACGCGCAGCCTTGAGGTCACGAATGCGGAGGCTGCGGTGGTCGAGAAAGCCCGATCAGTACTCCGCCACCCGCTGGTTTGGGACCCGGACTTCTACGACCTGAAGCCAAGCCGGACGCACCTCGACCGTCTTGTTCCCGTCGTTCAGGCCGTTCCGTCAGGAGACCCCATCGAGCTGTTCCCCGGCTCACACCACGCGCATCGAGTTGTGGACCTGCTCGACGACCTCGAAGCATCAGAGCATGCAATTGACGGACAGCGTTCCAAGTACGAGTCCACCTACGACCTGATGGCCGTCCCAGACGCGGTCGGTTACAACATTCGACGCCTGCTTCGCCCTCCCCACGATCCGATGTGGTTGTGGGAGTGGCCGAAGATCGGCGACCGCATCCGAGTCACCGCTGACTTGCGCGACGCGATCGAGAGCGACATGGACCTGCGTCAGTTCATAGATGAGTACGTCCGAAACCGCCGATTGCTCGAGGCCCACCGTGAGGCATTCAATCTGGCCGATGGTTCTTGGCGTGCGGACGAGTGGACCGCGCTCCTTCAACTGGCATCCGGAGCCCCCCACAACCCGGTGAAGAAGCTGTGGCGAAAGGTGAAATATGACCGTGCCGTCCAAGCGGCGAAAGCGAGAGCCGATGCGAGCGGTCAAGAACGTCTGCTTGCAATCGACGCGATGGCCTACTGATCGCGTCCTATTCGCTGGGTCTCCATTGGCGCGAGGGGATGCCGAGCCCACCGACGGCCGTGCTGTTACCGCGGGCGTCGTTGCAATCGGCGAACGAGGGTCGCCAATTGCTCGGGTCGTTGTATAGGTCGAGGTGGGTGGATGTGCGGAAGAAATGGTCGCGTTGAAAGCGGCGCGGGTTGTCGAGATCGTTCCATGCGGTGTCGTAGTCGATGGTGCAGCCTGATAGCCAGCACGGCAAGTCAGCGGCTTTGCACTCGTCCTTGAGCTTCTTCTTCGCGATCCGGTCGGCGCGGGTGCTGTTGTGATGCTGAGACACGGGCCCTCCTGATCGTGGCGCTCGGCGGAGGGGTGGTCGTGTCCACGGAGGGGACATAGTGGCTCGCGTGCCCTCGACCCTCCGCCCGAGGATCCAGCAGTGCCTCGTTAGTCGTGGCCGAGACCTGTCGGGGCCGCGTCCCGCACTGTAGTGTGCGCCTATGACCGGCTTCCTCGCAGTAATTCTCGTCGGCGGCGCCGTGCTCGCAGCGTTCCTCTTCCTCGGGTTCATCTTCATGGTGCTCGGCGCCGGGACCGACCGCATCGGGAAGAAGCAGGCCGCCAGCGCTGCTGAAGCTGCGCGGCGCGAGAAGGATCGGTACCAGCGCGAGTGGGACGAACTACGAAACCGCAAAGGCCGTTCGAGTTCATAGCCCCGCGCTGCTCGCCAGGCGGGACGATACCCCCGTCGGTAGGGTAATCGCATGATCTTGGGTGTGATGCAGGCTGCTGCTGCTGAGCCTGTCCCGTGGTGGATGTCGGCTACTGCGCCATGGTGGGCGACACCGGTCGCGACCCTCGCCGGTGCTGTACTTGCGTGGGGGCTTGCGCGTCTCACATGCGGCCGGACTGCGCAGCGCGAGGACACGATCGCGCTACGCGAGAAGAAGCTGGGCGCGTACTCCGACTTCTGGGCCGCTGGTCTCGCGTACACGCGGAACATGCTCGCCTGCAATCACGAGTCGGCCCACGACAGCCTGGTGAGGGCATCAGAGGTCATGCTCACGATCCGAACTGTTCGGGTCGAAAGACGTCGTAGATGCCGCTCGAGCAGTCCTCTTCACGATGGACAAGACGGTCGACTCCGATACCCAGACGGCTGCGATTAGCGCATTCCGTCTTCGAGTGGGCGAGGACCGCAAGCATCAGAGCGCCTGATCCCGCGCGGGCGGCCGATTGGGGAACCGGCCGCCCTGCTGGGGATGGGGTGCGAGAGGCGCCCCGAGGTAGTACACGACGAACGCCCCGACCGTATGGTGCGGGGAGTTCCTCAGTTCGGTCTGGTCTTTACGTTGCGGTATGACAGTGCTTCCACGCAATCATGGAACTTTCGGCGTGTCGCTCGTCTTTTCATTGAGCATCTTGCGCAGTCGGTATTGGTGAGTTGGCCAGGCGGTGAGGTGTTCGCGCCACCACTTCAAGAGGATGTCCTCTCGGACGGCGCGGACTCGCTGGCCGTCTCGGTTCTCTCACTCCACCGGCATCCCGCCGCGCCGCCACCGGTTGATGCTGCGGATGCAGCGCTTCGTACGGGCGGCTGCTTCCCGGTAGGTGAGGTAACTATCCTGCGCGGTCTTGAGGTCCACCGGCACAGCCCGTAGCTTCAAGTCATGCTTCCTGAGACCGAGATCGCCCTCCGCAACTACGACTACCTGATCCGCAGCAAGGGAGTCGACGACGTCTCTCTCGACTTCGACAGCGACACCCTCGCCTGGGGCGATGGCGGGAGCGCGGTCGACGTCCTGATCGAGCCCGGGTTTACCCCCGCGACGGGCGACTAGCTCAGCCACGGCTCTCCGTCGCGCTGGTGCTTCCGCGCTGCAGCGAGACGGGCCGCGAACGCTGCTCTATCTGCCGCGCTGACGCCTCCGGTCGCCCGTGATGGGCTTTCCGTCAATCTCGATGGTCTGACGGCGTCCCCGCGTCGTTTCTTCCCGGGTCTCGTTCCCACTGTTGCGGAACCGCTTCACCTCGACGGAGCGGGGCCCGACGCGGCTTCCGATCCATGCGGACCGCACCTGATACTCGAGGCAGACAGTACATAGTTCGGGCTTGCGGCGGGGACTGTTGAACACTCCGTATCGGCCGCGCAGGTGACGGATGCCGCAGAGCAGCTCATCCGCTTCCTTCGCGAGCGTCGGCGTTGCTGCTATCTGTTCGCCGTGGTCGATGAGCAATTTCACTGCGACGAGTGCCTCGCCTCGAGCGGTGAGCGGATCGGCGTCCGGCTTGCTCGGCACTGTCGGTGAGTTCGTGGTGGTCTTCTCAACGGTCTGCACGACGGCGTGGAAGTAGTCGATCAGCTCACCCCACAGCTCGCGGGCATCTGCTCCACCACCCTGCGCGACCACGCCCGCGTAGCGGTCGTAGTCGAAGTGCACGGTCGGGGTGGTGTCGTAGAGCCCTCCCACCGGCGCTCGCCGTCGACGATGACCTCACGGATGGGTGGGTATGAGAGCGGCATCAGAACAGCGCTCCTTCCGGTGCAGCGCCGACCGTGCCGTCGACCTCGGGGGCGGGGGCTGGCCTGTCACGCCTGAACCAGCAGCGTGCACCACCCCGTCGACGAGCACGGCCTCGGCGAGCACCGATCCCGCGAGCTCCCGAATGATTACGTTCAGGTGCATCTCAACGTAGAGCTCGGCGACGACACTGGTGGTCAGCGAGCACTCGCCGCCGTCTCGGAAGTGATCCGGTCGCCAACGCTGATGCCCTCGTGCTCGTCGAGCGGGGGCAATATCGGCCGCTCAAAGGCAGGGGGCTTCGATCGCTCATCGCGTTACCTCCTTCTCTGCTCGCGCCGCCGCGTGGCAGTCGGCGCAGTTCACGTGCGGTCACTCGGCGGTGCGCTTGTTCTGGCGGCCGCAGTAGGCGCGGTTGCGGTCGATGTCCTTCGCGCAGATGCGCTCCGAGTTCGCGGTGTCGTCACCGCCGATATAGTTCGGAGGTGCCCGAATGGCTTTCGAATCTGGACTGGGGCGATGTGCCGTCTTGGCTCGGCGTTCTCCTCGGGGTCGCCGTACCGCTCATCGCCTACTTCGAGCGAAATCGCATCGCGGGTTTCTTCCGGAAGAAGGCACAAGAGCCGGTTCCCCTCGACCCGCCCGCGCGCTTCGCGGTCCGCCCGATCGCAGAAAACGGATGGGCGCTCGTCAACACAGGAATTGGCGAGGCCTTCAACGTCACGCTGTCGGTGGACGACGCTTCCGCGGGGATCCTCTCGTCCGGGTTCTGGACGTTCTTCCCGGGCCAGTCTTACGGCTCCTTCGCCCTGCAGTACAGCAACAGCACGATTCGGTACCCGGACGTCAGCGACACCACTGTGATCGTCGAGTGGCAGGACAGAACAAGCAACGCTCACAGCGAAGTAATGACCGCTTCTCACCCGTCGCGATACGCGAGTAGTCCGCTCAGCTGGCCTCGGACTGACGAAGGAAAGATCCGATCGATCGCAGAACTGGAGCCCACCAGAGACCCTGAGGGATGATCCTCGCTTTCCGTCGCTCATCGGGTCACCCCCGATAGAGTGCGGGCATGGATTCTGGAATCGCTGTGATCGTTGGCGCCCTGATCGCTCTGACGGGGTCCTCGGTGGTCCCTTGGGTGCGCGAGTCGCTCAAGGCTCGTCAGGACCAGCAACGTGATCGCCGTCAGCGTCTGCGCGAGTCGGTCGTTCATGTCCTGGCGGCTAATCAGATGGTCGGAGTTGCCCTTCATCTGAAGATCGCAGACCGCGTGGTCGCCTCGCTGCAGGAGAGATCGACGGCGACTGCAGAACTCCTTGTCACCGTCGCCAAGGATGAACGCGGGGATATCTCCCGCGTGCTTGCCCGATCGATTCCGATGGACACGGACAACGACGGGACGAAGACGTACAACCAGGTACGCGCTCTGCAGGTAGCTCTCGTTTCTTGGGTCAACGACGAGATCCCAAGCACGGCGCTCAACCCGACCTACGATCGAGTTCTCGCCAAGACCAAGCAAGCCACGCCCAAGGACTAGGACAGTCACAACACACCCGCCTTGCGGAGCTTCGCCTCGGCGAGCGAGACCCGCTGGAAGCTCGCAGCATCGCCGCCGTGGTCGGGGTGCGTGTCTCGCTGGGCTCGACGCAGCGCACGGCTCGAGGCACCGCCGATGAGCTTCATTTCCGCCAATTCCAGGCCGGTGAACTCGCCGAGGTAGCGCAGCGCGTCGTCTGCGCTCGCGAATCCTGCTGGCGCCGCCGTGGCCTCGATTGCGAAGAACCCGCGGTATTGCTGCGGTCCCACTGATATCTCGGTATACGTACGCACGTGCAGTATTCCGGGATCGTTTGCAGACCTACGATCGGAGCGCGGAGAGTTTCGCGTTCTCGGGGGAGGCGAACGATGGAGCAGGACCCAGGACGGCGAGCGCGCGGGGCGCGTCTTCCGCTGCACATGCTCGATCGCCCGAGGCTGACCGAGGTCTTCGATCGTGGTCACGCTCTGACGGTGGTGAGCGGCCCGGCAGGGGGAGGCAAGTCGGTTCTGCTCAGCCAGTGGGCGGCGGTGCAGGACAGCCGAGGGATCGCATCGGTGCGGCTCGGGTTCGACGAGAACATGACGAACGAGCACCTCATGCTCCGCGACATACTGGCGCAGCTCGTCGTTCAGGACCTGATCGCCGACCGGAGCGGCGCGCGTTCGACGCTTCGCGGGTTCGACAGCGTCCGCGATCCCGCGGACGAGCTCGGGCGCCTGCTCGGCGAGCTCAGTCGGGACTGCGTGATCATGATCGACAACGCGGAGAGGGTCGACGAGACATCCTTGCTACGCCGGGCGCTCGATCTGCTCGATGCGGCACCCCTTCTGCGGATCGTCGTGGCGACGCGCCGCTCGACTGTGACGCGGACGTTGCAGATGCTCGTCTCCGCGGATGTCTGTGTCATCGGACCCGCACATCTCTTCTTCACCCGAGACGAGGCTCGCGATGTGGTGGAACGGGTGTCTGCGCAGAAGATCCCTCCGCATGCGCTCGGAGACGAGAGCGCGCTGCCGCTCGCCGCTCGAGCGCTCGGGCTGACGATCGCGACGCAGAGCGCACCCGTCGAGATCGCTGCGATCGAGGTGCAGGAACTGGCTGACGCTCTGATGGCGGGACTCATCGGTGCGGATGCCCCGGCGGACTTCGAGGAGTTCCTGTTGCGGACCTCGATTCCCGGTCGGGTGACGCGCGAGATCGCCGAGCGTCTCGGATGGCCGGACGGCGGCGCCGAGCACCTCGATCGAGCGGAGCTGTATGGACTGGGGATGTGGGAGGCGGGTGCCGACGGTCTGGCCTTCCTCTATACGCCGCTGCTGCGGGAGGCGCTCGTGCGCAGACTCGATCAGCGATCGTCCGAGTCCGTGGCGCCGATCCGTCGAACGGTCGCGCTCTGGGCGTCCGAGAACGGCCGCCATCTCGAGGCGTTGACGAACGCGCTGAGGGCGAAGGATTACGTTCTCGCGACGCGTCTCGGACGCAAGTCGTGGTTCATCCTGTCCAGATCGAGTCCGCAGGACGTCGAGTCGCTGCTTCGACGGGAGAACCCCGTCGTTCTCGCGCGTCATCCGCTGCTCGGCATGCTGCTGGCTCTGGTGCTGCTGCGTCTCGGCCAACGGCTACGAGCGTTCGCATACTTCCAGGGGGCCGCGCTGTCCCTCCGTCGCCGGGGGCTGGACGATGATCCGGTCGAGCGATTCTGGATGCTCAGCGCGAAGACTCTCGCCGAGCGATTCGCCGGACAGTTCCGGCGTTCGGGAGCCACGGCCGATCTGGTGGTGGCGGCGTACGGCGAGATGGACGCCGAGCAGCGCGCGGAGTGCACCGGGTTCGCGGCGCTTCTGCTCAGCAACTGCGGGCTGAGCTTCCTGCAACTCGGGCGGATCTCAGATGCCGTCGAGGTGCTGGAACTGGGCATGACGATCCACGTCGCGCACACCGTCGTGATCCTCGAAGACGGGGTCGGACTCCGGATGCCTGATGACGGCGGCGGCTGGTACCACTGTGCGGCGGCTCTCGCCGGTGCCTACGCCCTGCGGGGGCGGCTGTCCGACGCGCGTCGGGTCCTGGAGGAGATCGACGACGCGGATCCACCGCCCGCCTGGCGCACCGAGCAGTTCGGGATCCTCGAGCAGATCGCGCACGCGATCGTCGCCGTCGCGGCGCTCGATCTCGCTGAAGCCCGGCATCGCACGGATTCGATCGCCCACCATCTCGGCACCACCGAGCTGTGGCCGTACCTGGTCTGCATCCGGAGCGAGATCGATCTGCGAGATGGCCATCCGGCTGAGGCATCGCGACTGCTCACTCACGCGCTCGGTCGGGGAGTCAACTCGGCGGTCTCCGATCACGGGTCGTCCAGACTCGCGTTCGCCCAGGCGATGACCTCTCTGTCGATGCGCGACCAAGCCGCCGCCCGTCGAGCCGTGGCCGCTCTGCCGGCGGACGAACCACCGCGAAAGGTCATCGAGGCATTGGTCGCGCTGCTCACCCGTGACGACCCGCACGCCTTCGCGGCCGCCGAAGTCGCACAGGTGGAACGTGATCCTGATCTCGATCGAGCCTGTCTCGCGGCGTTGATCACTGCGACTGCGGCTGCTCGGCTGGGCAGGCATGAGGCAGCCGCGAGGGCGGCCTCGTGGGCCGTGGCGGTCATGCGGGAGGAGCATTCGTATGCTCCCCTCGCACTGTTCGGAACGGATGTTCTGCGTGAACTCCGCGACCTCTGTGCAGCGGCCGAGCGGGAATACCTCGACTCGTATCTCTCGCGTGCATCGGAGACAGGACCTTTTCCGGCGCTGCCTCCTCCGGTCCGGCTCACGTCGAGGGAACTCGCCGTCATGCGAGAGCTTCGGAGGACATCGTCCACGGATGCGCTCGCCGCGGCTCTCTTCGTCTCACCGAACACGGTGAAGGTGCAACGTCGGAGCGCGTATCGCAAACTCGGAGCCTCGAACAGAGAGCAGGCGCTTCTGCGGGCCGCGGAACTGGGCCTGCTCGACGAGTGAGCCGGGCGGTCGACTGAGGCGCACCTCGTGATCGGGTGACGCGAGGTGCGCTTCACAGTCGGGAGCGTGTGGGAGGGGCGAACCTGGGGGTTCGTGCTCTCGTCGACCTGTGTTCACGATAGGTGGGAGCCGGGCCGTCGACTCGACCGTCTGACTCATCCACGCGTTTTTTCACCCCGGAACTCACCCCGGGTGTACGGAAGAGCGAGCAGCCGGACCGGATGGCGCCGATGCCCTGACGTCTTCATAGACTGGACGGATGCGAGCGCTCACCGAAGCAGACATCCGCGCGTCCTTCGTCAACGCGGATGAGGACGAGCTGCGGGTCATGGAGATGCCACACGATCTCGTGCTGATCGACTGGGACTACCTGGACTTCTTCGCATGGCGGGATCCGGGTGCCGGTCGTCGGGGCTACGTCCTGACCCAGCACGAGGGGCGGATCTCGGGCGTCGTGCTCCGGGCATCGGACCCCGGGCGTCATCGTTCGGGGATGTGCAACATCTGCCACACGATGCAACCGGGCAACCAGGTCGCGTTGTTCTCCGCGCGGCGCGTAGGCGAGGCGGGAGCGCGGGGCGATTCGGTGGGAACCTACATGTGTGCCGACCTGTCCTGCCACGAGAATGTGCGACTCGCGCACCCCCTCGCGCCCAGTGAGGTACTGGCGCCGGGGCAGGTGGACATCCGTCTCGACGGCACCAGGCGGCGTATGGAGGCTTTCACCGAACGCGTGCAGGAACAGCGCTGATCGCGATTAGCCTGAGGGCCTACGTCCTGTGCTCGAAGGAGAAGCCATGAGCGATGCCATCCTGTTCTCGGTCGATGAAGGGCTGGCTCGGCTCACGCTGAACCGCCCCGCGCGACTCAACGCCTTCAATGCCGACCTCGCGCACGCCTGGCGGGACGCGACTGCCGAGGCGACAGCGCGGGCGGACGTGAAGGCGATCCTGGTCGATGCCGCAGGTCCCGCGTTCTGCGCGGGCGGCGACGTCATCGAGATGGCGACGACGATGGGCTCCGGTGACGAGATCACCGCGCTCGCCGAGGTGATCAACAGTGGCATCCGCTCGCTGACCGAGTCTGCGGTGCCAGTGGTCGCGGCGGCCCACGGTACGACGGCCGGGGGTGGACTCGGCATCCTGCTCAGCAGCGACTACGCCGTCGTCGGCTCGCGTTCTCGTCTGGGCAGTCTGTACGCGAACATCGGGCTCACCCCTGACCTCTCGGTGTCGGCGCAGCTCGCTCATGCGATCGGTCAGCGCCGGGCCCTTCAGCTCGTACTGCAGGACCGCCTCCTCTCCGCCGCCGAGGCGGTGGAGTGGGGACTCGTCGCCGAGGCCGTCGAGGGGAGCGATTCACCGGACGAAGCCGAGAAGGTGCGGGCACGCGCCGAGGAGGTCGCCCGCTTCTGGCTGGCCGGTGCCGCCGAGGCATACGGCCACGCCAAGCGGCTCGTGCGTTCGCAACCCGAGCGCACGTTCGCGGAGCAGCTGAGCGAGGAGGCCCGCTCGATCGGAGCGTCCATGGCGACGGCCGATGCACAGGCGCGGATCTCCGCGTTCGCCGCCTCGTCGGCTCGCAAGGGCGGCTGAGTGCGGGGAGCGCCTCGAGCGCGAAGTTGTCCCCGATCGCGCTGGCGCTCCTGGTCAGGCGTCGGTGCATGCAAGGATGAACGCAACGCCGCTCAACGAGAGGAACGCGATGTCGCAGCCGGAGATCGCCCCGCAGGCACCTGCGCTGGTCGAGAAGAAGAACATGTCACTCCTCATTCGAGGAGCGATCTGGATCGCCATCGGCGCGCTCATCGCAGCTGCGCTGGTCTGCGTCGTGTGGGTGCTGATCGGGGATCAGGACGGTCTCATCGGTCGGGCGTTCCTGACGATCCTTCTGCTCGCGGCCTTCGCGGGGATCGCGATCCTCGAGGCAGGGCTCGCTCCCAACCGTCCTGACTGGCTCGCTCTGTCGAGCATGGTCACCTGGATCGTCGCCCTGCTGGTCGGAGCAGTCAAGATCTGGCTGCCGGAGGATGACCAGTACTTCACCGGTGCGGAGCGGTTCTTCCAGCTTCTCCTGGTCGTCGGCATCCTCCAGCTCGCGCTGCTGCACGTGCGTCTGTTCACCCCCGCCGCGCAGCGCCATGTGACGACGTTCACCCGGATCATCTACTTCGCGACGATCGCCTTCCTCGCGGGTCTCGTCGGCATGCTCGTCTTCTTCCTGACGTTCCCGCACACCTTCGAGTACGGCGAGCTGTACTGGCGCATCGTCGTCGCCCTCACGATCCTCGCCGCGGTCGGCACGACGCTGATCCCGCTGCTGAACGCGCTGTTCGCACCGCGCAAGCCCGCGGCGGCCGCCGTTGCGGGGCACGGCATCGCAGCCGCGCCGGCATGGCCGTCGTACGCCGACGGTGTCACACCTCTTCCCGTCCTGCCCGACGGATCGCCCGACTGGAACGCGTACTACACGGGGTACCCGTCGGTGCAGCCGCAGCCGCAGCCGCAGCCGCAGCAGCCGCAGCAGCAGGCGGCGCTGCCGGTCGCGTCGGCTCCGCAGCCGTTCCAGACCGCTCCGTTCCCGGTCGCCCCCGAGCCCTACGCGCAGGGTCACCCGGTCCCGCCCGTGCCGCAGGCGCCTGACGCGCCCGCTGCCTATCCGCCGGCTCCGCCGTACCCGCCGCAGTGAGCCTCGAACTCGAACTGACGGCCCTCGCCGCGAGCATCGCCTCCGAGGCCGGCGAGCTCGCGCGCACGCGTCGCGCGGAGGGCGTGCACCTCGCCGCGACCAAGTCGAGCCTCGCTGACATCGTGACCGACGCCGACCGTGAGGTCGAGGTGCTGATTCGTGAACGTCTCCGGGTCGCCCGGCCGGGAGACGGGTTCCTCGGTGAGGAGTCCGAGGCCGAGGTGGGTGAGACCGGGATCACCTGGGTCGTCGATCCGATCGACGGCACGGTGAACTATGCCTACGGCATCCCCTCCTATGCGGTGAGTATCGCCGCGGTCCGGGGAAGCACCATCCCGGGGGAGTGGGAGGCGCTCGCAGCGGCCGTCTACGCACCTGCAGCAGGAGAGATGTTCACGGCGGCGCGTGGTGAGGGGGCATTCCTCGGAGACATCCGACTCTCCGTCACCACCGAGACGCCGGCGGGCGCACTGTTGGCGACCGGTTTCGGGTACGACCCGGCCACGCACGACGGCGACCTCGCCACCGTGCGCAAGGTCATGACGATCGCCAGAGATCTCCGCCGCGCCGGATCCGCTGCCTTGGACCTGGCGTTCGTCGCGGCCGGCCGGCTGGACGGATACTTCGAGCGTGGGCTCAAGCCCTGGGATCACGCGGCTGGAGCGCTGCTGGTGACTGAAGCCGGCGGTCGCGTCTCGCTGGCCGACACGACGTCACTGAGACCCATGCTCGTCGCCGGTGGAACCCAGGTCCACGACCGTGTCCTCGATGTTCTTCGAGATGAAACGTGACGAATTCATGGCATTCCCAGGTGGACCAGGCTAGGGTTTATCCGATCGTTACTTTCATCGGCCCGAATCGATGAACGTTGTAAGCGCCCCCGAGCTTGACGTTTGACCCGAGAGAATCTGATTTGCCCTTCGAGAATTCACAGGCTGCCTCTGCGCCCACGCGCCGCTCCAGCCGTCCCCGCACTGCGGCCTTCGAGGCCTCTGCGGCAGGAGTGACGGAAGCCGTCTCCGAAGCCGCCCCCCTCGCCTCGGACGCCCCCGCTTCCCGTCGCGCCGCTCGTGAGCGGCTCAACACCGCCGAGGTCTTCCTCGCCGCGACCGCCGTCGCCGCCGCATCTGCGGGCGCCGACTCGACCGAGATCGCCGAGGCTGAGGCCGAGGCCCCCGAGATCGTCGTCGAGCCGCTCGCCGAAGCCGCTCAGGCTGAGCCCGTGGACTCCGCTCCAGTGGATGCCGCGCCGGTGGATGCTGATGACGAGACCCCCGCGTCGAACGGTGAGTACGACGAAGATGCCTTCGCCTCCGCATCCCGCGCTTTCCGCTCCGTCGCTCCCAAGACCGCTCAGGCTTCCGCCGATGAGGCGTCCGAGGCTGCTCCGGCCGAAGACGTGCCCGCTGAGCACGTCGCTCGGCGCCGCCCGCCGGTGCGAAAGTTCCTCGCAGTCGGAGCGACCGTCGGTGTGATGAGCCTCGCCGGCCTCCTCGCGGTCGGCATGACTCTTCCCGCCGAGGCCGTTGCTGCGGTCCAGGGCTCGCAGCCGCTCGGCGCCACGTCGCTCGTCGCCGCTTCCGGGTCGTCGACCGCCGGTGCGGCCGACGACGAGATCCAGGCGTTCGTCACATCCTCCGATGTGCAGAACGAGTCGCTCGCGCGCTCGGACAGCTTCTCGACCGTATCTCTGATCCAGGTGGCGTCGGAAGAGGGCATCAACTACTCCAACGAGATCTTCACCAACGACCCCGAGGCGGCCATTCAGTGGCCCTTCAAGGTCGGCGTGGGAATGAGTTCGGGCTACGGCATGCGCTGGGGCCGGCTGCACGAGGGCATCGACTTCGTGCCCGGTGAGGGCGCGCCGATCCAGGCGGTCGCCGACGGCGTCGTGCGCATCGCGACCGAGCAGGGTGGCGCCTACGGTGTGACCGTCTACATCGATCACGTGATCGACGGACAGGTCATCACGAGCCACTACTCGCACATGCAGTACGGCTCGCTCCAGGTCAAGGCAGGGCAGACCGTGAAGGTCGGCGACATCGTCGGACACACGGGCAACACCGGTCGTTCGTACGGTGCCCACCTGCATTTCGAGATCATCATCAACGGCAGCACGATCGATCCGCTGCCGTGGTTGCGTGAGAACGCGGGCCGGTACACGTACTGACCCGCCTCGATTTCATGAGGACGCCACAGTGATGGTATTCTCGTGTGGTTGCCCCGCGAGGGGCAGCACGCCCCGATAGCTCAGTGGCAGAGCACTTCCATGGTAAGGAAGGGGTCGTCAGTTCAATCCTGACTCGGGGCTCACAGCGTTCGTATCTGCGATGCGGATGCGGTGTGGCAGGGTAGCTCAGCTGGTCAGAGCGCACGACTCATAATCGTGAGGTCGCGGGTTCAAGCCCCGCTCCTGCTACAGATGAAAACCCCCGGGATTCCCGGGGGTTTTTTGCGTATCCGGCGTCAGCTCCGGGCTGAGGAAGCCAGGGCACGCTCGGTGAGTCGGGTGTACATGTACATGTCGCGGGGATCGCCGCCGATCCGCTTCCAGGCGCGCAGGAGCGCCTCGCGCTCGTAGCCGGCCAGCTCTGCCACTCGCCAGGATCCTTGATTCCCCGGCTCGATGTAGAGCTCGACTCGATCGAGGTTCTCGAGGCCAGTCGCCCATGTCGTCAGGGTCAGCAGCGCGTCGAGCGCATACCCGCGGCGGCGATGCGAGGGTGCGATCCAGTAGCCCACGCTCGCTCGCGCGCCGCCCGCGAAGAAGAGACCGATGTGACCGACCGCGCTATCGTTCCCGTCTGCGATTGCGAACGCGTAGCCGGCGCCGGAGTCGAGCCGATCGTGTTGGCGACCGATGAATGCCAGAGCCTCCGCCTCACCTGCGGTGTGCGGGACGGTCGTGACGAGCGGGATCAGGGAGTCGCCGGCTGCCTCCTGCACGACGCCGACGTCCTCCGGGCGCCACTCTCGAAGGCGCGTTCGTTCGCCCACGAGGGTCGGAAGGGCCAGCGGGATGTCGTTCATGGTCCGATGGTCGCATGGTCATCGTCGACATGGCGAGAGCCCCGCAAGGTCGATCCCCTGTCAAGGGGATGCCGCCCGACTCGCGCGGCGGCGAGACTGATGTTCCTTTGCCGCAACCGACGACAGGAGCGAACATGTCAGACCCTCAGACAACGCCGGAAGAAGGCTCCGGGATCGACGCGATCGGCGTGGATGCCGATTTCGTGACGAATGACCCGGATCCCGAGGTCGACTCCGCGACTCCGGGCGAGGACCAGAAGGCCGACGGCGACAACGCCGATCATCCTGACGAGCTCGAGGTCGGCGACCTCCCCTGACCGCGCACAGACAACGGGCCCGCTCCTCGGATGAGGAGCGGGCCCGTGGCGTCCGTGAGAGGGTCAGCGAGCGGCGGGCGGGGTGTCGCTCCGGCTGGCCGCCAGGCGGTCCTCGTCATCGCGGGTGGCGTCGCTTCGACCGGAGCCGCCGCGCTCGGAGCCGCCGCGCTGTTCGGCCTCCAGGCGCTCGGCCTCCTCGCCGCTGATCGCCTCGCCGCGTGCGACGAGTCCGGCCTGATCCGAGAGGGGGATCTGCTTGAGGAAGAGCGAGAGCACGAGAGCGAGCACGATGAACGGCACGAGGTACCAGAACACCGGCGCGAGGGCATCCGCGTATGCCGTCACGATGCCGTCTCGCACCTCGTCCGGGAGTGCGTTCAGCGTGGCCGGATCGATGGTCGACGCCGCCTGGGACGCGTCGCCCGGTGATGCTCCGGCATCGGCGAAGACCCCGAGGAGGTTCTCGGTCAGCCGCGTGGTGAAGATCGTTCCGAACACCGCCGTGCCGAGCGATGCACCCACCTCACGGAAGTAGTTGTTCGTGCTGGTCGCGGTGCCGATCTCGCCGGCGGGGACCGCGTTCTGCACCACCAGGACGACGACCTGCATGATCAGACCGAGTCCGGCGCCGAACACGAAGAGGAACGTACAGATGAGCCAGATCGGCGTCTCGGCCGACAGCGTGGTCATCGACACCATCGCGATGCCGGTGAGGATCGTGCCGACGATCGGATAGATCTTGTACTTCCCGGTCTTCGAGATCGCGATGCCCGAGAAGATCGAGGTTCCGATCAGACCCACCATCATCGGGATCATCAGCAGCCCGGATGCCGCAGCCGACGTTCCGGACGACATCTGAAGGAACGTGGGAACGAAGCCGATGGCCGCGAACATGCCGATTCCGAGGACGAGGCCGATCGCGGTCGCGTTCACGAAGATCGGGTTGCGGAACAGGCTCAGCGGGATGATCGGGTCCTGCACCTTCGACTCGGTGATCACGAAGGCGGTGGCCGCCACGATGAGCCCCGCACCCCATGCCCAGGTCGCCAGCGAATCCCAGCCGAACTCCTTGTCGCCACCGAAGTCGGTGAAGAAGATCAGGCACGTGGTGGCGATCGAGAGGAAGATCACGCCGAAGATGTCGATCGGCTTCTGAGCCTTCTTGCTGGGCAGCTTCAGCGCCACGAGCGCGATGATGAACGCCGCGATCCCGACCGGGATGTTGATGTAGAACGCCCACTGCCAGGTGAGGTGATCGACGAAGAACCCTCCGAGGAGAGGGCCGGCCACGGCAGACAGGCCGAAGACGGCACCGAGCGGTCCCATGTACTTGCCGCGCTCGTTCGCCGGGACGATGTCGGCGATGATCGCCTGAGACAGGATCATCAGACCGCCGCCGCCGAGACCCTGCAGGGCGCGGAAGATGACGAACATCCAGAAGTCGGTGGCGAAGGCGCAGCCGACGGACGCGAGCGTGAACAGAGCGATCGCGACGAGGAAGAGGTTGCGTCGGCCGAGGACGTCACCGAACTTGCCGTAGATGGGCATGACGATGGTGGTCGCGAGCAGGTAGGCGGTGGTGATCCACACCTGGTGGTCGACCCCGCCGAGCTGGCCGACGATGGTGGGCATCGCGGTCGAGACGATCGTCTGGTCGAGGCTCGAGAGCAGCATCCCCGCGATCAGGGCGCTGAAGATGATCCAGATGCGGCGCTTGGTGAGCAGGAAGGGCGCATCCTTGGTGGCTGTGGCGGACATTCAGTCGGCTTTCTGTGATGGTGCGTACACGGTGCGGGCGACCTCGAGCCGACGGCTGAGGAGGTCGCTGAACGAGTCGGTCGAGTGGTGGTGGAGCAGCTGGTCCATGCTCAGGCGCACCAGTGCGCCGACCGAGTGGACGAGGACCTCGGCGCGCAGCTCGGCGTCATCGCCGTCGCCCGTCCGCCGCACGATGAGGCCCATGTCGCGGCGCTCGTTCTTGGCGATCTGCTCGAACGCGGCCTTGATGAGTCGGGGCTCCTGCTCGATGATCGCGAACATGGCGGGAGCGTCGTCGAGTGGATTGAAGAGGTCGAATCGGGCGATCGTCAGCGCGATGAAGTCGTCGAGCAAGTCACCCGTATCGACCACGAAGTCCTCCTCGAGAGCCTCCTGCCGGGGGTCGATCGCGGCGAAGCCGAAAACCGCGTTCTCCTTGCTCTCGAAGTAGTTGAAGAACGTCCGCCGCGATACGCCGACCTCCGCGCACAGCTCCTCGACCGTGAAGCCGGCGAAGCCCCGCTCGGCGGTCAGGCGTCGCGCGGTGTCGGTCAGCGCGCGCGACGTCTCGCGCTTGCGTTGCTCCCGCAATGAATCTGCACTCTCGCTCATAGAGTGCAATATTGCACTCTGAACCTAAGAGTGCACTGTGAAGAATTCTCGGAGCACTTTGTGACGAATCGTTCGTAGCATCCGTCTTAGTGGTGTCGCGGCACTGCGACCCGCACCCTCGAGGAGGCGGACACTCGGATGAAGGAGCGCATCATGGCGAACGTGACGAACAGCACCCGGTCGAAGGTCCAGGTCGTGCCGACCGAGGCGGGCGCGCCGTCGACAGGTCAGACCATCATCGAGAACGGTGTCGTCGCGAAGATCGCCGGCATCGCGGCTCGCGAGGTGCCCGGTGTGTATGCCCTCGGCGGGGGAGCGGCCCGCGCGGTCGGCGCCATCCGCGACGCGCTCAACTCGACCGACCTCTCGCAGGGCATCAGCGTCGAGGTCGGAGAGACCCAGGTCGCCGTCGACGTCACCATCGTCGCCGAGTACCCGGCCGCACTGCACAAGGTCGCTGACGACGTGCGAGCGGCGATCTCCCTCGCGATGGCCGAATACGTCGGCAAGCAGGCAGTCGAGGTCAACGTGACGATCAACGATGTGCACATCCCGGCCGACGACGAGCCGGCCGATGATGTGGACCTCGACGGTGGTGCGGAGGCGCGTGTCCTGTGACCCCTCGAGGTGTGGACGAGTGATCGGATCACCACCTCGTGAACCCGCCATCGGATCATCGATCCCATCCGATGGCCGGTTCGCTCCGAATCTATTCAGGGGCATAGGAAAAGGAGTCGACGCATGGCTGGGGAACGATTCCGCACTGCTCTCGAGCAGGCTGACGATCGAATCGTCGCCGGACGCGCGATGGACGGCGATGTCGCCGCGTTCGCGGTGCTCGTCCGCAGGTACACGCCGATGATGCGCGCATACACGCACCGGATGCTGAACGCCTCCGCCGACGTCGACGACATCGTGCAGGAGACGTTCGTGACCGCGTGGCAGCGCTTCTCGGAGCTCGACGACCCGGCGAAGGTCAAAAGCTGGCTGATGAGGATCGTGAGCCGCAAGGCGGTGGATCGCATCCGTGCGCTGCGCCCGACACTCGACGTGGACGACATGGAGCAGGCGGCCCCCTCGAAGGACTCGCCTGCGCGGGTCGTCGAGGCGCGCGAGGGCGTGGCGGCGCTGGGCGCGGCTCTGCAGGAGCTGCCCGCCGCACAGCGCGAGTGCTGGGTGCTCCGCGAGATGGGCGGGTACTCGTACGACGAGATCGCCGCGGAGCTGGAGATCTCGGTCTCGACCGCCCGTGGGCTTCTCGCCAGAGCCCGAAAGTTCATGATCGTGCGGATGGAGGCGTGGCGATGACTGAAGAGCAGGAGACTCCCGACGTGCGTCAGCTCGGTCTCGAACCGAGCGATCTCGACGGACACACGCTCGAAGAGCTGACCGACTACCTCGAGGCGGGGCGGCTGCCGGCCGACCCCGATATCGAGGGCTCGCCCGGATGTCAGCTCGCGCTCGACGCGCTCGAGCGTCTGCGCGGGTTGGGCGGGCAGCTGATGGAGGCGGATGCCGCGGCGATGCCGGAGGTCGACGACAGCTGGGTCGACCGCATCCTCAGCGGGATCGCTCTGGATGCTCGTGCCGGCCGCCGTATCCCGTTCGACGAGCCGGAGACGGGCGTCGACTTCGGGATCACCGAGGGGGCCGTCCGCGGCCTGATCCGCTCTGCGGAGAACGCCGTCCCCGGAATCCTCGTCGGTCACTCGACCCTCGACGGCGACGTCACGACCGTGGGTGTGCCGATTCGGATCGCCATCGAGGTGAACGCCCTGTACGGCGAGTCGATCCCCGCGGCTGTCGAACGGCTGCGCCAAGAGGTGGGCGAGCGCGTGCACAGGCACACCGATCTCGTTCTGACCGGAATCGACATCACGGTGCGTGATGTCCAGAGGGTCAGCGACCCGACGGAGGAGAAGTCATGACGACCACAGCGCAGCACGAGGATCTCGCGGAGCGTGTGGAGGCGGCGGTGCTCGCCACGTCAGGCGTCCGCAGTCTCTACCGCGCCGGTTCGCTGATCTCGAATCTCGTCGGCACGAGCGCGGTCGCGCTCGGAATCAACCGCTCCGACGAACCTCTCGTCGCGGTGCGGATCTCCGGAGACGCCGCGCAGGTCGAAGCGTCGCTCGGGATCGAATACTCGGCGGGCGCCGTCGACACGCTCCGCGAGGTGCGTGCAGTGGTCGAGCGGACCCTCACCGCTGACGGCCTGGCGCTCGCCGACATCGTGCTCACGATCGCGTATGTCCATCCTCGGGAGGCATCGTCGGACTGAGTCCGCGTGAGCACGGGGAGGCGCCGATCTTGGGTGAAGATCGGCGCCTCTTGGTGTGCGGAGGCTCTGCACGAGCCCCGAGGGTCAGGCGATCGCGCGCAGGCCGTCGACGAGCGGCGTCGTCGGCCGGCCGATGAGGCGCGCGAGAGTGCCGTCGCTGTCGGCGAGTGCGCCGGAGGCGATGCCGGCGTCCAGGGCGACCACGAATCCGGCGGTGCCCTCATCGAGGCCCGCTGCCAGGAGACCGGCACGCTGATCGTCCGCCGTCAGCGGCTGATAGGTCACTTCACGCCCGGAGATCTCCGCGATCGCCGCAGCGAGGTCGTCGTAGTTCCACGCCACATCGCCGCCGAGCTCATACACCTGGCCGATGTGGCCGTCCTCGAGCAGGACGACGGCTGCGGCATCAGCGAAGTCCTTGCGGCTCGCGGAGGCGACCCGTCCGTCGCCGACACCCGCGGCGAGAACACCCGTCTCGGCGGCGCGGGCCAGGTCTGCGGCGTAGTTCTCGGTGTACCAGTTGTTGCGCAGGATCACGGCGGGGAGGCCCGAAGCCTGGATGAGCTCCTCGGTCGCCTTGTGCTCGGGGGCGAGGACGAGGTCGCTCGTCGTCGCCTTCGGAGCACTGGTGTAGACGAACTTCGTGACCCCGGCATCCTTGGCGGCGTCGATGACCGCCTCGTGCTGCGCGACGCGCTGTCCGACCTCGGAGCCCGAGATCAGCAGGACGGAGTCGACACCGTCGAGAGCTGCCGCGATCGAGGAGGGGTCGGTGTAGTCGAGGCGGGCGGCTCGCACGCCGAGGCTCTCAGCCCTGGTGACGTCGCGGGCACCGGCGATGATCGACTGCGGGTCCGCGCCGCGCTCGAGGAGGCTGGCGATGACGAGGCGTCCGAGGTTGCCAGTGGCGCCGGTGACGAGGATGGTCATGGGGTGTCCTTTCGTAGGTGACATGACCCACAACCGCGAGGCGGGAGCGGAACATTCCATGGAGTAGGTACCCACTTTGAAGTAAGGTACATACATGACGGTTAGTTATGCGCAGATCCGGGAGTCCACACCGCAGATCTTCGAGCCCGGCTGCAGTACTCGCGTGATCCTCGATCATGTGATGAGCAAGTGGGGTGTGCTCGTGCTCTCCTCGCTGTCCGATGGGACCCGCCGCTGGGGCGAGCTGCGGCGCGAGGTCGGCGGCATCAGCGAGAAGATGCTCGCCTCGACGCTGCGCACCCTCGCAGACGACGGACTCGTGCATCGGGAATCCTTCCCGACGGTGCCCCCGCACGTGGAGTACAGCCTGACGCCGCTGGGCCGAGACCTGATGGAGCGGATGCTGCCGCTCGTCGAGTGGGTGGCCGATCATGCCGACACCATGACCGGTCGAGGATAGTCAACGGATTCCATCGGTCGGATGCAGTGATTTCCACGAAATCCATCGGTCTGAGAAAACGATTGACGCGATAACCGCAGTAGCCGTATGTTCTGAACATGTCAGCTACGACGCCGATCCATCTCGAACGCCCCGAAGGCAAGGGGCTCGCCACCGGTTCGCTCGGGCTGTGGGGTTCCACGGTCATCGGGCTCGCGTCCACCGCGCCGGTGTATTCACTCGTCGCGACGCTCGGATTCGTGGTGCTCGCAGTGGGAGCGCAGGCGCCGATCGCCTTCATCATCGCGTTCGTGCCGATGCTGCTGATCGCGTTCGCCTACCGCGAGCTGAACAACGCCGTGCCCGACTGCGGCACCACGTTCACGTGGGGCACGAAGGCTTTCGGCCCGTGGGTGGGCTGGATGGGCGGCTGGGGCGTCGCCGTCGCCGGCATGGTCGTGCTCGCCAACCTCGCCCAGATCGCCTCGGTCTACTTCTGGTCGTTGATCGGGTTCGACCTCGAGAACAACGACTGGCGGATCATCCTCGTCGCTGTGCTCTTCATCGCCTCCATGACCTGGGTGAGCTGGCGCGGCGTCGAGATCGGCGAGCGCATCCAGAACATCCTGCTCGGCATCCAGTACCTCGCCCTCGCGATCTTCGTCGTCGCGGCCCTCTGGCAGTTCTTCGCCGGCACGGCGCCGAACCCGACCCCGTTCGATCTCGAGTGGCTCAACCCGTTCGGGTTCACCTCGTGGTCGGGCTTCACCGAATCGATCCTGCTCGCGCTCTTCATCTACTGGGGGTGGGACACCTGCCTCGCCCTGAACGAAGAGACGAAGGACCCGAAGAAGATCCCGGGCCGCGCGGCGCTGCTGACCACCGTCATCCTGCTGTTCACCTACGTCGGCGTCACGATCGCGGCGATGATGTACGCCGGACTCGGCGACACCGGCACGGGTCTCGGCAACGAGGCCAACGCCGACGACTTCTTCCTCGCCATCAAAGACGGTCTGCTCGGCCCGTTCGGCTGGATGCTCGTCGTCGCTGTGATCATCTCGGCGATCTCGTCGACGCAGACGACGATCCTCCCCACGGCCCGCGGGACGCTCGCGATGGGCGTCTACCGTGCCCTTCCCGCGAAGTTCAAGGACGTGCACCCGACCTACAAGACGCCGTCGTTCTCGACGATCGTCATGGGTGTGGTGGCTTCGGCGTATTACGTCGGCATGACTCTGATCAGCGACAACATCCTGCAGGACTCGATCCTGTCGCTCGGTCTCGCGATCGCGTTCTACTACGCCATCACCGGTTTCGCCTGCGTCTGGTACTTCCGCAAGGACCTCACGACCTCGGCCAGGGACTTCTTCTTCAAGGGGCTGTTCCCCTTGATCGGCGGCCTCATGCTGACCGGCGCGTTCGTGCAGTCGGCGATCGACATGTGGGACGTCGACTACGGCTACACCGTGCTGTTCGGCATCGGCGGCACGTTCGTGATCGGCATCGGCTCGCTCGCGTTCGGGCTGGTGCTCATGTTCCTCTGGTACCTCTTCCCGCGGTCGAAGAGGTTCTTCCGGGGCGAGAGCCTCAACCGCGACACACAGGTCATGGTGCCCGACGAGCCTGGCGACATCATCCGCTCGATCGACGGCGGCATCTGACCGCTTCGAAGCGGGTCGCAGGTACGCCCTAGGCTTTATGCGTGCGCATCCGGCTCGACATCGCCTACGACGGCACCCACTTCCGCGGGTGGGCCAAGCAGCCGACCCTGCGCACGGTGCAGGGGACTCTCGAAGCGGCGCTCGCTCGCATCGTCGGCTCCGACGTGCAGTTCGTGGTCGCCGGGCGCACGGATGCGGGTGTTCATGCCCAGGGGCAGGTCGCGCACGTCGACCTCGACGACGAGCAGTGGGCGCGCATCGAATCGCGACAGGGCCGCACTCCGCAGGATCCTGCGGCGTCGATCGCCCGGCGCATGCGCGGAGTCCTGGGTGCATACCCCGATGCCACCGTGACGCGCAGCTCGATCGCGCCCGAGGGGTTCGATGCCCGCTTCTCGGCGGTCTGGCGCCGATACCGCTACCGGCTCGCCGACGAGGCCGCAGGGTTCGACCCGCTCCGTCGGCATGACACCACCTCGCATAGGGGCGTGCTCGACGGCGACGCGATGGATGCCGCGGCGCGGACGCTGATCGGACTCCACGACTTCGCGGCCTACTGCAAGCCGCGCGAAGAGGCCACGACCATCCGGACGCTGTTGGACTACCGCTGGGCCCGGGACGCCGAGGGCGTGCTCGTCGCCGAGGTCAAGGCCGACGCCTTCTGTCACAGCATGGTGCGTGCTCTCGTCGGCGCGTGCGTGGCGGTGGGCGAGGGGCGACTCGACGTCGGCGATGTGGCCGTGCTGCGCGACGAACTCACGAGGACCAGCGAATTCAAGGTGCTGGCGGCCAGAGGACTGACGCTCACCGAGGTCGGATACCCCGCCGACGACCTGCTCTCGGCCAGGGCCGAGCAGACGCGCGCCCGGCGCGACAGCACGACCGCGTAAGACGACGTCGGTCGCGTCGGCGACGAGACGAGCAAGTTCGCCCGGGAGCGCCGACGGCGCCGATGACCGATTCGTGGCCGCCTTCCCCCGAAGGCGGCCACGATGCGGGAGCCGCCGCGACGGGCCCCAGTCCATCCGCGGCGGTGACGACTCGTGCAGCCCGAGGGGTGTGGCGCTGCTGAACCGTATGCTGATATTACGGACGGCGTATTCACACTGCGGCGGGGGAACTGTGACGGAGCGGATCGACGATCAGGGCAGCGCGTTCGCCGCTGCGCTCCGTGCGGCGATCTCTGAACGGGGCATCACCCTCGCGCGCCTGCGGAGTCAGTTGATCGACGACGGCAACCCGGTCTCGATGGCGACACTGAGCTACTGGCGCTCCGGCGATCGGCAGGCCGAAGGAGCGCAGTCGCTGAGCGTGGTCGACGGCATCGAGGACCACCTCGGTCTGGATCGCGGTCATCTGGGCGCTCTGCTGCGCACGCCCACTCGTCTGGGCCCCGTGGCGCCGCCGCGACTGCCGTTCGACGAGGAGCGGGAACAGCGCGAAACCGAGGAGACGCTGAAAGAGCTGCGCGCCGCGCCACAGGATGCGCTTCGCGACCTCTCCACCCACGTCACCGTGTTCGTGGGTGCCTCGGGGGCCGTCGAGAGCGTGATCATGCGCTGTCTCGTGCAGTCGACGAAGGGGACGATCTCCGAGGTGCCACTGATCGACGTCGCCCCGATCGAGACCGATGTGATGTCGGTGATCTCCGATGTCGTGGGCGGACGCGTCGACCGCGAGTACCTGCACCCCGGCCGACTGCTCTCCGGCGTGGTGATCGCGCTCGACGAACCGATCGAGACGGGGGAGACCACCCTGTTCGAGTTCACCGAGACGTTTCCCGCCGGGTACCCGCCGCGGCAGTCCGCCTGGCACGCCACCTCGAGGCCGGCTCGCGAGAGTCTCGTCTGGGTGCGTTTCCACCCCGACGCGCTGCCGAGCTGGTGCGAGGAGTACGTCGAGACGGAGGACGAGTACTCGTCATCGATGCGGCCGGTGCACAGCGGCTCCGTCCATCTCGTGCAGCACGGGTTCGGGCCGGGTGTGCTCGGCATCCGATGGGGCTACGACGAGTGACGCGGAGCTGACTTTCATGCGAAGGATCGACTATTGCCACCGGAATCCAAGCCTGACGGACTACCGTGAGGTGCGATGAAGGTCATCTCGTACAACCTGCAGAAGCACCGCGCCGTCGGAGAACTCGCCGCGCTGGCTTCGGAGCACGACCCCGACATCCTCTGCCTTCAGGAGTGCGACGTCGCTGATCTGCCCGAGACCATCGGCGACCTCGCACTCGCGGATGCGACGCAGGGGAACCGACTCGGCCTCGCGATGTTCTACCGCGCGAGCGAGTTCCACCTCCAGGGCATCCGGACGATCGAGCTGAAGAAGTCGCTGCACGACCGGATCGCGAAGCCCGCGCACGAGCGCGTGCTCGGCGCGCGGCTCCGGGACATCGACGCGGGCCGGGACTTCATCGCGGCCTCGTTCCACGCGGCGCCGCTCACCGCGCTGAACTCGCTCAGGCGCCACCAGATCCGCGCAGCCCTCACGGAGCTCGCGACCCTCGGCGAGGGACTGCCGCAGCTGATGGTCGGGGACTACAACTATCCGGTGTTCAAGGAGAACCTCGGCAAGACGGTCCGCGAGCACGGTTACGCGCTCACGATGAGCGACGACCACACCTACACGCGCTACCGGGTCTTCCGCGGTCACTACGACTTCGCGACGTCGGTCGGCTTCGAGATCCAACGCGTCACCACGCTGCCCCAGGGGCTGAGTGACCACCGCCCGATCCTCGTGACCACGCGGTTCGACTGACGGCGGGCGCTCGGATTGGGAATACCGCTCCGAATGACGTAAGCTGTCACTTTGGTACTCGACTGCCGAGTGCCGCGAACGTGAGCCCTCCACTGGCGTGTTCCTCCCTGTAGGGAAGAACCACCCCGGAGTGGGATTCACGAACTTCTCCGTTCGAACAAGAAAGCAGCACTATCGTGACGCGCACTTACACTCCGAAGGCCGGCGAGGTCCAGCGTGACTGGGTCGTCATCGACGCCACTGACGTCGTTCTCGGCCGCCTGGCTTCGCACGCCGCTACGCTCCTGCGTGGCAAGCACAAGCCCACCTTCGCCAACCACATCGACTCGGGTGACTTCGTCATCATCGTGAACGCCGACAAGGTCGCGCTCACCGGTCAGAAGCTCCAGAAGAAGCTGGCTTACCGCCACTCGGGTTACCCGGGCGGCCTCAAGTCGGTCACCTACGCCGAGCTCATGGAGAAGAACCCGGTCCGCGCTGTGGAGAAGGCCATCCGTGGCATGCTCCCCAAGAACAGCATCGGCCGTCAGCAGCTGTCGAAGCTCAAGGTCTACGTCGGTGGAGAGCACCCGCACGCCGCTCAGCAGCCGAAGACGTACACCCTCGACCAGGTCGCCCAGTAAGCGCCGTAAAGACTTAAGGACATACTCGTGGCTGACATCCAGGACACCACCGAAAACCCCCAGAACTTCTCGACGTCGACTCCCGAGACCGACGCAGTCGAGGCGGCTCCCCGCCCCGTGCTGAGCGTCCCGGGTGCCGCTGTCGGCCGTCGCAAGCAGGCAATCGCCCGCGTGCGTCTCGTCCCCGGCTCGGGAACGATCACGGTCAACGGCCGCACGCTCGAGGACTACTTCCCGAACAAGCTGCACCAGCAGCTGATCAACGACCCGTTCACGATCCTCAACCTCGCCGGTGGCTACGACGTCATCGCGCGCATCTCCGGTGGTGGCCCCTCGGGCCAGGCCGGTGCACTGCGCCTCGGCATCGCTCGCTCCCTCAACGGGATCGACGAGGAGAACAACCGTCCGACCCTGAAGAAGGCCGGCTTCCTGTCGCGCGACGCTCGCGTCAAGGAGCGCAAGAAGGCTGGACTCAAGAAGGCCCGTAAGGCGCCTCAGTACTCGAAGCGTTAAGGTCCACCGCTCCGATGCCGATCTTTGGCACGGACGGCGTGCGAGGGCTTGCCAATGGCATCCTCACCGCCGACCTCGCGCTCACCCTGGCCCAGGCGACTGCTGTCGTCCTGGGCCAGGGCCGTACTGCGGAGGCTCGCAAAGCCGAAGGCAAGCGACTCACCGCAGTCGTGGCCCGCGACCCTCGGGTCTCCGGTCACTTCCTGACTGCCGCGGTCTCGGCGGGTCTCGCGTCCTCCGGCGTCGACGTGCTCGAGGCCGGAGTCATCCCGACGCCGGCGCTCGCATTCCTCGTCGCCGACCGTGACGCCGACTTCGGCGTGATGATCTCGGCGTCGCACAATGCCGCGCCCGACAACGGCATCAAGATCTTCGCCCGGGGCGGCGTGAAGCTCCCCGACGTGGTCGAGCAGCGCATCGAAGAAGCGATGGCGGGCGACAAGCTCCGCCCGACCGGCGCCGGAGTCGGCCGGATCGATCGGTTCTCCGACGCGGAGGACCGCTATGTCGTTCACCTCCTCGGCTCGCTGCCGAACCGACTCAACGGCATCAAGGTCGTCCTCGACTGCGCGCACGGCGCCGCATCCGGTGTGTCTCCTGAGACCTTCCGCGATGCGGGTGCCGATGTCACCGTGATCGGTGCCGACCCCGACGGCTGGAACATCAACGACGGTGTCGGCTCCACCCACCTCGGCCAGCTCGCAGAAGCCGTCGTCAGGCTCGGAGCAGACATCGGCATCGCCCACGACGGCGACGCCGACCGCTGCCTGGCCGTCGACGCGCAGGGAAACGTCATCGACGGTGATCAGATCATGGCGATCCTCGCGGTCTCGATGAAGGAACGCGGTCACCTCACCGACGACACCCTCGTCGCCACCGTGATGAGCAACCTCGGCCTGCACGTCGCGATGCGCGAGCAGGGAATCACGGTCCGTCAGACCTCGGTCGGCGACCGCTACGTCCTCGAGGACATGAACGCCGGCGGCTACGCCCTCGGCGGTGAGCAGTCGGGCCACGTGATCATGAGCGAGTACGCCACCACCGGTGACGGCCTGCTGACAGGGCTCCACCTGGTCGCCGAGATGGCACGCCAGAACAAGACGATCGCCGAACTCGCGGGCGTGATGAAGGTCTACCCGCAGGTCCTCATCAACGTCCGTGATGTCGACAAGGACGCTGTCGACTCGGATGAGGTCGTGCAGGCTGCGGTCCGCGAGGTCGTGGCGGAGCTCGGCGAGACCGGTCGGGTGCTGCTGCGCAAGTCCGGCACCGAGCCGCTCGTCCGCGTCATGGTCGAGGCGGCGGATGCCGATTCGGCTCAGGCGTACGCCGATCGTCTGGTCGACGTCGTGCGCGAGCGCCTTTCGCTCTGAAGCGCCACTCCTTCTGAACAGTCGAGCGCGCCGCGTGGCACTGGCCTCAGGTCAGCCGCGCGGCGCGTTCCAGTTCAGCTGCTCGATGTAACGCAGCAGCACGCCCTCTCGGAGTGCCCAGGGTGAGACCTCGAGCTCGTCCACGTCCAGCGCGGTCATGGCAGTGTGCAGCGAGACCGCCGCGGCGACGATCTGGAACGTGCGGTCTGCGGTGATCCCGGGAAGCTCCTGCCGCGCGGATGCGGGAAGGCGAGCGAGCCGCGGGATCCACGATCCCAGAGAGGCGCGGGGCAGGACCATCCGCTGGATGCCCGACCAGCCGGGAACCGGATAGCCGGCGAGTCTCGCCAGCGAGCGGATCGCCTTCGAAGAGCCCACGACATGGTCCGGGCGGGGGAGCGCCGTGAACCGGGGGAGGACCTCGGCGAGCGTCGCGGTCGCGTGCTCGCGCAGGCGCTCGACATCCTCCTCGCCGGGAGGGTCGTGCGGGAGGAACTGCACGGTCATACGTCCGGCTCCCAGCGGGACGGATGCCGCGGCGTCCGGCATCTCGTCGCCTCCGGCCGCGACCTCGAGCGAACCGCCGCCGATGTCGAGGAGCAGCAGCTGTCCGGCTGACCAGCCGAACCAGCGGCGGACCGCGAGGAACGTCAGCTCCGCCTCGGTCTCGCCGTCGAGAACCTGCAGCGGCTGCCCGAGGGCCGCCTCGATCCGGGCGATCACCTCGGCCCCGTTGCGGGCGTCGCGCACCGCACTCGTGGCGGTGGCGAGCAGCTCGTCCACCCGTTCGGCTTCGGCGACCTGCCGTGCCTGCGCGACAGCGGACTCGAGCGCGGCCACGCCCTCTTCGGAGATGGCCCCGTCGTCGGTGAGATATCTCATCAGACGCAGAACAGTGCGGTCGCTGGTCTTCGCCAGGGGCCTGCCGCCGGGGCGGACATCGGCGGCGAGCATATGGACGGTGTTGGAACCGATGTCGAGGACTCCGAGGCGCACGGATAGAGACTACTCGCGCGCCGTTACGATGTATGCGTGACCACCGCCGACCCCACGCTGCCGCTGTCTCCGTATCGAGAGATCGGTCGTGACGAATGGGCGCGATTGGCGGCGGGACTCGACCAGCCGCTGACCGAGACCGAAGTCGTCGAGCTCCGCGGCATCGGAGACCGGCTCGACCTCACCGAGGTCCGCGAGGTCTACCTGCCTTTGAGTCGCTTGCTCAGCCTCTATGCGACGGCGACGAAGCGTCTGGGTGCCGCGACGAGCTCCTTCCTCCAGGAGGACGACTCGACCACGCCGTTCGTTGTGGGTGTCGCCGGCTCTGTGGCGGTGGGAAAGTCGACGATCGCCCGCCTGCTGCGCGAGCTGATGAGCCGGTGGCCGGGCACACCGCGCGTCGAGCTCGTGACGACCGACGGGTTCCTCTATCCGAACGCCGAGCTCGAGCGCAGGGGACTCATGGAGCGCAAGGGCTTCCCGGAGTCCTACGACAGGCGGGCGCTGCTCGAGTTCCTCACCGAGGTGAAGAGCGGGGCGGCCGAGGTGCGGGCGCCCTTCTACTCGCACATGCGCTACGACATCGTCCGTGACGCGCACGTCGTCGTGCGCCGCCCGGACGTCGTGATCGTCGAGGGACTGAACGTCCTTCAGCCCCCGCCTGCGCCCAACGACGTCGCGGTCAGCGACCTCTTCGACTTCTCGATCTTCGTCGACGCCGACACGTCGCACATCGAGAAGTGGTACGTCGATCGCTTCCTCGCGCTGCGGCAGGGAGCGTTCTCGAACCCGTCGTCGTACTTCAACGTCTTCGCGCACCTCACCGATGACGAGGCGATCACGACCGCCCTCGGCTACTGGAACGAGATCAACATGCCGAACCTGGTCGAGAACGTCATGCCGACCAAGCACCGAGCCCGTCTGGTGCTCAACAAGGGCGTCGATCACAGCGTCGAGAGCGTGCTGCTCCGCAAGCTCTGATCGGGCGGAGGGTTTCGTTCGGAACCTTCGCAAAAAGCCCGGCTTACTCTTGACCACATGTGTGGAATCGTCGGATACGTGGGCCCGCGGCCCAGCCAGGACATCCTGCTCGCCGGCCTCGCCCGCCTCGAGTACCGCGGCTATGACTCCGCTGGTGTCGCCGTCATCGACGGCGAGGGAACGCTCGGCATGCGCAAGAAGGCGGGAAAGCTCGCCGTGCTGCGCGATTCGCTCGCCGACTCGTCGCTTCCGGATGGCAACACGGGCATCGGGCACACGCGTTGGGCCACCCACGGCGGTCCCACCGACGAGAACGCGCACCCGCACCTCGCGGATGACGATCGCCTCGCTCTGATCCACAACGGCATCATCGAGAACTTCGCCGCGCTGCGTGACGAGCTGCTCGCAGACGGCGTCAGCTTCCGCAGCGAGACCGACACCGAGGTCGCCGCCGCGCTCCTCGGCCGTGAATACCGCAACAACGGCGGTGACCTGCAGCTGGCGTTCCGCGGTGTGGTCAACCGCCTCGAAGGTGCGTTTACCCTTCTCGCGATGCATCAGGACCACCCGGGGCTCGTCGTCGGCGCCCGCCGCAACTCGCCTCTGGTGATCGGCCTCGGCGAGGGAGAGAACTTCCTCGGGTCCGACGTCGCCGCGTTCATCGAGCACACCCGCAAGGCGCTCGCCATCGGGCAGGACCAGATCGTCTCGATCACCCCTGACGCCGTGACCGTCACCGACTTCGCCGGCACGCCGGTCGAGGCCGAGCCGTTCGACGTCTCGTGGGACGCCGCCGCCGCCGAGAAGGGCGGATGGTCGAGCTTCATGGCCAAGGAGGTCTCCGAGCAGCCCGAGGCCGTCGCCAACACGATCCGCGGTCGCATCCAGGGCGACCAGGTCGTCATCCCGGAACTCGAGGGTCTCGACGACCTGTTCATCGGCATCAATCGCATCATCATCACCGCGTGTGGAACCGCCGCGTACTCGGCGCTCGTCGGCAAGTACGCGATCGAGCAGTGGGCCCGCATCCCGGTCGACGTCGAGCTCGCCCACGAGTTCCGCTACCGCGACCCGGTGATCGGCGATGACACCCTCGTCGTCTCGATCAGCCAGTCGGGTGAGACCATGGACACCCTGATGGCCGTGAAGTACGCGAGCGAGCGCGGTGCGCGCACGCTCTCGATCTGCAACACCCAGGGCGCCACGATCCCGCGCGAGTCTGATGCCGTGGTCTACACGCACGCCGGCCCCGAGGTCGCGGTCGCGTCGACCAAGGCGTTCTCGGCGCAGATCACCGCTCTGCTGCTGCTCGGCCTGCACATGGGCCGCGTACGCGGATCCGTCGAGGATGCCTCCGTCGACGTCGCCGAGCTCACGGCACTGCCCGAGAAGATCGCTAAGGTGCTCTCGAGCGAGCAGGAGCACGTCACTCAGCTCGCGGGCTGGATGGCAGACACCCGCTCTGTGCTGTTCCTCGGTCGCCACGTGGGCTTCCCGATCGCGCTCGAGGGCGCGCTCAAGCTCAAGGAGATCTCGTACATCCATGCCGAGGGCTTCGCCGCGGGCGAGCTCAAGCACGGTCCGATCGCGCTGATCGAGCCGGGACAGCCCGTCTTCGTCCTGGTGCCCTCGCCGCGTCACTCGGCCGTGGTGCACTCGAAGGTCGTCTCCAACATCCAGGAGATCCGCGCTCGCGGTGCTCGGGTGATCGTGGTCGCCGAAGAGGGCGACGCGGCGGTGCTGCCGTTCGCCGACGAGGTCATCCGCATCCCGCTCGCCGGTGCGATGTTCGAGCCGCTTCTCGCTGTGGTGCCGCTGCAGATCTTCGCCATGGCGCTCGCCACCGCGAAGGGACTCGACGTCGACCAGCCCCGCAACCTCGCGAAGTCCGTCACCGTCGAGTAACGCTTAGCCGGCGCTCGTCGGCCCCGCCTGTACACGTGCAGGTCAGAATCACGGATGCATGCCCGGATCAGCGATCTGGACATGCATCCGTTTTTTGAGCATGGATTCGGGTTTCCGGGGCGGCAGGTGGCCGAGGGGCCGTGGCGACAGCCGCCAGGGGATGCCGCGACTAGGCTGAACTGGTGATCATCGGGACCGGCATCGACCTCGTGGACATCCCGCGGTTCGAGCGCACACTCGAGCGCACGCCACGACTTCTGGAGCGACTGTTTGCGCCGGGGGAGCGGGCGCTGCGGCTTCCGTCCCTCGCCGCGCGGTACGCCGCGAAGGAGGCCCTGATCAAGACTCTCGGTGGCTCTGACGGAGTCCACTGGATCGAGATCGAGATCGCCTCCGAGGCCTCAGGGCGACCGCATTTCGTGTTGACGGGAACCACAGCCGAGGTGGTCGCCGAGCGTGGCATCACCCGACTGCATCTGACACTCACTCACGACGCGGGGCTCGCCGCCGCATTCGTCGTCGCCGAAGGAGAGCCGCTGTGACCGTTCCGTTCCGTGAAGCGCGCATCGACCTGGATGCCATCACCGACAACGTCCGCCACTTCCGTCGGCTCACCGGCGTGCAGGTCATCGCCGTCGTCAAGGCGAACGCCTACGGCCACGGCGCCGCCGCGGCGGCTGTCGCAGCGCTCGCCGGCGGTGCGACGCGTCTCGGCGTCGCCGAGATCCCCGAGGCCCTCGAGCTGCGACGACAGGGCATCACCGCGCCGATCGTGGCGTGGCTGCACGCGCCGGGCGAGCGGTTCGAGCAGGCCGCCGAGCAGGACATCGAGGTCGGCATCTCGTCGTTCGATCAGCTCGAGGCCGCGGGGGCCGCGGCGTCCGTCGATCGTCCGGTGGGTGTGCACCTCAAGTTCGAGACGGGGCTGTCGCGCAACGGGATCGCGCCCGCCGACTGGCGTCGTGTGCTCGCGGAGGCGGCTCGTCTCGAGCGCATCGGACGCCTTCGCATCATCGGGCTGTTCAGCCATCTGTCGAACACCTCCGCGCAGGACGACCGTGACGCCCTGGCGAAATTCGAGGAGGGGGTCGCCGCCGCGGCATCCTTCGGCATCCGTCCGGAGATCCGCCACATCGCGGCGACGGCTGCCGCGATCGACCTGCCGGAGATGCGCCTGGATGCGGTCCGCATCGGCGTCGGCATCTACGGACTCTCGCCGTTCGAGGACCGCTCGTCCGCCGAGCTGGGTCTCCGCCCCGCCATGACGCTGCGGGGTGCGATCGCCGCTGTGCGCAGGGTGCCGGCCGGTGCGGGAGTCTCGTACGGCTACGACCACCGCGCGCCGCACGACACCACTCTCGTGCTCGTGCCGCTGGGCTATGCCGACGGCGTGCCCCGACACGCATCCGGCCGGCTGCCCGTGTCGATCGGCGGACGCCGTTACACGAACGTCGGCCGCATCGCGATGGATCAGTTCGTGGTCGACGTGGGCGATGCGCCCGTGTCGATCGGCGACGAGGTCGTGCTGTTCGGCGACCCGACACTCGGAGTCCCGTCGGCGGCGGAATGGGCGAACGCCGCCTCGACCATCAACTACGAGATCGTGACGCGCATCGGCGCACGTGTCGCCCGGCGGTCGGCATGAGCGTCGAACCGGGCTTCCTCGGACGCCGCGACATCGAGACCTCGGAGGCGATGGAGCAGCTCGGCTTCCGCATCGGCGAGCAGCTCGACGCGGGAGACCTGCTGATACTCACCGGACCCCTCGGCGCCGGCAAGACGACGTTCACGCGAGGGCTCGCCGAGGGCCTCGGCGTGCGTGGTCCGGTGCAGAGCCCGACCTTCGTGATCGCGCGGACGCACCCCTCACTCGTCGGACGTGCGCCGCTGGTGCATGTGGACGCCTACCGTCTCGGCTCCGGAGCGGAGCTCGACGACCTCGATCTCGACCTCGCCCGCTCGGTCGTCGTGATCGAATGGGGGCGCGGGCTGGCCGAGGACCTCGCCGACACCTGGTGGGACATCGAGCTCGAGCGTCCTGTCGGCGGCGACGACGATCTGGACCCGTCCGCGCTCGATGCCGACGCTCCGCGGCATGTGACGATCATGCGCGGCGGACGCTCAGCGATCGCCGGTTGATCGCCGACTACCCTGGAGAGGTGATCCTCGCCGTCGACACCTCCCTGGGCACCGCCCTCGCCCTCATCGACGACGACGGCACCCGTCTCTCCGACGCCTCCGCCGCAGACCCCCTCGGGCACGCCGAGGTCATCGGAGATCTGCTGGTCCGAGCGATCAGCGGGACCGGACGCGGGGAGATCGGCCACGTGGTCGCCGGAATGGGGCCCGGCCCCTTCACCGGACTCCGCATCGGCATCGCGGCCGCGCGCGCATTCGCGCTGGGGCGCGGAATCCCCGTCATCCCCGTGCCGAGCCATCTCGCTGCGGCACTCACCGCGATCGAACGGGATGCCGTCTCGGGGCCGTTCGCGATCGTCACGGACGCGCGTCGTCGTGAGGTGGCGGTCACGGTGTTCGACGGGACGGACGCCGACGGCATCCCGCTCGTGACCGTCGACACGAGGCTGGTGCCGAGCGCGGACGCGGATGAGCACCTCGGCGGGGTCCGTCGCATCGACGTCGCGACCCTCTCGGCCGTGGACCTCGCCCGTGTGGGTGCCAGGGCCGTGGCCGCGGGGCGCACCCTCGCAGGTGACGAGCCGCTGTACCTGCGACACCCCGATGTGACCGTGCCCGGCGCGCCGAAGAAGGTGGGCCGGTGACTCTGCGCGACGCCACTCCGGACGACCTCGACGCCATCATGGCGATCGAGCACCGATCCTTCCCCACCGACGCGTGGAGCCCGCAGGCCATGGCGCTCGAGCTCGCCAGTCCGCATGGGCGCTACCTCGTCGACGACCTCGACGGTGCGATCATCGGCTACGGGGGAGTCCGAGCCCTCGAGGGCTCTCGGGATGCCGACATCCAGACGATCGCCTTCGACGCCGACCACCGAGGCGCGGGGCGAGGGCGCGCGCTGCTGCGTGCGTTGCTCGACGCCGCGGGGCAGAGAGGCGCCCGTGAGGTCTTCCTCGAGGTCCGCGCCGACAACCCGAGTGCCGAAGGACTGTACCTGTCCGAGGGGTTCGAGGAGATCGGCCGCCGTCCGCGGTATTACCAGCCCGATGACGTCGATGCGATCGTGATGCGACTCGCCCTGCAGCATCCTCGTTCCGCCCATCAGGACGAGGCGAGCACGGATGCCGCGAAGGAGGCCACCGCATGACCGAACCGCTGGTGCTGGGCATCGAGACGAGCTGCGACGAGACCGGGATCGGGATCGTGCGCGGGCGCACCCTGCTGTCGAACACGATCGCCTCGAGCATGGACGAGCATGCCCGCTACGGAGGAGTCGTTCCGGAGGTCGCGGCACGTGCGCACCTCGAGGCGCTGCAGCCGTCCATCGACGCGGCTCTAGCCGAGGCGGGTGTGCGACTCGACGACCTCGACGCGGTGGCCGTGACGAGCGGCCCCGGCCTCGCCGGCGCGCTCATGGTCGGCGTGGGTGCGGCCAAGGGCCTCGCCGTGGCGCTCGACAAGCCTCTGTACGCGGTGAACCATCTCGTGGGCCACATCGCGGCCGACATCCTCACCCCTGACTCCGATCCTCTGGAGTATCCGACGATCGCGCTGCTCGTCTCGGGTGGACACACGTCGCTGCTCCACGTGCGCGACCTCACCACCGACGTCGAGATGCTCGGCGAGACGATGGACGACGCGGCCGGTGAGGCCTTCGACAAGGTCGCCCGCCTCCTGTCGCTGCCGTATCCGGGCGGGCCGGAGATCGATCGGGCAGCCCTCGACGGCGATCCGAAAGCCATCCGGTTCCCGCGGGGCCTCTCCCGGGCGTCGGACCTGGCGAAGCACCGCTATGACTTCTCGTTCTCGGGCCTCAAGACGGCCGTCGCGCGCTGGGTGGAGCGCTGCGAGGCAGACGGCGTGCCCGTGCCCGTCGCCGATGTGGCTGCGAGCTTCCGTGAGGCCGTCGTGGATGTGCTGGTGACCAAGGCGCTCGCCGCCTGTGCCGACCTCGGTGTCCCCCGTCTGCTGCTCGGAGGCGGCGTCATCGCCAACCGTCGACTGCGCGAGGTCGCGCTCGCCAGGGCCGAGGCCGCGGGCGTCACGGTCCGCATCCCTCCGCTGTCTCTGTGCACCGACAACGGGGCGATGATCGCGGCTCTCGCAGCCGAGCTGATCGCGTCGGGCCGCCGCCCGTCGACATTCGCGTTCGGCGCGGACTCGACCCTGCCCGTCACCGAGATCCAGGTCGATGAGCGCGTCTCGGTGATGTGATGAGCGACGTTCCCCGCACCCCCGCTCCGCACGGAGGCGACCCCGCTGCCGTGCCGGATGCCGCCCTCCCTCGTCCGAGGATCGAGGGGCCCAGCGGCGAGGTCGAGCACCCGGCCGGCTCGGCGCGGATTCCGGGCGCACGGCGTGACGGCTACACCAAGCTGCCCACGGGACCGGTCGGTATCGAACCGGTGGTCGTGAGCGGACCGGTCGCTGACGACATCGGTCACGATGCCGAGTGGCAGCCGTCGACCTCGGATGCAGCCGTCGATGACACCAGGCTCGCGCCGTGGGCGCTGATGGCGGCGATCGTGGCTCTGGTGGCGTCCTTCTTCGTCGGCTGGGGCGTTCCGATCGCCGTCGTCGCGGTGATCGCGGCGATCATGTCGTTGCGGCGGCCGGTCGAGAGCCGCGCGATCGCGCGATGGGCGCTCGTCCTCGGCCTGTGCGCGACCGTGTACAGCCTCGGATGGCTGGTGTGGGCAGGCATGCAGTTCGAGAGGCTCGGCTAGCGGATGCTCGACGCCGAGGACGCCGTCGAGCTGCGTGCCCTGCAGGCACGCGCCTACGGTCGTTCCGGTGCGCTGAGTGAACCCGAGGTGACGCGCCTGCGCGAGCTGGAGGCGGCGCGAACGTCGGAGCGCGAGTCGCGGACGACGGAGAAGCCCCGACCGCAGGTGCCGGAGCAGGTCATCGCCCCGGTGACGGCGCCGTCGGTGGCCACGGTCGCACCGGTGCCTGCGACGGCCGCCTCGGCCGCCGCGCGCTTCGCCGGGGCTGATACCGCCGCGCCACCGGGTCATCGTGCCGGGGCGGATGCCGACTCGCGGGGCGAGCGCCTCGCCGCGACCCTGCGACGGCATTGGAGGCTCGCACTCGCCATCGCCGTGGGGTTCGCCCTCATCGGAGTCGCGGTCGGCTGGCTGCTGTTCTCCGACCGAGGCGCTGCCCCCATCCCGCTGACCGCGGAGCAGCAGGGGTGGCAGAGCGCGATCGTGGCGTCGGGCGACTTCGACTCGGGCTCTCTCCGCGCGATGGTGGAGGAGGAGGGCGTCGTCATCTCGTTCGCGACCAAGAACGACGGCGCAGACGTCTGCCTCGTGCTCGCCAGCGCCGATGCCACCGCTCCCGCGTGCACCACCCGTGAGCAGGCGACGATCCAGGGTGTGAACGCGACGCTCACGAAGGCCGTCGACGCGTCTCAGAGCTACGACATCCAGGCGCAGATGTTCCTCACCGCGGACGGCCGGCCGGCGGTCATCGCCCGCAGCTACATCGCGTCTCCGCAGTCGACGTCGACGTTCGCCAGCCAGGCCGAGGCGGAGGCTGCGGCGGCCCTCGCCGAGAAGACCGGTCTCGACAGCCGCAGCATCATGGTCGCCGGCTACGACGACGACGTGCCGATCTGGACCGGGATCGACATGTCGACGCAGCGGTACTGCCTCGTCTACGACGGATCGATGCCGGATCCCCCGATGGTGTGCGACGACAGTCTGATGCTCGCCGATGCCGACCGCACGCTGGTGCTCGACGTCGCCGGCACCGATGACGGCGAGATCACGCGCTACGAGTACCGATTCAGCTACGGTCAGCAGTACCTCACCGTGACGAAGGGACCGGGTGCCGACGATGCTGCAGGAGAGTGAAGCCGCCGAGCTGCGCGCCCTGCAGGTGAAAGCCTACGGGCGCGACGGCGGTCTGACCGATGCGGATGCCGCACGGTTGCGTGCACTCGAGGCGATCAGGGGGGCGAAGCCGACAGCGACTGCGGCATCGGACGCTGCCGTACCGGAGACGACCGACGGGGAATCGTCCGACGGGGAATCGCCTGATGGGTCCGTCGCTGAGGAGTCCGTCGACGACGACTCGGCGGATGCGGCGGACACGAACGCACCGACCGGCGACGTGCACGCTCGCGAGACGACCGCTCTGCGCCCTGCCCTTCGACGGCACTGGAAGGCGATCGCCGCCGCCTCCGCCGTATTGCTGGTGGTCGGGCTGGCGGCCGGGTGGGCCCTGTTCGGTCGGGCGGGAGGAGTCGAGCTCACCGCGGATCAACAGGAGCGGCGCGCAGAACTCCAGGCAGACGGCGGGTACGACGCCGGAAGCCTGCGGGCGATCGGACAGGAGGAGGATGTCCTGGTCTGGCACGCGACCAAGGAGGACGGCGAGATGGTCTGCCTCATACTCGACACCCCGCAGGACTCCGCGACGCAGTGCCAGCGGAGCGAGGACGTCCAGAACGGCAACGCTGTCGGTGTCTCGGTGAACCTCGATTCCGGAGAGGGCGAGAGCGAGGATGCCGAACAGATATGGGCGTCTGCCGTGCGGACGACAGAGGGTGAGCTCGTCGCGATCATCCAGCGGTGGCCGAGCTCGGAGAACGACTGGCTGTCGCAGTTCCCGGGTGAGGAGCGCGTGCGGGCGGAGGAGCTCCTGCAGCAGGGCTTCCAGGAGTACTCCATCTCGGTCGTGGGCTATTTCCGGGATGCGCCGATCTGGTACGGCCAGCGTCTCGAGGGAGCGACCGCCGAGGACTGCCTGGTGGTCGACGCGATCGCCGGGATCGCGTGCGGGCCGCTGGGTCAGGCGCAGTCCTCCGGCCTCAGCCTCGGCGGGGAGACGGTGGACGGCTCAGGGGAGGTCGAGGATGCCTGGAGGATCACCCTGGCCTTCACATCGAACCAGACCCCATACCTCGTGATAGCGGGAGACGCGGCGTCAGTGGAGGCCGTGAACCCGGGGGCGACCGTGAGGCCCGGCGAGACGCTGGAGCTGGGCGGGGAGTACCAGGACCCGATCCAGGTGGAGATCCCGTCCGACGACACCGAGGGGTGAGCGGTCAGTCCGCCGCCGACACCCTGTCGGCGAGGATCGCACGCCGCTGGTCGCCGATCCTGGTGAGGATCAACGTCGCCGACTGGCTCCCCTTGAGACTGAGCTTCTTGCGGAAGGCCGCGGGATCGACGTCCATGCCGCGCTTCTTGATCTCGAGAGTGCCGATGTCATGCGCCTTGAGGACGGAACTGATCGCCTTGGGGTTCGCCGGCATCGTCTCGCGCACCCGGAACGACTGCACGAACGGGCTCGTCAGCGCGGCATCCGAGGTCAGATAGGCGATGCGCTCATCGAGCATGCCCGCATCGAGGCTCCGTCCGACGTCTCCGATCAGCCGTGCGCGGATGACCGCTCCGTCGGGTTCGTGCAGGAATGCCCCGAGTCCGCGCACCGCGACATCCTCCGCGTCGGTCCCGGCCGTGATCTCGTGTGAGCGCTCGCCGCGGATCACGAGTGCCGAGCGTCGGACACCCGTACGCGCGAGCGCTCCCGTCCACAGCACCAGCTCGACGACGCTGCCCTCGGCGCTCACCCACTGCGCCTCGGCATCGGCGGGCAGGGAGTCACGATCGTGTCCGGGGCCGAGCTTGATGCCCGTCGGTCGGCGGGACGCCAGGTCGAAGGCCCAGTCGAGCGGAGGCGAGTAGTCGTCGGACGACACTCGCCGCGTCTCGCTGTGCCCCGAGGTGCGCCGAGCAGGGTCCATCCAGATCGCCCCGGTGCCGCTCACCTCGGACGGCACGTTCTCCTGTGCCGTACCGTGTCTCACGACCGCGCTCTCGCCGAAGGGCGCGAGGTTGTACGCCGCGATCGCGGCCGTCACCTCGTCGGCGTCCACCGCCTGCACGTCGAGGCCTGCGCCGGCGAAGGCGAGGGCGTCTCCGCCGATCCCACAGCCGAGGTCGGCGACGCTCGTGATTCCGGCCCGACGCATCCGCTGCGCGTGGCGGGCGGCGACGCCGAGACGCGTCGCCTGCTCGAGTCCCGCACGGGTGAACAGCATCCTCGCCGCGAAGTCTCCGAACTTGGCTTTCGCCTTGACTCGAAGGTGCGCCTGCCCGACCACGGCCGAGACGAGATCCGGGGAGTGCCCGGCCGATCGCAGGCGCGACACGGCTCGGGCCACGTCGGCGACCTGATCGACCGGGCCGAGTGCATCCAGCAGCTCGAGGCCCTCGGGCGTGAGCAGGGCGCGCAGCTCGGAGATCTCCACCTGCCCAGCTTAGGCGGCGGCCCGATCGGCGCATTGGCACTCGCATTGCGTGAGTGCCAGCGAAGCGCCTAGACTGGATTAGCACTCTCGGGTTGAGAGTGCGAAAAGTCTTCCTGTCAGCGTCAAGAAAGAAGAGGTAGACCGTGTCGGTTTCCATCAAGCCGCTCGAGGACCGCATCGTCATCAAGCAGGTCGAGGCCGAGCAGACCACCGCGAGTGGCCTGGTCATCCCCGACACCGCCAAGGAGAAGCCCCAGGAGGGCGAGGTCGTGGCCGTGGGCCCCGGCCGCATCGATGACAACGGCAACCGCGTTCCGCTCGACGTCGCCGTCGGCGACCGTGTCCTGTACAGCAAGTACGGCGGCACCGAGGTGAAGTTCGGCGCAGACGAGTACCTCGTCCTGTCGGCGCGCGACGTGCTCGCAGTCGTCGTCCGCTGAGACAACGTCTTCGGAAGGGCCCGGATGCTTCTCGCATCCGGGCCCTTTCTGCATCCCGCCACGTGGCCACCGATTCCTGCCATTCTCCGGCCGAGATGGTCCCCGGGCCGGGAGCCTGTTCGCGCCGGGAATAGGGTTGTGCGGTGACCCTGACGAACACCGCCACCGCCCGAGCGACGCAGACCGCGGGGGTCGCGTATGCCGGCGGGGCGTACCTGCTGTGGGGCGTCCTTCCCCTCTACTTCCTGCTGCTCGTGCCGACGGGGCCGTGGGAAGTCGTGGCCTGGCGGGTGCTGCTGTCCTTCGTGTTCTGCATCCTTCTGCTGACGGTGACTCGCGGCTGGACGGCGATCGGCGCGATCATCCGGCAGCCCAGGCTGCTGGGATGGACTGCACTCGCGGGAGTCCTGATCTACGTCAACTGGCAGGTCTTCCTGATCGGAACCCTCAACGGTCACGTCATCGAGACGAGCCTCGGCTACTTCATCAATCCGATCGCCACCGTGCTGCTCGGTGTGTTCGTGCTGAAGGAGCGCATCCGCAGGCTGCAGTGGGCGGCGATCGGCATCGCCGCGGTCGCGGTGATCGTGATCGTCCTCTTCTACGGTTCGTTCCCGTGGATCGCGTTGTCGCTCACCGCGTCGTTCGGCGTCTACGGACTCATCAAGAAGAAGATCGGCCCCGCGGTCGACGCGATCAGCGGGCTCACCCTCGAGTCGTTCTGGCTGATCCCGATCGCGGTGGTGCAGCTGATCGTCGTGGCGATGACGACCGGGATCACGATGGGCGCCCACGGTGCGTGGCACGCCGTGCTGCTCGCCTTCGCGGGTGTCGCCACGGCCGTGCCGCTCCTGCTGTTCGCCGCGGGCACGAGACGCATCAACCTCACGGTGATCGGGATGATCCAGTTCGTCACTCCCGTGATGCAGTTCATCATCGGCGCAGCGGTGCTGGGCGAGCCCATGCCGCTCGAGCGGTGGCTCGGTTTCGTCATCGTCTGGATCGCGATCGCCGTGTTCATCATCGACCTGCTGCTGGCCGCCCGCCGAGGCCGGAGGAGCGCGCAGCCCGAGCTGGTCTGAACCGGCGGATCAACGGCTGCGAAACCCGGTGTCGGATCGTTAACGCACCGAAACATCGGCGACCCCTACGCGAGACCTTTCAGTCCTAGTGTTAGAGCACCCGACCGTGGTCACAATCCACGGCCAGTCACGCAAGGGAGCATCATGACCGCATTCACGCGCTCGCGCAGCGCCAAGATCCTCGCCGGAGTCGCGCTGCTGAGCGTCTCGGCGATGGTCGTCGCAGGCTGCAGCAGCACGCCCTCGGACGAGCCGTCCGACGGTGGCGGATCGTCCGCCGACCTCACCCTCAAGCTGGGTTCGCTGCTGCCGCAGACCGGATCGCTGTCGTTCCTGGGCCCGCCCATGGAATCCGGCGTCGGACTCGCCGTCAAGGAGGTCAACGACGCTGCAGCAGGCGTCACGATCGACCTGACCGCAGAAGACGAGGGCGACACCGACACCAAGGCGTACGAGACCTCGATCACCAAGCTCCAGGGTGCAGGAGTCACCGCGATCGTCGGCGCCGCCGCATCCGGTGTCTCGCGCCTGATCCTCGACGGCAACGTCTCCGCAGGCATCCTGCAGATCTCCGCGTCCAACACCGGCCCCGACTTCACCGACTGGGACGACAACGGACTCTACTTCCGCACCGCTCCCAGCGACCTGCTCCAGGGCGAGGTGCTCGGCAACCTGATCGCCGAGGACGGCCACAAGACGCTGGGTGTCATCTACCAGAACGACGCCTACGGCACCGGTCTCTTCGAGAACATCAAGTCGACGTTCGAGGGCGCCGGCGGCGAGGTCGTCGCAGACGCGTCGTACAACGTCGGTGACGGTCAGTTCGACGCACAGGTCGAGACGATCAAGGCTCAGAACCCCGACGCGGTCGCGATCGTGTCGTTCGACCAGTTCAAGACCATCGCCCCGCTGCTGGTGAACGCGGGCATCTCGCCCGACAAGTTCTACCTCGTCGACGGCAACCTGTCGGACTACGGTTCGTCGCCCGACACGAACTTCCCGTTCTCGCTCGAGGGCGCACAGGGCACCAAGCCGGGACCGGCGCTCGAGGACGACTTCACCGACCGTCTGCAGACGTTCTGGACGGGTGAGGGCAACCCCGAGGTCAACGACTTCACGTACGCGGCCGAGGCATACGACGCCGTCGTGCTCGTCGCACTCGCCTCTCTTGCGGCAGGCTCGACCGAGGGCGCGGACATCGCGGCCAAGATGGCCGAGGTCTCGGGCGGCACCGGAGACGGTGAGAAGTGCACGAGCTTCGCTGACTGCGCGAAGATCATCAACGACGGAGGCACCGCCGACTACGACGGCTACTCCGGCGAGATCACGTTCGACGAGAACGGCGACCCGCAGGGCGCCTCGATCGGCACGTACGTCTACGGCGCGGACAACCTGATCTCCCGCACCAACTGATCACGAGCGAAGGCCCCGGATGCTGAGCATCCGGGGCCTTCGTCGTTCCCGGTGCAGTGCGCGGACACAGAAGAGGGACGGATGCCGAAGCATCCGTCCCTCTGTCGTGGTGAGCGCTCAGGCCGCGTCGGTGCCGAGCGTTCCGAGGTACAGGCCGATGACCTTCGGATCGTTCAGCAGATCGCGTCCGGTGCCCTCGTAGGCGTCCTTGCCCTGGTCGAGCACGTAGCCGCGGTCGCAGATCTGCAGGCAGCGTCGTGCGTTCTGCTCGACCATGATCGTGGTGACGCCCGCCTTGTTGATGTCGGAGACGCGGATGAACGCGTCGTCCTGACGCACGGGGGAGAGCCCCGCGGAGGGCTCGTCGAGGAGCAGCACCGAGGGATCCATCATGAGAGCCCGCGACATCGCCACCATCTGGCGCTCACCACCGGAGAGAGAGCCCGCACGCTGCTTGAGGCGCTTGCCCAACTCGGCGAAGATGCCGGTGACGAACTCGAGACGCTCCGTGTAGATCTTGGGGTTCTGGTAGAGCCCCATCTGCAGGTTCTCCTCGATCGAGAGCGACGGGAAGACGTTGTTCGTCTGCGGCACGAAGGCCACGCCGCGCTTGACGAGTTTGTCGGCCTTGAGGCCGACGATGCTCTCGCCGTTCACGGTGATGTCGCCGCTGCGCACGTTGACCATGCCGAAGATCGACTTCAGCAGCGTCGACTTGCCCGCGCCGTTGGGCCCGATGATGCCGATCAGCTCGCCCTGGCGTGCGACGAGGTTGGCGCCGTTCAGGATGTTCACCCCCGGCAGGTATCCGGCGTGCACGTCCTTGAGCTCGACGACGATGTCGTCGTTCTTCACAGATGCGTCATCGATCATGCGCGTCCCTCCTCGGTGTCTTCGGCGGCGAGCTCTGCCTCTGCCTCTGCCTCGATCTGCTCGCGCAGCTTCACGGCGGCCGTATCGGCGAGCACCGGGATGCGACCGGTGACGGCGCCGAGATCGACGTCCTGGTGGGCGCCGAGGTAGGCGTCGACGACTGCCGGGTCTTCCATGACCTCGTCAGGCGGACCCTCCGCGACGACGCGTCCCTCTGCCATCACGACGACCCAGTCGGCGATGTGGCGGACCATGTGCATGTCGTGTTCGACGAAAAGCACCGTCATCCCGAGTCCCTTGAGATCGAGGATGTGGTCGAGGAGTGACTGCGTGAGAGCAGGGTTGACGCCGGCCATCGGTTCGTCGAGCATGACCAGGGTCGGGTCGCTCATGAGCGCCCTGGCCATCTCGAGGAGCTTGCGCTGACCGCCCGAGAGCGAGGCCGCGAAGTCCTTCTCCTTGGCGTCGAGCTTGAAGCGGGCGAGAAGTTCGCGCGCCTTCACCTCGATCTCCTGATCCTGCTTGCGCCACAGGAACGGGAAGAGGCTCGACCAGAAGCCCTCTCCGCGCTGGCCGGGGGCTCCGAGCTTCATGTTCTCGAGCACCGTGAGAAGCGACAGCGACTTGGTGAGCTGGAACGTGCGCACCTGCCCCATGCGCGCCACCTTGAAGGAGGGTACGCCGGAGAGGTTCTTGCCGTCGAACGACCACGTGCCGCTGTTGGGCTTGTCGAACCCGCAGAGCAGGTTGAACAGTGTGGTCTTGCCCGCACCGTTCGGACCGATCAGAGCGGTGATCGCCCCGCGTGGGATCTCGACGTGGTCGACGTCGACGGCGGTCAGGCCGCCGAAGCGTCGCTGTACGGCGTCTGCGACGAGGATCGGGTCGACCTTGGGTACTCCGGGGGCCGCAGGGCCCTTCGCGAGCCCCGTGGTCTTGGGGCGACGGATGCTCCCGGTCTGGGGCGCCGCCTCGACGTTCTCGTCGGGGGTGGGTTCAATTGACAAAGGTCATCTCCCTCTTGTCTCCGAGGATGCCCTGAGGACGGAAGATCACGAGCAGCATCAGGGCGATGCCGACGAAGATGAACACCAGCGTCGAGGCCTGGCTGTCGGACATCGGCAGGACGCCCGCCTTGGCCAGTGCCGGAAGCAGGTTCGCCATGAACGCGAACACGACCCAGAACAGGATCGCGCCGAGAGTGGGGCCGAAGACGGTCGCCGCGCCGCCGAGGAGCAGCACGGTCCACAGGAAGAACGTGAGCGAGGTGGTGTAGCTGCCGGGGACCACGGCGGAGGGGAGGACGAACACGATCCCACCCGCTGCGCCGATCATCCCACCGACCACGAGCGCCTGCATCTTGTAGGCGAAGACGTTCTTGCCGAGCGAGCGCACGGCGTCCTCGTCTTCGCGGATGCCCTTGAGTACCCGGCCCCATGGGCTGCGCATCAGCGCCCACACGAGCAGGATCGCGATGGCGAGGACGATGATCCCGAACACGCGGTTCCAGAGGTCGTTGGCGCTGAACGTCCACGGACCGAAGCCGTAGGTGCCAGGGGGGAACGGGTTCGCGTCGCGGAATCCGCCGTTGAACTGCGCGAGTCCGTCGGCCGAGTTGGTGTACTCGTCGAAGATCTGCGTCGTGAAGAGCAGACGCACGATCTCACCGGCCGCGATGGTCGCGATGGCGAGGTAGTCGGCCCGCAGTCGCAGCGTCGGGATGCCGAGGAGCACGGCGAAGAACGCGCCGCCGAGGAGGCCGATCAGCATGCCGATCCACCAGGGGAGACCGAAGGTCAGCACCGAGATGGCGTAGCCGTAGCCGCCGACGGCCATGAATGCGGCCATACCGAAGTTCAGGAGTCCCGCATAGCCGAAGTGCACGGCAAGGCCCGTCGCCGCCAACGCGTAGGCGATCGTGACCGGGCTGAGCAGATAGACCGCGGTGTTGGAGAGGATGCTTCCGAAGTCCATGGTCAGCCCAACCTTTCCTTGCGTCCGAGCAGACCTTGCGGCCTCACCAGGAGGATCACGATGAGCACGACGAGAGCGCTCGCGTACTTGAGGTCGGACGGGATCCACAGGGTCGAGACCTCGACCGCGATTCCGACGATGAGCGAGCCGACGAGGGCACCGAACGCGGTGCCGAGGCCGCCGAGCGTGATGGCGGCGAAGATGAGGAGCAGCATCTGCATGCCCATGTCCCACTTCACGCCGGGGCGGAAGTACGCCCACAGGATGCCGGAGATCGCGGCCAGCGTGCCGGCGAGGATCCAGACGTAGCGGACGACCTTGTCGACGTCGATGCCGGATGCTGCGGCGAGCTGCGGGTTGTCGGAGATCGCACGAGTGGCTTTGCCGATGCGGGTGCGTGTGAGGAAGAACGCGACGCCGATGATCACGACGATGCTCACGACGATGCCGATCAGGTCGATGTACGACAGGGAGATCGGACCGAACCGGAACGGCTCGGGGCTCGCCCCGGGGAGCTGCCTGGTGCCGCCGCCGATCATGTACTGGAAGGCGTAGCGAAGTGCGAGCGAGAGTCCGATGCTGACGATCATCAGCTGCACCACCCCGAGACCCCGTCGTCGCAGCGGACGCCAGATGCCGGCGTCGAGTGCCCAGCCGAAGAGACCACCGCCGACCACCGCGGCGATGATGCCCAGCCACAGGGGGAGGTGCCAGAAGCTCGTCGTGACGAGGGCGACCAGGCCGCCCCACGTGACCATCTCGGCGTGGGCGAAGTTCGACAGGCGCGTCGTGCCGTAGATCAGCGCCGCCCCCATCGAGGCCAGGGCCAGCAGCAGGCCGAAGTTGAGCCCACCCACGAGTCGGGAGGCCAGCTGATCGATGAACGACGTGGTCATGCGCTCTCCCTCGCCGAGGAAGAGGTTCATGATCTTGGTGCCGGTCAGGCCGAACTCGACCTCGAACGAGGCGGTCGTCCCTGCGATCGGCTGGGTGCCCTCAGGCAGCTGTGCGGCATCGACGATCACGCCGTCGGGGAGGGTCTCCTCGTCGACGGTGAGCGTGTACGTCTCCTTCTCGGGAACGTACAGGCGCCACTTGCCCTCGGCGTCGGTCTCGGTCTCGCCCTCGAATCCGTTGCCCTTGATCGCCATCACGACGCCCTCGACAGGGTCGTCGTCGAAGGTGATCACGCCGGCGAAGTAGAAATCGGTGATCTCCTGCCCGTCGTCCGTCTCTTCGGCGGAAGCGGCCGACGGGGGCTGCAACCAGAGGAAAGCGATGGCGAGCAGCGACGCGAGAAGGATGATGACCCATCGCATTCCGCTTCGATTCGCCGAGATCGTCGGACGCACAGAACCTCCAGCCGAGTACACAGGCCATGACAGGGTTGTTCATCGGCCTTGATGTACGACGGTATGAGCGTAATGTGTCGGCTCTGTTTCAACCAAGGCACGATCTGCTCACGGTGAGAACGATCCCATCACGAAGTTGCGAAATACCGGATGGGGCGTGCGCTCGTGCTGAGGGCGGCGCCCACGCGGGCCCGGGAATTTCCTCAGCCTCCCCGCGCTTAGAATTGGTACACCCTCGCCCAGATCGCGCCCGCAGGAGGACAATCCATGGACCAGCACGACCCCTTCGGCTTCGTCGGACTCACGTACGACGATGTGCTGCTCCTTCCGGGGCACACCGACGTCATCCCCAGCGAGGCCGACACCTCGTCGCGGATCACTCGCCGTATCTCGGTCGCGACTCCGCTGCTCTCCAGCGCGATGGACACCGTGACCGAGTCGCGCATGGCCATCGCGATGGCACGTGAGGGCGGTATCGGCATCCTGCACCGGAACCTGTCGATCGCCGATCAGGCAGCCCACGTCGACCGCGTCAAGCGCAGCGAGTCGGGCATGATCACGGACCCGATCACGACGACGCCGGACGCGACCGTCGAAGAGGTCGACGCGCTCTGCGCCAAGTACCGCATCTCGGGGCTTCCCGTCGTCGATGCCGACGGACGCCTCGTCGGCATCATCACGAACCGCGACATGCGCTTCGTCTCGGGCTTCGAGCGTCAGACCACGTTCGTGAAGGACGTCATGACGTCCGAGGGACTCGTCACCGCACCGGTGGGCGTCGCCGCAGGCGAGGTCATCGCCCTCTTCGCGCATCACCGCGTCGAGAAGCTGCCGCTCATCGATGAAGACGGCAAGCTCGCGGGCCTCATCACCATCAAGGACTTCGACAAGAGCGAGAAGTATCCGCTGGCCACGAAGGACGACCAGGGGCGTCTGCGCGTCGGTGCCGCGATCGGATTCTTCGGCGACGCATGGGAGCGTGCGGAGGCGCTGCGCGACGCGGGTGTCGACGTGCTCGTCGTCGACACCGCGAACGGTCAGTCCCAGGGAGTGATCGAACTGGTCAAGCGCATCAAGGCCGACGAGAGCTTCGCGCACATCGACGTGATCGGCGGCAACGTCGCGACCCGCGAGGGTGCTCAGGCGCTCGTCGATGCAGGCGTCGACGCCGTCAAGGTCGGCGTGGGCCCCGGCTCGATCTGCACGACGCGCGTCGTCGCCGGAGTCGGTGTGCCGCAGGTCACCGCCGTGTACGAGGCATCGCTCGCCGCCCGTCCCGCCGGTGTTCCGGTGATCGCCGACGGCGGTCTGCAGTACTCGGGCGACATCGCCAAGGCGCTCGTCGCCGGTGCGGATGCCGTCATGCTCGGCTCGCTGCTCGCCGGCACCGACGAGTCGCCGGGCGAGATCGTCTTCCAGTCGGGCAAGCAGTTCAAGCAGTACCGCGGCATGGGCTCGCTCGGAGCCATGCAGACCCGCGGCAAGCAGACCTCGTACTCGAAGGACCGCTACTTCCAGGCCGACGTCCCCAGCGACGACAAGCTGATCCCCGAGGGCATCGAGGGCCAGGTGCCCTATCGCGGTCCCGTGGCGGCTGTCGCGTACCAGCTGGTCGGCGGGCTGCGCCAGTCGATGTTCTACGTCGGCGCACGCACCATCGAGGAGCTCAAGCAGCGCGGCAAGTTCGTGCGCATCACGGCTGCGGGGCTCAAGGAGTCGCACCCGCACGACGTGCAGATCGTGGTCGAGGCGCCCAACTACAAGCGCTGAGACGAATGAGAAGGGGCCGGATGCGAGAGCATCCGGCCCCTTCTCCTGTGCGTGCTCAGCTGCAGGTGTAGGTGACGCCGTCGACCTGCCAGACGCCCGGACCGAGGTCGGCGCACATCGAGAACAGGTTCGCGAACACCGTCACGAGCAGCACGATGCCGATGATCCACAGGATCGTGATCACCGCACCGACGATGATGCCCGCTACGGCGAGTCCCTTCGAGGCTCCCGCCTTGCCGAGCTTGACGGCGGCGACGATGCTGAGGATGAGGCCGAGCGGGGCGACCACGAACGCCAGGACGAGTCCGGCGATCGCGAGTCCGTTCCCGGCCGGCGCGGGCGGTGGGGTCGCATAGCCGGGGCCGGCGACCGGGTATGCGGCGGGGTTCGTGGACGGGTCCGCGGCGGGTGCGGTGCCGTCCCATGCCGGCGGGGTGTACTGCGAGTCTCCGGGCGGTGGCGGGTTCGTCATGGTCGCTCCGATCTGCGTGGGCGGTCGCTGGGGTGGCCGCGCTCCTAGCCGAGAGTACTGAGGGGCGCACTGCGCGCGCCATCCCTCGTCCCAGGTCTTCCGCATGTCCGCGCCGCGGCGTACCGTGCCGGTATGTGCCGCAACATCGTGCCTCTGAACAACCTCGAGCCCGCCGCCACGGACCACGAGTGTCATGATGCCGCGTTGCAGTTCGTGCGCAAGATCGCCGGGACCACCACACCGTCCCGGGTGAACCAGGATGTCTTCGATCGTGCCGTCGAAGAGATCGCGCGCGCCACCAGAGCGCTCGTCGATGACCTGACGACCACTGCGCCGCGCAAGAATCGCGAGGATGAGGCGACCAAACGCCGTGCGCGATCGGCGGAGCGGTACGAGGCGATCCGTGTGTTCCAGGAGGAGAAGCGGGCTGCGCGCACCGCATCCTGACGCGACCGGATGCCCGGGGGGATCGAGTCGCATCCGGTGATGACTCGGTATGCCAGTATTTAGGGATACCCGCTCGATTTTCCTCGGGCTCCTGACGCGAAGGGCGTCGCGAGCCGCTTGCCGGAGCATGACCGGCAGGGAACCTCCCCATTGAGAGCTGCAGATATGCCTCAGGATGCACCCCGCGTCCTGGTCGTCGACGACGACCCTGACGTCGCCCTGCTCGTCAAGACCGTGCTCGAGAGGCGGGCCGGCTGCGAAGTCGTGGTCGCCGAGGACGGCCTCGCAGCCGTCGAACGCCTCGCACTCTTCACTCCGGACGTCGTCGTCACCGACATCGAGATGCCCGGTCTCGACGGACTCGAGCTCCTCGCGGAACTCCGCCGGAAGGATCCGCTCGTCCCGGTCATCGTGATGACCGCGCACGTCTCGGTCGAATACGCCGTCTCGGCACTGCGAGCGCAGGCGGACGAGTTCCTGACCAAGCCGCTCGACAACGCTCGACTGGTCGAGGCTGTCGCACGGCTCGCGGCCGAGGGGCGCGCCCGACGCGAGGCGAACCGCTCGCGGGAGGTGGTTCTCGCGATCGGTGCTCACCCCGACGACGTCGAGATCGGCGTCGGCGGCATCCTCGCCGCTCACGCACGCGCAGGCGACTCGATCACGGTGCTGACCCTCTCTCGCGGCTCACGCGGAGGAGACGCCGAGAGTCGTCAGCACGAGTCGCTGGCGTCCGCCGACATGCTGGGCGCCCGCCTCTTCCTGAAGGACCTCGTCGACACCGAGATCTCCGGCGGCGGCGCGACGGTGCGTCTGATCGAGGAAGTCGTGCAGGAGGTGCGACCGACGATCGTCTACACGCACTCCAGTCATGACCGCCACCAGGACCACCGGGCTGTGAGCGAGGCGACGATCGCCGCCACCAGGCGGGTGGGCACCGTTGCCTGCTATCAGAGCCCCTCGTCGACGATCGACTTCCGGCCGACTCGCTTCGTCCGCATCGACCAGGACCTCCCTCAGAAGCTCCGGCTGCTCGAGTGCTTCGCCTCGCAGACCGCGATGCGGGACTACCTCGAGCCCGACTTCGTGACCGCCACCGCCCGATACTGGTCGCGTTTCGGCGGGGGAGTGGCCGTGGAGCCGCTCGAGGTCGTGCGCGAGACCGCCGAGTTCATCGGCGCCCACGAACTCGCACGGCGGGAGAGCTGATGTCTGCACGCGTACTGGTGACCGGCGCGGGAGGCCCCGCCGGAGTCGCCGTGATCCGCTCCCTCCTGCGTCGCTCCGACCTCGAGGTCTTCGCCGCCGACATGGACGGCTGGGCGAGCGGCATCTACCTGGTGCCCCCGACGCATCGTCGTCTCGTGCCGCCCGGTCGAGACGAGGACTTCGTGCCGGCGATCTCGCGGATGGTGACCGAGGACCGGCTCGACCTCGTGATCTCGACCGTCGACGTCGAGCTGATCGCGCTGGCCGGCCGCCGCGACGACCTCGCGCCCGCCGTGCTCGCAGCTCCGTCCCAGGACACGCTCTCGGTGGCGCTCGACAAGCTGCTGCTCGCCGAACGCTGCGAGTCCACCGGTCGCACTCCGCGCACGGTGCTCGCCGGGGCTGACGCGGCCGCCGTCGACTGGGAGTTCCCGGTCTTCGCCAAGCCCCGTCAGGGCGCGGGCAGCCGGGGCATCCGCATGGTGCCCGATCGCGCGGCGCTCGAATCGCTGCCGCTGGATGAAGGACTCATCGTCCAGGACTACCTCCCGGGCGAGGAATACTCGGTCGACGTGATCGCGGACGCCGCCGGAACCGTGGTCGCCGCCGTACCCCGCACCCGCGCCAGAGTCGACTCGGGTGTGGCGATCGCCGGCCGTACCGTACACGACCCGGAGCTCGAAGAGACCGCCGCTGCCATCGCGCGGGCCATCGGTCTCGTCGGCGTCGCCAACGTGCAGCTCCGCCGTGACCGCGAGGGGCGGGCCGTGCTGCTCGAGGTCAACCCGCGGTTCCCCGGAGCGCTTCCGCTCACCATCGCGGCAGGGGTGGACATCCCCTCGCTCGTCGCGGACCTGTTCCTCGGGCGCGACATCCCCACGAGCATCCCGTTCCGCGAGGTCGCCTCCGTGCGCTTCCTCGAAGACATCATCGTCGAGGTCGACGAGGTGCTCGTGTCCGCGCACGCCGGGCATCAGGAGGAGCTGTGACCCACGCCCTGCTGCGAGGCGATCACCACGTCCACTCGACGTTCTCGGACGATGCCGTCTCGACGCTCGCCGAGAACGTCACGGCAGCATCCGTCGCGGGTCTTGAGACGCTCCGCCTCGTCGATCACGTCCGCAGCACCACCACATGGGTGCCCGAGTACCTCAGCGCGGTGCGCGCCCTGCGCGTTCCCGAGGGGCTCACGGTCCTGACCGGCGTGGAGGCGAAGATCCTGGATGCCTCGGGCGCGCTCGACATCCCCGTGCTGCCCGCGGGGATCGATCGCATCCTGATCGCCGACCACCAGTTCCCGGGCGTCGAGGGGCCGCTCAGCCCGAGTGCCGTGCGCGAGCGGATCGCCGCCGGCTGGGGCACGGAGGATGCACTCGACCAGCTGGTGTCCGCGCTGATCGCCGCCATGCGCCGCCACCCGGGCAACCAGCTGGCGCACTGCTTCTCCCTCCTCCCGAAGATCGGGCTGGCCGAAGGCGACCTCGGCGCGGAACGGGTCGCCGCCTGGGCGAAGGCCGCCGCAGAGACCGACACGATGGTCGAGGTGAACGAGAAGTGGGGGTGTCCCGGCATCCCCCTGCTCGATGCCCTGCGTGATGCGGGAGCCGAGCTCGTCGCCTCCACCGACAGCCACGTGGCGTCCGAGGTGGGTCGCTATTCACGCGTCGCCGAGCTCCTGGGCGAGCGGGAGGCGCAGCGCTGATGCCGGAGCTCACCTGGGTCGAGACCGTCGTGGTCGTCATCCTGCTGATCTGCGTGTTCGTCGGCACGCTTCCCGTCGTCAACACGGGCCTGCAGTTCCTCGTGCTGCCCCTGCACGCGTTCCGCAATCACTACGGCAAGGCCGCTCCGTATCACCCTCGCATCGCCGTGCTGATCCCCGCCTGGAACGAGGGCCTGGTGCTCGGCCAGGCGATCGACCGACTGACGCAGCTGGAGTATCCGGCGGATCGACTCCGGATCTTCGTGATCGATGACGCGTCGACCGACGACACCCCCGCGGTCGTGGCGGCGAAGGCCCAGGCGTACCCCGGTCGCGTCGTGCATCTGCGCCGCGACCAGGGCGGCCAGGGCAAGGCGCACACGCTGAACCACGGTCTCGAGATCGTCCTCGCGGATGAGTGGACCGAGGCCGTGCTGATCATGGACGCCGACGTCATCTTCGCGCGCGACTCGCTGCGCAAGATGAGCAGGCACCTCGCCGACGAGAAGGTCGGGGCGGTCACCGCGTACATCGCCGAGGGCAGCCGAGACCGCAACTATCTGACGCGCTTCATCGCGATCGAGTACGTGATCGGCCAGCTCTCGGCGCGCCGGACCCAGAACGTGGGCGGCGCGATCGCCTGCCTCGCCGGCGGTGCGCAGCTGCACTCGCGCGCGAACCTCGAGGCGATCGGCGGTCGAATCCCGACCGGCACGCTCGCCGAGGACACCATGACGACGTTCGAGGGGCAGCTCGCCGGCCGGCGCATGGTCTTCGAGCCGCACGCGGTCGTTCTCGCCGAGGAGCCCCGCACGATCGACAGCCTCTGGAAGCAGCGACTGCGGTGGGCGCGAGGCAACGTGCAACTGACGTCGATCTATCGCACGCTGTGGTTCCGCCCCAGCCGGGTGCACAATCTGGGGAGCTTCTCGTTCGGGCTCGCGTGGTTCACGATCCTGCTCCTCCCGGCCTTCATGATCCTCGCGGCATCCGCCCTTCTCGTGCTGCTGGTCCTGCACAGCGACATCGCCGAGTTCGTGTTCCGCTTCATGTGGATCGCGGCCGCCTGCATCTACCTCTTCTCGATGCTCTATGCGGTGCAGCTGGATCCGCGGATCGGGCGTCAGTCGTGGCGTGAAGCGCTGATGTTCCCGGGGCTCGGTGCATTGATCCTGATGGCCATAGCCCTCTTCCCCTGGCTGTTCGACGCGGGGCTGAGCGAGCTCGGACTCGCGGTCACCGACCAGACCCGAATCACGTGGGCGGTCATCTTCTACCTCTGGGGCCCGATCTCGATGCTCGGCATCTGGCTCGCGCGCACCGTCGAGCCGCTCCCCGGCGGACGGTTCTTCGCCGGGCTGCTCCTGTACGTGTGCGGATACGGCTCGCTGCTCTGCGCCATCACCGTCGATTCGTACATCAAGGAATGGCGTCACGCCGACGCCGCATGGATCAAGACCGAGAAGATCGGACGGGTCGACTCATGACCGAAGCACCCTCGCGCAGCGCCGAGGAGGAGGAGATCGCGACGGACGCCCGTCGCGAGAAGCGCCTCATCCCGCAGGCGCTCCTCGCCCTCGGCATCGTCGTCGTGATCGTCATCGTGCGAGAGCTGTTCCTGCGATGAGCGCGCGGCCGCTGGCCCTCGTCGTCGAGGACAGCGCTGATCAGATGGATCTCCTGCAGCGGTATCTCGACCGTGAGGGATTCGATGTGTTCGCGGCGATGGACGCCGAGACCGCGATCGCCGCCTTTGCGGGGATGAACCCGGCTGTCGCGGTGATCGACCTCCTGCTGCCGGGCATCACCGGCGAGGAGTGCGCCCGCCAGGTGCGTGACCGGTTCCCCGACTGCTTCCTGATCGTGAGTTCGGTGCTGGACGTCGCCGACTATCCGGATGCCGATGCGGCGTTGCCGAAGCCCATCGTCGGAGCCGATCTGCGTCGACTGCTCCGAGGCGTGGCGCGATGACCACGACGAACGTCGTGCAGGCGTCGATGGAGCGGGGATGGCGAAAGTACTTCGACAATCCCACTCCGCTGATGAAGCAGGGACCCACGGCGATCGCGGTCGGGATCGCCGCTCTCCTGATGTGGGCGATCCCCGGGGTTCCGGTCACCGACGCCGTCGTCGCCGTCTCCGGCATCCTCGCGGTCGCTGTCGTGACCGCGCTCGCCGCTGTCCTGTCCGCGCGAGGCGTGTACGACGGCTGGGTCGTGATGCTGGTCCCCATCATCGACCTCCTCGGCATCGGCGCGTTGCGCGCAGGAACCGGCGCCGCCTCCTCGCTCTTCTCCTCTCTCGTCCTCCTGCCCGTGATCTGGATCGCCGCGTCTCCCGGTCGCAGGCAGGTCTTCATCGTCGGGATCTTCACGTCGATCGCGCTGTTGATGCCGAACATCATCGATCCGCCCGAGGATTCTGCCGCCTGGCTGCGCGGCATCATCGGGCCCCTCGTCTTCGCGACGGTGGGCGCGATCGTGAACGAGCTGTCCAGACTGCAGCGATTGCGCACATCGCAGGCCGAGGCTCTCGTCGCCGAGCGGACGGCCGCACTCGTCGCGAACCAGGCGATGCTCGAGAAGCTCAGCGCCAGCGAGCAGCAGTACCGCGGCCTCTCGGAGTCGTTCACGAGCCTGTGGAACTCGATCACCGGGCAGGCGGTCATCGCCACCGACAACTGCGGCACGATCAGCGCATGGAACCCCGGCGCCGTGCGTCTGCTGGGCATGCCCGTGCGCGAGGCGCTCGCCGAGGTGCGTGTCGACCGGTTCTTCGAGCCGACGGTGCTCGCGCAGTTCGCCCCGCAGGGTGCGGAGCGCACCGAGGACGGACTGCACCCCGGGCTGCGGGCGCTGTTCGACGAGGCCGACTCGGGGCTGTCGGTCGACTCGCACATCGACGTCACGACGGTCGGCGGATCCTCTGTGCCCGCGCGCATGACGGTGTCGCCGTACCAGGACTCGGACGGCTCTCGGCACGGCTACCTGCTCGTGATCACCGACGAGACCAGGGCGGTCGAGGTCGCGCGCATGAAGGACGAGTTCGTCGGCATGATCTCGCATGAGCTCCGCACGCCGCTGAGCGCGATCATCGGATTCCTCGATCTGCTGCAGAACGACCCGGCGCAGCCGCTCACGACCGATCAGCAGGAGTTCGTCGGGATCATCGAGCGCAATGCGCAGCGGCTCCTCAACCTCGTGGGCGACCTCCTCTTCACCGCTCAGGTCGAGTCCGGCAGGTTCCCGCTCGAGCGCCGAGAGGCCGACGTCGTCGAGCTCGTACGCAATGCCGTGGAGTCCGCCGGACCCCATGCGCAGCGCGAGGGGATCGAGATCGTCGCCGAGGTGCCGACCGCTCCTGTGCGTCTGTCGATCGACGCGGGGCGGATCGGTCAGGCGCTCGACAACCTCCTCTCGAACGCGATCAAGTTCACGGGCTCCGGCGGGCGGGTCACGGCGAGCGTGCGGATGCTCGACGGAGCGGTCGAGCTCGCGGTCAGGGACACCGGCGTCGGGATCCCCGAAGACGAGCAGGGAATGCTGTTCACACGTTTCTTCCGCGCATCGACGGCGACGCAGAACGCGGTCCCCGGGGTGGGGCTCGGGCTCACGATCACCCGGGCGATCATGCTCGCCCACGGCGGATCCATGGACGTGACGAGCAAGGAGGGCGTCGGCACCGAGTTCCGGATGCTCCTTCCCGCCGCTCCTCGCACGGAGGCCATCCAGGTCGTCCGGTAGGTGCGATCGACCACCGGCCCGCTTCCTGATAGCCTGGTCGGCTCGCCATGCGGGCGGAAGGACGGCCACGCACGGTGGGATATATCGATGTAGCTGGGGTCTCGCTGACCCTCCCCGACGGCAGACCGCTGTTGGACGACGCGACGTTCCGCGTCGGTTCCGGTTCGACGAGCGCTCTGATCGGACCGAACGGTGCGGGCAAGACGACGTTGCTCCGGATCATCCGCGGTGATCAGGCGGCCGATTCCGGTGTCGTCACGATCGACGGCGGCCTCGGAGTGATGGATCAGTTCGTCGGACACGGCGAAGCAGGCCAGACCGTTCACGAGCTGCTGGTGCGCGTCGCGCCGCGACGGATCCGCCAGGCGGCGGAAGCGCTCGAAGCAGCCGAGAACGCGCTGATCGAGCGGGATGAGCACGACACCCAGATGGCGTATGCGACGGCGATCGCCGAGTACGCGGACGCCGGCGGATACGAGCACGAGACGATCTGGGACCAGTGCACGGTGGCAGCTCTCGGAGTGCCCTACGACCGCGCGCGCTTCCGTGAGCTGACCACGCTCTCGGGAGGTGAGCAGAAGAGGCTCGCGCTCGAGGCGCTGCTGCGCGGCCCCGACGAGGTGCTGCTTCTCGACGAGCCCGACAACTACCTCGACGTGCCGACCAAGCGCTGGCTCGAGGAGCAACTGCGGCAGACCCCGAAGACCGTGCTTCTCGTGTCGCACGACCGCGAGCTCCTCGCACGCGCGGTCGACCGGCTCGTGACTCTCGAACCGGGAGGCGCTGGGGCGTCTGCGTGGGTGCATGGCGGCGGCTTCGCGACGTATCACCAGGCGCGCAGCGACCGGATGGACCGTCTCGACGAGCTGCGTCGGCGGTGGGACGAGCAACACGAGAAGCTGCGGATCCTCGTCGCGAACCTCAAGGTGAAGGCCTCGGCGAACGACGGGTTCGCCTCGCGCTACCAGGCGGCCCAGACCCGTCTCCGCAAGTTCGAGGAGGCCGGACCGCCCGAGGAGCGGCCGCCTGCCCAGGAGTTCGACATGCGCCTGCGCGGTTCGCGCACCGGCAAGCGCGCGGTCGTCACGGAGAGGCTGGAGCTTACGGGGCTGATGCGGCCGTTCGACGCGGAGGTCTGGTACGGCGATCGCGTCGCCGTGCTGGGATCCAACGGCTCGGGCAAGTCGCACTTTCTCCGTCTGCTGGCCCGGGGAGGAAGCGACCCGGACTCGACCCTCGGTCACGTGACCTCGACGGGGGAGCAGCTCTCCGAGGTGGCGCACTCCGGCCGAGCTGTCCTCGGTGCACGGGTGGTTCCCGGTCTGTTCGCGCAGACGCACGCGCACCCTGAGTTCGTGGGGCGCACGCTGCTCGAGATCCTGCACCGAGGTGACGAACGACGAGCGGGGATGCCGCGGGATGCCGCGAGCTCGGCGCTCGACCGCTACGGGCTCGTGCGTCAGGCTCAGCAGACCTTCGAATCACTGTCGGGAGGGCAGCAGGCGCGGTTCCAGGTGCTGCTTCTCGAGCTCTCCGGCGCGACGCTGCTTCTGCTCGACGAGCCGACCGACAACCTCGACATCGAGTCGGCGGAGGCGCTCGAGGACGCGCTGGCGCGATTCGAGGGCACCGTGCTCGCGGTCACGCACGACCGCTGGTTCGCTCGGTCGTTCGATCGGTTCCTCGTGTTCGGCTCGGACGGGGAGGTGTACGAGGCGGGCGCCCCCGTGTGGGACGAGCGCCGCGTCGCGCGTTCCCGCTGAGCCCCGGCTCAGGGGAGGCGGAAGGGCTCGGCCGCGAGTGCGGTCGGGTCGAGCGCGAGGTCGGCCAGGGTGGCCCCCACTCCCGGTGCGAACTTGAACCCGTGCCCCGAGAAGCCCGCGCCCACCACGAGCCGTCCGCGTCGATCGAGCACGAACGCGCTGTCGTCCGTCGAGGTGTAGGTGCAGTTGATCGGGACGGCGGATGCCGGGTCGAGGCCGGGCATCCACTCGCGCACGTAGTCGGCCAGCGCATCGGCGTGGGTGGTCAGATGCGGGCGCGCATCGGGGTCGACGACATCGCCGACCCGGTGGAACCCGACCTTGACGCCCTCGCCCGGAGTCGGCATCCCGTACACCGTCGCCGGATAGCGGTCGGGGTCGACGTAGTGGTTGAACGACGGCCAGGCCGATCCGTCGACGGGCCGGAAGTGGGCGGGCGTCTCCTCGGTGACCTCGAGTCGGGGAAGTCGGATGCCGGGGAGCATCCTCTCGGTCCAGGCGCCCACCGTGACGACGGCGATCTCGGCGTGGATCCGCCCGTCGGCGAGCACGAGTTCGACACCGGCATCCGTCTCGTCGATCCGGGTGACGGGGGTCTCCCAGCGCACCTCGCCTCCCGCGTCGACGATGCGTCGCTCGAGTTCCCGCAGGGCGGCGGATGCTCGGGCCACCCCCGCGTCTCGGGAGAACAGCACCGGATCGGCGAACCGCATGCCCTGCCAGCGGGACGTCGCCTCGGCGGGGGACAGGATCTCGGCGTGGATGCCCCGCTCATGGAGGCGGTGCTCGACCGAGGACACATCGAGATCGCCGTGCGTGACCAGACCGTGCAGGCGCAGCAGAGGCTCGCCGTCGACCAGGCCGAGTGCCTCCCAGCCGTCCCGCGCGCGGACGAGCAGATCGAGGTAGTGCTCCTCGTCGTAGGCGTTGTTGAAGTTGCGCGTCGCTCCGTGCGAGGCTCCTTCGCGATGCCCGCGCGCGAAGCGCTCGAACACCACCGGCCGATGGCCGCGTCTGGTCAGCTCCCACGCGGTGGCGAGTCCCATCACGCCGCCTCCGACGACGGCGATCTCCATGGCATCCACCGACATACTGCCTCCTGACCTCCTTCCCAGTGTCCCAGCCGTCGGCACCTCCGCGTGCGCCCGGTAGTCTGGAGTGGTGACCATGGAGATCGAGCTCGGCCGAGGCAAGCGCGCGCGACGCGCGTACACGTTCGACGACATCGCGGTGGTGCCGTCGAGGCGCACGCGCAACCCTGAGGATGTGTCGACCGCCTGGACGATCGACGCCTTCGGCTTCGGCATCCCGGTGCTGGGCGCCCCGATGGACTCCGTCGTGAGTCCGCAGACGGCGATCATGCTGGGGCAGCTCGGCGGCCTGGGTGTGCTCGACCTCGAGGGCCTCTGGACCCGGTACGAGAACCCCGAGCCGCTGCTCGCCGAGATCGCCGGCCTCGACGAGGGCCAGGCGACGGTGCGGATGCAGGAGCTCTACGCCGAGCCGATAAAGCCCGCGCTCATCACGCAGCGCCTCGCCGAGATCCGCGAGGCCGGTGTGACCGTCGCAGGCTCCCTGACCCCGCAGCGCACGCAGGAGTTCTACGACACCGTCGCCGCTGCAGGCGTCGATCTGTTCGTCATCCGCGGCACGACGGTCTCGGCCGAGCACGTGTCGAGCGTCGACGAGCCGCTGAACCTCAAGAAGTTCATCTACGACCTCGACGTGCCTGTGATCGTCGGCGGAGCAGCCACCTACACGGCCGCACTGCACCTGATGCGCACGGGCGCTGCCGGCGTGCTCGTAGGCTTCGGCGGGGGAGCGGCATCGACCACCCGCGCCACCCTCGGCATCCACGCGCCGATGGCCACGGCCGTCTCCGACGTCGCGGCCGCTCGTCGCGACTACCTCGACGAGTCGGGCGGACGCTACGTGCACGTGATCGCCGACGGCGGGGTCGGCACGTCCGGCGACATCGTCAAGGCGCTCGCGATGGGAGCGGATGCCGTCATGCTCGGTGTCGCGCTCGCTCGCGCCACGGACGCACCCGGCCGCGGATTCCACTGGGGCCCCGAGGCGCACCACCCGAAGCTCCCGCGCGGTCGCCGCGTCGAGGTCGGCGGCATCGGCACCCTGGAGGAGATCCTCTACGGTCCCGCACCCGTCGCCGACGGCACGGCGAACCTGATCGGCGCGCTCCGCAAGTCGATGGCCACCACCGGATACTCCGACCTCAAGGAGTTCCAGCGGGTCGAGGTCGTCCTCGCACCCTACGAGGCCTGAGGCTCCGCTCGTCACCGTGACTTCACCCGCACTGTTCCCGCCGACCCTTCGCGAGGTCATGCTCCGGGGACGCTGGATCGGGATGCTCGTGCTGTGCCTGGTCGTCGCCGGCGTTTTCGCCTGGCTCGGTCAGTGGCAGCTGGAGCGCGCGATCGAGACCGACCCTCCGCCCGCCGGAGCGACCGAGGAGGTGCGTCCGCTGACCGATGTGGTCGAGCCGGGCGTCTACCTGCCCGAGCCGCTCGTCGGTCAGAAGGTCGAGACGTCGGGCACCTGGGTTCCGGATGACTTCCTCGTGGTGTCGAGCCGTTTCAACGACGACGTCGAGGGCTACTGGGTCACCGGTCAGCTGCGGGTCGCCGATCGCACCTCGATCGCCGTGGCGATCGGCTGGACGGCCGACCGTGCCGTCGCCGATGACGCCGTCGAGAAGCTGAACGCGGGCGAGGCGGAAGCCTCGATCACCGGACGCCTCATCTCGGATGAAGGCCCAGCTGTGCCGCCCAAGGACGACCCGCAGCGCATGGACAAGATGTCCACCGCCGCGCTGCTCAGCCATTGGCACGACGTCGATCAGCTCGACGTGTATCGGCCGTACCTCGCGTCGACGACGGCTGCGGCCGGCCTGACGGACATCTCGTCGCCGGCTCCGGAGGAGCAGTCCCCGGTGAACTGGCTCAACATCTTCTACGCGGTCGAGTGGGCGATCTTCGCGGGTTTCGCGTTCTACCTCTGGTACCGACTCGCGAAGGACGCCTGGGAGCGCGAGGTCGAGGAATTCGAGGACGCCGTGGCGGGCGAGTCGGTCTGATCCCGACGCGCGTCTGCGCGGAGCACCATGCGCATCCGAGCGCGGATGCACGCGATATTCCACCTTCGTCAGGGGTCGTTTCCGACGTTCGGTGAGGGCTTGGTTACCAATCGGAAAACTCCGTTGAGGTTGTCCGAGGGCCTCCGTATGCTCGCTCACATGTGCGTCAGCTGAGAGCGCGCAGCCACGGTTTCACGAGAGCCGTCGCCAGACGATACCCGAGGAGACAACACAGATGATGTCCGCTCCCGACGCCGTGAACCGCGAGGTTCCGGGGTCAGATCGCAGAAGTCGGGGGCGTCTCGGCGTCCTCGCCGCCACCTGCGTCGCAGCTCTCGGCGCCAGCGCCCTGATCGCAGCGCCCGCATCCGCCGACGTCGCAGGGACGGGGGTGGTCATCAACGAGGCGTACCTGTCCGGAGGTAGCGCAGGCGCGGCTTTCACGAACAAGTTCGTCGAGCTCTACAACCCGACCGCGGCACCCGTCACCCTCGACGGACTCTCGCTGCAGTATCGATCGGCGACGGGAACGGGCGGCTCCAACGGCGTCGCGCCGCTGACCGGAGTCATCCCGGCGGGCGGCCACTACCTCGTGCAGGCCGGCAGCAACGGGGCCAACGGCGCCGCTCTGCCGGCAGCCGACGCGGTGAGCACCCTCAACCCGAGCGGCACCAACGGCACACTCGCCCTCGTGAACGGCACCGCGGCTGTCACGCTTGCCCCCGGCTCGATCACGGGTGCCGACGGAGTGATCGACGTTCTCGGTTACGGCACCTCGAACACCTTCGAGACCACGGCGGCGACGCCGCCCACCGGCAACACCGACGTCAAGTCGCTCAACCGCACCGACGGCAAGGACACCGACGACAACAGGGCGGACTTCAGCCTCTCGGCGACCATCACGCCGCAGAACACCGGCACGGTGCCCGACCCCGACCCGGAGCCCGAGCCCGACCCGACGGCGGTCTCCATCGCCGAGGTGCAGGGCACGACCGACGTCTCGCCGCTGAACGGTCAGACCGTCACGGTCGAGGGCGTGGTCACGGCCGACTACCGCACCGGCGGCTACAAGGGCATCGTCATCCAGACCCAGGGGTCCGGCGGCGAGACCGACGCGACGCCCGGTGCGTCCGACGGCGTCTTCGTCTTCCTCAACGCGCTGGCTCCGACCCTCGAGATCGGCGACCTCGTCTCGGTCACGGGATCGGTCAGCGAGTACTTCGGCCAGACGCAGATCAACCCCGCGGCTCTGTCCGGCATCTCCGTGGTGCAGGCGGGCGTCGGGGTTCCCGCGCTCACGCCGCTTCCCGACTCGGTCGAAGGTGCGGACCGCGAGCAGTACGAGAACATGTACGTCGCACCCGCCGGCACATACCGCGTCGCATCGAGCCACCAGCTCTACAACTTCGGAGCGCTCTGGCTGAACGCCGGTGCCGACCTCAACGTCAAGAACACCGAGACCGTCCGCCCCGGCGACGAGGCGGTGGCGATCGCCGCGGCGAACCGCGCCAACCGCATCCTCCTCGACGACGGCTGGTCGATCCAGGTCACGAACAGCGGTCACCCGAACGACCAGCCCTACTTCACGAAGGACCTCGTCGTCCGCAACGGCGACACCGTCGACTTCAGCGACAACGGCTACGTGCTGCAGTACGGCTTCGACGACTGGCGTCTGCAGCCGGTGGTGCCCATCGACAACACCTCGTCCGACGACCTGAAGGTGGGCTTCGCGGCGACGAACCCGCGCTCCGACACGGCGCCGACGGTGGGCGGCGACGTGCAGGTCGCGTCGTTCAACGTCTTCAACTACTTCACGACGCTCAAGAGCGAGAACTCGAACGCTCGGGGTGCGGCGAACGCGGCTCAGTTCGAGATCCAGAAGTCCAAGATCGTCGCGGCGATCAACGGACTCGACGCCGAGATCGTGTCGCTCATGGAGATCGAGAACTCGATCAAGCTCGGCGGCTCGCTCGACGAGGCGCTGGCCGATCTGGTCGACGGGCTCAACGACGCGCTCGGCAGTGACGAGTGGGACTATGTCCGCACTCCCGACGAGCTGAACGATTCGGCCACCACCGACTTCATCACCAGCGCGATCATCTACAAGAAGGATGCCGTCGAGACGGTGGGCGACAGTTTGACCGTGACCGACGAGACCGTGTGGGGCAACGCCCGCGAGCCGATCGCTCAGGCGTTCGACATCGACGGCCGCGTCGTCACGGTCGTGGCGAACCACTTCAAGTCGAAGTCTGCACCCGAGGGCGGTGGAGCGGAGCCGGCCGACGGCCAGGGCTTCTTCAACGCCGATCGCGTCACGCAGGCGAACTCGCTCAAGGGCTTCACCGAGGAGATCGAGCAGACGACCGGCAGCAGCGACATCCTGCTGATCGGCGACTTCAACGCCTACGCCAAGGAAGACCCGATCGAGGTCTTCACGACGGCGGGGTGGAGTGACGTCGCTCGCGAGAAGGCCCCCGACCAGCACACCTACACGTTCGACGGCGAGCTCGGATCGCTCGACCACGTGCTGGCATCCCCGTCGCTGGCCGCGTCGATCACGGGTGCAGGTGTGTGGAGCATCAACTCTCCGGAGTGGAGCGACCGCGGGTACGCGTTCGGCGCCACCGAGGCGGGTACGCCGTTCCGCTCGAGCGACCACGACCCGATCATCGTCGGCGTCTCGTCCGAGATCCCCCCGGTGAGCATCGACATCGTCACGATCAACGACTTCCACGGTCGGATCGAGGCCGACGGCGCCGCCGCCGGTGCCGCAGTGGTCGCTGGAGCCGTCAAGCAGTTCCGCGAGGAGAACCCGAACACGATCTTCGCCGGAGCCGGCGACCTGATCGGCGCGTCGACGTTCACCTCGTTCATCAACGACGACAACCCGACGATCGATGCGCTCAACGCTGCAGGACTCGACGTCAGCGCGGCAGGAAACCACGAGTTCGACCAGGGCTGGGAGGACCTGCGCGACCGCGTGCAGGACCGCGCGGACTGGGAGTACATCTCGTCGAACGTGTTCGTGACCGAGACCGGCGAGCCCGCGCTCGCCCCGGCCTGGGTCAAGGAACTCGACGGCGTGCGCGTCGGCTTCGTCGGAGCGGTGACCGAGGACCTCGATTCGCTGGTGTCCCCGGAGGGGATCGCTGACCTCGAGGTGCGCAGCATCGTCGACTCGGTGAACGCCGTGGCCGACGACCTGCGCGACGGAGATCCGTCCAACGGTGAGGCGGACGTCGTCATCCTCCTCGTCCACGAGGGTGCGTCCAGCGTCGAACTGTCGAGCATCACCCCCGACTCGCCCCTGGGTGAGATCGTCTACGGGGTCGATGAGGACGTCGACGCGATCGTGTCGGCGCACACCCACCTCGCGTACAACCACGTCATCGACGGCCGCCCGGTCGTCTCGGCTGGGCAGTACGGCGAGAACCTGGGTCTCATGAACCTGCAGGTCGATCCGAAGACCAAGGATCTGATCTCGATCACGAATGAGATCAAGCCGCTCACCGCCGCAGGTCAGCCGCTCTACCCGGCCGTTCCGGAGGTGGCCGACATCGTCGCGAAGGCGAAGGCCGAGGCGGACGTTCTCGGTGCGGTGAAGGTCGGAGACATCACCGCCGACTTCAACCGCGCTCGCCAGACGAACGGGTCGGAGAACCGCGGTGGCGAGTCCACCATCGGCAACTTCGTGGCCGACGTGCAGAAATGGTCCACCGGCGCGGACATCGCGCTGATGAACCCGGGCGGCATCCGTGCCAACCTGACGTACGCCTCGTCGAACGCGAACGACCCGAACGGCAACGTGACATACCGTGAGGCGGCGACGGTGCAGCCGTTCGCCAACACACTGGTGACACTGACGCTCACCGGCGCTCAGCTGAAGGGCGTTCTCGAGGAGCAGTGGCAGCCGGCAGGCTCCGCTCGCCCGTTCCTCAAGCTCGGCGTCTCGGAGGGGCTCGTCTACACGTACGACCCCGCCGCAGCGCAGGGCTCGCGGGTCACGTCGATCACGCTCAACGGCACCGCGATCGATCCGGCGGCGAACTACACGGTGGCAGCCAACTCGTTCCTCGCCGCGGGTGGAGACAACTTCTTCACCTTCAAGGAGGGCGCGGGCAAGCGCGACACCGGCAAGATCGACCTGCAGTCCATGGTCGACTGGTTCGACGCCAACAAGACCGCGACCCCCGACCTCGCACAGCGTGCCGTGGGTGTCTCGGTCAGCGCGCCGGATGCCGACGGCTACAGCGCCGGCGACCAGGTGACGGTCGCGCTCTCGTCGCTGGCGTTCAGCGCGGGCGAGCAGGCGCCCGGTGAGGTGACGCTGTCGCTCGGCGGCACGCAGCTCGCCGCAGGGGCCGTCGATCCGACGATCGTCGACACGACCGACGAGGCGGGGCGCGCGTCGCTCAGCTTCACGGTTCCCTCGGGCGTCTTCGGCGAGCAGCTGCTCACCGTCGCCGTCGCAGGTACCGGCACCACGGTGCAGGTGCCGTTCACGATCGCGGGTGAGGAACCGGCGGAGTTCGCGGGTTCCATCGACCTCGGATCCTCGAAGGTGACCGCAGGAAAGAAGCTGAAGATCACCGGTGAGGGCTACGAGCCCGGTGAGACCGTGACGGTCGAGCTGCGACCCAAGAAGGGTGCGGCCACCGAGGTCGGCACCGTCCTGGTCAAGAACGACGGCACGTTCTCGACCTCGGTCACCGTGCCGAAGAGCACGCAGCCGGGCAAGTACACCGTCGCGGTCGCTCAGGCCGACGGAGACGAGGCCACCGCCACCGTCACCGTGAACCGCGCAGGCGGGATCGGCGGCATCATCGGCGACATCCTCGACTGGCTGTGGGATCTCCTGAACGGGTGGTTCTGAGCCCTCGGGCGTATGACGCAGGTATGACAGGGGCGAAGGCCGTCGGGAGCTCTCCCGGCGGCCTTCGTCGTGCGTGCGAGTGGTCAGACCCGGTCAGGCGGAGATGACCTCGACCTCGGCCTGCGCGAGAGCGGCCGCGAAGGAGGATTCCGGGGGAGTGTCGGTCACCAGGTAGTCCGCGCGATCGAGGGTCGTGACCTGCGCGAACAGGCGGCGGCCGAACTTCGAGGAGTCGGCGAGGATCGCGGTGCGTTCGGCGCGCTGGATCATCTCGGACATCATGTTCGCGTCACCCATGTTCGACGTCGAGAACCCTGCTTCGTCGATCGCTCCGACAGCGATCAGCGCGAGATCGCACCGGATGTCGACCTCGGGCCCGCCTGGCGTCATCGTGAAGGTGACGGGCCCGGTCGTGGCCTGAGTGATCGCCCGCACCGCTCCGCCGAAGACATAGAGGTCGCGGAAGGCGGAGGGGGAGATCTCCGCAGGGATCCGCAGGTTGTTCGTGGCGATCGTGAGGTCGCGGTGGTTCCGCAGGGCGCGGGCGAGAGCCAGGGTCGTGGTCCCGGCGTTGAGCATGACGACGGCGCCGTCGTCGATCAGGCCCGCGGCGAGGCGCGCGATCTTCTCCTTCTCCTCGGTCTGCATCCGCAGGCGCACATCGAGCGCGCGATCCTTCAGCTGGCCTTCGGCGCTGACTGCGCCCCCGTGCGTGCGGATGACGACGCCCTCGCGATCGAGCTGGTCGAGATCTCGCCGGATCGTGTCGATGGACACGTGGAAGTGCTCGGCGAGACCTCCGACGGTGACCTCTCCGATCTGCTCGACATAGGCGGCGAGATCGGCCTTCCGGCCCGCGGGGAGTCGGCGCTTCGGCGACGGTGCGGTTGCTTCCATGCAGACATCTCTAGCACATTTGCGCAGATAAGTCGGCAGACTTCGGCAGATAACGGCATCCAGCGTTCCGATCTGATCACGGTGGTATTCGCCAGGAAAACAAGGATACAGTCATGAAATCTGTAGTTACATGTGTGAGCAAATGCAGATAAGTGCTTGACGTTCCTGCAAATGTCGGCATAACATGGCTCAAAACCGCACGAACAAGCATCGAAGCGCGTGTGCGGCACGATCTCGAAGAGGAGAAGTGATGATCACAGTGGGGCGAGGGCGACGCATTCTGAAGCTCGCCGGCGCAGCGACAGCAGCCGTGACAGTCCTGGCCGTGGCAGGTTGCGCGGCAGGCGACAGCGGAACCGATGGATCCGATGGCGGAGACGTCACCATCGAGTTCGCACAGTGGTGGGAGCCCGAGCTCCCCGACGGTGAGTTCCGGGCGCTCATCGACGAGTTCGAAGACGCCAACCCGGGCATCACCGTCAAGCTCGTGAGCGGGCCGTACGCATCGACCAAGGAGCAGCTGTTCGCAGGAGCGGCATCCGGCACCATGCCGGACGTCGTCGGCCTCGACGGCGCGTGGGTCAACGACTTCGCCTCGCAGGGCGTCATCGCCGACCTGACCGCTCTGATGAAGGAGAACGACTACGACGACAGCGAACTGGCGAGCCAGATCCAGGTCGACGGCAGCACGTACATGATCCCGGTCGTGAACTTCGTCTACCCGATGTTCACGAACGACACGCTGCTGGCCGACGCGGGCGTCTCCGCCCCGCCGACCACACGCACGGAGTTCGCGGATGCGGCATCGAAGGTCTCGGCCCTCGGCGGCGACGTCTCGGGTTGGGTTCTCCCGCTCTCCCTCGAAGCGCCGAACGGTGTGCAGAACGACGTCATGTCGTGGGTATGGGCATCGGGAGGATCGATGCTCAAGGACGGTCAGCCCGATCTGACCAACGGCGATGTCACCTCGGCGGTCGACTTCATCGGCGGCATGTGGGATGACGGCTCGATCGCCTCCGGTTCCTTCACCATGAAGGAGCAGGACAAGGTCGAGGAGTTCACCAACGGCCGCGTCGGCATGATGATCGACTCGCTCGCGCACATCAACCTGATCCGTGAGACGAACCCCGACCTGAAGTTCTCGATCTCGGCGCTTCCTGCCGAGGACGGCTACGACGGCGAACGGGGCATCCCCTACGCATCCTGGGGCATCGGCGTGGCCGAGAACTCGGAGCACAAGGACGCCGCGTTCAAGCTGGTCGAGTTCCTGATGAGCGAGCAGACCAACTCGGAGCTCTCGACCATGGCCAAGGCCTTCCCCGGCAACTCGAAGTCGGTCCCCGACTTCGTGAACGATGACGAGCTGTTCAAGCAGGCGTTCGACATCTACCAGGCGGGATACCCGGCGAACGAGTTCACCGGACTTCCGGTCGCCGAGGAGCTGATGCGTCAGCTCGGCGAGCAGCTGCAGTCGGCCTTCGACGGGCAGCAGTCGATCGACGACGCGCTCAAGAAGGCGCAGGAGAGCTGGAAAGCGGAGTTCTGACCTCTCGCTTCCCGAATGAACGGGGTGCCGCATCGCGACCGATGCGATGCGGCACCCGACCAACCAAGGAGCCATGCTTCCCATGAGTCTGAGAACATCCGACGACACCGAGGTGATCGTCACCGGGGTCGCGATGTCGCGTCGCCGGCGGCAGCTGCGCAAGACCACCGAGTCGTACGCCTTCCTCTCGCCGACCATCATCCTGCTCTTCGTCCTGATGATCGTGCCGATCGTCATGGTGATCGGCTACTCCTTCCAGGACAACGTGATCCTGAACAAGTCGCCCGAGTTCGTCGGCATCGGCAACTACGTCGAGATCCTGTCGGACCCGCGCTTCTGGAAGGCCACCGGCAACACGATCCTCTTCACGGTGACCAGCGTGGTCGCGCACCTGGTGCTCGGTCTCGCCTTCGCGATGATGCTGAACAGTCCGCTGCTCGGCCGCTTCTCGCGCTCCTTCTTCCGGGCCCTGTACGTGCTGCCGTGGCTCTTCACGGTCGCCGTGATCGCCGTGCTCTGGCGCATGCTCCTCGCCCCGAACGGCGTCGTGAACTTCCTGCTCAACACCGACATCGAATGGCTCGCCTCGCCGCAGCTCGCGCTCGGGACCATCATCTTCATCAACATCTGGGCGGGGTACCCCTTCTTCATGGTCAGTCTGCTGGCCGGTCTCCAGGGCATCCCCAACGAGCTGAACGAGGCTGCGACCGTCGACGGCGCGGGTGCGGTGCAGCGGTTCTGGAACGTCACCGTCCCGCAGCTGCGCCCCATCATCATCAGCCTCGTGCTGCTCGATCTGATCTGGACCTCTCAGCAGTTCGCCCTCATCTGGATGACCACCGGCGGCGGACCGATCGACGTGACCGAGGTGCTCAGCACCTTCACCTACAAGCTCGCCTTCGCCAAGTACGACTTCTCGCTCGCCGCGACCTCCGCGGTGCTGGTCCTGCTCATGTCGATGGTGCTCGCCGTCTTCTACGTCCGTCACCAGAAAGCGAGGGACTGATCATGGCTCTCACCGTTCAGAACCAGCGTCGCGTCGCCAGGACCGGCGTGATGATCGGCCTGATCCTCGGTGCCGTGTTCGCCGCGGGCCCGGTGCTCTGGATGCTCTCGAGCTCGTTCAAGTCGAACACCCAGATCTTCGAGCTTCCGCCTCGGCTGGTCACCGACACGTTCTCGTTCGACGCGTACATCGCGATCTTCACGAACCCCGAGACGATGCGGTTCTTCCTGAACAGCTACGTCGTCGCCGGCTCCGTCACGATCCTGACGCTGCTCGTGGCCATCCAGGCGGCGTACGCGTTCAGCCGCTTCGACTTCCGCGGCAAGCGCATCCTGAACGTCGTGATCGTCAGCGTGCAGGCCGTACCGCCGATCACTCTGCTGATCCCGTACTTCGGGCTGATGGTGGCGCTCGGGCTCTACAACTCGTACCTCGGGCTGATCCTCACCTACATGGTGTTCACGCTGCCCTACGCGATCATCATGATGACCGGCTACTTCAACACCCTGCCGAAGGAGCTCGACGAGGCCGTCCGCGTCGACGGCGCAGGTTCCATGACCGCCCTGTGGCGCATCCTGGTGCCGATCTCGATCCCGGGCATCGTGTCCGTCGGCATCTACACCTTCATGATCGCGTGGAACGAGTACCTGTTCGCGCTGACGCTCACCCGCACGATCGACATGCGCACGGTGCCCATCGGCATCCAGCTGCTCATGGGGCAGCACTCGTACGAGTGGAACCAGATCATGGCGATGAGCGTGCTCGGATCCATCCCCGTGCTCATCCTCTTCCTCATCTTCCAGCGGTACTTCATCAGCGGTCTCACGGCGGGGTCCGTGAAGAGCTGACGTCGTGCCGACGGATCAACGACCACCACGAAACAGGAGAATCAAGTGCTCTACACCGGCAAATCCATCCTCGATGTCGCCAATGAGAACAACTTCGCCATCCCGGCGTTCAACATCAGCGACTGGGCGATGTTCAACGGGATCATGGACATCAGTGAAGAGAAGGCCGCTCCGGTCATCATCGCCATCCACCCCGATGAGGTGTCTCACATCACTACCGACCTGATCGCGGCGATGCACTCCCGCGCACACCGGTCGAGCGTGCCCGTCGCGATCCACTGGGACCACGGCGGAAGCTACGAGCAGATCATCACGGCCATCAAGGCGGGCTTCACCTCGGTCATGATCGACGCCTCTCTGCTGCCGTTCGACGAGAACGTCGCGCTGACCCGCAAGGTCGTCGACGCGGCTCACGCGGTGGGCATCCAGGTCGAGGGTGAGCTGGGCACGATCGGCGCGAACGACAGCTACGGCGAGTCCGGTGCGGCCGAGATCATCTACACGAATCCCGCCGACGCCGTGCGCTTCGTCGAGGAGACCGGGGTCGACAGCCTGGCGATCGCGATCGGCACCTCGCACGGCCTCTACCCGAGTGACAAGAACCCCGAGCTGCGTCACGATCTGCTCGAGGAGATCAAGGCCGCGATCGGCATCCCGCTCGTGCTGCACGGCGGATCGTCCAACCCGGACGCCGAACTGCGTCGTGCGGTCGAACTGGGCGTCAACAAGATCAACATCTCCAGCGACATCAAGGTCTCGTACCACAACCGCATGCGCGAGGTGCTCGGCACCGACGAGCGTCTGCGCGAGCCGAACGCGATCCAGCCGGCGGCGCTCGAAGCCATGAAGGTGACGGCTGCTGAGAAGATCGACCTGTTCGGCGCAGACGGCAAGGCAACGCTGTACTGAACCGCGGACTTCGGGAGGATGATCGGCGACGTGGACAGAACGCTCGTACTCGGACTCGGCGGCACCGTCGACTATGAGCTCAGGTGGGACTCATCGGTGTTCGACAGGCTGGCGCACGCGCACGGCGTGCGGCGCCACGAGCTCACGACCACGGCGCCGATCACCGACGAACGCTCGCTGCTGGTGGCGGTGCTGGCCTTCGTCGCCTCGGGAACGGGTGCTGAGCGATTCGTCGCCTCGTCCGAGGTGATCGAGGACTTCGTGTCGCACTTCGAGTACGCGGTCACGCTCGGTGGCACCGGTGTGCGGGCGGGGCTCGTGCTCGACGCCCTCGGCATCGCGAGCGTGCAGCACCTGGTGAGCATCGACGACAACGTCCGTCGGCTGCTGCCCGAGTCGATCTCGTACATCTGCTCGGCGACCGAGGACACCCTCGACCCGCATCTGATCGTGCAGTATCCGGTCGGCGCGCACGTGCGCCTCACGGACGGAGAGGTGCTGTCGCCCGCCCCCAACCGGCTGATCTTCGCGAACGACCCGCCCAACCGGCGGATGCTCCTCTCGGCCGATCTGCCGGCATCTCTGTCGGACGCCGGCGTCTTCCTCGTCTCGGGTTTCAACACGATGCAGGATCACGACCTGCTCGAACAGCGGCTCATCGAGGTGCAGCGCGCGATGTCGAGCCTCCCGGGCGATGCTCTCGTCTATTACGAGGACGCGGGCTTCTACACGCGAGGCTTCGCGGAGACCGTTCGGACCCGGCTGCTGCCGCAGATCGACGTCTACGGCATGAACGAGGACGAGCTGCAGGAGTACCTCGGCCGGGCCGTGAACCTGCTGGATCAGTCCGACGTCATCCGCGCCCTCCGCGAGGCGCACATGATCATCCCCGCTCGCGCGCTGGTGGTGCACACCCGCTACTGGGCGATCGCCACAGGGCCCGATGCCGCTCGGCACCGTGCAGCCCTCGACAGCGCCGTCGTCGTCGCCGCGACCCGCTATCGGGTGGGCGACGGCGTGACGTCGGACGACGTCGAGCACACGTCGTCGATGCCCAGGCATGGGGGAGGGGAGGCCCTGGTGTCGGCCGTCGAGGCGGCGCTCCCGGATGCCGTGGGTGTCGCGGCATTCTCGCTCGACGTCCCCGCCCCGACCACCGTGGGCCTAGGAGACACGTTCGTCGGGGGCTTCCTCGCCGGAGCCGTGCGATCGAAGGAGAACGTATGAATCCCATCCCGCTGCCGTCGAATCGACCCGCCGAGCGCTTCTACCGAGGTGGCGCACGCATCAGCGCCTTCCGCGGCGAAGACGGCGCCGCTCCGCGGGAACCCGAGGACTGGATCGGCTCGACGACCACGGTCAACGGGGAGCCCGAGCTCGGCCTCACCACGCTCCCGGACGGACGGGTGCTGCGTGACGCGATCGAGCGGGACCCTGTCGCCTGGCTGGGAGACGACCACGTCGCACGGTGGGGTGCGGACACCCGCCTGCTCGTGAAGCTTCTGGATGCCGGGCAGCGGCTGCCCGTGCACGCGCACCCGCACGACGACTTCGCGGCGACGCATCTCGGCCGCGCGCACGGCAAGGCGGAGGCCTGGTACATCCTGCAGGGCGGCACTGTGCACATCGGCCTGCGGCAGGACGTCGAGGCAGCCGATCTGGCCGCTCTCGTCGAGCGACAGGACGCGACGACGCTGCTCGGTCTGCTGCATGAGATCGAGGTCGCCGCGGGAGATGTGGTCTGGGTGCCGCCGGGCGAGCTGCACGCGATCGGCGCCGGCGTGCTGCTGCTCGAGCTGCAGCAGCCGGAAGACCTGTCGATCCTTCTCGAGTGGGGAGACTTCGCGATCGACGGGGCGGCGGTCGGCCATCTCGGTCTCGGCTTCGACCTCGCGCTCGCCGCGGTCACCACGACCGCACGATCGGCGACGGACCTCGACGCGCTGATCACGACCGCCCCCGCATCGGGCTCCGCCCTTCCTGGTGCTGCCGACGAGTACTTCCGCCTCGAACGGATCCCCGTCGACGGCTCCACCGTCATCGGACGCGGTTTCTCGATCGTGATCGTGAACGACGGTGATGTCGAGATCGGGGCGCAGCGACTCCGCCGCGGCTCGACCCTGCTCGTGCCCCACGCTGCCGGAGCGCTCGCGGCGACAGGCGCGGGCGAACTGCTCGTGGCGCGTCCACCCGCACCCTGACGCCGGAATCGACGCGGATTCTCCCCAGCTAGACTGGAGTCATGCCCGAACCGAAAGTCGCCAGCTTTCCGGCGATCCGTGGTGCGCTGAAGTTCTACCAGGTCGCGTCGATCATCACCGGAGTCATGCTGCTCCTGCTGGTCGCCGAGATGGTGCTGAAGTACACGCCGATCCGACTCGAGCTCTTCGCGGGAGGATCCGGCGGTCTGCTCTGGTTCGCTCCCGTCGTCGAGGGGCCCGAGGGCCTCGAGTCGACCGGTGACGGACTCAACATCTCGCTCTCGATCCTCGTCGCGCACGGCTGGTTCTACGTCGTGTACCTCTTCGCGTGCTTCCGGATGTGGAGCCTGATGCGTTGGCCGTTCCTGCGCTTCATCCTGCTCGCGCTCGGCGGGGTCATCCCGCTCCTGTCATTCTTCATGGAGGCCATCGTCGCCCGCGACGTCAAGGCCTACCTCGCTTCGAGGGAGGCCGCCTCGGCCTCCGCCCCTGCCACGGAAGGTGTCCGGTGACCGAACAGTCCGAGACCCAGCAGCGCCCTGCGCTCGTCGTCGACTTCGGCGCGCAGTATGCGCAGCTGATCGCCCGCCGAGTGCGTGAGGCCGGTGTCTACAGCGAGATCGTGCCGCACACCGCCACGGCCGCCGAGATCGCCGAGAAGAACCCCGTCGCGATCATCCTCTCGGGTGGTCCGTCGTCGGTCTACGAAGAGGGCGCCCCGCGTCTCGACCCTGCCGTCTTCGAGCTCGGCGTGCCGACGCTCGGCATCTGCTACGGCTTCCAGTACATGGCGCAGACCCTCGGCGGCGAGGTCGCGAACACCGGCCTGTGCGAGTACGGTGCGACGGATGCCGTCATCTCGGGTGACGGCGGCACTCTGCTCGGCGGCCAGCCGGCGGAGCAGAACGTCTGGATGAGCCACGGCGACCAGGTCGCCAAGGCCCCTGAGGGCTTCGACGTGCTCGCCACGACCGACGCCACCAAGGTCGCCGCGTTCGCGAACGAGGAGCGTGGCTTCTACGGCGTGCAGTGGCACCCCGAGGTCAAGCACTCCGACCACGGGCAGCAGGTGCTCGAGAACTTCCTGCACAAGGGCGCGGGCCTCGCATCCGACTGGAACAGCGGCAACGTGATCGCCGAGCAGATCGAGCGCATCCGCGAGCAGGTCGGTGACGCTCGCGTCATCTCCGCGCTCTCCGGCGGTGTCGACTCGGCCGTCTCGACGGCTCTGGTGCACAAGGCGATCGGCGACCAGCTCACTGCGGTGTTCGTCGACCACGGGCTCCTCCGCAAGGGGGAGCGCGAGCAGGTCGAGAAGGACTACGTCGAGTCCACCGGTGTGCGACTGATCACGGTCGACGCGGCCGACACCTTCCTCGGTCACCTCCAGGGCGTCACCGACCCCGAGGAGAAGCGCAAGATCATCGGCCGCGAGTTCATCCGCGCGTTCGAGAAGGTGCAGCTCGACCTCGTCGCCGAGGCGAAGGCTTCGGGCGGAGCACCGGTCAAGTTCCTCGTGCAGGGCACGCTGTACCCCGACGTCGTCGAGTCCGGTGGTGGTGCGGGCACGGCCAACATCAAGTCCCACCACAACGTGGGCGGGCTCCCCGATGACCTCGACTTCGAGCTCATCGAGCCGCTCCGCGCCCTGTTCAAGGACGAGGTGCGTGCGATCGGTCGCGAGCTCGGCATCCCCGAGGCGATCGTCGGTCGTCAGCCGTTCCCCGGGCCCGGCCTCGGCATCCGCATCATCGGCGAGGTCACGCAGGACCGCCTCGAGATCCTGCGCGAGGCCGACGCGATCGCTCGTGAGGAGCTCACCAAGGCAGGACTCGACCAGGACATCTGGCAGTGCCCCGTCGTGCTGCTCGCCGACGTCCGCTCGGTCGGGGTCCAGGGCGACGGTCGCACCTATGGGCATCCGATCGTGCTGCGCCCCGTCTCGAGCGAAGACGCGATGACCGCCGACTGGACGCGTCTGCCGTACGACGTGCTCTCGAAGATCTCCAACCGCATCACCAACGGCGTCCGCGACGTCAACCGCGTGGTGCTCGACGTGACGTCGAAGCCGCCGGGAACCATCGAGTGGGAGTGACGCAGGAGCTCCCGCTCGTATAGGCACAGCGTGGCGCTCGACCGCGCCAGCGGGCGAGTGGGAGTGAGCGCTCCCGCGCAGATCAGGTGAACGGGCACGGACCATCAGGTCCGTGCCCGTTCGCGGTATTTCGGGCAGGATGAGCCTATGACCAAGGCGCGGACGAAGATCACGGTTATCGGTGCGGGCAGCGTGGGAGTGAGCGTCGCGTATGCGGCGCTGATCCGGGGGAGTGCGGCCGAGGTCGCGCTCTACGACATCGCCACCGACAAGGTGGATGCCGAGGTGCTCGACCTCGCGCACGGCACGCAGTTCACCTCTGCCGCGGTGAGCGGAGGCTCCGATCTGTCGGTCGTCGACGGCAGCGACGTGATCGTCGTGACGGCCGGTGCGAAGCAGCAGCCGGGACAGACCCGCATGGAGCTCTCGGGCATCAATGCGCGTCTGCTCGAGAAGCTCATGCCGCAGCTCGTCGAGCGTGCTCCTGACGCGGTGTTCATCATCGTCACCAACCCGGCGGATGTGATGACGGTCGTGGCCCAGCGGGTCTCGGGTCTGCCTCCCCACCGGGTGTTCGGGTCGGGTACCGTGCTCGACACCTCGCGTCTGCGCTGGCGTCTCGCGCATCGGGCGAACGTGAGCACGACGAGCGTCCACGCCGATATCGTGGGCGAGCACGGCGACACGGAGTTCCCCCTGTGGTCGAATGCGACGATCGGGTCCGTGCCGATCCTCGACTGGCCTGCCGACGAGCCGTTCACGGCCGAGGAGCTCGACCGGATCGCGATCGAGGTGCGCGACGCGGCGTACGCCGTCATCCGAGGCAAGGGAGCCACGAACCTCGCGATCGGCGTCAGCTGCGCCCGCATCGCCGAGGCGGTGCTGCATGACGAGCGGGCGGTGCTTCCGGTCGCGACGGTGCTCGACGGCGAGTACGGGCTGCACGGGGTCGCGCTGTCGGTGCCCTCGGTGGTGGGTGCTGCGGGTGCGGTGCCGCTGGCCGAGACGCCGATGAGCGAGCGTGAGCTGAGCCTGCTGCGGGCCTCAGCCGACGCGATCCGGGTGGCGATCGACGAGCTCGGCTGACCCCTTCGGGAAAAGATTCTCGAGAATCTTCGTCGAGCCTGTCGATCCGAGTCGTTCCCGTTCGACGTCTTCAATGAGAGGGTCGAAAGACGGCCCCACCCACCAAGGAGAACATCATGAAGTACATGCTGATCATGCGCTCGAACGACGAAGCGGTCGAGGCGTACAAGGAGATGCCGTTCGAGCAGGTCATCGCAGCCATGGGTGCGTATAACGAGTCGATGATCAAGGCCGGCGTGCTGCTCGCGGGTGAGGGACTCAGCGACGCCTCGGAGGGCTTCGTGGTCGATTTCAGCGCCGAGAAGCCCCTGATCACCGACGGCCCCTACGGGGAGACGAAGGAGCTCTTCAACGGCTTCTGGATCATCGAGGCATCGACGCGCGAGGAGGCTGCCGAGTGGGCGAGCCGCGCACCTCTCGGCGCAGGCTCGTTCCTCGAGGTGCGACGCGTGACCGACGAGTCCGACTTCCCGGCCGACAACGAGTGGATCGAGAAGGAGAAGGGCTGGCGCGAAGAGGAAGAGGCGCGCCGCGCCCAGCAGTGACATGACCGACGACAGCGAGACGGCGCGCTCAGCCCCCGACACGAGTGCCGCGGAGCGCGCCGTCGCCGCCGTGTGGCGCATCGAGTCCGCGAAGATCGTCGGCACGCTGACGCGGGCGGTCGGTGACTTCGGTCTCGCGGAGGATCTGGCGCAGGAGGCGCTGGTGGATGCGCTGCGGCAGTGGCCGATCGACGGCGTCCCTCGCAACGGCGGAGCGTGGCTCACGGCGGTCGCGAAGCGCAAGGCTGTCGACGGCTGGCGCCGAAGAGAGCGGCTGGACGACCGCATGGCGGTGCTCGCCCACGACCTGGAGCGTGAGCAGGCCGAGGCCGCGGATGCGCCGCCGTGGGATCCGGATGCCGTCGACGACGACGTGCTCCGGTTGATCTTCATCTCGTGCCACCCCGTGCTGTCGCGCGAAGCACAGGTCGCTCTGACGCTGCGGGTGGTGGGCGGTCTGTCGAGCGAGGAGATCGCGAGGGCGTTCCTCGTTCCCACCGCGACCGTGCAGCAGCGCATCGTCCGCGCGAAGAAGACCCTCGCCGCAGCGCACGTGCCGTTCGAGATGCCTCCCCGCGACGAGCACACGGCTCGACTGGGTGCGATCCTCGGCGTGCTGTACCTCATCTTCAACGAGGGCCATGCGGCCAGCAGCGGCCCCGACTGGATGCGACCGGAGTTGAGCCTCGAGGCGATCCGGCTGACGCGCGTGCTCGCGGCGCTGATGCCGCGGGAGCGCGATGTGCACAGCCTTCTCGCCCTCATGGAGCTGACGGCCGCCCGGTTTCCGGCCAGGGTCGACGCGCACGGCGAACCCGTGCTGCTCGCCGACCAGGACCGGCGCCGCTGGGATCGAGGGCGTATCGCGCGCGGTCGCGCCGCGCTGGCGGCCGCGGATGCGCTCGGCTCGGGTCGCGGCCCGTACGGTCTGCAGGCGGCGATCGCCGAGTGCCACGCGCTCGCGGCGAGCGTCGCCGAGACCGACTGGGACCGCATCGTGGTGCTCTACGAGGCTCTCGGCCGTATCGCCCCCTCGCCCGTGGTCGAACTCAACCGTGCGGCCGCCGTGGCGATGGCGACAGGTCCCGCATCCGCCCTGCAGATCATCGACCGGCTCTCAGCCTCGGGCGCTCTGACCGGCTACCACCTGCTGCCGGCGACGCGTGCCGAGCTGCTCCTGCGTCTCGGCCGCGACGAGGAGGCGCGCAGCGAATTCGCCGTCGCCGCCGCGCTCGCGGGAAACGACAGGGAGCGGGCGCTGCTCGAAGCCAGGGCCGCGGAGCGCTGACGCCCACCCGCACGAGGAACCGCCTTCATACGAAGAACCGCCCCCGTCCGAAGCGTTGCTTCCGACGGGGGCGGTTCTGTTCACCGCGCGGTGCGCGATGTGGTCAGCTGCGGGCCTTGCTGCCGCGACCGGCGATCAGGCCGTAGATCAGCAGCACGATGATCGAGCCGCCGATGGCGAGGAGCCACGTGCCCAGGTCCCAGAACTCCGTGAGAGGACGGTTCAGGATGAGGCTGCCGAGCCATCCGCCGAGGAAGGCGCCGACGACGCCGAGCAGAAGGGTGATGAACCATCCGCCGCCCTGCTTGCCGGGAAGGATCAGCTTTGCGATCGCGCCGGCGATGAGGCCGAGAAGAAGGAATCCGAGAAAGCTCATGTTCAGCTCCTATGTATCGTGAGCCCCGGGGTGCCAGGGCTCGTGTGAACCACTGTGCCCTCTCAGCTGATTATCAGCCAACCCCTTGCGCCTGAGCCTCCGGGTGTGCGAAGAGGCCCGCCTCCGGAAGGAGACGGGCCTCTTCGAGCGACGATGCGTCAGTTGTTGCCGCGGGCGATCGCGATGATCCGCAGGATCTCGACGTAGAGCCAGACGACCGTGACCATGATGCCGAAGGCGCCGAGCCAGCCGTACTTGCGGGGAGCGCCGTTGCGCACGCCCTGCTGGATCTGGTCGAAGTCGAGCACCAGCGAGTACGCGGCCATGATGACGACCAGGACGCCGATGATGAGACCCAGCGGGATGCCGAGGATCTCGACCTTGCTGAGCAGGCCGAAGGCCGCGCCCTCGCCCAGGACGCCGGTCCACGTCAGGACGACGTTGAGGAGCGAGAAGACAAGGTAGCCGATCATGGCGATCATGAAGATCTTGGTGGCCTTCTTCGACGCGCGGATCTTGCCGCTGGCGAAGAGGGCGAGCGTCACGCCGACCACGGAGACCGTGGCGAGTGTGGCCTGGAAGACGATTCCGGGGTAGAGCACCTCGAAGAACGCCGAGATGCCACCGATGAAGAGACCCTCGAACGCGGCGTACGCGAAGATCAGCGCGGGGCGGACCTTCTTGCGCGATGTGAAGGAGATCACCATGGCGAGCACGAAGCCGCCGAGCGCGCCGACGATCCAGGGCAGCATGTTCGGCTGGAACTGGTCGTAGGGGTTCTGCTCGGGTGCGGCGACGCCGCCGAGCGTCACGAACCAGCCGATGGCGGCGGTGACGAGGAGGATGCCGAAGAGTCCGGCGGTCTTCCAGACGGTGTCCTCGACCGACATGCGGTCGGTCTCGATCGCGCCGGCCGGGGGAGCGGCGTACATGCCCTCCAGCTGCGCGTTGGCGGCAGCATCCATCGTGCCGTGCTGGAACGACGCGGCCTGTGCACCCTGAGCGCCCTGCGGCGCACCCGGGTAGGTCGCGACGTTGCGCGGGTCCTGCTGCTGGAACGCCGGATTGTTGAAGGCGAAGTTGCTCATGTGGGCCTCACTCCAAAGTGGGTTGTGGGTCGCTTTCCTCCACGATACCTGGAATGCCGGGCCATCAGGGTGTCCTACGCTGAGAGCGTGCCCAGGAAATCGCCTCTCGTGATCGGGCACCGCGGTGCGCCCGGTTACCGTCCGGAACACAGTCGCTCCTCGTACGAGCTCGCCCTCGCGATGGGGGTGGATGCGGTCGAACCCGACGTCGTCGCGACGAAGGACGGTGTGCTCATCGTCCGTCACGAGAACGAGATCTCGGGCACGACCGATGTCGCAGAGCATCCGGAGTTCGCCGACCGCAAGACGACGAAGCGCGTCGACGGGCAGGCGCTGACCGGCTGGTTCACCGAGGACTTCACGTGGGACGAGCTGACGACTCTGCGCAGCCGCGAACGCCTGCCCGAGGTGCGGCTCTCGAGCGCGAGCTTCAGCGGCTCACAGGCCATCCTCCGACTGACCGACGTGCTCGACATCGTGCGAGACGGCTCGGTCGAGCACGGCCGTGAGATCGGAGTCGTGCTCGAGGTCAAGCACGCCACGTACTTCGCGAGCATTGGGCTCGATCTCGCGCCGCTCATCGAGCGCGACCTGCGCGCGGCGGGCTGGGCCGACGGCGAGCTGCCGCTGATCGTCGAGTGCTTCGAGTCGAGCATCCTCGGGCAGCTGAAGGCTCGTGGCATCGCCGCCTCGTACATCTACCTCATCGAGGCGTCGGGGCGTCCCTACGACCTGCTCGTCGCGCAGGGCAAGAAGGCGCTGACCTACAAGGCGACGGTCGCGCCGACAGGGCTCGACGGTCTGGTGGGGCAGGTCGACGGCATCAGCGTCAACAAGCGGATGCTGCTCGCGGCAGGCAACACGATCGTGCCCGACGCACACGCCAGAGGGCTCAAGGTGTTCACGTGGACCTGTCGTCCTGAGAACGCCTTCCTCTCCGCGGAGTTCCGGGGAGCCGGGGGCAAGGGTGCGTACGGCGACTACGAGGCCGAATGGGGCGTCATCGCCCGCACGGGCGTCGACGGAGTGTTCGTGGACCACCCGGACCTCGGGGTCGGCTTCTTCCGCGGCTGACCCGGTTCAGAGTGGACCGAGCACGTCCGGCACGGCGCGATCCAGGTGCAGTGCACGCAGCGGCGTCAGGATCTCGCGCTCCTCGAAGCGGAAGTGGGACTCCATGATCGCCCCCACGCCGTCGAGGTGCCGTTCGATCGTCTCGGCGCTCTCGCCACTCTCGACCGCGGTGCGCAGCGCGCCGAGCAGGTGCGCGAGCATCGAGTGATCCTGCATGAGCTTGTCGATCACGTCCCCGAATTCGGGGTGCTCCTCACGCAGGGCGGGGAACAGGGCGCGGTCCTCGCTCAGATGATGTCCGTCGAGCGCCGAGCAGAATCCGATGCAGAACAGTGCGAGATCCGAGGCGGCGTCCGGGGCGTCGGCGTCGTCGTCGAGCGCTGCCCGCGTCGCCTCCAGAGCCGCGCGGAGGCGGGTGTGCGCCCGGCGGAGCTCGTCGTCCCAGGCGATCAGGCGGTCGGCATCCATCCCGGTCAGTCTAGGTCGGTCGTACGATCCGTCAGAGGGTGCGGTCGAAAGCGCCCTTGCGCGACACGATCTCCTTGCCGAGCGGCATCAGCGACACCGGCACCATCTTGAAGTCGGCGATGCCCATCGGGATGCCGATGATCGTGATGCACAGTGCGAGCCCCGAGACGATGTGCCCGATGGCGAGCCACCAGCCAGCGAGGATCACCCAGAGCACGTTGCCGAGGAACGAGCCGACGCCCGACGTGGGCTTGCTGACGATCTCGCGTCCGAACGGCCAGATCGCGTACCGGGCGATGCGGAACGAGGCGATCGCCCAGGGGATCGTCACGATCGGGATGCACAGCAGGATGCCGGCGAGCATGTAGCCGAGGAACAGGGCGAGCCCGGCGAAGATCAGCCAGATGATGTTGAGGATGGTGCGCACGAGACGATCCTCGCACCGGCGCCTGAGCATCCGCCCTTCGCTGCTTCCGGGCGAATGGCCACCGGCCGTTCACCATCCGTGCACCTGCGGGTCGTCGGTCAGCCATGCGGTGTCGGTGATGTGGGGTGATACCCGTCTGATTCCCTCAGGAGCCCCATGTCCCGCCTGCACTCCGCGGCTGCGGTCACGACGGTCTGCGCACTCAGCGCTGCCGCCCTGCTCGCCGTTCCGCTCGCCGCCACCGGCGCCGAATCCGGTGTCCGCATCAACGAAGTCGAATCCAGCGGGGGAGTGCCCGGCGACTGGATCGAGTTCGTCAACACATCCGCCGTCGCCCTCGATCTGAGCGGCTACGTCGTCAAGGACAACGGCGAGGACGAGTCCTACACGTTCCCCGAGGGGACGATCGTCGAGCCCGGCGCCTACCTCGTGATCGACGAGGTTGCTGCGGGCGTCGGTAACTTCACCTTCGGACTCGGCAAGGACGACCAGGTGCGCCTGTTCGACCCGAGCGCCGTGCTGGTCGACGAGACATCGTGGGCGGCTCACGCTGCAGCGACCTGGGGTGCCCGCGACGTCGAGGGCACCGTGGAATGGGCGGACACCTCCGAGTCCACGAAGGGCGCAGTCAACGTCTTCGCGGCCGACAACCCTCTGGGCGGCAGCATCGTCATCAACGAGGTCGACTCGCAGCCGGCCGACTGGGTCGAGTTCTACAACGCGGGCGATGCCCCTCTCGACATCTCGGGATACGAGATCCGCGACAACTCCGACGACCACCGTTGGCAGTTCCTGCCGGGAACGGAGATCGCCGCGGGCGAGTTCCTCGTCGTCGCGGAGGGCTCGATCGGGCTCGTGGACGGCGTCGAGACCGCGTTCCGCGATCCGATCGGCATCGGCAGCGCCGACCGCATCCGCCTCTTCGACGACGCGGGCCTCCTGATCGACGACACGCTCCCGTGGAGCGGCCACGCCGCGATCGACGGCGACGTCATCGCCGCGACCCTCGCGCGCTGCCCCGACGGCCAGGGCGCCTTCGTGCTCGCGTATTCGACGCCGGGGGCGGCCAACGCGTGCGTCATGCCCGACGTCGTGATCAATGAGATCGAGTCCAACGGCGACACGACCGACTGGGTCGAGGTCGTCAACACGGGCAGCACCCCGGTCGACCTCTCCGGCTGGAGCGTGATGGACGGCGACCCGGTCGGCCACGCAGCGCAGGTGACGCCGCTGCCTGCGGGCACGGTGCTCGCGCCCGGCTCGTATCTCGTCTTCGACCAGCCGTCCGACTTCGTGTTCGGTCTGGGGGATGGCGACACGGTCACGCTGCGCGACGCGAACCTCAACGTCGTCGACGAGCACGTGTACGCGGCGCATGCGGCCGGCGTGCTCGCCCGCTGCGCGGACGGCAGCGGCGACTTCGTCGACATCGCGGTCTCGACCAAGGGCCTGCGCAACGCATGCGGCAACCCTGTGCGCATCAACGAGGTCGAGTCCGACGGCGGATCGCCCGGTGACTGGATCGAACTCGTCAACCCGACGGCATCCGCCCTCGACGTCTCGGGCATCGTCGTGAAGGACGACGACGACACCCACTCGTACGTCATCCCGGCCGCGACCACGATCGCGGCGGGCGGATACCTCGTCATCGAGGGGGCCGACCTCGGCTTCGGCCTCGGCGACGGCGACTCGGTGCGCGCCTTCGACGGTGACCTCCTCATCGACTCCACCACCTGGGGTGCAGGGCACGCCGCGACCACGTGGGGCCGTTGCCCCGACGTCACCGGCGCCTTCGCAGTTACCGCCGAGAGCACGAAGGGAGCGGCGAACGTCTGCGCCGGCGAGATCGCCGTCTCGCCGTGGCCCGGTTCCGCCGACGTCCGCGTGCTCGACACCGTTCCGACGTTCCTCGAGGACAGCTCCGGCCTCGACGTGCAGGAGACCGCCGACGGCGCGTTCCTCTGGGCCGTCGACAACGGCGAGGGGCGCATCTGGAAGCTCGAGGCCCACGCCGACGGATCGTTCACGCAGATCGACGGCTGGGAATCGGGCAAGCGCGTGCGATTCCAGAAGGATGCCGCGAACCCCGGTGCTGCGGGCCCTGACACCGAGGGCATCACGGTCGACGGCGCTGGCTCGGTCTACGTCGCCTCGGAGCGCGACAACAGCGCGAAGGGCGTGAATCAGAACACCGTGCTGAAGGTCGACCCCGAGGCCGCCCCCGGCGACCTCATCGCCCAGCAGGAATGGGACCTCACGTCGCTGCTGCCGGCCGTGGGTGCGAACCTCGGCATGGAGGCCGTGCAGTGGGTGCCCGACAGTGCACTCGACGGTGCGCTCTTCGACACCAACACCGGTGCTGCCTACGACTCGACGGACTACGCAGGGCACGGCGACGGCCTGTTCTTCGTCGCCGTCGAGGACAACGGCCACGTCTACGCCTTCGCGCTCGGCGCCGACGGCACGGCGACGCTGGTGTCGGAGATCGCACCCGGTCTCGCAGGGGTCATGGCTCTCGACTACGACAGCGTCCTCGATGTGCTGTGGGCCGTCTGCGACGACGGATGCCACGGGCAGTCGGCGCAGATCACGCTGAACGGCACCGCCCAGCCGGGGATCGCGCACTTCGCGCGCCCCACCGGCATGCCCGACATCAACAACGAGGGCTTCGCCACCGCTCCGGCTTCACTGTCGGTCGACGGCCAGCGCCCGGTGTGGTGGTTCGCCGACGGCTTCGCCTCCGAGGCACTGCGAGTCGGGACGCTTCCGGGCGCGACAGAGGAGAACCCGGGTGAGAACCCGGGCGGCACCCCCGGTGCGCAGAACCCTCCGCTCCCCGGCACAGCTCTCACCGATGCCAACCGCAACGGCGTCACGGTGAACCCGGCGGTCGCGGCACGCGGCTCGCAGGTGACGGTGACGGCGGGCGGCGACACCGCCGGCGACCGGATCTCGGTATGGATGTACTCCGAACCCGTGCAGCTGGCCTCGGGCGCGGCATCCGCGTCCGGTGCGCTCACGGTGACGATTCCGACGGATGCCGCCCTCGGCGCCCATCGGATCGCGATCTACTCGGCAGGCGGCGAGCTGATCGGATGGGCGGACATCCGCATCACCGACCCGAGCGGACTCGCCGCGACGGGCGCCGAGGTGCCTGTCGCCGTGATCGCGCTGGCTCTGATGCTGATCGTCGCGGGTGTGTTGATCGTCCGCCGTCGCCGCAGCACAGTCTGACGCCCTCGCGTCGCGAATGACGACGGGGAGGATGCGCGAGAATCCGCGCATCCTCCCTCTCGTGTGTGCTGCCGCGGCAGCGTGTGAAGCGGTGTCAGAGACCCAGCACGGCGCGGGCGCCGTCGGAGTCCGCCTGGCGGTACTCTTCGGCGAGGCGTGCGGCACGCTCGGCTGAGAGACGCAGCGTGCCCGCGTGCAGGCGCCACTGCGAGTCGAGCGCCGACGAACGCCGCGTGTAGGCGTTCTGGGCCTCACCCTCCCAGCGGCTGCGGAGGTCCTGCGAAGTGCCGGCGAGGGAGTCGAGCGACTCGACGATCGAGGCGGCGGAGGCTGCGCCGCTCGCGGCCGCTTCGGCGAGCCGGTCTGGGTCGACCTTGAGATCCATGTCAGCGCTCCAGTCCGGGAGACGGATAGCCGCGTCGCGCGTCCGACTTCAGGCTCGTCGCGATGTCGGACTCCTCGCCGAACAGCTCCGCGCTGCGGTCGGCGAGCGTCGACATCGCGTTGTGCTGCGCCTGCGCGATCGTCTCCAGCGTCACCTGGGCCAGAGCCTGCAGCGTGAGCGCCTCGGCGGAGGGGCCGAACTCGAGTCCGGCGAGCTTTCCGCCGACCTTCGCCCGAACGGTGACCTCGCCGCGGGGGCTGCGAGCCGACTCGACGAGAGTCTCGACGTCGGTCGCCAGCGCCTGCGCGCGTGCCTGGTTCTGCTGCGCCTGCCGGTTGATGTCGTCGAGCTGTGTGCGGGCTGCGGCGAATCCCTCGTCGATCCCGAATGTGTTGTCGCTCATGTCGTCCTCCGTCATTCCTGCACTGTCACGCCGGTGGGGACCTCGGGTGCGTCGCCCGGCCAGGAGCCGAGTCGCTCGAGGTTGCGAGTGCCCTGGTCCTTGTTGTCGGTCACCTCGATGGCGGCGGAGCTGTAGGAGCTCGGCGTCGTCGCGGCGCTTTGCGCCCAGCCTGCCTGCGCCGCTGCAGCGGCCACGTCGAAGCCTCCGCCCGAGGAGGTGCGCACGCTGATGTCGATGCGCGCATTCGGCATGTATCCCTCGCGCACCGACCAGACCGATGTCACGACGAAGTCGACCAGCGCGGCGCCGTCGGCGATCGCATAGCCCGGCTCGACCTCGAGCGCGACGGCGTAGCCGGTGTTGCCCTTCACGTTCGGCTTCTCGCCGCCGACGATGTCGGAGACCACGATGCCCGGGAGCGCATCGAACGAGTCCCGCATCTCGGAGAGCGTCTGGCCGCCGGATGCGGCATCGTGCGGGACGTCGCTCTCGGAGCTCCCGCCCCCGATCGCGCACCCCGTGAGCGCGAGCACGCCCACGGCGACGGCGGAGAGGGCGAACCAGCGCTTAGCGGCCATAGTGCATCATGTCCTCGAGTCGGTACTGCATGTCGGACCAGATGCTGACATCCGCGATGCCGGCGTAGGCCGGGTTGGTGTTGCCGGAGAAGCCCATGCCCGAGAGGATCGTCTCGTCGTAGGCTCCGGTGACCTCGAAGACGCCGTGGCCGTCGACGTTGCGCAGCCGGAAAGCGACCTCGCCCGGGTATTCCGGATGCCCCGGCTGGGCGGCGATCACGAAGCCGTCATCCGTCACCTGCTGCACGACGATGTCTCCCGAGGTGACACCGGGGATGCCCATGCCGAACAGCGAGGTCTTGATCGTCTGCCCCTCGCCCGTGAGCTGCATGTTGAGCTGCGAGTTGTCTCCCTCGCGAGAGGGGAGGAAGACGTGTCCGAACTCCTGCTGCAGCATCTGGTTCAGCTGCTCGGTCGTCATGTCGGTGGCGCCGAGATCGAACTGGTGGGAGTAGCCGAGGTCGTAGTCGCCGACGAATCGGTGATCGGAACCCGGGTACGGAGAGGGACCGGGGTCGTAGGTGTCTCCCATCCCGCCGGCAGGCAGGCCTCCGGGGAGGCCGCCCAAGGGCCCCAGGAGCTTCCCGGGAGGGAACTGTTCGAGCAGGTCACCGAGGATGTCCTCGAGGCGCTGGTGGAACGGGATGATCGCGCGGTAGAGGTCGGTCGCCAGACGCAGCATCTCGCGCAGCGCCTGCAGAGCGCGGTCGATGTTGGAGGTGGCCTCCGCGACGACCTGCGCGCAGTTGTCGGCGAAGTCGCGGATGACCTGAGCCTTCTTGTCGAGCTCCCACGGCCAGCTTCCGAACAGGAAGTCCTTGATGCTGCCGCCGACGGTGGACAGCAGCTCGAAGCCGGCGCAGACCAGGGAGCGCATGATCTCGACCGCGCGCACGCACAGCTGGAGGGCCTGGCTCATGACCTTGGACCAGTCCGCGATCGAGTGCGTCGCGGCGGAGAGAACCCGTAGCGACCCCTCGACCACGGTGGCCGTGATCCCCTGCACGTGGCCGCTGATCTGGGTGAGGGCCTGCTGATAGAGCGCGGAGGTCGACTGCACGTCACCGGCATACGTCTCCCACGCATGCGACGCCTGATAGAGCCCGGCAGGATCGCCGGTCACCTTCTCGAGCAGCTCCTCGAGGGGGCGGACGAACTGCATGATCTCGGAGGCGAAGCCATTGAGGCCGCCGCCGCAGTCGTCGCCCGCACCTCCTCCGGCGGGGAGCTGGCTGCTCCAGCTTCCGGAGGCGAGTGAGGATGCCGCGGCATCGGCCTCGGGGAGGACGGCAGTGCTCATGTCATCCCTCCGCGGCGATGCGGTCGAGGTCTGCGCGTCCGGTGTCGTCGACCGTGCGGAAGCCCTCGACGGCCTTCTGCACACCGTCGGCGGTGCGCTGCGAGACCGTCCCGACGAAGCCCGCGGCTCCCTCGACGACCCCGCCGATCGAGTTGAGCACCGGCGGGATGAACGCCCCGATCGGACCGAACGCCATGCCGGGCACCGCCGACGAGATGCTGTTGCGTGACGATGCCAGCTTCGCTGCCGCCTCCGTCAGTGCACTGCGTGCGGCCTCGTAGGCATCACTGTGGACTTCGATCTCCGCCATCGGTCGAGCTCCCCCCGAAATCTGCGTGTCCACCCGCCGGAGCGGCGAGCAGACAGGTTCCACGATAGGTCGGGCGCCCGACGTTGCCAAGCTCCCGCTCCGGGCGCTCGCCCTCGCCCGCGGCCAGTGTCGGTGGCGCGGCTTAGACTCATAAGGCCATGACCGAAGCCCCCCTCATCGTCCCCGGATCCGTCGGCCCTCGCCCCACAGGGGAGCAGGGGCAGGACGACCTCCTCGCCGGCCTCAACCCTCAGCAGCTCGAGGCCGTGACCTATCGCGGCCCCGCGCTGCTCATCGTCGCGGGAGCCGGGTCGGGCAAGACGAGCGTGCTCACCCGCCGCATCGCCTCGCTGCTGCGGGCACGAGAGGCCTGGCCGAGCCAGATCCTCGCCATCACCTTCACCAACAAGGCTGCGGGCGAGATGCGCGAGCGCGTCGAGGCGATCATCGGCGACGCGGCCAGAGGCATGTGGATCTCGACCTTCCACTCCGCCTGCGTGCGCATCCTGCGGCGCGAGGCCCAGCAGTTCGGTTTCACGAAGTCGTTCACGATCTACGACTCCGGCGACTCGCGCGCGCTCCTCAAGCGTCTGGTCAAGGAACACGAGGCGGACGCCTACGGTCTGACCCCCGCCTCCGTGCAGTCCCGCATCTCGAAGCTCAAGAACGAGCTGTCGGATGCCGATGCCTATGCGCGCCAGGCCAACATGAGCGACCCGGCCGAGCGGATCTTCGTCGAGCTGTTCGCCGACTACCAGCGACAGCTGCAGAAGGCCAACGCGTTCGACTTCGACGACCTCATCGGGCAGACGGTCTACCTGTTCCGTGCGTTCCCGCAGGTCGCCGACACGTATCGCCGGCGCTTCCGCCACATCCTGGTCGACGAGTATCAGGACACCAACCACGCCCAGTATGCGCTGATCCACGAGCTCACTCGGCCGGTGTCCGGCGACGCCCCCGATCCGTATGCCTCGAACGGCATGATGATCTTCGAACCTGAAACCACCCCCGAGCTCGCGGGCGCGTCACTCACCGTGGTCGGCGACTCCGATCAGTCGATCTACGCCTTCCGCGGCGCCGACATCCGCAACATCAGCGAGTTCGAGCGGGACTTCCCCGGCGCCCGCGTCGTGCTCCTCGAGCAGAACTACCGTTCGACCCAGAACATCCTGTCGGCTGCGAACTCGGTGATCGGCAACAACTTCGACCGCAAAGACAAGAAGCTCTGGAGCGACAAGGGCGCCGGCGACATGATCGTCGGCTTCACCGGGTACTCGCAGCACGACGAGGCCCAGTTCGTCGCCGACGAGGTCGAGGTGCTGCGTCGCTCGGGCATGCCGTACTCAGAGATGGCCGTCTTCTATCGCACCAACTCGCAGTCCCGCGCGCTGGAGGAGATCTTCATCCGCTCGGCCGTGCCCTACAAGATCATGGGCGGCACCAAGTTCTACGATCGCGCCGAGATCAAGGATGCACTCGCCTACCTCGTCGCGGTGGCGAACCCCGCAGACGAGATGGCTGTGCGGCGCATCCTCAACAAGCCGAAGCGCGGTATCGGCGACGTCACCGAGACCACGATCGCGCGCTTCGCCGAGGAGCACGGCATCACGTTCCGCCAGGCGCTGTCAGTGCCCGACCAGCTCGGCTTCGGCCCGAAGATCCAGGCGGGGATCGCTCAGCTCGACGCGGTGCTCGCCGAGGCGACCGAGATCATGCTCCCCGCCTCCGGCGAGGTGCCCGCACCGACCACGGTCGCCGACGGGCTGAACGTTCTTCTGTCCAAGAGCGGGTACCTCGACGCACTGCGCGCGAGCCGTGACCCTCAGGACGAGGCCAGGGTCGAGAACCTCGACGAGTTCGTCGCCGTCGCGCGCGACTTCGCTCGCAACAACCCCGACGGGACGATCGTCGACTTCCTCACCGAGGTCGCGCTCGTCTCAGACGCCGACGACCTCGACGACGAGTCGGGTTCGGTCTCGATGATGACGATGCACACGGCGAAGGGCCTCGAGTACGACGCCGTCTTCGTCACGGGTGTCGAAGAAGATCTCATCCCGCACCGCATCTCGGCCGGGGAGCCCGGCGGCCCGCAGGAGGAGCGGCGACTCTTCTACGTGGGCATCACGCGTGCGCGCAAGCGCCTGCATCTCTCTCTCGCGATGACCCGCGCGCAGTTCGGCGAGGTCTCGGTCGCGATGCCCAGTCGCTTCCTGCAGGAGATCCCCGCGGGGCTCATCGATTGGCGCCAGTCGCCGGGTGATGTGAACTCGCGCGGCGGAATGCAGTCGCGTGCGCTCAACGCGCGTCGTGCCGGCGGCTTCGGCGGTTCCGGTTCGGGCGACCGTTTCGCGGTCAAGCAGCTGCCGGGTCGTGACTCGCTCAAGCCGCTGTCGACCGCGATGGACAAGTTCCCCAACCGGGTGACGGCGAAGATGCGAGACAACGGAGACCTCGAGCTGACCGCGGGCGATCGCATCCGTCACTCCGACTTCGGCGAGGGACGGGTCGACGCGGTCACGGGTGAGGGCGCGAAGCGCATCGCGCACGTGCGCTTCGATTCGGCCGGCCAGAAGAAGCTCCTGATCAAGGTCGCGCCGATCGAGAAGATCTGAGCGGTTTCGCGGGTTAGGCTGGCTGATATGGCCCTGTTCTCCCGCCGCAAGAAGTCCGCTGACGACGTCGTCGCCGACCAGATCGAGACCCAGACAGAGACCGAGGAGTCCTCAGTCGACGCTGCCGAAGAGGCAGAAGCTGCCTCTGAGGTGACCGAGGCCGCCCCGACCATCGGGATCTCCGTGCAGGCGTTCCGCGGCGTGGGAGCCCAGGCGGGCCCCGAGGTCGCGCTCCCCGACCCCGACGCGGCCCCCGTGTCTCCGGCAGCCACCACCACTCCGGCCCCGGCGGCACCGGCCGCCACTCCGGCTCCTGAAGCCGAACGCCGTCTTCCGCTGGCACCCGCACTGCCGCCCGAGCAGACAGAGACGGTCGCGGGCATGAAGGACAACGTCCTGCTCCGCGAGTCGCTCAAGCAGGTCGAGCAGGGCGCCACGAACGATCAGCTCCTCGGCGTTCTGCGCCAGGCCCTGCAGGGGCACCTGTACATCCGGGTGAACGGCGACGCCCGTGCCCAGATCAGCGAGGGCAAGCCCCTGGCCGTCGCCGTGGTCCGTGACGGCGATCGTCAGTTCATGCTCGCGTTCAGCTCGGCCGCCGCCGTGCGCGACTCGGTGCAGCTCGAGAAGGACCCGACCGCGACGTCGGCCGTCGCCCAGCCGACGACCTCGGTGCTGCAGCAGGTCGTCTCGGGCGAGTTCGCCGGCCTCATCGTCGACAACGCCTCGGCTCCTCACCGCGTGGTGTTCCCGACCGAACTCCTGCAGAAGGCGCTCGAGCAGGCCGACGTCGACATGACCGTCAAGTCGATCGTCGCCGCTCCGCGCGAGCAGGACACCGCAGCCAAGCTCGGCGAGGCGCTCGCCACGAAGCGCATGTGGGTCGCCGTCAACGAGGGCAACCCCAACGGGCAGGTCGGCATCGCCGAGGCGCAGACCCCCGACGGCAAGCGGTTCCTGCAGCTGTTCTCGCACCCGCTCGAGGTGCTCGCCCTCGGCCGCGGCGACCGCCCGCTGCCGTTCGAGCCCGAGCAGCTCGCCAAGCTCCTGTCGAGTCACATCGACATGGCAGGCGTGGTCGTCGACCCGGCCGGACCCACCATGGTGGTCGAGCGCGACGCCCTGACGTCGGTGCTCATCCTGGCCGTCGACCTCGACGCCTGACGGTCTTCCGCGCGCCGCACGTGCGCCCTAGGGTCGGAGCATGGCCTCAGAACGCGTGACCCTGACCGTCGTCGATCCGGACGGTGAGCGCGAGGTCGTGCTCTCGAGTCCGAACAAGGTCGTGTGGCCGAAGGTCGGCATCACGAAGGCCGAGCTCGCGGAGTACTTCCAGCTCGTCGGCGCGCCCTTCCTCGAGGCCAATGGCAACCGACCGGTCTCTCTCGAGAGGTTCCGCGACGGCATGGGCAGCGAGGGCTTCTTCTCGAAGAACCCGCCCAAGGGCACGCCCGACTATGTCGATGCGGTGACGGTCACATACAACAGTGGCCGTCGGCATCCGCAGATCGTGCTGAACCGGCCGAGCGCGATCGTCTGGGCGGCGCAGATGAACACGATCGTGTTCCACCCGTGGGCGTCTCTCGCCTCCGATCCCGACAACCCCGTCGAGCTGAGGATCGACCTCGACCCTCAGCCGGGCACGGGGTTCGCCGACGCGATCCCGGCTGCGCACGCACTGCGCGAGGTGCTCCACGAGGTGGGGCTGAACGCATTCGTGAAGACGAGCGGCAACCGCGGATTGCACGTCTTCGCCCCGATCGAGCCGACCCACGAGTTCCTCGACGTCCGCCACGCGGTGATCGCGGCCGGGCGCGAGCTGGAGAGAAGGATGCCCGAGCAGGTCACCATGAACTGGTGGAAGGAGGAGCGCGGAGAGCGCATCTTCATCGACTTCAACCAGGCGAATCGGGATCGCACGATGGCCGGCGCCTACAGCCCCCGAGCGCTCCCCGAGGCGACGGTGTCGACGCCCGTGCACTGGGACGAGCTCGACGGGCTCGACCCCCAGACGTTCACGGTCCGCAGCATCCCGAAGCGGCTCGCGGAGGTCGGCGACCCGTGGGCGGGAATGCAGAGTGCGCCCGGGCGCATCGACACCCTGCTCGAATGGTGGGAGCGCGACAAGGAGGCCGGGCTCGGCGAGCTGTCGTTCCCGCCCGAGTTCCCCAAGATGCCGGGCGAGCCCCCACGCGTGCAGCCCAGCAAGAAGGTCGCCGCGAACTGGGACGAGAACGGTGACCCGGTCGACGAGTGACCGTCAGCCGATGACATCGGCGAGGTCGTAACCGGCGACGGTGTCGAGCTGGTCGTAGGTGCATGAGCGCGCGTCGCGGTCGGGGCGCCAGCGCTCGAACTGCACGGTGTGGCGGAATCGCGCTCCTTCGAGCTGGTCGTAGCGCACCTCGAGCACCAGCTCGGGGCGCAGCCGCACGAACGACACGTCCTTCGAGCCGCTGAAGCGCGAGCGTTCTCCCGCACCGGTCACGGCGTCGCCTGCGTCGTCGCGTTCGACGAGCGGCGCGAGCTCGTCGACGAGCTCCCTGCGTCGGACGTCGCTCCATGCCGCGACACCGCCGACCTGGCGCAGCGTGCCGTCGGAGTCGTACAGGCCGACGAGCAGCGATCCGACGCCGGAACCGGACTTGTGGATGCGGTAGCCGAGGGCGACGACGTCGGCGGTGCGCGCGTGCTTGACCTTGATGAGTGTGCGCTTGCCCGGGGCGTACGGCTGGTCGAGGGGCTTCGCGACGACGCCGTCGAGACCTGCTCCTTCGAACTCCGCGAGCCAGCGCACGGCGGCGTCGCGGTCGCGGGTCGTGCGGGTGATGTGCAGCGGATGCTCGACGTCGGCCATCAGCGCCTCGAGGCGCTCGCGTCGCTCGGCGAACGGCGTGCTCAGCAGATCCTCGTCGCCGAGGGCGAGCAGATCGAAGGCGATGAACATCGCCGGGGTCTCGTCGGCGAGCTTGGCCACGCGCGATGCCGCGGGGTGGATGCGCTGGCTCAGTGCCTCCCAGTCGAGCCGCTGTGCGCCGTCGGGGCCGGTGGCGACGACGATCTCGCCGTCGAGCAGGCACGGCCCCGGCAGCACCCGGGGGATCGCCTCGACGAGCTCGGGGAAGTAACGGGTCAGGGGCTTCGCCCCGCGCGATCCGATCTCGACGGTGTCTCCGTCCCACGAGATCAGCCCGCGGAAGCCGTCCCACTTCGGCTCGAACAGCAGTCCGCCCGTCGTCTTCGCGGGGTCGGGCACGGAGGCTGCCGCCTTAGCCAGCATGGGGGAGGGGATCTCGTAGCGCATGGGTCCATCCTGGCGGTGGTGGCGCTGCGGCAGAAGGGGTGTCGCTCGCGGACGCGCCTCAGTCGAACAGGTCGTCGAGGGTCACGCGGGTGCCGGCATCCTTCAGCGCGGTGCGGGCGGCATGCCATCCGGCCATGCCGTTCACGCCGGGGCCCGGGGGTGTCGAGGCCGAGGCGAGGTACACGCCCCGCATCGGTGTACGCCACGGTGCCGGGCCGAACACCGGCCTGCGCAGGGCCTGCGTGATCGTGAACGCGCCGCCCAGGATGTCGCCGCCGATCTCCGATGGGTTGATCGCCTCGCGGGACGATGCGGGCACCGAGTGGTGTGCCAGGATCAGGTCGCGGAATCCGGGGGCGAAGCGTTCGACCTGACGGGTGATCAGTTCGGTGGCGTCGAGGTCGGAGTTCTGCGGCACGTGGATGTACGCCCACAGCACGGCCTTGCCCTCCGGCGCCCTGGTCGGGTCGAAGACCGACGGCTGCACGGTGAGCGCATACGGCCGATCGCTGATCCGGCCACGCGCGACCGCGTTCTCGCTCTCCCATACCTCGGTTGCGGTGCCGCCGATATGCACGGTCGGCGACTGCGCGACATCCGGATTCGTCCAGGGGATGGGCCCGTCGAGCGCGAAATCGACCTTGGCGGCGGCCGGACCGTAGCGATACCCGCGGATGGCGCGCGCGTACGCGGCGGGGATGTCGGGGTGGGTGAGGGTCAGACGCGGCGACGTGTTCAGCAGCAGCAGGTCGCCCCGGGCGGGTTCGCCCCAGTCGAGCGCACTCAGGTCGGTGACGTGCACACCGGACTCGACGGACCCGCCGTGCGACTCGATGTCGGCAACCATGCTGTCGGCGATGCGCTGGGCTCCGCCGCGCGGGTACATCCAGCCGCCGGCATGCGCCTGTGCAGCCAGCAGCAGGCCCGCCGCCGCTCCCGCGAGCGAGGGGAGAGGCGTGTTGGCGTGGGCGAGAACTCCCGACATCAGCCCCGCGGCCTCGTCGGTGCGGAACGAGCGGCTGGCGAGCGGGGTGCCCTGGTCGAGCATCCGCAGTGCGAAGCGCAGTGCGGTGACCGGCTCGCGGGGGATCCGCAGCATCTGGTTGCCCGTGAAGTCGACGACCCCCTCGACGTGGCTGCTCAGGGGGCGCAGCAGCGAGAGCCACGCGCGCTCGTCGACTCCGAGGCCCGCGGCGGTGCGCTCGATGTCGCGCCAGGCGATGCCGGCGCGTCCGTCGTCGAGAGGATGCGCGTAGGAGATGTCGGGGGTGATCCACTCGATCCGCTCGGCGAGGCCGAAAGCCTGGAAGAACGACGACGACAGCGCAGCCGGATGCACGGCGGCGCAGACGTCGTGCCGGAAGCCGGAGAGCGTGGATTCGGCGGTGCGCACACCGCCGCCGATGGTGCTCGCTGCCTCGAGGACGCGCACCTCGTAGCCGGCGCGAGCGAGCGTCACGGCGGCAGCGAGGCCGTTCGGGCCGGAGCCGATGATCGTCGCGCGAGCCATTCGGCCAGTCTTCCATGCTCAGGCGTGAGATCCTTGAAGAAATGAATGAAGTTCAGGGCCCGACCCCCACAGGCAACTCCCGTCCGTACCGAACCCTCGCGGAGGCGCTGCGCGCGCACCGCATCGCCGAAGCGAACCACGAGTTCATCGCGGCGATCACGGATGCCATCGGCATCTCCTCCTACATCGACCGCGGCCGCTACATCGAGGCGATCCGCCGTGGTGAGGGCGCTGCGCTGCACATCGGCAAGACCTACACGAACGGCTTCACGGAAGACGAGGTCGTCGTCATCGGTTCGACGCCCCTGCGTCTGCAGCCGAGCGAAGGCCGTGCACCGTTCTTCTATGTGACGCACCCGAGCGAGTTCCGCCCGATCGCGCCGGTCAAGGCCAAGCGGTCGACGACGCCCCGCGTGGCGGCTGCGCCGAAGGTCCAGCGCGCCCCCAAGCTCATCGAGCGCGATTACGGCGTGTGCGACGTCTGCTTCATGGTGAAGACGCCCGCCGGCGGCTGCGGCTGCGACTGATCACGCACCGCGTGCCCGACCTCGGGGCGTCAGGCGAAGGCGCTCATCCCGGTGATGTCGCGGCCGAGCAGCAGGGCCTGCACGCTCTCGGTGCCCTCGTAGGTGTGGATCGCTTCGATGTCGGCCATGTGCTGCATCACGCCGTTCTCGAGCAGGATGCCGTTGCCGCCCAGCAGGTCACGGGCGATGGACGCCACGCGCCGCGCGGCACGCGTGTTGTGGAACTTCGCCAGCGATGCCTGCGTGGGGCGCAGTTCGCCCGCGGTCTCGAGGTCGGCGAGGCGGCGGCAGTAGAGCTGCATCGCGGTGAGGTCCTCGAGCATGTGGGTGAGTCGCTCCTGCACCATCTGGAACTTCGCCAGCGGCTTGCCGAACTGGATGCGCTCCTTCGAGTAGGCGAGGGCGGCCTCGTAGCAGGCGGTCGCGTGTCCGAGCGCTGACCAGGCCACGCCTGAGCGGGTCGCGTAGAGCACGATCGACGCGTCCTTGAAGCTCTTCGTCCCCGGCAGCACGCAGTCCAGCGGAACGCGCACGTCATCGAAGACGATGTGCGCCTGGTGGATGGCGCGCAGCGACGCCTTGCCGCGGATCGGCGTCCCCGTGTATCCGGGTGTCTCCTGCTCGACGAGGAAGCAGCGCACGGCGCCGTGCTCTGCCGCGGTCTCATCGTCGACGCGTGCCCACACGAAGGTGATGCCGCCCGAGGCGCCGTTGCCGATCCACTTCTTCGCGCCGCGGATGACCCATTCGTCGCCATCGCGCCTGGCCACTGTCTCGAGCGAGACGGAGTCGGACCCATGATCGGGCTCGGTGAGGGCGAAGGAGCCGAAGACCGAACCGTCGGCGAGGGAGGTCAGCCACTTCTCCTGCTGCTCATCCGAGCCGAAGAGCGCGAGGGTGCGCAGCGCCAGACCGCCCTGCACGGCGAGTACGGTGCCGAGCGATCCGTCGCCGCGCGAGATCTCCATGTTCACGAGGCCGGCGGCGAGAGGCGAGAGTCGGGTGAGAGACGGATGCTCGATGCCGTCGACGACGAGATCCATCTCGCCCATGCGGCGGGCGGCGTCGAGAGGGTACTCGGCGCGGTCCCAGGCATCCGCCATCTGCGGCCCGACCTCGTCGATGTACGCCTTCGCGCGATCCCAGGCAGAGCGGTCGGCGTCGGGGATGTCGGCGAAGACGGCGTAGTAGTCGCTGTCCTGTCGTCCGGTGATGTCGTACGACGAGACGCGCTCGCCGGGGAAGGGGGAGGCTGCGGTGCTCATGGTGGCTCCTTCGTGGCACCAAGTATCGTACTCCTCGATACTCGGTTCCACGACTCCGGTTGCGTCTGAACCCGTGCGGAGTCGGAGGAGCTGCGTCTCAGTCCGGTTGCGAGTCTGTCCGGTGGCGACTCAGTCGAGCTGTGTGCGCAGGCGCCGGGTGACCTCGGCGATCGGCATCGAACGGGGGAACACGGCGACGACGACGTCGTCAGGCGCCTCGGCGACAGCTTCCGAGGAGACGCCGTATCGGCGGCGCACGTCGGCGAGAGCAGTCTGCAGCGTCGAGAGCGGCACCTTCTTCTTGCCGCGCAGCAGCTGACGCAGAACGTGGTTGTGCACGGCGGTGACGAGGGCCGAGAACCCGACCGCGTCCAGAGGATCGATGCCGGGAAGCGAGCTGCGCAGATAGTCGTCGAACAGGCGCTCGTAGCGGAACACCGTGATGATCTCGCGCTCGCGGAGCACCGGCACCTGGCGGACGATCTGGTAGCGGCGACGCGCGAGCTCGGGATCGTGCGCGAAGTGGGCGAAGACCGACTCGGATGCCGCGCACACCGCGCCCCACGGGTCGTCGTGTCCCTCGGCGAGGAATGACCGCAGCTGTTCGAGCAGCACCTCGTGGTCGGCGAAGACGACATCCTCCTTGCCGCCGAACTGGCGGAAGAACGTCGAACGCGAGACCCCCGCGGCCTTCGCGATCTGCTCGACGGAGGTCTGGTCGAAGCCCTGCGATGCGAAGAGCTCGAGTGCAGCGGCCACGACGCCGGTGCGCAGTTCTGCGGATTCGTGCATGGGACGAGCCTAGACCTCGGCTTCGAGCACCGCAGACGCTGCGTCTACGATGAGCGGGTATGCGTCCAGGGGGGATGAATGATGATGGTGCTGCGTAGATGGACTGCTCGTGTTGCTGCGGTGGCGTGTGTGCTGGGAGTCGTGTTGGTGCCGAGT
>NZ_LMOU01000001.1:1407932-1409092 GCF_001423615.1 Microbacterium sp. Leaf159 | reverse complement strand
GAAGATTCAGGCGATCCACGACGCGGGGATCACGGGGGAGGGCGTGACGATCGCGGTGCTCGATGCCGGTCTCAGCCCGGATGTCGCCACACTGCAGGGTGCTGACATTGAGGTGCGGCAGCTCGACCAGTGTCCGGACCCGATCACGCGGGCTGAAGACGGTTTCGAGGCGCTGAAGCACGGGACATCGGCGACGTCACTCATTGTCGGGAACGGGACTTCCGCCAGCGGGAGTGGCCCGGTCGGCCTAGCGCCGGGCAGCCGCGTGCTCTACTACGGGGTCCTTCAAGAGTCGTGCGAGGTCAAGAGCATCGCCGCCGCGCTCGACGACGCTGTAGCGCAGGGGGCAGATATCGTCTCGATGTCCGGCGGGTACGGGCGACTCGCCGACGAACTCTCCGAGGGCACAGTTGACAGCGTCGCAGCGGCACTTCGCGCGGGGGTCATGATCGTAACGGCGCTACCGAACAGCGATTCGACCTCAATCCCCGAGCTCATGACGGTCAACGGGGTTGTCAACGTCGCCGCCGTCGACGGAGCCGCGCAACCGGCGACGCAGCGCGACGGTTCAAGCATGACCAACGCGGACGTCGACGTCGTCGCGCCGGGCATCGACGTAGCGGGCCTGGGCTGGGACGGCACCTGGGGCATGTCGGCGTGGTCCGGTACTTCCGCTTCGACCCCGGTCGTCGCTGGCCTGCTCGCTTTGGCGAAGGAAAAGTGGCCTGGTGCAACCTCGTCCCAGTTGCTGCAGTCATTGATCCGGAACACCGGGTCTGAGCCGCACGAGCTCGAGTGGTCCGACACCATCGGTCACGGTGTGGTGAACGCGACGAGGCTGCTCGAGGAGGACCCGGCGCAGTATCCGGACGAGAACCCCTTGTTCAAGGACGGCCAAGCGCCGACGTTCGACGAGGTCTACTCGGCACCGGAGTCGTCTGCGCCCGACGCAGCGGACGCGCAGAACGGCACGGGGCCGGGGGCGCTGCCGTGGGTGCTCGCAGGCGGTGGGGCGGTCGTGGTCGTCGTGGCGGTGACTCTCATCGTCGTCATCCGTACAAGGCGTGGACATGGGGGAATGGGTGGCGATGATGTTGCGTAGATGGACGGCTCGGGTTGCCGGGGTGGTGTGTGTGCTGGGTGTCGTGTTCGTGCCGAGC
>NZ_LMOU01000001.1:1190334-1407912 GCF_001423615.1 Microbacterium sp. Leaf159 | reverse complement strand
GAAGATTCAGGCGATCCACGACGCGGGGATCACGGGGGAGGGCGTGACGATCGCGGTGCTCGACGGCGCGCTCAACCCGGACGTCCCCACACTCCGTGGCGCTGACATTGAGGGGCGGCATCTCGACGGGTGCCCAGACCCGGGCCTCGGCGCGGAAGTCTTCGAGGCCAGCAGCCACGGCACGTCAGTGACGTCGTTGGTCGTCGGGAACGGAACGTCCGAGATCGGCGCGGGGCCGGTAGGGATCGCTCCGGGTGCGCGCATCCTCTACTACGGGGTGTTGCAGGACGCATGCGACGTGAACAGCGTGGCGGCGGCCCTGGACGACGCAGTCGATCAGGGAGCGGATATCGTGACGGTGTCGGGCGGATATGGCCGTCTCACGGACGAGTTCTCGCAAGAGACTGTCGACAGTGTGAGCGCAGCTCTCAGAGACGGAGTGCTGGTCGTAGCCGGGCTTCCCAACCGCGGCACCGCAACCGACTTCGAATTGATGACGATGAACGGCGTGGTCAATGTCGCCTCGGTGGATGCCCAAGCTGAGCCGGCCAAGGACTACGGGGGATCCGACATGCGGAACGAGGATGTCGACGTCGTGGCGCCTGGCGTCGACGTGGCGGGCCTGGGGTGGGACGGCAGCTGGGGTATGTCGACCTGGTCGGGGAACTCCGCCGCGACTCCGATCGTTGCAGGGCTGCTCGCGCTCGCGAAGGAGAAATGGCCCGACGCGACCGCCTCGCAGTTGCTGCAGTCACTGATCCGGAATACCGGCTCGGAGCCGCACGAGTTGCAGTGGTCGAGCAGACTCGGCCACGGTGTGGTGAACGCGACGAGGCTGCTCGAGGAGGACCCGGCGCAGTATCCGGATGAGAATCCCTTGTTTAAAGATGGCCAAGCGCCCACGCTTGACGAGGTCTATTCGACGCCGGAGCCGTCTGAGTCCGAGGCGCCGGGTGCGCAGGCCAACGCCGGGCCAGGAGGGCTGCCGTGGACGCTCGCAGGTGGCGGGGCGGTCGTGGTCGTCGTTGCGGTGATCCTCATCGTCGTCATCCGCAGAAGACGCGGAGATGTTGCCGATGCAGAAAGTTAGGAGAAGAACACTTCGGTGTCGCCAACGAGTTCTGTGCACCGTCGATGACGTCGTCTATCATGGGTCGTCGGAGGGTGGGACGCTAGCGTCCCTGACGGAGGGGAAGATCATGGCAGCGCAGATCGGTGCTGACTTCGAGCAGATGCTCGAGAACATCCACACGCTCGTCAAGAGCATCGAAGCGGCCGGAGTGGGGTCGCGCGGTACGGAGATCGAAGGGCTACGGACGAACACGACAGCGACTTACCTCGACTCCGCTGCGCAGTATGCGGCAGCCTTGGAGACGATGATCGCTGAACTCGCTGTGGACACCGCGGCGTTTCGTGACGCGCTTCGAGCGGTCGTCGATCAGAAGCAGGAATCGGAGGACAGCCTTTCATCGACGCTGTCCCAGATCGCGCAGGTCGTGGACGATCCATCGCTCACTCAGACGGCTCAGTTGCAGAGCGGTGCTCCGGCGTCGGACAGCGCCAGCGCCGCTGCCCCCACGGATAGCGAGGACGACGGTACCGAGGTGAACGGCTTCTGATGCCGATTCGACGGTGGGCTGCGGCATTCATCGCCATCGGGTTCTTGGCCAGCGGAGCACTGATCCCGAGTGCGGCTTCCGCGCAGGATTTCTCCTCGGCGGGACCTCTCTGGTATCTCGATGCAATGAGAATCCCCGCGATCCACGACTCAGGTATCACCGGAGACGGCGTGACGATCGCGGTCTTCGACGGCGCGCTCAACCCGGAGATCGCGAATCTTCAGGGCGTCGATCTGGAAGTGCGGCAGCTCGACGCCTGCCCCGATCCACTCGCGGCGGCGGCATCGGACTTCGAAGCACTCCAGCACGGCACGTCGGTGACATCGCTGATCGTCGGTAACGGCACTTCCGACAGCGGCGTAGGTCCCGTAGGGCTGGCCCCCGGCGTCCGCATCCTCTACTACGGCTCGCTGCAGGAGGGCTGCGAGGGGAATCCGTTCCCCGCAGCTCTGGCTGACGCCGTCGCTCAGGGAGCCGACATCGTCACTATGTCTGGCGGCAACGGGCGACTGGTCGAAGAGCTCTCGCAGAAATCCGCCGACGGAGTGGCCGCCGCGCTGCGAGCCGGCGTCGTTGTGGTGGCGAGTCTCCCCAACGCGGACTCGACGTGGGAAGGAGAGCTCGGGAAGATCAACGGCGTCGTGAACGTGGCCTCCGTGGACGCCACCGCACAGGCGGCCAAAGCACAGGACGGCTCACCCATGACGAACGACGACGTCGATGTCGTGGCCCCGGGGGTCGACGTTGCTGGTGTGGGGTGGGATCGAACGTGGGGGATGTCCGCATGGTCCGGCAACTCAGCGGCAACGCCTATCGTCGCTGGGCTCCTCGCGCTCGCGAAGGAGAAATGGCCGGACGCGACCGCGTCACAGCTCCTGCAGTCCTTGATTCGCAACACGGGGTCTGCTCCGCATGAGCTGCAGTGGTCCAACACGTTCGGACACGGGACGGTGAACGCGACACGCGTGATCGAAGAGGATCCCTCCCAGTATCCTGACGAGAATCCTCTGTTCACTGACGGGCAAGTACCGACGTTCGACGAGGTTTTCGCCGAGACCGACCCGCTCTCGACTGGGGCGCCGGACCCGAGCGAGGAACGCGTGTCAGGCGTCGTACCATGGGCCATCGCCGGGGGAGTGCTCGTGGCGATCGCTGTCGTGATCGTGATCATGATTAGTCGAAGGAAGAGTGGAGGGCACGACAATGTATAACCCGAATATTTGCACGCCGACGATGTTCGAGGACGAGCTCCGAGCGCTCATAACCATGCCGTCGTTCTCCGATCCCGCGTCGAGCGCTCGTGAAGCGGCGGTGAACGAGCTTCGTCAAGCGATCAAGGCAGTCCGGGAAATTCCCGGCTGGAGCGGAGACTCAGTCGGTAATGCACAGCAGCTTCTCGACCGCATGGAGGAAAACGCCGCCAAGATCGCAACTGCGCTGGCGGATATGCGGACGAATCTCCAGGCGACCACATCAGTCGCATCGGAGGCTGCCGCCGATAGCCTCGGACGCCTGCCCTCGGCATCTGCCGATGGTTTCCTCGCGGATGCAGGGCGCAACTTGTCGGGCATCACGGACGGCTGGGGCGCGCTCGACACCGGCGAGCTGGTGGCGCAAGAGGAGGCTCGGCTCGCCGCAGAGCGCGAGACCGCGGCGATGAACGAACTTAAGACCATCCGATCCACTCTCACGGGTCAGGCCACGCAGAACTTCGGCCAACAGACGAGCAACAATGTCGACACGACATCCGTCCCGCTCCCCGTGATCGACGTTGAGGGCATCGACTCGCGCGTCCCTCCCGTCGGCAGCAACGGACCCTCCGGCGGTCCCGGCACGTCGCCGGGCGGAACCGGCGTCGGCAGCGTGGCTCCGCCACAGGTCGGCACATGGGTTCCCGGTGGGGGCGGCGACGGCGGCTGGGTCAACGGTGGCAACGGCGGCTCGGGTGGCGGCAACACCGGCACCATCGGGGACAACGGCTGGGACAACGGTGACAACGGTGGTTCGGGCGGTAACGGCGGCTCCGACCCCAGCGTCGACTCGCCGAACGGCGGCACACTGCCCGGATACCCCGGCATTGGTGGCGGCGGAGGCGGTGGAGGCCTGCTCGCCGGCGGATCCGGCGGTTCGGGCACGCTCGGCGCGGCGGTCGTGGGCGGCGCAGGCGCCGCGGCGCTCATGGGTGCACGCTCGGCGTCGCTCAATGGCGCGGGCGGCGCAGGTCTGTTCGGCGGTGGCGGAAGCGGTGCCGGTGCAGGTGCAGCCACGGCCGGACGCGGACTGCTCGGCATGGGCGGTGCGACCGGTCCCGGCGGTCTCGGAGCAGCAGGCTCGGCATCCGGCTCGGCGACCGGCGCTGCCGGGGGAACGACGGCAGGTGCAGGTGGCCGCTCGATGGCGCCGGGCATGATGGGCGGAGCAGCCGGAGACGACGAGAAGCGGCGCGACCGCTCCGGTCTCGGTGGCCCGATCGCCCCCAAGCTCGAAGACGACGAGGAAGTCGGGCCCCGGTCGCGATCCGCCCAGGCGGGCAGTCGCGACACGCTCGGCTGACCCCGTCTCCATACCGATATGCGCTCCCGGCGGCCCTTGGGCCGCCGGGAGCGTTCAGTTCGAGGTAGTAGGCTGGGCGACTGGTCGATGTCTCGACATCGAGAGAATTACCAGACAGCAGCCCAGTGAAGGAACCACAGTGGATCTGTACGAGTACCAGGCACGAGACGTTTTCGAGAAGTACGGAGTGCCGGTCCTCGCCGGCATCGTCGCCGACACCCCTGAGGAGGTGAAGGCAGCCGCTGAGAAGATCGGCGGCGTCGTCGTCGTCAAGGCCCAGGTCAAGACCGGTGGTCGCGGCAAGGCCGGCGGCGTCAAGGTCGCGAAGACCCCCGAAGAGGCATACGAGGCCGCGAAGGCGATTCTCGGTCTCGACATCAAGGGCCACATCGTCAAGCGCGTCATGGTCGCGCAGGGTGCGCGCATCGCCGAGGAGTTCTACTTCTCCGTGCTGCTCGATCGCGCCAACCGTTCGTACCTGAGCCTCTGCTCGGTCGAGGGCGGCATGGAGATCGAAGAGCTCGCGGTCGAGCGTCCCGAGGCGCTCGCGCGCGTCGAGGTCAACCCGCTGACGGGCATCGACAAGCAGAAGGCGGTCGAGATCGCTCGCGCCGCGAACTTCCCCGAAGACCTGATCGAGAAGGTCTCCGACGTCTTCGTCAAGCTCTTCGACGTCTACAAGGGCGAAGACGCGACTCTCGTCGAGGTCAACCCGCTGGTCCGCACCGAAGAGGGCGACATCATCGCCCTCGACGGCAAGGTCACGCTCGACGACAACGCCTCCGAGATCCGTCACCCGGAGCACGAGGCGCTCGAAGACAAGGACGCAGCCGACCCGCTCGAGGCCAAGGCCAAGAAGAGCGGCCTGAACTACGTCAAGCTCGACGGCGAGGTCGGAATCATCGGCAACGGTGCAGGACTCGTCATGTCGACGCTCGACGTCGTGGCCTACGCCGGTGAGAACCACAACGGCGTCAAGCCCGCCAACTTCCTCGACATCGGCGGCGGCGCCTCGGCTGAGGTCATGGCCGCAGGCCTCGACGTCATCCTCGGCGACCCGCAGGTCAAGAGCGTGTTCGTCAACGTCTTCGGCGGCATCACGGCGTGCGACGCCGTCGCCAACGGAATCAAGGGCGCTCTCGAGACCCTCGGCAGCGCGGCATCCAAGCCGCTCGTCGTGCGCCTCGACGGCAACCGCGTCGACGAGGGTCGTGCGATCCTCGCCGAGTACGCGCACCCGCTCGTCACGCTCGCCAGCACCATGGACGAGGGCGCCGACAAGGCCGCCGAGCTCGCAAACGCCTGAGACACAAGGACTAGAGAAATGTCGATCTACCTCAACAAGGACTCCAAGGTCATCGTCCAGGGCATCACCGGCGGCGAGGGCACCAAGCACACGGCACTCATGCTGAAGGCCGGCACCCAGGTCGTCGGTGGCGTGAATGCCCGCAAGGCCGGCACCACGGTCTCGCACACCGACAAGGACGGCAACGCCGTCGAGCTCCCCGTCTTCGCCTCGGTCGCCGAGGCGATGAAGGAGACCGGCGCAGACGTGTCGATCGCCTTCGTGCCTGGTGCGTTCACGAAGGACGCGATGATCGAAGCCATCGACGCCGAGATCCCGCTGCTCGTCGTCATCACCGAGGGCGTCCCCGTGGGCGACTCGGCCGAGGCGTGGGCCTACGCGCAGAGCAAGGGCAACACGACCCGCATCATCGGACCGAACTGCCCCGGCATCATCACCCCCGGTGAGGCGCTCGTCGGCATCACTCCGGCGAACATCACCGGCAAGGGCCCGATCGGCCTCGTGTCGAAGTCGGGCACCCTGACGTACCAGATGATGTTCGAGCTGCGCGACTTGGGCTTCTCGACCGCCATCGGCATCGGCGGCGACCCCGTCATCGGCACGACGCACATCGACGCGCTCGCCGCATTCGAGGCCGACCCCGAGACCAAGGCGATCGTGATGATCGGTGAGATCGGTGGTGACGCTGAAGAGCGTGCAGCCGACTACATCAAGGCGCACGTCACCAAGCCGGTCGTCGGCTACGTCGCGGGCTTCACGGCCCCCGAGGGCAAGACCATGGGTCACGCCGGTGCGATCGTCTCCGGCTCGGCCGGTACCGCTCAGGCGAAGAAGGAGGCCCTCGAGGCCGCCGGCGTCAAGGTCGGCAAGACGCCGTCCGAGACCGCTGCTCTGATGCGTGAGATCGTCGAGTCGCTCTAAGCGCTATGATTGAAGAGAAGGCCCTGGACTCCACTCCGGGGCCTTCTTTCATGCCCGGGCAGGATTGATTTGATCCATACGATGGACGATCTGCTACCGTCGATCACGTGGCGGGGACAATCGAGGTCGACTTCGACGGTATTCAGCTTGCGATCGACGGCCTCATCACGGACCTCTCCGATCTGAACCTGTCGCTCCAGACGTTCGACACGGAGTCGCAGTATCTGCTTCAGCTGTGGGAGGGCGACGCCGCCGAGGCGTTCCGGATCGCTCAGCAGTCGTGGGCAGAGGACGGCGAGGTGCGTCGACAGGAGCTCGAACGGATGATCTCCGCGTTGGGGGACGTCCTGGAGATCTACACATCCACGGAGCAGCGGCTCCGAGACCTCTGCGGGGCTGAATGAGCGAGGGGCCGTCGGTGGGGGATGCGAACGCGTCGGAGAGACGTGAGCGACTCGACGCCCTGCAGCGTCGCTACACGGATTCGATCGTCGACTATCGCGCTGCCATGGCGGACATCGAGAGTCAGGTGATCAAGGGGCTGTCGCAGGTGAGCACGGCGACAGTCGAAGTCTCGTCAGCCGACGGCTCCAGAATCTCGACTATCCGCATCGCATCGGGGCTGACAGCTCCCGGTGTCTTCGAACTCGCAGCCTCGGTCACCCACGCCATCCAGACCGCGATCGACCGGATTCCGCGGTCAGCCGCCGTCGAGGGCACACCGGAGATGCTGAGCCGGTATCGCGAAGGTCAGAGCCCCGTGCAGATCGCGAAGGACCTGCACATCGCTGACCTCTTCGGGGACGTCCGGACCTATCCTGCTCCGGACGTGGCCGTCAGTATGCGGCTCGGTCGTCTCGACGCCGTCCACTTCGATGCGGGATGGTATGCGACGGCGACTCTGGACGAGATGGAAGCAGCGGTGAAGTCGCGGGTGAACGCGGCATTCGACAGGGAGGACGCTGATGGGTGACGGATTCGCGGTCGATGTCAGCGCGCTGCGTTCTGACGTGGCCAGATGGACGGACTGGTCGTCAAGGCTCACGGCGGAAGACGGCGGCCTCGCGTCGACTCTCGATCCCTGGGCCTTCTCTGACCAGCCCGGCTTCGAGCAGGTGCGTGCCGACTACGTCGCCAAACTGGGGCATCTCCGCCGAGAGGTGAGCGCCGGGTCCAGGGCGATGCAGGCGATCGCGGATCGGCTCGACGAAGTCGCCTCCGCGTACGAGGAGGCCGAGGCGCAGACCGAGGCCATCGTCGAGAGAGCGGGGTCCTGATGCACCCCGAAGCCCTCGGACGCGAGATCATCCGCGTCCTCGATGACACACTCTCCGGCATCGCGGACCTCGAGCGGATCCTGCCCGGAGTGCTTCGCGATGCGGCCGATCGGCTTGAGTTCATGGGCGTTCCCTACCCGGACTGGGCGAAGGATGCTGCATACGAAGCCGCACTCACCACGGTGACGATCCAGCTCACGGTCCTCCGCGAGTCGGTGAACTTCATGCGTGACGAGGTCGCGAAGTGGGGGATGCCGACACAGCTGCGCGAAGAGGCGACCCGTCTCGAGGCCGGCGTCCGTGCCGCATTCTCGGGCCTCGAGGACGACGCCGACATCTCGGAGATGGACGGACTGAAGGACGCCGCATGGGATTCGCCCATCGTCGACCGTTACTCGGAGGCCTTCTACGAGCAGCGCGACCAGGTGTCCGACCTCGTCGCGCCGATCGATGCGCTCATCCGCGTGCTGCGAGACAGCGCCTCGTCACAGGACTCCTGGTACTCCGAGAATCTTCTCGCGACCATCGGATACTGCGTCTCGGTCGCGGGTGTCGCTGTCACGCTGGCGACGGGTGTGACCGGCGTCGGAGCGATCGTGGGACTCGTGATCGGTGTCATCGGCGTCATCGTGTCGGCGATCGGCATGCTGCTCACCTCGCCGGCGTCACAGTCACGAGCCGACACTCTGACGGGCGTTCTGAGCGGAGCAGAGATCACCGAGTGGCCGAACTCGCGGTTCGCATGGTGATCCCCTCCCTGACCCCTTCCGTGGGCTGGTACGCGATCTCGCTGACCCCCTCGATCCTCCGATGGTGGAACGGCGTCGGATGGACCGATGACCTCGTGGTTCGCTCGTCGTCGGGCACGGACTCACGCCAGACGGGCGCGACGTTCCTGCGCCGGGGTCGCCTGTTCGCCACCGCCTTCTGGATTCTGGCCGGCCTGTGGGTGGCCGTGACCGTGGTCATGAGCCTGACAGGCGGCTACGGTCTCATCTGGTTCCTCGCGCCGCTGCCGTTCATCGTGGTCAGCATCGTCTTCGAGTCGCGGCTCTCGCGATACCGTCGGCTCCTCGCCCCGGACGCGCCGCCGCCATTCGGGCTGCACCCGATCGGTTGAGGACGCACCAGGCGAGGTGATCACTGCGGGGCGAGTCGCTCCCAGATCGCCGCGACGTGCCGTGAGTCGGTTCCGCAGCATCCTCCGATGACCCGCACCGACGGCATCCGCTCGAGGAGTGCGGTCACGCGCTCGGCGAGTTCGACGGGGTCGCCATCGTCGAGGGTCTCGGACTCGTCGAGCTCTGCGTGTGAGAGGCGGGACGCATTGGGGCGGATGCCGATGATCCGCCGAGCCGTCTCGGCATCCAGAGCACGGTCGAAGTGGTCGGGGTACGCGCAGTTGAGGAAGAAACCGTCCGGGGCCCCTGCCGCATCGACCTCGGCGACCGTCTCGGCGAGGGTGCGACCCGATGCGAGCAGCCCGTCGGTCTCGACGGTGAACGAGATCTCGACGTCCACGCCGGCCTCGCGCGCCGCGCGAACGATGCCGCGCGCCTCGGCAGCGTCCGTGAGCGTGTAGGCCGCGATCAGATCCACGCCTGCGCCGGCGAGTGCGCGGATCTGGTCACGGTGATAGCGATAGGCGTCGTCAGGCCCGGTGACCGGGTCCCACGCTCCCGAACGGTAGCCGTCGCCTCGAGGGCCGAGCATCCCCACGATCCGCACTGCGGCCAGACCGGACTCGGCGGCGATCTGCTGGAGCAGTCTCACCGCATCGACGTTGACCCGGCGCAGCGCGTCGGCGTCGTACCCGAGCCGAGCACCCCAGTCGGCGCTCGCTCGCCAGGTGGGCGTCTCGAGGCGCAGCGCGGCGTGATGCGCCCGTGCGATCTCGACATAGCCGAGGTAGTACTCCCTCAGCGTCCGGCGGCCATCGTCGTCGTCGAGCAGCACGAAAGCGGCGAAGTCGGGAAGATCGATGCCGTGGTGGAAGATCAGATCGGTCTCCAGGCCGCCGTCGGTGACGTGTCGGACGGGAACGGTGGGTGCGGACATCGGTGCCTGCTCTCCTCGGATGCTTCCGGTCTAGCACTGCGCGAGGGGCGGCGCCACGGGTCCCGCACACGACGGAGGGGCGGATGCGATTCGCATCCGCCCCTCCGTCGTTCGGTCGTCGTTCAGGCGACGCCGAACAGTGCTTCGATCGGCCCGCGGGCGAAGAAGATCACGAAGCCGACACCGACCGCCCACAGCAGCGGGTGGATGGACTTGGCCCGGCCGGAGAACGCGTTCACGACGATCCAGCTGATGAAGCCCGCGCCGATGCCGTTCGCGATCGAGTAGGTCATCGGCATCACGGTCGCGGTGAGGAACACCGGCAGCAGCACCCGGAAGTCGCTCAGATCGATGTTCTTGATCTGGGCGAGCATGAGCGCACCGACCAGCACGAGAGCGGCGGCCGCGACCGCACCGGGCACGAGCGAGGTGAGCGGCGTGAAGAACATCGCGACGAGGAACATCGCACCCGTGATGACCGTGGCGAAACCGGTGCGCGCACCTTCGCCGATGCCGGCGCCGGACTCGACGAACACGGTGGCCGACGACGACGAGGTGCCACCTCCGGCGATCGCGCCGATGCCCTCGACGACCAGAGCGGACTTGATCCGGGGGAAGTCGCCCTTCTCGTCGGCCAGGTCGGCCTCCTTCGCGAGGCCCGTCATGGTGCCCATCGCGTCGAAGAAGTTCGAGAACAGCAGGGTGAAGACGAACATCACGAGGGCGACGATGCTGACCTTCTGCAGGTCGAAGCCGAAGTCGACCTGACCGACGAGGCTGAGGTCGGGAAGGCCGACGATCGCGCCGGTGAAGCCGAAGTCGAGACCGAACGGCCAGATCAGGTTGGCGAGCGCGCCGAGCACCGTTCCGCCGACGAGGGCGATGAGGATCGCGCCCTTCACGCGCAGCGCGGTGAGCACTCCGCCGAGCAAAAGCGTGATCACGAAGAGCAGGGTCGGGATCGACGCGACAGAGCCGCCGATGCCGAGGTCAACCGGCGGCGACGCGTTGCCGGTGGCGGTGACGAAGCCGGCGTTCACGAAGCCGATGAAGGCGATGAACAGACCGATTCCGACGGTGATCGCGAGCTTGAGCTGCACGGGGACCGCGTCGAAGATCATCTTCCGCAGACCGGTGGCCGCGAGGAGGACGATGATCACACCGTTGATCATCACGAGGGCCATGGCCTCGGGCCAGGTCACCGTGCCGACCACCGAGAACGCGATGAACGCGTTGATGCCGAGGCCTGCGGCGAAGGCGAACGGCAGACGGGTGATCAGACCGAACAGGATCGTCATCACACCGGCGGTCAGAGCGGTGGCGGCGGCCACGGCGGTGCCGGCGAGGGTGTTGCCGTCGACGTCGGGCGTCGACAGGATGATCGGGTTGAGGATCACGATGTAGGCCATCGTGACGAAGGTCACCAGACCCCCTCGGATCTCGGTGCCGATCGTGGATCCGCGCTTGCTGATCTCGAAGAAGCGGTCCAGGGCGTTCGTGGGTTCGGCCTTGGACGGGGTGGGGGATGGGGCAGTTGTCATCGGGAAACCTCCGATGGAGACGATATCGTGTCGCCCGAGTCGCGCGCGCCCCCAGGCGACGACAGGGTTCTCGTCGTAGTCTCGATTCGATATGCAACGCCTCCTCGTCGCGCTCCTCGCCGCCTTCGATGCCGCAATCGCCGCGGCGGTCGGTCTCGTGGTTCTGCTGGCGCCGCTCACTCTGCTCTGGACGCTCGCGTTCGGCGTCACGGCCGATTGGGGCGCACTCTGGCCGCTCACCGGGACGCTGTGGCAGTTCGGCCACGGCGTGCCCCTGGACATCGACGTCACAGCCGACGTCCTGCGTGCGACGGGCATCGCTCCGGACGCCGCCGCTTTCACGCTCTCGGTCACCCCGCTCGCCTTCCTGGTCTTCACTCTGCTGTTCGCGGCACGGTCAGGGGCGCGTGCGGCGCGCGCGGGTGCGTGGCTCCTCGGCGCACTCTCGGGTGCGCTGACCTTCGGCGTCATCGCGACCGGCGTGGCGCTGACATCGAACCTCTCGGTGGCCCAGACCGCTCTGGTGCCGGCGATCCTCCTGCCGACCGCCGTCTACCTCGTGGGCGCGGTCTGCGGCGCCGTGCGCATCGCGTGGGAGGACGGCGACGGCGGGTTCCTCGATCGGGTGCACGACGTGGTCGACTCCTGGGGCGACTGGGGCCCCGTGCCGAGCGCTGCGGTGCGCGGAGCGGCCTTCGCCCTCGTCGGAGTGACCGCCGTCTCCGCTCTCGCGGTGGCCCTCATGACGCTGACCCGCGGCGGCGAGGTCGTCGCGCTGTTCCAGGCCGCGCGTGTCGATGCCCTCGGGGCGGGAGTCATCACGCTCGGACACCTCGCGTATCTGCCGACGATCATCGTCTGGGCGGCATCCTGGCTCGCCGGGCCGGGGTTCGCGGTGGGTGTCGGCACCGCCGTGTCTCCCGCCGGCACGCAGCTCGGGGTCGTGCCGGGCATCCCGGTGCTCGGGCTGCTGCCCGAGAGCACCTCGATGTGGATGCTGATCGTGATCCTCCTCCCGATCGGCGCCGGAGCCTTCGCCGGATGGGCCGTGCGGTCCCGCCTCGTGTGGGAGGGCACCCCTCTCGGCACCGGACCGCGGGCGGCGATCGCCGGCGGCATCGGGGTGCTGACGGCCGTGGTCGCCGCGCTGGCGGCCCTGCTGGCGGGTGGGTCGATGGGACCGGGGCGGCTCGCCGAAGCGGGACCCGCCGTGCTGCCGTTCGCTCTCGCACTGGGCGGTGAGGTGCTGCTCGGTGCGGCGATCCTGTTGCTCTCGCCGCGACACCGCGACGAGCTCGCCGAAGAGCGCACCGATCGATGGGTCGCCGAGATGACCGCATCCGACCTCGCCATCGACGACTCGACGCAGCGTGTGCCCGCCGCGACGACGTGGCCGGGGGCGCCCTCCGCATTCGAGACCGCACCGCTCGGCGACGACGGCGGCTTCCGGCTGCCGAAGCGCGACCCCGACGATCCGCTGCGCTGACACACGGGTCGGGGCGTCACCGCGGCCCCGGTAGACTGGGCGCGTGCTCACGGTCGCCGTTCTCATCTCGGGCACCGGCTCGAACCTTCGCGCCCTCCTCGAGGCCGCTCGTCACCCCGATTTTCCTGCGCGGGTGGTGGTCGTCGGTGCCGATCGCGAAGCCGACGGACTCGCTCACGCCGAGGAGTTCGGCATCCCGAGCTTCACGGTTCCGTGGCATGAGCACGAATCCCGCGACGCGTGGGGTGAAGAGCTCGGACGTCAGCTCGCCGTCTGGAACGCCGACCTCGTCGTGCTCAGCGGCCTGATGCGACTGCTGCCGGCATCACTGGTCGCGAGCCTCGCGCCGCGCCTGATCAACACGCATCCCGCGTACCTGCCGGAGTTCCCCGGAGCTCACGGCGTGCGCGACGCGCTCGCCGCAGGGGTCTCCGAGACGGGCGCCAGCGTGATCGTCGTCGACGACGGCGTCGACACCGGGCCGATCCTGGCGCAGGAGCGGGTGCCGGTCCTCGACGGCGATACCGAGCACACCCTGCACGAGCGCATCAAGCCCGTCGAACGCCGACTGCTCATCGACGTGGTGCGCCGCATCGCGACCGGTGAGCTCTCGCTGTCCTCCGCAACCTGAACCGAACCACGCACGCCACCCTCGCACGAAGGAGCCCATCATGGCCGGCCCCCGCCACGACCACTCGCTGTACCGCGATCGCGACACCGTCCCGGTGCGCCGCGCACTCGTCTCGGTCAGCGACAAGACCGATCTGCTCGTGCTCGCCAAGTCCCTGTCGGAGGCGGGCGTGCAGATCGTCTCGACCGGCTCGACCGCGTCGACCATCCGCGAGGCCGGGTTCGAGGTGACCGACGTCGCGGCCGTCACCGGTGTCGCCGAGATGCTCGACGGCCGCGTGAAGACGCTGCACCCGAAGATCCACGGCGGTCTGCTCGCCGACCTTCGCCTCGAGGACCATGAGCGCCAGCTCGCCGACCTCGACATCGCTCCGTTCGAGCTCGTCGTCGTGAACCTCTATCCGTTCGTCGAGACGGTCGCCTCGGGCGCCGAGGGTGACGACGTCGTCGAGCAGATCGACATCGGCGGCCCCGCCATGGTGCGCGCTGCGGCCAAGAACCACGCGAACGTCGCGATCGTCGTCTCGCCGCAGTCGTACGGCGGCATCATCAGCGCCATCGAGAACGGCGGCACCACGCTCACCCAGCGCCGCGAGCTCGCAGCGCGCGCGTTCGCGCACACGGCCGCGTACGACACCGCGGTGGCCTCCTGGTTCGCGGAGGGCACGCTCGGTGAGGGGGAGGACCTGCCCACCCACCTGACGATCCAGGCCGAGCTTCTCAACACGCTGCGCTACGGCGAGAACTCGCACCAGCGCGGCGCGATCTACACCCGTGTCGGCGGCCATGGCATCGCTCAGGCGACGCAGCTGCAGGGCAAGGAGATGTCGTACAACAACTACGTCGATGCGGATGCCGCGCTGCGCGCCGCCTACGACATGGTCAAGCCCGCCGTCGCGATCATCAAGCACGCGAACCCCTGCGGCATCGCGACCACCGCTCCCAACGCCCTCGACCCGATCGCGAGCGCGCACATCCGCGCCCACGAGTGCGACCCGGTGTCGGCATACGGCGGAGTGATCGCCGCGAACGGCACCGTGACGCTCAAGATGGCCGAGAACCTGAAGGACATCTTCACCGAGGTGATCGTCGCGCCGTCGTTCGAGCCGGCAGCCCTCGAGGTCTTCAAGGCGAAGAAGAACCTGCGTCTGCTGCAGCTGCCCGAGGACTGGCAGCAGGAGCGCATGGACGTGCGCCTGGTCTCGGGCGGCCTGCTGCTGCAGGATGCCGACCGGTTCCCCGACGACATCGTCTCGGTCGCGAAGAACTGGGAGCTCGTCTCGGGTGAGCGTCCGACCGACGAGGAGATGGAGAACCTCATCTTCGCGTGGAAGGCCTGCCGTGCCGTGAAGTCGAACGCGATCGTCCTCGCGAAGGACAACGCCACGGTCGGCGTCGGCATGGGCCAGGTCAACCGCGTCGACTCGTGCCGCCTCGCGGTCGAGCGTGCAGGTGACCGGGCCGCAGGCTCCGTCGCATCGTCCGACGCGTTCTTCCCGTTCGCCGACGGCGCCCAGGTGCTGATCGATGCGGGCGTCACGGCCATCGTGCAGCCCGGCGGATCGGTGCGCGATGAAGAGGTCGTGGACGCTGCGCGCAAGGCCGGCGTCACGATGTTCTTCACCGGAGAGCGTCACTTCTTCCACTGAGTCGTCCGGCCGTCGATGACGGCCGGCGCTCAGAACACCACGATGGCGGACATCGCTACCGTCGATGCCGCCATCGTGGTGTGATGCACTCGGTGGAGCCAGGACCGCTCCGAGCGCAGTGCGATCGTCGAGAGCAGGATCGCTCCGAGTCCGAGAGCCACGCCGAGCACCTGCGGCATCCCTGCGCCCCCACCGTGCGAGTGCGTGGAAGAGACGGCCGCGTCGGAGACGTCGGTCCCGGGAATCGCCGCCATCAGCAGAATCAGCGCGACCGTCGAGACGAGTCCGAGTGCCAGGTGGGCCGACAGCGTGCCGCCTTCCCGCGCGCTCCGGTCTCCGAGCACAGCCGGCACCCGGCAGCGGATCGCGAGAACGATCGCGGCGGGGAGCATCACGGCGAACCACACGACGGGTGGCAGCAGCGCGACCGTCATGGCATCGCCCATGCCCGCCAGCATGAGCACGGCCGCCGCGATCTCGGGCGCGCCGACTCCACGCCGCATGCCGATCAACGACCCCGCACCGATCGTCGCCAGTGCCAAGGCGCCGAGGTGCAGGAGGTCGTTCATCGGATGGACGCGGGACGCACGTCGCTCAGGATGCCCACACGACGCCACTCGGCCTCGACGACATCGGCCGGCGCCGCAGCGGCGAAGGACAGAGCCCCCGTCGCGACGTCGAGAGCGACCGTGAGCTTCGTCTCCCAGCGGAGGTGCTCCGGCTGATCGGGCCGCGCGCGCACCGAGATCGGTGCGTCGGGGATGGCTCCGAACGCGAGGGCCCGTTCGCGATCATCCACGATCCGAGCGAGATCCGCGGCATCCGTCAGACACCGGTATCGAGGCACGCTCGTGGTCTCGTACGGCGAGTACTCACCGGCGGCGAGGGTCTCGTCGAGGAAGTGATTCGTGTGGGCCAAGGTGCGGCCGCGCGGAACAGGCAGCACCGCGACCCCCGCGGGGGAGACCTCGACGGCTGCGGCCTCGGCCGCCTGGCCGTCGAAGGCCGCGATGGTCAGGACGCTGGACGCTGCGAGCGGGACGCTCCGGGCGATCTCGACCGCGTCGGCGACCGTCGACGCACGGTCGAGGATCATGCGGGCGAGCACGTGCACCGGCACACCGGCCTGCGATCCGTCTGATCGGTGATGGAGGATGTTGAAGTGGAGTCCGAGGCCTCTGTCGTTCACGCCGATCTTCGCCGGCTGCCCGAACTCGCAGAAGGTCACGACACCGGCTCCGGATGCGGATCGCAGGCGCCGCACCACGGTCTCGTTCGACAGCGTCTCGTGCCAGTCCCAGGTCTGCAGAGTGCGGGGTGCACTCGCGTCATCGGGCACGTACACGACTGTCGAGCACTCCATCGACGGCGTCATGCGCGCCAGGATCTCGGTGCGAGCGGTCAGCAGATGCACGTCGGTCAGCGACAGGCCGCTGCCCTCGGCGATCCCGACGAACTCGTCGGCGATCTCGGCGGCGTGGGTCTCGGTCATCGCCCGGCACTCGTCGGCGACCGCTCGTGCGCGCTCGGCGGGAACACCGGATTGCGCGAAGAGTCTCAGGTACGAGTCGCGGGCAGCGGCCAGCTGAGGCGACCAGCGGGCACCGAACCGGCGTCCTTCCTCCTGCGGCTCGCCTGCCTCCGCAGACCACTCGTGGACGATCACCGGTCTCCTCCGATGCGCTCGACGAGTTCGGCGACGTCACCATAGGGGCAGCCGCGGGCACGGGATGCGGCGGCGACGCGCTCGCGCACCTCGAGGGGCTTGTCCTGACTGACCTTGAAGACCGCGCGCTGCTCGATGATCTCGAACCGGAACGACACGATCCCCCCGACGATGCGCTCGAACGTGGGCAGCGAGCTCTGCATGTCCCACGCCGTCTGCTCGAGGCTCTCGAGCTCCTCGACGGTTCGCGTGACGACATGCATGCCGTCGCTCGCCTCCTCGAGCACTGTCACCCTGGCCGTCAGGTGCACGGCCGCGTAGTCCCACGTCGGCACGTTGGGGTCGTCGGCGTAGGTCGTCGGCGACACGTAGTCGTGGGGGCCGGAGAACACCAGCAGCACCGAGTCGCCGTCGGTGATCTGCTGCCACTGCGGGTTCTTGCGTGCGATGTGGCCGAGCAGCTCTCCGCCGACGAAGCCGCCGTCCGTCGCCATCCGCTCGATGATCACCGGGGTGTGCGTGACCGTGGGTGCGCCGGCCGCGCCGCCGCCGTTCGTCACGATGAGCGCGAACGGGTGCCGGCGGACCAGCTCGTTGACCTCGTGCTGTGAGGGGGCGAGGTACTTCTCGAACTCGTACACGGTCAGCCCGCCGCGCAGAGGATCGCGTCCCACGCCGTCTCGCCCGCGAGGGTGGCGACGGCGGTGGAGTTCAGCGAGAGCCGGCCCCGGGACGTGCTGGGATTCTCGGGCAGCGCGACCTCGTCGGTCGTCAGCGCGAAGAGCGTGTCACCGTCGAGCGGGGTGTGGAAGGGCTGGATGCCGCGGTGCATCGAGCTGTGCACCTGCAGGCCGAACTGCTTGAGCTCGGTGTCGGTGAGCTGCACGTTCGTCACGACCGCGGTGATCGTCGTGTTGCCCGACATCGAGTCGACCAGTCGGGACTCCCCGATCGCCTCTTCGTAGTCCAGCGCCGGGTGCCGGCGCTCACCGGTGCTCGCGTCGTAGTTGCCGCGGATGATCCTGCCCGAGCGATCGAGGATCACTCCGTAGGGGTTGAGCACCGTCACGACGAGGACCTTCACATCACCCACCTGGCGGAACGCGACTCCCTGGCCGGTGAACTCCACTCGGGCGGGGTCGACCTTTCCGGATGATGCCGAGGCTCCGCCGCCGACGCGGCCGACTTCGACGACGCCCTGACGTGCGGCCTGCAGGGCGGCCTTGCCGAGCGCGGTGTCGGGGAAGACGGAGTTCTCGCGCACCGAGTAGTCGTAGATGATGGCGCCCGACACGAGCTGCAGCTGGTCGAAACCGGAGCGGTGCTCGGCGCGCTCGAACAGCGCCTCCGACACGCCCGCCACGGCGGAGAGGCCGTACACCGAGCCCCCGGCGAGGCAGATGGCGTGGTTGTATCCGTACAGGCCGCTGGCGCCGACGGCACCTCCGCGGCGGTCGGTGAACGTCCGAGCACCGGCCGGGATCGACAGCACCGTCGCTCCGGTCGGTCCTTCCGCGTACTCGGCCGTTCCGAGGAGCACGCCGGGGAAGTCGTACTCGACCTGCCCGCGATCGGTGCCGTGCACGGGAGAGAGAGCGTAGTCGCCGTTGGATCGGCGCGGCCCTGCGGCGAGGACGGGGGCGAGACGGTGGGTGTCGGTCACGATGAGAGCTCCTGGAACAGTTGACGCGAATAGGGATGGCTGGGCAGGTCGTAGAAGACCTCGGTCGGGGCGTGCTCGACGATCTCGCCGGCGCGCATCACCGCCACGTGATGGGAGATGTAGCGGACGGCCGCCAGATCGTGCGAGATGAACAGGGCGGCGAAGCCGTGCTCCGCCTGCAGATCCTGGATGAGGTTGAGGATCTGCGCCTGCACCGAGACGTCGAGCGCGCTGACGGCCTCGTCGAAGACGATGAAGGCGGGGTGGGTCACGAGCGCACGCGCCACGCTCACGCGCTGCAGCTGTCCTCCCGAGAGCTGGTGGGGCCGGCGAGCGGCGAACGAGGCCGGAAGGCCGACGCTCTCGAGCATCGCCAGGGCGCGCTCCTCAGTCGCCTGGGTGCGACGCTCGTGCACCAGCACGGGCTCGAGCACCGATGACAGCACGGTCGAGCGCGGGTCGAGCGCCCATCGAGGATGCTGCAGGACCGCCTGCATCCGCCCGGCGCGGGATCGCAGGCTCCGGGCGAGCGGCGCTCCTTGGAAACGCACAGCCCCGGAGTCGGGGTGCTGCAGTCCGAGCACCACGGTCCCTGTCGTCGTCTTGCCCGAGCCTGACTCGCCGACAAGGCCCAGCGTCTCACCCGGCGCCACCGAGAACGAGACACCGGACATCGCTCTGACCTCTCGCCTGCTCGCGCCGAAGCCCGATGTGAAGGCGACGCTGACGTCGTCGAGTTCTACGGTGGGGGTCGCGGAGGACGCACTCATGCCGACACCTCCTCTTCGGGGCTGAGTCCTGCGCGCCGATCCGCCAGCACGAGATCTTCGGTGCGGATGCAGAGGCTGTGCCGAGGCGACACGGGCTCGGGCCTGACGATCTCGCACGCATCGATCCGGTGAGCGCAGCGTGCGGCGAAGGCGCAGCCCTCCGCCTCGCCGTGCAGCACCGGCGGGGAGCCGGGGATGCTCGAGAGTCGCTCTCCGCGCTTCGCACGCGAGGGATCCGTCGCCGCGAGCGCTCGGGCGTACGGGTGAACCGGAGTGCCGAGCACCGCGGATGCCGGACCGCGTTCGACGACCCTGCCCGCATACATGACGGCGACCTCGTCGCACCAGCGCGCGACTGCCGGCAGGTCATGGCTGAGCCAGAGGATGGTCGTGCCCTGCTCCTTCGCCTGGGCGAACAGCAGCCGGATGACCTCTTCGCGCACCTGGCTGTCGAGCGCCGCGGTCGGCTCATCGGCGATCAGCAGCCGGGGGCGGCGGCACATCGCCATCGCGATGGCCACACGCTGGGCCATCCCGCCCGAGATCTGATGGGGGAAGAGCCGGATGACGCGCGCGGGATCGGCGATCTGCATGCCCTCCAGCAGCTCGACCTGGCGGCGGGGAGATCCGTCGTCGCCGACCGCGCTGAGCACGAGCTTCAGTTGGGCGCCGATGCGCATCGTCGGATCGAGCGAGCCGATCGGATCCTGCGCGATGTAGGCGAGGGTGTCGCGTCGGTAGCCGCGCAGCGCGTCGTCGTCGAGACCGAGCACGTCGATCCCGTCGACCTCGATCAGGCCGCTGACGATCTTCGCCGATCGCGGCTGCAGGCGGCCGATGACGGAGGCGAGCGTCGACTTGCCGGATCCCGACTCACCCACGATCGCGACCGAACTGCCGTCGGCGACGTCGAGGTCGACCCCGTCGAGGGCCCTGACAGTGGTGGTGCCCGTGAACTCCAGTGCCAGATCGCTGATGCGTACGGCGGTCATCGGAGGGACCTCGTCTCTCGCGGTTCGAATCGGTCACGGAGGCCGTCGCCGATGATGTTGATGCACAGGATCGAGACCACCAGCACGGCACCGGGGACGATCACGAGCTGGGGGGCCTGGGTCATGTACAGCATCCCCTGTTGGATGAGAAGGCCGAGGGATGCCTCAGGAGCCTGCACGCCGAAGCCGAGGAAGCTCAGTCCTCCCTCGACGAGGATCGCGACGGAGAGCGCGTAGCTCGCCTGTACCGCGATGGTCCCTGCGATGTTCGGCAGCAGCCGGCGGACGAAGATCACCGGGGTCCGGACTCCGCTGATGCGAGCGGACACGATGAAGTCCCGCTCGGCCACGGCCCGGGTCGCGATGCGCACCACGCGGGTCATGAGAGGGATGGTGATGACGACGATGCTGATGATCGCCGCCGGCCGGCCGGGCCCGAGGAGGGCGGAGACGAGGATGGCGAGCACGAGAGCGGGGAACGCGTAGAGCACGTCGGCGACGCGCATAACCGCCTCGTTCACCGCCCCGCCGTAGTAGCCGGCGAGCATTCCGAGCACGGTGCTGACCACCGCAGAGCAGACCACGGCGACGATCGACACGACGAGGGTGGTCGCCGTGCCCTGGAAGAGGCGGGGGAGGAGCGAGCGTCCGAGGTTGTCGGTGCCGAACGGCGCGAGCGCCGACGGGCCCTCGAGCCTGCCGCCGACCGTCGCGGTCGTCGACCCGGCGAGGCCGGTGAGCACGGCGATCACGGTGATCACGACGACGAGACCGAGCACGACGATCGCGGTGCGCAGCACGGCATCGCTGCGACGCCAGGCGCCGCGCGTCGCGTCGCCCGCCGCGCGGACGCGGTGCGTGGCTGTGGGGGCGATGGTCATCGGCGGCTCCCTCCGGTCAGGCGCAGACGGGGGTCCAGCGCGTTGGCGATGAGGTCGACGAGCAGGCTCGCGACGATGAACACGATGGCGGCGAGCAGCACCGCGCTCTGGACGATCGCGTAGTCGCGCCGCCCGAGAGCCGTCTGCAGGTACGAGCCCATGCCCGGGATGTTGAACACGAACTCGACGATCACGGTGCCGCCGAGGAGGACGGCGATCAGGGCGCCGACGATCGTCAGGATGGGGGCTGCCGCGTTGCGGAGCACGTGGTGACGGATGATGAACCAGGGGGTCTCGCCTCGTGCCACGGCAGCCTGCACATGCGGTTCGACGAGGACGTTCATGACGGCATCCCTGGTGTTCCTCGCGACGACGGCGACACAACCGACGGCGAGGACCGTGACCGGCAGCACGAGCGCCCCGAAGAAGCGCGCAGGGTCGACGGCGAACGGCGCGAACCGGCCGACCGAGACGCCGAGCCCGAGGGTCGAGACGGCGAAGACCACGACGCCCGCGAGCAGGAACTCGGGGATGCTGATGCCGAGCGCACTGACGATCCGGCCGACGGCACCGGCCGAACCCTCCGATCGCAGGGCGGCGAAGAAGCCGAGCGGGATGCCGACGAGCAGGGTGACGACGATCGTCAGCAGTGCGATCGTCGCGGTGACGGGAAGGCGTGCGGCGAACTCGTCGGTGACCGACACGTTCGAGACGAACGAGTAGCCGAGGTCACCGGTGAGAACGCCGAACAGCCAGTGGAAGTACTGCGCGACCACCGGGTCGTCGAGCCCGGACTCGGCCACCGCCTGGGCCCGCTGCGCCTCGGTGGCGAGCGGACCCAGGACGAGGTCGATGTAGTCGCCCGGCATGAGACGGACGGACGCGAAGATCAGCACCGAGACGACGACGAGCGTCACCAGTGCGGCGCCGATGCGCCGGAGCGACCACAGAGCGACGGCCATGTCAGCTGGCGCGGAACTGGGTGATGTACCGCAGGAAGTTGCCGTAGCCCTCGTCGCTGCTGAGCGTCGGCGACAGCGACTCGGTGTTCCATCCGATCGTGGACGGACGCAGCACCAGCGGCACCATCTCGCTCTGCTCGTCGGCGACGGCGCAGAGGTTCTCGAACACGGCGGCCCGGTCGGCCCCCGGCTCGGTCGAGTATCCGTCGGCGATCAGCCCGTCGAGTTCGTCGGAACCCTTCATGAAGACGGCCGAGAAGCCGGCGACCTCGGGGTTCCACCAGGTCGTGACCATCGCAGGGTCTGCGTAGCCGGCGAACCAGCTCAGCGCGAGGTCGAAGGTCGCGGGGTCGCCGTACACCTGATCGGAGTAGGTGGCGTAGTCGACCTGCTGGATGTCGACGGTCACGCCGATCTCGGCGAGGTTCTGTTGCATGACCTGCGCGATCTGGGCGAGCACCGGCTCGTCGGTGTACACGACGAGGTCGAGTTCGAGGCCGCCGACCTCGTCGATCACGGCTTTCGCCGCGGCGACGTCGTGTGCGGCCGAGGGGAGGTCGGCGGCGAGGCACGAGTCGGGAAGACCGGCGGGGGTGACGCCGGTGGCCGCGGTCGAGCCGCCGAATGCGAGCTCGTTGATCGCATCACGATCGATCGCGCTGTTGATGGCGAAGCGCACGTCCTCATCCTGCAGCGCCTCATCGCCCGTGAGGGAGTTGATCATCAGGTAGTGGAAGTCGGTGTTCTTCTGTCCGACGACGCTGACCTCCTGCGCGTTCGCGAGGAGCTCCGCCGAGTCGATGGAGTTGAGCACCGCGAAGTCGGCCGATCCGTCGCGGAGGGCTGCGGCCCTGGTGGCCTCATCGCCGACGATGTCGATCGTCAGCGTCGAGAAGCCCAGCGACGCGGCGTCGGGGTGGTGTTCGTTCGGCTCGAACGTCCACTCCTCATCCTGTCGGTGCGCGGTCGCGACCAGGGGGCCGGTGCCGACCATCTCGGTCGTGATGTCGATCTCGCCCGCCTCGATCTCGGCCATCGGCAGGACGGCGGCGGGGGTGTTCGCCAGCGCGGCGAGGAACGGTGCGTAGGGCTCAGACAGGGTGACCGTGACCTCGAGATCGCCGGTCTCCTCGATCGAGGCGATCGGGCCGAGCTGACCCGTCCACGTGGTCGGGGTGTCGATGAGACGCTGCAGACTGCCCGCGACATCGGCAGCCGTCATGGCACGGCCGTTCGAGAACACCGCGTCATCGGCGAGTGTGAAGACGTACTCGGTGTCGCTCGGCGTCTCCCACGATGTGGCGAGAGACGGTGCGACGTCGAGGTTCTCATCGATCGTGGTGAGGGTCTCGTACGACAGCCCCTCCAGCATCCACGAGCGTGCGGTCGCCGCACCCTGCGGGTCGAGACCGCCGGCCTCTGCGGTGTCGTAGTCGACCTGGACGACGAGGTCGCCACCGCCGTCGAATGCGTCGTCGGCGACGGCGAGGAAGCCGGGTGCCGCTTCGTCCTGTGTCGGTTCTGTGTCTGGTGAGGCGCCGGCGGCGCATCCGGTGAGTGCGAGGACGGCGATGGCGGACATCGCCACCCCCGCGCGAGCTGCTGTGTGCATGTCGGTGTTTCCCTTCGGGATGCCGGACGACGGCTGATCAGCCGTGGTGCGACGACGGGCGGACAGAGAGGTGATGCAGGTGGTGCTCGGAGTGCGCAGTGCCTGTGTCCTCGTGAGCGCAGGCGCATGCGGTGGGGGAGGCCGGGACGTCGAGGGTCGGGTTCCGGTCGAAGAAGTCGTGGGGTCTGAGGGTGAACCCGCACGTGTCGACGGGCATGATCGGCCAGTCCTCGGTGCGGGGGAAATGCGTGAGGCCGAACGTATGCCAGAGCACCAGGTCGGCGCCGTCGAGCGGGGCGTCGTCGGCGACGAACGCGGGAAGTCCCTGCTCGGGCGCGCTCTGATTGACGACGTCGCCGGCGGGGTAGCGCTCGTCAGGGTCGTAGGCGGTGACCCACAGGTCTGACGTCGCGAACCGTGCACGCGACGCGATCACCGATTCGGGCTGCGCCAGCAGCACGGGCTTGCCTTCAGGGGCCAGCACATAGGAGGTCGGTCGGCCGAGACGGTTCTTCGCGGTCGCGCTGCTCACGCGCCAGGTGCGATCGACCGTCGAGTTGGCACGACGGCGTCCTTCCTGCTCGCTGTGCAGGCGGGTGGTCGTGAAGCCGATCGCGCTGCCGTGCACGTTGTCGTCGTCGATCGGCAGGGCTCCGACATCGATCTCGTCGATCACGGCAGGGCCGTCGTCGACCGCCATGTCGAGGCGGGCGCAGAACAGGTGCTGGTGATAGGGGGCGGCAAGGCCCGGCGCCAGCTCGCTCGCGAACCGGCTGGTGCGCTCGTCGTAGGCGGCGGTGAAGACGAGGCCCGTGGCCTTGGCCTCGAACTCGATCTTGCCGTCGAGATAGAGGTACCAGTAGAAGCCGTAGTCGTAGTTGCCGACGGTGACGAAGAACGAGATGACCAGGCGGCGCTGCCGTCGAACGTCGCTCGAACCGGTGAACTGCTCGGTGTGCTTCCAGAGCACCCCGGCGTCCTCCTCGTGGATGCAGATCGCGTTGGGCAGGACCTTGACCTCTCCGCGTGCATCGGAGATCGGCACGTCGAGGTAGGTGATGTCGCCGACGCAGTCGCAGCCGAGCTCGAGCGAGTTCACCAGTCGTCCGAGCTGGTATTCGCCGGTGTCGAAGTAGTTCTGCCAGAAGCGCACCGGGCCCGGGTCTCCGTAGGGCACGAGCATCTCGGCGATCGAGGCGCGGTGCACGATCGGACGCACTCGCCCGTCGTCCTCGAAGCCGATGCCGTGCAGGATGAGACCCTCGCGCATGTCGTAGCCGATGCGCAGCGACCACTTCTCCCACGAGATCACGTCGCCGTCGAACGAGAAGCTCGGTCCTTCCGGCTGCGTGATGACGATCGGCTTCTGCGTCGTGCGCTCGGGGCCGAAGGTTCCTGGCACGTGGTAATCGGCGGTCTCCTGTGGGATCGGCATCACCCCCGTGTCGATGACGTCGACGACGGTTCGGCTCGCGAGATCGACGTACGCGACGAGACCGTCGATCGGGTGCGCCCAGGGCATGGTCTGCGGGGTCGGCTGGTGGTGCCCGAGCACGCGTGCGAGCCGGCGACCGCTCTCGCCCTCGATCGGGTAGCGGCCCGCCGACAGGCCGGCGAGCGCCACGGTGCTCGGGTCGTCGATTCCTCGAGCCGAGAGCGCGGTGGCCCAGCGCGGGTCGGCGCCGATGAGCTCGCGGATGATCGCGTGCTCCTCCTGGAGCAGCGGCACCTGGCCGTCGATCTCGGGGTCGATGTCGACGTCCTTCACGAGCGTGCCGGAGCCGAGATCCACCGAGAGCGCCCGAGCCCGTCCGCTGTCGACGTCGAGGAGCTGCACGCGAGCGCGGCGGGGGACGGATCGGCCGGCGGTGACCTCTGCACGGTCGGGCTCGTCGAGTCCGATGTAGGCGATGCGGTGCTCGTCGCCGAGTGCGCCTTCAGTGCGGAGGATCTCTGCGGCGCGCTGCAGCTCGTCCGCCGAGAGCGTCGCGTACGGCGCACCGGACTCATCGCCGAGGCGGCGCGAGCGCTGGACGTGGTCGGACGAGGAACAGCTGCAGTTCATGGAGTCTCCATCGGAAGTCGGTGCCGGAACGTCTGCGTGCCGGAACGTTCCGGCAAAAGTATGCGAAAAGCGTGTTACGGCGCAAGACCCGATGTGTTTCGAGTGGATTACGGCTTGCTCCGTGTGGCTAGACTCGGCCGCATGCAAGAGCCACGACGCGCCAGATTGATCGATGTCGCTCGGCGCGCGGGGGTCGGAAAGACCACGGCGTCCGACGCGCTCAGCGGCGGCGGTCGCGTGTCGTCGGCCACTCGGGAGGCCGTGCTGACGGCGGCAGCCGAGCTCGGGTACTCGGTCAACACGGCGGCGCGACACCTCCGCGGCGGCGCGATCGGCACCATCGGGATCGTGCTCCCCGAGGTCGTGTCCCGGTCGTCGTACTACACGGCGTTCACCTTCGGAATCGTCACGAGCGCGGCGGCCCACGACATCGACGTGACCATCGTGAGCCCGTCGGCGTCGTCCGGCCGTTCCCGGCCCATCCGGGCGGACGGGTTGATCATCGGCGACCCGGTGTCGGGAGACCCCGGGCTCCCGTCGCTCATGGCCTCCGGCATCCCGATCGTCACCCAGGAGCACCTGCCCGACGACATCGAGGGGGTTCCCGACGGCGTCATCTGGTCATCGCACGAGGCGGCGATGCTCCGGCTCCTCGACGAGATCGACGTCACTCGGGCGCAGCATCCCGCGTTGCTGGTCGCCCCGGATGCGACGGACTGGTCGCGCCAGCTGGTCTCGGGCTATCGGAGGGGATGCGCGGCGCGCGGCCTCGATCCGGTCATCGCGCCGATCTCGTTCGAGGCGCCGTGGCACGCGGTGCGCGAGTCGACCGAACGGCTGCTGCAGACGAATCCCGACACCGACGTGATCATCTGCGGTCCGGACTCGAGTGCGATCGAGGTCGTCGCCGTGCTCGGGCGCCTGGGTCGCACGGTCGGCGAGGACATCACGGTCGTCTCGTGCGTCGATCATCCGTCGCTGCCGTTCCTGACTCCGTCGATCACCTCGATCGATCTGCGCCCCCGCGACTCGGGGGTGGCCTGCGCCGAGCTGCTCATCGACCTGCTCGACGGCCGGGTGGCATCCGGCACCGATGTGGAGTTCCCGATCACGGTCGTCGCTCGCGAGTCCACCTCGCAGGCGCTGCGGGTGCGCCGGTGAGCGCGCCGCTCGACGGGATCGTCGTCGCGGACTTCTCCCGCGTGCTCGCGGGGCCGCTGGCGACCATGACCCTCGCCGATCTCGGGGCGCGGGTCGTCAAGGTCGAGAGGCCCGGCACGGGCGACGACACGAGGGCGTGGGGCCCGCCCTATGCCGAATCCGGGATCACGACGTATTTCGAATCCGCCAACCGCGGCAAGGAGTCCGTGGCTCTCGACCTCACCGATCCGGACGATGTGGCGCGCGCTCGCGAATTGATCGCGAGAAGCGATGTGGTCATCGAGAACTTCCGACCGGGGCTCTTCGCGAAACTCGGGTTCGACTGGGACTCTCTCGCCGCCGAGCATCCCGGTCTCGTCTACGTCTCGGTCAGCGGCTTCGGGCTGGGGGACGGCGCTGCGCTCCCCGGATACGACTTCGTCGCCCAGGCGGTCGGCGGCCTCATGCACATCACCGGCGAGACCGGCGGCGATGCCATGAAGGCCGGCGTCGCCCTGGTCGACGTGCTGACCGGCAAGGACGCGGTGATCGGCATCCTCGCGGCCCTCCGCAGGCGCGAGCTGACGGGGCGCGGCTCGAGGATCGACGTCAACCTGCTGTCGAGCCTGCAGGCGGCGCTGGTCAACCAGATGTCGGCGCACCTCGGAGCGGGTACCGAGCCCGGAAGGCTGGGCAACCGGCATCCGTCGATCGCTCCCTACGAATCGCTGCGATGCGCCGATGCGCCGATCGCTGTCGCCTGCGGCAACGACGCACAGTTCGCCCGGATGACCGCGGAACTCGGATGCCCGCAGCTCGCCGCCGATCCGCGGTTCCTGCGAAACCCCGACCGCGTCGCGCATCGCGAGGAACTCGTCGTCGCGCTCGAGTCCGCGCTGGCTGCGGACACGGCGGCGGCGTGGGCTGCGAGGCTGAATCGCATCGGCGTGGCCGCCGGCGTCGTCAACTCGATCGGCGACGGGATCGCGCTCGCCGAGGAGCTCGGGCTCGAGCCCGTGTGGGACGCCGTCGGCGAGGACGGGCGTCGGTCGAGGCAGATCCGCTCACCGCTCACCTGGTCTCCGGCGATCCCGGTGACGGCGTCGGCACCCCCACGGCTCGGCGAGCATGACGAGTCCGTGCGGGCCTGGTTGGACGCCGATCGCTAGAGTCCGCCATCGCGGAGTGCGAGCCACAGTTCGGCCGCGACATCCGGGTCATCGAGCGAGGCGTCGAGCATCCTCTCGGCTGTGGTGATCCTCGGCCGGATGGTGTTCCGGTGCACGCCGAGTTCCCGTGCCGTCCGCTCGGCCTGATGACGGTTGCGCAGGTACGCGATGACCGTGCGCCGCAGTTCCGGCTCGGTGTGCGCCAGCAGGTCGGCCCAGCGGCGTGAGCGCGAATCCGGATCGGTGCGGGCTCCTGCGCCGGGATCGGCGCGGTGGAGGGCGACGACTCGGGCTGCCGCGGCAGCGACGTCTTCCAGTCCGACGGGCGCGCTGAGGACTCCGGAATCGGGCGTCGCGTCTGCCTCGGCGGAGAGCAGGGTGAGGTGCACGCCCGCATGCGGGGCCCCGGCGCCGAATCCTCCGTCGACGGTCGCACGGACCCCGGCCAGGACGCGGAAGAGCATCGGCATCTCGATGCCGGAGGCGCCGGCGAGGGCGCGGGCCGCTGCGGGTTCGCCGCGAATCGCGAGCTCAGCGATCCATTCCTCGGGCGTCGGGCCTCCTCGCTCGTGCGCGCTCAGCAGCCGCAGCAATGCGGTGGCGGTGAGGGCGAGTTGGCGATCCGAGCTGCCGAAAGGTCTGCCCGCGCCGAGCGCGAGCGCACCGCGGGTGCGTTCGCCGTCTGTCACCGCATGGGCGACGACCGTCGAACCGTGCGAGACGAACGAGGCCGCCTCGACGCCGGAGCGCAGCAGCGACCTCTCCACGTCTGCGCGCACGGAGGGCAGCATCCCCTCGAGCGACGGGGGGTGCAGGATGTCCGTCGAGCCGCCAGGGCCGATCGGCAGCCACGCGACCCATCCGCCGATGGCCTGCGCCATCACCCGCACGACCGCGGTGATCGGATCAGGCCCGGCCGCGGCCTGCACGAGACGGGTGTGGGCATGCGCGGTGCGCATCGCCTCCTCCTGGCCGCCGCGGCCCGCGAGCGACCAGAACGCTCGGGAGACGTCGAGGAACGGGACGCCGTCCGGCACTTCGAAGATCGGTATGCCGGTCGCGCGGCAGCGCTCCACCAGCGCGTGCGGCGCGTGCTCCCACCCCTCGCCGAGACCGATCCCGATCGCGCCGATGCCCTGATCGGCGAGTCTGTCGACGTAGGCCTCGGCCGAGTGGGAGTGCAACGGGATGCCGGTGGTGAGCAGCAGTTCGCCGCCGTCGAGATAGCGACCGGGGTCGTCGAGCTCCGAGACATGCACCCCGGTGATGCTGCGTGCGGCGTCGAACGGTGCGAGCGGGCGCAGCGAAGGCCCCGATGCGAGAGCGAGTTCACCCAGCGAGACCATGCCGCCATTGTGCAGTACGCACAGGGTGGGTATCAAGACTGGGCGAAGTGTTGCCTCTGTCGCCTCCGGCGCGATCTAGCGTCGTCCTCATGACCTCCGCTCCGCATCTGATCACCGAGATCCCCGGGCCGCGATCGCGCGAGCTCCACGCTCAGCGCACCGCCGCCGTCGCCTCCGGTTTCGGAATCACCCTTCCCGTCTTCATCGCGCGCGCCGGCACCTCGACGCTCGAGGACGTCGACGGCAACACGCTCATCGATCTCGCCTCTGGCATCGCCGTCACCAGCGTCGGTGCGGCGAATCCTCGAGTGCGCGAGAACGTCGCCGCCCAGCTCGACCTCTTCACCCACACCTGCTTCATGGTGACCGAGTACGAAGGGTTCGTGCGGGTGGCCGAATGGCTCAACGCCCACGTGCCCGGCGACTTCGACAAGCGCACCGCCCTGTTCAGCACGGGTGCCGAAGCCGTCGAGAACGCGGTGAAGATCGCCCGGGCGCACACCGGCCGACCGGGGGTGCTCGTGATCGACGAGGCCTACCACGGCCGTTCCCTGCTGACCATGGCGATGACCGCCAAGGAGCACCCGTACAAGACCACGTTCGGCCCCTTCCCGAACGATGTCGTGCGGGGGCCGAACGCCAACCCGCTGCGTGGCGAGGGCGCCGATGCCGCACTCGCCGAGATCGAGCGGATCATCATCGAGCACGGCGCCGACCATTTCGCCGCGCTCGTCGTCGAGCCCATCCAGGGCGAGGGCGGATTCATCGTCCCCGCCGAAGGGTTCCTTCCGGGGCTTCGCCGGATCGCGGACGCGCACGGGATCGTGCTCGTCATCGACGAGATCCAGAGCGGCCTCGGTCGCACAGGTCGCCTCTTCGCGAGCGAGCACGAGGGGGTCGCGGGCGACATCACGCTCACGGCCAAAGCCCTCGGTGGCGGGCTGCCGCTGAGCGCTGTCACGGGCCGCGCCGAGATCATGGACGCCGCGCACACGGGCGGCCTCGGCGGCACGTACGCGGGAAACCCCCTCGCCTGCGCCGCGGCGCTCGCCGTCTTCGACGTGCTGGATGACCCCGAACTGCTGCCGGGCGTGGCGCGCATCGAACAGAGCATCCGGGCCCACCTCGAGCCGCTTCTCGCCGAGTTCCCGGTGATCGCCGAGGTGCGAGGGCGAGGAGCGATGATGGCCCTCGAGTTCGCCGACCCCGACACGCTCGCGCCGCGCGCCGACCTCGCTCAGCGCGTCACCGCCGCCTGCCACGCCGCGGGCGTGCTCACGCTGACCTGCGGCACGCACGGTAACGTCATCCGCCTGCTCCCACCGCTCGTTATCGAGCCGGCCGTGCTCGAGACCGGGCTCGAGATCCTCAGCCGTTCCATCCGCTCCATCGCCGCCGAGGAGGCCGCAGCATGACCGAAGTTCCCGACCTGCTCGACTTCGACGAGATGCTCAGCGACGACGAACGGGCGACGCGCGACCGTGTGCGTGCCTTCGTCGACGCCCGCATCCGTCCCCACATCGCCGACTGGTACGACCGCGCGATCTTCCCGACCGAGCTCGTGCCGGAGATGGCGGAGCTCGGACTGCTCGGCATGCATCTCTCGGGATACGGCTGCGCCGGTCGAAGCGCCGTCGAGTACGGACTCGCCGCGATGGAGCTCGAAGCGGGCGACTCGGGTCTGCGCACGTTCGTGTCGGTACAGGGATCGCTGGCGATGAGCGCGATCCACAAGCACGGCAGCGAGGAGCAGAAGCAGGAGTGGCTGCCGCGCATGGCACGCGGCGAGGTCATCGGATGCTTCGGGCTCACCGAGCCCAACTCCGGATCCGATCCGTCGAGCATGACCACGTTCGCGCGTCGCGACGGCGACGGGTGGGTGATCAACGGAGCGAAGCGGTGGATCGGTCTCGCCTCGATCGCGCAGGTCGCGATCATCTGGGCGCAGACGGATGACGGCGTTCGCGGCTTCATCGTGCCCACCGATTCCGACGGGTTCGTCGCGACGCCGATCGCGCCGAAGCTCTCGATGCGCGCATCGATCCAGTGCGACATCACGCTCACCGACGTGCGCCTGCCTGCGACCGCGCAGTTGCCGGAGGCACGCGGCCTCAGGGCCCCGTTCTCATGTCTGAACGAGGCACGGTACGGCATCGGCTGGGGTGTCATCGGCGCTGCTCGCGACAGCTACGCCACGGCACTGTCGTACTCCCGCACCCGCATCCAGTTCAACCAGCCGATCGCCGCGTTCCAGCTCACCCAGCAGAAGCTCGTCGACATGGCCGTCGAGATCGAGAAGGCCCAGCTGCTCGCTCTGCGCCTGGGCAGGCTGAAGGATGCGGGAAAGCTCGCGCCGCATCAGATCTCGGTCGCCAAGCTCAGCAACACCAGAGCGGCCATCGCGATCGCCCGCGAGGCGCGGACCGTCCTCGGGGGCAACGGGGTGTCCGGCGACTACTCACCACTGCGTCACGCCGCCAACCTCGAGTCCGTCCGCACGTACGAGGGCACCGACGAGGTGCACACGCTCGTGCTGGGGGCCCACATCACCGGCTTCTCCGCCTTCCGCAGCACCATCACCGAGGGAGCATCATGACCGTCATCGCCCTGCGCCACTTCATCGACGGATCCTGGGTCGAGGGCGGGGGAGAACCCCTCGTCGACGTCAATCCGAGCCGACCGTCCGACGTCGTCGCCGAGGGGCCGGGAGCGTCGGATGCCGATGTCGACCGCGCCTATGTGGCGGCCCGCGCGGCGTTCGACGGCTGGCGTCGCACACCGGCACGCGCACGCGCCGGCATCCTGCTTCGCGCAGCCGACATCATCGAGGCGCATCGCGAGGAGTGGGGGAGGGAGCTGGCCCGCGAAGAGGGCAAGACGCTCGTCGAGGCGATCGCCGAGACCGGGCATTCCGCGAACATCCTCCGCTTCCACGCGCAGGAGGTCGACCGCCAGAGCGGCGGCGTCTTCGAGTCCCCGACGCCGGGCGAGCGCATCCTCGTGATCCGGCGGGCCGTGGGGGTCGTCGGGGCGATCACGCCGTTCAACTTCCCGATCTCGATTCCGGCGTGGAAGCTCGCTCCCGCCCTCGTCTGGGGCAACACGGTGGTCTGGAAGCCCGCGACGTTCGTGCCCGTGCTCGCGATGCGATTCGCGGAGGCGCTCGAGCAGGCGGGACTGCCTCGGGGCGTATTGAACCTCGTGAACGGAACGGCCGCCGTAGGAGAGGCGATCGTCTCGCATCCGGATGTCGACGCGGTGACCTTCACGGGCTCCACGAAGGTCGGCAGGATCATCGCCGCGCAGCTGGCCGCCCGCGGCGTGCCGTTCCAGGGCGAGCTCGGCGGCAAGAACGCGTCGCTCGTGCTCGCCGATGCCGACCTCGACGTCGCCGTCGAGCAGGTGGCGATCGGAGCGTTCCGTGCCGCCGGACAGAAGTGCACCGCCACGTCTCGGGTGATCGTGCACGACGCGGTCGCCGACGAGTTCCTGCGTCGGCTCGCGGCACGCACCGAGCGGATGGTCGTGGGCGACGCCCAGGATCAGGCGGTCGAGGTCGGGCCCGTCGTCGATGCCGCCGCGCGGGACCGCGTCGCGGCCGCCATCGCGCGCGCTCGAATCTCGGCGACAGCGGTGGTCGCTCCGGAACCGTATGGGCCCGGGGCCCTCGACGACGGCTACTTCATCGCGCCGTCGGTGTTCGAGCTGAACGAGGACGACCCTGGCGAGCTGTGGACGGAGGAGCTGTTCGGCCCCGTGATCGGAGTGCGCAGGGTCTCGAGCACCGAAGCGGGGATCGCGCTCGTCAACGACAGCGAATACGGCCTCTCGACCGCCGTCTTCACGACCGGTCTCGCGGACGCGCTCAGCGCGATCGAGGACATCAGGGCGGGTGTCGTGCACATCAACTCGGCGTCGGCCGGTGCCGATCTGCACGTGCCGTTCGGCGGCAGCGGTGCGAGTGCGCTCGGGCCGAAGGAGCAGGGGGCCGCGGCCCGGGAGTTCTTCACCGAGACGGCCACGGTCTATCTGAAGGGCTGATCCGGCGGCCGCCGAGGCACTCACTGCGATGTCCGATTTCCGCCAGTCGGGGTCGGTGGCGCGTGACAGAGTGGAGGCATGAGCTTCCCCGTGACCGACTTCGACGAGCGGTATCGCGCCATCAGCGCGCGCGACACCCGCTTCGACGGCCAGTTCGTGACCGCGGTGCGCTCGACCGGCATCTACTGCCGTCCGAGCTGCCCCGCGCGCACGCCCAAGCCGCAGAACGTCACCTTCTACCCGACCAGCGCTGCCGCCCACGAAGCGGGCTTCCGCGCCTGCAAGCGCTGCCTCCCTGAGGCGGCCCCCGGGTCACCCGCGTGGGATCTGCGCAGCGACGTCGCTGCTCGGGCGATGCGCCTGATCTCCTCGGGCGTCGTCGAGCGCGAGGGGGTGTCCGGCCTCGCCATGCGCCTCGGATACTCGACACGGCACCTCACTCGGCTGCTGTCGACCGAGCTCGGCGCGGGTCCGCTCGCTCTCGCCCGCGCACACCGTGCTCACACCGCGCGGATGCTGCTCGTCGGCACCGAGATGCCCGTCTCCGACGTCGCCTTCTCGGCCGGATTCGCGAGCATCCGGCAGTGCAACGACACGATCCGCGAGGTCTTCGGGCTGACCCCGGGTGAGCTCAGGGCTCGGCGGCGGATGCCGGCATCCGCCGCCCCTGGGTCGATCGACCTCGTCCTGCCGTACCGGGGGCCGCTCGACGCATCCGGGGTGTTCCAGTGGATGGCCGCGCGAGCGGTGTCGGGGGTCGAAGAGGCGACGGTGACGTCGTTCTCGCGGCATCTGCGGATGGCCGGCGGTCCCGCCTGGTTCGAGGTGCGGCAGGAGCCCTCCGCACGCCTGCATCTGCGCGCACGTGTGACGCAGCTCGGAGACCTCGCCCCGCTCGTCTCCACCGCGCGACGCATCTTCGATCTCGACGCCGACCCGCTCGCTGTCGATGAGGCGCTGAGCTCGCATCCCGAGATCGCTCCTCTCGTCGCCCGCACGCCAGGCATCCGTGTGCCCGGGGCTGCGGATCCGCACGAGATGCTGATCCGCGCCATGATCGGCCAGCAGATCACCGTCGTCGCCGCACGGACTGCGCTCACGGCTCTCACCGACGCGTTGGGGGAGCGGACCGAGCACGGGCTGCTGTTCCCCACGATGTCCGCGATCGCCGAGCACGGCGCCGAGGTGCTCCGAGGCCCTGGTGCGCGCATCCGCGCGATCGTCGGGGCAGCATCCGCCCTCGCCGAGGGGTCGCTCCCGCTCACGGTCGGAGACGATGGGGTCGAGCAGCGGGCGGCGCTCCTCGCGATGCCCGGCATCGGCCCGTGGACGGCCGATTACGTACGGATGCGCGTGCTCGGCAACCCCGACATCCTGCTCCCCGGTGATGTCGCGCTGCGCGCGGGGGCTGCGGCGTCGGGCCTCCCCGGCGATCCGATGCCGTTGGTGGCCTGGGCCGAGCGCGTCGCTCCGTGGCGCAGCTACCTCAGTGCACACCTCTGGCGCGCAGCGCCGCCGCGACCGACGCGAGCATCCACCATCAAGAGCGCGACCGCCGTCGCGACTGCCGTTTCGAAGGAGAAGCCATGATCGCCCTCATCCAGACCCTCGACACCCCCGACGGCCCCTTCACGATCCTCGCCGACGATCGCCAGCGCGTGCTCGCCTCCGGGTGGACGAGCGACCAGGCAGCCATCGTCGGGCGTCTCTCGGTAGCCGCGCGCCCGGCGGAGGTCAGCGAGAGCGAGACCGAGGCGGCTGCTGCGGTCCGCGCCTTCTACGAGGGAGACCTGTCGGCGATCGACGCGGTCGGGGTGACGCAGACCGGTACGCCTCTGCAGCTGGCCGGATGGTCGGCGTTGCGGGAGATCGAGCCGGGGGAGCCGCTGACCTACACGTCGTTCGCGGCACGCCTCGGAAATCCTCGTGCGGTGCGGGCCGCGGCCTCGATCTGCGCGCGCAACGCCCCGGCTCTCTTCGTGCCATGCCATCGCGTGCTGCGCTCCGACGGCACGCTCGGCGGGTTTGCCTGGGGCCTCGGCGTGAAGGCGAGTCTGCTGGCGCGCGAAGCAGGAGTTCGCTGAATCGGGAATCTCTCTTGCGGTCAGCTGGTTCACAGGAATAGGCTGGTGGGCTGTCGCACCGACCGGACGACATAGCCGAGCCCCTGAGGAGGACACCATGACATCGATCGCCGCTGCGCAGATCGCCGCTCTCGGCTCGACCCCGGTGCGCCCGCTCCGCTAGAGCCCTTTCCGCACGCACGACTGCACCGGACGCCGGACTCCGAGAGTCCGTTCGCGCGTCCGCCCCCTTCAGCAACCGCTTCCCCATACGAAACTCGTCTGAGAGACATGTCTTCCTCGCCTTCATCGCAGAACGCCTCACCGTCCTCCACGCTCTCCACTCCCGCGGCACTGTGGCGCCTCAAGCCCTTCGTCAAGCCGGTCATCTGGCGGCTCGCCGGAGGCGCCGCCAGCGCTCTCGTCGCCGCGATCATCGCCCTGATGATCCCGATCGTGCTCGAGCAGATCATCCGCGGACCCGTTCAGGCGGGTGCGCTCGAAGGCATCGCCTGGGGTGCGCTCGCCGTCTTCGGCCTCGCCCTCGGTGAGGCTCTGATGGTGTGGTTGCGTCGTCAGTTCGTGCTCAACCCGGCGACGCAGGTCGAGTACAAGATGCGCACCGAGCTGTACTCGCGCCTGCAGACGCTCCCGGTCTCGTTCCACGACCGCTGGCAGTCGGGTCAGCTGCTGAGCCGAATGATGCAGGACATCGGCCTCATCCGCCGGTGGCTCGCGTTCGGCCTCGTGCTGCTCGTGGTCAACATCCTCACGATCGTGATCGGCTCGGTGCTGCTGTTCCGCTGGCACTGGCTGCTGGGCGTCATCTTCATCGTGACCGCGATCCCGCTGTGGATCCGCGGCTACCTGTTCGAGAAGCGCTACGGGGCGCTCACGCGTCGCAGCCAGGACCAGGCCGGCGACCTCGCGACCAGCGTCGAGGAGAGCGTGCACGGCATCCGCGTGCTCAAGGCGTTCGGTCGCGGCAAGCACGCGCTCAGCCGCTTCAGCCGCCAGGCCGAGACGCTGCGAGAGACCGAGATGAGCAAGGCCGGCGCGATCGCGTCGATCTGGTTCTGGCTCGACCTGATGCCGCAGATCGCCTTCGGTCTGAGTCTGATGTCGGGCATCTGGCTGATCTCGCAGGGCGAGATCGACCAGGCGCAGCTGTTCGCGTTCTTCGCGATGGCGGTCGTGCTGCGGTGGCCGATCGAGTCGATCGGATTCCTGTTCTCGTTCATGCTCGACGCGCGCACGGCGACCGACCGTGTGTTCGACATCTACTCGGAGACGAACTCGATCACCGACCCCGAGAACCCCGTGCACATCGCGGAGCCCCGTGGTGAGCTCGCGTTCGAGGGAGCGCACTTCCGCTACCAGGATGCGGGAGCGCACGAGCGCGATCTGCTCGACGGCATCGACCTGGTGCTGCGCCCCGGCGAGACCATGGCGCTCGTCGGCCTCACCGGCAGCGGCAAGACCACGCTGACCACCCTGCCCACGCGTCTGTACGACGTCACCGGCGGCCGTGTCACGCTCGACGGCGTCGACGTGCGCGACCTGCCGCTCGCCGAGCTGCGTCAGCACATCGCCATGGCCTTCGAGGACGCGACGCTGTTCTCGGCGACCGTGCGTGAGAACGTGCTGCTCGGACGAGCTGACCTCGACGTGCACAGCGACGAGGCCGAGCGGGTGCTGCGCGAAGCTCTCGACGTCGCCCAGGCGGCATTCGTGGACTCGCTCCCCGACGGCGTCGAGACGATCATCGGCGAAGAGGGACTCAGCCTCTCCGGCGGTCAGCGTCAGCGTCTGGCGCTCGCTCGCGCCGTCGCGGCCAACCCCAAGGTCCTCGTCCTCGACGACCCGCTGTCTGCGCTCGACGTCGACACCGAGGCGCTCGTCGAAGAGGCGCTGCGTCACGTGCTGGCCGACACCACGGCCATGATCGTGGCCCACCGCCCGTCGACCGTGGCCCTCGCCGACCGCGTGGCGCTGCTCGAAGCGGGCCGCGTCACGGCCGTCGGCACCCACTCCGAGCTGCTCAAGACGAGCCGCCACTACCGCCACGTCATCTCGAGCCTCGAGGCGGAGGAAGCCGCGCGTACCGGAGCGATCCCGATCATCCGCGAGGAGGACGACGAGATCGACGAGGTCGAGGCCGTAGTCCGCGACGGGATCCGCGAGGAATCCGCCGACGAAGACATCATCACCGAGAAGGAGGTGCAGCGATGAGCTCCGCCATCACCGGAACGCAGGACGAAGACCGCTCCCGCTACACCAAGGAGGAGAGCAGGGCGATCCGTCGCCGGTCGCTGCACCTGCTGGGCTCGCTCGTCCAGCCGCTGAAGCCGAGGATCGCGCTCGCCGCGGTCGTGCTGGTGATCTCGACCGCACTGCAGGTGGCCGGGCCGATCCTGATCAGCATCGGCCTCGACCGTGCGCTGCCCGCCGTGCTCGAGCGCGCCGACTGGATGCCGACCTTCATGATCGGCGGCGTCTACCTGCTCGCGGGTGCCGTCGCAGCGGCGATGATCGCCTGGTACGTGATCATCGCGGCCAAGCTCACGCAGGCCGTGCTGCTGGACCTGCGCAAGAGGATCTTCCTGCACACCCAGCGCCTGAGCCTGGAGTTCCACGAGTCGTACACCTCGGGGCGCATCATCTCGCGACAGACGAGCGACCTCGACTCGATCAGGGAGCTCCTCGACGGCGGTCTCAACGAGCTCGTCTCCGGCGTGCTGTTCGGGCTCTTCACCTTCATCGCCCTGTGCGTGTGGGATTGGCAGTCGGGACTCATCCTCGCGATCGGCGGCGTTCCGCTGTTCTTCCTGATGCGCTGGTTCTACTCGCGTTCGCAGCTGGTCTACCGCGAGTCCCGCGTGATCAGCGCGAAGGTGATCGTGCAGTTCGTCGAGACCATGACGGGCATCCGTGCGGTCAAGGCGTTCCGCAAGGAGCCGCGCAACGACGTCGCGTTCCAGAAGATCGCGGGGGAGTACCGCGATGTCAACCGTCGCTCGATGCTGCTGTTCGGCACGTTCGAGCCCGGGCTGATGGGTGTCGCAGCCCTCGTCCTCGGCATCGTCGTGCTGTGGGGAGGCATCCGGGTGTCCGAGGGTGCCCTCACGGTCGGTGTGCTGCTGTCGGCGGTGCTGTACGTGCGCAACTTCTTCGCACCGATGCAGGAGATCGCGATGTTCCTGAACTCCTACCAGTCGGCCACCGCGGCCTTGGAGAAGGTGTCGGGTGTGCTCGAGGAGGTGCCGACGGTTCCGGACCCCGAGAAGCCGGTCGACCTCTGGGAGTCTCGCGGGCACATCGAGTTCAACGAGGTGACGTTCGGATACAACGGCGAGAAGACGATCCTGCCGAACTTCTCGCTCGACATCCCCGCGGGGCAGACGATCGCCCTCGTCGGCACCACCGGCGCGGGCAAGTCGACGCTGGCGAAGCTGATCTCGCGTTTCTACGACCCCTCGATCGGAAAGGTGACGCTCGACGGCGTCGACCTGCGCAACCTGCATCCGAAGGATCTCCGCCGCGCGATCGTCATGGTGACGCAGGAGGCCTACCTGTTCAGCGGCACGGTCGCCGACAACATCGCCCTCGGAAAGCCCGACGCCTCGCTCGACGAGATCAGGGCGGCGGCCCGCGCGGTGGGTGCCGACGAGTTCATCTCGTCGCTGCCCGACGGCTACGGCACCGACGTGAACAAGCGCGGCGGTCGCGTCTCGGCGGGTCAGCGTCAGCTGATCTCGTTCGCCCGCGCCTTCCTCGCCGACCCCGCGGTGCTGATCCTCGACGAGGCCACGGCGTCGCTCGACATCCCGTCGGAGCGCCTGATCCAGGATGCTCTGCAGACACTGCTGAAAGACCGCACGGCGATCATCATCGCGCACCGCCTGTCGACGGTCGCGATCGCCGATCGGGTGCTGGTGATGGAGCACGGGGAGATCATCGAGGACGACACCCCCGAGACGCTGATCAGCGGCACGGGCAAGTTCGCCCAGCTGCACGCCGCCTGGCAGCAGACGCTGGTGTGAACGGGACGGGCCTGCGAGCTCGTGCCTGATATCGAGGCCGCGACCGTTCACCGGTCGCGGCCTCGGTCATTCTTCGGCGGCTCTCCCGTCGGGCCGCCGGAGCGGTGATGCGCCGGTCTGGGTAGCATCGGAGTATGGACCCGCTGCTGCTCGCCGTCGAGTTGTGGTGGATCGCGCCTGTCGCCGCGGGTGGAGCTGTCGCCGGCGCGGTCGGACTCCGTCGCCGCAGCACGAAGAGCGGGCGCCGACTCGAGTACGACGCCGCCCGCCACGATCTCAAGGCCGCGCAGCAGGCGGTCGTCGAACGACGGATGGCTGTGAAGCTGGCCAGAGCCGACGTCGCTCGCATCTCTGCCGAGCGCAGTGCGCGCCGCGCGACGCCCGACCAGGTAGCCGGAGCCAAGCGGATGCTCCGCGCCAAGGAGAACGACGCGAAGGCCGCGAACGCCGATGTCCGTGCCAAGCAGGTGCGGCTCAGCGCCGCTCGCGCGGCGATCCCCGCGGCATCCGCGCCGCGTCCACTCGAGCGGCTGCAGGCGCAGCATGACGCGATCGTGGTGCGCTGGATGCGGTACGAGACCGACGCGGGGCTCCAGATCGCCTACCCGGCCATGACCGACGTCAAGCAGCCGGCCACGGCCGAGTACCTCCGCGCTGCCGGGAACGCGGTCGAGGCTCGGAGAGCGGCAACCGGTCGGGTCAGCCCCACGGACTACGCCGCGTATCGCGATGCGGTGGCCGACCTCGAGCGCGCCTTCGAAGCCGCGGAGCATTCGGCGAGGGTCCAGGCGGGTGAGGCGCCGCAGCCGTCATCGGCCTGGCAGGATGCCGCGCAGGACATGATCAGCCGCTCCACCGACGCCATCGATCGTGCAGCGGGTGCCGCGGCATCCGCGCTCGCCGCCTGGAACGCCCGCAAGCGCCCTGACAAGCACTGACCGCCGCCTCCTTCGGGGAGACGGCGGTCGTTCTGCCGATCTGCGGTCAGGCCCCGATCGTGCGTGAGGCGATCAGCTCTCGGTACCAGCGGCCGGAGTCCTTCACGGTGCGCTCGAGCGTGTCGAAGTCCACCCTCACGATGCCGAACCTCTTGGCGTAGCCGTACCCCCACTCGAAGTTGTCAAGCAGCGACCACACGAAGTAGCCGCGCAGGTCCACACCGCGTTCGAGCGCACGGTGCGCGGCGGTGAAGTGCCGCCGCAGGTAGTCGGTGCGTTCGGGATCGTGGACCGAACCGTCGTCGGCGACCGCATCCTCGAACGCGGCCCCGTTCTCGGTGACCATCAGCGGTTGCCCGGGGAACTGCTCCGACAGCGAGACCAACAGCTCCTCGAGCCCCTCGGGTGCGATGTTCCAGCCCATCGCCGTGTACGGCCCCGGCTGCTCGACGAACTCCACGAGCCGATCGCTTCCCGGCCACGCCGTTCCGCCTGCCGCGCCCTTGTGGCCGTCGTTCTGCTGCTTCTCCGTGATCCCGTCCCACAGCCGCACTGTCGCGGTGGAGTAGTAGTTCACGCCCAGCACGTCGATCGGCTGATCGATCGCGGCGAGATCTCCGTCGCGCACGAAAGACCAGTCGGTGACCGACGCCGTGTCATCGAGGAGGTCCGCGGGGTACTCGCCGCGAAGCATCGGGTGTGTGAACGCCCGGTTCGCCAGGGCGTCGATGCGCCTCACAGCCTCATCCGCCCCGTCGCCCTGACCGCGGAGCACGTGGAAGTTGAGCGTCACCGAATAGTCGGGGTCGCCGGTCGACGTGGCGCGCAGCGCCTGCAGCGCGCGCCCGTGAGCGAGGTTGAGATGATGGACCGCGGCGAGAGCGGATGCCGGTTCGTTGCGCCCCGGCGCGTGACCTCCCTGACCGTAGCCCAGGTAGGCCGAGCACCACGGCTCGTTGAGCGTCGTCCAGGTCTGCACGCGGTCGCCGAGCGCCGTCCCCATGATCGAGGCGTACTGCTCGAACGCGTCGGTCGTGGCTCTCGAGGTCCACCCGCCGGCATCCTCGAGGTACTGCGGGAGATCCCAGTGGTAGAGGGTGGCCACCGGGCGGATTCCGCGTTCGAGCAGCCCGTCGACGAGCCGTGAGTAGAAGTCGATCCCCGCCTGGTTCACCGCCCCATCGGCCGCCGGCACGATCCGCGGCCAGGCGATCGAGAACCGGTAGGCCTCGAGGCCCAGGTTCGCCATGAGGTCGAGGTCCTGATCGACGCGGTGGTAGTGGTCGCACGCGACGTCACCCGTGTCGCCGTTCCACACCTTTCCGGGTGTTCGGCTGAAGGTGTCCCAGATCGACGGCGTCCGGCCGTCCTCGCCTGCTGCTCCTTCGATCTGATACGACGCTGTCGCCGAGCCCAAGAGGAATCCCTCAGGGAGCAGGAGACCGGTGCCGCGGTAGTCGTCGGCGTGGGGGAGCGTCATCGGGTCACCTCCGACAGGTCGGTAGAATACGTCTTCGACTCTCCGTCCGGCGCGGTCACGGTCACGGTCGCTGTGCCTTCTCCGCCGGGGAAGACGCGCAGCGTCAGACCCTCGTGATAGTCGTAATCGGGCTTGTCGGTGCGCGAACCCCACGGGAGGACGGTGCCCGGGCGCACGTACAGCGGCAGCGATTCGAAGCCGTGGGTCTCACGGCGCCATCCGCCGCCCGTCACGGTCTCGCCCGTGAGGAGCGATGTCCATTCGCCCTCCGGCAGGTAGAACTCGACACCGCCGTCTTCGGAGAACACCGGCGCGACGAGCAGACTCGACCCGAGCATGTACTGCCGATCGAGGTAGCCGACCGCCGGATCATCCGGGAACTCCAGCTGCATCGGTCGCATCAACGGGGTGCCCGTGTGTGAGGCATCGATGCCCTGCTGATACAGGTAGGGCATCAGCTGCATCTTGAGGTGGGTGAATCTCCGAGTGACGTCGACCGCCTCCTCATCGAAGGCCCACGGAACCCGGTACGAGCTCGACCCGTGGAACCGCGAGTGCGAGCCGAGCAGGCCGAAGGCCGTCCAGCGCTTGAACACACCGGCATCCGGTGTGCCCTCGAATCCGCCGATGTCGTGACTCCAGAACGCGAAGCCGCTCAACGCGAGCGAGAGTCCGCCTCGCAGCGTCTCCGCCATCGAGGTGTACGTCGAGGTCGAATCACCGCCCCAGTGCACCGGCATGCTCTGTCCGCCGGCCGTCGCCGAGCGGGCGAAGAGCACCGCATCGTCCGCCCCGCGTGCGTCGGTCAGCACGTCGTGCACCGCGCGGTTGTACAGGTCGGTGTACAGGTTGTGCATCCGCTCGGGATCCGAGCCGTCCGCCCAGACGACCTCCGTGGGGATGCGCTCGCCGAAGTCGGTCTTGAAGCAGTCGACGCCCTGGTCGAGCAGCCGACGAAGGTGCCCCTGGTACCAGGCCGTCGCCGCCGGGTTCGTGAAGTCGACGAGTCCCATGCCCGCCTGCCAGAGGTCCCACTGCCAGATGGTGCCGTCGGGCCGCTCGACCAGGAATCCCTGATCAGCCGCCTCACGGAACAGGGGTGAGCGCTGCGCGATGTACGGGTTGATCCACACGCAGACCCGCAGGTCCTTGTCGTGCAGCCGAGACAGCATGCCCTCCGGGTCGGGGAACACCCGGGGGTCCCATTCGAAGTCGCACCACTGGAACTCGCGCATCCAGAAGCAGTCGAAGTGGAACACCGACACGGGCAGCTCACGCGCGGCCATCTCGTCGATGAACGAGGTCACGGTCTGCTCGTCGTAATCGGTCGTGAAACTCGTCGAGAGCCACAGCCCATACGACCAGGCAGGAACGACCGGAGGGCGTCCCGTGAGCGCCGTGTAGCGCCCGAGCACGTCCTTGGGTGTGGGGCCGGCGATGACGAAGTACTCGAGAACCTCGCCGGCGACCGAGAACTGCACGCGCTCGACGGACTCCGAGCCGATCTCGTACGAGACGTGACCGGGGTCGTTGACCAGCACGCCGAAGCCGCGGTTCGACAGATGGAAGGGGATGCTCTTGTACGCCTGCTCGCTGGAGGTTCCGCCGTCGGCGTTCCAGATGTCGACCGACTGGCCGTTCTTCACGAGCGGACCGAAGCGCTCGCCGAGGCCGTACACGAGTTCGCCGACCCCGAGATCGAGCTGCTCGTGCATGAACGTCGACCCGGTCAGCGTGCTTCCGCCCTGTCGTGCGTTGTCGACGATCCCCGCGTCCACCTGCGCGCCGGGTGCGAGACGTACATACCCCTGCGCCTTGTGGCCGCTTCCGGTGACGCGTCGCCCGTCGACCTCGAAGGCGAGATCCCAGGGTGCCCCAGGGATGATCCGTGCCACGAGAGATCCGGCGTCGATGACGCCGCCGGATTCCGTGATCGACACGGTCGGTGCCCCAGAACCAGAACCGGGAAGATCGAAGCCTCCGTGCCAGCGGCCGCCCTCATGATGGGCGACCCGCACGCGGATGACGCCTTCGGCGGGGGAGGAGAGCGTCGTCGTCAGCACCGGTCGGTTCAGGGTGTCACCGCGTTTCGTGATGACCATGGTGGGTGCCGTGATGACGATGCCGACTCCGTCGGGGGTGTCGTCGGTCTCGGCGATGTCGTAGGCCTCCTGCGCGTAGAGCGCGGTGACGCCAGGACGCAGTTGCCAGAACCCGTCGGTGAACTTCATTACTTGACTGCTCCTGCCGTGATGCCGCGTGTGAGGGTGCGCTGGAAGATGAGGAAGAAGATGAGCGTGGGAATGATGCCGAGGAGCGCCGAGGCACTCGTCGTCGTGACGTCCATCAGTCGATCGCCCTGCAGCACGCTGATCGCGACGGGGACCGTCTGGTTCGCGTTCGAGGCGAGGAACGTCAGCGGGATCAGGAACTCGTTCCACGTCCAGATGAAGAAGAAGATGAGCAGCACCGACAGCGTGGGGCGGCTGATGGGGAAGACCACGCGCCAGAGGATCTGCCAGCGGCTCGCGCCGTCGAGCGAGGCGGCCTCGAGGATCTCCTTCGGGAACGTGCCGTACACCGACGACAGCAGATAGGTGCCGAAGGCCGCCTGGATCACGGTGAAGACGATGATGACCGACCACACATTGTCGTACAGGCCGACGGATTTGAACATGTAGTACAGCGGGTAGAGCAGCGCCTCCTGCGGCAGCAGGTTCGCGAGCAGGAACAGCAGCACGATCCAGCTGCGCCCGCGGACACGGCCGATCCCGATGGCGAAGGCGTTCAGCATCGAGATGACGACGGCGAGAACCGAGACGACACCCGCGATGAAGAGCGAGTTCCAGACCTTCTCGGGGAAGTTCACCCGCTCCCAGAACTTGACGATCCCCCCGAAGTCCAGGGTCTCCGGGAAGGCGAGGGGACCGGACGTCGCATAGTCGACGGGCGATTTGAACGAGTTGACGAGAACGAGGTAGAAGGGCGCGATGACCAGGAGCGCGCCGATCACGACGAGCGCGAGCATCAGCCAGTCGATCGGACGCTTCTTCGTCATCCCACCGCGGGGGCGGGTCTTGGACGGCTTTCCGGTGACGATGGCGGTGGTGGCGTGCATCACAGACCCGCCCTTTCCTTGCGCTCGAGGGAGTTCTGGACGCGGATGAAGATGATCGACACGATCACCACGACGATGGTCAGCACCGTCGCGATGGTCGCGCCGTAGCCCACGTTCCGCTTGGTGAAGAACTCCTGGTACGCGTAATAGGCCGGGACGAGCGTCGCACCGGCGGGGCCGCCGCGAGTGATGATGTACACGGGGCCGAAGACCTTCAGTGCGGCGATCGTGCAGGTGAGGGTCACGACGAAGATCTCGGGGCGGATGATGCTCATCGTGATCGACGAGAACCGCTGGAACCAGTTCGCCCCGTCGAGCTCGGCGGCCTCGTAGAGCTCGGGGTCCACCCGCTGCAACGCCGCCATGAAGACGACGACGGGGTAGCCGAGTTGCACCCACACCATGACGACCATCAGCACGATGAGGGCCGAGGGCATCTGGCCGAGCCAGTCGTAGGCGGGCAGGCCGAACCACGCGAGGATCTGGTTGAGCGCTCCGTCTCCGCCCGGTCGGACGATCCAGCCGATCACGATGCCGGCGACCGCGATGGGGAGGATCTGCGGGAGGTAGTACGTGGCACGGAGGAAGCTGCCGACCTTGCCGCCGAACTTGCGCCCGACGACGTCGAAGAGGAGAGCGGCGACGATCAGTCCCACGATGGTCGGGACGACGACCATCGCGAGGATCATCCACACCGAGTTCGTGAACGACGTCCAGAAGTCGCTGTCGGTGAGGATCTTCTGCCAGTTCTCGAGCCCGATGAACTCCGGGGTGCGCACGCCCTTCCACTTGGTGAAGGTCAGGTACACGTTCCAGATCAGCGGGACGATCACGACGACGAGCAGAAGCACGAAGCCGGGAAGCAGGTACATCCAGTAGGCCCCGGTCCCGCCGCTGCGCTGCGGGATCGACGGCTCTTCGGGCGGCAGCTTGGTGCGGCCCTCGCGGCGTGTGACGAGTGACATCTTCATCTCCAGGAGGATGCGGGGGCGGAGCCGTGCGGCTGCCACCCCCGCGAGTGGATCAACGGAATTCCGAGGTGCCCTCGTCGTACTGCTCGCCGAGGTTCTTGTTGGTGGTCTCGGCGTCCTGCGAGCCGGTGATCAGACCCTGCAGCTGCTGCACGATCACGTCGTAGAAGCCCGGGGCGGGCCAGTCCGGGTAGAACGAGAGCCCGTCGGCATCGAGCACGCCGTTGAACGTCTCGATCAGGGCTGCGCTCTTCTCGTCGGTGATGTCGGCGGTGTCAGCGGCAACGGGCAGGCCGCCGTTGTTGCCGATGATCGCCTGGATCTCGGGGCGCATCGTGATGTCGATGAACTCGTAGGCGAGTTCCTTGTTCGCGGCATTCTCGGGGACGACCCAGAGGTTGCCGGACGACCCGAGCGACAGGTCTGCCCCGGGGAAGGCCGTCATGGTCCAGTCGAAGCCGGTGGCCTCCGAGACGAAGCGACCGAACCACCAGGAACCGGACACGAAGATCGGCGAGGTGCCGTTGATGAACGAGACGCCGGCGTCTTCTGCCTTGACGGAGGACACATCCGAGGCGATGTAGCCCTTGTCCATGTACTCCTGAAGAGTCTCGGTCGCCGCGGTGACCTCGGGGCCCTGCCAGTCGACCTCTCCGTCGTAGAGCTGGTACGAATCCACGAAGCTGCGGTCGCCCTCGAGCAGCGCGAGCTGATACCAGAGCTGGCCGAGAGGGTACTCGGCTCCGGCCTCGGCCAGCGGCGTGATGCCCTGCGCCACGAACGCGTCGAGCACGTCGACGAACTCCTCGTACGTGGTGGGGATCTCGAGCCCCGCCGCCGCGAAGGCGTCCTGGTTGTAGTAGACGCCGACGAACTCGCCGTAGTTCGGGACGCCGAACCAGGTGTCGCCGCCCATGACTCCGTCTTCCGAGTACTTCGCGGTGGTCTGCAGCGACGGCGCGAGCTTCTCGTCCCAGCCGTACTCGTCGACGGCATCCGAGATGTCGGCGATCAGGCCTGTGGAGGCGAGGAAGCCGGCTGTCGCGTTGCCCTTGTTGAACTCCATGAGGTCGGGTGCGGCGTCGGTGTCGAGCACCTGGCTGGCGGTCTTCTGGATCTGCTCGAACGACTTCTCCTCGAACTCGACCGTCGCGCCGGTCTCCTCCTCGAAGATGGTGATCGCTTCGGCCCATGCCTTGCCCATAGCGCTGTCGGCGCCCTCGTAGTGCCAGAGCTTGAGGGTCTGCCCGTCGCCGCCCTCGTCGGACGATCCGGCGGTGCAGCCGCTCAGCGCGATACCGGTCACGGTGAGGGCGGCGAGAGCCGCCAACGTCTTTGTCCTGCGGATATTGCGTGCCATCGTCGGCACTCCTTTCTCGGTGGCCCTGAGGCCGGACACATCGGTGGGTCGGGTTTTCAGTTGTGAGGAAGCCATCGTCGAAGCGTTTCGATGACGGCGATGCGGAAGTCTGTTCCGTCCGCGGTCACTCGCGTGAGCGAGCCACGGAACCGGCGGAGTGATATTCGGGAGGGATGAGGTGGATCTGCGCGGGCATGCCCGGCGCTTCGAGGTGCTGGACGGCGAGATCGACGGCGAGCTCGCACGACTGCTGCGGCACGAGCGGGATTGTGTCGATCGGCACAGGAAGACCCGAGGTGTCGAAGGACGCCGCCGCCGAGATCACCGAGACGTCGTCGCCGACGCTCAATCCGCGGGCGGAGAGCGTCTCGAGAAGCGCCTCGTGCACGTCGCCGACGGCGTGGACGATGAAGGCTCTCTCGCCTCGATCGAGTGCGTGTCCGACAGTGGCGCGCACGGCCGACGCGTCCGTGGTCGTCACTCCGGTCGTCGCCCACTCGAGGGACAGCCCCCGATCCCGCGTGCGGCTCTGCACTCCGCGCAGCAGGCGACGGGGGAAGTTCGATTTGCGGTAGGAGACCTCTGTCTGCCCGAGCAGGGTGACAGCGGTGTGGCCGGCATCCGCGAGTCGATCCACGGCGAGGTGCCCTGCGGCCTCGAAGTCGAGGTCGACGCACGTGAGACCGTCTGCCTCGTCAGGGATTCCGATGAAGACCGTGGGGGAGCGCAGCGAACGTGCGATGTCGGCCCGCTCGTCGTCCGGCGCGACGTCGAGCACGAGGATGGCATCGACGAGGTTGCTCGCGGCCACGCGATTCATGCCCTCCGACGCCTGCTCGTCCGTGAGCAGGAGGATGTCGTACCCGCGGCGACGGGCGGCGACCGCGGTCGCGAGCACGAAGGCCATGTGTGTCGGTGCGTGGGTGTCGGCGCGCAGCGGCTCGGTCAGGCCGAAGATGTTCGTGCGCCGTCCGGCGAGCATCCGTGCACCTGCATCAGGCTCGTAGCCCAGTGTCTGCACGGCGTCTTCGATGCGGCGTCGGGTCTTCTCCGATACCGGGCGCTTGCCGCTCAGCGCATAGGAGACGGTGCTGATCGATACGCCGGCGGCCTCGGCCACCTGGTGGATCGTCGTCATCAGGACTCCATCGTCGTGTGTGTGAATCATCGAAGCGTTTCGCTAACGCCTCTGGAGCGATGATAGACACCCTCATCCACCGAAAGCAAGACTTTTGTGGTTGCTCGCAACAAATTGACGACGGACAGCGCGGAGCGTTCCCACGGATAGACCGGACAGGGCGACGGAGCCTCGATGGGGGAGGGGATTCGAGACCCCGCCGCCGGTCTACGAAGTGATGCGGATCTGAGCGATGACTTCCGAGTACTCGGTCTCGCCGACCGGGGTGAACCCGACGCGGAGGAAGAACGCCTCAGGGCCGTCTTCTCCGGCCTCATAGATGACGTTGACGTGATCGAAGTCGCGGGCACGCGCCTCTTCGAGAAGGCTCTCGACCGCGAAGCGCCCGACACCCTTGCCCTGGCCCTCGGCGTCGACGTTGATACGCCAGAGAACCGAGCGGAAGTGCTCCTCGGGAGCCTCCGCATCGAAGTTGGCGCTGACGAACCCGACGACGTGATCGCCGTCGAGGACGACCCGCTGCCAGGAGGTCTGCGGATTGATGACGGTCGCAGCGATGCCGTAGGACACCGGAGCGAGGAACTGCTCCTGTCCGGGCTTGAGCGACAGGTTGTTCACGGCGACGATCGTCGCAGCGGAGAGTTCGACCATGCGCAGTTCGGACATAGTCACAGGCTAACCCCTTCGGTGGTCACCTGTGCGGAAACGTCGACTTTCGTCAGGGGTGGGCGAGTGTGCGATGCCGGAAGTCGATGCGCGCCCCGACAGGTCGGCGGACATACGTCGGGAGCGCCTCAGGTATCTTGGTATCGAGACAAATATGCCCTCGCGAACGGAGAACCTCCTGGTGACCGACGACGCCATCATCTACACCTACACGGACGAGGCTCCGGCTCTCGCCACCGCCTCCTTCCTGCCGATCATCAAGGCCTACACGGGTCAGGCGGGCATCGAGGTCGAGACCCGCGACATCTCGCTCGGCGGCCGCATCCTCGCGGCGTTCCCGCAGAAGCTCACGCCCGAGCAGCAGGTCGGCGATTCGCTCGCCGAGCTCGGTGGCCTCGCCACGCTGCCCGAGGCGAACATCATCAAGCTCCCGAACATCTCGGCCTCGATCCCGCAGCTCAAGGGCGCGATCGCCGAGCTGCAGTCGCAGGGGTACGACATCCCCGACTTCCCGGACGAGCCGTCCTCGCTCGAGGAGAAGGACGTCCGCGCACGTTACGACCGCATCAAGGGATCCGCGGTCAACCCGGTGCTCCGTGAGGGCAACAGCGACCGCCGTGCGCCTCTGGCTGTGAAGAACTACGCCAAGAAGCACCCGCACCGCAACAAGCCCTTCGCCGAGGGCTCGAAGACGCGCGTCGCCACACTCGGCCACGACGACTTCAAGCACAACGAGCGCTCGTGGGTCGCCGCTCATGACGACGTGCTGAGCTTCCGCCACACCGCCGCAGACGGCACCGTGACGGTCCTCAAGGAGGGGCTCAAGGTCCTGCCGCGCGAGATCATCGACGCCACGTTCCTGTCTGCCGCGCACCTCGACGCGTTCCTCGCCGAGACGCTGGAGACGGCCAAGAACGACGACGTCCTCTATTCGGTGCACCTCAAGGCCACGATGATGAAGGTCAGCGACCCGATCATCTTCGGTCACGTCGTGCGCGCCTTCTTCAAGGACGTGTTCGCGCAGTACGGCGACAAGCTCGCCGCTGCGGGCCTGAACGCCAACGACGGCCTCGGATCGATCCTCGCGGGTCTCGGCGACATCGCCGGCGGCGACGACATCGCGCCCGCGTTCGACAAGGCCATCGCCGAGGGGCCGCGTCTGTCGTACGTCAACTCCGACAAGGGCACCACGAACCTGCACGTCCCGAGCGACGTGATCGTCGACGCCTCGATGCCCGCGCTCGTGCGCAACGGCGGCAAGCTGTGGGGCAAGGACGGCGGCGAGGCGGACACGCTCGCAGTCATCCCCGACTCCTCGTACGCGAGCGTCTACCAGGCGGTCATCGACGACGTGATCGCCAACGGCCCGCTCGATCCCGCCACCATCGGAACGGTCCCGAACGTGGGCCTGATGGCGCAGGCGGCCGAGGAGTACGGCAGCCACGACAAGACGTTCGAGATCGCAACCGCCGGCACCGTCCAGGTGCTCGACAGCGAGGGCACCGTGCTGATCGAGCACGAGGTCGGCGCCGGCGACATCTGGCGCGCGACCCAGACCAAGCACATCCCCGTCATGGACTGGGTCAGGCTGGCCGTCTCCCGTGCTCGTGCGACCGGCGACCCTGCCGTGTTCTGGCTCGACGCCAACCGTTCGCACGACGCGCAGATCATCGCCAAGGTGCACCAGGGACTCGCCACGCTCGACATCAAGGGCCTGACGATCACGATCCTCGCCCCCGAGGAGGCCACTCGTTACACGCTCGCGCGTATGCGTCACGGCCTCGACACCATCTCGGTGACGGGCAACGTGCTGCGTGACTACCTCACCGACCTGTTCCCGATCCTCGAGGTCGGCACGAGTGCCAAGATGCTCTCGATCGTGCCTCTTCTCGCGGGTGGCGGCCTGTTCGAGACCGGCGCCGGCGGCTCCGCTCCCAAGCACGTGCAGCAGCTCGTCGAGGAGAACTACCTGCGCTGGGACTCGCTGGGCGAGTTCTTCGCTCTCGCCGCGTCGCTCGAGCACTTCGCAGACCGCACCGGCAACGAGAAGGCACGTGTCCTCGCGGAGACGCTGGATGCGGCAACGGGAACCTTCCTCGAAGAGGACCGGTCACCGGGCCGTGCACTCGGCACGATCGACAACCGCGGAAGCCACTTCTACCTCGGCCTGTACTGGGCGCAGGAGCTGGCGACGCAGACGAAGGATGCCGACCTCGCAGCGGCGTTCGCTCCGATCGCCGCGACGCTCGCCGAGAACGAGGAGACGATCGTCTCCGAGCTCAACGCCGTGCAGGGCAAGGCCGTCGAGATCGGCGGCTACTACCGCCCCGACGACGCGCTCGTGACGGCCGTCATGCGCCCGTCCGCGACGCTGAACGGCATCGTCGACGCGCTGAGCTGACGACAGCAGAAAGGGCCGGATGCGCGAGCATCCGGCCCTTTCTTGCGCTTGCTCGGGGAAGACGCGAACCCGTGTCAGAAGACGCGCTGGACGGGTCACCGGGAAGCGCGCACGACGAAGCATCGACCGCGCATCGACGGTGAGAAGACCCGATTCTCCGGCTCAGCGGAGCACGGCGATCAGTTGTGGACCGAGACCTCGAGGCCGACCGGCGACCACTCGTACACGAACTTCGCGACGTCGATCGGCATGTTCACACAGCCGTGGCTGCGCGGGGATCCGAAGGCGTTGTGCCAGTACGTGCCGTGGAAGCCTTCGTCGCCGTTGAAGTACGTGACCCACGGGACGTTCGGCGTCTCGGTGATCGAGCCGTCCGGTTCACGGCTCTTCATCGTCTGCATCCGCACGTGCGCGTACACCTTGAAGTTCCCGGTGTCCGTGGGCGTCGCACTCTTGCCCGACGAGATCTTCCAGGAGCGCACGACGGCGCCGTTCTCGATGAGAGTCGCCGTCTGAGAACCCAGATCGACATCGATCTTTCGAACCAGGTTGACGGACTCGAACGGGGTCTCGGAGACCGTGATCGGGATGACGCCGTCTCCGGCCTCCAGCTTCGATGCGGCCTCGGAGGCGAGGTTCGACGTGTCGCCGATCGCACGTCCGTTGATGCCCTCGGACTCGGTGCGGAGGATCTTGCCCGCGGAGTCGACGATGTTCGTGGCGTTGACGGGAGCGCGGTCGACCGCGGCGGGGAGCCCGGCGATCGTGGCCTGGATCGCCGTCTCGTCGGCGACGATGCGAAGCTCGCCGTCTTCGTCGACGACCGAGAACCAGGTCGAGGCGGTCGCGGCATCCACCGGGACGGTGCGCTCTTCGCCGATGTAGAAGCCGATGGTGCCGAGCATCGTGTTCAGCGATGTCGCGACGGTCGTCGCGTCCTCATCGGTGACAGCCGGTGCCGCCTCGGCGGGGTCGCCCGGGAACTCGAGGCTGCTGCCGCCGTCGGCGATGGTGTCGACCATCGCCGCAGCGAGTGCGTCGACGTCGACGGCGGTGCCGGTGGCGGACGGCGTGATGACGTAGGCGCCTGTCGCCGCGTCGAACACGACGCCGGCGTCCAGGGGGTCTTCGAAGCTCGACGGCACAGCCTCACGCAGTGCGGAGTCCGCCTTCGCCGGGTCGAGGGTGATCTCGGCGGGGACGGGGTCGCCCATCCACATGCTCACATTCCAGAGCGGTCGTTCGGCGAAAGCCTGGTCGGCGAGAGCGGTCGCATCGATCGTGGCGCCCAGGTCTGCCCCGGTGAGCACGGCGTCGTCGCCTGCTCCGGTCAGCGTGATCTCGGTCTGCGAGACGTGCGCCTGGATGGTGTCCGCCGCGGCGCCGGGGGTCAGCCAGCCCACGGGGATCCCCGCGACCGTCGTTCCCGGTGCGATCAGGATCATCGACGCAGCACCCGCGCCGAGCGCGAGGACGCCGACCCCGAGACCGATCCACAGGCCGAGGCGCTTCTTCTTGGGAGCGGGTTCGATGGGTGCCCAGGCGAGCTCAGGGTCACCGCCGTTCGGCGGCATCGAGTCGGTGGGCGTATCGTCGCCGGAGTGCGTGGGCGCGTCAACGGGGGGCCGGTCGCCGGAGGCGGTCGCCTCGGTCAGCTTCTCGGTCTTCGCATCCTGCGCTGAGATCAGATCGGTCACGAACTTCACCCCCCGGTTTCTCACGTGTCCTTAGCGATATGCTACGCGATCGCAGGTAACGGGGAGGCAACGGTCCACAGGTCGGGGCGAATCCCCGCGTCGATCAGTCCGTGACGACAGCGAGCCCGTCGATCTCGACCAGCATCTCTTCGCGGGGCAGACCGGTGAAGACCGTGGTCCGTGAGGGCAGCGGCACGCCGCTGGTGGTGTGGGCCGTGACGAACTCGCCGTACGCATCGTTCATGATCGAGAAGTCCTCGCGCTTGGTGAGGTACACGCGCAGCATCACGACGTCGTCGAACGTGGCGCCGGAGGCCTCGACGATCGCCTTGACGTTCTCGAGGGTGCGGGTGGTCTGCGCTGCGACGTCGCCGGGGAAGAGGTACTCGTTGGTCCGGGGGTCGACGGGCCCCTGACCGGAGACCTGCACGATCGGACCCTTGCGGATGCCCTGGGAGAACGTGTGGGCGGGAGCGGGGGCGGCGTCGGTCGAAACGCGGATCTTCGCAGTCATGTGACCAGCCTAGTAGCCTTGTTAGATGCCTCTACAAATCCCGGATCCTGTTCTCGGCCCCTGGACCAAAGGTTTTCCCGCGCATGCCTCGGGCCTGCGTCTCTCGGAGGTGCCGGGCGCGGATCTGCACCTGTCGGACCTCGTGACCCCCGTACTCACCGTGCATGAGGCGGCGCTCGCCCACAACGAGTCGACCGTGTTCGGCTGGGCGGCGGCGCGGGGGGTGCTGCTGGCCCCGCACGGCAAGACCACCATGGCGCCGGCGCTCTGGCAGCGACTGCTCGATGCGGGGGCGTGGGGCATCTCGGTCGCCACGCCGTGGCAGGCCGAGGTCGCCGTCGACGCCGGGGTCAGAACCGTCCTGATCGCGAACGCCGTCACCGATGCCGCGGCGGTGCGCCACCTCGGCGACCTCCTCGCCGCAGACGACGGCCTCCGCATCCTCTGCTGGGCGGACTCCGTGGTGACCGTCGACATCCTCGCCGCCGCGCTCGCTGACGCATCGCGTCCCCTCGATGTCCTCGTCGAGCTCGGTGGGGCCGGAGGTCGCACGGGAGCGCGCACCCTGGAGGAGGGGGAGTGCATCGCCCGGGCGATCACCGCATCGCCGGGCCTCCGTCTCGCCGGAGTCACGGGCTATGAGGGGCCGTTCGGTCCGGATCGCAGTGATGCGTCCGTCGCATCCGTCGACGCGTATCTGTCGACGCTCGTGCAACTGCACGAGCGACTCACCTACCCGAGCGGCATCCGCCCCGTGCTCAGCGCCGGCGGAAGCTCGTTCCCCGATCGTGCGGCCGCGATCCTGGCCCCGCACCGCGGCGACGCCGACATCGTGCTGCGGTCGGGGGCGTTCCAGATCCACGACGACGGCTTCTACTCGCGGATGTCTCCGTTCGGCGCGCTGACGTCGACGGCCCCGCTCCGGTCTGCGATGCACGCGTGGACGAGGGTCGTGTCTCAGCCCGAGGACGGACTCGCCCTGCTCGACGCCGGGCGCCGCGATGTGCCGTTCGATCTCGACCTGCCGGTGCCCCAGAGCGTCGAGGGCGAGATCACGGCGCTCAACGACCAGCACGCCTTCCTGAGCCTCGCGCCCGGGGCATCCGTCTCGCAGGGCGATGTGGTGCGTCTCGGGCTCTCGCACCCGTGCACCGCTTTCGACAAGTGGCGGGTCGTCGCGGTCATCGACGACCCGGATGCCGCGGATCCGCGTGTCATCGGAGCGGTGGCGACATGCTTCTGAGCGGCGAGAAGCCCGTCAGGATCTACCGGAGCGTCACGGTGGTCGACGGGACGGGAGCCTCTCGTTTCGTCGCCGATGTCGCCGTCGAGGGCGCGCGCGTGGTCGCAGTCCTCCGAGAGGGAGAAGAGCAGGAGCTCGAGCTCCCGGCCGACGCGGTCGAGATCCCTGCCACGGGGCTGGTGCTCGCCCCCGGTTTCATCGACATGCATGCGCACAGCGAGCTGGCGGTCCTCCGGGGTGCGAGCCACGAGGCGAAGATCCGTCAGGGCGTGACGACCGAGGTGCTCGGGCAGGACGGCCTGGGCTATGCGCCCCTCGACGACGCCACCGCGGCGATCATCCCCGCGCAGATCGCCGGCTGGAACGGCCTTCCCGATGACGTGCCGTGGCGGTCGATGGATGATCTGCTCGCCGCGATCGACGCCGTCTCCGTCGCCAATGCCGCGGTGCTCGTGCCCCAGGGCAATCTCCGGATGATGGTGGTCGGACACGAGAACCGTGCGGCGACCGCGGCGGAGGTCGGCGAGATGTCCGAGATCCTGGGCGCGGCGATGGATGCCGGCGCCTTCGGGATGTCGAGCGGACTGACCTACACGCCGGGGATGTACGCCGATACCGCTGAACTCGAAGCGCTCTGCCGGATCGTCGCGGAGCGGGGAGGCTACTGGGCACCCCACACCCGCAGCTACGGCGGGGCGGCGCTCGACGCCTACCGCGAGGCGCTCGACATCGGCCGACGGACCGGATGCCCCATCCACCTCACTCACGCCACGATGAACTTCGCGCCGAACCGCGGCCGCGCGGCAGAGCTGCTGGCTCTCGTCGACGCGGCCGTCGACGACGGGGTGGACGTCACTCTCGACACCTATCCGTATCTCCCCGGTGCCACGACCCTCGCGGCGCTGCTGCCGAGCAGGCTCGCGGAGAGCGGCGATCTGCTGGGCACGATCGCCGCGCTCGACGACGCCGGGCGAGAAGGCGTGCGTGTCGAGCTGGAAGAGATCGGGTGCGACGGGTTCCACGGCGAGCGTGCCGACTGGGATGCCATCCAGATCTCCGGGACCGCCGATCCGCGGCTCTCGGACCTGGTGGGACGCACCGTCTCCGAGATCGCCTCGTCGTCGGGGAAGCGTGCCGTGGACGTGGTGCTCGACACGATCCTCTCGGATGCCGGGGCGACGGGCATCCTGATGCACATCGGCGACGAGGACAACGTCCGTGCCATCATGCGACACCCCCGCCACAGCGGGGGCAGCGACGGGATCCTGATCGGCGCGCGGCCTCATCCTCGAGGTCGAGGCACCTTCCCCCGCTACCTCGGGCACTACGTGAGAGAGCTCGGAGTGCTCACCCTCGAAGAGGCGGTCCGCCACCTGTCCGGCACGCCGGCTTCGCGTCTGGGGCTCGACCGGGGCGATGCGCCGCGGGGGATCATCCGCGAAGGGGCGACTGCAGATCTGGTGCTGTTCGACCCGGACACCATCGCCGCCGGGGCGACGTTCGAATCGCCGCACGGCGCCCCGCTCGGGATAGTCGAAGTGCTCGTCGACGGAGTGCCGGTGGTCACCGACGATTCGGTCACAGGATCGACGCCGGGTCGTGCTCTGCGCATGATCCCGCCCGCGCACCGCGCCACCGTTCCCCTCGCGTCGTTCGAGATCGACGCGACCGCAGCACCGTTCCACTGGACGGCGCGCACCCCGGTCGTCGCGCCGGCCTCGCTCGCCTCGACCGCCGCTCGCCTGAGCGATCCGCAGGAGGAAGAGGGATCTGATCCCGCGATCACGCTCCGCGTGGATGAGTCCCTGGCAGGGGAGCCGTTCGCGAGTGGACGCATCGGCGAGGAGGCCTTCCGAGTGGAGGTCTCGGCGTCTGGGATCGAGGTCAGCGGCGCGAGCCCGGTCGGCGTCTTCCGGGGCGTCACGGTGCTGCGGCAACTGCGCGAACCCGGTGCGGAACGGTCGCGCATCCCCGCAGGCACGTGGCAGGGCGCGCCCGCCCACGGATGGCGCGGCGTGATGCTCGACGTCGCCAGGCACTTCCGCCCCGTCGACGATGTGCGCCGGCTCGTGGACCTGCTCGCCGACCACCACCTCACCGTGCTTCACCTGCATCTGACCGATGATCAGGGCTGGCGCTTCGAGGTGCCCGGATTCCCGAGGCTCACCGAGATCGGCGCTCGCCGCGAGTCGACGCAACGGGGCCACGGCCCGCTCGCCACCGTCGAACCCGGCGTGCACGAGGGGCATTACACGGATGCAGAGCTGCGCGAGCTGGTCGCGTACGCCGCCGAGCGCTTCGTCACGATCGTGCCGGAGGTCGAACTGCCGGGGCACATCCAGGCGGGGCTGGCCGCCTACCCGGAGCTCGGCAACACCGACGTGGGCGAACGGGTGACGGCGCCCTGGGAGCGGTTCGGCGTGAATCCTCGGACCCTCGCGCCGACAGAGGATGCTCTCGCGTTCGGACGAGCCGCGATCGACGCACTGTGCGACCTGTTCGCCTCGCCGTGGATCGGGATCGGCGGTGACGAGGTGCCGGTGACCGAGTGGGCGCAGAGCGCGGCTGCGGGGGAGCGGATGCGCGAGCTGGGTCTTGCGACACCGCACGACGTCCAACCGTGGTTCACGTCGCACTTCGTCGCACACGTGCGAGCTCGTGGCCGCACGGCGCTGGCGTGGGACGAAGTGCTGGAGGGTGACGTTCCCGACGGCGTCGAGATCCTCGCCTGGCGCGGTCCGATCGCGATGCGCGCGGCGCTGCGGCGCGGAATCCCGGTCATCGCGTGTCCCGACCTCGAGGTGTACCTCGACTACCCCCAATCCGATTCGGCCGAGGAGCCGATCCGCGTCGGGCCGCCTCTTCCGATCGAGCGTGCGTACACGCTCCGCATCGAGGACGGGGCGTCCGGTGGCCAGGCGAACGTCTGGACCGAGCATCTGCCGACCAGGGACCGTGTCGACTTCGCGATGTTCCCCAGGCTCGCGGCGATCGCCGAGCGGCTCTGGGACGGTGGCGATCCTCCTCCTTTCGAGGGCTTCGCCCGTCGGCTTCCCACCCACCTCCGGCGGCTCGCCGATGCAGGGGTGCGGTATCGTCCTCTCGACGGGCCGACGCCTGTGCAACGGCGTCCCGGAGTGCCGGGGAAGCCACTCACGCGGGAGGCACGGGAGGAGATCGTGGCGGGTCTCGTGGCTCGTCTGAATGTCCCGTCCACAAGTGCCGACGAGCCACTCTCGGCATAATGTAACGTTTCCGTAACCCTCCCTGTGCTACACGAGGCAGGGGTTGCGCAATTTTTGTTCGTAAGGTCTACTAACAAACATGTCCGTATCGGATGATCCTCGTCCATCGACGTCGTCAGACTACGTCGCTGCGAGCGCACACGCCTTCGGCCCCGGGCGCCACCTGCGCTCGCGCTCAAAGGTGCTCCCGGAGCACGCGCGCGGCCACAATCGCGCGCTCGTCCTGCAGACGCTCTACCACTCCGGTGCCATGAGCCGGGCGGACCTCTCGCGCGAGACGGGGCTGACGAGAGTCACCATCTCCGACCTCGTCGCGGAGTTCATCGCCGACGGCATCGTGATCGAGATGGGAGTGCGCGAGACCGTCGGTCCGGGCAAGCCTCCGATCCTGATCGACATCGATCGCGTGGGGCACCAGATCATCGGCCTCGATCTGTCGGGTCCGAACGCCTTCGTGGGCGCGCTGCTCAGCCTCGACGGCGATGTGCTCGAACGCCGAGAGGTTCCTCGTCCGGAGACCGCAGACGGCGATGCCGCCTACGCCGCCACGCTCGAGCTCGCGCGCGCCCTGGCCGCGACCGCGACCCAGCCGATCCTCGGCGTCGGCATCGGCTCGCCGGGGGTCGTCCGCCCCGACGGCGTCGTGCTCAGCTCCCCGAACCTCGGGTGGAGCAACCTCCCGCTCGAGGCCAAGCTCGGGATCGACCTCGACCTTCCGGTGCTCGTCCGCAACGACGCCAACGCCGCCGTTCTCGCCGAGTACACGTTCGGCGAGGCCAAGGCGGACTTCATGCTCATCAAGATCGGTCGAGGCGTGGGCGCCGGTGTCATCACGGGCAGCCAGCCGCTTCTCGGCAGCCGGTTCGCCGCGGGTGAGATCGGTCACGTGGTGGTCGGCACCGACGGCGGTCCTCGCTGCGCCTGCGGCAAGGACGGCTGCCTCGAAGCCTGGCTCAGTGAGACACGACTCCGCCCGGCCATCGACGCCTCTCCCGGATCACGCGACGAGATCCTCCGCGACGCCGGCACCCGCATGGGCATCGCGATCGCACCGATCGTCGCGGCTCTCGACCTGTCGGAGGTCGTGCTCTCGGGGCCCGGCGATCTGCTCGACGGCGTGCTGATCGATGCCGCCGTCGAGACCCTCCACGCCCGCACGCTCGAGGGTGTCTTCGAAGACGCTCTCATCCGCCGCACGCAGCAGGACGACATCGTTCTGCGAGGTGCGGCCGTGATGGTGCTGTCCAGTCAGCTGGGCGTCTCGTGATGCGCGTGGGCGACTCGAAGACGAGCAGGAGCGACATCCGATGACGGATGCGATCGCCGTCGACCTCTCCGGTCGGCGGATTCGAGTGGGCCTGGATGTCGGCGGAACCAAGATCGACGCGGTGGCGGTGTCTCCCGAAGGGGACATCCTCGCGCGCCTCCGCCGTGCGACGGGATGGGGCGAGGACGCGGTCGTCGTCAGCATCGTCGACGCCGTCGACGCGCTGGCCGCGGAAGGCGGCTTCGCACGCTCCGCCGTCGAATCGGTGGGTGTCGGCATCCCCGGACTCGTCGACGCCGACACGGGGCGCGTGCTGCACGCCGTGAACCTCGGCGTCGAATCGCTCGACCTCTCCGGTCTCGCCGGCCGCCGGCTCGGCATCCCGGTCAGGGTCGAGAACGACGTGAAGGCGGCCGCACTCGGCGCCGCCGTGCTCCGCGGCATCGACGGCTCCATGGCCTACCTCAATCTCGGCACGGGAGTCGCCGCAGGGATCGTCGTCGACGGCACCATCTGGCGCGGAGCGCGAGGGACCGCGGGCGAGGTCGGCCATCTCTCGGTCGATCCGCACGGACGCCTGTGCGGCTGCGGCCAGCGCGGGTGCATCGAGACCTTCTGCGGCGGAGGTGCGCTGGCACGCGCCTGGGATCGTCCTGGTGCACTTCCGGTGCGCGACATCCTGGACGCCGCGGAGGCCGGAGACGAGCGCGCGCTGGAACTTCGCGCCGATCTCTTCCACGGCGCTGCGGCCGCGGTGCGCGCTCTCGTGCTCTCGGCCGACGTCGAACGTGTGATCATCGGCGGCGGCCTCACCTCCCTCGGCGATCGTCTGTACGCGGGCGTGCGCAGTGCCCTCCAGGCAGGAGCCGAGGCTTCGGCGTTCATGCGTTCGCTGCACCTCGACGAGCGGATCGAACTGCTCCCGGCGGGTTCTCCCGCTGCGGCCCTCGGCGCCGCTCTCGTCGGATCATCCACCCCCACCAAGGAGACTGTTTCCCATGGCTGAAGTCGTCATCGTCGAGAACGCCGAAGCGGCGGGCGCGCTGGTCGCCGCCGAGATCGTCGAGCTGATCGACGGTCGTCCTGATGCCGTGCTCGGACTCGCGACGGGCTCGACCCCGCTTCCCGTGTACCAGGCGCTGCGTGCCAGGCTCGCGGGTCGCGACGTGTCGCAGGTCCGCGGATTCGCCCTCGACGAGTACGTCGGCCTCGACCCGGCGCACCCCGAGAGCTACCGTTCGGTGATCACGCGGGAGGTCGTCGAGCCGCTCGGACTCGACCCTCGACGCATCCACGTGCCGAACGGAGCTCAGGCCACCATCCAGCACGCCGGCGAGGATTACGAGACCGCCATCGATGCGGCCGGCGGCGTCGACCTGCAGATTCTCGGCATCGGCACCGACGGTCACATCGGCTTCAACGAGCCGGGCTCGTCGTTCGCCTCGCGCACGCGCGTGAAGACCCTCACCGAGCAGACCCGTGAGGACAACGCACGCTTCTTCGATTCGATCGACGACGTGCCGATGCACTGCATCACGCAGGGGCTGGGCACGATCCTGCGCGCGCGTCACCTCGTGCTGCTCGCCTTCGGAGAGGGCAAGGCGCAGGCCGTCGCGAATGCCGTCGAGGGGCCGCTCTCGGCCATCCTGCCCGGCTCCGCGATCCAGCTGCACCCGCACGCGACGGTCGTGGTCGACGAGGCTGCGGCATCGCGTCTGAAGCTCGCCGACTACTACCGCTACACGTACGCGAACAAGCCCGCCTGGCAGGGCATCTGAGGGCTCTGCCTCAGCGCCCCGACGAGGGCCATGCGAGGGGCAGCAGGTGCTCCAGGCTGAGCGGGGCGAGAGGCAGAGTCTCGACGTCAGCCGGAGTGATCCAGCGGAGCTCGGCGAGTTCCGCCTGCACCGTGACCTCCGCTGCCGCGATCGACACGGAGAACGCCTCCGCGACGACGCGGTGACCCGGTTCGTTCGCCGCCTCGGAGACGAACGTGCCCAACGGCTCGAGGTCGCCCTCGTCGAGTCGCAGCCCGAGCTCCTCGTGCAGCTCGCGGATCAAGGTCTGCGATGGGGTCTCACCCGGTTCGGGTTTGCCTCCCGGTTGCATGAAGCGCGTGGTGCCCTGTTTGCGCACCACCAGCACCCGGCCCTCGTCGTCGATGATCACCGCCGCGCTGACGTGGATGTCAGGCATCGACCGCGAAGACCTTGCCGGGGTTCAGGATGCCGAGCGGGTCGAACACGCGGGTGATCTGCCGCTGCAGTTCCCACTGGTCGTCGCCGAGCTCGTCGGCCAGCCAGCGGCTCTTCAGCGTCCCGATCCCGTGCTCGCCGGTGAGTGTGCCGCCGAGGGCGATCGCCGCACGGAACAGCTCGTCTGCCGCCGCCCACACCTCGGCCGGCGGCTCCGCACCTTCGAAGATGAAGTTGGGATGCAGGTTGCCGTCACCGGCGTGCGCCACGGTCGGGATGCTCATCGAGTAGGCCTTCTCGATCCGGGCGATCTCGTCGAACATCGCCGGCATGGCGCTGCGGGGCACCGATACGTCCTCGATGAGGGTCGTGCCGAGAGCGGACATGGCCGGATGCATGGCACGGCGGATGGCCAGCAGACGCTCGCCCTCTTCACGGTCGTGGGAGACCTGCGTCACACCGTGGTGTGCCGAGAGGATCGCCTCGATCGTCGTGGCCTCGGCGACGGCCGCGGGCCCGTCGGTCTGGATGGTCAGCTGGGCGCTGCCGGCAGCAGGGGAGGGGAGATCGAGCAGGGCGGCCACGGCAGCCAGGCTCGCTGCATCCATGAGCTCCATGATCGCGGGCTGGACGCCCGAAGCGGTCACGGCGGCAGAGGCGGCTGCGGCGGAGCGGACATCGGGGAAGGTCGCGGTGACGGTGCAGGTCGTTCCCTCGACGAGTCGGCGGAGCTTCAGGGTGGCGCCGACGACGACGCCGAGCGTGCCCTCCGAGCCGATCACGAGGGAGGTGAGATCGAGCCCGGTCACGCCCTTGACGCTGCGGTGGCCGAGGCGCAGCAGGCGCCCGTCGGCGAGCACCAGATCGAGGCCGAGCACCGCATCGCGCACCACTCCGTACTTCGCGCAGAGGAGACCGCCTGCGCCGGTGGCGATGTTGCCGCCCACGGTCGAGATCGCGCGGCTCGCGGGGTCGGGCGCCCACCACAGGCCGTGCTCGGCGAGCAGATCGTTGAGGTCGGCGTTGAGGATGCCCGGTTCGACGACGGCGAGCAGGTCGTCGGCGCGGATCTCGTGGATCGCGGTCATGCGCCGGGTGGAGAGCACGATCTCGCCCTCGCCGCCGTTCGCAGCACCCGCGAGGCCGGTGCCTGCGCCGCGCACGACGACGGGAGTGCGCGTCTGGGTGGCGATGCGCATCACGCTTTGGACGTGTTCGACCGTCTCGGCGTGCACGACCGCCAGCGGACGGCCGGGGGCCGCGTGTCCAGACTTGTCGGCGCGAGCGTCGTCGAGGGCGATCGGGGTCGTGTCGACGAGTTCGCCGAGAGCCGCCGTGAGCTGTGCGAGCACGCTCATGCGATGCGGCGCCGTCCGCTGACCACCCCGGCGCCGACGGCGACGACGGCGAAGGCGATGCCGATGATCGGCTGCTCCATCAGCCACCAGGCGATCGTCACACCTACGTAGATCAGCAGCTCGACGGCCGCGCGGAGGAACGGGTGCAGTCGCAGCACCGGACGAGGGGAGAGGAAGAGAGCCCAGATCAGGATCACGACGACGGGAGCTCCGATGCCGATGATGATGTTCCACGGGAACGACCACAGGGCGAAGCCCCACAGCGCGAGAGTGCCGACGGCGACGACCAGGATGATCGAGCGGACGATGTCGAGGGCGGTGAAGTTCGGGCGGTCGACGCCGGGTACTGAGGCGGGATCCTGGGGCATGGACCCAGTCTATTCGCCGCAGACGCAGGGCTATTCGCCGCCGACGCAGGGCTGTTCGCCGCAGACGCAGGGTCAGAGCGCGGGTACGGCCTCATCCGCGACGGCGACGGGCTCGTCGACGCGGGCCTCGTCTTCGGGTGTGACCGCCTCGACCGGCGCGGGGGCGGGCGCCGTTGCGGGGGCGTCGACAGGAGCCGGAGACTCGGCTGCCACCTCAGCAGGAGCCTGCGCCTCGACAGGGGCCGTCTCGGCCGGTGCGGGGTCTTCGGTCTGCACGGGGGCGACGAGCGTCTGGTCGACGGGCGCCGGGTCGTCGGCGGGCGTCTCGTCGAGGACCTCGTCGACCTGACCGTCGCACGAGGGCGCGGTCAGCACGGTGTCGATGGTCACGCCGAGTCCGGCGAGGGTCGTGTTGTGCGGAAGCACGGGCCCTGCATCTGTCACATAGCGGATCTCGACTGTCGTGCCGAGGATGATCTGACCGAGATTCGGTCGAAGATCGACCGTGCCGGTGCCTGCGTCGCTCAACGACAGGTTGTCTCCGCCGCCTCCGCGGCCCAGGAACGCCTCGATCTCGGCGCCCGGCTGCCCGAGGACCGGCACGGAGACGTGCGTGGCCCCGTCGCCGTCATCGTCCACGCAGATGCTCGCGCCCTGCGTCTCGATCGGCGTGGTCGGAACGGCCGGATCCGTGGGATCCGTCGGATCGGTCGGGTCGACGGGATCCGTGGGATCCGTCGGCTCTTCCGGAGCGCCCGGCTCCACGGGCGGCGCGGGCTTGACGATCTCGACCGGAGCGGCAGGAGCCACGAGCGCAGGAGCCGTGTCCTCGGCGGGCTCCGGAGTCACCGGCGCTTCGACGGGTGGTGCCTCCGGCTGCTTCTCGGGCTCGGTGTCGTCGACGATCACCGGCTTGTCCTCGGCCATCGCCTCGTCAGGACCGACATCGGAGCTGATCGAGGAGGAGTCGCTGTCGCCGGCGCTCGGCAGAGACGCAGCAGGGTTCGCTCCGGCGAGCCCCGGGATGATCGTGGCCGCGGCGACGACGCCTGCCACGACGAGTGCGGCGGATCCGGCTCCGACGAGCGCGCCGACTCCGCTGAAGATTCCCCCGCTGGTCGCGCCTCCGGTGCCTCCGGCGCCTCCGCCGGCGGAGCCACCTGCCGACCCACCCGCACCGGCGGCGACGCCTCCGGATGCGGTTCCTCCGCCTGCGACGACTGCTGCGCCCTGGGTGATGCCCGACGGCATCGCCGCGAGGGCGACGATCGGGGTGCCGCCGCCCTGGAGGGTGGCGAGGTAGCCGGCGGAGCCGGCCACACCGAGAACGAGCGGGAGCAGCACGAGGGCGAGTCGCTTCGACACGTCCTTGGCCTCAGCGGCGACGATCATGCATCGCGCGCACTCATCGAGGTGCAGTTCGAGTCGCTTGTGGTCGCGGGTGCTGAGGTTGCCACGCGAGTATGCGCCGAGGTGCTCGATGGTCCACTGGCAGTCGGAGCCCGGTGCGGCACTGCGCAGGTGCGCCTGGATCCACGCTTCGCGGAGTCCCTCGCGGGCGCGGAACGCGAGCTGAGAGACGGCGCCGGCCTTCATCCCGAGCAGCGGGCCCGCCTCTTGCGGCTTCATCTGCTCGATCTCGGTGTACCAGAGCACCTCCTGCCAGCGGGAGGGGAGACTGCGGAACGCCTGGGCGGTCAGGCTGCGGTCGAGGGCCTCGTTGGCTGCCTGCTCGGTGCTGTCGGGGTCGGCGACGGTGTCGAGCTCGTCGATCGCCGACTCGCGGCGGGAGCGTCCCCATGCGGCGGCGGTGTTGCGGATGCTCGTGAACAGGTACGCGCGGAACGAGCCGTTCGGGCCGCCGCCCTTGATGATCGCCTGATAGATGCGGGTGTACGACTCCTGCACGAGGTCGTCTGGATCGATCGACGACGTGATCGACCGCGCGACGGACATCCCCGACGGGTAGTGCCGCCTCCAGAGTTCTCCGAACGCCGCCGCGTCACCCGAACGGGTGCGCAGGACGAGATCGGCGTCTGCGATCGATTCCTCGTGCGAAGTGCTGTCCTGGTCCACTGTCATCCATCTGTCGTGGAGCGCGAGTGCGCCTCCACATGAAGAGACGCGTGAACCCCATTTTCATCACGCGTCTTCTCCATTCTCTCTCCAATCTCCCAGGGTCGCCACCCCTTGAAGGAAACTTCGCCTGATCGAGTCTTCCCGGAGAAATCCCAGTTCAGATGGAAAACGGGACGGCATTGAGAAGAATCTCGAAAAAATATCTGAGAAGTCGCGTAATGAATCCGGGTCGCCTTCGTCTCATCACATAGAGACAGCCATGGAGCTCCACCGGGGGGCGGAGCTCAGGCGCTGGTGCAAGGGGTAAGTGCACCGGCATGGCGGGTCGGGCACCTCGGGGGAGGAGCGCTCGGCCCGCCAGCTCTCGACGTGGGGGAATGTGACGGGGCCGCCGCTCTGGGGAACGGCGGCCCCTCACCCACGAGGGGCGCGACCGGAGAACGCAGAGCTGCGCGTCGATGCGCGCGCGGCGTCCGCCTACGGTCGGTCGCCCACCCACACGCGCACGACGCGCAGCTGCGCATCCAGCAGCACCGCGTCTCCCACGAAGCCGTCGACGAGACGTCCGAGCCTGTCGCCGTATCCGATCGCGCGGGCAGGAGTCGCGGTCAGCGCCTGCACAGCCTCGGGCAGCGCGACGCCCGCGGCGATCGCCCTGCGCAGAGCGACGTCCTGCGTGAGTGTCGAACCCGCGATCGAGCCGGTGTCGTCGGCGCGGGCCACGCCGTCCTTCACCGTCACGCTGACGGCACCCAGGTCGTAGTGGCCGTCGGCACTTCCGGCCGCTGCCATCGCGTCGGTGATGAGCGCGACGCGCCCCGGCGCGGAGTCGAAGACGAGCTTGATCACGTGCGGGTCGAGGTGCACGTCGTCGGCGATCGCCTCGAGCACGACACGGTGGTCGGCAGCCGCGGCGAGCACAGGCCCAGGGGCACGATGGTGGATGCCGGGCATCGCGTTGAACGCGTGGGTGAGTACGGACGCGCCGGCCTCGAATGCGGCGACCGCGGTCGCTGCATCCGCGCTCGTGTGGCCGACGGCGGCTGCAGCGCCCGAGTCGACGATCAGTCGGATCGCATCGAGGCCCCCAGGGAGCTCGGGAGCGATCGTGACCTGCCGGATCGTGCCCCGGCCTGCCGTGAGCAGTCGGGCGACATCGGAGCCGACGGGATCCCGGAGCAACGTCGGCTCGTGGGCGCCATGGTGAGCGGGATCGAGGAACGGGCCCTCGAGGTGCGACCCGAGGATGTCGGCATCCGTCTGCATGAGGTCGGCGATCTCTCCGACTCGCAGCGCGAGGTCGTCGAGCGGTGCCGTCACGAGCGAGACGACGGCACGCGTGGTGCCGTGCTGGCGATGCAGGGCTCGAGCCGTGCGGATCGCCTCGACGCCGTCGTCGAACGACGCGCCGGCGCCTCCGTGACCGTGGATGTCGATGAATCCGGGGGTGAGCACGGCTGCAGGACCGGCGACCGCCGTCGCATCGATGACCTGTTCGGCCGGAGTCCAGGTGCCGCCGACGCCGCGGGCCGCGATTCGACCGCGCTCGATCCGCACCCAGGCGTCGTCGACGATCGCGCCGTCGTCGACCAGTCGGGCCGAATGGATGACGAGCGAGCCGGTCGCGGAGGAATCGGGTGTCATCGTGTGCTCCAGGGGATCTCTTCTGCGCGGTGGAAGTCGACGGCCTCAGCCTTCCACAGCGGAGCCATCGACCCGAGACGCACCCGGAACGACTCCCAGTCGCGCTCGGGGGCGTCGCGCGGGGACCACGCGACCTCGGCCTGTGCGGCCGCGCGCGGGAACACCAGCTGCTCGACCTCGCCGAACGTGCGTGTGGTCTCGCTCCACAGCGGAGCCTCGATGCCGAGGATCGCGGTGTCGGGAACGTCCAGCACCTCGGTGGGCTCCCACTCGTATGCGGAGCGGACGTCGATGATCGCAGCCCACGTGAGTCCGAGCGGGTAGTCGGCCGAGTACTTCATGTCGAGGTAGGCGACGTCGGCGGCCGACATGATGAGCGCGCCGCCGCGCTCGACGAAGTGCGTGGCCTCTGCGGCATGCGTGCCTTCCGGGGTGGTCTTGCCCCAGTACTGACCGACGGTGCCCTCGGCGATCTCCCCGGCGGCGCCGACCTCGTGCCAGGCGAGGGGGATCTTGCCCTCCTCCACGACGATCGCCGTCGCGCGCTCCACGAACAGATCGAAATCCGCCTGTGGGGTGCCCAACGACTCGTCTCCGCCGATGTGGATGTACGGACCAGGGGTCAGCTCGGCCAGTTCGCGCACGACATCCCTCACGAACTCGTAGGTGCGCTCCTCGTGGATCCGGACGCTCGAATGTCCGACTCCCCACCCGAGGTAGGGCTCACCGGCGACGGGCAGCGGCTGCCCGAGACGCTCGGACTCCGCGAGCAGACTGTCGTTCATGACCGGGGCCTCGACGAGCTCGGGGTAGGCGACGCCGATCGCGTGCGTGTGCCCTGGCAGATCGACCTCGGGGATCACGAGCATGTGGTGTTCCGCGGCGTACGCGACGATCTCGCGGTAGTCGTCCTTCGAGTAGAAGCCGCCGGGGTCGCCCAGCGACGCGGTCGAGGAGGCGAGCTCCGTGAGCTTGGGCCAGGAGTCGATGTGGATGCGCCAGCCCTGGTCATCGGTGAGGTGCAGGTGCAGGTGATTGAACTTGAGGGCGCTCGTGCTGTCGATGAACTTCTTGACCTCGTCGACGGAGAAGAAGTGACGGGTGACATCGAGCATCACGCCGCGGCGTGCGAATCGGGGGGCGTCCGTGATCGCCGCGCCGAGCAGCCCCCAGCCGTCGTCGTCCTCGCGGAGCAGCTGCAGCAGTGTCTGCACGCCGTAGAACAGGCCGGCCTCGTCGCCTCCGACGACCTCGACCGAGTCCGCGACCGTGAGGGTGTAACCCTCGGGGGCAGCTGCCTCTGCATCGATGCGGAGGAGGATCTCTCCCGTCGCGTCGGAGGAACGGGTGAGGCGGATGCCGCTGCGGCGAGCGACCGCATCGATCAGGTGAGTTGCGACAGGGGAGTCGCCGACGACTCGATCTGTCTGGGAGAGGGGCATCCGGCCATCGCCGACGATGACGGAAACGGGCAGGGGGACCAGAGGCATGGAATGGGGAAGGACCATGAACAAAACCTACCCTGCGCCGCGCCGGGAGCACAGGGAAATCGGCTATGCTCGTAACCGTCGCGACTGGCGTCTGGGTGGACTACCACCGGGGAGCGACTGACCACGGAATTCGACCGCGCGCCTGGGCCGATAGGTATACCCCTTTCGAATCCGTTGTCAGAGGAGCATGTCATGACCGATCGTTACTTCAACGCCCCGCTCGCCGAGGTCGATCCCGAGATCGCACAGGTCCTCGACCGCGAGCTCGCTCGCCAGCAGACGTTCCTCGAGATGATCGCATCCGAGAACTTCGTCCCCGTCTCGGTGCTGCAGGCACAGGGCTCCGTGCTCACGAACAAGTACGCAGAGGGCTACCCCGGCCGCCGCTACTACGGTGGCTGCGAAGAGGTCGACGTCGCTGAAGAGCTCGCGATCCAGCGCGCGAAGGACCTCTTCGGCTCGGAGTTCGCCAACGTCCAGCCGCACTCGGGCGCATCGGCCAACGCCGCAGTCCTGCACGCGATCGCCCGCCCCGGCGACACGCTGCTCGGCCTCGCCCTCGACCAGGGCGGTCACCTGACCCACGGCATGAAGATCAACTTCTCGGGCCGTCTCTACGACATCGTCGCCTACGGCGTCGACCCCGAGACCTCGACGATCGACATGGACGAGGTGCGTCGCCTCGCCATCGAGCACAAGCCCAAGGTCATCATCGCCGGCTGGTCGGCATACCCCCGCACGCTCGACTTCGCCGCCTTCCGCGCGATCGCCGACGAGGTCGGCGCGCTGCTCTGGGTCGACATGGCGCACTTCGCAGGCCTCGTCGCCGCGGGCCTGCACCCGAACCCGGTGCCGCACGCACACGTCGTCTCGTCGACCGTGCACAAGACCATCGGCGGCCCCCGCTCGGGATTCATCCTGACGAACGACGCCGACCTCGCGAAGAAGATCAACACGGCCGTCTTCCCGGGGCAGCAGGGCGGCCCCCTCATGCACGTGATCGCCGCCAAGGCAACCGCGTTCAAGCTCGCGGGCACCCCCGAGTTCAAGGAGCGCCAGGAGCGCACCCTGCGCGGCGCATCGATCCTCGCCGAGCGCCTCTCGCAGCAGGACGTGAAGGACGCGGGCATCGGAGTGCGCTCGGGTGGCACCGACGTGCACCTCGTGCTGGTCGACCTTCGTGACGCCGACATCGACGGCAAGCAGGCGGAAGACCTCCTGCACGACATCCACATCACCGTCAACCGCAACGCGGTGCCGAACGACCCGCGTCCGCCCATGGTGACCTCGGGCCTGCGCATCGGAACCCCCGCGCTCGCGACCCGCGGTTTCGGTGATGCCGAGTTCACCGAGGTCGCCGACGTGATCGCGCTCGCGCTGCTCCCCGGTGCCGATGTCGAGGCCCTCCGTGCTCGCGTCGACGCGCTCGCCGCAGGCTTCCCGCTCTACCCGGAACTGCAGCAGTGACCGCGAAGATCCTCGACGGCAAGGCGGCATCGGCCGCGATCAAGGCCGAGCTGACCGAGCGGGTCTCCGCGCTGAAGGCGAAGGGCATCGTCCCGGGCATCGCGACCGTGCTCGTGGGCGCCGACCCGGCATCCCAGCTCTACGTCGGCATGAAGCACCGTCAGTCCGAGGCGATCGGGATGAACTCGATCCAGCGCGAGCTGCCGGCCGACGCCACGCAGGCCGATGTCGAGGCGCTGATCGATGAGCTCAACGCCGATCCGGACTGCCACGGCTACATCGTGCAGCTGCCGCTGCCGAAGCACATCGACACCGACGCGATCCTCGAGCGGATCGACCCGGCGAAGGATGCCGACGGCCTGCACCCGACCAACCTCGGCCGGCTCGTGCTCAACGTCAACAACCCGATCCACACTCCGCTGCCGTGCACGCCGCGCGGTGTGATCGAGCTGCTGCTGCGCAACGGCTACGACTTCGCGGGCAAGCACGTCGTGGTCGTCGGGCGAGGCGTGACCATCGGTCGCTCCATCGGCCTGCTGCTGACCCGCCGCGACCTGAACGCCACGGTCACGCTCACGCACACCGGCACGGTCGACATGCCGCGCTACCTGCGTGAGGCCGACGTGATCGTGGCTGCAGCGGGCGTAAGGCACCTGATCCGTGCCGAGGACGTCAAGCCCGGTGCTGCCGTGCTCGATGTGGGCGTGACACGCGAGACCGACCCCGAGACCGGCAAGAACCTGGTCTTCGGAGACGTGCACCCCGGCGTCGCCGAGGTCGCGGGATGGGTCTCGCCCAACCCCGGCGGCGTGGGTCCGATGACCGTCGCGCTGCTCATGACCAACGTCGTCGAGGCGGCGGAACGCCTCGTCTGACCCTCATCGGTCCCGATCTGCGCATCCGGTCCCGATCTGCTGATTTCTCCCGCTGGTTCGTCCGCGAACCGGGGCGAGGTCTGCAGGTCGGGACCCTCTGCGTTCAGCCGAGTTCGTCGAGCATCCGGCGCTGCTCGGGAGTCAGTCCGTCGTCGAGCTCCGCGCGCGCCTCGGCGGTGGCCGGTGCGGCGGGGGAGCCGGGCGCTGCGGCGGCAGGTGCGGACTTCTTGCCCGACACCCTGCCCTGAACCGCGTCGTAGAGCTCGCCCGCCTTCGCCCGCAGCTTGTCGTCGACCTGGTCGTAGATCATCCAGCCGAAGAGCAGGAACAGCGGAGGAAGCGCGTAGCTCCAGAACCCGGAGGCGCGGACGCCGCTCAGCCATACGACGGCCACCCAGATGAGGAGCTCGACGAGGTAGACGAGGACGTACTGCACGACCTTCTCGCCCGTCTTCGTGCGGTCGGCCGCGGACTTGGCCGCAGCCTTGCGGAACGCGCCGGTGAGCAGCGGCTTCACGAACAGTGCCGCGAGAGTCAGGATGACCGCGGCCCAGAGTGCGTGGAACCCGACGGAGACGCCAGCGGACAGCAGGCCGATGAGCAGCAGCACCGCGACGTTGAACACGTAGAGGGCGGCGAACCGGACGATTCCGTTCTTCATGCGACCAGAATTCCACACTCCCGGATGCCGTGGCACCTTTCGGGCGACCCTGGAGTGCTCAGCGGGCGGGGAAAGCCCGTTCGACCGCATCCACCACCGCGTCGTAGACGGAGTCCCACGGGACGAGCGGGGGAGTGACGCCGGCGAGCTCGAGGCTCACGGCGCCGTGCACCTGCGCCCAGACGGTGAGGGCTGCGGTCATCACCGCAGGCTCGTCGACGCGTGCCGCGAGTGCGCGCACGAGGGGTGCCATCGCCGTGCTCATGGTCGCATCGTCGGGGCGACAGTCTTCAGTGGCCACCCCGCCGCCGAACATCAGACGATAGAGTGCCGGGTTCGCCATGGCCCACGACCGGTACGCGAGCCCGAGGGCGCGCAGCCCCTGTGGTTCGGATGCCGCCTGTGCGTCGCCGAACGACGCGAACCCGTGCTCGATGACGGCCACGAGCAGCTCGGTCTTTCCCCCGAAGAGGGCGTAGACCGCTGAGGTCGAGGTGCCGGCGTTCTGCGCGATGTCGCGCAGGCTGATCCGCTCGGGGCCCTTGTGGTCGACCATCTCGGCGGTCGCATCGAGGAGGCGGCCGCGCAGCGCGTCGTCGTACAGAGGAGGTCTTGCCATGGAGTCGAGCTTATCGTAACGTTGTTGTATAACGAAGTTACATAACAATGTTGCAAGGAGTGGCTCATGGCTCAGCAGGTCTTCCCCGGTCGATTCATCGCATCACCGGAACGCGCGGACGTCACGGTCTTCCTGATCGGGATGCGGGCGAATCGGTGGTGGCAGCTGGGGCGCGTCATGCGCACGGCCAGCAAGATGCCGCCGATGCTGCGGCATCTCGCGACGCATGAGGATGCGGGGATGCTCGGCGCTCACAGCTGGTTCGGTCGCACGACGATCCTGCTGTCGTACTGGGAGAGCCCGGAGCATCTGCAGCGCTTCGCCGCCGACCGCGATGCGCCGCACCTGCAGCCGTGGCGCGACTTCATGCGCACGCTGCAGGGGAGCGGCAGCGTGGGCGTCTGGCACGAGACCTATCAGGTGCCGGTGACCGACCTCGAGGCGGTGTACGTCGACATGCCGATGTTCGGACTCGCGGCGGCCACCGCGCATGCACCGGTCGGCCCCGGAACGAAGACAGCGCGCCAGCGGCTGGGCCGCTGACGCGCTGTTCTCGGTGGGAGATCAGCCCTGCGGGTGCAGGCTGCTCTCGATGTTCGTGATGCGCGCCTGCTCGTCGAAACGGAACGTCGCCGTGCCGGTGCTGTCGGCGATCGTGGCTCCCGTGAAGGACTCATCGGTCCAGGTGAGGGTCCACCCGGCCAGTCGAGCGGCATCCCAGACCGCGGTGCGCGCGTCGGACATCGCGAGGCCCGCCAGGATGCGGGGCAGGACGATCGCCGCGGATGCGACGGTGAGCGGGGGGAGTGGCGCGTCGAGCAGGAACACCGCGTACGTGCCGCCGCCGACGGGAGCGAGGTAATACGGCGCCCGTCCGGTGAGCTCGACGGCCACGCCGCCGACCGTGTGGGCCGCCCGCGTGATCCACTCGGCATCGCCAGAGGCGTCTTCCGGGAAGGGGAGCTCGGTCTGGCTCAGCTCGACGATGCCGTGCTCGGTGCCGTAGTCGCGCAGTTGCGCGGCGACACCGGCGGAGTCTCCCTGCGGGTGCGCCCACGCCCAGAGCAGCGAACGGGGTCCGGGCGCGATCGTCGCGACGAGGTGCGCGCGCGTCACGAGCTGACGCGAGGCGTCGTCATTCGACGTGAACGTGAGGGTTCCGGCGGACATGTCCGCATCCCAGCGGTTGTCGCCGAGGCTCTCGAGCGCGGTGGCCAGCGAATCCTGGCGGAGAGCGGTGAACAGTGCGGCACGGTCTGCGAGCGGCTGGAGCGCGGCGAAGGTCATGCCCCCAGTCTCACCCGGATTGCTATGAATCCGCCAACTCCTCGTGTGCGGGCACCGCATCCGCAGGGCGGCCCATGCGCCAGACGCTCGGCACCAGCAGGGTCACCACCGCGATCGATGCGTAGAGGATCCCCGAGGTGATCAGGACCGTCTCGACGTCACTGTGCGTGATGAGCCAGCCGTACACGAGAGTGCCGATGGGCATCACGACGTAGCTCCCGAGCATGTCGTAGCTCGAGACGCGCGACAGCTTGTCGCCGGGCACGTTCTCCATCATTGCGAGGTTCCACCCGGTGCTGAACACCTCGGCACCGGCGCCGGCGAGGAACGCGGCGATGGCCAGCAGGATCACGGCAGGGTGGATGCCGAGCACCGTCAGCGGTATCGCGAACGCGGCCATGCCGATCATCCCGTAACGCAGCGGACGCTTCAGCGGGAACCACATCAGGATGAGCGTCATCAGCAGGATGCCGACGCCTTCGGCGCTGACCACCCACCCCCACCCGGCGATCCCGAGGCGCTCGTCGTTCTTCGCGATGTACGGACCGACGACGCCCCAGGCGCCTATGTGGATCGCGTTCATCACCATGAAGGCCAGCACGACCACCCACAGCCAGGTACGACCCCAGAATTCCTGCCATCCGACGCGGAGGTCATGGAACATCGTGGTTCCGCCGGCATGATCAGGCGGTGGGAGCCTGACCATCGCCAGGACCGGGATCGCGACGACCCAGCCGATCCCCTGCACGACCATCGCCCAGGCGGGGCCGGCGGCAGCGACGACGATGCCGGCGATGATCGGGCCGCCGATGGTGGTCGCGGAGCGCACGAACGACAGCATCGCGTTCGCCTGCTGCAGGTGCTCGGGAGAGGCGAGCTGAGGGATGATCCCCTGCATCGCCGGCAGCACGAACGCGGTGGATGCGCCGTTCACGACCGACAGCAGCGCGAGCAGGGGAACCGTGGCGGTGCCACTGAACAGGAGCGCCGCCATCGCCCCGACGGTGAGGATGTCGATCACGTAGCAGGACTGGATGATGAGCGCGCGCGGCAGCCGGTCGGCGATCACTCCGCCGAACAGCAGGAAGACGATGTTGCTGACCGTGAAGGCGGCGAGCACGAGCGACAGGGAACGGGCGTCGTTGTCGATCTCGAGCACCGCGAAGGCCAGGGCGATCGACGACATCGACCCGGCGATCAGCGTGATCGCGCGGGCGAGGAAGAACCAGCGGAATCCCTTGTCCTGCATCGCGGCGAGCGCGCGGATCATGACGGCGCCTCGCTTCTCTGCATCCGTCAATCCTGCCACCACGCCGGGCGGCGCCGGCGTCAGTAGCTGGCGCGCGTCGCGCCGTCGGAGGCGGGGATGAAGCGGGCGGCGAGCGCCTCGGATGCCCGCGCGAGCATCGCCACGTCGGCGCCGACCGCCACGAAGTCCGCCCCTGCGGCGATGTAGGCATCGGCGGCTGACGGGTCGAAGGCATTGACGCCGACGGGCTTGCCCGCGGCCTTCACCGCGGCGAAGACCTGCTCGACCGCCGACACGACCTCGGGGTGCGTCTGCTGTCCGAGCAGTCCCATCGACGCCGAGAGGTCGGAGGGCCCCACGAACACCGCATCCACACCGTCGACGGCGGCGATCTCGGCGGCGGCCGCGACCCCCGCGGCCGTCTCGATCTGCACGGTCAGTGACGTGTGTCGAGCCGAGTCCTGGAGGTACCCGTCGACCCTGTTCCAGCGGGCGCTGCGCGCGAGCGCGCTGCCGACACCGCGCACGCCCTCGGGCGGGTAACGGGTGGCGGCGACGGCCGCACGCGCCTCGTCGGCCGACGAGACCATCGGCACGATGAGGTTCTGTGCGCCGAGGTCGAGGACCTGCTTGATCGCCACCGTGTCGTTCGACGGCACGCGCACGACGGGGGCGATCGGGTATGCGGCGACGACCTGCAGCTGCAGCAGCGTGGACTCGAGCGTGTTCGCCGAGTGCTCCATGTCGATCAGCAGCCAGTCGAGGCCGGATCCCGCTGCCACCTCGGTCACGAGCGGGCTGCCGGAGCAGCCCCACATGCCGATCAGCGAGCGGTCGGAGGCGGCGAGCTGCTCGCGGAAGGAGGGGCTCAGATGAAGCGGCATTCGATCGTTCCCATCGGTCCGTAGTCGCACAGCACCTGATCGCCGCGCGACACCCACATCGGGCGTGTGAACGATCCTGCCAGGATGATCTCCCCGGCCTCCAGACGCGCGCCGTGCTGGTGGAACTTGTTGGCGAGCCATGCGACGCCGGTGGCGGGGTGGCCGAGCACACCGGCGGCGACTCCGGTCTCCTCGATCTCGCCGTTGCGCGCGAGCACACCGGGCACCCAGCGGAGATCGATCTCGTCAGGACGCTTGTGCACGGTGCCGAGCACCATCGCGCCGTAGGCCGCGTTGTCGCTGATCGTGTCGACGATCGTGCGCCCCTCGAGCTCGATGTGCGAGTTCAACACCTCGAGCGCCGGCACCGCGTAGTCGATGGCGGCGAGGGCATCGTCGAGAGTGCAGTCGGGGCCTTCGAGCGGATGCTTGAGCACGAACGCGAGCTCGACCTCGATGCGCACGTTCGAGAAGTGATCGACCGGGATCTCGGCGCCCGATTCGTACACGGTGTCGTCGAACATCACGCCGTAATCGGGCTCGGTGATGCCGGTGGCCTGCTGCATCGCCTTCGACGTCAGGCCGATCTTGCGGCCGATGAGGCGGCGCCCCGCGGCGATCTGAGTGTCGCGCCACACGCCCTGGATCGCGTACGAGTCCTCGACCGTCGCCTCCGGATACCGCGCAGTGATGCGCGGGATCACGGAGTGGTTCCGGTCGGCCTCGGCGAGTTCCGCGGCGATCTGCGCGACGGTGTCTGCGGACAGCATCCGTGTCTCCTCTGTGTCTGAACCTGCGTGCGAATCGATCAGAGCTGGTGGCCGAGCTTGTACTCGCCCTGCTTGTACTCGGGCATGCCCTCGTCGTCGTCGGGGCGCGTGTACGAGAACCCGTCGGCGCCGATCGTCACGGCCATCTCGGAGCTGTCGGTGCGATCGATGACCGGCTGCGGGTTGCCGTCGAGATCGAGCACGAGCGAAGCCTCGGTGTACCAGGAGGGCACGACCGGGTTGCCCCACCAGTCACGACGCTGGTTGTCGTGCACGTCCCAGGTGATGACGGGGTTGTCGGGGTCGCCCGTGTAGTAGTCCTGCGTGTACACCTCGACGCGGTGCCCGTCGGGGTCGCGCAGGTACAGGTAGAACGCGTTCGAGACGCCGTGACGGCCGGGGCCACGCTCGATGGCGTCGGAACGGCGGAGGGCACCGAGCTTGTCGCAGATCGCGAGGATGTTGTGCTTCTCGTGCGTCGCGAAGCAGACGTGGTGCATGCGCGGACCGTCGCCGCCGGTCATCGCGGTGTCGTGCACGGTGGGCTTGCGGCGCATCCAGGCGGCGTACACGGTGCCCTCGTCGTCCTGGATGTCCTCCGTCACGCGGAAGCCGAGGTCCTGCATGAACTTGACGGCGCGGGGGACATCGGGGGTGACCTGGTTGAAGTGGTCGAGACGCACGAGCTCGCCGGGGATGTGCAGGTCGTAGCGCCACGACATCCGCTCGACGTGGTCGGACTGGTGGAAGAACTCGATCGGGAAGCCCAGCGGGTCGACCACGCGCACGGAGTCGCCGACGCCCTTGACGAACCCGTCGGGGTTGCGGCGCACATCGCATCCGAGCTCGGTGTAGAACTCCACTGCCCGGTCGAGATCCGAGGCGTCGCGCACGCGGTACGAGAACGCGGCGACCGCGGCGATCGGTCCCTTGCGCAGAACGAGGTTGTGGTGGATGAACTCCTCGGTCGAGCGGAGGTAGATCGCCTCGTCGTCCTCTTCCGTCACATACAGGCCGAGTACGTCGACGTAGAACACCCTGGACGCCGCGAGGTCGGTGACGACCAGTTCCATGTAGGCGCAGCGCAGCACATCGGGTGGCGTGCTCTCGGGGGTCGGGACGGGGTTGTCGGTCCGGATCGGAGCCTCCTGGCTCACGTAGTAGCCCGATGAGGTCAGCGTCTTCGCAGTCTTGTCGGTCATCGCAGGGTCCTTGCTCAGTTCTTGCCGAAGGTCGGGTTGTGGGCGCCGCCGAGCGTGATGTGCACGCTCTGCTGGTCGGTGTAGAAGTCGATCGAGCGGTAGCCGCCCTCGTGGCCGAGGCCCGAGGCCTTGACACCGCCGAACGGGGTACGCAGGTCACGCACGTTGTTGCTGTTCAGCCACACCATGCCGGCCTCGACGGACTGCGCGAAGTTGTGCGCGCGCTTCAGGTCGTTCGTCCAGATGTAGGCGGCGAGGCCGTACTTCGTGTTGTTCGCGAGGGCGAGCGCCTCGTCGTCGGAGTCGAACGGTGTGATCGCGACGACCGGACCGAAGATCTCCTCCTGGAAGATGCGGGCGTCGGGGGATACATCGGCGAACACGGTCGGTGCGACGAAGTTGCCCGTATCGAACCCCTCGGGGCGTCCACCGCCGGCGACGAGGCGGCCCTCGGTCTTGCCGATCTCGACGTAGCTCATCACCTTGTCGTAGTGCTCGGGGTGCACGAGCGCGCCGACCTCGGTCGCCGGGTCGTGCGGGTAGCCGACCTTGACGCGCTTCGCCTGCGCGGCGTAGCGCTCGACGAACTCCTCGTAGATCGAGCGCTCGACGAGGATGCGGGAGCCTGCGGTGCAGCGCTCGCCGTTGAGCGAGAAGACACCGAAGATCGTGGCGTCGACCGCCGCTTCGAGATCGGCGTCGGCGAACACGACGGCGGGCGACTTGCCGCCGAGCTCCATCGAGAGGCCCTTGAGGAACGGAGCGGCGTTGCCGAAGATCAGCTGCCCGGTCGAGCTCTCGCCCGTGAACGAGATGAGCGGCACGTCCGGGTGCTTCACCAGCGCGTCTCCGGCGTCCTCGCCGAGGCCGTTGACGAGGTTGAAGACTCCCGCAGGCAGACCTGCCTCCTCGAAGATGCCTGCCCAGAGCGAGGCCGACAGCGGCGTGAACTCGGCAGGCTTCAGGACCACGGTGTTGCCGGTCGCGAGCGCGGGGCCGAGCTTCCACGACTCGAGCATGAACGGCGTGTTCCACGGCGTGATGAGGCCTGCGACGCCGATCGGCTTGCGGTTGACGTAGTTCATCTGCTTGCCCGGAACCTTGAAGGCGTCGTCGGACTGGGCGACGATCAGGTCGGCGAAGAAGCGGAAGTTCTCGGCGGCGCGGCGGGCCTGGCCGAGGGCCTGCGTGATCGGGAGTCCGGAGTCGTAGGACTCGAGCTCAGCGAGGCGGGCATCGCGCGACTCGACGATGTCGGCGATCCTGTGCAGCACCCGCGAGCGCTCGCGGGGGAGCATCCGCGGCCACGGGCCCTCGTCGAACGCGCGCTTCGCTGCGGCGACGGCGAGCTCGATGTCGGCCTTCTTGCCGGCGGCGGCGGTCGTGTAGGTCTTGTTCGTCACCGGGTCGAGCACGTCGAACGTGTCGCCGTCGACCGAGTCGACGAACGCGCCGTCGATGTAGTGCTGGATGTGATCGGGCAGGTCGGCGGGGATGCGGGAATCGGTCATGACTCGTCTCCTGGGTTGTGGTGAGAACGTGCGTGGAGGGCATCGAGGAAGGCATCCCTCGTGCGAAGGCGGTGGTTGCGGGCGGCGAGCTCGATCTCGAGCGGGTCCGCACCCGCGCGGATCAGCTCGAGGATCTCGGTGTGCTCCTCGACGGAGTGCTGGGCACGCCCCGGCACGTACGCGAAGGTGGAATCGCGGATGCCTGAGAGTCGCGCCCACCCTCGGTGCACCAGGTCGAGCAGGTGCGGGTTCGGGCACGGCTCGAAGAGCAGCGAGTGGAACTGTCGGTTGAGCTCGGTGAACGCGTGCGCGTCGAGGTGTCCGAGCATCTGGATCATCCGCTCGTTGACCGCCTCTGCCGCGTCGAGCGCCTCAGCGTCGAGCAGCGGAGCGGACAGTGCAGTGGCTGCGCCTTCGACCAGGCCCAGCGTCTGCATCGTGTGTGCGTATTCGTTCTCGTCGACGAGAGTGACGCGGGCGCCGACGTTGCGCTCGAAGGTCACCAGACCCTCGGCCTCGAGGCGCCGGATGGCCTCACGAACCGGCACGACGCTCATGCCGAGCTCCTCGGCCAACGACCCGAGCACGAGCCGGTAACCGGGGCCGAACACATGGCCCGAGATGCGCGAGCGGATCCATGTGTACGCCTGCTCGGACTTGCTGGCGTTCGCGACGGTGGTCATGACCGGGTCCCGCCCTCGGGGGCCGAACCGGTCGCCGCCTCGTACTTCTCGCGCCAGGCGGCGTTGAGGGGGAACAGTCCGTCGACGGGGTGCCCGGCGGCGACCTGCTCGGCGATCCAGGCGTCTTCGACCTCCTGGGCGAGCGCGTCGTCCGCCACCTGCTCGGCGAGCGCCGGCGGGATCACGATGACGCCGTCGCCGTCGCCCACGATGATGTCGCCCGGCTGCACCGTGGCGCCTCCGCAGGAGATCGTGATGTCGGAATCCCACGGCACGTGCTTGCGTCCGAGGACAGAGGGGTGTGCGCCCTGCGAGAACACCGGAAGTCCGATCTCGGCGACCGCGTCGAAGTCGCGCACGCCGCCGTCGGTCACGACGCCGGCCGCGCCACGAGCCCGAGCGCGCAGGGCGAGGATGTCGCCGAGCGTTCCGGTCGTCGCGTCGCCCCGGGCCTCGATGACGATGATCTCGCCCTCGTCGACGGCGTCGAAGGTGCGCTTCTGTGCGTTGTAGCCGCCGCCGTGGCTTTTGAACAGATCTTCACGGAAGGGGACGAATCGCAGCGTCTTGGCGGTGCCGACGATCTTGCTGCCGGGGATGTTCGCGGTCACGCCGTCGATGAAGCACGAATGATGCCCCCGCTTGCGCAGCTGGGCCGAGAGGCCGGCGGTCGGCGCCTCCATCAGCTTCGTGCGCAGCTCGGGGGAGAGAGCGGGCTCTGGAGATTCGGCAGGGAGGCCCGCCTCTTGGCGTGAGCCCCAGGCCTCGGTCCTCTGCAGGTCGTCGACGGCGGGCAACGAGCCGATGTCGCCGTCGAACGGGACCTCGCCCTGGGTGACCGTGGTCACGAGCCGGCCGGAGGAGGGGGAGCCTGCGGCATCCGGAGCATCGACCTCGATCTCGACCACGTCACCGGGGACGATCACGGAGGACCCTGCGGGCGTGCCGGTGAGGATCACGTCGCCGGGCTCGAGCGTGAAGTGCTGAGAGAGGTCGGCGACCAGCTGCGCGAGCGGGAAGATCAGCCCGGCGGTCGTGTCGTCCTGGCGCAGCTCGCCGTTGACCCAGGCGCGGACGCGAAGAGCCGCGGGGTCGACGGTGCGTGCGTCGATGAGCTCGGGGCCGAGCGGGGTGTACCCGTCGCCGCCCTTGGAGCGGACGTTGGAGCCCTTGTCGTTGGCGCGCAGGTCGTAGAGTCCGAGGTCGTTCGACGCGGTGACCCCGCCGACATGGGCCCAGGCGTCTTCGAGCGAGACGTTCCGCGCTGCGGTGTCGATGATCAGAGCAATCTCGCCCTCGAACGCGAGCAGCTCTGTGCCGGCTGGACGCTCGACGGTGCCGCCGGAGACGCCCACGGAGCTGGACGGCTTGAAGAAGTAGGAGGGGGATGCGGGCCTGCGCCCTCGCTGATCCGCACGTGAGGCATAGCTCAGGTGGATCGCGATGATCTTTCCGGGGCGGGTGATGGATGCCGTCACGGTGCGCCTCCTCGCGCTTTCGTCGACGCCTTGTGCGTCGTATTCGAAATCATATATCATCGTGTCACCCCTCGGCAAGCAACTCGAATCACCTCGTGAGCGAGCCGTGACAATGCGGTCACAATCAAAGGAGACACCCCTATGAGCGGGCAGTCACAGGCGGGTTTCACCCCCACCGGAACCATCGCGACGGCAGCCGACAGGCGCCGTGTCGTCTTCGCCACGGTCGTCGGAACGACCGTCGAGTGGTACGACTTCTTCATCTACGCCACGGCCGTCGGCCTGGTCTTCGGACAGCTGTTCTTCGAGCCCTTGGGTGCGAACAGCGCCATCATCGCCTTCGCGACGGTGGGCGTCAGCTTCCTCTTCCGCCCGCTCGGGGCCTTCCTCGCCGGACACTTCGGCGACAAGCTCGGCCGCAAGACCGTTCTGATGTGGACGCTGATCCTGATGGGGGCGGCGACCGCGCTCATCGGAATCCTGCCCACGTACGACGCGATCGGCATCACCGCGCCGATCCTGCTGGTGCTGCTGCGCATCATCCAGGGCATCTCGGCCGGTGGCGAGTGGGGCGGCGCCGTGCTGATGGCCGTCGAGCACGCCCCGCGCACCAAACGAGGGATCTTCGGCGCATCACCGCAGATCGGCGTTCCGCTCGGTCTGCTGCTCGCGTCGGGCGTCATGGCGCTCATGACGGCGATCGCTCCCGGTGACCAGTTCGCGATCTGGGGCTGGCGCATTCCGTTCCTGCTCAGCGTCGTGCTGATCCTCGTCGGCTACTACGTGCGTCGCAAGGTCGAGGAGAGCCCGGTCTTCACCGAGCTGGCCGAGCGCAAGGAGAAGGCGACGATGCCGATCGTGCAGCTGTTCCGCAAGCACCTGCTGCTCGTGATCATCGCGGCGTTCGTGTTCGCCGGCAACAACGCCGTCGGCTACATGACGACCGGCGGCTACATCCAGGGGTACGCCACGAACCCCGAGGGGCCGATCGGTCTCGACCGCGGCGCCGTGCTCTGGGCGGTCGCCGGATCTGCGGTGACCTGGCTGCTCACGACACTGCTGGCGGGATGGATCTCCGACCGGATCGGTCGCCGTACCACCTACATCATCGGGTGGGCCATGCAGCTCGTCGGCGTCTTCACGCTGTTCCCGCTGGTCAACACCGGCGAGATCGGCCTGCTGTTCGCGGGTCTCGCGATCCTCACGATCGGCCTCGGATTCACCTACGGGCCGCAGGCGGCGCTGTACGCCGAGCTCTTCCCTGCCAGCATCCGTTTCTCGGGAGTCTCGATCTCGTACGCGATCGGCGCGATCGCCGGCGGTGCGTTCGCGCCCACCATCGCGACCGCGATCGTGCAGGCGACCGGTTCGACGCAGGCGGTCACCTGGTATCTCGCGGGTATGACGGTGCTCGGCCTGATCGCCACACTGCTGCTGCGCGACCGCTCCGGAATCCCTCTGGGGCCGGACCACGAGGAGGAGCAGTCCGTGAGCCCGATCTACGGCGTCGCCAGGGCCTGACCTCGGTCAGCCGTCCACGATTCAGTATCGACGATGGTGCAGGCGATGCGTCGCTCCGGTTTATCGGGGCGACGCATCCGCCGTCTCCCGCTCATGCTGAACTGTGAACGGCGTCAGCCCTCGAGCGCGTCGCGGATCGCGGATGCCGAGAGCCGGAGGCGGTCGGCGATCTCGGCGTCGTCGAGGTCTGTCGCGACGTGCACCACGGCGATCGCCGCGGGGCGTTGACCGCGGAGGGCGAGCGGGACCGCGACCGACTGCACGGTGGGGATGACCTCGTCGTGGCTCGTCGCGTATCCGCGCGTGCGTGCCTCGTCGACGTCGGCGCGCAGCGCGGCGCTCGTGTGGTCTGGCCATTCCGACGCGGCGAGCTGCGTCAGGATCGCCTTGCCCGGTGCACCGACGGTCACGGAGTGGCGGGCGCCAGGGCGCTGAGCGACGCTCGCGATCGCGTGCCGGGGTTCGATGCTCGCGAGTGTGATGCAATCGTCGCCGTCGAGCACTCCGAGGAAGCAGGTCATGCCGAGTTCGTTCGCGATCGCGGTGAGCTCGGGGAGCGCCTCGGCCTGCAGGTCGTGGGCGACGCCGGCGGCGAGAGCAGCCATGCGGGGGCCGAGGGTGACGGAACCCGACGCGTCGCGCCCGATGAGCCGGTGGTCCTCGAGCGTGCGCAGCAGCCGGTAGGCGATCGAGCGATGCACGTCGAGTCGCGCGGCGATCTCGTCGATCGTGAGGGGAGTGCGCGCGTCGGCGAGCACTTCGAGGATGCGGATGCCGCGACTGAGGGTCTGCGAGGCCGGAGTGCCTTCGGGCATGCGTGCGCTCCCTTGCGGTGATCGACGGGTGGCTCTAGGCTGTGTTCAATAGTAGAACGGTGTGTTCGAATATAGAACACGATGCGTTCGATGGCAACACCTGACAGAGAAGTCCGGAAGGAATCGACGACGATGCAGTTCCACCACCACGGCTATGTCTCCGGAGACCCCCGCGTGAAGGATGCCGCGGGCATCGGCACCGACCGTCCCGCAGATCTGCCAGACGAGATCGACGTCCTCATCGTCGGCTCCGGCCCCGCCGGAATGCTGCTCGCAGCACAGATGTCCCAATACTCCGGTGTCTCCACGCGCATCGTCGAGAAGCGTGAGGGCCGCCTGGTGCTCGGCCAGGCCGACGGCATCCAGCCGCGCAGCGTCGAGACGTTCCAGGCCTTCGGCTTCGCCGAGCGGATCATCGCCGAGGCCTACAACATCGGGTGGATGAACTTCTGGGGCCCGAACCCCGATGAGCCGAGCGAGATCGTGCGCACCTCGCGCACGGCGGACTACGCCTACGACATCTGCGAGTTCCCGCATCTGATCGTCAACCAGGCTCGCGTGCTCGACTACTTCGCAGAGGCCGCGGCGAACGGCCCGGGCCGCATCGCCCCCGACTACGGCATCGAGTTCGTGGGGCTGACCGTGCACGACGAGGGCGAGTACCCGGTCGAGGTCGCGCTGCGATACGTCGCGGGGGAGCGGGCGGGCGAGGAGCGCACGATCCGAGCCAAGTACGTCGCAGGGTGCGACGGCGCGCGCAGTGGCGTGCGTCAGGCCATCGGACGGACGCACGTCGGCGGGAGCGCCGCACACGCGTGGGGCGTCATGGACGTGCTCGTGAACACGGACTTCCCGGACTGGCGCACCAAGTGCGCGATCAACTCGGAGGCGGGCAACATCCTGCACATCCCGCGCGAGGGCGGATACCTCAGCCGGATGTACATCGACCTCGGCGAGGTCGCAGAGGACGACGATCACCGCGTGCGCCAGACGCCGATCGAGGAGATCATCCGCAAGGCGAACGCGATCCTGAGCCCCTACACGCTGGACGTCAAGGAGGTCGCGTGGCACAGCGTCTACGAGGTCGGGCACCGCGTCACCGACGGGTTCGACGACGTGATCGACGGATCCGGTCGGACTCCGCGGGTGTTCCTCACCGGGGATGCCTGCCATACGCACAGCGCGAAGGCCGGCCAGGGCATGAACGTCTCGATGCAGGACGGCTTCAACCTCGGGTGGAAGCTCGGATCGGTGCTCACCGGGCGGGCGCCCGAGGCGCTGCTCGCGACCTACGGTGCCGAGCGTCGACCCGTGGCGCAGCAGCTCATCGACTTCGACCGCGAGTGGTCCACGCTGATGGCGCGCAAGCCCTCGGAGATCACCGATCCCAACGATCTCGCGACGTACTACCTCGCGACGGCGGAGTTCCCCTCCGGCTTCATGACGCAGTACACGTCGTCGATGATCACGGGTTCCGATGCGCACCAGGCGCTCGCCGCCGGGTTCCCGCTCGGCAAGCGCTTCAAGTCGGCAGAGGTCGTGCGGGTGGGCGACGGCAACGTCGTGCACCTCGGCCACCATGCGAAGGCCGACGGACGTTGGCGCGTCTACGCTTTCGGCGGTCGAGATGCCGCGAAGCTCGACGCCTGGGCCTCCCAGGCGGGGCCGGCCTTGGCGCGATTCACGCCGGCGGATGCCGATCAGGATTCCGTCTTCGACGTCAAAGCGATCTACCAGCAGCCGTATGAGGAGGTCGAGGTCACCTCTGCTCCCGCCCTGTTCCAGCCGAAGACCGGTCCGCTCGGACTCACCGACTGGGAGAAGGTCTACGCGGCCGGGCCGTCGAAGTGGACGGAGACCGACATCTTCGAGGCGCGTGAGCTGTCGCGGGACGGTGTCGTGGTCGTGGTGCGCCCCGACCAGTACGTCGCCGCGATCCTTCCGCTCGATGCCGTCGATGAGCTGACGTCGTTCTTCGAGGGAGCACTGCTGCCGGCATCCTGAGGGGCAGCATGACACGTGTCATGGCAAGGAGATGACACCGCCCTCCGGCGCCGTCGTCGCCGCTCCGGAAGGCTGGAGGCATGAACAACACCTCCGCGAGTCGGCCGGCGACGCAGGCCACCGCTCGGCCGGCATCCGACGCCCCGAACTATGATCCGGTCGTGCTCGAGCTGCGCGGCGTCACGCGCCACTTCGGCTCGGGCGACAGCCGCGTGCAGGCCGTGGCCGGCGTCGATCTGTCGATCCGCCGGGGGGAGGTCGTGGCTCTGCTGGGGCCGAACGGCGCGGGCAAGACGACGACGCTCGACATGCTCCTGGGACTCACGCAACCGAGCACCGGCAGCGTCCAGGTGCTCGGGGTCACGCCCGAGCGGGCGACATCGAGCGGCGCGATCGGCGCGGTGCTGCAGTCCGGCGGCCTGCTGGGCGACCTGACGGTGGGCGAGACCGTGCGCCTCATCGCCTCGCTGTACGGGGCAGCAGCCGCCGCACGCGTGCCCGAGGTCATGGCCCGTGCCGATCTCGAGAACCTCGCCCGCCGCCGGGTGTCGAAGTGCTCCGGTGGAGAGCAGCAGCGGGTGAAGTTCGCACTCGCGATGGTCTCCGACCCCGACATCCTCGTGCTCGACGAGCCGACGGCAGGCATGGACGTCACAGCCCGGCGGCACTTCTGGGATGTGATGCGGGCGGATGCGGATGCCGGGCGCACGATCGTCTTCGCCACCCACTACCTGGAGGAGGCGGAGCAGTTCGCGCGTCGGACGGTGGTGATGCACCGCGGCGCGATCGTCGCGGACGCCCCCACGGCGCTGCTGCGGGCGAGTCTGGGCGAGCGGAGCCTCTCCGCGACCATCGATCCGGCCGATGCCCCGCTCGTCGCGACGCTGAAAGACGAAGACGGCGTCGTCGACGTGCGACTGGACGGGGACCGACTGAGCCTGCGGGCAGCGGACTCGGACGCCGCCGCCCGCCTTCTGCTCGACAACGGCGCGCATGACATCGAGATCGCCGCCGCCACCCTCGAAACCGCCTTCACGGCCCTGACGGAGAACTGACATGCTCGTCTCACCCACCATGCTGCGTATCGAAGGCATCCGTCAGCTGCGCAACCCATACACGCTCGCATTCACGCTGGCGATGCCGGTCGCGATGTACCTGCTGTTCGGTGCGGGAATGGGCTACGGCTCGCTCTCGGCCGGCCATGGCAACGTCTCCTTCTATGTGATGACCTCGATGGCCGCCTACGGCACGGCGGTCGCGATGAGCTCGCTGACCTCGCTCGCGGCGACTGAGGCGAAGCAGGGCTGGGGTCGTCAGCTCGCGATGACCCCGCTGACGACCGCAGGCTACGCACTGACCAAGCTGCTCACATCCGTCGTCTTCGCTGCGCTGGCACTGGTGGCGGTCTTCTCCGCGGGCATGATGACCGGCGCGCAGGTCGAGGATGCGTGGCGCTGGGTCGCCACCGCCGCCATCATCCTCGGGATCGGCCTGATGTACGGGCTGTTCGGACTCGGCGTCGGCCTGTTCTTCAGCTCGGACTCCGCCGCGGCGCTGGCCTCGATCTCGATGACGTTCTTCGCGTTCTTCGGCAATGTCTTCATGCCGCTCGACGGCGTGATGCTCGACATCGCCCGCTTCACGCCCCTGTACGGCTTCGTCGCCCTCAGTCGCTGGCCGTTGACCGACGGTGTCCTCACCACGGGGCAGACGGATGAGCTGTGGATGCTGTTCCTGAACGTCATCGTGTGGCTCGCGCTGTTCGCGCTGTTGGTGACCATGGGGATGAAGCGTTCTCGGGCGCGTCAGTAGGAGCCCGGAATTGCCCGTCGTCGATAGGTTGGACGGATGATGCAGCACTCGAAGGGCGGATCCTCGGAAGCATCCGGGGAGGCACGGCGGTTCGCCGCCCTGGGAGCCCCGCCGGCCGCATGGTCGGCACCAGGAGCGCGCGCCCCACGTCGACCGGTGGGGAAGGATCCCTGGTCGCGGTTCGGCTGGCTGATGGCCGTGATCTGGCTGGTCTTCCTCGTCTATCCGGTGCTGGCGCTGCTGCGCTCCGAGGCGCCGTCCGCGTGGATCGTCGTGGGCTGGATCGCGCTGATCGCCTTCGTGGTGCTGTACGTCACCGGCTTCATGCACGGGATGCGCGGCGGGGGTGGGTTGGGGCGACCGCCGTCTGCGCGGCAGTGGGTCACGTTCGCGCTCCTCATCGTCTGCGCGCTGATCTCCGTGCCCGCAGAAGGCGGCTCCGCGCTCAGCTTCCTTCCGTTCATCATGTCGTTCGCCTCCTACGGGCTGACGCGTGTGTGGCACTGGATCACGACGGTCGCCGCCCTGACGGTCGCGGCGCTGTGCGTCTTCCTGCTCCCCGGAGGCCTCAGCTATCTGTCGGTGCTGGCGATCATCGGACTGCTGGGCGTCGTCAACACGGTGTCGACCTGGCTCATCATCCGCTCGGGAGAGGCCGAGCAGCTCGGACTCGAGTTGGCGACGAGTGCGGGGCGCGAAGCCGTCGCACGCGACGTGCACGACCTGATCGGCCACTCGCTGACGGTCGTCGGTCTCAAGGCGCAGCTCGTGCGCCGCCTCATGGACTCCGATCCGGAGCGCGCGAAGGCGGAGCTCGCCGACATCGAGCGGCTGACAGCGGAGGCGATCGCCGGGGTGAGGTCGTCGGTGTCCGGTGCGCGGGCGACGACGCTCGTCGAGCAGCTCGCGTCGTCTCGGGACTCGCTCCGCGCGGCCGACATCGACCTGCGGGTTCATGGCGAGGCCGATGCCCTCTCACCGGTGCAGGCGATCACCGCGAGTTGGATCCTGCGTGAGGCGACGACCAATGCGCTGCGTCATTCGCAGGCCCGCACGGTGGGAGTGCTGTTGGCGCCCGGGCGGCTGGTGGTCGACGACGACGGGATCGGCATGCCTGAAGGCGCAGGTGAAGGCGCGGGCAACGGCATCCGTGGCATGCGCGAGCGTGCGGCGGCAGCAGGAGCCGGCTTCGTGATCGCCGGAGCTCGTGACGCCGAACGCTCGGGGACCAGAGTGGAGGTGACCTGGTGACGACCGCGAGCGAGGGCGCAGGCATTCGTCTGCTGATCGCCGACGATCAGGCGCTGGTGCGCGGCGCACTGGGGGCGCTGCTCGACCTCGAGCCCGACCTCACCGTGATCGGCATGGCATCAGATGGAGCGGAGGCGCTGCGGCTCGCGGAGGAGCTGCGGCCGGATGTGTGTCTGATGGACATCCAGATGCCGGGCATGGACGGCGTGGAGGCGACGCGTCGGGTCCGCGAGGCGAGCCCGACGACGAAGATCCTCATCGTGACCACTTTCGCTCGCCCCGGATATCTGCGGTCGGCCTTGGATGCCGGAGCCAGCGGGTTCATCGTGAAGGACACCCCTGCCGAGCAGCTGGCGGAGGCGGTGCGTCGGGTGCATCGAGGCGTGCGCGTGCTCGATCCGGCGCTCGCCGCAGACAGCCTGTTCGACGGTGCGAACCCACTGAGCGAGCGGGAGCGCCAGGTGCTCCGTCTCGCTGCGGACGGCCGATCGGCCGCTGCCGTCGCGGCCGAGGTGTTCCTGTCTGCGGGCACCGTGCGAAATCACCTCTCCGCGGCGATCGGGAAGACGGGCGCGGCGAACCGCGCGCAGGCCGTGCGGATCGCGCTCGACAAGGGCTGGATCTGACGCTCATCCCTCCGCGGCGGATGCGGCACGCGCGTGCTGCGCCGCTGCCTGCTTCTGCCGGGCGAGCCAGGTGTGGTCGGCGATCGCAGCTCGGAGTTCGGTGGTGTAGTCCTTTCCGTCGTCGGGGTATCGACGGAGGTTCCGCAGATGGAAGGGTGATTCTTCCCGATGGGGTCCGGTGCTGTCGATGCGCCGGGCGAGCTCGGTGAGGGTGTCGCGGCCCGCTTCGCGGTACTGGCGGCGCTCGGCGTCATCCAAGCGGATCAGGCACGAGTCGTCGAGGATCGAGCTGATCGTGTACCGGGAGTCGAGGTACAGGTCGCCGTGCTGTTCGACCAGAAACCACGATCCGGGCTCATGGTCGACGTAGCGCATCGCCTCTCGCGCCGCGGCGATGCGAGCGGCGTCGCCCCATCGCTCGACGGGAGGGATCGCTTCGTGGGGTCGTCGCAGTGCGGCATCCAGAGGGTGATGGCTGAACGTCGGTGAGGAGTCGCGATACAGGGTGAGACATGCGACCCGACCGCACGCGGTGCAGGTGACCTGGCTCTCCACCCGCTCCAAGAGGGCGGAGGCGTGCAGGGGGCGGAGGTCGGCGAGGGGCACCGGCCCGTCCTTGCTCGTGAGCACTCCTGCCTCGAGGCCGTGGACGAGACGGTGGATCGTGCCGTCCAGATCGAAAAGACCGTCCTCGGCGTGTGCGATCAACTCGCGGCACACCGGGCAGCCGTCGTGGGCCGGACGGCACGTGTCCTTCGGGTCATCCACGGTGAAGGCCACCCGCTGCAGGTCACCGGCTCGGCGGCCCCCGTACTTCACGAACTCCGGGCGCAGATACGCGGCCTCGAGCACGAAGTAGCGGTCGCCCTCTGCGAACCTCCACGGGACGTCGAAGCTCGCTCTGAAGTCGGCGAACGTCGCGCTGTTGCCGATCCCGGGGATCCACTCGGCCACGTCGAGTCCCCGCGGGGCGAACGACGTGGGTGTGAGGTGCAGGATCACGGCGAAGACCGCGTCGTCATGCAGCACGATCTCCCCACCGGATCCGAATCGCAGGTGCTGCGAGAGCACGACCGGCTCCCCGATCCGATACGCGGCGATCTCTGCAGGTGCGGTGCCGAACGCGGCGATCAGATCTCTCACGGCGAGGTCGCCCTGCGGCTTGCCGAGTGCCTCGATGATCAGCTGCATCCGGTCATGCTCTCGTCGTCGCGTCACCGGACCAGTATCCGTCACCGATGAGCACGCGCGCGGTCAGTCATCGGGGTTCGGGATACGCCACCGCTCTGGCGGGTGTCGGAAGCCCCGCGTAGCCTGAGGGCCGATGGGCGCCGACGCCCACAGCGAGGAGCGCATGATGACTTGGAAGATCGAGCTCATCTTCGTGCCGGTGACCGACGTCGACCGCTCGAAGGAGTTCTACACGAAGATCGGATTCAACCCCGACCACGACCAGGTTCCGTACGAGGGTCTGCGCTTCGTGCAGATGACTCCGCCGGGGTCCGCCTGCTCGATAGCCTTCGGCACGGGGCTCGAGATTCCTCTCGAGCCGGGGCAGCAGAAGACGATCCAGGTGGTGGTGCCGAACGCCGATGAGGCCAAGGCACAGCTCGAAGCCGTGGGCGTGACGACCAAGGGCGTCGAAGACCTGGGCTGGGGGCGCTTCGTTTGGTTCGACGACCCGGACGGCAACACCTGGACACTTCAGGAGCTGCCGGACTACAGCGCGCAGGCCTGACGCGGCGGGAGACCCGAGGTCAGCGTGCGGCGATCGTGCGCAGGGCCTCTGGCGCCCCCTCCGGAAAGAGCACGCGGACGCCGGACTCGATGTCCGCGAGGGGCACCCAGCGCACAGGACTGCCCTCATCGAGGATGCGGAGCTCTGCGTCGAGAGGCACGGCATCGAGCGCTGCGGACGACACTGCGAAGACGTGGGCGATCTCGTGCCCGGGTTCGCCCTCGTACGTGAAGATGTTCTCGAAGACGCCGAGCGGCTCGGCGCCCTCGAGCTCGACGCCGAGCTCTTCCATGAACTCTCGCCGGAGCGCCTCCACCGCCGTCTCACCGAACTCGATCCCCCCGCCGATCGCACGGAGGAAGTCGAGTCCGCGTGAGCGGTCGTGTCCTTCGAGGGCGAGCAGATGCCCGTCCTTCACGGGGAGGCCGACGGCGATGTTGCGGATGGCAGGCATCCCGGAAGGCTAACGCAGGAGCATAGGCGCGGGGCTCATGACAGGCGGAACGCGCCGCCGGACACCACGACGCCGCCGGTCGGCGGGATCGTCACGCTGAGCAGGCTCGGCCTGCGCACGTGCGCGCCCTGATGGATCCGGACACTGTGCTCCTGGTGCCCCAGGTCCCGCAGGTACGCGCCGACGGATGCCGCCGCTGATCCCGTCGCCGGGTCTTCGGTGATGCGACCGACCGGGAACAGGTTGCGCGCGTCGAAGTCCGCAGGACCCACCGCGTGCAGCACCGTCACGGTGCCGAGCCACCCCTGTTCGCGCATGAGGGCGGCGACGTCGGCGGGGGAGAAGCGGAACTGATCGAACAGCTCTCGGTCACGGAGAGTGATGACCGGATGCCAATTGCCGGCGAACGCCTCCTTCGGAGGGAAGCGTTCGTCGAGGTCCGCGAGCTCGATGCTCAGCAGTCTCAAGAGCCTCTCGAGCACCGACGCGTCGAGATCGCGCACCTGGGGCTCGACGCTCGTGAACGACACGGTGATGCGACCGCCTGTGTCGGCGACCGACCGCAGCGTGACGGCGCCGGCATCCGTGTCGAAGACCACGTCGCCGACACCGTCGCGCTCGGCGAGGGCGACGGCGGTCGCGACCGTCGCGTGACCGCAGAACGGCACTTCGGCAGCAGGTGACCAATAGCGCACCCGATAACGCGGAACCGGTGCATCCGCGGCCCGGCCGACGATGAACGCGGTCTCGGAATATCCGACGTCGGCGGCGATGCGCTGCATCCGCTCGTCGGTCATGCCGCCTGCGTCGAGGACGACCCCTGCAGGATTCCCTCCGGCGGGGGTCGCCGCGAAGGCGCTGTAGCGCAGGACGTCGAGGTCATCGGTCATGACGAGGAGCCTAGCGACCGGATGGCCTCACGAGTTCACGCGGATGATCTCCTGCTGGTACGGCGCGATCACGTCGCCCGAGATGCGGAGGTCGAGCAGGAGGAATCGTCGCGTCGCGGCATCCTCGAGTGCCCAGGTGCTGAGCCGATCGAGATCCGCGAGTGTCTTCACGACGACGCCCTCGGCTCCGACAGCAGCGCCGAATGCGGCGAAGTCGACCTCGGGAATCCGCATCGGCCCCTCTGCGAGTCCCTTGAGGCCGTAGAGGTTGACCTCGGCGCCGTACGCCGCGTCGTTCCAGATCACCGCGATGCCACGGCCCTGGGCGGCACGGACGGCTGACTCGAGGTCGGCGATCGCCATCAGGCCGCCGCCGTCGCCCGACGTCAGCACGACGGTCGACTCGCGGCGGGCGAGGGCCGCACCGACGACACTCGGCCAGCCCTGTCCGATCGACTGGAAGGCGGTGCCGACCATCATCATGCGATCGGGTGCCGCGACCGGCCAGTACATGTTCGCCCAGCCGATGAAGTGCCCGCCGTCGGAGACGACGACACGGTCGCTGGGCAGCAGCTCGGCGATGCGGCGTGCGGCAGATCGGGGATCCAGGCGACCGTCCGCGGCGAGGTCGTCGCCCTCGTCGTACGTGCGTGCCACAGCGACGTCGACGGTCTCGCGCCACGGCCTTCCCGGCACAGCTTCGGATGCAGGCCGCGACTCGCCGTCCGCGAGTCCTGATGTCTCGGTGTGGCGTGCCTCAGCTCCGAAGTTGTGCTCGGCAGGGGCGATCTCGGGACCTGAACCGGAGACGAGGGAGCCGACGCGCGTGACGAGCTCCTCGGCTGCGAGGCGGGCGTCCGCACGGACGAAGCCGCCGACGTGAGGATGCGTGGCAGCCGGGGCGATGTCGATCTGGAAGACGCGGGTGCCCGGAGCGAAGAGCTCGCCGAAGCGCATCGTGAACTGGTTGAGGGAGGCGCCGAACACGACCGCGACGTCAGCGCTGCGCACGAGATCCATGGCACCGTCGGCACCGAATCCGCCGGTGACGCCGAGGTCGTACTGCGACTCGGGGAACACGCCGCGACCGAGGGCCGACGATGCGGTCAGGGCACCGGTCTGGCTGGCGAGCTCGCCCAGCGCCTCACCGGCACCTGCCAGCCAGGCGCCACGGCCGGCGAGCAGGAACGGGCGGGATGCTCCGGCCAGCGCCGAGGCGATCTCACCCAGCGTGCCCTCGGCGAACTCGCCGCGAGGAGCGAGCGGCGCGGGGAGGCGGGGCGCCGGCGCCTCGGGCACAGCACCGGCCTCGAGCGCGGCCACGTCGTAGGGGATGGCCAGGACGACCGGCACGCGGTAGGTCAGCGCGTGCTCGATCGCGATCACGGTGGTCGCGGCGGCATCCGCGCGACCGACCGTATATGTGCGGGCGCCGACGGCCGAGGCGAGTGCGATCTGATCGACGTCCCACGGGCGAGGACCGGAGGTCGGCTCATCGCCGACCACGAGCACGAGCGGCACATGGGCCTGCACGGCCTCGGCGAGCGCCGTGAGCGTGTTCGTGAAGCCCGCGCCGTAGGTCGAGGTTCCGGCGGCGATGCGTCCGGAGGCCCGGAAGTGCGCGTCGGCCGCGACGACTGCGCCCTGCTCGTGGCGGACTGCCGTGAAGACCGCATCCGTCTGGGTCTCGATGGCGTCGAGGAAGTAGGCGTTGCCGTTGCCCATCACACCGAAGACGGCGTCGATGTGCTGGGCGAGGGTGTGGGCGACGTGCGCGGAGACGGTGGGCATGGGGAAGCCTTTCGAGACAGGGACGGAGAACGTGCGATTCCGTATGTGTCTCGCCCCCGCGTCATCGTGGGGTGCTTCGTGCCTCTTTTTCAGGCACCGGCGACAGAGAGCGCCGGACGAGTCGATCCTACAGCCGTGAGCGCTGTCGCGGCTCCGTCTTTCGCGCGTAACACCGCCGAAACGGTGACAGGGAAACATGCGGTCATGGAGTCGCTGTTCAACGGATACACCTCGCGCCGATCACCGAAGCGGGCGGGGGCCGCGCCGTGGGATGAGATGTTCCCCGCGGATGCGGCACCAGGGGGCGAGGGCGTCCGCCTTCCCTATAAGGACATGTACCCGGCGCTCGCACGCATGGACGACGCGGAGCTCCGGGCTCGCACGGATGCGCTCGCGAGCTCGTATCTCGCGCAGGGAGTGACGTTCGACTTCGCAGGCGAGGAGCGTCCGTTCCCTCTCGACGTGGTTCCTCGGGTGATCGCCGCCGACGACTGGACGCTGGTCGAATCCGGCGTGAAGCAGCGCGTCCGGGCGCTCGAGGCGTTCCTGGCTGACGCCTACGGGCCACAGCTGGCGGTGCAGGACGGGGTGATCCCCGCGCCGCTGATCAGCTCGTCCTCGCACTTCCATCGTCAGGCGGCGGGCATCGTGGGCGCGAATGGCGTGCGCATCCACGTGGCGGGCATCGACGTCATCCGCGATGAGGCGGGAGCCTGGCGGGTGCTCGAGGACAACGTGCGCGTGCCCAGCGGCGTCAGCTACGTGCTCGCCAACCGGCGGGTCATGGCGCAGACGCTCCCCGAGCTGTTCACGAGTCTGCGCGTGCGTCCGGTCGTCGACTATCCCGGCCACCTGCTGCAGGCTCTGCGCGCGGCAGCGCCCGCGGGCGTCGACGATCCGACGGTGGTGGTGCTGACCCCCGGCGTGCACAACTCGGCGTACTACGAGCACACGCTGCTGGCCCGCATGATGGGCATCGAACTGGTCGAGGGACGCGACCTGTTCTGCTCGGGCGGTCGCGTGTGGATGCACACCACGGCCGGTCCCACCCGCGTCGACGTGATCTACCGACGAGTCGATGACGAGTTCCTCGACCCGCAGCAGTTCCGACCGGATTCCGTGCTCGGGGCGCCGGGGCTGATGCTCGCCGCCCGGCTCGGCAATGTCACACTCGCGAACGCCATCGGCAACGGGGTCGCCGACGACAAGCTCGTCTACACGTACGTGCCCGACCTGATCCGCTACTACCTGGGGGAGGAGCCGGTGCTCCCGAACGTCGACACCTGGCGGCTCGAGGAACCGGATGCTCTCGAGGAGGTGCTCGATCGGCTCGACGAACTCGTCGTGAAGCCGGTCGACGGCTCGGGCGGCAAAGGGCTCGTCGTCGGACCGGACGCATCCCGCGAGACGCTCGACGAGCTCCGCAAGACGCTGCTCGCGGATCCGCGAGGGTGGATCGCGCAGCCCGTCGTGCAGCTGTCGACCATCCCCACTCTCGTCGAGGACGGGTTCCGCCCGCGGCACGTCGATCTGCGCCCGTTCGCCGTCAACGACGGACAGGACATCTGGGTGCTCCCCGGCGGACTCACGAGGGTGGCGCTGCCCGAGGGGCAGCTGGTCGTGAACTCCAGTCAGGGCGGAGGATCGAAGGACACCTGGGTGCTGGACCCGTCTCTGTTCACCGGACCGACGACGACCGTGACGGGAGAGCCCGATCCCGCCGCCGATGAGGTCTCTCTCGCCACGGGGGCGATCTCGATCGTGTCACCGCATCGGGAGGAGTCGCATCAGCCGTTCCTCTCCTCGCCGCAGGACGAGGACCTCGAGCTGCGTCACCACCAGCAACAGCAGCAACAGCAGCAGCAGGGGGGTGCGTCGTGCTGAGTCGTATCGCGGAGGCGCTGTTCTGGATCGGACGATACGTCGAGCGGGCGGACGGCACGGCACGCATCCTCGACGTGCACCTGCAGCTGCTGCTCGAGGATCCGTGGGTCGAGGAGGACACCGCCTGCCGTGCACTCCTCTCGGTCATGGGCACGACCGCCGATGATGACACGGTGCTGAGCCGTGACGACGTGGTGCGGCTGCTCGCGCTGGACCGGGACCACTCCGCCTCGATCGCCCACTCGATCGCCTCCGCGAGGGAGAACGCGCGCCGTGCGCGCGAGATCATCTCGACGGATCTCTGGGAGACGCTCAACGAGTCGAACGCGCGGATGCCGCGGCGGATCGCCTCCGACAAGACGCACCCGTTCTTTCGGTGGGTGCGCGATCGATCGGCGCTCGCCTTCGGGGTCGTCGACTCATCGACGAGCAGGGACGAGGCCTGGCACTTCTTCGTCCTCGGCCGCTCGATCGAGCGCGCCGACATGACTGCTCGTCTGCTGGCGACGCGGTCGCTCACAGAGGCCGGCGGACCCAGCTGGACGACACTGCTGCGCAGCTGCGGTGCCTACGAGGCCCACCTGCGCAGCCATCGGGCCGTGCCGACCGGCGCCTCCGCGGTGGAGTTCCTGCTCGTCGATCGGCTGTTCCCGCGGTCGGTGCTCTCGAGCATCCTCCAGGCCGAGGACTGCCTGCGCGGGATCGATCCCGCCGGCGCCTTCGGAACTCCGGATCGCGCCCACAGGGTGCTGGGTCGCATGCGATCCGAGTTGGAATACCGACCGATCGGCGACACCGTGCATCGTCTGTCCGAGAGCATGGAGGAGGTCCAGGTGGGAATGTCGATGGCGAGTGATGCGATCAGAGAGCGGTACTTCCCGTCGATCGCGATGCCGGTGTGGATCGGAGAGGCGCTGTGAGCCGGCTTCGGATCGTGCACCGCACGGGATTCCGCTACGAGCAGCCGGCGACGGCGTCCTACAACGAGGCGCGGATGCTGCCGCACTCGCGTGACGGGCAGTTCGTGCTGCAGGCGACTCTCGACATCTCGCCGACGGCGACGCAGCACTCGTATGCCGACTACTGGGACACGCGCGTCTCGACGTTCGAGGTGCTCACCCCGCATCAGGAGCTCTCGGTCACGGCGACCAGCGTGGTCGACGTCAGACCGCTGCCCCACGCGGGTGTCGGCATCGACTGGGATGAGCTCGCGGCTCGGATCCCGCAGTCGCTCGCGCTCGCGGAATGCGTGACGCAGACGCCGGCGACCGATCCGGACGAGGAGATGCGCGAGCTCGCGCTGCGGATCGAAGCGGAGGGCGGCGGGGTCGATGAGACGGCCTTCGAGATCTGCAAGACCGTGGGGGAGGCGATGGAGTATCGCAGCGGCGTGACCGGGGTGAGCTCCACGGCGCGCGACGCCTGGCCGACGCGCTCGGGTGTCTGTCAGGACATCGCCCACGTGGCGCTCGGCGTGCTGCGCGCGGCGGGGATCCCGGCGCGCTACGTCTCGGGGTACCTGCACCCCGACCCGACAGCTGCGATCGGTCAGCCGGTGACGGGGGAGTCGCACGCCTGGGTGGAGTGGTACTCCGGCGAGTGGCGGGGATACGACCCCACCAACCTCGTGGAGGTCGGCGAATCGCACGTCTACGTCGGGCACGGACGCGACTACACCGACGTGCCGCCGCTGCGTGGTGTGTACGCCGGCCCGAGCGTCTCGGCGCTGTTCGTGTCCGTCGAGGTCACCCGTCTCGGATGAGGGGCGGGCGTGGCCTGGAGGAGGGCGTCGGTGGGGAAGAATGAGACGATGACGGATGCTTCGATCGAGCGCGAGACGCTCACCTGGGACGGCTTCGGATCGGCGACGCGAGATCTCGCGCGCAGCATCCTCGACAGCGGCTTCATGCCCGAGGTCGTCGTGGCGATCGCCCGAGGCGGTCTGCTGCCGGCCGGCGCGATCGCCTATGGCCTCGGTGCGAAGAACTGCGGGGCGATCAACGTCGAGTTCTACACCGGCATCGGGACGGTGCTCGATGCGCCCGAGGTGCTGCCGCCCGAGCTCGACATGGCGTATCTCGACGGGAGGCGCGTGCTGCTCGTCGACGACGTCGCCGACTCGGGGCGCACCCTCGCGCTGGCCGTGCAGCTGCTCAAGGACAAGGGCGCCGATGTGCGCTCGGTCACGATCTACACGAAACCCTCCACGATCATCCAGCCCGACTACGCCTGGAAGGACACGGATCTCTGGATCAACTTCCCGTGGTCGTTCCAGGGCACCGTCCGCGAAGAGGACCTCGGGCTTGAGCCGAGCGCCTGAGCTCAGCCTCGCAGCAGCGCGCGCAGCGTCTGGATCGTGTCGGCGCCGGACGGCGTCTTGTCGGGTCGATAGCCCTTGACTCTGGCGAAACGCAGGGCGATGCCACCGGGGTAGCGAGACGATCGCTGCACGCCGTCGACGGCGATCTCGACCACGAACTCGGGGCGCAGGAACACCGTGCTCTGGGTGCGCCGTGTCTCGAGTGGCGGAAATTTCTCGGTCTGCCAGCGCAGCAGTTCGTCGGTGAGTCCCTTGAAGGTCTTGCCGACCATCACGAATCCGCCCGGCTCGCCGAACTCTCCGTCGGGATCGAGGGCGCCGAGGTGGATATTCGACAGCCACCCTCGGCGACGACCCGAACCCCACTCGGCGGCGAGCACGACGAGGTCGTACGTCAGCACGGGTTTGACCTTCACCCAGGACTTGCCGCGGCGGCCGGCCGAATAGGGAGCGTCGATGCCCTTGACGAGTACTCCCTCGTGTCCGGCTGCCAGAGCGTCACGCGACAGCTGCTCGGCGGCTGCGGGATCGTCGGTCACGATGCCGGGCATGCGCCACTCGCCCACGACCCTCTCCAGCTCGGTCAGTCGGGTCGAGAGCGGTTCGTCGAGCAGATCGCGCCCGTCGACATGCAGCACGTCGAAGAACCAGGGCCGCAGGACCAGGTCGCGCGAGACGTCGGCTCCGAACCGCGACATGGTCTCCTGGAAAGGGCGGGGGCCGCCGTCCTCATCGAGCGACAGGGTCTCGCCGTCGAGGATCAGGTCGCGAGCGGGGAGGCTTCGCACGATCTCGACGATCTCGGGCACGCGGTGCGTGATGTCGGCGAGGCTGCGGGTGTAGACGCTCACGTCGTCGCCGTGGCGGTGCACCTGGATGCGCGCACCGTCGAGCTTGTACTCGACCGAGGCGCGCCCCGTGACCTCGAGCGCAGCAGTCGGAGTGGCGGCGGTCGAGGCGAGCATCGGCAGCACCGGGCGACCGACCTGCAGGCCGACGGCCTCGAGAGCATCGGCGCTTCCGTGGAGGGCGAGCACGGCGGTCTCGCCCAGGTCGCCGGACAGCATCGCGGCACGGCGCACGCTGGCGACCGGACGATCGGAGGCGCGTGCTATCGCGTCGAGCAGGACACCGCCGAGTGCACCGGTGCGCAACTCCCCGAGCATCGCGCGCGACAGGAAGTCCCATTCGCCGGTGGTGGCGCGGCTGGCGAGGACGGAGAGGAGGCCGCTCCGTGCGGACGCAGATCCTGAGCCCGACGCATGGGTCAGGGTCTCGAACGCGTCGTCGACATCGCTGATCGACAGCGACGGTGCATCGGCGTGTTGCACGTCGAGAGCTGAGATGCCTCGCCAGCCCACGCCGAGGCGCCCCTGACGAGGCGACGCGAGAAGCAGTCCGACCAGGGCGGGGACGTCCTCCGCATCAGCGCGCGCGAGCAGCTGCGACAGCGCATCGATCTTGGCGAGCCGCGATGAGGTCGCGGTGACGGTGTCTGCGGTGGTGACGAGCTCCGAGAGCAACATGCATGCAGTCTCGCATCGGCATCCGACATCGACGACGGCCTTGCTTTCGCCCGTCGAGCCGCAGTATGAACGTCGGCTCAGCGCCCGCGGAACTCCGGTTTCCGCTTCTCCTGGAACGCCGCGAAGCCCTCGCGATAGTCATCGGTGTCGCAGAGGGCTGCCTGCGCGGCGTTCTCGATCTCGATCGAGTCCCAGAGAGCGAGGCGCTCGTCGCGAATCCGGGCCACCAGCTGCTTGCTCGCGAGGAAGGCGGCGGTGGCTCCGCGCGCTGCGGTGGCTGCGGCATCCGTCGTCGTCTGCAGCACCTCGTCGTCGGGCAGGACGCGTGAGAACAGCCCCGACGTCACAGCCTCTGCGCCGGTCATCAATCGCCCCGTATAGATGAGGTCGAGCGTCTTGTGCGCTCCGAGCCGCTCGATGAACAGCGCATGGCCTCCGGAATCGAGTGTGGCCCCGAGCGCGGCGAACGGCGAGCCGATCTTCGCCGACTCCGCGACATAGACGACGTCCGTGGCGATCAGGAGTCCGAGTCCGACGCCCAGGCATGCGCCGTGCGCGACCGCGAAGGTCGGCGAGGGGAAGCGCGACATCCTCTGCAACAGCGGCGTGACGAGGCCGCCGAGATAGCCGATCACGTCATCGTCGCGCGGGTCCACCGCCGAGATGTCGCGGCCGGCGCAGAACGCGCGTCCCTCGCCGCGCAGCACGAGTGCACGAACGCCTGCGGCATCGGCCTCGTCGTAGGCGCGGCCGAGATCGCGAAGCGCCTGCTCGTCGAGCGAGTTCAGCTTCGACGGTGCGTTCAGGACGACCGTCGCGACGTCGTCCTCGATGGTGAGATCGATCATCGGATGCTCCTCAGACGTCGTAGTCGACGACGACGCGGTCGCTCGTCGGGTGGGACTGGCAGGTCAGCACGTAGCCGCGGTCGAGCTCGTCGGGCTCGAGGGCATAGTTCTCGGTCATGGTCACACTGCCCTCGAGGACTCGTGCGCGGCACGTACCGCAGACGCCGCCCGCGCAGGCGAACGGGGCGTCGGGGCGCACCCGCAGTGCGGCGTTCAACACGGACTCATGCGCATCGACGGGGCTCTCGGCGGTCGAGGAGACGCCGTCGAGGTTGACCTCGATCCGGATCGTCTTCTCTCCGGCTCGCACCTGGACCGGGCGTGCTGCACGCACCGGCTCATCGCCGGTCGTGAAGAGCTCGAATCGGATGTGCTCCCGCGGCACCCCCACATCGGCGAGCACCTCTCGGCACAGGTCGACGAGCGAGAGCGGGCCGCACAGGAACCACTCGTCGACGTCGGTCGGGTCGATCAGCATGCCCAGGATCGTCCGCAGCTTCTCCTCGTCGATCCGGCCGGACAGCACCGGCGCCGTGCGCTGCTCGCGGGAGAGCACATGGTGCAGCGTCAGGCGAGTCGGGTATCGGTCCTTCAGATCGGCGAGGTCCTCGAGGAACATCACGTCGAGTGTCGAGCGGTTCGTGTACAGGAGCGTGAAACGCGAGGTCTCGGAGCGGGTCAGTACGGTGTGCGCGAGAGCCATGAGCGGTGTGATTCCCGAGCCCGCGGCGATGCCGACGACGTGGCGCTGATCGAGGTCGTCCAGGCCCGAGGTGAACGTGCCCTGCGGGCTCATCACGTCGATCTCGAAGCCCGGGTGCAGGCCCGTCTGCGCCCACGTGGAGAACAGACCGCCCTCGTCGCGCTTCACAGCGACGCTCAGCCGGGTCGGCATTCCGGCCGCGATCTGCTCATCCGTGCGATGCTCGGGGGCCCGACACAGAGAGTACGACCGGCGCACCTCGGTGCCCTCGAGCGTCGTGCGCAGCGCCACGTACTGGCCGGGCTGGTGGTCGTAGTCTTCGGCCAGGTCGGCGGGGACGGTGAAGGTCACCTCGACCGAGTCGTCGGTGAGCGGCCGCACCTCTTCGACGGCCAGCGTATGGAAGCGTGCGCGCTTCTTCGTCGTCGACGCGGCTCGGTGAGCGGCGGCCGCCGGAGCGATGCCGGGGGAGGCGAACAGTGACATCAGTGCACCTTGAAGTGGTCGAAGGGCTCGAGGCACGCACGGCATTCGAACAGTGCCTTGCACGAGGTGGATCCGAAGCGAGAGACCTCGCGGGTGTCCAGCGATCCGCACCGGGGGCAGCGCACGCTGATCGCCAGGCGGATCGGGCCGGATGAGATGGCCGAGCGTCCGGACGGCGGGGCGATGCCGTACTGCGACAGCTTCTGCTTGCCGGCATCCGACATCCAGTCCGTCGTCCACGCGGGCGAGAGCACGAGTCGCACTTCGACGTTCTCATAGCCGGCGGCGGTCAGGGCCAGGATGACGTCGTCGCGGATCGTGTCCATCGCCGGGCATCCGCTGTAGGTCGGCGTGATGTCGACCGTGACCCTGTCGCCGTCGACCGCGACGGCGCGGAGCACACCGAGATCCTCGATCGTGAGCACCGGCACCTCGGGGTCGGCGACGGCCGCGGCGATCCGCCAGGCTGTCGCCTGCGCATCGGTGTGCAGCGTGCCGTTCACCACGATGCTCCCGGATGGCGCCGGGCGAGCACCTGCATCTCGGCGAGCAGATGGCCGAGCGGTGTCGCGTGAGCGCCGCGTCTGCCGCCTGCGGAGGATGCCGAGACGGCAGGTGTCTCGAGCTCCTCCTCGGCGAGCACGGTGTTCACGACCGCGTCGAAACCGGGGCGCAGCGTCGACGGCCGCGCAGCGGCATCGCCGAGCCGATCGATCAGGGGCTCATCGCGGAAGAGCTCGTCGACGTAGGGCCAGACATCGCCCAGCGCGCGGACGATACGCCGCCTCGACTCGTCGGTGCCCCCGGCGAGGCGAAGCACCCACTGCACTGCGTGGTCGCGGTGGTAATCGACCTCTTTGAGCGACTTCTCGGCGATCGCCGCGAAAGTCGGGTCGGTGCTCTCCCGCAGGGCGGAGTAGAGCTCGAACATGTAGGTCGACACGACGAACTGACGCGCGATCGTCTGCGCGAAGTCGCCGTTGGGCTGCTCGACGATCCACGCGCTGCGGAAGTCGGGCTCGTCGCGGAAGTACGCGAGGTCGTCTTCGGAGCGCCCATCGTACGACCCCGCGAAGTGCAGGAACGAGCGGGCATGGCCGAGCAGGTCGAGGGCGATGTTCCCGAGCGCGACGTCCTCTTCGAGCTCCGGCGCGCGCGCGATCCACTCGCCGAGCTGCTGAGAGAGGATCAGTGCGTCGTCGCCGAGCCACAGCGCGTACTCGGCGATGTCGGCGGATGCTGCGGCGGAGCCGGTTCCGGTGAGCTCCTCGCTCAGTCGCAGCTCGTCGACCGAGACGTCACCGTGGATATCAGCGTGGATGTCGCCGTGGATGTCTGCGTGGATGTCGTTCACAGGTGCGGCACCCCTTCGGAGGCCGTGTAGTACACGGCATGCCGGTAGTTCTTGCCCGCGGGGCTCTCGAAGTAGGCGCCCTTGGCATCGGGGTCGCTTGTGGTGATCGCATCCGCCGGAACGGCCCAGATAGACACGCCCTCGCCGCGGCGCGTGTAGAGGTCGCGGGCGTTGCGGATCGCCATGTCGGCATCCGGGGCATGCAGGGATCCGACATGCACGTGGCTCAGCCCGCGGTTCGCGCGGACGAAGACCTCCCAGAGGGGCCACGGTTCGCGTTCGTCGGCCCCCGGCGTCGCCATCATGCCACCGCCTTCGTCTTCAGCGCCTGCTTGCGGGCGTACTCGGCCGCGGCCTCACGCACCCACGCGCCCTCCTCGTGCGCCGTGCGGCGGCGCTCGAGTCGTTCGGCGTTGCACGGACCGTTGCCGCGCAGCACCTCGAAGAACTCGTCCCAGTCGATCTCGCCGATGACGTACTGCCCTGTCTCGTCATCGAAGCGCAGATCGGGGTCGGGCAGGGTGACGCCGAGGATCTCGGCCTGCGGCACGAGCATCCCGACGAAGCGCTGGCGCAGCTCGTCATTGGTGAAGCGCTTGATCTTCCACTTCATCGACTGAGCCGAGTTGGGGGACTGGTCATCCGGCGGTCCGAACATCGCCAGGCTCGGCCAGTACCAGCGGTTCACCGCATCCTGTGCCATCTGCCTCTGTTCGTCGGTGCCCTGCATCAGGGAGAGCAGGATCTCGAAGCCCTGGCGCTGGTGGAACGACTCCTCTTTGCACACGCGCACCATCGCGCGGCCGTAGGGCCCGTATGACGCGCGGCACAGCGGAACCTGGTTGACGATCGCAGCGCCGTCGACGAGCCATCCGATCGCGCCCATGTCGGCCCAGGTGGGGGTCGGGTAATTGAAGATCGACGAGTACTTGGCCTTGCCGCTGATGAGCTGGTCCATCATCTCGTCGCGCGTGATCCCGAGGGTCTGCGCTGCGGAGTAGAGATAGAGCCCGTGACCGGCCTCGTCCTGCACCTTCGCCATCAGGATCGCCTTGCGCTTGAGGCTCGGGGCTCGGGTGATCCAGTTGCCCTCCGGCTGCATGCCGATGATCTCCGAGTGCGCATGCTGCGAGATCTGACGGATCAGGGTCTTGCGGTAGGCCTCGGGCATCCAGTCGCGAGGCTCGATGCGCTGCTCGTTCGCGATGAGCTCGTCGAACAGGCGCTCGTCAGCGGAGAGCTCGTCTTCGACGAGGGAGAGATCTGCGGGGCTGGTCATCATCGACTCCTCGGTGTCCGATCGGCTTTACTGACCGGTCGTTAGGTAATTCTGACACGGAGGTCGTCGGTTCGCAAGGCGAAGGGCTCAACGAGAGCGCGACACGAGGTCGAGAAGAGCTCTGCCGTAGGCCTCAGAAGGATCGGGATGCTCGAATCTCAGCGCCTCGCCGGCGATCTCCACCTCGACGACAAAGGCGTCGGCGACACGGGTCAGCGCGCGGAAGGTGCCCCGCAGCAGCTCGCGCAGCTGGTCCTCGCGCGGAAGCCAGACCGCATCGGCGAGGGTGACGGCATCAAGCGCCCACTCGGTCGTGCCGTTGAACGCCAGATCCGTGCCGCTGGGCGTCTGACGAGCTTCGATCGTCATCTCGCTGACCGTGAAGACGTCGGCCTCGGCTTCGAGTTCGACCTCGTCCGGCAGATCGAGCTGGAACCGATCGCCCTCGGCCGGATGCCACACGAGACCGGCGTCGCGCAGGGATACGGCCAGTTCGCGGGTGATCATCGTTCCACGCTAGACGACGCGATCGGGTGCAGGGGCGTTCTGCGTGTGGGGAACGGCCCCCTGGCGTCGGTGGCATGAGGGCCTGACGTCGGTGGCATGAGGCCCTGACGTCGGTGGCATGAGGCCCTGACGTCGGTGGCATGAGGCACAGTGGAGACATGACTTCCCCCGCCGCTGTCGACACCCGCACCGCTGCCCTCTCGGCGCTCCGCGAGCTGGTCGGTCGTCCCGATGCCGACTTCCACGACGGCCAGTACGAGGCGATCGAGGCCCTCGTCGAGGGGCGACGCCGTGCGCTCGTGGTGCAGCGCACGGGCTGGGGAAAGTCGGCCGTGTACTTCGTCGCGACCCTGCTGCTGAGGCGACAGGGCGCCGGCCCCACCGTGCTCGTCTCGCCGCTGCTGGCGCTGATGCGAGACCAGATCGCCGCCGCCGAGCGGGCGGGCGTGCGCGCCGTCGCGATCAACTCGACCAACGCGCACGAGTGGTCGGAGGTGATGGAGCAGCTGGACCGTGACGAGGTCGACGTGCTGCTCGTGTCTCCCGAGCGACTGAACAACCCTGCGTTCCGCGAGCAGCAGCTGCCGGCACTCGTGCGGCGCATCGGAATGCTGGTAGTCGACGAGGCGCACTGCATCAGCGACTGGGGGCACGACTTCCGCCCCGACTATCGGCGGCTGCGCGATCTGATCGAGCAGATGCCGCCTCAGGTTCCGGTGCTCGCCACCACGGCGACGGCGAACAGCAGAGTCGTCGCAGACGTCGCCGAGCAGCTCGGCACCGGCGGTGTGGAATCCGCAGGCGACCGACCAGAGGTGCTGACGATCCGAGGCCCGCTCGCCCGCACCTCGCTGCGGTTGGGGGTCCTGCGCCTGCGCGATTCGGCGAGCCGGCTGGCGTGGTTGCTGAGCCACATCGACGACCTCCCCGGCTCCGGCATCATCTACACGCTCACCGTCGCGGCGGCGGTCGACACCGCGCGGCTGCTGCGCGATCACGGCCACGAGGTGCGTGCGTACACGGGGCAGACCGACACCGACGAGCGCACCGAGTCCGAGGGGATGCTGAAGCGCAACGAGGTCAAGGCGCTCGTCGCCACGAGCGCACTCGGCATGGGGTTCGACAAACCCGACCTCGGGTTCCTGCTGCACCTGGGGGCGCCGTCTTCGCCTGTCGCGTACTACCAACAGGTCGGTCGTGCCGGTCGTGCGAGTGAGAGCGCCGACGTCCTGCTGCTGCCGGGGGTCGAAGACCGCGACATCTGGCACTACTTCGCGACGGCGTCGATGCCCGACCGTGAGCGCGCCGAGCGCGTGATCGGAGCGCTCGGTGACCAGCCGATCTCGACTCCCGCGCTCGAGGCCATGGTCGACATCCGGCGCACACCCCTCGAACTTCTGCTCAAGGTGCTCGACGTCGACGGTGCGGTGCGCCGGGTGCAGGGCGGGTGGGTCGCGACCGGTCAGCCGTGGACGTACGACGCCGAACGCTACGAACGCATCGCGGGTGAGCGCCGGGCCGAGCAGCAGCACATGATCGACTACGAGCAGACCGATGGCTGCCGGATGGAGTTCCTGCAGCGCTCTCTCGACGATGACACCGCCGCACCGTGCGGCAGGTGCGACAACTGCGCGGGCATCTGGTTCCCGAGCGAGATCGGCGAGGCTGCGACAACCCAGGCTGCGGAGTCGCTCGATCGGGTCGGGGTACCGGTCGAACCGCGACGCGCCTGGCCGACGGGGGCAGACAAGCTCGACGTCCCGGTCAAGGGCCGCATCCCCGCGGGGGAGCAGGCAGGCGAGGGGCGCGCCCTCGCCCGGTTGACCGATCTCGGCTGGGGCGGCACCCTGCGGGAGCTCTTCGCGGCAGGAGCACCCGACGCCGCAGTGACTCCGCAGGTGCTCGGCGGCTGTGTGCGGGTCCTCGCCGGCTGGGGATGGGCAGAACGCCCGGTCGCGGTGGTGGCCATGCCGTCGCGTTCGCATCCGCTGCTCGTCGATTCGCTCGCCCGCGGGATCTCGGAGATCGGGCGGCTTCCGTACCTCGGTGCGCTCGACCTGGTGAACGGGGGACCCACGGGGCAGCCCGGTGGCAACAGCGTCTTCCGTCTCGCCGGTCTGTGGGACAGGTTCAGCGCGCAGGGCCTCGACATCCCCGAGGGTCCGGTGCTCCTCGTCGATGACATGGCCGACAGCCGGTGGACTCTGACGGTCGCCGCGCGCACACTGCGTCAGTCCGGCGCCACGGAGGTGCTTCCGTTCGTGCTCGCGCTCCGCGGCTGACGCCGGCGACGCAGCTCCGACCGGAGCACCTCAGCGCAGGTCGTACACGCGCTTGTACTTGCCCTCGCTGCGAGGCAGCGTGCCGGGCTCCTCGACCTTGACGTCGACGCTGGTGCCGATGTGCATCTTGATGCGGTGGTGGAGCACCGCCGCCGCGGCGTCGCACTCCTCGGCGCTCAACGACGGGTGCCGCTCGATGCGCACTGTCATGGTGTCGAGGTGCGCGACGTGGTGCAGCTCGAGCACGAAGTGCGGCGTCAGCGTCTCGATCCCCATCACGAGCTCCTCGATCTGCGTGGGGAAGAGGTTCACGCCGCGCAGGATGATCATGTCGTCGTTGCGTCCGGTGATCTTCTCCATGCGCCGCAGAGCGGGGTAGGTCGTGCCGGGAAGAAGTCGCGTCAGGTCGCGTGTGCGGTATCGGATGACAGGGAACGCCTCCTTGGTGAGAGACGTGAACACCAGTTCGCCCAGCGCTCCGTCCGGCAGGCGATCGCCTGTGTCGCCGTCGATGATCTCGGGCAGGAAGTGGTCCTCCCAGATGTGCGGCCCGTCTTTCGTGAGCACGCTCTCGCTCGCGACCCCGGGGCCCATGACCTCGCTGAGCCCGTAGATGTCGACCGCGTCGATGTTCAGTCGTCGCTCGATCTCCCGCCGCATCTCGTTCGTCCAGGGCTCTGCGCCGAGCACCGCCACCCGCAGCGACGTGGTCGTCGGGTCGATCCCTGCTGCCTCCATCGCGTCAGCGATCGTGAGCAGGTAGCTGGGGGTGCAGAGGATCGCGTCCGGCTCGAAATCGGTGATCAGCTGCACCTGCCGCGCGGTCTGTCCTCCCGACACGGGAATCACCGTGGCGCCGAGCCGCTCGATGCCCGCGTGCGCGCCGAGGCCGCCGGTGAAGAGTCCGTAGCCGTAGGCGTTGTGGACCTTCATCCCCGCGCGGATGCCGGCGGCGTGCAGCGACCTCGCGATCAGATCGCTCCATCGGTCGAGGTCGCCCTCGGTGTAGCCGACGACGGTCGGACGCCCCGTCGTCCCGGAGGAGGCATGGATGCGCCGGACGTCGGGCATGGGAACGGCGAACATCCCGAACGGGTAGCTCTCGCGCAGATCGGCCTTGGTGGTGAAGGGCAGCTTCTGCACGTCGTCGAGCGTGCGGATGTCGTCGGGGTGCACGCCGTGCTCATCGAACTTACGGCGATAGACCGGCACATTCTCGTATGCGTGGTGCAGCGTCCACTGCAGACGCTCCAGCTGCAGGCGTGCGAGCGCATCGGGTGCGTGCAGCTCCGGCTCGGTTCCGATCTCAGCACGGCTTTCGGTCTCGGTGCGTGTTTCGGTCATCGTCGACTCCTTCGTCGCAGGGGGGCGTATTCCATCAGATCGCGGATGTCGAGGGCTCGATCTGCCCGAGGCGTACGACCCTGTGCCGCGTGTGCACGAAGGGTCGTCGGGCCTGTACCGGCCGGCGTCCGCGCTCGTAGGCTCCGAATACCGGACGGAGCAGTCCGCGATCAAGGAGGATGCTGTGACCACGACGACGACGATCCTGGAGTCCATCACCGCGCCGGAGGGCGTCGGGCGCCCCATCCCGGACGCCGCGACGCGCGAGGTGATCGGCCATGCGCCCGTGCACTCGGTCGATGACCTGAACCGCGCCATCGTGAACGCCCGCGCCGCGCAGCCCGCGTGGGCCGCTCTCGGTCACGCCGAACGCAGCCGCATCCTCAACGCGATCGCCGACGACCTCGACGCGAACGCCGAGGAGCTGGCCGTGCTGCTCTCGCGAGAGCAGGGCAAGCCGTTGAACGGTCCGAACGCGCGCTTCGAAGTCGGGGCGTGTTCGGCCTGGACCCGCACGGCCACAGACACCCCGCTCGAACCGGAGGTCGTCTTCGAAGCAGGCGAATCCCGCGCAGAGGTCCACTACGACCCGCTTGGAGTGGTCGGGGCGATCGGCCCGTGGAACTGGCCGATGATGATCACGGTCTGGCAGATCGCACCGTCGCTGCGCATGGGCAACACGGTGGTCGTCAAGCCGAGCGAGTTCACGCCGCTGTCGGTGCTCGCGCTCGTGGAGATCTTCAACCGGCACCTTCCGGAAGACGTGCTGACGGTGATCTCGGGGGATCGCGAGGTGGGAGCGGCGATCGCTGCGCACCCCGACCTCGACAAGATCATGTTCACGGGGTCGACGGCCACGGGCCGCAGGATCGTCGAAGCGTCCGCCCACAGCCTCGCCCGCCTGACCCTCGAGCTCGGCGGCAACGACGCCGGCATCATCCTGCCCGGCACCGACATCGACGCGATCGCCGAGAACCTGTTCTGGGGCATCTTCATCAACACGGGTCAGACGTGCGCGGCTCTCAAGCGGTTGTACGTGCACGAGTCGCAGTACGAGCAGGTGGTCGAGACGCTCGCGAAGCTCGCCGACGCGATGCCGCTCGGCAACGGCCTCGATGAGGCGAACGTCCTCGGGCCGCTGCAGAACGAGAAGCAGTTCGACATCGTGTCCCGACTCGTCGATGACGCGAGGGAACGGGGTGCGCGGATCGTCACCGGAGGTGAGCCCGCCCCAGAGCACGGGCCGCTGTTCTACCGCACCACGGTCGTCGCCGACATCGACGACGGTGCCGCGCTCGTCGACGAGGAGCAGTTCGGTCCCGTGATCCCGGTCATCCGCTACGCCGACGTCGACGACGCCGTCCGTCGGGCGAACGACTCGACCCAGGGGCTCGGAGCGTCGGTCTGGTCGAACGATCCGGATGCCGCGAGCGAGGTCGCCCGCCGCGTGCAGGCCGGCACCGTGTGGATCAATCAGCACGGGGCGATCAACCCGCACGTGCCGTTCGGCGGCATCAAGGCCAGCGGCTACGGGCAGGAGTTCGGCGTGGCAGGGCTCAAGGCGGTCGCGGCCCCCAAGGTCATCCAGCGCTGAGGACCGACCGCAGCGCGGCACAGGACCGGGGCCGGAATCGTGACGACACCGATTCCGGCCCTCACCATGCAGGGCGTCCGGCACGATCTCACCCCGCCTGCGAACGGTTCGTCGTGAGCGAGCGGCCACGGACCTCGGCGACGACGTCGCCGGAGCCGTCGGTGACGGTCACGTCGTAGAGCCCGTTGCGGCCGCTGACGACCCGGCGAACGGCTCGTGCCGTCAGGCGGTCGCCCGAGGTGGTCGACTTCAGGAACGTGATGTCGGCGCCACCGGCGACGGTGACCCGCTCGTCTTCATTGCAGGCGATCGCGAAAGCGGTGTCTGCGAGCGTGAAGACCAGCCCGCCGTGCGTGATCGCGAAGCCGTTCAGCATGTCGTCGCGCACCGTCATCGAGACCACGGCCTCTCCCGGCGCATCGAGTTCGATGACCATGCCGAGCATCGCCGAGGCGGCATCGCGCTGCATCATCGACCTCATGCGGCCACGACCTCGGGCGTCGGCTCCTTGTTCACCAGCGTGAGCACGTCGTAGGTCGCGACGAGCTCGTCGCTCTGGTTGCGGATCACGGCATCCCAGCGCACCTCGCCGTACTCGTCGGTCTCGCGCGGGGTGATCTGCTTGGCGGTGAGCTCGACCCGGATCGTGTCGCCGGGAGAGACGGGCGTGATGAAACGCAGGTTCTCGAGCCCGTAGTTCGCGAGCACGGGTCCGGGCTCCGGGTCGACGAAGAGACCGGCCGCCCACGAGACGAGCAGGTAGCCGTGCGCCACGCGTCCGGGGAAGAACGGGTTCGCCGCAGCGGCCGTCTCGTCCATGTGCGCATAGAAGGTGTCACCCGTGAAGTGCGCGAACGTCTCGATGTCGGCGAGCGCCACCTCACGCGATGCCGAGACGATCTGGTCGCCGATGCGGAGCTCTGCGAGCGACTTGCGGAACGGGTGCCGTCCGTCGCTGTGCGCGGCGGCCCCCGCATGCCACACGCCTGTCAGCGCTGTGAGCATCTCGGGCGAACCCTGCACCGCGGTGCGCTGCATGTGGTGGAGCACCGCACGGATGCCGCCGAGCTCCTCGCCGCCGCCGGCCCGGCCGGGGCCGCCGTGCACGAGGTTCGGCAGCGGCGAGCCGTGACCGGTCGACGACCGTGCGTCATCGCGGTCGAGCAGCAGCATCCGGCCGTTGAACGGGGCGATGCGCGCCGCGAGATCCACAGCCTGCACAGGGTCGTGCGTCGCGATGCTGGTGACGAGCGAGCCGCCGCCCCGCGCCACGAGCGCTGCGGCATCGGCGGTGGTGTCGTAGGTGAGCAGCGACGACACAGGGCCGAAGGCCTCGATCGAGTGCGCTGCATCGGACTGCGAGTCGTCGAAGCGCAGCAGCAGCGGCGAGACGAACGCGCCCTCGGGGCTGACACTCGTGCTGCCGTCGGTGAGCCGCACCTCGGGAGCATCCGTCGTCCCGACGACGATCCGTCCTCCCGCCGTCTGCAGCCTGCCCACCTGTCGCAGCACCTCGTCGCGCTGTGCGGTCGACGCGAGAGGGCCCATGGTGACGCCCTCCGCGCGGGGATCGCCCAGCACGGTCTTGTCGGCGATGCGCGCCTGCACGGCGGCGACCACGGCATCCGCCGACCCCGTGGGCACGATCGCGCGGCGGATCGCCGTGCACTTCTGACCGGCTTTGCTCGTCATCTCGGTGACGAGCTGGCGCACATAGGCGTCGAACTCGGGCGTGCCCTCGACCGCGTCGGTGCCGAGCACCGAGGCGTTGATCGAGTCGGTCTCGGCGGTGAACCGCACGCCGCCCGTCTGCACCGCGGGGTGGGCCTTGAGGCTCTCCGCCGTCGATGCGCTGCCGGTGAAGCCGACGATGTCACCCAGCCTCAGGTTCTCGAAGAGGTCGGGAACGCTGCCGCTGATGAGCTGGAGCGATCCGTCGGGCAGCAGACCGGACTCGACGAGGATGCGCACCATCGCCTCGGCCAGGTATCCCGTGGGGGTGGCGGGCTTCACGACGGTCGGCATGCCGGCGAGGAACGCCGGAGCGAACTTCTCGAGCGATCCCCACACCGGGAAGTTGAAGGCGTTGATCTGCACGGCGACGCCTGGCAGCGTCGTGTAGACGTGGCGTCCGAGGAACGACCCGTCCTTCGAGAGCGGCTCGACCGGGCCGTCGACGTGCACACGGCTGTTCGGCAGCTCGCGTCGCCCCTTGCCGGAGTACGAGAAGAGCACCCCGATGCCGCCGTCGATATCGACCCACGAGTCGTTCTTCGTGGCGCCGGTGCGGGAGGACAGCGCGTACAGCTCGTCCTTGCGCTCGGTGAGTGCGAGGGCGAACTGCTTGAGCAGTACGGCGCGCTGGTGGAACGTGAGCGCCCCGAGGCTCTTCTGCCCCACGGAGCGAGCGTGCTCCAGCGCCCCCGCGAGATCCAGGCCCTCGGTGGAGACGAGCGTGACGACGTCTCCGGTCGACGCGTCACGGACTTCGGTGGAGCGTTCGGGGGACGACGGCGTCCACCACTCGCCCCGGACGTAACTCGGCAGATACTCGGTCATCTCTCCTCGTTCCATGCGTAGAACCCTTCGCCGCTCTTGCGGCCGAGCTTTCCTTCGGCGACCATCCGTCGCAGCAGATCCGGCGGAGCGAACCGCGCGCCGAGCGTGCGCTCCAACTCCTCGGCGATGCCCAGGCGCACGTCCAGACCGACCACGTCCGTCGTGCGCAGCGGGCCCGTCGGATGCCGGTATCCGAGTGTCATGGCCGCATCGATGTCAGCAGCCGACGCGACCCCCTCCTCGAGCATCCTGATCGCTTCCAGGCCGAGCATCACGCCGAGTCGAGACGATGCGAACCCGGGGGAGTCGCTGACGACGATCGGCGTCTTGCCGAGCGCGGCCACCCATCCGGTCGCGCTCTCGACGGTCGCCGCGTCGGTCGCAGCGCCGCGCACGATCTCGACGAGCGCCGATGCGGGCACGGGGTTGAAGAAGTGCAGACCGAGGAACCGCTCGGGGCGCAGGCGGCCGGCAGCCAGGTCATCGATCGAGATCGACGAGGTGTTGCTCGCCAGTGTCGCGTGCTCGGGCAACGCCGCCTCGACACGGGCGAGTGCGTCGTCTTTCAGCGCACGGTCCTCGGGCACCGCCTCGATCGCGAGGTCGACCGCGGCGAAGGCTGCGAGATCCTTGCCGGTCGTGAGGCGGCCGGCGAGCTCCGTCTCGTCCAGCGAGGGATCACGTTCGACAGATCTGCGGATGCTGTCGCCGATGCGGGCGTGCGCCGTGTCAGCGCTCGCCGCATCGCGCTCGACCACGCAGACGTGCGAGCCTGCGAGCAGGAACGCATGCGCGATGCCGGCTCCCATGCGCCCGCCGCCCAGCACTCCGACGATCGCAGGCGCGCGGTCTGTGCGTTTCGTCTCGCTTCGCTCGCTCAACGACCGGGGGTGGGGCTCGCTCGACGACCGGGCATCGGTGTCGCTCATCGGCTCTTCCTCTCCAGGAACGCGGTCATGCGTCGGCGTTTCTCTGGCGACTCGAAGAGCTCGGCCTGCAGCTCGAGCTCGATCGCCGGATGCTGCGCGCGCGGGGTGCGCAGCGCGCGCTTCGTGTACTGCGTCGCCAGAGGGTCGTTCGCCGCGATCCGGTCGACGATCCCGTGCGCGGCGGCGAGCAGTTCCTCGGCCGGATGCAGAGACGAGACCAGCCCCCAGCGCAGCGCCTCCTCGGCATCGAGCGCTCGCCCGGTGAGCAGCAGCTCGCTCGCGCGGGCGTCGCCGACGATCTCGGGAAGCCGCCAGGTCGCACCGGCCGCCGCGATGATGCCGAGCCCGGTCTCGGGGTTGCCGATGCGGAGCGACGGCGTCGCGATGCGGATGTCTGCGGCGTAGGCGAGCTCGGCTCCGCCTCCGAGCGCGTACCCGTCGATCGCCGCGATCACCGGCATCGGGAGCTCCTGGATGCGGATGAACACCGTCGCGTTGATGCCGCGCCTGGCGTCGTCCGCGGTGCGATCGCGCAGCTGGGCGATGTCCGCACCGGCGGCGAAGACCCTGCCCGACCCCGTGAGGATCAGCGTGCGCGGAGCCTCTTCGAGCATCGCGCACAGCTCGTGCAGCGCATCGACCGTCGCCTGGTCGATGGCATTGCGCTTGTCGGGTCGGTCGAGTGTGGCGACGATTCGGTCGTCCTGCTCGTCGATGTGCAGGGTCACGTCAGACGCTCCACGATCATGGCGGTGCCCTGCCCGACGCCGACGCACATCGTGGCCAGTCCGTAGCGTGCGTTCTCGCGCTCGAGTCGACCGAGCAGCGTCACGATCAGGCGAGACCCGCTGGATCCGAGCGGGTGGCCGAGCGCGATGGCGCCGCCGTCGGCGTTGACGATCGCCGGGTCGAGCCCCAGGCGGCGGATGCAGGCGAGGGACTGCGACGCGAAGGCCTCGTTCAGCTCGACGGCCCCGAGGTCGGAGACCTGCAGGCCCGCCTTCGCGAGCGCCTTCTGCGTGGCAGGCACCGGCCCCAGCCCCATGATCTCGGGGGCGAGCGCAGCCGTCGCCGAAGCGACGATCCTCGCGCGCGGACGCAGCCCGTGACGTTCGACGGCCTCGGCGCTCGCCACGACGATCGCGGAGGCTCCGTCGTTCAGGGAGCTCGAGTTGCCGGCGGTGACGACCTCGCCGCCTGCGACGACAGCTCGCAGCTGTGCGAGCGCGTCGAGGGTGGTGTCCCGTCGCGGCCCCTCATCGGTGTCGACGATTCCGCGGCCCGTCTCGACTCCGACGATCTCAGGGGCGAAGCGCCCGGCATCGATCGCGGCGATGGCCCGCTGATGGCTCAGGAAGGCGAAGGCGTCGGCATCCGCCCGACTGATCGCGTCGATGCGGGCGACCTCCTCCGCCGTCTCCGGCATCGAGAAGGTCGCCTTGTCGCGCTCGCTGAGCCGGGGGTTGGTGAAGCGCCAGCCGATCGATGTGTCGAAGGCCGCACCGGGCTTGGCCCAGGATCTCTCGGGCTTGGCCTGCACCCAGGGCGCTCTGGTCATGGATTCGACGCCGCCGGCGACGACGAGGTCGGCGTCTCCTGCGCGAACGGCGTTCGCGGCGAGGGCGATGGCCGACATCCCCGAAGCGCAGAGGCGGTTGACGGTCAAGCCGGGGATCGAGTCGGGGAGGCCCGCGAGCAGCACGGCCATGCGTGCGACGTTGCGGTTGTCCTCACCCGCCTGGTTCGCGGCTCCGAGGATCACCTCGTCGATCTCCTCCACGGGCACCGCGGATCTGCGGGCGGTCTCGCCCACCACGAGGGCTGCGAGATCGTCGGGACGGACGGACGCGAGTGCTCCTCCGTAGCGGCCGACGGGGGTGCGGACGCCATCGACGAGATAGGCCTCGGACATCGTCATCCTCTCGATCACCAACGCTGGCGATAATTTCAGACCGATCGGTCAGGAATACGATCTCAGATCGGCGGACGAATGGCAACTCATCGGGAATGACAGACTGGGCCCATGGCGCAGCCCGGATTCGACGCGCCGGCCCCGAAGCGCGGCCGGCCAGGTTACGACCGCGAGCAGGTGCTCGCGGTCGCCGTGAAGGTGTTCAACGAGCAGGGCTACGACGCGACCAGCGTCGCCGACCTCAGCGCCACCCTCGGGCTCACCAAGTCCGCGCTCTACCATCACTTCGAATCCAAGTCGGCGATCCTCGAACTCGCGCTGACCGACGCCCTCGACGCTCTCGAGGCCGTCGTGGACGACGCGACGGCACGGCATCCGCTCGCCGCCGATCGGCTGCGATCCATCATCCGCGGGGCGGTTCGCGTGCTCACCGAGAAGCTCCCGTCGGTGACCCTGCTGCTGCGGGTGCGGGGCAACGGCGATGTCGAGACCGCTGCACTCGTGCGCCGCCGCGCGTTCGACCAGCGGGTCACCGCGATCGTCACCGAGGCTCAGACCGAGGGGCTGATCCGCGACGATGTCGATGCCGCGGTCGCGACCAGGCTGATCTTCGGCATGATCAACTCGGTCGTCGAGTGGTATCGGCCCGGTGGACCGGTCGATCCTGACGAGCTGGGCGAAGACATCCTGCGGGTGAGCCTGGACGGTCTGCAGTCGCGCTGACCCCCTCCACGCCGAGGTGATGCGCGTATGCTGTCCGACACGCGATGAAGCGAGGAGTGACGAATGGACGATCGCACACCCGAGGCGGTCGCCGGCAGAGTCGTCGTCGACTGCGGTGCGGTGCCCTCCGCCGAGCGGTTCGACATGTGGACCGATGCCGTGAACCGCAGCTTCGTTCCGCTGCGCGCCTGGTCGACCGACGGTGCCGTGCGGTCGGGGTTCGAAGGAAAGCTGGTCGCTCAACCCGTGGGGCCGCTGTCGGTATCGAGCGTCGCGGGGTCTGCCGTGCGGGTGAGCCGGACGAAGGCCGAGATCGCCCGAGACGACCCCGGCCACATCAAGCTGGGCGTGCAGCTGCAGGGGCGCAGCGTGATCAGCCAGGACGGCCGGGATGCGATCCTGATGCCCGGCGACTTCGCCGTCTACGACACCACGCGGCCGTACGCACTCGACTTCGACGGGCCCTTCCGCATGCTCGTGGTGATGTTCCCCCTCGAGACGCTGCGCATCGATCGGGCACGCCTGCGCGCACTCACGGCTTCGCGGTTCTCGGGGCGCGAGGGCGTCGGTGCGATCGCGTCGTCGATGCTGCGGGCCTATGACACGACGCTCGAGAACGGCACGCTGCAGAATCGGATGCCGCTGTCCGACGCCGTGCTCGACCTGCTCACCGCCGCACTGGGCGAGCGGCTCGAACTGGAGCTGGACGGCGGCGAGGAGGTCGGCCGCCGCGCACTGCTCACGCGGATCGAGCTGTACATCGCCGCGCATCTCGGCGACGCGGAGCTCACCGTCACGCAGATCGCGGTCGCCCACCACATCTCGGTGCGGTACCTGCAGAAGCTGTTCGAGGGCAAGAACGACACCGTCAGCGCCTGGATCAGGCACCGCCGGCTCGACGCCACGCGGCGCGACCTGAGCAACCCGACACAGAGCGGACAGCAGATCTCGTCGATCGGCGCGCGCTGGGGCTTCACGGACGCGACCGCCTTCACCCGCGCGTTCCGCACCCGGTTCGGCATCACTCCCAGCGAGTACCGCGCGCAGACGCTCAGCGTCGCTCACTGAGCCGTCTCCGGCCGAGCCGTCTTCCGCTGCGCGCGGGAGCTTCGCATGAGGACGAACATCCGTGCGCATCCGGCATATCGCTGTTCGCCGGTGGCCGGTCAGGAGCGCCCGACGCGAGCGATCCTGGTCTGAGAGCAGGCGGTGACCGCCTGTCGTTCAGAGAGGAACGAGTGATGACCGAGCTCACAGAGGGTGCCGACTACATCGTGATCGGCGCGGGATCCGCAGGCAGTGCGATCGCACGTCGACTCGTGGATGCGGGGCACAGCGTGCACGTGATCGAAGCGGGCTCCGTCGACAGCGATCCGAACATCCACTCGCCACAGGGATGGCCGGGGCTGCTGATGTCGCCGAACGACTGGGCGGTCATGACGACACCGCAGGAGCAGCTCGGCGGGCGGGTCCTCTACTGGCCGCGGGGCAAGACGCTCGGCGGATCGAGCTCCCTGAACGGCATGATCTACATGCGCGGTGATCGCCGTGACTATGACGGCTGGGCGGCGCAGGGCGCGAGCGGCTGGTCCTGGGAGGACGTGCTCCCGTACTTCCGCAGGTCGGAGGATCATGTCGACGGCGCCGACGAGTTCCACGGAGCCGGTGGTCCGCTGCATGTGGAGCGGATCCCTGCGGACAAGCGGCATCCGCTCGCGGCGGCGTTCGTGGAAGCATCGGTGGCGAGCGGCATCCCGCGCACCGAGGACTTCAACCGGGAGACCCTCGACGGGGCGGGGTTCAACCACACGACGACCAAGGACGGCAAGCGGGCATCGGCCTGGCAGTCGTTCGTGGCACCGATCCTGGGGCATGAGGCGTTGGCGGTGACCGCGAACGCGCTGGTCGACCGGATCGTCGTCGAGGAGGGCCGAGCGGTCGGCGTCGAGTACGAGGTCGACGGAGTCCGTCACCTCGCGAAGGCGCGGCGCGAGGTCGTGCTGTCCGGCGGAGCGATCGGCTCGCCCGCCGTGCTGCTGCGCTCGGGGATCGGATCGCGGGGCGATCTCGAGCAGCTGGGCATCGAGGTCGTCGCCGACATCCCGGGCGTGGGGGAGAACCTCCATGACCACCTGCTCGTCAGCGTGCTGTACGACGCCGTCGACCCGGTGGCCCCGCCGCAGTGGAACCTGCTCGAGAGTCAGCTGTATGCCCGCTCGAGTGTCGTGGCCGCCGGTGACGCCCCAGATCTGCAGCCGCTGTTCATCCATGTTCCGTATCCGACGGACGGCGGTGCCGCTCCGGCGCAGGGCTACACGATCGCGGCCGGAATCGTCCGGCCCCACTCGCGGGGCAGCGTGCGGCTGGCGGCTGCCGATGCGTCGGTCGCGCCTCTCGTCGATCCGAACGTGTTCGCCGACGAGAGGGATCTCGAGGCGATGGTCGACGCGATCGAGCTGGTCAGGGCGATCGGCGGTCGCGACGAGTTCGCACCCTTCCGTGCGTCCGAGTTCGCCCCGGGTGAGAGCGTCACGACCCGCGAGGAGCTGCGCGATTTCGCCCGCCGGACCGTCGGGACCTATCACCACCAGGTCGGGACGTGCCGGATGGGCGTCGATGACCTCGCGGTCGTCGACCCCCAGCTCCGGGTCAGGGGCATCGCAGGGCTCCGGGTCGCGGACGCGTCGGTGATGCCGTTCGTGCCGAGCGCCAACACGAACGCACCCTCGATCATGATCGGCGAGCGCGCGGCGGATCTGCTGCTGGCCGAGTAGGTCAGTCGTCTGCGGGAGCGACGCGCGGCGGCCACGACGTCGCGCCGAGCTCCCGCGAGATGTTCCGCGCGGTCTCTCGCAGCGCGTGGAGCACGGCATCCGAGGCGGGAGCGTGAGAGGTGGGCATCACGACGGCGACCGCCGCGACGATGTCGTTCGAGGAGTCGGCCACGGGCGCTGCGATCGACGACTCGCCGAGCACAGCCTCGTCGACCTCGGTGGCGCTGCCACGTTCGGCGATCACCGGCAGTTCCAGGATCAGACGTGCGACGTCGGTGATGGTGTCTCCGGTGAGGCTGGGCAGCGGGCGCTCGAAGACGGTGCGCTGGAAGCCGAGATCGTGCGCGAGAAGGACCTTCCCCATCGCGGAGGCATGAGCGGGGATGGCGACGCCGGTCTCGAGCATCTGCTGGCTGTCGTCCGGACGCAGGTCGTGGTGGATGACGAGGACCTCATGGAAGTGCGGCGCCCCGAGTCGCACGGGCAGGTTCGTCCGGCGCGCGAGCTCCTGCGTCCATCGCATGGCGCGCGCCCTGACATCGAGGGTGTCGAGGTACACGTTGCTCAGGCGCAGCAGCGTCGGGCCGAGCATGTAGCGCTGCCCTCCGCGCTCCTTCGCGACCAGTCCATGCTCGCGCAGGGACTTGACGATCCCGTGCACGGTCGACGGCGGGAGGTTCAGCGCGAGAGCCAGATCGGTGATGCCGAGGTGGCGCGCGCCCTGCAACAGTTCGAGCACTTTGGCTGCGCGATCGATGGCCTGGATCACAGCGGCTCCTCCCTCCGGTCGACGTCGAGCCGGGCGGTCTCGTCGGCCGCCAGGTAGATCTTGACAACTCGACTGCGCCCGAGCATATTCGACATTGACGAATAACTTTCCAATATTGCGAAAGATCGCCACCGCAGAGATCAAGGGAGATCGAACGATGAAGAAGCTCATCAACAACCCCGCCGATGTGCTGGCCGAATCGTTGCGGGGCGTCGCCCTCGCGCATCCGGAGCTGTCGGTGGACTTCGAGAACAGCGTGATCACCCGGGCCACGCCGAAGGACGCGGGCAAGGTGGCGGTGGTCTCGGGCGGAGGGTCCGGGCACGAGCCGCTGCACGGTGGCTACGTGGGCGTCGGGATGCTGGACGCCGCCGTCGCGGGCGAGGTCTTCACCTCGCCGACTCCCGATCGTGTGCATGCCGCGACCAAGGCGGTCGACCGGGGTGCCGGAGTGCTGCACATCGTGAAGAACTACACCGGAGACGTGCTGAACTTCGAGATGGCCGCCGAGCTCGCCGAGATGGAGGGCATCGAGGTCGGCACCGTGATCGTCGATGACGACGTCGCCGTGCAGGACTCGCTCTACACGGCTGGTCGCCGGGGCGTCGGACTCACCGTGCTGCTCGAGAAGCTCGTCGGCGCAGCCGCGGAGGAGGGTCAGGATCTCGCCTCGATCGTCGAGCTCGCGAAGCGCATCAACGGCCAGGGCCGCTCGATGGGCATGGCGCTCACGAGCTGCACCGTGCCCGCCGCCGGCAAGCCGACGTTCGACCTGCCTGAGGATCAGATGGAGATCGGCATCGGCATCCACGGCGAACCCGGTCGTCACCGCGAGCCGCTGGCTCCGGCAGCCGAGATCGCCCGCCAGCTCGTCGATCCGATCCTCGCCGACCTCGACGCCGCAGGTCCTGCGATCGTGATGCTGAACGGCATGGGCGGATCGCCACTGATCGAGCTGTACCTCATGTACGGCGAGGTCGTGCCGCTGCTCGAGAAGGCCGGCGTGCAGATCGCCCGCAACCTGGTCGGCGACTACATCACCTCGCTCGACATGGCCGGCTGCTCGCTCACGGTGCTGAAGGCCGACGACGAGCTGCTGCGGCTGTGGGATGCTCCGGTCAGCACCCCGGGCCTCCGGTGGGGAGCATGATGACGGGCGTCGACACGGCAGTGCTCATCGACTGGATCCATCGCTTCCGCGACGTGATCGCGGAGAAGCGCGAGTGGCTCACCGAGCTCGACTCGGCGATCGGCGACGCCGACCACGGCGCGAACATGTCGAGAGGAATGGAGGCGGTCGTCGCGAAGCTCGACGCAGGAGCGCCGGCCACCGTCGACGAGCTGCTCAAGACGGTGGGCATGACCCTGGTGAGCTCCGTCGGCGGCGCGAGCGGTCCCCTGTACGGAACGCTGTTCCTGCGCATGGGGATGGCCGCGGGCCCGGTCACCGAGCTCGATTCCTCCGCGCTCGCCGCGTCACTGCGGGCAGGACTCGACGGGATCGTCGCTCGCGGCAAGGCCGAAGCGGGGGACAAGACCATGTTCGACGCGATGGCTCCGGCGGTCGACGCGCTCGATGAGGCGATCGCCGGCGGAGCGGATCTCGGGGCGGCGACGGCGGCCGCAGCGGAGGCCGCGGCATCCGGTCGCGATGCCACCGAGGCTCTCGTCGCCCGCAAGGGACGTGCGAGCTACCTGGGTGAGCGCAGCGCCGGTCATCTCGACCCCGGCGCCGCATCGACCACGCTGCTGTTCGAGACACTCGCCCGGGCCACCGCGGAATCGTCCTGATGATCGGCATCGTCGCCGTCTCCCACAGTGCTCGACTCGGGGAGGCGGCGCTGGAGCTCGCCTTGCAGATGGTGCAGGGGGGTGGAGTGCGCGTGCGGGTCGCAGCCGGTGCGGGATCGGATGCCGACGGCGCACCCGTCCTCGGCACGGACGCGGTCGCAGTGGCCGCGGCGATCGACGAACTCGCGACAGACTGCGACGGGGTGCTCGTGCTGATGGACCTGGGGTCTGCGGTGCTCAGCGCCGAACTCGCGCTCGAGCTGCGGATGAGCGACGTGCCGGTGCGCCTGGCGCCCGCGCCCTTCGTGGAGGGACTGCTCGCGGCGGTGGTGTCGGCTGCGGCGGGCGGATCGCTCGACGTCGTCGCGCAGGAGGCCTCGGCCGCCCTCGGCGCGAAGACCGGTCAGCTCGGCGACGCGAACGCCGGTGCTCCGGCTGTCGAGACGGATCCCGTCGATGACGGCTCGCACGCTCGCCCGGATGCCGTCGTGCGCGTGGTGGCCGTGCGGAATCCGCTCGGCATCCATGCGCGTCCGGCCGCGCTCATCGCCGAGACATCGGCGGGAGCTGATGTGCGACTTCGCAAGTTGCCGGACGGACCCGACGCCGCCGCGGCGAGCCTCTCCCGACTGCTGATCCTCGGCGCTCGACAGGGTGACTCAGTCGAGCTGTCTGCGACCGGAGCCGACGCGGAGGGTGTCGTCGAGCGTCTCGCGGCTCTCTTCGACGACGGTTTCGGGGAGGGGACGACCGAGGTCACGGACTCTCCGGTGGCCGCGGCGACGCCGTCGGTCGAGACGGAGACGCCGGCTCGCTCGCCGATCGCGGCGGGAACCGTGCTGCGCGGGAGGGGAGTGAGCGGCGGACGGGTCGCGGCCCCGGCGGTGATCCTCGCCGCGCCACTCGACGAGCCGGATGCGAGCGCGGTCGTCGCGCCGGCTGATCGCGAGAGCGAGGTGTCCGCGATCGAGTGGGCTGCGGTGGCGGTGGCCGACCAGCTCCGTGCGCGTACGTCGACAGCGACCGGGGAAGCACGGGCGATCCTCGATGCCTCGCGTCTGCTCGCCTCCGATCCGGAGCTCGTGGCCGAGGCCTCGGCGCTCGTCCGGATCAAGGGGCGCACAGCGGCGCGGGCCGTGTGGGAGACCGCGGTCTCGCACGAGCAGGGCCTCGCGGCACTCGGCGGACGGATGGCCGAGCGGGCGGCGGACATCCGCGACGTCCGTGATCGCATCGTCGCGGAGATCCTCGAGGTCGACGTCCCGGGCGTCCCTGAGCGTGAGGAGCCGTTCGTGCTGGTGGCCGTCGACCTCGCCCCGGCCGACACCGCCGCCCTCGAAGGCGGCAGCTGCGTCGGGTTGGTGACCGAGCAGGGCGGTCCCACCTCGCACACCGCGATCATCGCGCGCTCGCTGGGCATCCCGGCTGTGGTCGGAGTGGCCGGAGCGACGGGGATCGCGCCCGATGCCGTCGTGCTCGTCGATGGCGACCGCGGCACCGCGGAGGTCGAACCTGACCCGGTGCGCGCCGACGCGGCGAGGGCCGAATCGGTCGTGGTGCCCTTCGACGGGGAGGGCGTGCTCGCCGACGGGAAACGCATCCGTCTGCTCGCGAACGTCGGGGGAGCGGCGGAGGCGGTGGCCGCTGCTGCCGCCGGCGCGGAGGGCATCGGGCTCTTCCGCACCGAGTTCTGCTTCCTCGACCGGGTCGATGCGCCGTCCATCGACGAACAGGTGGCGGCCTACCGCGGTGTCCTCGCAGCGTTTTCCGGTCGCCGGGTCGTCGTGCGCACGCTCGATGCGGGCAGCGACAAACCTCTGCCGTTCGCGAACGCGGATCACGAGGACAATCCCGCTCTGGGAGTTCGCGGCCTCCGTATCGCCCGACGGTCGCCCGCGTTGCTCGACGATCAGCTGCGCGCGCTGGCACGGGCGGCTGAGGCGGAATCGGCGGTCGTCGAGGTGATCGCTCCGATGGTGGCCACGGTCGACGAGGCTCGTGCCTTCGCCGAGAGCGCTCGTGCGGTCGGGCTCATGACTGTCGGCGTCATGATCGAGACGCCCTCGGCGGCGCTGCTCGCCTCGGAGATGCTCGAGGTCGTCGATTTCGTCAGCCTCGGCACCAACGACCTCGCCCAGTACACGCTGGCGGCGGATCGTCTGCTCGCCGAGCTCGGCGAGCTGAACGATCCGTGGCAGCCCGCCGTCCTCCGCCTGATCGGTGCGGTGGGTGCGGCCGGTCGCACGTGGGATCTTCCGGTCGGAGTGTGCGGCGAGGCCGCTGCGGATCCCACTCTCGCGCCGGTGCTCGTGGGCCTCGGCGTCACCTCGCTCTCGATGACGCCGCGGGCGCTGGGTCGTGTGGCGGCAGCACTCGAGGCCGTCACCGAAGCGCAGTGTCGAGCGGCGGCGGAGGCCGTGCTGAAGGCGGCGACCACCGCGGACGCCCGTGCGGCGGCAGTCGCGTTGCTCGGATCCGAGAGCGTCAGCGGGTCGGTCGACTGAGCGACCGACCCGCCGACAGTGTCTGGCGAGCTTCCGCTCAGGCGTGCAGGTCCACGCCCTTCGTCTCCTTCACCATCGAGACGGCGATGAGGGAGATCACGGCCGTGATGGCGATGTAGACGCCGATGGTCCAGGCTGCCTGGAACTGATTCATCAGAGCCTCCGCGATCATCGGGGCGAACGCCCCGCCGAGGATCGCGCCCAGTGCGTAACCGATCGAGACGCCCGAGTATCGGACGTTGGCGGGGAACATCTCGGCATAGAGTGCCGCCTGCGGACCGTAGGAGAGGCCGAGCGCGAACGTCATCACGAACAGCGCGACGAAGTACCAGAGGATGTTCGCCGTGTCGATCAGGAACCACATCGGCACCGCCCAGAGCGCGAGCGCGATGTACCCGATCTGGAAGGTGCGGACGCGTCCGAGGCGATCGGAGAGATGACCGCCCCAGAGCGTGAAGATGAGCCATCCGAACGAGGCGAGGGTCGTGGCCAGCAGCACGGGAGGACGTTCCATGCCGAGGGCGGTGACCGCGTACGTGGCGAAGAACGCGATGAGCAGGTATCCGGCGGCGTTGTTGCCGATGAAGATGAGCGCGGTGAGCACGACCTGCTTGGTGTTCTTGCGGAACAGGCGGCCCAGCGGGGCCGAGGCCTCCTGACGGCGACGACGCAGGTCTTCGAAGACCGGGCTCTCGTCGACCGCGCGCCTGATCACGTAGCCGACGGCGATCAGCACGATCGACAGCAGGAAGGGGATGCGCCAGCCCCACTCGAGGAACGCCTCGGGCGACATCGAGCTCGTGAGCACCCAGAGCGTGGCCGTGGCGAGGATCATGCCGATCGGGACGCCGATCTGCGGGAACGCGCCGAAGAGCCCCCGGCGGGTGGTCGGCGCGTGCTCGACGGCCATCAGTGCTGCCCCGCCCCACTCGCCTCCGGCCGAGAATCCCTGCAGGATGCGGAGCAGGATGAGCAGGATCGGGGCGGCGACGCCGATCGCCGCGTAGGTCGGCAGCAGGCCGATCAGGGAGGTGGAGAGTCCCATCATCACGAGCGTGAAGACGAGCATCTTCTTGCGGCCCAGCTTGTCGCCGAGGTGCCCGGCGACGATGGCTCCGAGTGGACGGAAGAGGAAGGAGATTCCGATGGTGGCGAACGACAGGATCTGCGCGAACCCCTTGTTCTCCTCGGCGATCGGCGCGAGGAACAGGGGAGCGAGCACGAGGCCGGCGGCTTGCGCGTAGATGAAGAAGTCGTACCACTCGATCGAGGTGCCGACGAGGGTGCTGGCGAGGACCCGCCGCTCCTCGGAGGGCATCCGGGTGGTCGAACTGCGTGCGGATACTGCTGACGTCATGCGAACTCCATTGTTCTGCGGTGGGGCAAGAGCGATGCACCATCGCCCGGGTCACTTACCGAATGATCGGTCAGTAAAGCGAGAGTAGCGCACACGGGCACGCAGCCCAAGTACCGACCTCGACGTATGCGGATTCCGGAATGTGATTTCTCTCATTCTGATATCGACATGAACGCAGCCCTCCCCATCACGCCCGGAGCGCCCATATGCTCGCCGCAGGGGCACCGGATCACGGTGTGAAGGGCGTATCGGAGGGTGAATCATGCATGTTCAGAATCATGGTCGAGGGCGGGCCGCACTCGGGTTCATCGGCGTCGGAGCGCTCCTCGCGCTGACCGCCTGTGCGCCCTCGCCGGAGGCAGGGACGACATCGTCGCCGACACCCGAGACCTCGGAGCCGACGCCCTACGCTGGGCCCGTGGTGTTCGTCGGTGACGAGCTGGACGGCTTCCTGCTGACGCCATCCGAGATCACCGGGCTGCTCCCGGAGGCCACAGACATCGGCGACGTGTCGCCCGTGCTCGAGCAGATCTCGGACGGAGGGGGGATGCCCGCGACTCCCGCCATCTGCGATGCGCTCTACGCGGAGCAGTCCCTCGGCACAGTCGGCGCCCGAACGGTCGAGTGGAAGGTGCCGACGGATCCGGACTACGGGTCCGGCGAACTGTACATCCTGCAGTTCGCCGACGAGGCACAGGCGCAGTCGCGCATGGACCAGCTGCTGCAGGCCGCCCAGCAGTGCGGGCAGTTCACCAAGGAGGCCCCTGCCACCTTCGACGCCGTCATACCCGAGAGCGCAGACGACGTCAGTGCTTTCGCCGGAACGCTGATCGATGTCGACGCCGGCTACGACTGGCGTGTGTTCCATGCCTTCGCCTCCACAGGGAACGTGATCGTGCAGGTGATGCAGCCGTTCACCGGTGACCGTTCGTTCGACGCCGAGGCCGCTGCTCTCCTTCTGCAGAGCCGCGCCGCGGAGGCGCGAGCGGACCTCATCGAGGCGCTCACAGAGAACCCGCCGGTCGCCGAGGAGGAGTCGTCGACCGACCCGGGAGCACTGTGGAGCGACTGGAAGATCGAAGTCGGCGGCGTCGGACCGCTCCGGCTCGGCGCCGAGGTGGAAGATGCTCTCGCCGCCGCCGGCGGGGCCGAGGTCATCGATCCGACATACAGCGGCGGGCCGTGGACGCTCGTCGATCCGGAGGGAGACGGAACGATCCTCGTGCAGCCCGTCGAGGATGGCAGTGCCGTCTGGTCGGTGACGGTCGGGGATGCGCGAAGCCTCGACTCGGTGCAGGATGGTGCCGCGCTTCCGGCGCGAGGGGACATCCGCATCGGCGCTCCTGTCGCATCCGCGATCGCCGCGTTCCCCGGTGGCACGATCGTCGACGTCGTGTCCTCCGGTGAGGACTTCTACGCCGTCACCACCCGCGACGGGCAGGTCTTCCGGTTCGTATCGGACCGCGACGTCGTCGAGGATGACGCCGTGATCGTGGGTATCACCGTCGAGGACGCGACGGCTCGCAAGGCGGCCGTCTTCAGCTGAGTAGTGAGGGTCGTCCGCGTGCGGGCGACCCTCACACCCTCCCGAATGCACGCATCGGATGCTCGATGAGCTCCGTCACTCGGCGCAGGAAGCTCGCGGCGTAGCCGCCGTCGCACACCCGATGGTCGAACACGAGTGAGAGCTGCACGATGCGGCGCGCGACGATCTGCCCATCGACCACCCAGGGGCGCTCGATGATGCGTCCGATTCCGAGGATCGCGACGTCGGGGTGGTTGATGATGGCCGCGGAGCCGTCGACGCCGAGCCCGCCGTAGTTGTTCAGCGTGAAGGTCGAGCCGCGCAGGCGCTCGGCCGGCATGGACCCGGATCGTGCGGTCGCCGACAGTTCGCGCAGTGTCGTGTCGAGCTGCTCGATGCTGAGCTCGTGCGCCCGCGGGATGACCGGCACCATCAGGCCGCGGTCGGTGTCTGCCGCCACGCCCAGATTCACGCCCTCGAAGGAGATGAGCTCCGAGGCGTCGTCGCTCAGACGGGACGCGAGCACAGAGTGGTCCTCGAGCGCGAGGAGCACGAACCGGGCGAGGAGCGCGGTGACGGACGGCGCCTTGCCTCCTTCGGGAGCCATCTGCGCGCGCAGGTTCCACAGCTCGGTCGCATCGACATCGACCCAGACGGTCGCCTCGGGGATCTCGGAGCGGCTGCGGGCGAGCTTCGCGCTGACGGCCTTGCGCAGCGGAGACAGGCGCTCGCGTGACGCGACGGAGAGGCCGTCGAGGACGCCTTCATCGGTGCTCGCACCTGCGCCCGTGCCGTGATGCTGGGCGGCGGCGCCGTCGACCGCGACGTCGACCGCCGCGGCGAGGACGTCGGCGCGGGTCACGGCGCCGTCGTGTCCTGTTGCGGCGATGGTGTGCACGTCGAGTCCGAGGTCGCGTGCGAGGCGTCGCACGAGCGGTGAGCGGACTGCCACGGGGCGTCGTGCCGAGGCATCCGATTCAGGCGTGCTCCGCGCTTGCTCGGTCGAGGGCGGTGCGGGTGGGGAATCGACCCTCGCGCCGGCACGGGGCCTCCTCCGGCCGGATGTGGCGCGCTCGGACGTGCCGTAGCCGATCAGCACGTTGCCGGACCCCGCGCGCTCCTCCTCGCGGTAGGCGTCGTGCTCGACGGACTCGGGGGAAGCAGGACGCGAACCTGAGCCTGCGCCATCGTCCACTTCGAGCACGGGGGCTCCGACGTCGATGGTCTCGCCCGGCTCTCCGTGCAGTGCAGTGACGACTCCCGCGAACGGCGAGGGCAGCTCGACGATGCTCTTCGCGGTCTCGACCTCGGCGATCGCCTGATCCGTGACGATGGTGTCGCCGACCGCGACGAGCCACTGCACGAGGCCCGCTTCGGTCAGCCCCTCACCGAGGTCCGGCAGACGGAATACCCGGGTGGTCAGGGCGGTCATGACTCGTCCTCCCGGCATTCGTCTTCCCAGTGCAGCGAGTCGATCGCGTCGAGGACGCGGTCGACATCCGGCAGGTACCAGTGCTCGAGCTTCGGCGGCGCGAAGGGGGTGTCGAAGCCGGTCACGCGGCGAACGGGTGCTTCGAGGTATTCGAAGCAGCGCTCGAAGACCCGTGCCTGGATCTCCGATGCCACGCTGGCGTAGCCGGGCGCCTCGGCGATCACGACGGCACGACCGGTCGCGCGCACGGCTGCGGTCACGGTGGCATCGTCGAAGGGCGAGAGCGAGCGGATGTCGACGACCTGCACACTGCGGCCTTCGGATGCGGCGACCTCGGCCGCCTCCAGAGCGAGCGGCACGGACGCGCCGTAGGCGAGGAGCGTGACGTCGGTGCCGTCGCGAGCGATGCGGGCGGTGCCGACCTCGGCCATGACGGAGGTGTCGACCTCGCCCTTGGTCCAGTAGAGCTTCTTCGGCTCGAGGAAGACCACCGGATCCGGCGAGGCGATGGCTGCTCTGAGCATCGAATACGCGTCCTGCGGCGTCGACGGGCTGAGGACCGTGAGTCCCGGAGTGTGCGCGTAGTAGGCCTCGGACGAGTCGCAGTGATGCTCGACCCCGCCGATGCCGCCGCCGAACGGGATGCGGATCACCAGCGGCATCCGCACGACTCCGCGGGTGCGGTTGCCGAGCTTCGCCACATGGCTGACGATCTGTTCGAACGCCGGCAGGGCGAACGCGTCGAACTGCAGCTCGACGACGGGTCGCATGCCGTTCATGGCCATGCCGACCGCGGTGCCCACGATGCCGGACTCGGCGAGCGGGGTGTCGAAGCAGCGCTCCTCGCCGAACCGCGCGGTGAGCCCGTCTGTGATGCGGAAGACTCCGCCGAGGGCGCCGACGTCCTCACCGAAGACCACGACCTCGGGGTCGGACTGGATGGCGTCTGCGAGGGCGAGGTTCAGCGCAGCCGCCATGCTCATGGTCGACACGCTCGTCGAGCGCTCATCGACGCGGACGTCGTCGTGTGCGATGGTCATCGGGCACCTCCGGGGGTCGCCTGCGCGGTCGCTCCGGTCTCCGCGGCACGGGTCCGTTCGACCTCGCCTCGAAGCATCTGCCACTGCTCCTCGAGCTGCGGGGAACGCGTCTCGGTCACGAAGCGGAAGAGATCCTCGGGGTCGATGTCGGTATCTGTGTTGAGCGCCTCTCGCATCGCGGCCGCGATGCGCTCGGCCCCGGCCGCATACTCGGCCTCGAGCTCGGCCGTGAGTGCGCCGATGTCGCTCAGGTGCGCTCGCAGACGTGCCAGCGGGTCTCGAGCGACCCATGCCTGCACCTCGGCGCGCTCGCGGTAGCGGGTGTCGTCGTCGGCGTTCGTGTGCGCCTGCATCCGATAGGTGTGCGCCTCGACCAGAGTGGGGCCGCCCGCCGCGCGGGCGCGGTCGACGGCCTCGCCGAGCACGGCCAGCACCGCGGCGACGTCGTTGCCGTCGACGCGCCGGCCCGGCATGCCGTAGCCGATCGCCTTGTGCGCGAGAGAGGGGGCGGCGGTCTGCCGGCTGAGAGGCACGGAGATCGCGAACCCGTTGTTCTGCACGAAGAAGACGACAGGCACGTGGAACACCGCGGCGAAGTTCATGGCCTCGTGGAAGTCACCCTCGCTGGTGGCGCCGTCTCCGCATAGCGCGATGACGACGGTGTCCTCTCCTCGTTGCTTCGCGGCGTACGCGAAGCCCACGGCGTGCAGCAGCTGCGTGGCCAGGGGAGTGGCCTGCGGGGCGACGCGGTGCGCGCGCACGTCGTAGCCCGAGTGCCAATCGCCCTTCAACAGCACCATCGCCTCGGCAGGGGCCACGCCCCGCGCGATCACGGCCACGGAGTCCCGGTAAGTCGGGAAGAGCCAATCATCGGCGGCGATGGCGAGCGCTGCGCCGATCTGACAGGCCTCCTGGCCGTGCGACGACGGGTAGACGGCGAGGCGTCCCTGACGCACGAGGGCACTGGCCTGGTCGTTGATGCGGCGTCCTTCGACGAGCCCCCGGTATGCGGCCAGCAGCGTGTCTGCGCCGGGCATCGCGTACTGCTCGTCGACGACGGTCGCACCGTCGGCATCGATCAGCTGCACCGCCGCGTCGCGCGGAAGCAGATCTGCGTGTTCCATCCGTTCGCCCTCCTTGCCGAACTCGATGAGGCCAGCTTGCCCCGCACGCGACACTCGTCCAAGAGGATTCATCGGATCGTGGACGGATGCGCGCAGCTTGCTGTTCTTCGTGCCAAAATGTCAGAATTCCGTGACCGGACGAAGGGGTGCCATGATCACGCTGGACGAGACCGACGACGCGATCCTCGGCGAGCTGAGACGCGACGCCCGCGCCTCGATGACGTCCATCGCCGAGGCGGTGCACATCTCGCGAGCAGGAGCGCACGCGCGCATCAAGCGACTCACCGATGCGGGCATCATCACCGGCTACTCGGTGCGCACAGACCCGGTGCTGCTCGGGCACCATGCGAGCGCGTACGTCACGCTGGCGATCGAGCAGGCCACCTGGCAGGAGGTCAGCGCGCGACTGCGGGCGATCCCCGAGATCGAGCACATGGCGCTCGTCGGCGGTGACTTCGATGTGATCCTGCTCGTGCGGGCGAGCGATGCCCGAGACCTCCGACGCATCGTCCTCGAGGACATCCAGGCGATCCCGTCGATCCGCTCGACGCGGACGACACTGATCTTCGAGGACTTCACCCTGATCTGAGCGTCTGAGACGGCATCCCTTCGCACTCGGACATCTGCGGCGCACTCCTCGACAAGCGCGCCGTCGCGAGCCATTCGACAATGAGACGAGCGCGCCGGATCCTTGGCACGCATCCGCTCGAAGGAGAGTTCCGATGTCCGAATCCGCCGCATCCGCAGCCGCCGCGCTGCTCGACCGCATCCAGGCACCGGAGGGTGGTGGGCGAGAGATCCCGGATGCCGCGACGCGTGACGTCATCGGTCGCGCACCCGTGCACTCGGTGAATGATCTGGACGACGCGATCGTGCGGGCGAAGGCGGCCCAGCAGGGCTGGGAGGCGCTCGGCCACGAGAAGCGCAGCGCTCTGCTCGTCGCCGCCGCTGACGCGATCGACGCCAATGCGGAGGGACTCGCCCACCTGCTCTCGCGCGAACAGGGCAAACCGTTGAACGGGCCGAACGCGCGCTTCGAGCTGGGCGCCTGCTCGGCCTGGCTGCGCACGAATGCCGCGATCGAGATCGAACCCCAGGTGCTCGTCGACGACGAGACGCTGCACGCCGAGCTCGTCTACAAGGCGGCGGGCGTCGTCGGGGCGATCGGTCCGTGGAACTGGCCGCTGATGATCACGATCTGGCAGATCGGGCCGTCGCTGCGCATGGGCAACACGGTGGTCGCGAAGCCGAGTGAGTACACCCCGCTGAGCGTGCTCGCGCTGCTGGCGGTGATGAACGACGTGCTCCCGGCCGATGTGCTGATCGGGGTCTCGGGAGACCGCGAGGTCGGGGCTCGCCTGGCATCCCACCCCGACATCGACAAGATCATGTTCACCGGATCGACGGCCACCGGTCGCCGGATCATCGAGAGCTCGGCCGGCAACCTCGCGCGCCTGACCCTCGAACTCGGTGGCAACGACGCCGGGATCGTGCTGCCGGGGACGGATGTGGCGGCGATCGCGGAGGATCTCTTCTGGGGTGCCTTCATCAACACGGGGCAGACCTGTGCGGCGATGAAGCGCCTCTACGTGCACGACTCGGTCTACGACGAGGTGGTGGAGGCGCTCGCCGGGATCGCGGCCTCCGTGCCGATCGGCAACGGGCTCGACGAGGACAACGTGCTGGGGCCGCTGCAGAACCGGGCGCAGTTCGACATCGTGTCGCGGCTCGTCGAGGAGGCGAAGAGCCGCGGTGCTCGAATCGTGACCGGTGGTGAAGCGGCTCCCGAACTCGGCGAGCTGTTCTATCGCCCGACGATAGTCGCCGACATCGACAACGACGCAGCCCTCGTGCAGGAGGAGCAGTTCGGCCCCGCGCTGCCGGTGATCCGCTACAGCGACGTCGACGAGGCGTTCGCCTTCGCCAATGCGGTCGACGTCGGTCTCGGAGCCTCGGTCTGGTCGAGCGATCCGGATGCCGCGCGCGAGGCGGCGACCCGCATGCAGTCGGGCACGGTGTGGATCAACTCGCACGGAGGACTGCATCCGATGGTGCCGTTCGGCGGGGTGAAGAGCTCGGGTTACGGCCTGGAGTTCGGTATCGAAGGGCTCAAATCCGTCGCCGTATCGCAGGTCGTGTCCGGCCCCGGACGGAAGGCTCAGGCATGAAGACCGCGATCGTCGTCGGTGCCGGCACCTCGGGCGCGATCGTCGCGCGGCGGCTTGCGGATGCCGGTGTCGAGGTGACGCTGATCGAGGCCGGCGGCTATGACTCGAACCCCGCCATCCACGATCCGTCGAGGGCGGGGGAGCTCTGGCACTCCGCCGACGACTGGGACTTCTTCACCGTGCCCCAGGAGCACGCGGCCGGCCGGCGACTGCATCTGCCTCGCGGCAAGGTCACCGGCGGTTCGCACGCGCTGAACGCGATGATCTGGGTGCGGGGAGCCGCATCCGATTACGACTCCTGGGAGCGCGCCGGCGCGACGGGATGGGGATGGGACGCGGTCGAACCCGTGTACGACGCGATCGAGAACGACCTGCTGCCGGTGACCGACGACTATGCGCTGTCTCCGATCCAGGCGTCGATCATCGACGCCGCGGTCGAGGAGGGGCTGCCGCACAACCCGAACTACAACGGGGGCACGCTCGACGGCGTCTCGCAGCAGCAGGTGACGATCCGAGACGGGCGGCGCGTGAACACGTGGATGACGTATGCGCAGCCGATCGCCGAGAGGCTCACGATCGTCACCGGTCGCGAGGTGCACTCGGTGATCGTCGAAGGGGGTCGCGCCGTCGGCGTGCGCCTCGGGTCGGGGATCGACTCCGAAGAGCTCTTCGCCGACGAGATCGTGCTGTCCGCCGGCGCGATCGGTTCCCCCGTGATCCTGCTGCGGTCGGGCATCGGCCCGGCCGAGGAACTCGCGGCGCTCGGCATCCCCCTCGTCGTGGATTCGCCCTCGGTGGGCAAGAACCTGCACGACCATCTGCTCTCGCCGGTCATCTTCACGACTGAGCGACCTGTCGGCCCGCCGCAGACCGGGGTCTCCGTCACGCAGTCGCATCTGTTCTGGCGCAGTCGCGAGGGGCTCGCAGAACCCGACACTCAGCCCATCCACTTCTCGGTGCCGATGTGGGGCGACCTCGAACCGCGAGGCGACGACGGGTTCACGCTCATGGCCGGGCTCGTGACCCCGCACAGCCGTGGCGCGCTCACGCTCTCCGGCCCCGAACTCGCCGACCCGCCTCTGATCGACCTCGCGGCTCTCGAAGACGAGCGAGATGTCGCGGCGCTCGCAGCATCCGTCCGTCAGTGCCGCCGCATCGGTGCGCAGCCCGCCCTCGCAGAGCAGTGGGGCGCGACCGAGGCGTATCCGGGCCGCGAGGTGGGGGACGCCGACATCGAGGACTGGGTGCGCCGCACCGCCATCACCTACCACCACCAGGTCGGCACCTGCCGGATGGGGTCGGATGCCGAGGCGGTGGTCGATCCGACGTTGCGGGTGCGAGGGGTCGCGGGGCTCAGCGTGATCGACGCCTCGGTGATCCCGACCGTGCCGACCGGCAACACGAATGCGCCCGCGGCGATGATCGGCGAGCGGGGCGCGAGCTTCCTGCTCGCGGGCTGAGGCCGGCACCGAGCCCTCCGCGAACGCCGAAACCCCCTCCTGCAGACGTGCGCAGGAGGGGGTCTCGGCGTTCTGCGACGGTCAGCTCCCGGTGAACACCTCGCGGCCCTCGAACCAGGTCGAGAGCACGCGCGTGCGCACGATCGCGTCGGCGGGGCCGGTGATCGCATCGCGGGCGAGCACCACGAAGTCGGCGGACTTGCCGGGTGTCAGAGATCCGGTCTCTGCGCCGAGCCCCATGGCCGTCGCGGCGTTGATCGTGAAGACCTCCAGGGCCTCCTCCGCCGTGATCGCCTGCTCGGGCCACAGCACACCCGGCGCGCGGCCGAGGGGGTCGGCGCGCGTGACGAGCCCCTGCAGCCCCTCGAGAGTGTTCGGCGATTCGCTGACCGGCCAGTCCGAGCCGCCGGCGACGAGAGCACCGGCGTCGAGCAGCGCGCGGTTGGGCTGCGAGTGCTGCGCGCGGTCGCCGAGGACCTCGGCCAGTGCCTGGGGGATGACCCCCGGGAACCAGATGAACGGCGAGATGTCGGCCGACACCTCGAGCGCGCGCAGGCGAGGGATGTCGTCGTCCGCGAGGAACTGTCCGTGCGCGATCTGGATCGGGGTCGTGAAGCCGTCGGCGCGGATTCTCTCGGCGACGTCGAGCACGAGCCGGGCCGACCCGTCGCCCGTGCAGTGCACCTTGGCGCCGAGTCCCCGCTCTGCCACAGAACGCAACCAGGCATAGAGCTCGTCGAACGTCATCGTGGTCTCGCCGTGGAAGTGCGCGCCGTGCACCGCATCGGCCACGTACGGCTCGAGGAACGTCGCGGTGCGCGCCGGCGGAACGCCGTCGAGGAAGATCTTCACGAAGTCCGGTCGGTGGTGAGGCGTGCGGAACTCCTCCCCGCGGGCGATGAGCGGCTCTCCGATCGGATCGAATCCGAAGATCTCGTCATTGATCAGCAGGGACGACACGACCCAGGCGTTCAGCTCCTGCGCACGGTCGAGCGCGGCCAGGGCGCCCAGGATGTCGGTCGAGACCCCGGCATCCTGGAACGTCGTGATGCCGAACGAGTTCAGGATCTCGACCCCCCGGCGGGAGGCGGCGACGTGCTGCTCGCTGGTCAATCCACCGCTGCGGTCATAGGCCTCCTGCACCGGAATGCCCGCTGCCTCCAGCAGGACACCGGTCGGCGTCCCGTCGTCGGGGTCGAGCACGGTGACACCTCCGGACGGGATGCTGTCGGCGGTGATCCCCGCGAGTTCGAGCGCACGCGTGTTCGCCCACCGGTTGTGGCGTGAGTCCTCGACGATGACGACGGGGCGTCCGCCTGCGGCCTCGTCGAGTCGCTGCCGGCTCGCCGTGTTCGCGAGGGTCGACAGCAATGTCGTGGCCACGACCCCGCCGATGATCCAGGCATCGGGCGGCAACGTCGATGCCTCGTCCCGCACTCGGTCGAGGATCTCGTCGAGGGTCAGTGACGGCGGCAGTGAGAGCTCGAAGAGCTCGGTGCGACCGGCCATCGCGTGATGATTGTGCACGTCGACGAAGCCGGGGTAGATCGCGGCATCCCCGGCATCCAGCATCCGTGTGTGCGGCCCGCGATGAGCATCCATCTCGCCCCTGGTGCCGACGGCGAGGATCCGCCCTTCACGCACCGCGAACGACTCGACGACCGGATGCCGGTGATCCGCCGTGCGGATCACCGATCCCGTGACGATCAGATCGGCCTCGGCCGCCGCCATGTCAGACGGCTCCGAAGAGCGCCGGCTCGAGACCCGCCGCGTGGTGGGTGGTGGAGAGCAGACGGCCGTGAGCGCCGAACGTGAAGTGCGTCGGCACCTCGCCCGACTCGTCGAGGCCGAAGAGCACGCCGTGCGAGCGGATCGCGTTCACGTCGCGGTGGTCGGCGATCGTCACGGATGCGCAGGGGATGACCTTCTCTCGCCACGCGAAGATGTAGATGCCGGGGCGCACCTCCCACACGCTGTTCTCGTCGGTGTCGGCGAGCCCGCGCTCGGGGCCGGCCAGGCACTGCCACGAGTACCAGCGCTCCGAGAGGTAGACGTGCTCGTATGCGTGCTCTTCGCTGTACACCCACTCGACTCTGCGGCCGATGAGGGTCGTGGTGGGTGCGGGTTCCACCCCGGTCACGGTCGCACCCTCGATCACCGACGGCGCGAACACATGCTGCACACGGGTGCGGCCCTGCTCCGGAGAAGGCAGGATCAGCGAGATGATCGCGAGTGCCCGGCCGTGGCGGAGATCGACGACCAGCGAGACAGCCTCGTTCGGCAGGTAGTCGTGGTGGAACTGCACGAAGTAGAGGTCGTCATCGACCTCGAAAGCCTCGTAGTCATCGGTGTCGGTGGTGGCCTCCGTGGTGTCCTCTGCGCCCGGGCGGTAGTCCCACGTCACCGTGGTGTCGGCGAACCGGTGCGAGATGCGTGTTCCTCGTGCATCGACGACCGTCATCTCCGTGCCGCTGAGAGCGGTGGAGTGCGGTGCCTTGTTCGCATCGAAGCCGGGGGCGAGGCCTTCGAGGGGCAGCCAGGTGGAGGTGTCTGCGGGGTTCAGAGTCGTCATGTCTCTCCTTGGATGTGAGTGGCTGTGAGGTGTGCGGATGCGTCAGCGGTCGCTGAAGCGCTCGAGGTCCGAGGCGAGTCCCTCGTAGACGGCCGGCTTCGATCGCTTCAGATAGGCGCCGTAGACGATGCCGCCGATCAGCGCGAGTACGAGGAGCAGGGGCATCAGGCGGATCGCGAGTTCTTCAGAGCCCGCGACGATGTTGAAGTTCACGATCGCGAGCACCGAGATCGCGGCGATCCCGAGGAACCCGATGCCGGGAGCGATGAACGTGCTCCACCAGCGGGGGTCGCCCTTGCGCCGGAAGTACACGACGATCGAGATCGCTGCGAGTCCCTGCAGGATCAGTACGCTCAGCGTTCCGAAGCCCAGCATCGCGGGGACCAGGGTGAGGATCGGGTCGGCTCCGGCGATCGCGAAGATGATCGCGACGAGCGCGGCGAACGACGCCTGCACGATGCCGGCCAGTTGCGGGGCGCCGTTGGCGCGCGTGCGGGCGAGGGCGCGAGGCAGGATCCGCGAGCGTCCGAGGGAGTAGAGATAGCGGGTCGCGGAGTTGTGGAACGCGAGCATGGCCGCGAACAGGCTGACCAGCAGCAGGACCATCATGACGGTGGTGAGCGGGCCGCCCAGGTACTGCTGGGACAGCATGAAGATCAGGTCGCCGGTGGGCAGGTGCTCGAGAGCCGTGGCCTGTGCCTGCGCGACGCCGGTCGCACTGACGACGGCCCATGTGGTGACGCCCAGGATCACGCCGATCGCGATGATCGACGTGTAGGTCGCCCGGGGGATGGTGCGCAGCGGCTGCTTCGCCTCCTCGCTGAACAGCGCGGTCGCCTCGAAACCGAGGAAGCCGGTGGCAGCGAGCAGCAGCCCGATCGGCAGCGAGCCCGAGAACACGGCCTCGGGGCTGAACGCCGCCAGGTCGTATCCCGTCTGGACGAGCACCGACACGTCGAAGACGACCAGCATCAGCACCTCGAGCACCAGACACACACCGAGGATCTTCGACGAGAAGTCCACGCCGACCCTCGCCAGCACGAAGCACACGGCGATCGACAGCAGACCCCAGACCAACCAGTGCACGTCGAGGCCGGTGAGGTCGCGGATGATGTTCTGCATGAAGAAGCCGCTGGTGCCGATCGTGCCGACGACGAAGAAGTTGTAGCCGAGCGTCGCGATCAGACCGGCGATCAGTCCGCCCGTGCGTCCGAGGCCCTTCACGACGAAGGCGTAGAAGCCGCCGGCGTTGACCAGCTGCTTCGACATCTGCGCATAGCCCACGGCGAACAGCAGCAGGATCACCGCCACGAGGAAGAACGACATCGGAGTGCCGCCGCCGTTGCCGAGCGCGATCGCGAGGGAGGCGACGACCACGATGCCGGTCAACGGAGCGACGGCGGCGAGGACGAGGAAGACGATCCCGGCGACGCCCAGTGCGCCGGGTCGGAGAGAGGTGTGGTCCTGCTGCGTCGTGGACGCAGATGTCGGGTCTGCCACGTCGGCTCCTTTGCTCGGTGACGGCCGTGCGAGACGGCCTCGACGACGAGAGACGTCGCCGATAGAGCGATTCTGCTCGGGTGGTGCCCGTGGCGGTTGACGCTGAGCGAAGGACGATGGTTCCAGCGCGCACAGCAATCCTCGGCGCATTCTCGGAGCGGATGGCCGGGAGCAGGATGACGGTGAAGACACCGCCGTCCTCACCGCGCCACCGGCGCAGCGGCGGAGTCTCGGGGAGACCATGGATCTGCAGCTGCACGGCACCACCGCCTTGGTCACGGGAGCGGCAAGCGGCATCGGCCGCGCAATCGCGCTGGTGCTCGCCGCGGAAGGTGTGCGCGTCGCGCTGCTCGATCGCGACGGTGCATCTCTCGCCGAGGTGGCCGGCGTCATCGGAGGAGCGGTCGTGCTCGTGGCCGACGTCACGGATGAGGCGCAGGTCGCCAGGGCGGTCGAGACGGCGGTGGATGCGCTCGGCGGGTTGGACGCGGTCGTGTGCTGCGCGGGGATCTCAGGACCTGTGGGATCACCGATCGATGGGATCTCACTGGCTGAGTGGAATGCGGTGTTCGCGGTCAATGTCACGGGGGCGTTCCTCGTGGTGTCGGCAGCGCTTCCCGCGCTGCGCGCCGCCGCCGCAGCATCCGTCGTCCTGCTGTCGAGCGACTCGGCGTTCGTCGCCTCCGCCGGCATGGTGCCGTACTGCGCGTCGAAGGCGGCGCTCATGCAGTTCGGTCGCGCGCTGTCGGTCGACCTGGCAGACGACGGCATCCGAGTGAACACGGTCGCGCCGTCGATCGTGGACACGCCGATGAGTCGCGGCGACCTCGGAGCCGAGGCGTTCGCAGCACCGTCCTTTCCGGTGCAGACCGCTGACGAGGTGGCCTCGCACGTGGCCTATCTCGTGTCGCCTCGCAGCCGTGCGATCAACGGCACGACCGTCGTGAGCGACTTCGGGTACTCAGCCCGGTCAGGCTTCCCCGCCTGATCCCCATCGACCGGATGATCGCGCAGAGCGCGGAGAACCGCGCGAGAGCGCAGAAGAACAGGAGCAGAAATGGGACTTGCAGTCGGATCCACCGTCTCCGGACGTGTCGTGGTCATCACCGGGGGAGGAACGGGCATCGGTGCGGCGATCGCCGAGAGGTATGCCGCCGAGGGGGCGCACGTCGTCGTGGTGGGGCGCCGCGCAGAACCGCTGCGCGCAGTCGAAGCCGCGGTAGGGGCGCATCCGATCGTCGCGGACGCCGCCGACACGGCATCTGCTCGAGCCGCCGTCGCCGAGGTGCTCGCCACCTTCGGCCGTCTCGACGTGCTCGTCGCCAATGCCGGAGGCCACGGGTTCTCGCCCGTCGCAGACACCGACGACGACAGTTGGGATGCCGCAATCCGCGCCAACCTCACGACCGCGTTCATCATGGCGAGGGAGGCGCTCCCCGCGCTCATCGAGGCCAAGGGGCAGATCGTCATCGTCTCGTCGTTGGCGGGGCTGTTCGCGGGGCCGTCGGTGGCCGGGTACACGGTGGGGAAGCATGCGCTCATCGGCCTGACTCGCACCCTGGCGCGCGACTACGGACGCCAGGGGGTCCGGGTGAACGCGATCTGCCCCGGGTGGGTGCAGACGCCGATGGCCGACGACGAGATGGACGAGTTCGCGACCCATGCAGGGCTCGGGTCGCGCGAGGAGGCGTATGCGGCTGTGACGGCCGACGTGCCGCTGCGTCGACCGGCACGGCCCGCGGAGATCGCCTCGGTGGTGCGGTTCCTCGGATCGGGGGAGTCGTCGTACATCACCGGGGCCGTGATCGTGGCTGACGGCGGATCGCATGTCGTGGACGTGCCGACCATCGCCTTCGATCACGCGGGGATGTAGGGGCTTCGTTCGTTCGTCTGGGATTCTGGGTCGGACCTCCCGCTCCGGTGACGCCTCCCCGTTCCGTGCTTGTGCTTGTGCTTGTGCGCCCGCATCCCGAGCCCGCGTCCCGCATCTGAGTCCCGCTTCCGGGTCCTGCATCTGAGTCCTGCATCCCGAGCCCGCGTCCCGCTTCCGAGCCCCGCATCTGAGTCCCGCATCTGAGTCCCGCTTCCGAGTCCCGCGTCCCGCTTCCGAGCCCCGCATCTGAGTCCCGCATACGAGTTCCGCATCCCGAGGTTCGGGTTCGCGTCTCGGGTTCGCGTCACTCGCCATCTCCCTGCTCGGTCGCACCTTTTTTGCAGTTCACCATCGCTTCTCGGGAGTGATCTGGGCGCCTCCTGCTGTGTCATTCCGGGAGATTGGAATACGGATCTGATCTGGGGTAAAACGGGGTGGTTTCGGGTCTTGAATGTCGGTGGTCCCGGGTTGACTTACGGGTATGAACAGCACCGCGGAGCTTCTGGATCGGGTCATCGCCGACCTCGACACAGTGCTGTCCGACGACGCGCTCGCCGGGCTGACCGACGCGGACCGGATCACGGTTCTGCAGGGCGCGGGGGCGGCCTTCCGCCGTGCGGAAGCCGTGATCGTGGAGACCATCGCGACGGGCGATGCAGTGGACTTCCCGCACTCGTCCNGTTGCTGCAGCGGACGGTGCGGGTCGATGTGCGGGGAGCGTCCCGGGTCGACACGGTCGTCGATCTGGTGCGGCGCCCGACGAGTCTGTCGGGGGAGCGGATGCCGGCCCGCTGGTCCGAGCTGCGGCTCGCGCTGCTCGACGGGGTGGTCGGTGTCGCGGGGTTCCTGGCGGCGACCGCGCCGATCGAGAAGGTGTGGGATCGCCTCACGGTCGATCAACGCCTGGCGGCCGATGTCGCGTTGGCCGGGTGCGCGCGCGGGCACGGTCTCGTGGTCGACGATGATGGCGATGCTGACGATGCAGATGCTGACGATTTCGGGGCTGATGCGCCGGGTCCGGCGCCGACGGCTCAGGACTTGAAGGCGCTTGCGGAGGATCTCGCGTCGATGTTCGACCCGGACGGGGAAGAGCCGAAGGATGAGGACTCGAAGCGTCGGCGGGGCATCACGATCGGCCGTCTCAAAGACGGTGTGCATGCGATCCGCGGGTATCTGACCCCGGACGTCGCGGCGCAGTTGCAGCTGATCATCGACGCGATCTTGAACCCGAAAGGTGATGGCCCGCCGATGCCCGGCGTGCACTTCGCACCCAGCGATGGGGCGGACGCCGACACTGACACTGACGTCGATGCGGATGCGGATGCGGACGGGGGAGCGGAGGCGAACGCAGAGGCGCAGGCGGAGGGTGGCGCCGAGGGTGACGACACGGATCCGTTCAACTCGGACCCGCGGTGCGTGCTCGATGACCGCACCGCGGCGCAGAAGCGCCACGATGCCCTGGCGATGGTGTGCGCGATCGCTGCCCGCCACAACGCGATGCCCACCCTTGGTGGGTCATCACCCGTCCTCGTCGTGAACGTCGACGCGAAAGACCTCGCCGCTCACCTTGGTCACGGCGCCGGGGCGCCCTTCGGGCCTGCTGCCGGCGAAGCGGGCGGCAATGGCGGGTGGGCGACGATCCCCGGATCGGGTGCCCACCTCCCCGTCTCCGTCGCCGCGCACATCGGCTGCGCCGGCACCATCCAACGGGTGTTGTTCGATGAGGGGCGGATCATCGGGATCTCGACCACCGACCGCGTGTTCACCGTGCATCAACGGCGGGCGATCGTCGCCCGGGACAAGGAGTGCCTGATCCCCGGATGTCACGTTCCGGCGTCGTGGTGCGAGATCCATCACGTTGTTGAGCATGCGAGAGGTGGGCCGACGCATACGGACAACGGTGTGCCGTTGTGCTGGTGGCACCACCGATCCCTCGGCAGCTCAGGGTGGGAGATCCGGATGGACGACGGCCTCCCGCAGGTGCGGGGCCCGAGATGGTGGGATCCCGAGCAACGATGGCGCACCCCGCGACTCAGCCGGGCGCGATCGAAAATCCCCGCGCGGCTTGCCCGCACTGGATGACCTGGGCGAGTGTCATCGACGCGACCTCATCACTCGATCATCGACGCGATGGCTGGCTCGTCACCGATACGACGGTTGTCGCATCGGTGCATCGGTGCATCGTCGCGTCGTCGCGTCGTCGCGTCGTCGCGTCGTCGCGTCGTCGCGTTGTCGCGTCGTCGCGTCGGTGCGTCGTCGCGTCAGCGCGTCAGCGCGTCACCGCATCACCGGACAGTGAGCTCGAACCCACCGTCGGCCGTCGGCACGACGGCCACCTGGGTGAGGTCGTCGACATGGAAGGTCGGCTCATGCGAGGTGGCGTGAGAGCCCACCCCGATCACACGCATCCCGGCAGCGTGAGCAGCCTGGATCCCCGCACCCGAGTCCTCGAACACCACGCAGTCTGCGGGGTCCACACCGAGCAGCTTCGCGCCCAGCAGGAAGCCCTCAGGATCCGGCTTCGACGCCGACACGTTCTCGGCCGTCACGGTCAGCGAGGGCACGGTGAGTCCTGCCTGCCCCATACGCGCCTTCATCAGCGTGACATCGGCCGATGTCACGATCGCGTGCGGGAAGGGGAGCAGCGCCGAGAGCAGCACGTCCGCGCCCTCGATCGCGACTACTCCGTCGACGTCCTGGCTCTCGTTCGCCAGCATCACGGCGTTCTCGCGGATGTTGATCTCGTGATCGCGCTCCGGCAGCATGATCGCCATGCTCTGATGGCCCTGGCGCCCGTGCACGACGCTCAGCACCCTCGCGGGGTCGATCCCGTGCGGCGCAGCCCACGCCAGCCACAGACGTTCCACGACGGCCGTCGAGTCGACGAGGGTGCCGTCCATGTCGAGCAGGACGGCGCGGGCGCTGATGGTCTCGGTCATCCACTCAGGCTACTGCGAGAGCATCTGAGGCGCGCTCAGATCACCCTCACCCTCACCCGCCGAGGTACGCGCGGTGGAGCAGCTGCGGGTCTTCCTGCAGAGCCTCCGAGGTGCCCTGGAACGACACCTGTCCGCCGGCCACGACGACCGCATCGCGGGCGAGACCCAGCGCGAGCTGCGTGAACTGCTCGACCAGGAGCACGCCGACGCCCGACTCCGCGATCGAGGTCACGATCGGCATCAGCCGCATGAACACGACCGGCGCGAGCCCGAGCGACATCTCGTCGATCAGGAGGATCCTCGGCTTCGCGGCGAACGCACGTGCGAGCACCACCATCTGCTGCTCACCGCCCGACAGGAGCGCGGTCGGCGAATCGATGCGCTTCTCGAGTTCGGGAAACTGCTCGAGCGCAGTATCCACCTCCGCCTGCGTTCGTGCGGTGAGCGAGATGTTCTCGCGCACGGTCAACGAGGGGAACACCGCGCGACCCTGTTCGATGTGCACGATGCCGCGGCGTGCCCTCGCCACTCGCGACAGCTTGTCGAGTGGCTCGCCGTCGAGCGTGAGCGTCCCCGCCGAATGCGGCGTCACCCCCGACACCGATTCGATCAGGCTCGTCTTCCCGGCGCCGTTCGGGCCCACGAGGGCCAATACCTCGCCACCTCTGACGGTCAGCGACACGTCGGAGATCACGGGACCCGCTCCACGGCTGACAGTCACCGAATCCAATACGAGTTCGCTCACTTCAGCAGCTCCGTCTCTCCCATGTAGGCCTTCACGACGGCCGGGTTGGCGAGCACCTCGGCCTGAGGCCCCGACGCCAGCACCCGACCGAAGTCGAGCACGGTGAGCGTCGGGCAGACCGAGCGCACGAGGTCCAGGTCGTGCTCGATGATGATCAGCGCCACCCCGTACCGAGCGGGCAGTTCGCGCAACCGCGCCGCGAGCGCCAGGTGCTCGTCGTGCGACAACCCTGCGGCGGGTTCATCGAGGATCAGCAGCCGGGGACGCGCGAGCACGTTCGCCGCCACCTCCACGAGCCGGCGCGTGCCGACATCGACGCTCGACAGACGTGAGCGCGCAGAGGGGCAACCGAAGAACTCCAGCACCTCGTCGATGTCGGATGCAGCGAGTCGACGTCGAGCGACGAACCGCACGTACGCCCCGACCGTGAGCGCCGGCGGCACCCTGTCCTGCTGGAAGGTGCGTCGCAGCCCGAGCCGCGCGCGCCGAGTGGGCGACAGTCCGCCGAGGTCCCGGTCACCGAGAAGCACACGACCGCCGTGCTTCGGCAGGAACCCGCTGATCGCATCGACGAACGTCGACTTCCCGGCGCCGTTCGGTCCGATGAGCCCCATGATCGATGCCGCCGGCATCTCGAAGGACACGTCATCCAACGCCTTGAGCGCACCGAACTGCACCGTGAGCCCCTCGACCGTGAGCACCGGAGCGCCGTCGAGCGCACGCTCGTCCACGGTCGCGGTCGTCGTCGTGGTGATCACGGCGGCCTCGGCGTCGGCATCCGGAGGGAGCGCCGTCAGCTTCGCTGTCGCGGTCCTGCGATCCGCGCGCTTCCAGATCAGGTTGCGGATTCCCTGCCCGAGGTTGGTGCCGCTGGTGAGCGCCTGCACCCCCAGTACGCCGAAGACGACGAAGGCCCAGTCCTGGGGCACGCCCCAGCGCTTGAGCAGCTCGGGGACGAGAACCCAGAGGATGCCGCCGAAGATCGCCATGTCGATCAGGTGCGCCCCCGACATGATGGCGAGCACGTACAGCGCGAGGGACTGCAGAGGCGTGAAGCTCGACGCGAACGGCAGCTGCACCTGGCCTGCGAGCAGTCCACCGGCGATGCCGCCGAGCGCGGCCGAGACCGCGAAGGCCGTGAGCTTGGCGGTCTGCACGCTCTGCCCGGCCGCGGCGGTGCCGCGCTCGGAGAACGCGACGGCCTTCCAGCTCGAGCCCCACCGGCCGCGCTGCAGGAAGAACACGCCGAGAGCGCAGACGGCGAGCACGACGATCGACAGGAAGAAGAACTCCCGATCGTTCGAGAAGAATTCCGGTCGCTCGATCGCGGTGCCGTCGGCGGAGCCCGGGAACTGGATCTGCACCAGAGTCACGTCGGCCGCTGCGGCGAACCCGAGAGTGACTACTGCGAGGTTGACGCCCCGCAGCCGAAGGGCGGGCAACCCCACGAGGATGCCGACGAGCCCCGCCGCGATGCCGCCGAACACCAGCCAGACGACGAAGCCGCCGGGGGCCTGCATGACGTTGAGCAGCGATACGATCCAGGCGCCGACAGCCGCGAACGTGAGCTGGCACAGGGCGATCATGCCGGCCGACCCCGTGACGATGCCGAGACCGAGAATCGCGATCGCCGCGATGACCGCGCTGATCGCGAGGAAGACGAAGTAGCCCGGCAGTGCCGTGCTCAGGATGGCGCCCACCCCGATCGCGGCGACCGCGACGGCGAAGGGCCAGGACAGACGGAACCAGGGACGGTCAGCGAGCGGCATCCCACACCTCCTTGCGCTGCGTCCACAGGAGCAGGACGACGATGAACAGGAACGGAAGGAAGTTGCGCACGAGGGCGACCTCGTCGATCTGCGCGACGAGACCGCTCAGCACACCGAGCACCACGCCGCCGATGACGGCGAGATCGAGGCGGCGGAAGCCTCCGAGAAGTGCGGCGGCCGCCGCGGGGACGATGAGCATGGCAAGGCTCGTCGCATCGTTCGACTGCGACGGCGCCACGATGATGATCGCGATCGCGCTGATCACACCCGTGACGAACCACACGGCGATCGAGAGCGGACGGGAGCGGATGCCGAGCAGCTCCGCCGTGGTCGGACGCTCGGAGAGCGCGCGCAGCTGCGTGCCGACCCTCGTGCGGCGCAGGACCACGCGTACGGCGATCGCGGTGACGACGGCCATGACGACGGTCGCGACGGTGACCTGGCTGACCACGACGCCGCCGAACGAGAAGGCGGGACCGGCGATGATCGGGGTGAACGGCTGCGGCTTGTTGCCGAACAGGATGAACGACAGGGAGATCAGCAGAAGCAGCGGCCCGACGGTCATCGCCGATCGAGTCGTCGTGGATGCCTCGGAGAGCCACGTCGCCGCGATCCATCCGATCGCGGCCGAGAGCAGCCCGCCGACGAGCACACCGAGCACGGATCCGAGCCAGATCGGTACTCCGAGTTCGCTGACGAACCACACGGCGCTGAACGCACCGAACATCGCGGTCGCGGCCTGTGCGAAGTTGACGACCCGCACGAGACGCGACATCAAGGTCAGGCATACGCCGAGGACGGCGTAGAGACCGCCGGCGGCGAGACCGGCTATGGCGCCTTGCAGCATGAGGCGTCCTTTCTGATCTGAGAGGTTCGGCTCCGAGGGCATCTGTTCTGCGACGAGCTCGGAACCGGGAGGGGGAGGGCCTGCCGCCGAGAATGCGCTCGGCGGCAGGCGAAGGGTGGCTACTCGCCGATGCGCAGCCAGTCGTCCGCGACCTTCTCCCAGGCGTTCGTGCCGGATTCGAGGATGATCGGCCAGCCCGCGGTGTTCTGGGTGCCGAAGACATACGGCGTTCCGACCATCGGGTTCTCGATCGGATCCATGCCTCGCAGCGCCTCGGTGACGCTCTCGCGGGTGATGTCGCCGTCCATGCCCTCGAGCACTTCGATGAAGTACTTGGCCGCGAGGTATCCGCCCTGGCTGAAGGACGTGAGCGGAATGTCGTTCGCCTCCATCAGCTCGCGCCACTCGGAGTTGATCTCGTTGTCATCCGTGAACGGGTAGAACTCGGCAGGGACGTAGATGCCCGCACCCGCGTTGTCGATCGCGCCGGCGAAGTTCTCGCTGTAGACGCTCGTCAGGTACAGCCACGTCACGTCGTCCCAGCCCTGGGCGTTCGCCGCCTTGACCTGGCCGATCGCGTCGGGCTCGACGGGGTTGATCGCGAGAGCCTTGCAGCCCTGTTCGCGCGCCTTCACGATGTACGGGGTGTAGTCCGAGGCGCCGTACGGCACGGTGTCGTCGACGTACTTCGGCTCCTTGCCGGTGATCTCGGTCCACTTGTCGATCGCGGCCTGGTAGGTCGGACGCGTGGATCCTGCGATCTCGAGCAGGATGCAGATGTCGTCGAGCCCGAGCACCTCCGAGCCGTACTGCAGCGTGAGGGTCATGTCGTTGAACGGACCGACGTTCGCGGGCGAGATGTTGTCGCTCGCGAAGCATCCGGTGTCGACGCCGATGCCGGGCATCGACAGGATGTCCTCCTGTTCGTAGTACTTCGCGTTGATCTCGCACTCGATGAGGCTGGCCGAGCCGACGAGCGCCACCGCTCCGTCGCTCCCGACGAGTTCGCGGGCGGATGCCGTGGCGGTCGCCGGGTCACCCTTGTCGTCGAGCGTCTTGTACTCGATGGTCCGACCGTCCAGGCCGCCGGCTTCGTTGAACGCGTCGAAGACCGCTGCTGCCGCCTGCGACGCCTCGGGGAAGGTCGCGGGGCCGCTGATCGTGTTCACGGAGCCGACCACGATGGGGGCTCCTTCGCCGCCTCCGCTTCCGTCTCCGCCGGCGCAGCCTGCCAGGGTGAGGGCTGCCACGGCGATGAGCGCCGCGGTGCCGGATACTCGCTTGTTCATGTGGTTCCTGCCTCTCGAGTTCGGGTGATGCTCTGTGTTCGGGTGGTGCTGTGTGTTCGGGTGGTGCTCTGTGTTCGGGTGATGCTCTGTGTTCGGGTGATGCTGTGTGGTCGGGCGGTCCGCGGCCTCAGTCGCGCAGCGCGCGGTTCACGAGCTCGGTGTCGGTGAATTGCTCGAAGCCGACGACCTTGCCGCCGGCCAGCCGCCAGACGTGGGCGACGCGGGCGGCGAAGAACCGGCCGGTCGAGCGGTAGGTGCCCGAGTAGGTGCCGATTCCGATGACCACGTCGCCGCCGTCGATGACCTCATCGATCGCGACGGAGTAGTCATCCCACTCCTCCTGGATGCGCGCGAAGACGTGGGCTGTCACGGCATCCGGCCCGATGTACGTGCCGGCGTAGGGGAATCCTGCTGCCTCGGTCCACCGCACGTCGTCGGCGAACGACTCGAGCATGCCGTCGAGGTCTCCACGGTCGTTGGCGGCGTAGTGCGCCGCGATGATGTCTGCATTGCCCATGAGGGATCCCTTCGTCTGCGTGTCCAGATGCGCGTGCGACGGCAGCGGTCGCGTCAGACCGGCTGCGCGTCGGGGTAGTCGACCGAGCCGAGCGGATAGATGTGCCCGCCGCCCCGCGAGTGCTCGGCGTCGCCGTCGCCGTTCAGGCCGAGGAAGATGCCGGTCGTCATCAGCTGATAGCCGAGATCGTGCAGCCAGACGCTGGCGACCGCGATGCGGAACTCCCGGAAGCAGAACAGGTAGAGGCCGTCGGCGAACTTCCAGACTGTCGAGAGGTCCATGTCGCCGTGCCCGCGCTGCACACCCTCGAGGCACTGCCACGCATAGCGCCGGCTCGAGATGTACGCGTGCTCGTAGAGGTGGTGAGGGCTGTAGCGGTAGACGTTCCGCTTGCCGATCAGGTCGCGGCTCGGCCCCGGCACCTCGCCGGTGGCCGTGCCTCGATCGGTGGTGGCCGCCCAGAAGTCCTGCCCGACCTGCGGGGTGCCCTCGACGGCTTCGGCGGCGATGCGCGATCGTACGACCGTGGCGCGGTGCGTCGTCGTCGAGTAGACGACGGTGATCGCCTCGCGTTCGCGACTCTCGAGCGGGATGTTGACGAACACGACGTCATCGCGCACCGCGACGGCGTCGTAAGGGTCTGTGCCTGACTCGCCGAGACCCGACCACGTGACGGCCACGGCATCGAACGAGAGAGACAGCGTGGAATCGTCATCGAGCGTCAGCGTGATCGTGATGCCTGAGAGTGAGGCGTTCGGCAGGCGGAACGTGTCGATCCCCGCGGCGAACTCGTCGTACGTGCGCCATTCGTCGAGCGCGGGATCGGTCGTGACAGGGGCGATCATGGGGGTCCTGACGTCGCATGCTGCGGAGCATCCTCGCTCCGGGCACCGCATCCTCGCGGTGTGCTTGCCTCATGCTCCGGCGCTGCACGGCATCCGCTCAAGGGATGCGGTGCCATCGCGCGCCGAGAGTCAACCGGCGTGCCCTCCGGGGCAAGGCGTGTCCGGTGGACCGGCCGATGACGGACAGAGGTCGCATCGGAACGCGCGCTCAGCTCGTGTCGGAACGCGCGATCAGGTCACGTCGTAACAGGCGATCAGTGCGCGGCGCGGTACTCGCTGGGGGAGATGCCGAAGGCCGTCTTGAACGCGCGGCTGAAGTGCGCGGCATCCACGAACCCCCAGCGTGCGGCGATGGCCGCGACGGGACGATCCGCCAGCATCGGGTCGAGCAGGTCCTTGCGGCACTGCTCGAGGCGCCGCGTGCGGATCCAGGTCGAGACCGTCACGCCCTGCTCCTGGAAGAGCCCGTGCAGGTGCCTGGTCGAGATGAAGTGCGCCGACGCGATCGAGGCGGGGCCGAGGTCGGTGGAGGCGAGATTGCGGTCGATGTACGAGCGGATGCGCTGCACCAGTGCGCGGTGCGGATCTGCCGACACCTCGTCGAGCCCGAGCTCACGCGTGAAGACCGTCGTGACGAGGTCGAGAGCGCTGTGTGCCAGGCGCGCTCCGGTGGTGCCGGCGAGCTGATCGAGGTTGCCGGCGAGCTGCGTGAGGTAGGGCACGACCATTCCGCCGAGTCCGCCCTGCCCTGAGATCCGCACGGCCGTGAGCTGACCGACCATGTCGGCCGGAAGGCTGATGAGGTGCTTGGGGAACATCACGACCATGGTGCGGAAGTCGTCGTCGAACACGAGGGAGTACGGGCGATCTGTGTCGTACACGGCCAGGTCGCCCGCCTGCAGTACGGCTTCGCGGTCGTCCTGGATGAGCATTCCGGTTCCGGCGAGCATCAGGCTGAGCTTGAAGTACGACCTGTCGCTGCGGGCGATGAGCTCGGGGGTGCGCTCGACGACATGCGAGGTCGCGCGCACCTCGTTCACGTGCACCTCGTCGACGGAAGCGCCGCGGATCACACCTCGGAAGTGGTCGGGACCCGACGTCGACACCTGAAGCGGGACGAACGACTCCGACACGGCCGCTCTGAACTCGCTGATGTTGCGCGCGATGAGCGTGGATACCGATTCGGCGGGGGCTGCGGGCACACCGTTCATGACTGACTACCTCGGGTGGTGGAACGACGACGTTGTATACGATCCGTGTCGTGATGCTACCACCGGCTCGTTCGGAACCGCGAGGCTTCTATGATGTCGACGGAGGCCGGCTATGAGAAACATCGGTGAGAGGGTCATGCAGGTCCTGCGGCAGCTGCGAGGACCCGACACCTCGGACGCCGTCTTCGAGGCGACCGCACTGATCGTCGGCGCCGTCTTCCTGCTTCTGGGCTTCGCGATCGGATTCCCTGTCTTCTGGGGGCATGAGATGGCGATCAGCGGCACGGGGTCTATCGGCTCGTTCGCGGCGTACGGGGGAGCGGTCACCGCGGTGCTCGCGTTCGCACTCGGTCGTCTCGTCTCGCGGCCGGCGACCGTGGCGCCCGACGGCACACGTGACGGCTTCAGCGTTCCCGGCGACCGCTTGCGGTGGTACGACCTCGTCGCGATCGCCTTCGCGCATGCAGCCATCGCATATCTCGGCTGGCTCGGTATCGCCGAGCTGCTCGAGCGGAGCTTCACGGATGCTCCGGTGTTCCCCTTCCCGGGAGCCGTCCTCGTCGCGGTGGCGTTCGCACTCACCGCCTATGTCACGTTCCTCAGCGCCGTCGCGCTCTCGCCGACCGTGCTGTCACTCGTGCTCGCGATGTTCCTCGTCGTGGGGGCGTTCGCGGCGATGCTCGCCTCGAGCGACGTGCACTGGTGGCGGGACAACCTCTCAGCGCTCGGCATGAGCACGAACAGTGCCTCGTTGGCCTTCAACACCACGCTCATCATCGCCGGAGTGCTGGTGACGACGATCGCTCGATATGCGACGGCGGGCCTGCCCGTCGATGACCCCGTCGATCGACGGGGTCGATTCATCGTGCGCGGAGGGCTGATCCTGATCGGCATCTTCCTCGCCTGCGTGGGTGTCTTCCCCGTCGACGAGTTCTTCCTCGTGCACAACACTGTCGCCACCGGGATGACGGTCGCCTTCGGGGTGATCGTCGTCGGGATGCCGTGGTTCGTGCGCACCATCCCACGGGTCTTCGTGGTGTTCGGCTGGGTCTACGTGCTCGTGATCATCCTGCTGGCGGCGTTCTTCGCCGTCGGGTACTACAACCTCACGGCGGTGGAGCTGATCGCCGCGGTGCTGATCTTCAGCTGGATCATCGTGTTCCTGCGCACCGCGGGTTCGGTCGGCACCGAGCACCGCAGCGATCCCGTGGCCGCCTGAGGGCAGAGCGGGTTCACTGCGTGCGGGTCAGCGCAGTGTCTGCGTGGCTTCGGCTGTGCGCTGCAGAGCGTGCACGGAGTGGGCGTGGCGCTTCTGAGCCACCCCGACGAAGAGGCAGTCGACCAGGGCGAGCTGCGCGATCCTGCTGACCATGGCGCCGGCTCGCAGACGGGGTTCGCGGGCGTGACTGAGCAGTGCGTGGTCCGCCTCTGAGGCGAGCGGGGAGCCGGATGCGCCGATGACGCCGATAGTGGTGCTCGCCGCCGACCGAGCGGTCTGCAGGAAGTGAAGCGTCTCGCGGGTCGTGCCCGAGTGGGAGAAGCCGATCGCCACGGTCTTCTTGGCGCCGAGTGCGGCCGCGGCGCTCGCCTCGTGCGCGTCGGTGAGGACGATCGCCGCATGGCCGATGCGCAGGAGCTTGTGGCCGAGGTCTGCCGCGACGAGACCGCTCGCACCGATGCCGAAGAGCAGGATGCGGTCGGCGTCGTCGATCGCATCCACCGCTGCGGCGAGCACGTCGTAGTCGACTCCGGCGATCGTCTCCTCGATGGCGAGCAGCTCCAGCGCCGCCACCTTCGCGGTCGCCTCCTGCAGTGAATCCGCCGCCGAGATCTCGGCACCGAAACCGGCCGACGCGGGGAACTGCGCGGATTCGCGCCCGAGTTCGGCAGCCAGGGCCATGCGCAGCGCAGCGTATCCGTTCACGCCGATCGCTCGGCAGAATCGCACGACGGAGGCGACCGAGGTGGCGCAGGTCGCGGCGATCTCGGTGATCGTGCTGTCGACGACGATCGTCGGATCGTTCGAGATTGTGCGGGCGATGCGCGCGAGCGACGGCGGAAGCTTCTCGGCCGCTGTCGCGATCGTCGTCTGGATGCTCATCGCTCTCCTGCGTTCGGCGATTCAGGACACTGCTGAATAATTATTTCACGTCGGGTGCTCAGTGCGTAGACTATTTCCATGTCTCCTCCATCCGCCGTCGTGGCCGTCGATCTCGGCAAGTCACGGTGCCGCGTGGTCGTCTCGGAGCCGGATGCCGTCACCGGCCGCCGATCGGCCCGTCGCGCCCTTCATGACGGGGTCGGAGCGCCCGGTCTCGCCTCAGCCGGTGGTGTCACCGCCGCGCTCGACTCGATCCTTCCGCTGACGGCTCACCTCGACGAGCCGATCTCGTCGATCTCCGTCGGTGCTGCCGGCGCCTGGGCCGCACCGACCGCGGCATCCGAACTCGCTCGGCGACTCGCCGACGCGTTGGGCGTCCCCGCCGCCGTGGCGTCCGACGTCGTGTCGGCGCATGTCGGCGCCCTCGACGGCGACGCGGGAGTGCTCCTGATCGCGGGCACCGGTGCGGCGGCCCTCGGGATCGACGGTGGGATCGACGGCGGCCTCGACAGCGGTCGAGCCATGCTCGTGGATGGCTGGGGTCCTGAGCTCGGCGACTTCGGCAGCGGCTCGTGGCTCGGGCGCGAGGCACTGCGCGCGGTGCTGCGAGCATCCGTCGGCCTCGGGCAGAGCACCGCACTCACGGACGCCGTGGCGATGCCGATCGGCGCACCGTCCGCGATCCCCGGCTGGCTCGCTCAGGACGGCTCGCTGCCCCGACGCCTCGCGACCCTCGCCCCGCTCGTGCTCGACGCCGCGGAGTCCGGTGACGTCGTCTCCGCCGGGATCGCCGCAGAGAGCATTCGCCTCCTCACCGCCTCAGCGGTCGCCGCGTCGTCGCGCGCCGATCGGGTGGCGTTGCACGGCGGCCTCACCGAGCATGTCTGGTTCCGCGCCGGGATCGAAGACGCCCTGCGCACTGCGGGGCGGACGGTCGTGGCTTCTGCCGGTGATGCTCTCGACGGGGCGCTGCTCATCGCAGACCGCACCGATCTTCCCCATGAAAGGTTCGTCCACCGTGCCGAATGATCCCTCCCGACTGGCCGACCTTCTCGACGTGCTGTCGACGCTCGCAACCGAAGCATCGTCGACCGACCGCGGCGACCTCGACCTGCTCGACACGATCGAGCTCGTGGACAGGATGAACGCCGAGGACCACCGCGTCCCCGAAGCGGTCGCCGAACGCCGCGCCGAGATCGCCGCCGCCGTCGATGGCATCACCGCGCGGTTCCGCGAAGGCGGACGCCTGATCTACATCGGTGCGGGTACCGCCGGCCGCGTAGGCGTGCTCGACGCCAGCGAGTGCCCGCCGACCTTCGGCACCGATCCGTCGATGGTCGTCGGGCTCATCGCCGGGGGCGAGACGGCGATCCGATCCGCGGTCGAGAACGCCGAGGACGACGCCGAGGCTGCGGGTCTGTCGCTGAGCGAGATCGGGCTGACCGAGTGGGACACGGTCGTCGGGATCTCCGCCTCAGGGCGCACGCCCTATGTGGTGGGGGGACTGGAGTTCGCCCGCGGGGTCGGCGCTCTCACCGTGGCGATCGCCTCGAATGCGGCATCCGACATCGGCGCGGTGGCGGACATCGCGATCGAGGTGGTCACGGGGCCCGAGTTCATCTCGGGATCGACGCGATTGAAGTCGGGTACCGCGCAGAAGCTCGTCGTGAACATGCTGACCACGCTGTCGATGATCAAACTCGGCAAGACGCATCGCGGTGTGATGGTCGACCTTCTCGCGACGAACGAGAAGCTTCACGCCCGTTCGATCCGTACGGTCACCGAACTCACCGGTTCCACCGTCGACGAAGCCGCCGCTGCCCTCGCCTCGGCCGACGGCTCGGTCAAGCTCGCGATCCTGATGCTGTCGACCGGGGCATCGGCGGACCGCTCGGCGCAGGCGCTCCGTGATGCGGACGGCATCCTGCGCGTCGCGATCGCCGACCTCTCGTGAGGGGCACCTTCGACGCGTGCTTCCGCCGGGGAGCACCCGACGAGAGCGACGCCGCGAACCCCGGCTCGGGTCAGTGGCCGCAGGTGCAGGATTCTCCGCCACCGCAGCATCCGGCTTCTGCCGAGCCGTGCGCCTGAGATGACGGGGGCACGTCCATCGCGGGGTTCTGGTCGAGGAAGCCGTTCGGCTTGAACCAGAATCCGGCGTAGTCGACGGGCATGATCGGCCAGTCCTCCGGGCGCGGGAAGTGCGTGAGGCCGAACGTGTGCCACAGCACGATGTCCTCGCCGTCGAGCGAGCGGTCACCGGCCGAGTACTCGGGCAGACCGGAGCCGCCCTGGTGCGCGTTGGGGTAGCGACCGGCCGGCCAGTTCTGCCCCTGCTCATGCTGCGTCGCCCACAGGTGCTTGGTCGCGAACGTCGCGCGAGCGGCGACGGACGACGCCGGATCCGCCATCAGCAGCGCCGTCGGCTCGGGGATCAGGTGGTACGCGGTGGGCCGTCCGACGTGGTTCGTGCGGGTGGTGCTCTGCACCTCCCAGGCGCGGGCGACCGAGGTGTCGGCCTCGCGCTGCGCCTCGAGTTCCGTGAGGAGCTGCGTCTCGGACCAGGTGAAGGCGTTGCCGAACGGGTTCTCCGGCCCCATCGGGATGCGCTGCGCGTCGACCTCGAAGAGGCGGTTCTCGTCACCGTCGATCGCGACGTCGAGTCGCGCGCAGAACAGGTGCTGATGCACGGGGGCGAACACTCCGGGTGCGAGCTCGGTGGCGTGCTTCTGCCGCACGCCGGGCTCACCCGCGCCGGCGAACACGACTCCGGTCGCCTTGGCCACGACCTCGATCGAGCCGTCGAGGGAGAAATTCCAGTAGAAGCCGTAGTCGTAATTGCCGATCGTCGAGAAGTACGAGATCACGAAGCGGCGCGAGCGGCGCACGTCCGAGCGCCCTGCGAGGTCGGTGTGCTTCCAGAGGATCCCGTAGTCCTCCTCGTGCATGCAGACGACGTTCGGGATGCGCACCGGGTTGCCGTGATCGTCGGCGACGTAGCCGTCGAGATAGCGGATCACGCCCAGGCAGTCGCAGCCGAGCTCGAGGTGGTTCGCGTTCTTGCCGAGCAGGTACTCGCCTGCGTCGAAGTAGCTGATCCAGAATCTGCCCGGGGCGGTATCGCCGTAGGGCACGACCATCTCGGGCACGCTCGCCCGACTGAGCACGGAGCGTCCGTCGAAGGCGACGTCGTGCAGCACGAGCCCCTCGCGGGCGTTGAAGCTCACCCGCATCGACCAGTTCTCCCACTCGACGAGCGATCCGCTGACCGCGAAGCTGGGCCCTTCCGGCTGCGTGATCTCGATCGGCTTGAGGGTCGTCCGGGCCGCGCCCTGCACCTCCGAGTAGTAGTTGCCGTGGCCGGCGGGAACCGGCACGTCGCCCTCGTCGTCGATGCGGATCACGCTGCCCGCGGTCAGGTCGATGTGCACCACGAGGCCTTCGACCGGATGCGCCCAGGGCGAGTCGTTCTCGTCGTACTTCAGGAAGGTGAGCGAGCGGATCACGCGGCGACCCACCTCGTCCGCCCGGCCGGTGTACCCGGGAGCGAGTGGGCCGCAGAAGGCGAGCTCCATGTGCTCCGCGAGACCGCGGCGCGTCATCGCGGCCTGCCATTCGGGGGAGGCTTTGACGATCTCCTCCGCGCGGCCGTACTCCTCGAAGAGGTACTGCGGCTGTCCGTAGGGCGGGGCGTCGTTCGGCACCCGCTCGGTACGAAGCACCTCGCCGCGCGTGATCGAGACGATGACCTCGGTCGCTGCGCCCGTCGCGGTGTCGAGCAGGGTCGCGTCGATCCGTCGGTCGATGGGCGCGCCGGGCTTCCACGTCGCGAGCTCCTGCTTGGTGGGCTCGTCCGGGAGGAGCATCGGCACACGCACGGTCTCTCCGAGAAGGCCGGCGGATTCGAGCACGGATCTGGCTGCGGCGATCTCCTCGCCGGTGAGCGGGTCGAGCGGGTGCGGCGTGGCGATCCGGTCGATCGTGACGGGCTGGGGGTGGGACATCGTCGTACCTCACTATTTCGAGCGAGCGCTCAATAAACGGATTGGCATGATGGTACGCCGATGGTGCCGACGCGCACAAGAGTGTCGGGGGAGAGGATTCCGGTGGAGGGGGAGCGGGTCGCTGAGGTCGAGGCTCAGGCTCGCCAGGGCGAGAGGATGCTGTCGAGCACCGCGAGGTGCGCCTCGGCGCCGTGAGGTTCGGTGACCTCGAGCACCTGCTGCCCGTAGGTGATCGAACGCAGCAGCGACATGAGCGCATGCTTCGGGGTCGCGGGCGAGAGCTCGCCGTCGGCCACGGCTTCGTCGAGTGACTCGCTGATGCCGTCCTGCCAGGTCGCGAACGTCGGTGACCCCGCATCCGGACTGGAGGCGAGTGCGGCGAGGCGGCCCCAGAAGCCGACCACCACGTAGGCCTCGGTGCGCGTGCCGTCATCGACGGGAAGGACCTCGCGCATGAGGGCGTCGAGTCTGGCCAGGCCGCGCAGCCCGGTGGTCGCCGATCTGATCCGCTCGTCGGTGCGGCGGGTGATCTCGGCCGCTGCGGCGCGCACGACATCGTCGAATCCGTCGAAGTAGTGCCAGAGCGATCCCGTCGCCACGCCGAGCTCCTTGGCCACTGCGCGAGACGACACCGCCTCGTGTCCGTCGCGCGCTGCCACGGCGAGCAGCGCCTCGGCGATCTGCCGTCGGCGCTCATCGTGATCTACGACGCGGGGCACCAGCCCATCCTGTCGCATCGCGGGGGGTCTGGCTATTTTGAGCGACTGATCAATATGATGCGGGTGTGGATCCACTCCTCCCCGCAGCGCGGTGGCTGATGGCGCTCGCCGCCGTCGTCTCGGCAGCGGCGTGCATCGCCGCCTGGCGGGCTGTGCCGTGGCAGGGGAGACAGAGCGCCCTCATCATGGCGGCGGCGATGATCGTGATCGCGGCCACGGGCGGCGACGCGATGACCGGACTCATGCTCGGGGTCGTCCTTCTCGTGTCGGCGATGCTCGGCACCGTCGGCGTGCGGGGAACGCCCGCGGCGGCGACGTGCTGCCACCGCGCTCTGGTGTCGCTCGTGATGGCGATCTGCTCGTTCGAGAGCCTGTCGACGGGCGAATCCCTGGTCGAGGCCGGCGGCCACGGCGGGCACGGACTCGACGGGCTGCTGTCGGCGCTCGTCATCGTCGGGGTCATCGGGGTGGTGCTCTGGACGGTCGTCTCGGAGTGGGTTCTCGTTCCCGTGCATCAGGGGCGTACCGCCCGCCTGCTCACCGTCGAGTCGTGGGCGATGGCCGCCGGAGTCACCGTGATGTGCCTGGGGTTCTGAAGGGCGAGGCGCTCCGTTAGCCTCGCACCATGGATGCATCCTTGCTCGTGGCTGCAGAATCCGCAACGGACATCCTCGCCGTTCCCGCCGACGGCAGCGCGAGCGGACTGTGGATGGGTGGGGTGCTGGGGATCTTTCTCGGTGTCATCGCGGTGTTCGTGACGTGGTACATGATCATCGACCGCCGTCGTGACGCCCAGCGCCGTCGACGGGACGCGTCAGTGCGTGCCGCCGAACTCGATCAGCACCACACCCAGGGCGATCAGCGCGACGCCGATCGCCATCATGACTGAGAAGTGATCCTTGAAGATCACTCGGCCCAGGATCGCCGTGATCGCGACACCGGCGGCGGCCCACACGCCGTAGGCGACACCCACCGGCATCCCCATAGCGAGGATCGTGCCGAGCAGTGTGAAAGCGGCGAGGTACCCGACGACGATCACCGGGATCCACCGCTTGCGCCGCAGGCCCTCCGATGCGCGCAGGCTGAGGGTCGCGGTCACCTCGCTCGCGATCGCGAGGACGAGGAGCGCCCAGATCACGACGCCACCTCGGTCGATGTCTCGCGCGCGTGGGATCCGAGCTCGACGAGCAGCACGCCGACCACGATCGCGCCGATCCCGATGATCTGCACGGTTCCGAGCAGCTCGCCGAAGAGCACCGCGCCCATGATCGCGGTGAGCACGACGCCGATCGCCGACCAGATGCCGTAGGCCACACCCACCGGCATCCCGCGGTCGAGCACGATCGACAGCAGCCACAACGAGCCCGTGTAGCCGATCACGACGGGGATCAGCCACAGCGGATGGGCGAAGCCCTCGGCGGCGCGTAACGACAGGGTGGCGCTGACCTCGAGAACGATCGCGATCAGCAGCGGCGGCCAGGCCGATCGGCGAGGGCGTTCTGTCATCGGCGGGCCTTTCGACGAGGTATGCGCGAGGGGTGCGTGGGGGAGAACGCATCGGATGCTCGCACGATTCCCTGTCGTGCAGGTGAACGGCGGGCGGGAGACCGCGATTCGGAACACTCGCGCACGGCGCGTACCCTGGATGCATCCCCCGAAGCTCACCCGGCAATCTCGCGCGCCGGCGACCTCGGCGCGCTCACACATGCAAGGACGCAGATGAACGTTACCGCCGCACCCCACGACGACTGGACGGCGAGAGAAGAGCTGGCCGAGCGGATGATCCCGCTGATCGGTGCCCTCAAGCGCGAACGTGACGTGGTCACCTCGCTCCACGGGCACCGACTGCTGGGGCTCTCGGCCACGGGCATCGTCGAGGTGCACGACCGGGTCGCGCAGCTCGGGCACGAACGCCTCGAGGTCGATGAGACCCTCGCCGTGCTCGAGGGCGTCCATGAGCTGGCGCCCGGCGCATCCTCTCTCGATCTCGCCCGCCTCGTCGCCGGTCACGCCGACAGCGGCCTGACCCTCGACGCCTACCTCGCCGAGGCGCTCGCGCCCGCTGTCGGGGCGATCGCCGCCGCACCCACCGACGTCGTGCTCTACGGATTCGGCCGCATCGGCCGGCTGCTCGCCCGCATCCTCATCGCCCACAACGGCGGAGGCAGCGGTCTGGGCCTGCGAGCGATCGTCGTGCGCCGCGGCTCGGACAACGACCTCGTCAAGCGCGCCTCGCTGCTGCTGCGCGACTCGGTGCACGGCCGCTTCGCCGGCTCCGTCACGGTCGACGAGGACGCCGAGCAGATCATCGCGAACGGCACCCGCATCCAGGTGATCTACTCCGATGACCCCTCGGCGATCGACTACACCACCTACGGGATCGACGACGCGATCGTCGTCGACAACACCGGACGCTGGCGCGACGAGGCGGGGCTCAGCCGTCACCTCGAGGCGACCGGCGTCGCGCGGGTGCTTCTCACCGCCCCGGGCAAGGGTGCGCTGAAGAACATCGTGCACGGGATCAATGACAGCACCATCGAACCCGACGACCGCATCATCACCGCGGCGTCGTGCACGACGAACGCGATCACGCCCGTGCTCAAGGCTGTCGACGAGGCGTACGGGATCGTCCGGGGGCATGTCGAGACGGTGCACTCGTTCACCAACGATCAGAACCTGATCGACAACTTCCACAGCGGTGATCGGCGGGGTCGCTCGGCCGTGCTGAACATGGTGATCACCGAGACCGGAGCAGCGAAGGCCGTGGCACGAGCGCTCCCCGAGCTCGAGGGCAAGCTCACCGGTTCTGCGATCCGGGTGCCCACCCCCGACGTCTCGCTGGCCGTGCTGCACCTGAGCCTCGAGCGCCCTGCGGTCAAGGACGAGCTGAACGACTACCTGCGCCGTGTCTCGCTGCACTCGAAGCTGCGCCAGCAGATCGACTACGTCGAGAGCCCCGAGGTCGTCTCGACCGACTTCGTCGGATCGCACCGCGCGGGAATCGTCGACGGGCTCGCGACCATCGCGAATGAGACGGACGTCGTTCTCTATGTCTGGTACGACAACGAGTACGGATACTCCTGCCAGGTGATCCGGGTGCTCGAGGTCATGGCAGGGTCGCACCCCGTCGTGCTGCCCGAGCGCCGTGAGGTGACGCTGCACGGGTGAGTGCGCGATGTCCGTCCCGCCCGGCATGATGAGGGCATGAAGACCGCGACTCTGATCGCCGAGCGGCTCTGTTCGCATCGGCTCAGTGCACCGGCGCGCACGGTGGCCGACGCCGCGTCGCACATGCTCGCGGTGCAGAGCCAGGACTTCACCGCAGGGCGCTGGGCTCTGGCCGCGCGCACACGCGGCGAACCGACACTGAGTGCGGTCGATGGCGCCTTCGCCCGGGGCGACCTGGTGCGTGCCTGGACCATGCGCGGCACGCTGCACATCATTCCGGCACGTGATCTCCGCTGGGTGCTGTCGGTGACCGCCGAGCGTCAGCGCGCCCAGGCGGCGGGCAGGCGGCGCGATCTCGGCATCGACGGGGCGATGGTCGCAGCCGTCGTGGCGGCAGTGGTGCCGCGTCTTCGCGATGGCGGCCTCACGCGTGCCGAGATGTTCGAGGTCTTCACCGGCGTCGGCATCGACCCGAGCGGGCAGCGGGGCATCCACCTGTTGAGCGAGATGACCCTCGACGGTCTGATCTGTCAGGGGCCGGTCGTCGAGCGAGACGGCGTGGGGCGGGAACAGCGGTTCGTCCTGGTCGACGAGCACATCGCGGAGCACGCGACGCCCGAAGATCCGCTCGCAGAGCTCTTCGTCCGTTACATCGACGGGCACGGTCCGGCCGGGGTCGCCGACTTCGCCTGGTGGTCGGGGCTCACTCTCGGTCAGTCGCGGGAGGCGCTCACCCGCGCGCGGGGAGGAGTGGCGGAAGTCGATGACGGGGTGTTCGTCTCGACCGTCCGACCGCGACGCTCGTCGGGCGCAGCGAACGTGCTGGCGCTCGGAGCCTTCGACGAGTACTACATCTCGTACGCCGACCGCACGGCGGTCTGCGCTCCCGAGCACCTCGCGCTCGTGGGACCGGGCAAGAACGGCATGGTGCGCGCGACGATCGTCTCGGACGGTCGGGTGATCGGATGCTGGACGCACGCGAGTGCCTCGCTCGGATCTGAGCCGGAGCTCTTCGCGCCGGGACGCGGGAGCGAGTCGGCCGACGCGGTCGTGGACGTGGACGCGGTGCGTGCGGCGCTCGCGCGGTTCACCCGCTTCCTCGAGGGGTGAGCCGTCAGGCGGTCGCCGTCACTCGCTCGCGTGCCGCCCGAGGAAGTTGTAGACCTCGTTGTCGTCGACGCCCGGGAAGGCGCCGCGCGGGAGCGGCGAGAACATGTGCGTGTGCACGCGCGCACTCGGCCAGGCCTTGCCGTTCCATCGCTCGGTGAGATCGGCTGACGGACGCCGGCAGCAGGCCTCGTCAGGACACGTCGACACGGCGCGGTCCGTCGTCTCGCGTCCGCGCCACCAGCGGGCGTCATCGAAGGGCACGCCCACCGTGATCGAGAACTCGCCGTCGGTCGCGGCGCCGGTCTGGGTGGAGCACCAGAAGGTGCCCGACGGTGTGTCCGTGTACTGGTGATGTTCGTTCGTCCGGTTCTGCTGAGTGAACGCCGCGCGTGCCTGGAACTTTCGGCACACGCGCTGGCCCTCCACGGCGCCGGTGACGTCCATGGGCAGCGGGAGGTCGTCGTTCTCGTACACCCGCGTGATCGCTCCGGTGCCGTCGACGCGGAGGAAGTGCAGTGACATGCCGAGGTGCTGCGTGAGCAGGTTCGTCATGCGCATGCCCGCGGCCTCGTGCGTGACGCCGAACGCGTCGCGGAAGTCCTCCACGGCGAGGTTGCGATCCTTCTTCGCCTGCTGCAGGAAGGCCACGGAGGCCGTCTCGGGCATCAGGCAGGACGCCGCGAAGTAGTTGATTTCCAGGCGCTGCTGCAGGAAGTCGGCGTAGTCGGTGGGAGGAGTGTGCCCGAGCAGGCGGTGCGCCATCGCCTGCAGTGCCATCGACCGCAGACCGTGGCCGCCGGGGATCGACGCCGGCGGCAGGTAGATGCGCCCGTTCTCGAGATCGGTCACCGACCTGGTCGAGTGCGGCAGGTCGTTGACGTAGATCAGCTCGAAGCCGAGCTTGTCGGCCATGATGCTCACGGTGCGGTGGGTCAGAGCGCCCTGCACGTGTCCGGCCGAGCGCAGCTGCTTCTCGGCGAGCTTCTCGATGTCCCCGAGGTAGTTGTGCTGCGCCCGCATGCGCAGCCGGAGCTCGGTGTTGGCCCGTCGCGCCTCCTCGGGCGTCGCGATCGCCTCGCGTTCTCGACGCTGCAGCTCGCGGTGGAGGCCGAGCATCGACTCGATGGTCTCGTCGCTCATGCCCTTGGTGACGCGCACGGGCGCGACGCCGAGCTGGCGGAACACCGGGCTCTCCTGCGCACGTTCGAGCTCGATCTCCAGCGCGGCACGGCGGTTCGGCGGCTCGCCCGAGATGAGATCCGTCACCTGTGTGTCGGTGGCCTGCGCGATGGCCTGAAGCAGGGAGAGCTTGGGTTCGCGTTTGCCGTTCTCGATCAGGCTCAGCTGCGAGCCGGCCACCCCGACGACTGCGCCGAGCTCATCGAGTGTGAACCCCTTCTCGAGGCGATGGTGCCTGATGCGGTGACCGAGAGTCGCGAGGTGGATGCCGGAAGGAGCCATTCCTTGATCTTAGCGAAAGAAGCTGGATTCTTATCGTCATGAATGACAGAAAGTCGCGTCCAGAGGGGGTGAGGATGGAAACAAACGCCCCTCACTTCAAAGGAGTAGTCATGGCGATCGCCGAAGTCTTCACCCCCCGAGCAGCATCCGTCGCACCGGTGCGCACCTTCGGGACGGCTCCGACGTATGACACCCCCGCGATGGCGGAGCTCGCCGCGTGGGTCCATGAGATCGCCACACTCACGCAGCCGGCCTCGATCCACTGGGTCGACGGTTCGCGCGCCGAGAACGACTGGCTGCTGCGCGGCCTGGTCGACGAGGGCAAGCTAATCAAACTCAATCCCGAGTGGCGCCCCGGCTCGTACCTCGCCCGCTCGCACCCCAGCGATGTCGCCCGCACCGAGGGTCGCACCTTCATCTCGTCGGAGAGCGAAGAGGACGCAGGCCCCACCAACAACTGGGCGCCGCCGGCCGAGATGCGCGAGAAGATGACCGAGATCTTCGAGGGATCGATGCGCGGTCGCACGATGTTCGTCGTCCCGTTCTCGATGGGGCCTGTCGGGGGCCCGCTCTCGCACATCGGCGTCCAGGTCACGGACAGCGCCTACGCTGTCGCATCCATCGGCATCATGACCCGCGTCGGCGATGCCGTCACCCGTCAGATCGCCGACGGAGCGCCGTGGGTCAAGACGGTCCACTCGGTCGGAGCCCCGCTCGCCGCCGGTGAAGCCGACGTCGAATGGCCGTGCAACGACGACAAGTACATCGTGCACTTCCCCGAGACGCTCGAGGTCTACTCGTTCGGCTCCGGCTACGGCGGCAACGCGATCCTCGCCAAGAAGTGCTTCGCGCTGCGCATCGCCTCGGTGATCGCCCGTGACGAGGGGTGGCTCGCCGAGCACATGCTGCTCATCCGGGTGATCGACCCCGCGGGCAAGGCTTACCACGTCGCTGCGGCATTCCCCTCGGCGTGCGGCAAGACGAACCTCGCGATGCTGCGACCGACCATCCCCGGATGGCGCGTCGAGACGCTCGGCGACGACATCGCGTGGATCCGCCCGGGTGAGGACGGTCGCCTCTGGGCGATCAACCCCGAGGCCGGCTTCTTCGGTGTCGCACCCGGCACGGGCGAGTCCACCAACGTGACGGCCGTCGAGACCCTCTGGGGCAACACGATCTTCACGAACGTCGCGCTGCGCCCCGACGGAGACGTGTGGTGGGAGGGCCTGACCGATCAGGCCCCCGCGCACCTCGTCGACTGGGAGGGCAACGACTGGACGCCGGACTCCGACCGCCCGGCCGCGCACCCGAACTCGCGCTTCACGGTCTCGGCAGCGCAGTGCCCGCAGATCTCCGAGGACTGGGAAGAGGCCGTGCCGCTCGACGTCATCCTCTTCGGAGGACGCCGCGCGACCAACGTTCCGCTCGTCGTTGAGGCGACCGATTGGACGCACGGCGTGTTCCTCGGGTCCAACATCTCGTCCGAGCGCACGGCTGCGGCCGAGGGCACCGTCGGCGAGCTGCGCCGCGATCCGTTCGCGATGCTCCCGTTCTGCGGCTACAACATGGCCGACTACTTCGGCCACTGGCTCACGGTCGGCCGGGGACTGCGTTTCGACCGTGCTCCGCGCATCTTCCAGGTCAACTGGTTCCGTCGGGGCTCCGACGGCCGGTTCCTGTGGCCCGGATTCGGCGACAACTCGCGCGTCGTCGACTGGATCATCCGCCGCATCTCCGGCGAGGTGTCCACGGTCGACAGCCCGATCGGTCGCCTTCCCCTCGTCTCGGACCTCAACCTCGACGGCATCGACGTGCCCGAGGCTGATCTCGACGAGCTCTTCTCGGTCGACACCGAGGCCTGGAAGACCGAGGCCGACCTGACCGAGGAGTTCTACGACACCTTCGGCGAGAAGGTCCCGGCCGCGCTCCGCGCCGAGCTGGCGTCGCTGCGCTACAGGCTCGACAAGGCCTGACACAGACCGGCGCCGGTTCGGGGGAGCCGGCGCCTCATCCCCTCCCAGACCCGCGAAGGCGGGACGTCAGAGACGAACCCATGGCTGAGTGGTCTCCGGCATCCCGCCTTCGCGTACTTTTGTGCCCGACAGGCTCGTGATCAGGCGAGCAGCTGGTGGCGCGCGAGGTCGCGGTACAGCGGCGTCGACTCCACGAGCTCGGCGTGCGTGCCCTGGCCGACGACGACGCCGTCCTGCAATACGACGATGAGGTCGCTGTCGACGACGGTCGACAGTCGGTGCGCGATCACGATCAGCGTGCGGTCGGTCGAGACCGCATCGATCGCCTCGCGCATGCGCTGCTCGTTGACCCCGTCGAGCGACGAGGTGGACTCGTCCAGCAGCAGGATCGGCGCGTCGGTCAGCAACGCGCGCGCGATCGCGAGGCGCTGGCGCTCGCCACCCGAGAGCATGACGCCGTCTTCGCCGACCGGTGCCTCGAGACCGAGCGGATCGCGCTCGAGCACGTCGCCCAGGTTCACGGCACGCAGCACCTGTTCGCACTCGGCGTCCGACGCGTCGGGGGAGGCGAGCCGAAGGTTGTCGGCGAGGGTTCCGGCGAGCGTCGGAGCGTCCTGTTCGACATAGCCGAACTGCGCGCGCAGCTCGTCACGGGGGTAGGTGCGAGCGTCGTGCCCGTAGAGGCGGATCGAGCCGCCGGTGGGGTCGTAGAACCGCTCGACGAGCGACAGGATCGTGCTCTTCCCGGCACCGCTGGGGCCGACGAGCGCCACGCGCGCCCCTCGCGGCACCGCGAACGACACTCCGCGCAGCACCTCGCGCTCGGGTGCGGCCGTCGCCTCGTCAGCGGACTCGAGGTGCGCATCGGCGAGCAGCGTCTGCGCCTCCTTGGCAGCGGCCTGTCGGGCGGCGACCACATTCTCCGGATACCGGAAGCGCACATCGCGGAACTCGATCGCCGGCGCGCCGGAATCGGGAGCATCGCGTGAGAACGAGGCGGCGGTCTCGGCGTCGTGCTGTGTCTCGGTCGGCAGGTTCAGCACCTCCTGGATGCGGCCGAGCGCCCCGAGAGCCTGATTCACCGAGGTGATCGCTCCGAAGGTGGTGGCGAGCGGCATCACGAGCATGAACAGGAACATGATGAACGTGATGAGCGAGGCGATCGTGATCGTGCCGGCGGCGACGCGGAATCCTCCGACACCGAGGACGACGAGCAGCGACACCTGCAGGGCGACTCCGGCGATCGGCACGACGAGTGACGAGATCTTCGCGATCCGCACGCCGATGCCGTACGCCTCGGAGGCGAGCGTCGACACGGACTCGGTCTCGCGCTCGGTGGCGCCGGACGCGCGCACGGTGCGAATCGAGCCCACGGCCCGCTCGACTCCGGAGGCGAGTTCTCCGACCTTCTCCTGCTGCGCGGTTGACGCGGTGCGGATGCGGCCGCTGAGCGCGGTCACCACCACGACCGAGATGCCGATCACGACGACGATCAGTAGGAGCAGCACGGGGTCGATCACGAGCATCGCGATCAGCGCGCCGAGGAACAGGATCGCGCTGCCGACGGCATCCGCGAGCCCCTGGGTGAGCACGGCGTACAGCAGTGTGGTGTCGGTGCCGACCCGCGAGACGAGGTCGCCGGTGCGACGCGCGTCGAACTCGCTGATCGGCAGGTGCAGGATGCGCGAGATGAGCTTGCGCCTGCTCGAGTACACGACGGCGGTGCCGGTGCGCTGCAGCAGGTAGTGCTGGTAGCCCGAGATGATCGATGAGACCACCACGAGCCCGACGAGCACCCACACGAGGATGCCGAGGCCCTGATCGGACTGCACGGCCTCGATCACCTGCCCGACGAGCAGCGGCTGCGCGAGCGACGTGGCAGCGCCGAACACGCTGAGCACGGCGACGACGACCAGCGTGCGCTTGTGCTCGAAGAGGAAGGGGAGGAGCTGGCGGAAAGTGGCGCGCGGACCATCCTGCGGCGCGCCGCGTCCGCGTCGGCGTGACGTCGCCGTGCTGGACATGCGGAACCTCGTTCTGAAAGGGGTAGTTCGACCGTACTTCGTGCAGGGCCGAATTCTGTGGATGGGCTGTATGCGCCTCAGCGCTTGCCGAACCGGCGGTGCACCGCCTGCTTGGTCACGCCGAGTGCGCTCGCGATCGCCTGCCACGAGTAGCCGAGGTTGCGCGCGCGGCGCACTTGGGTCTCCTCGGAGCGGGCGAGCTCGGTACGCAGCGCCGCGAGGCGGTGGAGCTCGGAGAGCGGCTCGCCGCCGTCGTCCTGCGCCAGTGCTGTCTCGATCGTCATGATGACCTCCGGCGTCAATCCTTGTTGACTCGCAGCGGTTTGTCAATTGATGTTGACGAGCGCCGCAGCGTTCGCGGTGCGAGACTGGGCGAATGCTGGCTGCACCGAAACCCGTCCCCGGCGACCGGATCGCCGTCCTCTCACCCGCGTTCGCCGCGCCCGCCGTCGCGCCGGAGCTCCACGAGCAGGCGATGCGCCGGCTTCAGGACCTCACAGGGCTCGTGCCCGTCGAGTACGCGACGACGCGTCAGCTCGACGCGAGCCCGGAGGCCCGCGCGGCCGATGTGAACGCCGCGTTCGCCGACCCCGGCATCCGAGCGATCCTCGCGACGATCGGCGGCGACGACCAGATCCTGGTGGTGCCGCACCTCGACGCCGCGCTCGCACAGGCCGACCCCAAACCCTTCCTCGGCTATAGCGACAACACCAACATCCTGAACTGGCTCTGGGGGCTGGGCATCCGCAGCTACCACGGCGGATCCACCGCGGTGCATCTCGGACCCGGCCCCGCAGTCGACGACGTGCACCTGCGGTCGCTGCGCGCGGCGCTGCTCGACGGCGGCACGGTCGAGATCACGGAACCCGGCGAGTCGGAGGACAACGGAAGGCGCTGGCAAGATCCCCTCGCACTCTCGGAGTACGGCGACCGGATCGCGACGGAGGAGTGGACCTGGTCGGGCCCCGCATCGCGCGTCGAGGGACGCACGTGGGGCGGATGTCTCGAGTCCATCGACGGGCTCGCGCTCGCCGACCGGCTGCCGACCGCCTACGACCTGCGTGGCGGCATCCTGCTGCTGGAGACGAGCGAGGAGCGCCCGCCCGCGAGCTGGGTGGGTCGGTGGATGCGCGGACTGGGCGAGCGCGGGATCCTCGCCGCCGTCGCGGGGGTCGTCGTCGCGCGTCCGCCCGTGAGCGACTTCGAGTTCCTGCCGTCACGCGACGAGGCCGATGCCCTTCGCGCGGTGCAGCGAGACGTCGTGATCGAGGCGGTCTCCCGCTACAACCCGGATGCCGTGGTCTGCGTCGGTGTGCCGTTCGGGCATACGCGCCCCCAGTGGATCCTGCCGTACGGCGGGAACATGGCTCTCGACGGAGCCGCGCGCACGGTCACGGCCTCGTACTGAGCCCGACCGTCCCGAGCCGACGGATCACCCCGAGAACCCGAAAGGGCGGCACCTCCCGTGGAGGTGCCGCCCTTTCGCGTGAGGTGAGAGGTCAGAGTTCGACGGCCGCCGCGACACCCAGATCGGCGTCGTAGTCGTTGTCCTTGGTCTCCTTCGACAGCAGCAGCGCGATGAAGGTCAGCACGCCCATCGCCGACAGGTACAGACCGACGAGCCAGGGAGCGCCGTCGCCGAGTTCCCAGAGCCAGAGGGCGATGAGCGGAGCCACGGCCGCACCGAGGATCGACGACACGTTGTACGAGATCGCGGATCCCGTGTAGCGGACGTTCGTCGGGAAGAGCTCCGGAAGCAGCGCGCCCATGGGGCCGAACGTCGCACCCATGAGCATGAAGCCGAACACGAGGAAGGCCTGTGCCAGAGCACCGGTGAACTTCGGGTCCATCGCCGGGAGCAGGAAGGCGTTGAACGTGAAGCCGAACACGATGATGAGCCCCGTGACCCACAGCAGCAGCTTGCGGCGTCCGATCGCGTCCGCGATCGGCCCGGAGAGCAGGGTGAAGATCCCGAAGAACACCACGCCCACGATCTGCATGAGCACGAAGTCGGTGTAGCCGAATCCGAGACCCGGATAGAACTGCGCCGCGAACGCGGAGGCGTCGAAGTCCTTGCCCGTCGCCTCTGCCGCGGCCTGCGCAGCGGCGGATGCGGTCTCGAGCGTGGCGGGCTTCGTGCCGTACGCGAGGGTGAAGTTCGTCATCAGGTAGAAGAGGACGTACGTCGCCAGCATGATGAACGTGCCGAGGATCAACTGCTTCCAGTGATGACGGAAGACGGTCGCCAGCGGCAGCTTGCGGATCGCGCCCTTCTTCTCGGCCTTCTTGAACGTGTCGGACTCGACGAGCTTCAGGCGCACCCACAGGCCGATGATGACCATCACGGCGGAGAACAGGAACGGGATGCGCCAGCCCCACGACAGGAACGCCTCGGACTTGAGCGCAGGGTTCTCGGCATGCGGCAGCAGCCAGTTGATCCCGAGGAACAGGAAGTTGGCGATGATGAAGCCGAGCGGTGCTCCGAGCTGGGGGAACGTGCCGTACCAGGCGCGCTTGCCGGCCGGAGCGTTCTCGGTGGCGACGAGTGCCGCACCCGACCACTCGCCACCGAGCGCGAAGCCCTGCGCCAGACGCATGATCAGCAGCAGCAACGCGGCCCACCAGCCGATCTGCTGGAACGTGGGGAGCAGGCCGATGATGAAGGTCGCGATTCCCATCGTGAGCAGCGAGGCGACGAGGGTGGCCTTGCGCCCGAACTTGTCGCCGAAGTGGCCGAAGATGACCGCGCCGATCGGACGGGCGACCATCGCGGCGCCGAACACCGCGAACGACGACAGCAGCGAGGTGGTGTCGTTGCCCGTGGGGAAGAACAGCACCGGGAACACGAGCACTGCGGCGGTCGCGTACGCGTAGAAGTCGTAGAACTCGATCGTGGTGCCGACGAGGCTCGCCGTGATGACGCGCGAGCGCGGGTTCGCGGGCGCTGTGGTCGTACTCATACTGCTCCTTCATTCCGAGTGCCCCGGTATACCAAGGCACCGAGAGATCCTACGCCTTCCTGAGCGTTTGCTGTGTACGTGTGACATCCCGTCGCAGCGCGTGCGTAGAGTCGAACACGGATGCCGATGCCCACGGGAGACGGGAAGATCGTGACGACGAGACTGCTGCTGATCGCCGACACCCACGTGCCTGCACGCGCCCGCCGCCTGCCCGACTCGGTGCTCCGGGCAGTCGACGAGGCGGACATCGTCGTGCATGCGGGGGACTGGATCGATGTCGCGACGCTGGATCTGCTCGAGTCCCGCTCGCAGGTGCTCGTGGGCGTCTTCGGGAACAACGACGGCCCGGCGCTGCGTGAGCGGCTGCCGGAGATCGCTCGCTTCACGGTCGAAGAGGTCGACGTGGCGGTGGTGCACGAGACGGGTCCGAAGCAGCGACGTGAGGAGAGGATGGATGCGGCTTTCCCGGGCACCGACCTGCTCGTGTTCGGGCACTCACACATCCCGTGGGACACCGTCGCTCCCTCCGGGATGCGCCTGCTCAACCCGGGTTCGCCGACCGACCGCCGCAGACAGCCGGTGTGCACGGTGATGTCTGTCGTGATCGACGCCCGACGGATCGACGCCACGCTGGTGCCGCTCGCCTGAACCGCGCGGAGCATCGATCCCGCGTCACTCCTCCGGGCGCAGCGCGACGAGGATCTCGGCGTATCGGCCGAGGAAGGCGCGCTCGTCGAGTCGCTTGCGGCGGAGCCACGAGGTGACCTCGTCGTTGCGCTTGCTCGCGTTGCACGACCCGCACGCGGGCACCACGTTCTCGACGGTGTAGCGGCCACCCCGGGAGATCGGCATGACGCAGTCGCGCTGGAGAGCGGCCTCGATCGCTCCGCAGTACGCGCATCCGCCCCAGGCCTCCTGCAGCGTGGTCCACTGCTCGGCGGTGAGGTCGTTGTCCACCCGCGCCAGACGACCCTGACGTCGCTTCGCATAGCGGGCGCGCGCAGCGGGCGTGGGGGTGGAGAACCTTCGGCGCGGCACAGACATACGGTACTGGGCGGATGCGCGTCCTCGAGCGCTATTCCTCTGTGTCGCCGAGAGCGAGTGCCGAGACGAAGTCGGCGGTCTGATCGATCAGGTGCTCGAGCTCGAGCACCACGAGCCTGTTCGACCCGGGGACGGTCGCGGGCGACGGCACGAAGAGGGTGCGCTGCGGGCCGTTCCGCCAGTAGCGACCGAGGAAGAACCCGTTCACGAACGCGTACCCCTTGCTCCACGACGCGGTGTCGAGGAAGAGGTCTGCGGGGGAGTCGAGGTCGAAATCGGCCACCCATGCCGACGGCGCGCTTCCCGCGTCGCCCGACGGGTTCTCGACGCGGGAGGCGATCTCTGCCGCGATCTCCTGGACGTTCAGAGGCGTCGAACGCCACCCGATCAGCGGCGTCCCGTCGATGGTGGGCGTGCCGATGACGCCCTTCTGCTCGCCGAGCCGGTGGTCGTAGTTCACGCGCCCCTGTTCTTCGACGAGGACGCTGAGCGTGCGGCCGTCAGGGATCCTCAGCGCGCGGTCGTGGCGTGTGCGCGAGAGGGTTCCGACGGCCTGGCCGTCGACGCTCACCCAGGCGAGGTCGCGCACCTCCTCGGTGACGAGGAGGCCGCCCTGGCCCTCGGGGAGTTCGACCTCGTACCGGACCAGAGCGCTCAGGTGCTCGAGCTCATCGAACGTCGCCGGGGCCTCGGCCTTGGCCGCATCGGCTGCGGCATCCGTCCACGCGCCGGCAGGGGTGAGCGGCACGGAGAACGCGGGCGCGGGCGTCGCGGCTGCGGGGAGCTCGTCGGGTACCGGCGCGTACTTGGCGATGACGTCGCGGAACGCGAAGAACTTCGCCGTCGGGTTTCCGGCCTCGTCGAGAGGGGCGTCGTAGTCGTACGAGGTGACGATCGGCAGGTAGCGGCCCTTGTGGTTCGCACCATTCGTGAGACCGAAGTTGGTGCCGCCGTGGAACATGTAGATGTTGACCGAGGCTCCGGCCGCGAGGAGCTCGTCGAGGTCGGCTGCTGCGGCATCCACGTCGGTGGTGTGGTGCACGCCACCCCACCAGTCGAACCAGCCGTCCCAGAACTCCGAGCACATCAGGGGGCCGGTGGGCTGGTGGGTGCGCAGCGTGGCGAGGCGCTCGGCGCTGCGCGAGCCGAAGGATCCGGTCTTGTGCAGCTCGGGCAGGCTGCCGTCTGCGAGCATCTGGTCGGTCGGCTGATCGACGGTCGTGAGGGGCACCGTGATGCCGGCCTCGCGGGTGAGGGCGACGAGCGCCTCGAGATAGGCCTTGTCGGAGCCGTAGGCGCCGTACTCGTTCTCGATCTGCACGAGCACGACCGAGCCGCCGCGGTCGATCTGCCGCGGGGCGACGATCTCGTAGACGCGGCGCAGGTACTCGCTCACATCGGCGAGGTAGGTGGGCTCGGAGGAGCGGAGCTCGCGCTCGCCGGCGGTGAGCCAGGTCGGGAGACCGCCGTTGTGCCATTCGGCGCAGATGTACGGGCCGGGGCGGACGATCGCATCCATGCCCTCGGCCTGGATGAGGTCGAGGAACCGGCCAAGGTCGTTCCAGCCTGTGGCGTCCCACTCGCCGCGCCGCGGCTCGTGCGCGTTCCAGGCCACGTAGGTCTCGATCGTGTTGAGCCCCATCAGGCGGGCCTTGCGGATGCGGTCCTGCCACTGATCCGGGTGGATGCGGAAGTAGTGGAGGGCTCCGGCGATCACCTGGTGGGGGCGCCCTGCGCGGAGGAAGTCTGTCTCGCCGATGGAGAAGGAGGTCACGATGAGGTGCTTTCGATGGGGAGGGCCGGACGGGGAGGAATCCCCGTCCGGCCCGGACGTGCGATTACTTGTTGACGGCGAAGCCCTGCGAGTTGCCGTACTCGACCAGTGCGTCCTGCCAGGTCACGAGGCCCTCGTTCAGGTCGGTGCCGTTCTGGTACGACTGACCCACGGTGTCACCGAAGATGCTGTTGCCGTAGACCTGGTAGGGCAGGTAGTTCCAGCCCTCGACCACGTCGTCGGCCGCAGCCGCGAGGACCTCGTTGATCTTCTGTCCGCCGAAGTACTCGGGGGCGTCGGCGAGGAACTCTTCGCTCGAGAGCTCCGCGGTGGTCGACGGGAATCCGCCGGACTCGAGGAACGTCGAAATGCTGTCCTCGGAGTTGTTCAGCCACCACAGGAAGCCGGCTGCGAGCTCCGGGTTCTTGCTCTGCGTGGTCACGGCCTGGCCGCCGCCGCCGTTCTCCGCGGTCGCCGGCGTGCCGTCGTAGGTCGGCATCGGCGCGACGCGCCAGTCACCGGCGCCGTCCGGGGCTCCGGTGATCAGGTTGCCGGGCATCCAGGCGCCGATCACGAGGGTCGCCAGGCTGCCGTCGCCGAGGGCGCGGAACCACTCGTCGCTCCAGCTGCCGTACGGGGCGAGCAGGTCTTCCTCGACGAGGCGGTTCCAGTTCTCGGTCCACTTCTTGGAGCCGTCGTCCTGCAGGTCGATCGTGACGTCGGTGCCGGAGGTCGCGAACGGCTGGCCGCCGGCCTGCCAGATCATCGAGGTCGCGAAGCCGGCGTCACCGGTGTCGTTGGTGATGTACGCGTCGGGGTTCGCGGCGTGGATCGCCTTCGCCGCCTCGTAGTACTCATCCCACGTGGTGGGCACGGCGACGCCTGCGGCGTCGAACACGGCCTTGTTGTAGAACAGGGCCATGGGGCCGGAGTCCTGCGGCAGGCCGTAGATGGCGTCACCGTCGGTGACGGAGTTCCATGTCGAGGCGGTGTAGTCGTCCTCGAAATCGGCGAAGCCGTACTGCGAGAGGTCGACGAACGCGTCGGTCAGCGCGAACTGCGGGAACGCGTAGTACTCGACCTGCACGACGTCGGGGGCGCCGGATCCGGCCTTGATGGCGTTCTGGAGCTTGGTGTACTCCTCGTTGTTGGTGCCCGCGTTGACCACGTTCACCGTGACGTTCGGATACTCCTTCTCGAAAGCCTCGACCTGGGCCTCGGCAGAAGGGGTCCACGACCAGTACGTGATCTCTCCGCCCTTCTCGAGAGCCGCCTCCACGGAGTCGAACGAGCCGTCGCCGGAGGCCGAGCCTGAGCCTGCGTCGCCGGTGCTGCAACCGGCCAGCGCCAGCGCTGCCACGGTTCCGGCCGCGAGCACGGCGAGGGTGCGCCGTGCGGCCGGGGAGGGAAGGTGCTTCATTGCTGTGTCCTTTCGGGGTGCGGTCCAGCATCGGACCGACGTGTGCGGTGCAGAGGGATGCCGGGAGCTACTGCTTGACGCTTCCGGCGGTGAGACCTGACTGCCAGAAGCGCTGCAGCAGCAGGAAGGCGATGACGATCGGGATGATGGTGAGGAGCGACCCCATGATCACGAGGTTGTAGATCGGCTGGGATCCCGCGCCGATGGCCTGCGAGCTCCACTGGTTGAGGCCGACGGTGAGCGGATACCACGCGGGATCGGACAGCATGATCAGCGGCAGGAAGTAGTTGTTCCAGGTCGCGACGACCGTGAAGAGCGCGACGGTCACGATGCCGGGAGCGAGCAGCCTCATCGAGATCGTGAAGAAGGTGCGGAACTCGCCTGCGCCGTCGATGCGGGCGGCCTCCAACAGCTCGGTCGGCACCGACTCCGAGGCGAACACCCAGATCAGATACAGGCCGAACGGGCTGATCAGCGACGGGATGATCACGGCCCACGGCGTGTTCGTGAGACCCAGCTCACTGAACAGCAGGAAGGTCGGCACGGCGAGGGCGGTGCCGGGAACGGCGACGGCACCGAGGACGACGGCGAACACCGCGCGGCGGCCGGGGAAGCGGTACTTCGCCAGGCCGTAGCCGGCCATGGTGGCGAGCAGCGTCGCGCCGCCGGCTCCCACCACGACGTAGAGGAGGGTGTTGCCGAGCCAGCGCAGGAAGATGCCGTCCTGGTACGAGAACGTCGCCACGAGGTTGTCGAAGAACGCGAAGTCGTCGGAGAACCACAGACCGAATGAGCTGAAGAGCCCGGACTGCGTCTTGGTCGAGCTGAACAGCAGCCAGACGAGCGGCACGAGCGTGTACAGCGCGTACGCGACCATCACGATGAGCAGCGTCTTGGACTTGCGCGGGTTCATCAGATCGTGACGCTTCTGGGAGGGGCGAGCGAGGGGGAGTGCCATGTCAGCGCACCTCAGACTTCGAGCCGCGCAGCTGCACGACATAGGCGATCACCGCGGTGATGACGCCCATGATGATGGCGATCGTCGCGGCGTAGTTGAACTGCTGTCCGGCGAACGAGAGGTTGTACGCGTACATGTTGGGTGTGAAGTACGTCGTGATCACGTTCGGGGCCAGAGGGCGCAGGATGTTGGGCTCGTTGAAGAGCTGGAAGCTGCCGATGATCGAGAAGATCGTGGCGATCACGAGTGCGCCCCGGACGTTGGGGATCTTGATCGAGAAGATCGTCCGCCAGGCTCCCGCGCCGTCGAGCGACGCCGCCTCGTACATGTCGGTCGGGATCGTCTTCAGCGAGGAGTAGAAGATCAGCATGTTGTAGCCGACGAACTGCCACGTCACGATGTTTCCGATCGAGACCAGGATCCATTCGCGAGCGAACGGGGTGATGAGGTCGCTGCCGAGGAAGTCGTTGAAGTTCGACGTCAGACCGAACTGGTCGCCGTAGATGTATCCCCACATGAGCACGGCGACGACAGCCGGCACCGCGTACGGCAGGAAGATCAGGATGCGGAAGAACGAGGCTCCGCGCAGCCGTGCGCTGTCGAGTGCGAGAGCTGCGGCCAGTGCCAGGACGAGCATGATCGGCACCTGCACGACGAGGAACAGCACGACGCGGCCGAACGCCTCCCAGAACTGGGGGTCGGTGAGCGCGCGCACATAGTTGTCGAATCCCACGAACGCAGTGCCGCCGATCAGCTTCTCCTGGAAGAAGCTGAGGTACAGCGCATACGCGAGAGGTGTCAGGAAGACCAGCGCGAAGACGACCATGAACGGGCCCACGAAGGCCCAGCCCTTCCAGTCGCGCTTCTCGCGCCGGCGGATGCCGTTGCCCGCAAGTACTGCGGAGTCTTGAGTCGTCATTGACGAGAACCTTCTTAGAGATCGAGCGCTCACTGCGCCGTGTGTCAACGTCAACATATGCGATCCGCTGGTAGTGTGTCAACGTCAACATATGAATGGATGGTTGATCGTGACCTCGGAGCAGCCGGCAGAGCCGCCGCAGCGGCGGAGAGACCCGTCGATGGAAGACGTCGCGCGTGAGGCCGGTGTCTCCGGGCAGACCGTCTCCCGCGTCGTGAACGCCCGAGGCTACGTCGGAGCCGCGACGAGAGTGCGCGTCGAAGACGCCATGCAGCGACTCGGCTATCGGCCCAACAGTGCCGCTCGGGCACTGCGATCGGGCCGATTCCGCGCCATCGGCGTGATCATGTTCTCGTTCAGCTCCTATGGGAATCAGCGCACGCTCGACGCGATCGCCGTGCGCGCCTCGCAGATGGGGTACGCGCTGACGCTGATCCCGGTCGAGTCGAGTGCCCGCGACACCGTGGCGGGAGCCTTCCGCAGGCTCGAAGAGCACGCGGTCGACGGCATCATCATCGTGATCGAGGCCCATCAGCTCGATGAGGCCGAGGTCGAGATCCCCGACGGGCTCCCCGTCGTGCTGGTCGACTCGAACCGCGGAGACGCGCATCCCTTCGTCGACACGGATCAGGCGCAGGGAGCCCGACTCGCGACCGAGCATCTGCTCGACCTGGGGCACCGGACGGTGTGGCACATCGCGGGCCCTGCGAAGTCGTACTCGGCGGAGCGTCGACGGGAGTCCTGGCGGCAGACGCTCGAGTCCCGCGGGGTCAGCGCTCCCGATCCGCTGCAGGGCGACTGGTCAGCGGAGTCCGGCTACCGGGCGGGGCTCCGACTCCGCGACGATGACACGGTCACGGCGGTGTTCGCGGCGAACGATCAGATGGCGATCGGCGTCGTCCGGGCGTTCCGTGAGGCCGGGCGCGACATCCCGGGAGACGTCAGCGTCGTCGGCTTCGACGGTCTGCCGGATGCCGCGCAGCTCTGGCCCCCGCTCACCACCGTCCAGCAGCACCCGGAACGCGTGGGCGCACTGGCCGTGGATGCTCTGCTCGCCGAGCTCGACGGGGGAGACCGCGCTCAGACGCCCCTCGTGGGCACCGAGCTCGTGGTTCGCGAGAGCACGGCATCGCCCCGCCGCTGACTCAGGCGGCTCGCCGTCGACGCGCGAGGGTCACGTCTTCTCCGGCGCGATCTCGTCTGCGCCCGTTCGTCGGCGGATCATGGCCTCGGCCGGGATGCCGCGCGAGAACAGTATCGACAGCAGGCTGATCGCTATCAGCCCCACGAATGCCACTCGCAGGGACGAGAGCTGCGAGGCGCGATAGATCTCGGCCAGTTCGGTCGCCTCGTCATCGGTGAGACCGGCGGCCTCGCCGAGACCGACCACGTCAGCCGCGGGGACCACGGTGACGCCGCGGTCCGTCGCCGTGCTCACGGTCGCGCGAACCTCCGCAGGGAGAGCGCTCGCGGCGACGCCGGAGGCGAACGAGGTGGACAGCGCCCCGATCAGGAGCGAGCCGATCAGCGCGGTGCCGAGCGACGATCCGAGGTTCTGGAACACGCCCTGCAACCCGCCTGCCTCGCTCGTGTCCTTCTCGCTGACGCTCGACATGTTGACGTTCCCGAGCTGGGAGGCCAGAAGCCCCAGCGCGCTCCCCGTGAAGAACATGCCGACACCGAACAGCACACCCCGCAGGTCCTCGGTCACGGCACCGAGCAGGAGCACGGCGCTGACGACCAGCACCCATTGCCCGACGCGGACGATGCGGCGAGGCGACCAACGCCGAGACAGGGCCGTGCCCACGATCGAGAACAGCACCAGGGCCACGGAGAGCGGGAAGATCTTGACACCGGTCTCGAGCGCGTCCAGCCCGAGTGTCATCTGCAGGTACACCGGCACCATGAAGAACAACCCGGCCGTCACGGTGTACTGAGCGCCGAGCACCGAGAGACCGCTGCGCAGAGTGGTGATGGAGAACAGATCCGGCTGCATCAGAGGCGATCGCCCGTCGCGCAGGAGCCGCCGCTGCCACCGGATGAACAGGGCGATCAAGGCGGCTCCGAGGCCGATGCACCACGTCGTCAGGGAAACCCCGAGAGGAGCGAGAGCAACCCCGCCGATCTCGGGGGTGTGCAGCGGGATCACCCATCCCCAGGTCTTGCTCTGCAGCATTCCGAAGACGATCAGCACCAGACCCGCCGACGACAGGAGGACGCTGCCGATGTCGATACGGATCGCCTGCCGCGGCGTGGAATCCGTGATGATCCGCGCGCAGAGCACGACGCCGAGCATGATCACCACCTCGGCGGCGAACACGAACCGCCAGCTGGAGTAGGTGGTGACCGCGCCCCCGATCAGCGGGCCGGCGGCGACGGCGGCTCCCGAGACGGCGCCGATCACGGCGAAGGCGGTGACGCGCTCCCGCCCTCGGTAGTTGTCGGCGACGAGCGCGGCGATCGCCGGGATCACCAGGACCGCACCGAGACCTTCGATGATCGACCAGCCGAGGAACAGGAATCCCACCGACGGACTCACTGCGGTGATCAGGGATCCGGCCGCGTACACGCAGGATCCGATCACGAAGGCGCGGCGTCGTCCCCACACATCGCCCAGCTTGGCTCCGAACAGCATGAACGCCGCCATCGTGAGCGTGTAGAACGTGATAGCCGCCTGCATCGCGGCCACCGAGGTACCCAGGTCTCTCACGACCGTTGAGATCGACACGTTCATCACAGTGCCGTCGAGCACCATCACGAACTGCGCGGCCCCGAGCACGACCACGACGTTCCACTTCTTCATGACTGCTCCTCGGCCCGGGGCACGGCTGCAGGCTCGTAGGCGGGTCCGCGGGATCCACGCATGATCCTGGCCACCGCGGTGATCAGGAACAGCTGTCCGGTGATCGCCTCTGCGACCGCGATCGCCTGGACGCCGGCAGAGACAGGCACGATGTTGCCGTACCCGGTGGTGGTCAGTGTGGTGAACGAGAAGAAGAGCTGGCTGGACAGCGAGTCGACGACGTCGTCGCCGAATGCAGGCGATGCCGTGAGCAGCGCGACGAGGTTGTAGACCAGTGTGAAGAACATTCCGACGAGGACATATGCCGCCGTCGCGGCCAGCAGCGCCTCGATGTCGAGTCCGCGACGCTGCACCTGATGCCGGATGATCGCCACCGGGGCGATGAAGAAGGCGACCATCGACGCCGTCGACAGGGCGACGTCGAGGAGCTGACCCTCGGTGCCGAGCGCGGTCGTGATGATGGCGGCGACGCCCGCCACAGCGAGGATCACCCACGCGACGCGCTGCACGCGTCGGTGAACCCGGGTGACCCGGAGCACGACGGCGACGGTGACGAGCTGCACGAGGAAAGCCGGCGGACTCGGGTTGCTCGTGTCCTGGATCGCACACAGCCCGTAGGTGACGACGAGGAGCGCCAGAACGAACCAATATCCGCTGCGCCATCCGGCGGCGGTCGTTGCCGCGCGAGCCCGGAGACTCGGCAGGGGGCTGCGCACCGCGTCGTCAGATCCCATGAGGACTCCTCACTCGCCTGCCGGTGAGAGGGAGTCGCGCCGGTCATCCGAGAACCCGTGGTCAGTATCGCTCTGAGCGCGCGGGTGCCGCAGTGCCACGTCATCCTCTCGGGGTGAGCCCCACCTCGCGTGGCCTGACCGGAGCCGCACCTCACACGTGCAGGGTGAGGCCGGGGGTGGCTCCGGACCCACACGACGCTACGGTGGCGGCATGACCGACCTGAGCATCGGCACCCTCACCGCCGACCCCACCGTGATCGCGAAGCTGGATGCGCGCAGATTCAACCGGCACACCTTCTGGTGCGGGCAGAGCGGCAGCGGCAAGACCTATGCGCTCGGTGTGGTCCTCGAGCAGCTGCTGCTGCACACCGAGCTGCCCATGCTGATACTCGACCCGAACGCGGACTTCGTGAGGCTGGCGGAGACACGCGACAGCGCGCCCGTCGAGCATTCGGATCGGATCGCTCAGACCGACATCCGCGTGTTCCGATCGGGGCATCAGGAGGGCGAGCGCCTGCACGTGCGGTACCTCGATCTGTCGCCGGCTGCGAAGGCGGCCGTGCTGCAGATCGACCCGATCGCGGATGCCGAGGAGTACAACGTCCTGCTGCACTGGTCCGTGAGCGCGACGGAGTTCGACACCGACAGGATGCTGCAGGAGTTCCGGGCCTCCGGTGAGCCCGCCAGGGTGCGTCTCGCCAATCGAATGGAGAACCTTCAGGTACTGGAGTGGGATCTGTGGTCCCGCGGAGCGCATTCGGTGGTCGACGTGATCGACGGGCGCCCGCGGGCGACGGTGCTCGACCTCGGAGGATTCGACCACCCTGCCGAGCCGAAGGTCGCAGCCCTCGCCGTGCTGGAGCAGCTCTGGGCACGTCGGGAGAGCCGCCGACCGATCCTCATCGTGATCGACGAGGCGCACAACCTCTGCTCGCCGGAACCGCGCAACGCGGTCGAGCGCGCGCTCACCGAGCAGCTCGTGCAGATCGCGGCGGAAGGCCGCAAGTTCGGCCTCTGGCTGTTCCTCTCGACCCAGCGACCGACCAAGATCCACCCGAACGTGCTCTCACAGTGCGACAACCTCGGCCTGATGCGCGTCAATGCTCCGCGCGACATCGCCGAGCTGGCTGAGGTGTTCGGCTTCGTCGGCGAGGATGACATCCGCCGAGCGCAGGGATTCACACAGGGTCAGGCGCTCTTCGCCGGAGGATTCATCGCGCAGCCGACCTTCGTGCAGATGGGTGCGCGACTGACGGAAGAGGCGGGCGGCGACGTCGTCGTTCCCCTGCGTGAGTGACGCGGAGCGCGAGGGGAGGCGTCAGCGCCAGATCACGGCGATGGCGGCGTTGACGGCAGTCAGAATGCCGACCAGCCAGAACATCGCGGCCGGCACCGAACCGGCCTTGCGCTGCTTCGCCGTGCCGACGCCGAGGAGCGCGCCGATCACGAGCAGCACCACGAGCTTCGTGCCGATCTTGGCGTAGTTCATCTCGACGCCCTCGGGGAGTCCCCAGGGGGCCGCGAGTGCGAGGCCGGCGATCGCGGCGATCGTCATGCCGATGCTCATCAGGCGCGTGAACTCGCGCGTGCCGCCGAAAGCCTGCACCGCCCAGGCGCCGAACAGCACGGCGAAGCCGATGAGATGGACGAACAGAACGACGTGGCGCAGAGTCTCCATGCCCTCACGGTACGAGCACGCGGGGTGCGCGCGCCAGCAAGGGGAGGCTGACCTCAGCCGCGCAGATCGCGCACGAGGAGGGCGGTGCGCAGCGCAGCATCCGCCGCCTCCGCGCCCTTGTCCTCCTTCGAGCCCTCGAGTCCTGCGCGGTCGAGGCCCTGCTTCTCGTCGTCGAGCGTGAGGACGCCGAAGCCGACCGGCTTGCCCGCATCGAGCGAGACGCGGGTGAGCCCGTCGGTCGTCGCCGCCGAGACGTACTCGAAGTGCGGAGTTCCGCCTCGGATGATCACGCCGAGGGCGACCACGGCGTCAGCTCCACCCGCGAACGCGGCCTGCGCGGCGAGAGCGAGTTCGAACGACCCGGGCACGCGCACGAGCCGGTAGGCGGCATCCGCATCGTCGAGCACGCGCTGTGCACCGGCGATCAGACCGTCGGTGATGACGTCATGCCAGGTGCCGGCCACGATGACGACCTTGAGGCCGCGTCCGTCGATCTTCTCGGTCTTGGGTGCTCCTGCGCCGCTCATGAATGATCCTTCTTTCCGTCGGCGAGAGCCTCTGCGAGCTCCGCCTCACCGATGATGTGACCCATCCGGTCACGCTTGGTCTCGAGGTACTGGTGGTTGTTGGGGCCGACTCCGACGATCAGCGGAACCTGCTCGACGACGTCGAGGCCGAGGCTGCGCAGCTGGTTCACCTTGTCGGTGTTGTTCGTCAGCAGGCGCACCTTCGAGACCCCGAGGTCGGCGAGGATTCCGGCGGCGGCCGCGTAGTCGCGGGCATCCGCAGGGAGCCCCAGCGCGAGGTTGGCGTCGACCGTGTCGAGGCCCTCCTCCTGCAGGCTGTAGGCACGGAGCTTGTTGATCAGGCCGATGCCCCGACCCTCGTGACCGCGCATGTAGATGACGATGCCGCCGTCCTGCTCGATCGCGTCCAGGGCCGCATCCAGCTGCGGACCGCACTCGCATTTGAGGGAGCCGAACGCCTCACCCGTGAGGCATTCCGAGTGCACCCGCACGAGAGCGGTCTCGCCCGGTTCTCCCGAGACGACCGCGATGTGGTCGGTCCCTGTGACCCGGTCCTTGTAGGCGAGGAAGCGGAAGGTGCCGTGCGTGGTGGGCACTGTCGCATCCGCGCGCAGGCTCACTCGGCGGCTGGCGCGTTCCGGTGCCCACCCCGTGGGATCGATCTCGTTGAGGTGGGCGATGAGCTGCTCGATCGTGATGACCGGCACCCCGTCGCGCGCGCCGAGCTCGATGAGACCCGGCAGGCGCATCATGCTGCCGTCTTCGGCGACGACCTCGGCGATCGCCCCCACAGGACGGAGTCCTGCGAGCTTCATCAGGTCGACGGCAGCCTCGGTGTGGCCGCTGCGCTCGCGCACGCCGCCGTCGACAGCGCGCAGGGGGAGGACGTGCCCGGGGCGGATGATGCTCGTCGCGGTCGATGCGGGGTTCGCCAGGACATTCAGCGTGTGCGCGCGGTCGTGCGCACTGATGCCGGTGGTGACGCCTTCCGCCGCGTCGACGCTCACCGTGTACGCGGTCGAGCGCGCGTCTTCGGAGGCGGCGACCATCGGCGGCAGGTTCAGATTGTCGGCGAGGTCGGTCGGCATCGGCGCGCAGATGAAGCCGGACGACCAACGAACAGTCCAGGCGACCCACTCTGGCGTCGCGAGCTCGGCCGAGAGGATGACGTCGCCTTCGTTCTCGCGGTTCTCGTCGTCCGCGACGAGCACGGGGCGCCCGGCGCGAAGGGCCTCGAGGGCCTCGGGGATGGTGGAAAGGCTCATCGCGAGCCTCCTTCCGGTGCTGCCCGGAACGCGAGAAGGCGTTCGACATGGCGGGCGAGGATGTCGGTCTCGAGGTTCACGTGGTCGCCGATCGCTCGGGATCCGAGGGTGGTGGCGGCGAGCGTCTCGGGGATCAGCGAGATCTCGAACCAGTGGTTCGCCGCATCCGCGGGGCTCACGGCGCTCACGGTGAGAGATGTGCCGTCGACCGAGATCGAGCCCTTGTCGACCACGAGCGGGGCGAGATCGTCGGGCAGTGCGATGCGCAGCACGCTCCACTGCTCGCCAGGGCGCACATCCACGACGCTGCCGACGCCGTCGACGTGCCCCTGCACGATGTGGCCGCCGAGGCGCGCGCCGACCGGCATCGCCTTCTCGATGTTGACGCGCGTCCCGACGGATGCTCCGCCGAGGGCCGCGACGTCGAGCGTCTGCTTCATCACATCGGCGTCGAAGGTGTCGGGCGTCGAACCGACGACCGTCAGGCAGACTCCCGAGACGGCGATCGACTCGCCGTGGACAGCGTCGGAGGCGGCCTTCGGCGCGCGCACGGTCAGCCGCCACCCGTCTCCTGCGGGCGAGATCGCGGTGATCTCGCCGATCTCCTCGATGATTCCGGTGAACATCAGGCGACTCCTTCTTCGAGGTCGAGTACTGGGGTGGCGATCGCGAGCAGGTCGGCGCCGAGCGGCAGCCACTCCTCGACCGTCAGACGGTGGGCGGCGTCGATCGTGGCGACGCCGATGTCGGTCAGTGCGAGCCTGTCGCCGCCGATAAGCACCGGCGCGATGTAGGCGAGCACCCGATCGACGAGGCCCTGCGCGATGAACGCGCTCGCGAGAGTGGGGCCGCCTTCGACGAACACGCTCTGGATGCCGCGCGCGTGCAGATCCGCGAGCACGGTGTGCAGATCGTGGGTGTCGTAGAAGAGCGGCGTCTGCGGATGCCGACGGATCGCGGCCGCGTCGGGGGTGGGCCGCGAGCCGATCACGACCGGGACCGGCTGCGTCTCGTAGAGTGCGTCGCCGTCGCGCGCCGTCAGGGAGGGGTCGTCGGCGAGCACGGTTCCGGTGCCGACGGCGATCACATCGGCCGCCGCACGGCGTCGGTGCACGTCGGCGCGGGCCTCGGGACCGGTGATCCACTGGCTGGAGCCGTCGGATGCCGCGGCGCGGCCGTCGAGCGACTGCGCCCACTTCACGGTGACGTGTGGCCGACCCAGCCGCTGGGCGGTGAGCCAGCCGTTGATGAGCCCGTGGGCGACGTCGGCCTGCTCGCCGGCGTCGACGCTCACTCCTGCGGCGCGCAGGCGCTCGGCGCCGCCGCCCGACACCGCGCCGGGATCGTCGAGGGCGTAGACGACTCGCGCGACGCCCGCCTCGATGAGCGCGACCGCGCAGGGGCCGGTGCGTCCCGTGTGGTTGCAGGGCTCCAGGGTGACGATCGCTGTCGCGCCTCGTGCCGCGCCCGGAGCGAGCTTCGAGAGCGCATCGACCTCGGCGTGAGCGGTGCCGGCACCGTGGTGCCACCCTTCGGCGAGGACAGTCCCGTCGGAGTCGAGGATGACCGCTCCGACCTGCGGGTTCACTCCGCGCGGGCCGAGGGCTGCGAGTTCGAGCGCACGGGTCATCGCCCGGCGTTCCGTCTCGTTCACTGCCATCCGTGGTCCTCTCTGAGGCTCCGGGGGTTCTCCTCGAGGGGAGACGCAGGCAGAACGCGCGCACGGCGGCGCACCGTGCTGCCTCCCTTCCGGACTAGCGAGGCTGGGCCTCGCACCACCGTCGGTCCCGGAATTCCACCGGATCGGCACCTCGGAGAACCGAGACGCTCGCGGACTGTCACCGCCGGTTCGGATTCTCACCGACCCCGGAGCACGTTGATGCTCTGAGTGTACTCAACGCGTCTGGGGACATTTCATTCCGCGTCGAATTGCTACTTCAGCAGCCGTGACAGGCGGCGGTCGGCGAGCGGCTTGCCCCCGGTCTGACAGGTCGGGCAGTACTCGAGAGAGCGGTCGGCGAAGAAGACGCTGCGCACGGTGTCTCCGCAGACAGGGCAGGCTTCGCCCCGGCGGGCGTGCACCTGCATCCCTCGTCGCTTCGCGTCCTTCAGATCGGCCGGGGGCTTGCCGGATGCCGCGGCGACCGCCTCGGTCAGCGTCGTCTTCATCGCGGTGAAGAGCAGGTCGATCTCGTCGTCACCGAGCTTGTCGGCGATGGCGTACGGCGACATGCGCGCGGCGTGCAGGATCTCGTCGGAGTAGGCGTTGCCGATCCCGGCGATGATGCTCTGATCTCGCAGCAGGCCCTTGATCTGCGTGCGTCGCCCGTCGAGCAGACCGCCGAAGACCTCCCGTGTGAAGGTCGATTCGAGCGGATCGGGGCCGAGCCGGGCGATTCCCGGGACCTCCTGCGGATCGCGCACCACGTATACGGCGAGGGATTTCTTCGTACCGGCTTCGGTGAGATCGAACCCGCTCTCGTCGTCGAGCGCGACCCGCAGCGCGATCGGCGACTTGCCCGGCTTGATCAGAGTCGTCGGCAGAGTCTCGTACCAGCGCAGCCACCCGGCCTTGGCCAGATGGAAGACGAGATGCAGGTCGGCGCCGCAGGAGAGCACGATGAACTTGCCCCGCCTCGAGGCGGCCGTGATCTCGGCACCGTGCAGCGCGGTGTTCGGCGGATCGTACGTCTTCAGCGCGGCGATCGCGCCCACGGCCGTGCGGATGATCGTGCGCCCCACGGCGCGGTCGGTCAGGAACGTGGTCAGGCCCTGGACCTCCGGCATCTCAGGCATGGGCTCATCCTGCCATCGACGACCGACACCGGACTAGAGGATGGGCCACTCCACGGGCGTGGGGTCGTCTGATGCGAGGAGTCCGCCGAACCAGCCGTCGTCGCGTCCGCGCGAACTGGTGAGCGCCTGGCGCCCGAGTCCCTCGTATCGGAAGCCGAGTGCTCGAGCGGCTCTGGCAGAGGGCACGTTGCCCGCGACAGCGCGCCAGCCGAGCCGTGCGAACCCGAGCTCCTCGAAGCCCCAGTCGACGACGGCCCGTGCGGCCTCGACGAGATAGCCGTTGCCGCGGGCGGCGGCGGTGACCCAGTATCCGATCTCCGCGTGCCCGCCGGTGTGATGCGGTGTGATGTGGTGCAGCCCGATCGAGGCGACCAGCTCGCCGTCACGGTACGCGCACCAGATGGTCTGGCTGCCGTCGGCCCACCATTCGCCGATCAGGCGCACGTAGTCCTCGGCGTCCGTGCGCCTGTACGGGCTCGGCACGGTGGTCCACCGGGGGATCTCCGGGTCCTGACAGGCCGCGGTGATCGCGTCGATGTCAGTCTCGTCGGGCACGCGCAGGACCAGACGCGCGGTGGTGAGGGTGACCGGTTCCATCCGTGCATCCTATGGGCGGTGACGTGCCCGCCCAGACACCCGGGAGCCCCGTGTCTGTGGCCGCGGCTAGGCTTGTCCGGTGACTGTGCCGGGGATTCTGCGCGCCTTGGAAGAGGCATCTCTTTTTCGTGACGCCCTGACGTGGGCCCAGACCGATGCCGATCTCGGCCTGGTCGACGGACTCGACGCTCCGGCGCTCGCGGGGCTGCTCGAGAAGCGCCGCACAGCCGGGCATCCGCCGGCGCTCCTCACCGTGGTTCCGACCGGTCGTCGAGCCGAGAGCCTGGCTGCGGCGCTCGGCGCATACATCCCCGACGCCGAGGTCGTGACCTTCCCGGCCTGGGAGACTCTTCCTCACGAACGCCTCAGCCCGAGCCCCGACACCGTCGGACAGCGGCTTCAGACCCTCCGCCGCATCGCCGAGTGGTCGGGCGATCACCCGCTCGTCGTCGTCGCGTCGGTGCGCGCAGCACTTCAGCCGATCGCGGGCAACCTCGGTGAGATCGCGCCGTTGGAGCTGCGTGCAGGAACACGCGGTCACGAACTCGACCATGTCGTCGAACAACTGGTCGAGCGCGCCTACTCGCGCGTCGACATGGTGTCGCGACGGGGCGAGTTCGCGGTGCGCGGCGGCATCCTCGACGTCTTCCCCGCGATCTCCGAGCATCCGTTCCGCGTCGAGTTCTTCGGAGACGAGGTCGATCAGATCCGCGCGTTCTCGGTCGCCGATCAGCGCTCCCTCCCCGGCGACGTCGACGGGGTCGACCTTCCGCCGAGCCGTGAGCTGCTCCTGACCCCCGACGTGCGCGACCGTGCGAGAGCGCTGATCGGCGGATTCCCCGCGATCGCCGGCATGCTCGAGAAGATGTCCGAGGGCATCCCCGTCGAAGGCATGGAGTCGCTGCTTCCGGCCGTCTCGGGGCCGCTCAAGTCGCTCGCCGAGTACCTTCCCGAGGGCAGCGCGACGGCCGTGGTCGACCCGGAGCGCTCCAGCGCCCGCGCGATCACCCTCGGCGAGACGAACCGCGAGTTCCTCGACGCGGCCTGGAGCGCGGCCACATCCGGCGCGTCTGCACCGATCGATCTCGGAGCGGGCGACTTCCTCACGATCGCCGAGCTGCGCGAGGTGGTGCGCGACCGCGGAGGCGTATGGTGGCGACTGAGCCCGTTCTCGATGGGCGGCGAGGACGCCGAGACGATCGACGCCTCCGTCATCCCGTCGTTCCACGGCAACGTCGACGGCGCGATCTCGTTCGTCGACGCGAAGGTCGCCGACGGGTGGCGCGTCGTCGTCATAGCGGCGGGTGCCGGTCTCGTCGACCGTGCGCGCGACGTGCTCTCCGACCGCGGCATCGCCGCCCGCATCGTGGCCGAGCTCCTCGATGCGCCTGACACCGGAGTCGCGACGCTGGTCACCGGATCCGTCGAAGCCGGATTCCAGATCCCCGAGGCGAAGCTCGCGGTCCTCACCGACAACGAGTTCTACGGTCGCACGATCGGCGGCGACCAGCGCGTCGTCAAGAAGCTCGCCTCGCGCCGCAAGAACGTCGTCGATCCGCTGCAGCTCAAGCAGGGCGACTTCGTCGTGCACAACACGCACGGCATCGGCCGGTTCGTCGAGATGACCCAGCGCGAGGTGTCCACCGGAGGTCGCAATGCGACCAAGTCCGTGCGCGACTACCTGGTGCTCGAGTACGCGCCGTCCAAGCGCGGCTACCCGGGCGACAAGCTGTATGTTCCGACCGATCAGCTCGACCTGCTGTCGAAGTACGTCGGCGGCGAGGGCCCGACCCTGTCGAAGATGGGCGGCAGCGACTGGTCGCAGGCGAAGGGCAAGGCTCGCAAGGCCGTGCGCGACATCGCGGTCGAGCTGGTCAAGCTCTACTCGGCGCGCATGAGTGCGAAGGGACACGCGTTCGGGCAGGACACCCCGTGGCAGCGCGAGCTCGAAGAGGCGTTCCCGTTCGCCGAGACTCCCGACCAGCTGCAGACGATCGATGAGATCAAGGCCGACATGGAACGGCCGATCCCGATGGACCGGCTGCTCTCGGGTGACGTCGGCTTCGGCAAGACCGAGGTCGCCGTGCGTGCGGCGTTCAAGGCGATCCAGGACGGCAAGCAGGTCGCGATGCTCGTGCCGACGACGCTGCTCGTGAAGCAGCACCTGGAGACCTTCACCGAGCGGTTCGCCGGGTTCCCCGTGAAGGTGCGCCCGCTGTCACGCTTCCAGACCGACAAGGAGGCGCGTCTGACGCTCGACGGCCTGCTCGACGGCACGGTCGACATGGTCATCGGCACGCACCGCATCCTCACCGACCAGGTCATGTTCAAGGACCTCGGATTGATGATCATCGACGAGGAGCAGCGCTTCGGAGTCGAGCACAAGGACACGCTCAAGAAGATGAAGACGAACGTCGACATCCTCGCGATGAGCGCAACGCCGATCCCGCGCACCCTCGAGATGGCGGTCACCGGCATCCGCGAGATGTCGACGCTGGCGACACCACCGGAAGACAGGCATCCGATCCTCTCGTTCGTCGGACCCCGCAGCGACAAGCAGATCACCGCGGCGATCCGGCGCGAGATCCTCCGTGAGGGCCAGGTGTTCTTCGTGCACAACCGCGTGCAGTCGATCCAGCGGGTCGCGGCGCAGCTCGCCGAGCTCGTGCCCGAGGCGCGCATCGCGGTGGCCCACGGCCAGATGGGCGAGCACGCGCTCGAGCAGGTCGTCGACGACTTCTGGGAGCGCAAGTTCGACGTGCTCGTGTCGACCACGATCATCGAGACGGGCCTCGACATCTCGAACGCGAACACGATCATCATCGATCGTGCCGACAAGTACGGGCTCAGCCAGCTGCACCAGCTGCGCGGCCGTGTCGGGCGTGGTCGTGAGCGCGCCTACGCGTACTTCCTGTACGACGAGATGAAGCCGCTCAGTGAGACGGCAGCCGACCGCCTGCAGACGATCGCGGTCAACAACGACCTCGGATCCGGCATGCAGGTCGCGCTCAAGGACCTCGAGCTGCGTGGAGCAGGAAACCTGCTCGGTGGCGAGCAGGCCGGGCACATCGCCGGCGTCGGCTTCGACCTCTACCTGCGGATGATCGGCGAGGCCGTGGCGACCTTCCGCGGCGAAGACGTCGAGTCCGGCCAGGAGCTGCGACTCGAGCTCCCGCTGGACGCGCGCATCCCCGAGTACTACATCGACAGCGAGCGGTTGCGGCTCGAGGCCTATCAGAAGCTCTCCGCGGCGTCCGCCGCGACGGCGAAGGACGACGCGATCGATCTGGTGATCGACGAGCTGACCGACCGCTACGGCACTCCGCCCGACGAGGTCGAGGGTCTGATCGCGGTCGCCCGACTGCGTCGCCGCGCAGCGCGGGCAGGGCTCGCCGACGTCGTCGTGATGGGGTCGAACCTCCGCATCGCGCCGGCTCGTCTCGAGGATTCGATCAAGGTGCGCCTGCAGCGTCTCTACCCGAAGGCCAAGCTGGTCGCGGGTGGCGAGGCCCTCGTGGTGCCGATGCCGACGATCCCGGCAGCAGTGGGCGTCGGCCTCGAACCGCTCCCGAACGCGGAACTGCTCGAGTGGGTCGGCCAGCTGCTCACGGCGATCTTCCCCGAACCGGCGAAGGTCGAGTGACGGCGCCGCTCCGGAGACAGGATCCTAGAGCGAGAAACCGCCATCGGTCGTCAGCACCTGACCGACGACCCATGACCCGGCGTCGGTGCAGAGCCAGCCGATCAGTCGTGCCGGATCGTCGGGGCGCCCCACCCGGCCGAACGGCGTACCGGCGATCCAATCGTCCATCCCGGACAGATCGCGGTCGGTGGTGTCCGCGTCGAGGTATCCCGTGTTCACGGGGCCCGGGTTCACGGTGTTCAGCACGATCCCGACGTCGAGCAGCTCGGCGGCGGTCGAACGGGTGATGCCCGCCAGCGCCGCCTTGCTCGTCGCATACGAGATCTCGCCGCGCATCGCACCGTGCCCCTGCCCCGAAGTCATCCAGATCACGCGAGCGGTGGGCGTCTGGAACGGACCGAGCGAGGGGATGCCGTCGCCGGGTCGTGCGACAGGAGACGCCGTCCCACCGAGGTCATCCCGGACCCGGCGCGCCAGCCCGGCTGTCAGGAGCAGCGAAGCGCGCGCGTTGGCCTGCCAATGGGCGTCGAGTCGCTCGGCCGTCATGTCGAAGATCGTGCCGTCACCCCCGCTCATCGCCTGGTTGCAGACGACGATGTCGAGTCGCCCCGACAGAGACCACGCCGCGTCGAGCAGCGGTTCGATGCCGGCCGGGTCGCGGAGATCGGCCTGAGCATCGCCCATCACGGCCGCGGGCACCAGGGAATCACGGATGCCCGCTCGCACCGCGTCGAGATCGTCACCGCCCCACGGGTGGTCGAGATCGTGCGGACGGAAGTGGTGGAAGAACACATTCGCGCCGAGGGACGCGAGGGTCGTGGCCGTTGCGAATCCGATGCCGCGGCGACGGGAGACACCGGTGACCAGGGCGGTACGGCCGAGGAGAGGGAGCGCGAGGGAGTTCATGACGGAGGCCTTTCGATCGTGGTGCCGGGGCGCGCAGACGTGCGGCCCAGCGGCAGGGTGGAGGATCGAGTCACCGGCATTGCATGGGCGACAGCGTAGCAGCCGGGCTCCCGTCCGCTCGAGGCCAGGAGTCGCCTTCTCTCGATGCGCCCCGCCGCACTACGCTGGCGTCATGTTGTACGAGCACCTCGGGGCTCGGCCCCGGATCCATGACACCGCCGTCGTCGCTCCCACCGCCGTGATCTCCGGCGATGTCGAGATCGGCGCCGGCTGCCAAGTGCTGCACGGCGCCGTGATCACGGCGGAGGGCGGGCCGATCACGCTCGGGGAGCACGTCATCGTGATGGAGAACGCGCTCATCCGTGCGACGGCCGCGAACGCCGTGCACATCGGCGCGCACACGCTCATCGGCACTCTCGCGAGCATCGCGGGGGCCACGGTCGGCGAAGAGGTGTTCTTCGCATCCGGTGCGCGGATCTTCAACGGCGCGCTGGTCGGCGACCGCTGCGAGGTGCGTGTCAACGCGATCGTGCACCGACGCGCGGTGCTTCCGGCCGGCACGGTCGTGCCGATCGGATGGGTCGCGGTCGGTGACCCCGTGCAGCTGCTCTCGCCCGACCGCGAGGAGGAGATCTCGGCCGCGCAGCCCGAGCTCGACTTTCCCGGTCACGTCTTCGGCGTCGACCGCGACACCCCTGATCTGATGGTGCAGCTGACCGAGCGCTACGGCAGCTCGCTCGCGCGTCACGCCCACGATGTGCGTCTCGACGTCGACGGTCGCGCGGCGGGTCGAGGGTGAGCGACGGTGCAGGGCTCGTCCGACCCGATGTGAGCGCGGCCGACGCGGCCGCGATCGCTCGGGAGTGCTACGGGATCGAGGCGGTTGCGAGCGAACTCGGCAGCAATCAGGATCGCAACTTCGTGCTCGTCGAGACCGACGGCTCGCGCAGCGTCCTGCGCGTCGACAACCCGGTGTTCGGTGACGAGGCACGCGACGCGCAGCATCGGGCACTGGATGCCTATCGCGCGGCGGGCGTGCCGGTTCCCGCCGTGTTGGCGGGGCTGGACGGCGCGCTCACGCAGCGATGGCACGGATTCGCGGTGCGACGCAGCGAGTTCGCGGACGGCGAGGCACTCGTCGATGCCGGATACCTCGCACCGATCGTGCTCACGGAGTTCGGTGCGCTGGCGGCTGCGTCGGTGAACGCGCTCGCCGGGCTCGAGCATCCGGGGCTCGACCGCGAGCACATGTGGGACATGCGCGTCGCCTTCGAGCAGGTCACAGTGCTCGCGCCGTCGGTGACCGACGCGGAGCTGCGCTCGCGTGTGCGCACCGCATCGGACGACGCGCAGAAGGCGGTGTCGGTCGTGGCCGATCGACTGCCGGTGCAGCCGATCCACGGCGATCTCACCGACGACAACGTCACCGGTCGACGGGGTGTCGACTCGCGACTCCATCCTCATGTCGTACTGGATCTCGGTGACCTGGGCCTCGGCTGGCGGGTCGCCGAACTCGCGGTGTGCGTCTCGTCGATGCTGCACCACGAACCCGAGCGCCCTCTGCGCACGCTCGACACGATCGCGGCGTTCCACGCGGATGCGCCGCTCAGCCGCGATGAGGCGCGCGCAGTCTGGCCACTGGTCGTGCTGCGATCGGCGCTCCTGGTCGCGAGCGGCTGGAGGCAGCTCGAGATCGACGGCGACAACGACTATGCGCGGGAGCGGATCGCGGGGGAGCAGGCCATCTTCGATGCCGCGACCGCTGTTCCGCTCGCCGAGGCTACGGAGCTGGTGCTCGACAGGCTGGGCTTCGACGCCCCTGCGTTCGAGGTGCCCGTGTACGAGGTGCCCGTCGTCGAGGTGCCGGTCGTCGAGGTGCCGGTCGTCACCGGGCCGGAAGTCGAGACGCCGGAGTCGGACGGATCAGAGGGGGAGGCGCCCGAGCGCGAGGGGCCGGAGGACGACGCACCGCCGCACGCCGGCGATCACCTGATCTCCCCACTCGCTCCGCTGCTGCCTGAGCTGGATGGTCGCATCGTCGTGGTCGATCCGGGGGTGGAGTCCGACGCACTGGATGCCGGTCGATGGAACGCGCCCGATGCAGAGGCGGAGCTCATCGCCGACGCGCATGCCCGGGGTGCGCGTGCCGCCGTGGTTCCCTACGGGATGTACCGCCTCACGCGCACTGCCATCGACACACCGGATGGGGCTGCCACCTGGCCGGTCGAGACCGAGCTGCACGTCGCTCCCGGGCCGTCGTCGCGCATGATCGCCCCCGTCGAGGGCGACCTGAAGATCACCGACGGCAGCGTGCGCATCACGATCGACGGCGGGTGGGAACTCGACCTCCGCGGCCCCGACTTCGAGCCGACGCGCAATGGCAGGGTCGAGAAGGGCGAGAGCATCGGTCGACTCGCGGCGTCGTTCGAGATCAGGACACTGGTCGTCGGACTCCGCCGAGCGGATGCTCCGCCACTGCCCGCCGAAGCCACCGCCGCGCACCGGGTCACGCCGGACCGAGTCGACGCCTGGCGTCGCTTCACCGCCGACCCCGCGGCTCTGCTCGGCCTCGCGTCGCACGCGCAGCGCGACGGCGCGGACGACGAGCTGCGCCGCCGCGAGCGGATCTTCGCCGAGGCGCAGGAGCGCTACTACGAGCACCCGCCGCAGATCGAGCGCGGCTGGCGGCATCACCTCGTCGACACCACCGGTCGTAGCTACGTCGACATGGTGAACAACGTCGCCGGCCTCGGCCACGGGCATCCGAAGGTCGCCGCCGCGGCGAATCGACAGCTGAAGACTCTCGCCACGAACTCGCGCTTCCTGTTCCGCGACCTCGCCGAGTACAGCGAGCGCCTGATCGCGCTGATGCCAGAGGGGAGCGGACTCGACACGGTGCTGCTGGTGAACAGCGGCTCGGAGGCGGTGGATCTCGGCATCCGTCTCGCGCAGGCGGCGACCGGACGGCGCACGGTCGTGGCGCTCCGTGAGGCCTATCACGGTTGGACCATGGCGAGCGATGCCGTCACGACCAGCGCCTACGACAACCCCGAGGCTCTCGAGACGCGACCCGACTGGGTGCACGTCGCCGACGTGCCCAACCGATTCCGAGGCACGTATCGCGGAGACGACACCACCGACCGGTATCTCGCGGACCTCGCCACGGACCTCGAGCGTCTCGCCGCGGACGGCCGCGACCTCGCGGCATTCCTGTGCGAATCCGTGCTCGGAAACGCCGGCGGTGTGCTGCTGCCCGACGGATATCTGGCGGGCGCCTACGATCTGGTGCGTGCTCGCGGCGGTCTCTGCATCGCCGACGAGGTGCAGGTGGGCTTCGGTCGCATGGGCTCGAGCTTCTGGGGGTTCGAACAGTCCGGCGTCGTGCCCGACATCGTCACGATCGCGAAGCCGATGGGCAACGGATTCCCGATCGGGGGCGTGATCACCTCACGGCGGATCGCCGATGCGCTCAGCAGCCAGGGGCAGTTCTTCTCCTCGGCGGGCGGCAGCACTCTCAGCTGCCGCGTCGGGCTGGCGGTGCTCGATGCCATGGTCGAGGACGATCTGCAACAGAACGCCCTCGAGGTGGGAGCGCACCTGGCCGAGTCTCTCCGGGCGCTGGCGCACCGGCATCCGCTCGTCGGTCCTGTCCACGGCGAAGGTCTCTACCTCGGGGTCGAGCTCATTCGCGACCGCGAGAGCATGCAACCGGCGGACGCCGAGGCCGCCGCGATCTGCGAGCGGATGCGGGAGCTGGGCGTGATCGTGCTCACCACCTCCGAGCGTTCGAACGTGCTGAAGATCAAGCCGCCGCTCTGCCTGACGGTCGAGAGCGCCGAGCACGTGGTCGCGATGCTGGATCGGGTGCTCACCGAAGGTTGGTGATCTCGGACTTCTTCGAATCGCGCGCGGATTTGCCATGTTAAATGCGTATTTCGAATCAGATCCGCTCTTCCGCTGACGATTCCCCGGGGTACATACTGAGCCTCAGTGTCGGACGCCCGAAGTCCGACCCATGCGCTGTTCCCGAAGGAGTACTCATGGCCACGACCATCAAGACGAAGCCGCTCGCACAGGGCGGGGGAACACTCCGACGAAATCTCGGACTCTGGGCGATCGTCGGTCTGGGCCTCGGCTACATGACGCCGACCGTCGTGTTCGACACGTTCGGCATGGTGGCCCGCGACACCGACAACGTCGTCCCGGCCGCGTACCTCGTCGCGCTCGTGGTCATGGTCTTCACCGCCATCAGCTACGGCAAGATCTCCAGCGCCATCCCGAGCGCCGGCTCCGCCTACACGTACGTCCGCGAATCGATCCACCCGAACCTCGGCTTCATGGTCGGCTGGACCTCGTTGATCGACTACGTGCTGCTCCCGATGGTCAACTGCCTCATCATCCGCAGCTACCTCGAGGCGCTGTTCCCCGACATCCCCGGCTGGATCTGGGTGGTGCTGTACTGCATCCTCGTGACGAGCATCATCTACCTGACGATGCGCGGCACCTCGAACATGAACATGATCCTGCTCGTGTTCTCGATCGTCGTGATGATCGTGTTCGTCGTGATGGTCGTCGCCCAGCTCATGCGCGGCGAAGGTGCGGCCACGATCGCCTCGGCCGCCCCGTTCATCCACGACGGTGCGACGATCAGCGCGGTGCTCATGGGAGCCACGATCGTCTGCTTCTCGTTCATCGGCTTCGACGCGGTGACGATGTACGCGGAGGAGGCGAAGGACCCGAAGATCATGCCGAAGGCGATCCTCCTCACCGTGATCCTCGGTGGAGCGATCTTCCTGATCGCGGGATACGTCACGCAGCTCCGCTTCCCCGATTGGAACGAGTTCGCCCCTGGCGGTGACATGCAGTACGTCGAGGATTCCACGCTGCCCATCATCGGGAACCTCGTCGGCGGCAACGTGCTCATGGCGGTCCTGACGGCAGCCGGGTTCTGCGCGACGCTCGCCTCGGGCCTCGCCTCGCACGCCTCGGTGTCGCGCATGCTGCTGGTGATGGGGCGCAACAACGTCCTTCCGCAGAAGGCGTTCGGCTACATCAACCCCCGCACCCACACGCCGACGTTCAACATCGTGCTGGTCGGCGCGATCTCGCTGCTGGCGATCCCGTTCACGCTGGAGCTGATCGCGGCCTGGATCAACTACGGCGCGCTGATCGCCTTCACGTTCGTCAACATCTCGGTGATCGCGTGGTTCGCGATCCGCAAGGGGCGGCGCCACACGCCGCGCGACATCTTCTCGTACATCGTGATGCCGGGCATCGGCATGCTGCTGACGGGACTCCTGTGGGTGAACCTGCACGCCGATGCCCTCACCGGAGGCCTCATCTGGACGGCCGTCGGCCTGATCTACCTCGCCGTGATCACGAAGGGCTTCCGCAAGAAGGTGGTCGCGTTCGACGAGAACCAGGCGGTGACCGGCTTCAACAAGGTCGTGAAAGTGCCTGTCGACGAGAGCTGAGGCCTGCGCGCACAGAACAGGGATGCAGAAGAGCCGCCCACCTGGGAGGGGGGGCGGCTCTTCTGGCATGTGCAGGCGGAGACCGGCGGGTCAGATGACGCCCTGCGCGAGCATCGCGCCCGCGACGCGCTCGAAGCCGGCGATGTTCGCGCCTGCGACATAGTCACCCGCGACGTCGTAGCGCTCGGCCGCGTCGAATGCGGCGCTGTGGATGTCTGCCATGATCTCGCGCAGCTTGTTCTCGCTGGCGTCGAAGCTCCAGCGCTGGCGGGACGCGTTCTGGCTCATCTCGAGGGCGGAGGTCGCCACGCCACCGGCGTTCGCGGCCTTGCCGGGAGCGAAGAGCACGCCGGCGGCCTGGAAAGCGTCGACGGCTGCGGGCACGCAGGGCATGTTCGCGCCCTCGGAGACCGCTCGCACGCCGTTCGCGATGAGAGCCTCGGCCCCGCCGAGGTCGAGCTCGTTCTGCGTCGCGGAGGGCACCGCGATGTCGACGGGCACCTCCCACACGCTGCCGCCCTCGACGAAGCGCGCACCGGGACGACGGTTGGCGTACTCGACGATGCGAGCGCGTTCGACCTCTTTGATCTGGCGGAGCAGGTCGACGTCGATCCCGGCGTCGTCGACGACGTAGCCGGACGAGTCGGACGCGGTCACGGCGGTCGCGCCGAGCTGCGTGGCCTTCTGGATCGCATAGATCGCGACGTTGCCCGAGCCCGAGACGCCGACGCGCTTGCCGTCGAGCGAGTCGTTGTGCACGCCGAGCATCTCCTGCGCGAAGAACACGGCGCCGTAGCCGGTGGCCTCGGTGCGCACCTCGGCGCCACCCCAGCCGGTGCCCTTGCCGGTGAACATGCCGGACTCGTGACGGTTGGTGATCTTGCGGTACTGGCCGAAGAGGTAGCCGATCTCGCGGCCGCCCACTCCGATGTCGCCCGCGGGGACGTCGGTGTGCTCGCCCAGGTGGCGGTAGAGCTCGTTCATGAACGACTGGCAGAAGCGCATGATCTCGCCGTCCGACCGACCGTGCGGATCGAAGTCCGAGCCGCCCTTGCCGCCGCCGATGCCCTGCCCCGTGAGGGCGTTCTTGAAGATCTGCTCGAAGCCGAGGAACTTGATGATCGAGAGGTTGACCGACGGGTGGAAGCGGAGCCCGCCCTTGTACGGGCCGAGGACCGAGGAGAACTGGATGCGGTAGCCGCGGTTGACCTGCAGGCGTCCGGCGTCGTCGACCCACGGGACACGGAACAGGATCTGTCGCTCCGGCTCGACCAGACGCTCGAGGATGCCGCCGTCGACGAACTGCGGATTGCGCTCGAGCACCGGCGCGATCGAGTTCAGGACCTCATGCACTGCCTGCTGGAACTCGGGCTCGTGCGGGCTGCGGGTGAGGACCGTGTCGAAGACGGGCTGCACCGAGTCGGCGAGCGGGTGGAAATCAGCGGAAGACGAAGAGGTCACGCGAAAGAGCTTTCTGAACGGGGGAAGAAGATGATGCGTGCGATCGTGTCGCGTGAGAGGTCGCCGGATCGGGCAGAAACTTCACTCTAGCGGGCACCCCGACGTGAGGGATCTCACACCGGAATACACGCGACGACGACGACGGGGTGGCTCACCCGGTGTTCTGCAGACCCGCCGCGACGCCGCTCACGGAGAGCAGGAGCAGGCGCCGCTGTTCCTCGTCCGCACCGGATCCGGTCGCCTCCGCCGGGTCGCGCAGCGCACGCAGGGCGCGCAGCTGCAGCAGCGACAGCGCGTCGACGTAGGGGGTGCGCAGCTGCACGGCGCGCTGCAGGATCGGCTTGTTCTCGAGCAGCCCGACACCGCCGGTGAGGCGGATCACCCATTCACGCGTGAGGGTCATCTCGTCGAGCACGAGCTGGGCGAGGTCGTCGCGATCGCCCAGCGCCAGATACTGGCGGGCGATGCGCTCGTCGGTCTTCGCGAGGCTCATCGCGACGTTGTCGATCATGGTGCGCAGCAGCGGCCAGTCGCGGTACGCCTCGATGAGGCGAGCCTCGTCGCCGACGGCTGCCAGCGCCGTGCCGAGACCGAACCAGCCGGCGAGGTTGATGCGTGCCTGCGTCCACGCGAACACCCACGGGATGGCCCGGAGATCTTCGAGCGACTCGACGGAGAGGCCTCGTCGCGCGGGGCGCGAGCCGAGCGCGAGCAGACCGATCTCCTCCATCGGGGTGACCGTGGCGAACCAGGGCGCGAAGCCCTCGGCCTTCACGAGCGAGAAGAAGCGCTCGCGCGAGGAGCGGTCCATCACCGAGGCGATGTCCGCGAACCGCGCTGCGGCCTCGCTGGTGTGCTTCTCGACCGTCGGCGACGACGCGAGCAGGGTCGCTGCGGCGACCTGATCGATGTGGCGCATCGCGATCGCGGGCTCGCCGTAGCGGGCGAAGATGACCTCGCCCTGCTCGGTGAGCTTGAAGCGTCCGTCGACCGAGTGCGGCGGCTGCGCGAGGATCGCCGAGTTGGCGGGTCCGCCACCGCGACCGAGGGCACCGCCGCGACCGTGGAACAGGGTCAGCTCGATGTCCGACTCCTGCGCCCACAGCGCGATCTTCTCCTGCGCCTCGTAGAGGGCGAGGTTGGCGGCGACGGGGCCGACGTCCTTCGACGAGTCGGAGTATCCGAGCATGACCTCGAGGCGGTTGCCGGTGGCGGCCATCCGCTCCTGGAACTCGGGGAACGTCACCGCCTCGGCGAGGATCTCGGGAGCGGCCTGGAGGTCGGCGAAGGTCTCGAACAGCGGAACGACGTCGAGCACGGGCGCGTCGTCGCCGAGCGCATGCCGTGCGAGTGCGTACACGTTCGCGAGGTCGGAGGCCGCCTGCGTGAACGACACGACGTAGCGGCCGGCGGCTCGGAGGCCGCGGTCGCGCTGGATCTCGGCGATCGCACGGAAGACCTCGAGCACCTCTTCGGTCTGCGCGCTGACGGCCTCGCCGCTCGCGAGCTCCGCCAGAGCCTTCGCGTGCACCTGCGAGTGCTGACGCACCTCGAGCTCGGTGAGGTGGAAGCCGTACGTCTCCACCTGCCAGATCAGGTGCTGCACGCCACCGAAGGCGTGGCGCTTCGCTCCGGCATCCGACAGCGACGACTGCACGGCGCGGAGGTCGGCGAGGAGCTCCTCGGGGCGGCCGTACCGCTGCTCGTCACCGCGGCGGGTGGCAGCGACGCGGTGGGCGAGCGCGAGCAGGACCCGGCGGTGCGGCTCGCCGGGGGAGCGGGCGCCCAGCTCCTCGGCGCTGCGCGGATCCGCGGCGGCGAAGTCGTCCCACAGGGCGGAGACGGCTGCGCTCGCGGGAGTGTCCTCGGCGTCGAGCGTGAGCGTGCGGCCGATGCGCTCGAGCGCGCGCTCGAGACCGCGGAGCACATGATCCGAGGCGATCTGGGAGGCCTCGCGAGTGACGGATGCCGTGACGAAGGGGTTGCCGTCGCGGTCGCCGCCGACCCAGGAGCCGATCCGCACGAAAGCGGGCACCACGGGTTCGGAGGCACCGGAGTCGTCACCGCGCAGTGCGTCATCGATGCGGCGGTAGACGTGCGGGACCGTCGTGAACAGGGTCTCGTCGAACACGCCCATGACCGTGCGCACCTCGTCGGTCGGCGACGGCTTCTCGGCGCGCAGCGGTGCGGTGCGCCAGAGGGTGTCGATCTCCTCCAGCATCCGGCGACGGGCGCGGTGCTCCTCGGAGCCGCCCTCGCTCGCGGCGTCGTGCTGCGTGAGCAGCTCGGACAGGCGACGGATGCTCGAGGACACCGCCCGGCGACGGGCCTCGGTCGGGTGGGCGGTGAAGACGGGGTGGAAGCGCAGGCCCTGTAGGCGACGACGGGCCTCGTCATCGCCGACCTCGGTCTTCAGACGGGCGTAGGCCGTGGCGACGGTGTCGGCGGCATCCTCACGGCCGGGCTGACCTGCGCGCTCGCGGAGGACGCGCACGCGCTGGTGCTCCTCAGCGAGGTTGACGAGGTGGAAGTAGCACGTGAACGCCCGTGCGACCTCGTCGGCACGGGCGATGCTGAACGATTCGGCGATCGCCGCTGCGCGCTCGAACGCGTCGGACGTCTCTTCGTCGTAGGCCTGGATGGTGGCGAGGCGCAGCTTCTCGACGTCCTCGAAGAGGTCGTCGCCGCCGGCTTCTCGCAGCACCTGGCCGAGAAGGGCGCCGAGCATCCTGACGTCGGAACGCATCGCGTCCGGGATGCCTCGGCCCGCTTCGAAACGGCCGATGATGCGGATGGCCGAGGTGTCGGTGGGCTCGGGGAAGGCGTGTTCGGGGGTCACCGTTCGAGAGTATCCCGGGTCGGGGTGGTGCTCGGAACGCATGACGATCCGAGACGCCCGCGGCGACCGGCGAACTACCATGGAGGGGATGCGAATCTCCGCGAACCCCCTCCGAGGGCAGCAGTTCCCCGCTGTCCTCCTCCTCGTCGCCGCCGGCCTCGGTCTGCTGCTGGCGAATCTCCCCACGCACGACGCGCTCGCCGCGGTGCTGGACTTCCACATCGCGGTGCCAGGAACCTCTCTGGATCTCTCGATCGAGCACTGGGTGTCCGACGGGCTCCTCGCGGTCTTCTTCCTCGTCGTCGCGATCGAATTGCGCCACGAACTCACGCACGGAGAACTGGATTCGCCGCGCAAGGCCGTGCAGCCGGCGATCGCCGCCGCGGGCGGTGTGCTGGTGCCGATCGCGGTCTACCTGCTGATCGCCGGAGACTCGGCGACCGCCACCGGATGGCCGATCCCCACCGCGACCGACATCGCCTTCGCGCTCGGTGTGCTGGCCATGTTCGGCAAGGGCCTGCCCTCGACCGTGCGGGTGTTCCTGCTGGCGCTGGCGATCCTCGACGACATCATCGGCATCATCTTCATCGCCGTCCTCTTCGCGCACGACGTGCAGTGGCTGCTGCTCGTCCTCGCCGTGGTCGCGGTCACGCTCTTCTGGGTCCTCAGCCGTGCGCTGCACGCCAAGGGGCATCCCGCGATCGCCGTCGCCATGGTCGTCGTCGGAGTCGTGGCGTGGGGACTCGTCGCCGCGTCCGGCATCCATGCCACCATCGCGGGCGTCATGCTGGGTCTCGTGATGTCGCCGGTGCCCGCCGCCCGCACCAGGCATGCCCTCGAGCCCACGGTCAACGGGGCGATCCTGCCCGTGTTCGCGTTCGTCGCCGCCTTCGTGATGATCCCCGATCTCTCGCCCTCCGAGCTGTCTCCGGCATTCTGGGGCATCGTGGTCGCCCTTCCTGTCGGCAAGATCATCGGCATCTCGCTGTTCGGCTGGCTCGCCATGCGCATCCGGCCCCGAGGCACGGCGCCGGCGCTCCCGTTCGCCGACATCCTGGCCGCCGGAGCCCTCGGGGGGATCGGGTTCACGGTGTCGCTGCTCCTCGCCAATCTCGCTTTCGCGTCGGATGCGGGTGTCCGCGACCAGGCGATCCTCGGCGTGCTCGTCGGCTCGCTCATCGCGCTCGTGCTGTCCGGGGTGATCGTGTCGCTTCGCGCTCGCTCCTATCGTCGGCTGAGCGCCGCGACATCCTGACGATGTTCGAGGAGGAACAGTGACCGGAGAGCAGGAAAGCGATCCGCTGCGCGAGGCCGCGGAGACCATGCGCGCGGTGCGTGAACGGTGCGTCTGGTCGCAGCGGATCACCCATCACGATCTCGTGCCGTACCTGATCGAGGAGTCGCACGAGGTGATCGACGCCGTCGAGAGCGGCACCCGCGCCGACCTGCGCGAAGAGCTCGGCGACCTGCTCTGGCAGGTGCTGTTCCACGCGGCGATCGCCGCACAGGATCCGGATGACCCGTTCGACATCGACGACGTCGCCGACACGCTGACCGAGAAGATGGTCCGCCGGCACCCGCACGTCTTCGCAGGTGAGATCGCGACCACCCCCGACGAGGTGCTCGTGCACTGGAACGCCGCCAAGGCGGCCGAGAAGCGCACGAGGCGGAGTGTTCTGGACGGTGTCCCGCGAGGGATGCCGGCGCTGGCGCTCGCGCAGAAGATCGTCGGACGAGCGGCAGGGGCGGGCGTGGAGGTCGAAGGGCCGACCGGCGGCGCCGTGACCGCGCCCACGACCGAGGCGGAGCTCGGCGACGTTCTGCTCGGGCTCGTCGCTGTGGCACGAGCCGAGGGGTGGGACGCCGAGCGGGCGCTGCGCGAGCGGCTCCGCGGGCTCGAAGCCGACGTCCGCGACGCCGAATCCGGCGCCTGACGCCACAGGCCACCCCGCCGACCTGGAAAGATGGGGGCGTGGCTACTGTGAACCCGCCGCGCGGCATGCGCGACATCCTCCCCGCCGACAAGGCCCGCCGCGAGCGCGTCCTCTCCGTCATCCGCGATCGGTACCGCTCGCACGGATTCGACGAGATCGAGACTCCCGCGCTCGAGGAGTACTCGCGACTGCACGCCGGCATCGGCGGCGACAACGAGAAGCTGGCCTACAACGTCCTGCGCCGCGGCCTCGACGCCCAGGCGATCCGGGAGGCGGCCGAAGATCAGGGCGTACTCGCCGACCTCGGGCTCCGCTACGACCTCACGGTGCCGCTCGCGCGGTTCTACGCGAGCAACCGCGGTCAGCTGCCCGGCGTCTTCCGCGCCATCCAGATCGGCCCGGTGTGGCGCGCGGAGCGCCCGCAGAAGGGGCGCTACCGCCAGTTCGTGCAGTGCGACATCGACATCATCGGCGACGACTCGTCGCGAGCCGAGGCAGAGCTCATGGTCGCCTCGCTCGATGCCGTAGACGCGCTCGGGCTCGAGGGAGCGACCGTGCGCATCAACGACCGGCGCGCGCTCGACTGGATGCTCGACAGCTTCGGTTTCACCGCCGACGAGCGGCCCGGCGTGCTGATCACGATCGACAAGCTCGACAAGATCGGCCCGGAGGGGGTCGCGACGGAACTGCGTGAGCGCGGTGCCGCGGCATCCGCCGTCGACGCCTTCGAGGAGTTCCTGCGTCGCCCGCAGACCATGGAGTACAACCCGTTCGGAGAGCGCCAGATCCGCAAGGCACTGCCCGAGAACGCACCGGATGAGATCGTCGGGCACCTGGTCGGCATCGGCGAGGCGGTCGCCGCCGGTCGCGGCGCGACCGACATCCCGCTGGTCTTCGATCCGTTCCTCGTGCGTGGCATGGGCTACTACACCGGCACGATCTTCGAGCTCGCGCATCCCTCGGTCTCGTACTCGCTGGGCGGCGGAGGCCGCTATGACGGCATGATCGGACGCTTCCTCGGCCAGCAGGTCCCCGCGGTCGGGTTCTCCCTCGGCTTCGAACGACTCGTCGACCTCGTGACGGCCGGGGCGGATGCCGCCGAGCGCGCCGTCGTGCTGATCCACGACGCCGACGTGCCCGTCGTAGAGCTCGTGACCCACAAAGCCGCGCTCGTGGCGACCGGTGCCAGAGTGCGGCTGGAACGACGCACGAAGAACGTCAAGGCGCTGCTCGAGCGCTCGGCCGCCGACGGGTACACGGAGTTCGCGACCGTCTCCGCGGGTGCGTCTCAGCTGGAGCTCAAGCCCCTGTCCTGAGGTTCAGGAGAGCCTGGATGCCGTTCACGCGGCGTTCACGGCGGTCGGATCGAATCGGTGCATGAGACGACAGCATCTCGTCGCCTTCGCCGGAGTCGGCGTCGCGGCGGTGGGGGTGGCCGCCGGCATCCGGATCGTGCTCGCCCATCAGGCGGCCATCGCACGCCGTCGCATCGGCAAGCCGCTCGGTGAACGGTCGATCGATGCCGACCGCGTCTGGCNGGAGCCGATCGAACTGCTCGTGCTCGGCGACTCGCTCGCGGCGGGGCTCGGCGCCGAGCGACGGAAGCAGACGCTCGGTGGTCGCCTCGCCAAAGGCATGGCCAGGCGTCTGGGCTGGCCGGTGCACCTGCGCACGGCCGCGATCGTCGGCTCGGAGTCGCCCGACCTGGCCGCCCAACTCGCCGACCTCCCGGAGGGCTACGCGCCGCACGTCGCCGTGATCGTGGTGGGAGGGAACGACGTCACGCATCGGATCCCCGTCGCCGTCTCGACACAGCATCTGCGCGATGCGATCCTGCGTCTGCGTCGTCGCGGCACCGAGGTCGTCGTCGGGACCTGCCCCGACCTCGGCGCGCTGCGCCCCGTTCCTCAGCCGCTGCGTCGTCTGGTCTCGAGCATGTCGCGCAGGCTTGCGGAGGCGCAGACAGAGACAGCGCTCGCCGCGGGGGCGCGCCCTGTCGATCTCCGTCGCGCCGTCGGCCCGATGTTCTTCGACGATCCGGATGCCATGTTCAGCATGGACCGCTTCCATCCGAGCGCTCTGGGGTACCGGCGCACGGCCGAAGCGCTCCTTCCGACCGCGTGCCTCGCCGCGGAGGCCGCACTCAGCTCGCGTCGTCCGGCGCCGCAGTGAACGATGCGGCCCACTCGGCCACGCGTCGCGCGCTCTCCTCGTCCGAGAGGTCCTCGACGCGGGTCATGACCGACCACCGGACGCCGAAGGGATCCCGGATGCTCGCGAAGCGGTCTCCTGACACGAATGCCGACGGAGCCTCCCTCACGGTCGCCCCGGCTGCGACGGCACGCTCGACGACGGCGTCGACGTCGGGGACGTACAGCCCCATCGAGTAGCAGTCGTCGTCGCCTGAGGGTGCGGGAACGAGGTGGTACTCGGGACTCGGCTCGCCCAGCTGCAGGCGCCCGAGACCGAAATCGAGGTCGGCGTGGGCGACGACGCCCCCGAACTCCGTGACGTCGACGACGCGGGCGCCGAAGACGTCGCGATAGAACTCGATCGCCTCGCGCGCCCCGGGGATCGCAAGGAACGGGGTGAGCGAGGTCGCGCTGTGCGGTCGTCCGTCTGTGGTGTGTGTGCCGGTCGCGCCGGTCGTGTTCTCCGTGGTCATACGGCCACCGTACGGAGCGGCAGGCATCGTGCGCTTGAACATTCGCGACAGGCTGCGAGTGCGGTTCGTGGAATCGACGTCTCCCGGCTGTGCGAATCCGACGATGCGTTTCGATCCCGCACCGGGAGCCCGGACGTCTCGTCGTAGGGTCGAGGGCATGGATGTCGAATACCTCGGACCCACCGTGTCCGCGATGTGGCTGACCGTGGCGCTCCTCGCCGGCGGGTTCGCGCGCACCCGGAACCGATCGGCGCTGGCGTGGTTTGTGCTGACGGTCTTCCTCGGCCCGATCGCAGCGTTCCTGCTCGTGGTGTGGCCCCCGGCTGACCCGATCCCCTCGCCATCTCCGCGCGGGGCCGACTCCTCACCGGCTCGTCCGAGCGACGAGTAGACGTGCGTGAGACGCGTGGGGTGCTGTATCCGGCACGGCTGCCGGAGTTCCATCGTCTACCGCCCGAGGGCCGCGCTCGGGATCTCGCCGTGTGGTTCTGGATTCCCGAGTGGGACATCGAGCCCGGCAGATCGTCGCGGCAGGACATCGTGGGCTATCCGGCGCTGAACCTGGTGGTCGAGCAGGGCGTGGTCACTCTGTCGGGTGCGACGACCCGCGCATCGCATCGCGACCTGAGCGGTACCGGATGGGCGGTGGGTGCTCTGCTGCGGCCGGCCGCCGTCGCGGCGCTCACGGATGATCCTGCGGCGCTCGTCGACGACGAGTGGATCGTCGATGCCGCAGACCTGGCCGAGGCGGTAAGTGCCGGGATGCGCTCGGGTGACGGGCATCGCGAGCGTGCCGTCACCGCGTTCTCCGACTGGCTCGCGCACCGGGTCGGCCCCGTCGACGGTGCGGCAGCTCAGGCGAACGCGCTCGTCGACGTCCTGATGGGAGACCATGCGGCCGACACGGTCGAGGAGGCGGCGACGCGACTCGCGGTCTCGGTGCGCACTCTGCAGCGCCTCGCTCACCGATATGTCGGTGTCTCACCCGCCGCGATGATCCGGCGGCGACGGCTGCAGGAGGCTGCCGAGCGGCTGCGACTCGATGCGGGTCTCGATCTGACGGAGCTTGCGGCCGAGCTGGGCTACGCCGACCACGCGCACCTGACTCGGGACTTCCGCAGCGTCCTGGGCATCGCCCCGCGCACCTATCGCGCCGGGGCAGGCGAGGAGCCCGCAGAGGGCGCGGGCCCCTGATCAGCTCGTGATCCGCAGACGGATCACCCGGTAGAGCACTCCGATCAACACCACAGCGGTTCCGGCGATCGAGGCCAGCACAGGCAGCGTGTTCACGAGCAGCAGACAGCCGAGCGCCCCGACGACCTGCAGTGCTCGGGGATAACGACGTGCGGATGCCTGCTGACGGAATGCCGCGGCGTTCGCGATCAGGTAGTACAGCAGGACTCCGAAGGACGAGAACCCGATCGCGTCGCGCAGATCGGCGACGAGCACGATCACGACCACGATGACGGCGATCATGATCTCGGCTCGTCGGGGCACCTGCCGTCGATCGTCGACTTTCGCGAGGAACGACGGCAGGTCCCGCTCGCGTGCCATCGCCAGTGTCGTGCGACCGATCCCGGTGAGGAGTGCGAGCAGCGCTCCCAACGATGCTGCGGCGGCGGTGATCCGGACGACCGGCGTGAGCGCGGCCCACCCGGTCGATGAGAGGGCGTCTGCCAGCGGAGCGGAGCTCGACGCCGCATCGCCGCCGAGGGTGACGACCACCGTGACCGCGACCAGCAGGTACACGACCACCGCTCCACCCAGCGCGAGGGCGATCGCACGGGGGATCGTCCGTGCGGGGTCGACGACCTCTTCGCCCAGGGTCGCGATCCGCGCGTATCCCGCGAAGGCGAAGAAGAGCAGCCCGGCGCCCTGGAGAACACCGTAGGCAGTCGCGTCGGGGAGAGGGGAGGGGGTCGCCGCGGATGCCGCGCCGAGTCCGACCGCGACCACGACGGCGAGCCCCAGAAGCGAGCAGATCACGAGGATCCGAGTCGCGAGAGCCGTCCGCGTGACCCCGAGGCAGTTGACGGTCGCGAGCGCGACCACCGCCGCGATCGCGACGGGCGTCTGCCAGCCGGCTGGCGCGGCGTACGCGGCGAAGGTCATGGCCATCGCCGCGCAGCTCGCGATCTTGCCGATCACGAAGCTCCATCCGGCGACGAACCCCCACCACGGACCGATCTCCGCGCGGGCGTAGGCATAGGTGCCGCCGGCGACCGGATGCACCGCGGCGAGCTGAGCCGACGCGGTGGCGTTGCAGTACGCCACGATCGCTGCGATCGCGAGCGCTGTCAGCAGGCCGCTGCCGGCCACTCCGATCGCCGGAGCCCAGACCGCGAAGACGCCGGCGCCGATCATCGAACCGAGTCCGAGGGCTGTGGCGTCGCCGAGCGTCAGGCGGCGGGCGAGGGGCATCCCGTCATCGTCGCACGCCGGAGTGAACGGCTGGTGCCGTCGCCTGAGACACGGCAGGCAGCGTGAGGATCGCGGGGGAGGTTCCCCCGACCTGCACCGACTGCTCGCTCGGGATCAGTCGGCTGTGATCGCGAACGGGATCCTCGGTGCCGGAGTTTCGCAGGTGCAGCGGATGCGCTCCGGATGACACCTGCAGCCGCAGCCGGGAGCCTGCTGCGAAGCGGTGGGCGATCGGAGCGAGCGCAAGGCGGATCCGGCGCGGCTCATCGGGCTCTGCATCGGGCGAGAGACGTCGATATCCGTCGGCCACGGTTCGCGAGACGCCCTTCGCATCGACCTCGCAGAGCCTGACGAACAGGTCCGCCCTCGGATTCGACGACGCGAACGTGACCTCGAACGCGGGCTCGCCCATGATCACGAGGTCGTCGGCGAGCGCATCGCCCGTGAACACCAGCACATCATCCCGCCGCTCCCTGGCTCGCTGGTCGCGGCGTCCCGCGCTGAAGGGGTTCAACGTGCGTCCACCGGCATCAGGGGTGGGGTCGGCGGGATCGTAGCGGTACGCCAGCACCGCAGCATCCGCAGAGGTCGTCTCTGAAGGAGCCGCCGCCGGGCTCAACCGGCCCGTGCCTGTGAGCTCGATCTCGATCGGCGTCGACGGTGGTGGCCAGCTCTCGAGGTCTCGCCAACCGACACCCCCGGTGATCTCCACTCGTGCGCCGCCCGCCGGTTCTGTCGCGGAAAAGGCCGCCAGCGCCTCGCGCACCCCGATAACCGTGATCTCGGGTGCTCCGTGCACCCAGTCGCCGACGATCAGGCGCACCGGACGACCGGCTGCGCTCAGCGCTTCATGGTCCGCGAGCTGTCCGACCAGGAACAGGTCCTGCCATCCGGCCATCAGAGTCACCGGCGGGATCGTCTCGAGATCGGACGCGAAGTGCATCGGATGCCACCAGGGGTCGCCCTGGTCGCTGTGCTCGACCCAGTCGCGGAAGAATCGGGGATCCGCACCTCGTGCAGCGCGCACGGCCTCGGACGGGGGAGTGGCGAGCGAGCCGCGGGCCAGCGCCGGCTTCGCGAGAAGCAGGGCCCGGATGCGCTCGAGCAGCGGCTTCTCCTGGATGTCGAGCGCGTACGCCCAGGTGAGGGGCGTGTCGATCGAGAACCCTCCGCCGGGATACAGGATGGCGTCGTCGAAGCGCCTGGCCGAGATCGCGATCCCCATCGCATCCGGCCGCTCATCGCCGTCGCAGTACGCCCACTGGGTCACCCCGAAGTAACTTCCGCCCCACGAGTGCACGCGCCCTGTGGTCCAGGCCTGTCGCCGCAGCCAGCGCATGGCTGCCTGGCCGTCGGCGACCTCGTCGTGCAGCGGGTCGAAGGTGCCGCCTGATCCGAAAGTGCCCCGGCAGCTCTGCACGACCACGTGGTGGCCTCGTTCCGCGATGAACCGAGCGACCCCGCCGATCCCGTCACGGCCATACGGCGTGCGGATCAGCACGGTGTGGCCGTCGGCGCCAGGGGCGTGCCAGTGGTCGGTGAGCAGTTCGACGCCGTCGTCCGCCGGTACCGGGATGTCGGCGGTGCGCATCACCGCGCGATGAGTCGCGGGCGGCATGTCGGCCGCCCTGGTCAGTCGTCGGTGCTCACGGCGTGCGGTGAACGTCAGTCGAGCGGTGCCGGTCATCGCACGCTCTTGACCCGCGTGACCGAGAAGGCCGCGAAGAGCGCCATCACGACGGCGCCGATGTAGAGCGCCGCGAAGTTCTCGCCGGTGGGCGAGCCGATGCGCGTGGCGAAGAATCCGAACACGGGCACGAGGATACCTGGCAGGAGGTAGGCGAGCGCGACGATGCCGAGATCCTTGCCCGCGTCCTCGACCGGGGGGAGGCACTCGGTCATCAGGGCCACGTCGGCGGCGATGTACGCTCCCTGCCCTGCGCCGACGATCGCGATGCCGACGAGGAAGAACGCGATGTCGCCGAACGAGATGGCGAGCACGAGCCCTGCCGCGCTGGCGAGCGCTCCGATCACGACCGTGGGCTTGCGACGGCCGGTGCGGTCGGAGATCACCCCGAACACGAACGCCATGACCAGGTTCATCAGCGTGAACGCGGCGGTCGCCTGAGTCTGCACGCTCGCGATCTCGGCCGGATCGTCGATGCCGAAGCGGCCGGAGATCGTGAGGTAGAGGTAGCTCGTGACCGACACGATCGACGCGGTCATGAAGAACCTGCAGGCCCAGGCCCAGGCGAAGTCGGGATAGCGGCGAGGGCTCAGCCAGAAGGTGGACAGCACACCGCTCCAGTCCAGGGGCTCCGCGCGCGCCGTGCGTCGGATGTCCCTGAGCGCGAAGAACAGCAGGAGCGCGAGGAGCACCGAGAATCCGCCGGGGATCAGGAACATCCCCGCCTGTCCTGTCGCGGCGACGACGCCAGAGAGCGAGACCCCGCCGAGGATGCCCATCGCGGTGGCGGCGCCGGTCACCGCCGACATGATCGCCCGGATGCTCCGGCGGATCTGATCGGCGAACAGGGTGTGGACCGTCATCGAGATCGCACCCCAGCCGACCAGGACCAGGACCGTGCCCGCTCCGAGGGCGAGCAGCGACGGGGCAGTCGCCTGGATGACGTAGCCGATCAGGGCGATCAGGGAACCGGTGAGGATCCAGGGGCGTCGGATGCCGAGGCGCGACATCGAGCGGTCGCTCACCCGGCCGAAGACCGGTGTGGTGACGAGGACTGCGGCACCGCCGAGGGTGAGGACGATGCTGAGGTCGCCGGTCGCCTGATCGGGGTTCCACTCTTTGAGGAGCTGGGGGATCGCGACGCTCGCCACACCCTGGGCGATGCCCGACCCGAACCAGGCGAGCACGAACGCGACCCAGAACCAGCGACTCTGGCGCTGGCCGGGGACGGCGTCCGAGGCGAGCGGCGGTGCGGATGAGGCGGACGGGAATACGGGATCGACTGCGTGGGTGGACATCATCGTCTCCAGGTCTCGGTCAGGGTCTCGGCGGTAGAGGGATCCGTGGGATCGGCGGACGCGGGAACGCGGGTGGCATAGGCCTCGGCGAGCTGGCGGGCGAAGGCGTCCCGCCAGTCGCGCGCGCCCTGCCAGCGGGCGGTCAGACCGGGCGAGCCGTGAACGTGTCCGATGCCTGTGTGCAGCACCACGGGCACCCCGGCATCCCGGAGCTTCGCGGCGTAGGCGACCGCGCCGTCGCGGAGCGGGTCGAACTCGGCGACCAGGATCAGAGCGGGTGCGAGCCCCCGATGATCCGTGGCATCGAGCGGTGAGGCGTCGGCGAGTGCCGCGCCTGCTCGGTAGATCTCGACGATGCCCTCGGCGCCTTCCATGCCGGACGCGCGGCGATGCCGATCCATCGACCGCCCGAACGGTCGCAGCGCAGCAGGGGGGACTTCGAGAGCCTGGTGGTGGAGCGCATGGCCTGCATCGCGTTCCCGCAGCGCTGCCGTGGCGGCGATCGTCGCGCCGGCCGAGTTGCCTCCGACCCCCAGGCGCTCGATGTCGATGCCCCACTCGTCGGCGTGCGCGCGCAGGTCCGCCAGCGCCGCGACGGCGTCGAGCACCGGTGCGGGGAACGGATGCTCGGGGGCGAGGCGGTACTCGAGCGACACGAGCTGCACTCCCGAGCGAAGCGCCCGATCCGCGCACACGCGTTCGTTGAGGATCTCGTCGATCGTTCCCTCGGTCCATCCGCCCCCGTGCAGCCAGAGCATCGTGGGGAGGGGACCCGAGGCGTGGGCCGGCCGGAACCGTCGTGCGCGCAGCGGCCCCTCGCCGCCCGCCACCGTGATCTCATCGACGAGCACACCCGCGGGTGCGGGGTCGGTGAACTCGGAGGCCAGGAGGTCGCTGATCTCCCGTGCGGCGCGGCGGCGCACCGCTGATCCCGTCGGTCCCGGGTCGGCATACGTCGCGGAGACCTCGAGGGTGCGCCGCAGCCAGGCGAGTACCGGCTGGTCGAGAGGGGGGAGGTCGTCGCCGAGATCGATCATCGGACGCTCCCGGCGTGCAGCGCGCGGAGCTGCGAGACGATGAGGCCGTGCGCGGCATCCGCCGACGGAACGTGCCCTGTGCAGCCCAGGGAGCCGTGCGTCTGACCGATGAACCGGACGGCCGTCACCGCGACCCCCGCGGCTGACAGCGCACGGGCGTAGGCCTCGCCGTCGCCGCGCAGCGGATCGAGCTCGGAGGTCAGGATGAGCGCGGGCGGAAGATCCTCGTGAGAAGAAGCCAGCAGCGGTGACGCATAGGCGAGGCGCGCGGTGGCCGTGTCGTCTCCGAGATACTGCCGTACGAGCTCACGACCGGCTTTGCGCACGATCACGCCGGGCATCCCGGCACTGATTCCCTTCATGTCCGCGTGTCCGATGGTGAGGTCCAGAGCCGGGTTCTCGAGGATCTGCAACGCGATCGTGTGGTTCGAGCGATCTCGGTTCATCAGTGTGACCGCCGCGGCCAGGTCGCCTCCCGACGATGCGCCGCCCACGGCGATGCGCCCGGGCGAGGCTCCGAGCTCCGCCGCATTCGCGTGTGCCCACTCGAAGGCGGACCAGCACTGCTCCGGCTGCGTCGGGAACCGCTGCTCCGGAGCGTGATCGTAGTCCGCGGCGACGATCACGATCCCGGCGTCGTGTGCTCGCTGTCGGAAGCGCGCGTCCCACGTCACCCAGTCGATGCCGGCGATCGTGAACCCGCCGCCGTAGAAGTAGACGAGCATCGGGAGGTCGGCGTCGGGAGCCGGACGTTCCTCCGTCGGCCAGTACACGCGAACGCGCACATCAGGATGCCCCTCGACGGGCACGATCCGATCGAGCGTCGCGGTGCCGAGCGGCCGGATCTCGAGCGCGGCGCTCACCCGAGCGTCGTTCTCGCGGGCGACGCGTCGTCGTCCGGCCGGATCCGTGGGCTCGGGGTCGAGCAGGGGAGCGATCCGCTGCTCGAACGCCGCGACCGCACTGTCGAGCGACGGGCGGCGGAACGGACTTTCTCGTGACATCGGGCATCTCCTTCGATGGGCTGCGCACTAGTCTGGGCAATCGAAGAACTTCGATGAAGTGCGGAGGCGCGAGGATGCGGGCACGGCCTGGGCGGGTCACGATCTACGACGTGGCGGAGCGCGCCGGGGTCAGCATCTCGACGGTCTCGCTCGCAGTGAGCGCACCGCATCGGGTGCGACCCGACACGCGGGAGCGCATCGTCGCGGCGGCCACCACTCTCGGCTATCGGATGACGGCGGGACGCCGTGTCGGCGCCGCACGAATCGCGGTCGCGGCTCCGTTCACCACCTATCCGTCCTATCTGCGACGGCTGTCGGGGATGCTCCGGCGCGCGAGGGACGCGGCGGTCGACATCATCCCGTACGACCTCGATTCGGCGGCTGCGTCCGACGAGCCGCTGCTCGACGTGCTCCCGACCCGCACGGATGTCTCAGGGTTGGTGGTGATGGGCGTGCCGCTGGGGGGAGCGGCCAGACGCGCGAGCCGAGCCGCCCGTATCCCGGTCGTGTACGTCGACGTCGTGCCGAGCAGGGCGGATGTCGGCGGACCCGTGGTCCTCGTGGACGACCGCGACGGAGGCGCACAGATCGGCCGGCACCTCGCAGGCCTCGGGCACCGGCGTGTGCTCTTCGTCCACGAGCCGCAGCGCTCGCCGTCGTATGTGTCTGCGGGCATGCTCCGCATCGAGGGGCTCTCGCAGCATCTGGGCGTCGCCTCGCTCGCACTGGCGGAGCCGGGTGCGGTCGACGAGCGGGTGCTGCGAGCGGCGTCCGACGCGGATGCGACTGCGATCGTCGCCAATCACGACCAGTTCGCGGCAGCGGTCCTCACGGTTCTCCGCGCGAGGCCGGACACCGCGCCGCTGTCGGTGGTCGGATACGACGACGGTGAACTCGCGTCGGGGCTCGACCTGACGACGGTGCGCCAGCCCTTCGAGGAGAGCGGGCGCACCGCATTGGAGCTCGTGCTCGGTCTCGTCTCCGGGGCCTCGTCCTCGCGCGAGACGATGAGGCTGGCCCCGTCGCTGATCGTCCGGTCGTCGACGTTCTCTCCTCCGACCGCGTGAGCGCAGTCACCGGGTTCAGGGTCTCGTCGCTGATCAGCCTCGCGCCGCAGTGACCCGCTTCTTCTCGCGGATGTAGACCTCGCGGCGCACCCTGGCGACCACATCGCCGTCGCGATCGGTGATCACGGTCTCGAACCACTCGAGCACCTTCGCTCCGCCGTGGGCGCGCTCGCGGATCTCGGCGGCGCGCTCCCTGCTGACCTCGAACTCGGCGGTCAGCACGCCCCGGCCGGGCTTGAGGAACTCGATCTCGCCGCGCGTGTCCCACACCACGTATTCGCGTCCCAGCTGGTGCATGACGAGCATGAAGAAGTACGGATCGGTCATCGCCGACATCGAGCCGCCGAACGCCGTCTTGACGTAGTTGCGGGTGAAGACGTTCACGTGCAGCTCGACGGTCGCATGGGTCCAGTCCTCGCTGAAGCGGCGGATGCGGATCCCGCTGAACAGGTTGGGGATCCACAGGCTCATGCCGGTGGCGAGGCGTCGGGGAGTGATGCGCATGAGGTCAGTGTGGACGACGCGGTCAGCGAGGCGAAGCTTGCTGGAGGGTTTCGACAGTTGTTATAGTTCTCCTATAACTAATAGAAATTGAGAACGCGATGCTGATTCGAATCGATGCCGACAGTGCTCGGCCGCTCTTCGACCAGGTCGCGGCGTCCGTCCGTGCCGACGTCCTGACCGGGCGGCTCGGGCCCGGCGATCGGCTGCCGGCCGCGCGCGAGCTGGCAGACGCCCTCGAGATCAATCTGCACACGGTGCTCCGCGCCTATCAGCAGCTCAGAGACGAGGGGTTGATCGACCTGCGTCGCGGCAGGGGAGCAGTGGTCGCAGCATCCGCCGCCCCTCTGGCCGAGCTGTCACAGGACATCACCGCGCTCGTCGCCCGCGCCGCCTCCCTCGGCGTCTCTTCCACGACCCTGGCCGCCCTCATCAAGGAGACCGACGCATGACCCCCGAGATCCGCAGAGCCCGCACCGCCTTCTGGTGGGTGGGGGTGATCGTTCCGCTGGCGCTGCTCGTGCTCGCGAGCATCGTCGTGCTCTCCTGGCTCCCCGAAGTGCCGGACCCCGCCGCGATCCACTGGGGTCTCGACGGCGCCGACGGCTTCGGCCCTCGGTGGACGCCTCTCGCCCTGCTGGTCGGTCTCGGCGGAGGCACCGTGCTGCTGTTCGCGGTGATCGCGCTGTTCTCCCACCGGCTCCCTCAGCGGGGCGCTGCCGCACCTACCCCTCAGCCGCAGTGGTCGGCGACGGCTCGTCTGCTGGGAGCCGCGAGCCTCGGCACTGCCGGAATGATGTCGATGCTCGCGATCGCCTCGACCGCCGCTCAGCGCGGTCTCGCCGACGCCGCGGATGCGGCAGACATCACCCTGTGGGTTCCGGTCTTCCTCCTGGCGATGGCCGGTCTCGGCATCGCGGGATGGTTCCTGCAGCCGTCCGTGCCCGTCTCATCCGACTCGACGGGCGACGCTGCGGCCCCGCTGCCGTTGGCCGATCACGAACGCGCGGTGTGGATGAAGACCGTGACGGTCGCGAGGGGCGGTCAGGTCGTGCTCGGCATCGGCGTCTTCATCGTGGTCGCGATGAGCGTGCTCCTGCTCGCTCAGGGCATCGCCGCGGGCTGGATCACCGCCGCGGTCGCCGTGGTGCTTCTCGTTCTCGTCGCGACCAGCCTCACCTTCCGCGTCCGCGCGAGTGCCGCGGGGCTGCGGGTGCGATCGATCGCCGGCTGGCCGCGGGTCGATATCCCCGCCGCGGAGATCGCGAGCACTCGTGCCGTGCAGGTCGATCCCTTCGCCGAGTTCGGTGGCTGGGGGTATCGGTTCGGTCTGGACGGCCGGCGCGGGATCGTGCTCCGCAAGGGGGACGCGGTCGAGGTGACCCGCACGAACGGGCGGGTGTTCGTGGTCACAGTCGATGACGCGGCCACCGCCGCATCCGTCCTCGCGGCGGCCGCCCGGCGCTGACCTCTCGCGGACCGCGCACTCACAGCACTCGACCGAGGAGATCATCATGACCCGCATCCGCGTCACCGCCATCATCGCCTTCACCGTGCTCGCCTGCGGGCTCGCGTGGCTCGTGGCCCTGCCGCTGTGGCTGGGCGACGGCCTCGCCGAGCCGAGTGCGGGTCTGCTGCTGCCCGTGATGATGATCACGCCCGCGATCGCCGCGCTGGTGATCACGTTCACCATGCGCATCCCCGCACCGGGCGAGAGGGTGCGCTTCCTCGGCCTGTGGCCGCTGCGCCCGGCCAAGCGCGTGGTCTGGCTCATGGTCGTCGGCTGGCTCGCCCCTCCGCTGCTCGTGGGACTCACCATCCTGCTCGCGGCGGCTCTCGGATTCATCCGGCTCGATCCGACCTTCGCGGGGTTCGCGACCGAGATCGCGAATCTCCTGCCGGAAGGCACTCCGATGCCGCCGATCGAGCTGCTGGTGTTCTCGCAGATCGCGATGATCCCGCTCGGAGCCCTCATCAACTGCGTGGTGGCGTTCGGCGAGGAGCTCGGCTGGCGCGGGTGGCTCGTGCCCGCGCTTCGGCCGCTCGGCACCTGGCCGACCCTGCTCATCAGCGGAATCATCTGGGGTCTCTGGCACAGTCCGGTGATCCTGCTCGGCTACAACTTCGGCCGCACGGACATCACCGGAGTGCTCTTCATGGTCGGAGGCTGCGTCGCCTGGGGCATCCTGCTGGGCTGGCTGCGTCTGCGTTCCGCCTCGATCTGGCCCGCGGTGCTCGCCCACGGAGCCCTGAACGCCGCGGGAGGTCTCGTGATCCTCTTCGCCGCATCGCAGCCCGACCTCGCGCTCGCAGGTCCCCTGGGCGTCGTCGGATGGATCGTGGCAGCTGTCGTGATCGCAGTCCTCGCCCTCACCGGACAGTTCCGAGAGCAGCCCGAGCTCGCGGGGGCACCCGGTCGGATGCTGTCCGCACCCCGTGAGGGCGGTCGCTCCGCCGCCTCTTGACGCTCTCGGTGCCGCGCGGTTGGCTGAGCACATGGATTCCACTCCCACCGCCTGGTCCGACGCCGACGCCTATCTCGCCGACCTGCTCGTCGGGCACGATCCGGATCTGGAAGCGGCCCTCGCGGCCCAGCGTGAGGCCGGTCTGCCTGCCATCGAGGTGGCGCCGGTCTCGGGCAAGCTGCTCAACCTGATCGCGCGCATCAGCGGCGCTCGCCGCGTGCTCGAGATCGGCACGCTCGGGGGATACTCGACGATCTGGCTGGCACGTGCGGTCGGCGCGGAGGGTCGTGTCGTGACGGTCGAGGCCGAAGCCGACAACGCCGCGGTGGCGAGGGCGAGCATCGACGCGGCCGGAGTCGGCGACCGCGTGGACATCAGGATCGGACGGGGTGCCGACGTGCTGCCCACGCTCGTCGGAGGCTTCGATCTGGTCTTCATCGACGCCGACAAGGAGTCCAACACGATCTACCTCGACTGGGCGGCGAAGCTGGGCCACCCCGGCACCGTCGTCATCCTCGACAACATCGGACGCGAGGGCGAGATCGTCCGTGACGACTCCACTGATCCCAAGGTCGTCGGGACCAGAGAAGGACTGCGGATGCTGGGGGAGGACCCCCGCTTCGACGC
>NZ_LMOU01000001.1:1078574-1190322 GCF_001423615.1 Microbacterium sp. Leaf159 | reverse complement strand
CCCTCCGACGCGAGCCAGGGGCATGAGTCGCAGGCGGGCTAGACTGGGCGCGGATCGACGACGCTCCACACACCTTTTCTCTGAGCAAGGAGCACATCAGTGGCACTGATCGAGGCTGTAGGCGCACGCGAGATTCTCGACTCGCGCGGAAACCCGACCGTGGAGGTGGAGGTGCTCCTCGACGACGGTGTCGTCCAGCGCGCCGCCGTCCCCTCCGGCGCATCCACCGGCGCATTCGAGGCATACGAGCTGCGTGACGGCGACAAGAGCCGCTACGGCGGCAAGGGCGTGCTCAAGGCCGTCGACGCGATCATCGACGAGCTCGGCCCGGCGCTCGAGGGCGTCGAGGCGAGCGAGCAGCGCATCGTCGACGAGATCCTCATCGAGACCGACGGCACCGAGAACAAGCAGCGCACCGGTGCCAACGCGATCCTCGGCGTCAGCCTCGCCGTCGCGAAGGCCGCGGCCGACTCGGCCGACCTGCCGCTGTTCCGCTACCTGGGTGGCCCGAACGCGCACGTGCTGCCCGTTCCGCTGTTCAACGTCATCAACGGCGGCGAGCACGCGGACAACGGCATCGACATGCAGGAGTTCTTCCTCGCGCCGATCGGCGCCGAGACCTACTCCGAGGCGCTCCGCTGGGGCGTCGAGACCTACCACGTGCTGCGCGGCGAGCTGAAGGCCGCCGGCTACGCGACCGGCCTCGGCGACGAGGGCGGCTTCGCCCCCGACCTGCCCAGCAACCGCGAGGGCCTCGACTTCCTCGTCAAGGCGATCGAGAAGGCCGGCTTCACGCCGGGCACCGACATCGCGCTGGGCCTCGACGTCGCCGCCACCGAGTTCTTCAAGGACGGCGTCTACCGCCTCGACAACAAGGACTGGACCGGCCCCGAGCTGATCGAGTATTACGAGGGTCTGGTCAAGGACTTCCCGATCGTCACGATCGAGGACGCACTGGCCGAGGACGACTGGGACAACTGGAAGCTCCTCACGGATGCTCTCGGTTCGAAGGTCCAGCTCGTCGGCGACGACCTGTTCGTCACCAACCCGACGCGTCTCGCCGACGGTATCAAGCGCGGCGTCGCCAACTCGCTGCTCGTCAAGGTGAACCAGATCGGAACGCTCACCGAGACGTTCGACGCGGTCAGCCTCGCGCAGCGCTCGGGCTACACGGCGATGCTCTCGCACCGCTCGGGTGAGACCGAGGACACCACGATCGCCGACCTCGTCGTCGCCACGAACGCGGGTCAGATCAAGGCTGGTGCGCCTGCTCGCAGCGAGCGCGTCGCGAAGTACAATCAGCTTCTGCGCATCGAAGAGGAGCTGGGCGACGCGGCGGTCTTCGCGGGCCGCTCGGCGTTCCCGCGCTACCAGGGCTGAATGCAGCTGAGACAGACACACGCCGCCTGAGCGGCACGTACGGAGGAGGAGCCGTGGCACGACGACCGGCTCCTCCTTCGGCGTCTCCGGGCTCCTCCCGCCCGGCCGCGGCTGCGAAGTCCGCCCCGCGCACCGGGAACTCCCGCCCGCCGCGTGGCGCTGCGAGCAGGGGAGGTCAGGAACGACGCGTCGACGTGCGCGAATGGGCATCCGGCATCCGGCTGTCCGCCTTCTCCGTCATCATGCTGTCGCTCGTCGTCCTGGGTGCGTGGGTGCTCGTCCCCACGCTCGGCACCTTCATCGACCAGCGTCAGAAGATCGCCGCCCTCGAGCAGTCGATCCAGGTCTCCGAAGACGAGATCACCGCGCTCGAGAAAGAGCGCGAGCGTTGGAACGACCCGGCCTACATCACCACCCAGGCGCGCGAGCGCCTCTACTACGTCAAGCCGGGCGAGGTCGTCTACCTGATCGACAACGATCTCGACCCCGCAGCGCTTCCGCAGGAGCAGGGCCCTGTCAGCGACACGCTCGAAGAGACGCCGTCGGACTGGATGTCCCAATTGCTGCGCACCCTGACCGCCGCCGGGCTGAGCGACACGGCCGCGGTCAGCCGCTGAGCACAGTCGCACGCGACGCCGCGGCCTCCGAGCATCCTCCCCGGCGTCTCCCGTACGCTGGAGGAGTGACCACGCCTCCCTTCGCCGCCCCCACGACCGCCGAGCTCGCCGTGGTGTCGGCCCAGTTGGGTCGGCAGGCGCGAGGCGTCGTCGGCATCGCTGCGCGCTGCGTGTGCGGGAACCCGACGGTCGTCGCCACCACGCCGCGGCTTCCCGACGGCACGCCCTTCCCCACGTTCTACTATCTGACGCACCCGGCCGCGACCGCCGCGATGTCGACGCTCGAGGCGACGCAGGTCATGCCCGAGCTCGCCGCGCTGCTCGCCGACGACGAGGACGTCGCGGCGGCGTACCTCGCCGCGCATCAGGCATACCTGAACGACCGCGCGCAGTTCGGCGAGGTCAACGAGATCGACGGGATCTCCGCCGGCGGAATGCCGACACGCGTCAAGTGCCTCCACGCTCTCGCCGGTCACGCCCTCGCCGCAGGGCGCGGTGTGAATCCGATCGGCGACCTGGCGCTCGAGCGTTCGAGCTGGTCGCCCGAGAAGTGCCGCTGCGACGATCCGGGTGCTGCCGTGCGCGACGCCGAGGCATCGTCGGCATGAGGCCGCGCCGGGTGCTGCGCAACGGCGTCGCGCTGGCGGTCGTCGTGGCATCCGTCCTGCTCCTCGGGGCGGCTGCCACGCCGCCTCCCGTGCCCGACGACCCCGCAGATCCCGTGCGTGCTTCGGAGTACTGGCTCGACGGCGCCGGAATCCGTGACGCGTGGCAGACGACGCGCGGCGACGGGGTGACGATCGCGGTGATCGACACCGGCATCGGCAAGGTCCCCGGTGTCTTCGATGAGGCCGTCGTCGGCGGCACCGATGTCTCCGGCACCGGGTCTCCCGACGGGCGCACCCCCGTCGGCGCCATCGACGGCAACCACGGCTCCTGGGTGGCATCGCTCGCCGCCGGCCGCGGCGCAGCCGACGGCAAGGGCATGATCGGGGTCGCCCCGGAGGCGGACCTCCTCTCGATCTCGGTGGGCTTCGGTGCGGCGGCCGCGGTGCCCTTCACGGAGCAGGTCGCGAAGGCGATGCGCTGGGCAGTCGACCACGGCGCCGACATCATCAACCTCTCGTTCACGACCAACACCCTCGACTGGGATCGGAGCTGGGACGACGCGTTCCTCTACGCGTTCGACCACGACGTGGTGGTCGTCGTGGCGGCCGGCAACCGGGGGAGCGGGACGAACATCATCGGCGCCCCCGCGACGATCCCCGGAGTACTCACCGTGGGTGGCGTCGACCAGACGGGGACAGCGAGCATCGAGGCGTCCACGCAGGGCATCACGATCGGCATCGCGGCCCCCAGCGAGGGGCTGCGGGGCGTGTCCGCCGACGGCACGCTCGTGTCCTGGAGCGGAACCAGCGGCGCGGCCCCGATCGTCGCGGGCGTCGCGGCGCTCATCCGCTCGGCGCACCCTGACCTGGACGCCGCCAACGTCATCAACCGCATCATCAAGACGGCGATCCCCGTGCCCGGTGCGGCGAAGCTGCCCGACCCGCTCTACGGCTACGGACTGCTCGACGCCGAGGCCGCGGTGAGCGCCGACGTCGCGAAGGTCGATGAGAACCCGATGGGCGACCTCGCCGAATGGGTGCGGCTGTACCGCAGGGCCGAGACGGTTCCGGAGCCCGAGCCCACTGTCGCACCGGTCGAGGTGCCGCCGCTTCCTGCAGCCGACGCGCCGACGGAAGCCGGTTCACCGTTGCTTCCCAGCGCTGATTCACTGCGCTACGGTACCCTGCCGCTCATCGCGCTCACAGTCCCTGGTATCCTGGTAGCGCTTGGCGTCACCGCAGCTGCCCGGCGCATCCGATCGGCGCGCGCTCGCACGCCACATCCCTGACTCCCGAGGAGTTTTCCCCTGTGCCTCAGAACAGCACTGTGCCCAAGATTCTGATCGTCGGTGGAGGCTACGCAGGCTTCTACACGGCGTGGAAGCTGGAGAAGCACCTTCGCAAGGGTGAAGCAGACGTCACCATGGTCGACCCGCTGCCGTACATGACGTACCAGCCGTTCCTCCCCGAGGTGGCCGCCGGCTCGATCGAAGCCCGCCACTCGGTGGTCGCCCACCGTCGTCACCTCAAGCGCACCCACGTGCTGGGCGCCAAGGTGACGGGCATCAACCATGCCGAGAAGGTCGCGACGATCACGCCGCCCGTGGGCGAGCCCTACGAGTTCGCCTACGACCAGATCGTCGTCACCGCCGGTGCGGTCTCGCGTACCTTCCCGATCCCTGGCATCGCGGACAACGCGATCGGCCTCAAGACGATCGAGGAGGCCGTCGCGATCCGTGACCGCCTGATGTCGAACTTCGACAAGGCGGCCTCGCTGCCTGCGGGCCCCGAGCGTGACCGTCTGCTCTCCGTGGTGGTCGTCGGTGGCGGCTTCGCCGGCATCGAGGTCTTCGCCGAGCTGCGTTCGCTGGCGTCGTCGCTGGTGGGCAAGTACCCGCAGCTGAGCTTCGAGGACACGCACTTCCACCTCATCGAGGCGATGGGCCGCATCATGCCCGAGGTCTCGCTGCCCACGAGCGAGTGGGTCCTCAAGGACCTCGCGAAGCGCGGTGCGAACGTGCACCTCGACACGCAGCTCACCAGCGCGGTCGACGGCAACGTCGAGCTCTCGACGGGCGAGGTCATCCCGACCGACCTCATCGTCTGGACCGCCGGTGTCATGGCGAACCCGACCGTCGTCCGCGGCGGCGACCTTCCCATCGAAGAGCGCGGTCGTATCCAGACCCGTGCCGACCTCCGCGTCGGCACCCCCGAGGCCTTCGTCGAAGGTGCCTGGGCTGCCGGTGACGTCTCGGCCGTCCCCGACCTCTCGGGCGGTGGCGTCGGCGGCTTCTGCGTTCCGAACGCTCAGCACGCCGTGCGTCAGGCGAAGCTCCTCGCGAAGAACGTCGTCGCGGTCCTGCGCGGTGAGGACCCGAAGGAGTACTTCCACAAGAACCTCGGCGCCGTCGCGGGCCTCGGTCTCTACAACGGTGTCTTCCAGTCCGGCAAGATCGCGCTCAAGGGCTTCGTCGCCTGGGTCGCGCACCGTGGCTACCACGGTCTCGCGATGCCCACGTGGGAGCGCAAGTTCCGTGTGGTCTGGGGCTGGTGGAACAACCTGTGGCTCGGCCGCGACCTGGTGAACCTCGAGACGGTGCAGAACCCGCGCTACGTCTTCGAGGAGTTCGCCGCTCGCCCGCGTCCGGCAGCTCCCGCGACCACGGCCCCGGCCGCTCAGGCCGCCGCCGCCGACAAGGCCGCAGACGAGAAGCCTGCCGGTCAGAAGACCGCAGCGAAGAAGCCCTCCGCCAAGAAGCCCGCAGCGAAGAAGCCCGCTGTCGAGACGGCGGCCGAGAAGGCCTCCGAGACGGCTGCAGCCAAGTAGGGTCTCTCCACGAACGCCCCGTTTCCGCTCCGGAATCGGGGCGTTCGTCGTCTCCGGTGTGGAACGAAGGCTCGCACCGGGCTCATAGGAGCGGTCGTTAGGCTCGGTGGAGCAAGGGGAGTACTCCCGTCTGCGGTGGTGTCGTCATTACGGACATGATGTCGTGTCCCGGCCCACCGGCCCGTGAGGGTGGAGGAGACCTGGCGTCCGTATTCGCGGACGACCATGGACCCTCGTCGCACCGCTGTCGATTCCCGTGGTCGTCCACACGCCACGAAGGAAATCGACACCATGGGAAAACTGACCAAGCTCATCGGCATGGCCGCTCGCGCGCTCGATCTCGACGACAGTGGACGCGAAGGGCGCAGTGACCAGCGGTCGGCGCAGCCACAGGCGGCCTCGCGGCGATCGACCGCGTCTCCCGTCTCTCCGCGCCCCACCGTGCACGACCCGTACGCACCGCCCCCCGCGCGCCCGACGGGGCAGGATGTCTCTGCGGCGCCGACTGCCCGGGGCGTCGCCACGGGTGCTGCCTCGGATGCCGATCGCGCGGCGATCGCCCGCTACGACTACCTGCTCGAGACGGCCGATCCCCGCACCGTCGAGCAGATCCACCGCGAGGCGTTCGCGCGCCTCACTCCCTCGCAGCGCTCACAGGTGCAGGAGCGAATGAACACGGAGCTCTCGCCCGGGGAACGCCCCGCGTCGTCATCGGTCGATGATCTGGCGCGTGCGGCGGGCCGCACGGAAGCCGCTCGACCCGGGCGGATGCGCGGACTGCTCTCGCGAGTCCGGGGTGGCGGTGCCGCGGGAATGGTCGGCGGCGCGGCCGTGGGCGTGCTCGGTGTCGTCGCCGTCGGCGCGGTGGGGAGCGCGGTCGCCGGGCCCCTCCTCGAACAGGCGGCCGGACTCGGCGTCGACTTCGAAGCCCTCGCCCAGGGCCTCGACGTCGAGGCGATCGCGAGTGGCCTCGGCGGCGAAGAACTCGCGGGTGCGGCGGAGGGAATTCTCGGATCGGCGGGGGAGACGGTGTCGGGCCTCGGAGATGCGGCGGGCGAGTGGGGACAGCGTCTGGGTGATCTCGGGATCCCCGGCATCGGCGACCTGTTCAGCCGATGAGCGTGTCGGGCTCCGTCATGGCCGCCGCCGCACAGGCGGACCACGGTTTCTCCGGCCTCACCGGCTTCGCCGCTGACGTCCTCACCGCACTCGGCGACGTCGGAGTCGGCGTGCTGGTGTTCGTCGAGGTGCTGATCCCGCCCATCCCGAGCGAGGTGATCCTTCCCTTCGCCGGATACCTGAGTCAGAGCGGCGATCTGAACCTCGGGTGGCTCATCGTCTGGAGCACCCTCGCGTCGTGGATCGGTGCGCTGCTGCTGTACTGGCTCGGCGCGGCGGTCGGGGTCGAACGAGCCGTGCGATTCCTCGCGGCGACGAAGCTCGTGAGTCGTTCGGACCTCGACCGAGGAGCACAGTGGTTCCTGCGCAGCGGAGGATGGACGGTGCTCGTCGGCCGCCTGGTGCCGGGCGTCCGGAGCCTGATCTCGATCCCGGCCGGAGCGACCAGGATGAATCTCGTCCGATTCAGCCTGTACACGATCGTGGGAAGCGGTCTGTGGAACTCGTTCCTCATCGGGGTCGGCGCCGCCCTCGGCACCCAGCACGAGCAGCTCGAGGGTGTTCTCGGGTACGTCGACTACGTCGTCTACGCGGCGATCGCCATCGCCCTCGGCATACTCGTCGTCCGTCGAGTGCGCGAGGCGCGCGGATCGGGACCCGTGCGGTCGTCTCAGGCTGCTGACCGGCCCGGCGGAGTGCTCGAGTGACAGAGCGCCGGGTGCCCCCGCTGGGACTCGAACCCAGACTGAAGCGATTTTAAGTCGCCTGCCTCTGCCATTGGGCTACGGGGGCGGTCGGCCTTGACTCTGGCTCAGAGTACACGGGGGTCAGAGGCGGGCGCCCGTCAGGGGGACGCCCGCCTCTCCAGCACGCGAACTGACCGCCGGCGACCACGGGGAGGCGGGTCGACGGCCGCGGCACTGCGGACCGCTCCGGAACGGTCCATCAAGCAAGACCCCGATCGAGTGGGAACGTGACGGTGCCCTCCGAAATCTTCGAGGCGGGATTCGGCGTCCACGCGAGCGGGCGCAAGAGAGACGGGCCTCTCAGTGCCCGTCTCTCTCCTGATGCTGCTGAGACAGCATCGCCACCCCCCGGCAACCGGCCGAACACGGCCGGTGAGCCCGTCTGAACGACGGTCCCAGAGGTTAAGACGGTGATCGTCGAGGTTCATGACGTCGCTTCTGGCTAGAGTATTGGGATTCTGTGAGTGCCCCGATCACAGCTGCGCCGTGCGACTCGATTCCAGAAAGAATGAATCCGAGTTCGATCACGCCGTAGGGTGGGGGAGTGCTCGACCTCACCGCCGATCTGAGCCCTGAAAAGGGACCCTCCGCCGTCTCCCCCGAGTGGCAGGACCCGTCGCGATTCTGGCCGCGCCTCTCCGCGGCCACCGGGCACCTGCCTGCTCCCGTCGCGGTGATCGACCGCGAGGCTCTGCGGCACAACGCCATGGACCTGCTCGTCCGCGCGGGAGGGCTGCCGATCCGCGTCGCCTCGAAGTCCGTGCGCGTGCGCTCGGTGCTCGATGCGGTGCTGGAACTTCCCGGCTACCGGGGGATCCTGGCGTTCACCCTCGCCGAAGCGCTGTGGCTCGCGGAGACCCACGACGACATCGTCCTCGGTTACCCGACGGTCGACCGCGCAGGGCTCGCGCAGCTCTTCGCCTCGGAAGAGGCCGCCGCTCGTATCACTCTGATGGTCGACGATTCCGCGCATCTCGACGTCATCGACAGCGTCGCTCCCGCCGGAAGCCGCCCCGACATCCGGGTGGCCATCGATGCCGACGCATCGCTCCGGTCGGCCGCTCTCGGGCACATCGGGGTGCGCAGGTCGGCACTGTTCACCGCCGGCGAGGTCGCCGCATTCGCTCGTACGATCGTCCGTCGCCCCGGCTTCACCCTGGTCGGGCTGCAGATGTACGAAGCGCAGATCGCCGGCCAGGGCGACAACGCGGGGGCGGATGCTCCGGTCATCCGTCTCGTCCAGGCGCGCTCGCGCGCCGAACTGCGCGAGCGGCGAGCAGCGATCGTCAGAGCGCTCACCGATATCGCACACCTCGAGTTCCTCAACGGCGGCGGCACCGGATCGCTCGAGTTCACCGGCAGCGACGAGTCTCTGACGGAGGCGAGCGCGGGCAGCGGACTGCTGGGCGGCCACCTCTTCGACGGGTACCGTTCGTTCCGCCCGGCCCCGGCATCCGCTTTCGCGTTCGACGTGGTGCGGCGACCGACCGCCGACATCGCGACGGTGCTCGGCGGTGGATGGATCGCATCGGGACCCGCACTGGCCTCCCGTCAGCCTCTTCCCGTGTGGCCGCAGGGACTGCGCACGCTCCCGCGTGAAGCTGCGGGAGAGGTGCAGACGCCGTTGCAGGGGCGCGAGGCCGCGCGACTGGGCGTCGGAGACCGCGTCTGGTTCCGGCACTCGAAGAGTGGTGAACCCGCCGAGCGCATCCTCAGTTATCAGCTCGTCTCCGGCGACGAGATCATCGACGAGCTGCCGACGTACCGCGGCGAAGGAAAGGCGTTCCTGTGACGAGGATCGGTGGCACCTGGCAGAACTGGGGGCGATCGGCGCAGGTGAAACCACTCCGCGTGGAGCGCCCTCGGACGCCGGAAGGGGTGCAGCGCGCCGTCAAGGCGGCCGTCACCCAAGGCCTCACCATCAAGGCGGTCGGCGCCGGCCACAGCTTCACCGGAATCGCCGTGGCTCCGGGTGTGCTGCTCGAGCTCGACGACCTCCAGGGGCTGGTGTCGGCCGACGCGGCCACCGGGCGGGTCACGCTGCTCGCAGGCACGCGGCTGCACCGCATCCCCGGCCTGCTCGCGCCGTTCGGACTGGCGATGGAGAACCTCGGCGATATCGATCGACAGTCCATCTCCGGTGCGATCTCGACGGGGACGCACGGCACCGGCGCCGGGTTCGGCGGACTCGCGACGCAGGTGGTGGGCGTCACGCTGGTCACGGCGGCAGGCGAGTTCCTGCGCATCGACGCGGAGCAGAACGCCGAGATGCTGCCCGCCGTGGCGCTGGGCCTCGGTGCGCTCGGCATCATCGTCGACGTCACGCTCCAATGCGTGCCCGTGTTCGTGATGAAGGCGATCGATGAGCCCGCGCCGCTTGACGACGTGCTCGCGACCCTCGCTCACCGTGTCGCAGCGTCGGATCACTACGAGTTCTACTGGTTCCCGCACACCGACGTCGCCCTGACCAAACGCCAGACCCGCGTGCCGGAGTCGACGAGACGCGAGCCCCTTCCGGTGGTGGGCCGGTGGATCGACGAGACCCTGCTGTCGAACGGCGTGTATCGAGCAGCCTGCGCGGCAGGGCAGGTCGTGCCCGCCGTCACTCCGCCGTTCAGTCGTCTCGCGGTGAAGCTGACGGGCGATCGCAAGTACACCGACCTGTCCCACCGAGTGCTCACGCAGAGCCGCACCGTGCGGTTCCGCGAGATGGAGTACGCGCTGCCCGCCGGGAACGTGGTTCCCGCCTTCCGTGCCGTGCGTGCGCTCATCGAGAAACGCGGGTGGCGGATCGAGTTCCCGATCGAGGTGAGGTTCGCCGCGGAGGACGACCGGTGGCTGTCCACCGCATACGGGAGAGCCACCGGATACATCGCCGTGCACCGCTACTGGCGAGCCGATCCGACGACGTATTTCGAGGCGGTCGAGCAGATCATGCTCGAGCACGGCGGGCGCCCGCACTGGGGCAAGCTGCACACTCTGGGCTCGGAGCAGCTGCGCGAACGGTATCCGCGATTCGGTGACTTCACGGCGCTGCGGGATCAGCTCGATCCCGATCGCCGGTTCACGAACCGGTATCTGGATCGCGTCCTCGGTGAATGATCGGGATATCCCGCGGCCGTGCGGGGCCACACCCAGTCGACGCGCAGACTGCGCCGATAGGATGAGACAAACACGAGGAAGGGTGGGCCTCTGATGGAATGGCTCGTGCCGGTACTGATCGTCGTCGGTGTGATTCTGCTCATCGGAATCTACCTCTGGGCGACCTACAACTCGCTGGTGCAGCTGAACGTGCGCGTCGACGAGGCCTGGAGCGGCATCACCGTGCAGCTGAAGCGCAGGGCGGACCTGATACCCAACCTCATCGAGACGGTCAAGGGCTACGCCTCGCACGAGAAGGCGGTGTTCGAGAACGTCACCCGTGCGCGCGCTGAGACGCTGTCTGCCGGGAGCCCCGGAGAAGCGGGAATCGCAGAGGGACACCTGCAACAGGCCCTTCGCAGCCTCTTCGCGGTGGCCGAGGCGTATCCGCAGCTGCAGGCGAGCCAGAACTTCCTGCAGGTTCAGCAGGCGCTCGTCGACACAGAGGACAAGATCCAGGCGGCCCGCCGGTTCTACAACGGCGGCGTCCGAGAGCTGAACACGAAGATCAAGGTCTTCCCCAACAACCTGTTCGCCAAGGGGCTCGGATTCACCGAGCGCGAGTTCTTCGAGGTCGCGGACAGCGGTGCGATCTCCGAACCGCCGCGCGTGCAGTTCTGACGTCCGAAGGCCCGATGCGCACCGCCGCATCGGGCCTTCTTCGTACCCGGGCGGAGGAGCCAGGTGCGGTGCTTCACCAGACGTCGAGATCGACCCGGTCTCCGTCGACCGCGACGTCGCCGCGGACTCTCCACGACTCGGTGCGGTAGGTCTCGGTTCTCGCGGCGCCGTTCTGCCCGGTGCCCGACACCGTCGCGACGAGAACTCCGCCGTCAGCGATGAATCCGTCGTCGGTCAGCTCCAGCACAGGCATCCGATCGATTCGGAAGCGCACGCTGTCGACCGCCGCGAACTCCATACCCCAGGGGATCCGGATGCCGCACCTTTCGGGGACGGCGCCCCCGGTGACCTCTTTCGCCGTGCAGCTCTCGAGGTGTTCGTCGAGCTGCTGCTGCGCGAGCGACTGTGCGTCGGCGGTGGGTGCGACGGTCGCGGTGGGCGATGCCTGAGGCGACGGACGGACGCTCGATGACTGCCACAGCCACACCGCCGCCACGGCGATGACGAGGGCGGCGACGCCTCCGCCGATCGTCCACGCGAGGCGACGTGTCATGGCGTGGCTTCCCTGGCGTGCACGTGGCGCCGAACAGACGCCCCCGAGTGGCCGGAGAGGGCATCGTGCAGGCTCTCGGAGGCGGTGCCCCACCCCGATACGGAGATGTGGGCGAGCCCCTGCCACGACGCGGCGAGTGCCAGCTCGGCCGCGATCCGCTCCGCATCTTCATGGGGCCTGGCCTGCGGCTCCCACCAGGCCGACTGCACCTGGAGTGTCGAAGTCGCCCGATCGGACTTCAGATCGACCCTGGCGACGATCCGGTCACCGACGAGCACCGGCAACGAGTAGTACCCGTAGCGCCGCTTCTCGGCGGGGACGTAGATCTCGATGCGGTAGTCGAGGTCGAACGCGCGCAGCGCCCTGTCGCGGAACCACACGACGGGGTCGAAGGGCGTCAGCAGAGCCGCAGCATCGACCTTTCGCGGGAGCGCGGCCTCGTGGTGGCGCCAGGTGGCAAGCGGGCGCCCCGCGCGCTCCCAGCCTCGCACCGCGACCGGGAGGAGCTCCCCGGCATCGACGAGATCGGAGATGGATTGCGACACCGCCGCACGATCGCGGATGCGGTGGTAATCGGCGAGATCGGACTGCGTCGCGACTCCGGAGGAACGTGCCGCGCGTCGCGTGAGCTCGCGGATCGCCTGGTCGCGGGGGATCTCTTGTGAGAGCACGGAGTCAGGGATCACGTGCTCGGCGAGCGCATAGCTGCGCTCGAAGCCCTTGCGGCCACTGATCGCCACGTCGCCCGTGCGCCACAGGTGCTCGAGAGCGAGCTTCACGTCGTCCCAGTCCCACCAGGTGCCGCGTTCGCGAGGAGCATCGGCTCTGAGGTCGGCGGGGCGCAGCGGGCCACGATCCCGCAGCTCGTCCCGCACCCAGCGCAGAGTGCGGGTGTTGGTGCTCATCCAGGAGTCCGGCCCCGCCCAGCGCGCACGGAAGTCGTCCATGCGGAACCGCCAGAGCGGCCAGTCCTCCACCGGGATGAATGTCGCCTCGTGGGCCATGTACTCGACGTAGTGGGTCGTGCGCGAGTGGAACACCCGGTCGAGCAGCGCGGGGTCGTACGAACCCAGACGCGAGAACAGCGGCAGGTAGTGCGAGCGTGCGAACACGTTGACCGAGTCGATCTGCAGCACGCCGAGCCGATCCATCACGCGATGCACGTGCCGAGCGGACACGGAACTCGGCCGGGCACGGGTGAAACCCTGCGCAGCCAGCGCGATTCGACGCGCCTGGGCAGAGCTGAGAGTGTCGGTCACGTCGCCAGCGTATCGCCGGTGTCGGACATAGTGACCCCGTCGTCATGCCGCCCGACGGCAGCGCCGTAGACTTGGGCGATGAGCGAAGAGCAGCGTCCGCGGCTGAGGGATCTCTTCCGTCCACGCCCGGTGGCGTCGGACCGTGTTCCGACCGCCGATGCCGATGCGACGGTGCCGGTCGGACTGCGTGTCACGGCGGCATACGCGTGGCGGCTGCTGCTGATCGCGGCCGTCGTCGCCGGCTTCATCTGGCTCGTGATCGAGCTCAAGCTCCTCGTCATCCCGCTCATGGTGGGCATCCTGATCACCGCGCTGCTCTGGCCCGGGTTCCAGTGGATGCTTCGCCACCGCTTCCCGCGGTGGCTCGCCGTCGCCCTCTCGATCATCGGCACGCTCGCGATCGTGTCGCTGCTGCTGTGGCTCGTGATCTGGCAGATCCGCGCCCAGCTCCCCGATGTGCAGGAGCGCAGCTCCCAAGCCGTCGACGAGTTCCGCACGTTCCTCCTCGACGGCCCGCTGCACCTCAGCGAATCGCAGATCCAGGGGTACATCGATCAGGGACTCCAGATCATCAACGAGCAGACGCAGACGCTGCTCAACGGCGCCCTCGCGGTCGGCACCACGGCGGCGCACGTCGCGACCGGCGCCGTGCTCTCGCTCTTCATCCTCATCTGCCTGCTCGCCGACGGCCGAGGCATCTGGGGGTGGACGCTGCGCCTCTTCCCGCGCGCCGCGCGCCCCGCCGCCGACGCCGCCGCGAGCAACGGGTTCGCCACGATCGTCAACTACGCACGCACGCAGCTGCTCGTGGCGGCGATCGACGCGGTCGGCATCGGAGTCGGCGCGGCGCTGCTCGGCGTCCCGCTCGCGATCCCCGTCGCGGTGCTCGTCTTCCTCGGATCGTTCATCCCGATCGTGGGTGCCGTCGTGACCGGCGCGATCGCCGTGCTGCTCGCGCTCGTCTACAACGGCCCCTGGATCGCCCTCGCGATGCTGGCCGTGGTGCTCGGAGTGCAGCAGCTCGAGGGTCACATCCTGCAGCCGATCCTGATGGGGTCGGCCGTGAAGGTGCATCCGCTCGCGGTCGTGCTCGTCGTCGCCGGCGGCTCGATGGTCGGCGGCATCCCCGGCGCGCTGTTCGCGGTGCCTCTCGCAGCGTTCGTCAACGTCGCAGCGGTGACCGTCAGCACGGGGTCGTGGAAGACCGGCGACGTGCCGAACGCAGACCTTATCTGGAGTACAGTTCCGCGCGAGCGGAGACGGAGGAATCGATGAGCGCAGTCCCCAGCCTGGACGAGTTCGAGAAGGCAGCTCAGAGCCTGGCTGAGGTGATCACGCGAACGCCGACGTTGCCCTCGCGCGCGCTGTCGGATGTCCTCGGAGCGCCGGTCGTGCTCAAGATGGAGAACCTGCAGCGAACGGGGTCCTTCAAGATCCGGGGATCCGCATATCGTCTGTCCCAGCTGAGCGCCGAAGAGCGCGCACGCGGGGTGGTCGCGGCCTCCGCCGGAAATCACGCGCAGGGCGTCGCCCTTGCGGCGCAGACTCTCGGAATCCCGGCGACCATCTTCGTGCCGATCGGCATCCCGGTGCCCAAGCTTCTCGCGACGAGGAGCTACGGTGCCGAGGTCGTGCTCGAGGGGGAGACCGTCGCGACCTCGCTGCGGCTCGCCGAGGAGTTCGCCGAGCGCACGGGGGCTGTGATCATCCATCCCTTCGACCACCGCGACGTCGTCATCGGTCAGGGCACCCTCGGACTGGAGCTGCTCGAGGACGCTCCGGACGTCGACACGATCGTGCTCGGGATCGGCGGAGGAGGCCTCATCGCCGGCGTCGCCGCCGCCGTGAAGGCGAAGGCCGCAGAGCTCGGCCGCACCGTCCGCATCATCGGCGTCCAGGCTGAGAACGCCGCGGCGATGCTCCCCTCGCTCGAAGCCGGGCACCCCGTCGACATCGAGACGAAGCCCACGATCGCCGACGGCATCCTTGTCGCCCGCCCCGGAGCCATCCCGTTCGAGATCATCAAGGACCTCGTCGACGAGGTCGTCACGGTGACGGACGACGACCTCGCACGCGCCATCCTCGTGCTGCTCGAACAGTCCAAGGTGATCGCGGAGCCCGCGGGTGCCGTGGGAGTCGCGGCGATTCTCGCCGGCAAGGTGAAGGCCAGCGGCAAGACAATGGCCGTCGTCTCAGGCGGCAACATCGATCCGCTGCTGCTGCAGCGCGTGGTCTCGCACGGCCTCGCGGCATCCGGCAGGTACCTGACGATCCGCATCCCGCTTCCCGACCGCCCCGGTCAGCTCGCGCGCGTGTCCGAGCTGATCGCCGAGGCGGGAGCCAACGTGATCGAGGCCATGCACACCCGCCACGGCCACGGACTGCAGATCAGCGAGGTGTTCCTCGAGCTCAGCGTCGAGACGCGCGGTGCCGAGCACTCCGAGCACACGCTCGACACGCTGCGTCGGGCGGGCTTCCACCCGATGATCGTTCCGGACTGAGCACCCGAGCGTACGAAGAGGCCCCGTCCGAGCGGACGGGGCCTCTTCGTATGACGGGCATGATCGCCCGGTCGGCGACGTCAGCCGGTGTAGGTCTCGACGTTGACGATCTCGACGGCGATGGAGCGCCCGTTCGGAGCCTCGTACGACGACTTCTCGCCGACCTTGAGACCGAGGATCGCCTGCCCGAGCGGGCTGGCTTCGCTGTACACGTCGAGGTCGCTGCCGCCGGCCGCGATCTCGCGGCTGCCGAGGAGGAAGACCTCTTCGCCTCCCGCGACCACCGCGGTGACGACGGTGCCCGGCTCGACGATGCCGCGGCTGGCGGGAGCCTCTCCGACCTTCGCGGTCTTGAGCAGGTTCTCCAGGGTGCGGATGCGCGCCTCCTGCTTGCCCTGCTCGTCCTTGGCCGCGTGATAGCCGCCGTTCTCCTTGAGGTCGCCCTCTTCGCGGGCCGCTTCGATGCGCTTGGCGATCTCGTCGCGTCCCGTCGTGGACAGGTGTTCCAGCTCGGAGACGAGCCGGTCGTATGCTTCCTGCGTGAGGAAGGGAACCTGAGCGTCAGTAGACATGACGAAGCTCCTTCGGTAGGTACCCGCCGACGATCCGCGGGGGATATGCCAAGACGCCCCGGCAGGTTGCCAGGGCGTCGTCTTGCTGCGACGAGTCTAGGCGACCCAGCAGCTGTTCACCAAACCTGTCGTCGCGGCCGAGACCGTGGGAACCGTGGCCGAGAGGGCCTGGGAATGGGTGTCGCCGGCGGGGATCTCGACGACCTTCCACCCCACGACGCCGAACTCCTCGTCGAGCGCCTCGACGACGCAGGCCACGTCCTTGCCCTGCACTCCGGTGATCTGGAACCGCACGTTGACGGTGTGCTCGTCGACCAGATCGAAACCGAGATCGTCGGAGTCGACCGCGTTCATCTGGGTGGTCACGGTCATCCATCCGAAGGCTCCGACGAGCAGGACGGCGATCGCGATGACCACGATCCACGGGCCTCGTCGCCGGCGGGTGCGGCCGTATCGGTCGTCGAGCTGTTCTGCGGTTGTCACGGGGTGGCGCTTCCGGTCGTTAGGCTGGTAACTCCAGGTTATGCGACCTGCGCATGAAAGGCCGACTCCGTGCTTGCTCTGACCGAGACCCCGATGCCGACGCCCACGATGACGGTTGACCCCCAGCTGGTCACGCCCGGCTTCGTCGGCTTCGCCGCCGTGGTGATCATCCTGGTCGCCGTGATCCTCCTGATCCTCGACATGAACCGACGGATCCGCCGCGTGCGGTACCGGGAAGAGGTCAGAGAAGAGCTCGACGCCGAAGAGGCCGCTCTCAAGGCCGATGAGGCGACCGAGACGGATGCCGGCCTGCCGATCGTCCGCGAGGGCGACGACGATCCCGACAAGCGCTGATCAGTCACTGAGACGCTCAGGCTCGGTCACGCTCCGAGCGACGGCGACAGCGGCGCCAGGGCGATGAGCAGGCACGCTGTCCAGTGGCACAGGAATGCCAGCACCGTGCAGACGTGGAAGATCTCGTGGAAGCCGAAATGGCCCGGCCACGGGTTGGGTTTCTTGAGCGCGTAGACGATCGCCCCGCCCGTGTACAGCAGGCCGCCGATGATGACGAGCACCATCATCGCCGCGTTCGCGACGAGCAGGTCGGCCATGTACATCACGGCCGCCCAGCCGAGCACCAGGTACAGCGCCACATAGAGCCAGCGCGGGGCGTTGATCCAGAACACCCGGAACAGGATGCCGAGCAGAGCGCCGCTCCAGACGAGCACGAGGAGCAGTGCCCCCTTCTCGGGCGGCAGGGCGAGCACGGCCAGCGGTGTGTAGGTGCCGGCGATCAGCAGCAGGATGTTCGCGTGGTCGATCCGTTTGAGGACGACCTTGACCTTCGGGCTCCAATCGAACCGATGGTAGAGCGCGGAATTGCCGAACAGCAGCAGCGACGTCGCCATGAAGACCGCGGCCGCCCATTTCGCGGCCCCGCCCTGGGCGACGATGATGAGCACCACACCGGCGACGATCGCGACGGGGAACGTGGCCGCATGGATCCAGCCGCGCCACGTCGGTCTGATCTCGACGGCGGCGTCGTGCGCCGCCTCCTCCAGGAGGGGCAGCTGGGGGACGTCAGGTACCGAGGAGTCGGGAGTGCTCACGCTCTCACTCTATGCGGGCCGCCATTCCACCACGCGTACATATCCTGAGCGTCAGCCCACTGTCGCTCGGGCCCCGGCACGATAGCGTAGGGAGGTGATGTCACGTGATGGTCAGGGGCGGGGGCCGCTGTACCGGCTCTACACCAGCAGGCTGCGCCGCCACCTGGACCCGGCGTCCGTTCCGCACCACGTCGCGATGATGATCGACGGGAATCGGCGATGGGCCCGACAGCTCGGATACGAGACCCCGGCCGAGGGGCACCGGGCAGGTGCCGCCAAGATGCGGGAGTTCCTCGGATGGTGCGACGAGCTCGGAGTCCGTGTCGTCTCTCTCTATCTGCTCTCCAGCGACAATCTGCTCAAGCGTGACTCCGCAGAGCTGGCCGACCTCATCGAGATCATCGCGGAGCTCGCCGAGGCGCTGTCGCAGGAGCCTAACTGGCGGGTCAAGCACGTCGGACGATCCGACATCCTGCCGCCGGAGCTCGCCAGGGTGCTCGACGACGCGCAACAGCGCACGCGCGATCACACCGGACTCCATGTGAACCTCGCGGTCGGCTACGGCGGACGCAATGAGATCGTCGACGCGGTTCGCAGCATCGTCACGTCGCACCAGGCCTCGGGCGGAACCATCGAGGATCTCGCCGCGCACCTCACTCCCGAGATGATCGGAGAGCACCTCTACACCGGCGGGCAGCCGGATCCCGATCTCGTCATCCGCACGAGCGGTGAGCAGCGTCTGAGCGACTTCCTGCTCTGGCAGAGCGCGCACAGCGAGTTCTACTTCGTCGAGGCACTCGGCCCGGATCTCCGCCAGGTCGACTTCCTGCGTGCGATCCGCGACTTCGCAGACCGCGATCGGCGCTTCGGGCGCTGATCCGAGGCGTTCTGAACGCCGTGCCAGAATTGGTCGGTGAGTGCTTTCGACGCCTACCTCGCCTCCTTCGACGGCGAGCCGGGTTATCTGAACTGGGCGGCCTTCGGGCCGCTGTCTCCTTCGGTTCGCGAGGAGGTCTTCGCCGACGCGGATCTGCTCGCGAGCGGTCGCCCCTCGTCCCTCGCGCTCGTGGCCGAGCGAGTCGGACAGGCACAGGATCTCATCGCGCAGATGCTCGGGGCGGATGCCGCCGATGTCACGCTGCAGCCCTCTTCGACCCACGGCCTGATGCACGCGCTGTACGGGCTGAGCGGATCGGTGATCGCAGGCGGCGCCGAGTTCCCGAGTGTCAGCCTCACGCTCGAGCGTGCCGCCGCGGCATCACGTGGATCGCTCGCCCCGCGCTGGCTCGCGCCGGCTGACGGACGCATCACGCCGGATGCCGTCGCCGAGGCGCTCGATGCGGATGTCTCCGCCCTCGTGCTGAGCCACGTGGACTTCCGCACGGGCTATCGCGCCGACCTCGCTGCGCTGCGAGAGCTGATCGGCCCCGACCGTCTGCTGATCGTCGACGCGGTGCAGTCGTTCGGCGTGGTGGACGCCGACTACTCCGCGGCCGATGTCGTGGTGGGCCACGGGTACAAGTGGCTGCGCGCCGGACGCGGCAGTGGTTTCGCGTGGTTCTCGCCCCGCGCGCGGGAGAGGATCGCACCTCTGCTCAGCGGCATCACCGGTTCGTCGTCCGCAGGGCTTCCCGTCGACGACCTCCCGGCTCCGTCTCCGACGGCGCAGGCCTACACGGTCAGCGGCCCCGACACGCTCGCGGCAGGTCGGCTCGCGATCGGCCTGCGCGACGTGTGCGACGCCGGTGTGGCGGCGATCGAGGCGCGTCTCGCCGAGCAGGTCGACGCGGTCATCGAGATCGCCGATCGGCACGGCGTCCCGGTGGTCTCCCCGCGCGAGCGCGGGCGTCGTGCCGGCATCGTGTCGTTGCTCCCCGACGAGCCGGCTCGCCTCGCCGCCGCGCTCGCGAACGCGGGTCTCGTGGTCACCGCGCGCGGCTCATCGATCCGTGTGGCGCCTCATGCAGGCACGGATGCCGCCACCTCGGCGATGCTCGACGAGGCTCTTCAGGGATACGGCACCGCCCGTTAATCAACACGTAACGAAGTGATGGCGTGTCGAGTCGGGTTAATGTCGGCACCTGGTCGTAGCTTCTAGGCATCGGGCAAGGTGCCCGTCGGGTCGGCCTCAGGTTGACGACTCGTGACCCCCTGGTCGACTCGTTCGAAAAACCGGGATTCTCCCCGGGTCGGGAGTGGGTCGTGACCTCACGTACAGCGCAGCAGTCCGCAAGCACCGCGCAGCAGTCCACCCGTAAGACGACGACGAGAGCAGCGTCCGCTGATCCTGATCAGGATCTCCGGACCTACGTGCTCGACACGTCGGTCCTGCTGAGCGATCCGCAGGCGTTCTTCCGGTTCGCCGAGCACTCGGTCGTGCTTCCGGTGGTCGTCATCACCGAGCTCGAGGGCAAGCGCCACGACCCCGAGATCGGCTACTTCGCCCGGCAGGCGCTGCGTCACCTCGACGACCTGCGCGTCGAGCACGGCCGCCTGGACTTCCCGGTGGAGGTCGGAGAGGGCGGCACTCTTCGCGTCGAGCTCGCCAACACCGACGCTTCGGTGCTTCCGGCCGGCATCCGGCTCAGCGACAACGACACCCGCATCCTCTCGGTCGCCATGCACCTGGCACAGGACGGGCAGGACGTCACGATCGTCTCCAAAGACCTCCCGATGCGCGTCAAGGCGGCGTCCCTCGGCCTCCGTGCCGAGGAGTACCTGGCCGAGCAGGCGGTCGACTCCGGCTGGACCGGCATCACGACGTTGAACCTCTCGGGCGACGAGATCAGCGACCTCTACGAGAGCGAGGTCGGCATCAGCGAAGACGCCAGGGGGCTTCCGGTGAACACCGGCCTCATCATCCACTCCGAGCGCGGCTCCGCCCTCGGCCGGATGACGGGCGACGGTGAGTACAAGCTCGTCCGGGGCGATCGCGACATCTTCGGCATGCACGGACGTTCGGCCGAGCAGCGCATCGCGATCGACCTGCTGACGGATCCCGATGTGGGCATCGTCTCTCTCGGCGGACGAGCGGGCACGGGCAAGTCGGCGCTCGCACTGTGCGCCGGACTCGAGGCGGTGCTCGAACGTCAGCAGCAGAAGAAGATCATCGTCTTCCGCCCGCTGTTCGCGGTCGGCGGTCAGGAGCTCGGCTATCTTCCCGGAGACCAGGGCGAGAAGATGGGCCCCTGGGGGCAGGCGGTCTTCGACACGCTCGGATCGGTGGTCTCGGGCAACGTCATGGAAGAGGTCGTCGAGCGGGGCATCCTCGAAGTGCTGCCGCTGACCCACATCCGCGGCCGTTCGCTCCACGACGCGTTCGTGATCGTCGACGAGGCGCAGTCACTCGAACGCAACGTGCTGCTCACGGTGCTCAGCCGGATGGGACAGAGCTCCCGGGTCATCCTCACGCACGACGTGGGCCAGCGAGACAACCTGCGCGTCGGTCGTCATGACGGCATCGCCAGTGTGATCGAGACGCTCAAGGGGCACGACCTGTTCGCACACGTGACGCTGATGCGGTCGGAGCGCTCTGCGATCGCGGCTCTCGTCACCGAACTCCTCGAGGGCGGCGAACTCAGCTAGTCCTCGAAACGACGGATGCCGCAGGGAACGAGTCCCTGCGGCATCCGCGTGTCAGCGTGCGACGATCAACCCGGGTGGGTCATCGAGAGCAGGTCGAGCTTCTCGTCGAGCTGCTCGAGCGTGAGGTCGCCCCGCTCGACGTAGCCGAGGTCGATCACGGCGTCGCGGACGGTGATGCCCTTCGCCACGGCGTGCTTGGCGATCTTGGCCGCAGCCTCGTAGCCGATGAGCTTGTTCAGCGGGGTGACGATCGACGGGCTCATCCCGGCGAATGCGGCAGCGCGCTCGAGGTTGGCCTCCAGGCCGTCGACGGTCTTGTCGGCGAGAACGCGCGACGCGTTCGCGAGCAGACGGATCGACTCGAGCAGCGCCGTGCCCATCACGGGGATGGCGACGTTGAGCTCGAACGAACCGGATGCGCCGGCCCAGGCGACGGTCGCGTCATTGCCGATCACGCGCGCGCAGACCATCAGCACGGCCTCGGGGACGACCGGGTTGACCTTGCCGGGCATGATCGAGGACCCGGGCTGCAGGTCGGGGATGTGCAGCTCGCCGAGACCCGTGTTGGGGCCCGAGCCCATCCAGCGCAGATCGTTGTTGATCTTGGTCAGCGAGACGGCGATGGTGCGCAGTGCACCGGATGCCTCGACGAGGCCGTCGCGGTTGGCCTGCGCCTCGAAGTGGTCCTTCGCCTCGGTGATCGGCAGCTCGGTCTCGGCCGCGAGCAGCGCGATGACCTTCTGCGGGAAGCCGAGCGGCGTGTTGATGCCGGTGCCAGTGGCCGTGCCGCCGAGGGGGACCTCGGAGACGCGGGGGAGCGCCGACTGCACGCGCTCGATGCCGAGGCGGATCTGACGTGCGTAGCCGCCGAACTCCTGGCCGAGGGTGACCGGGGTCGCATCCATGAGGTGCGTGCGGCCGGACTTGACCGCGTCCTTCCACAGCTCCGCCTTCGCCTCGAGTGCGACGGCGAGGTGGTCGAGCGCCGGGATCAGGGTGTCGATCAGGGCCTGCGTCACGGCGATGTGCACGGAGGTCGGGAAGACGTCGTTCGACGACTGCGAAGCGTTCACGTGGTCGTTCGGGTGCACGTTCGCACCGAGGATGCGCGTTGCGAGAGTCGCGAGGACCTCGTTCATGTTCATGTTCGACGACGTGCCGGATCCGGTCTGGTACGTGTCGACCGGGAACTCGCCGTCGTGTGCGCCCGAGGCGACCTGGTCGGCGGCCTGCGCGATCGCGTCGGCGATCGCGCCGTCGAGCGTGCCGAGCTCCTTGTTCGCGAGCGCTGCGGCCTTCTTGATGCGCGCGAGAGCGGCGATCTGCGTCGACTCGAGACCCTTGCCCGAGATCGGGAAGTTCTCGACGGCGCGCTGTGTCTGCGCGCCGTACAGCGCGTTCACGGGAACCCGCACCTCGCCCATGGTGTCGTGCTCGATGCGGTAGCCCTGCGAGTTCTCGCCGCTGAGCTGGTCGGTGTCGGTCATTCCGAACCCTCCTTGGTTGCGGGGCCGTGCCCCTCGGTCTCGATTCCGTCTGTGTCGATTCCGACCGTGATGACGGGCACCGCGGTGCCCTCGGCCAGACGGTAGTTGGCGCCGACGATGCCCAGGCGGCCTTCGGCGACCGCGTGGGAGATCACCTCGGACGACTGCAGCAGATCGCTGACGGTGTTGCGCAGGTGCTCCTGGCCGACCAGGTCGGCGTCGATCTCGTCGACGGTGGTTCCGCCGTTCTCGACGAGCACCTTGCGGGCGGCGGGGACGATCGGCGCGATGAGCTTCCAGATGTGCGGAGGCAGGGGAGCGGCGTCGATCGCGGTGCCGTCGATGGCGGCGCGCACGGCGCCGCACGAGTCGTGCGCGAGGACGACGATCAGGGGCACGTTCAGCACGGCTACCGCGTATTCGAGGCTCGCGACGATGGATTCGCCGATCACCTGGCCGGCGTTGCGGACGACGAAGAGGTCGCCGAGGCCGAGGTCGAAGATGATCTCCGCCGCGAGGCGCGAGTCCGAGCATCCGAACAGGGTCGCGACCGGATGCTGCGCGGCAGCCAGGTGCTTGCGTCGCGCGACGTCCTGGTTCGGGTGCCGAGGGGCGTCATCGACGAATCGCTGGTTGCCCTCCTGCATCTGCTTCCAGGCGGCGGCGGGCGTGAGCGTATCTGTCATGAGGGCTACTCCGAGAGGTCGCGGATCTGCGGGACGAGGGATTCGGCGAGCTCAGCCGTGGAGTCGGCCGAACGCGAGCCGTAGAGCAGAAGGTAGTCGTCACCCGCCTGGGTGCCGATCGCGTAGGTGATGTTCTGCTTCGCGCCGGCATCGCCGAGTTCGTAGACATCCCATTCGAGGCCGCCGATCGAGGTCGTGCCCGTGGGCGCGGTTCCGTTCAGGCGCTGCGGAGCCCAGGACGAATCGGCGGCGAACGCCTGCGCGAGCTTGATGAAGCCGCGCTCGTCCTCGGCGGACGGGGCGAGAGTCACATCCCACACCGCGGTCGCGCCGCTCGTGAGCCCGGCTGCGTTCACGCGCCAGAAGTCGTCGAGATCGGGAACGATCACCGAGCTGTCGACCGTGGATTCCACGTCGGCGGCGATGCCGACCATGTCGATGGTCGGGGTCGTCGCGGGTTCGCCGCGGGGCACGGCGAACACGATCACCGCGACGATGGCCAGGGTGGCGATCAGGGCCGCGATCAGGCTGCGCACTGTCTGGCTCGAGCGATAGGCCTTGCTCGATGCGGCCTTGCGGGCCGCCGTCTCAGCGGGGGTCTCCGGGCGGCCGAGCTCCGCGACGATCGGTGCGGGCTTGTTCACGACTCGTCCTCGTCGGAGGCGTCGGCGGCGGCACGGGCGGCCTCGAGTCGACGCTTGGCGCCGAGCAGCCACTCCTCGCACCGCGCGGCGAGAGCCTCGCCGCGCTCCCAGAGGGCGAGCGACTGCTCGAGGGTCGGAGCGCCCTGTTCGAGCTCGGAGACGACCTTCACGAGCTCGTCGCGAGCGGCCTCGAACGACAGCGTGTCCACAGGGGTGTCGTTCAGCGCACTCACGCCTCCATCCTACGCGGTGCGCAGGGTGTGCTCATCCGGAGCGAGGCGCCGGTCCCTCCGCGATCTCACCTTCGGAACGGGCCGCGACCGAGCCGCGGTCGACCGTGATCGTCAGTGCGCTGCCGGCCGGTGCATCCGCCGCATCGCGAAGGATCACGCCGCCCTCGAGGTGGGCGATCGCATAGCCGCGAGCGAGTGTGGCGGCGGGGGAGAGGGCGCGAAGTGACGCGCGCAGCTCGCTGGTCGCCCGCCCTGCCGCATCGTGCTGGCGCGTGATCGTGTCGCGGCCGCGGGACAACAGCAACCACACCTCCTGCGAGCGCGACTCGATGATGGGGTCGGGTGAGCGAAGCGCGGGGCGGGAGCGCAGCTGTTCGAGCTGGGCGATGTCGTGCGACAGCCGCTGCGTGAGGCGGGAGGTCGCGCGGGACCGCAGTTGCGCGATCAGCGCGCGCTGCTCGCTGACGTCCGGCACGACGCGCTTGGCGGCATCCGTCGGAGTCGAGGCGCGGAGGTCTGCGACGTCGTCGAGGAGCGGGCGATCGTTCTCGTGTCCGATCGCGCTCACCACAGGGGTGGATGCTGCAGACACGGCGCGGACGAGCCGCTCATCGCTGAATCCGAGGAGGGTCTGGGGGTCTCCACCGCCGCGCGCGATGATGATCACGTCGACATCGGGGTCTGCGTCGAGTCGGGCGAGCGCGGCGAGGGTGTCGGGCACGCAGCGGTCGCCCTGGACGGCGGCGTACTCGGTGCGGAACCTCACCTGGGGCCAGCGCAGCTCCGCGTTGCGGTGCACGTCCTTCTCCGCGTCGGATCGTTCGCCCGTGATCAGCCCGATCACGTGCGGGAGGAACGGGAGACGCTTCTTGCGTGCGGGGTCGAACAGTCCCTCCTGGCGCAGCTGCAGGCGGAGCTTCTCGAGGCGCTCGAGCTGATCGCCGAGCCCGACGTGCTTCATCGCCGAGACGGTGAAGCTGAAATCGCCGGCCTTGACGAAGTAGTCGGCCTTGACGGCTGCCACGACGTGGTCGCCCACGGCGAGGTCGCCGGGGATGCGGGGGCGGACGCTCGACCACACCCGGATCGAGATCTGCGCGTCCGAGCGGGTGTCTTTGAGTCGGGCGAAGATGTTGCCGCCGCGGACGTTCCAGGAGGTGATCTCGCCCTCGACCCAGACCGTGTTCCACCGGGCGACGAAATCTCGGATCGTGCCGTTCAGGCGGGCGACGGAGGTCGGGGCATCCGCGGAGGAGTCGCGCGGAGCGACCGCATCCGCCGGTGGAGTCTCGCCCGGGCGCGTCGAGGCTTCGAAGACCGTCATCCGCTCAGTGCACCTTCCCGCTCCTGCTCAGGTTCTCGGCGGTAGAATTCCAGTGTGACTTCGACTGCCGTTCATCTGCCTCTGCCGCGCATCCCACGAGTACGTGGGGCGGCCGGGCGGCTTCAGGATAACCCGGTGGCGGGGAACAAGCGCGTTCTGCTCGCGGCACCGCGCGGATACTGTGCAGGCGTCGATCGCGCGGTCGTCGCGGTCGAGAAGGCGCTCGAGCGCTACGGCGCACCCGTCTATGTGCGCAAGCAGATCGTGCACAACATCCACGTGGTGTCGGAACTCGAAGAGAAGGGCGCGGTCTTCGTCGAGGAGGTCGACGAGGTGCCGGAGGGCGCTCACGTCGTCTTCAGCGCACACGGAGTCTCGCCTGCGGTCGTGGAGGCAGCCTCCGACCGCGGCCTGCACGCGATCGATGCGACCTGCCCGCTCGTCACCAAGGTCCACCGCGAAGCCGTCCGTTTCGCCCGCGACGACTTCGAGATCCTTCTCATCGGCCACGAAGGACACGAAGAGGTCGAGGGCACCGCCGGCGAGGCTCCCGAACACGTCACCATCGTCAACTCTCCCGATGAGGCCGACACCGTGCAGGTGAAGGACCCGTCGAAGGTCGTCTGGCTGTCGCAGACCACTCTCTCGGTCGACGAGACCATGGAGACGGTCAACCGTCTGCGGACCCGCTTCCCGGAGATGCACAACCCTCCGTCCGACGACATCTGCTATGCGACGCAGAACCGTCAGGTGGCGATCAAGAAGGTCGCGGCGAACGCCGATCTCGTGATCGTCGTGGGCTCGTCGAACTCCTCGAACTCCGTGCGCCTGGTCGAGGTCGCCCTGGAATACGGAGCGAAGGCCGCCTACCGCGTGGACTACGCCGAAGAGGTCAAGCAGGAGTGGCTCGACGGCGTCGCCACGGTCGGCGTCACCAGCGGAGCATCCGTTCCCGAGGTCCTCGTCCGTGAGGTGCTCGAGGCCCTCGACGGCGCGGGCTACCACGACGTCGAAGAGGTCAAGACGGCGGAGGAGGACCTCATGTTCTCGCTGCCGAAGGAACTCCGACAGGACGCCTCGGGTCAGCGCGATGCTCGTGCGCTGGGGGGCCGCGCGTCTGGCGGAAACGCCTGACGATGCCCACCACGGATGCGGCGCCGACGCTCATCGGATCGGTCCAGCGTGCTCTGCGTCTGGTCGACATCGTGGCGAACTCGGCCCGCCCCGTTCCGGTCAAGGCGCTCGCGGCGCTCACGGGTCTCACCCATGGCACCACCTACAACCTCGTTCGCACGCTGATCCACGAGGGATACCTGGCCAACGAACCGGACGGACTCGTGCTCGGCGCGAGCTTCCCGGTGTTCCGGGCGGCCCCCGATGCGGGCGGAGTGCTCCTTGCGCGGGTGCGATCTGCCCTGCGCGAAGTCACCGAAGCGGTGGGGGAGACGGCGTACCTGTCGCGGTACCACGACGGAGAGGTGCACCTCATCGACATCGTCGACGCGGTGCGGACTCCGCGGATCGACCTGTCGGTGGCGCTCGAATCGAGTGCCCACGCGACAGCTCTCGGCAAGCAGATCCTCGCCGACCTCACCTGTTCCGAGCGTCTCGACTATCTGTCGCGGCATCGCCTCGAGGAACTCACACCGCGCACCATCAGCGACCGGGACGCGCTTCTGGCAGAGCTGGAGCGGTCACCGGGCTTCGCTCTGGACCGTGAGGAGTACGCGATCGGCAACACGTGCGTCGCCGTTCCCGTGATCGCCCCGAACATCGTGGCGTCGCTGGCGATCTCCCTCCCGTCCGACCGGGCGCACGTCGGCCGCGGCCTCGTCACGAAGCTCAAGCAGACCGCGACACGGTTGTCGTTGCAGCTCGGCGCGGATGCGCTGACGGGCGGAGAACCGGATCTGCAGACGGCGATCTGACGCTCGTCCGCGAAAATGTTCACTATCTGAAGAAATGCCACTAGCGGGTCGGCACGCGCTTTCCTAACATGTGAGATGTAGTCGCATGTGCAAACGGCACTACTGGTGGTGGAACGTCCCCAGCGTTCCTCGACCCACTTGGATGACGAGCGTCCCCAGCGTTCCGAATCCGCGGCCCCGAGGAGTCCCCACTTCTCCGGGGCCGCCATCATGTTCGGGCCGCTCAGTCTGAGAGCCGCGCAGAGACGGTGCGGATAGCATGGCGGCATGACCGACCAGCGGCCTCAGTACGGCGAAATCGCGACCCTCGAAGAGCAGCGCAAGGCAGCGGGGCTGCCGCCGCTCGACGAGATGCCTCCCGCCGCAGCCGCCGCACCGGCACCCGAGCCGGCATCCGGGCGCGCAGCAACCGCCCGGCCGCGACCCGTCGACAGGTTCATCACCATCGGGCTGCTCGCCTACGGACTGGTGAACGTCGTGATGACGGGTCTCTCGTATCTCGACTTCCCCACCGCGATGAACGAGATGATGAAGGTCCTCGGGGTCGACGGCGAGTTCACGAACTTCGCTCAGGGCAAGGTCTGGGGAACGGTCGCAGCGATCGTCCTCGCCGCAGGGTGGTCACTCACCGCGTTCTTCTCGATCCGTCGACTGCGCGGGGGCAAGGCCTCGTGGTGGGTCCCGCTCGCAGGAGCCGCCGTGACGCTCCTCGTGGCATCGATCTGCGCCGCCATCCCGCTGATGAACGACCCCGCTTTCATCGACTTCGTCGCCAAGACCGCCGGCCAGTAGGCGACTCAGACGCAGAGATGCCCCCGACCGCAGCGGTCGGGAGCATCTCGCTGTCAGAGGAAGATCAGCTCTTCGACTGACCGTACGAGCCGAGCTGGCGCGTGGACTCGACGACGCGGGCGGCCATCGCCGTCTCCGCGATCTTGCCCCAGGCGCGCGGGTCGTACTGCTTCTTGTTGCCGACCTCGCCGTCGACCTTGAGGACGCCGTCGTAGTTCTTGAACATGTAGTCGGCGATCGCACGGGTGTAGGCGTACTGCGTGTCGGTGTCGATGTTCATCTTGATGACACCGTTGGCGACCGCGAGGGCGATCTCCTCATCGGTCGAGCCGGACCCGCCGTGGAAGACGAGGTCGAGCGGCTTCGCACCCGTGTTGTACTTCGCGGCGACCTGCTGCTGGATCTCGCCCAGGAGCTCGGGGCGCAGCTTTACGCCGCCGGGCTTGTAGACACCGTGCACGTTGCCGAACGTGAGGGCGGCGATGTAGCGGCCCTGCTCGCCGAGGCCGAGAGCCTGGACGGCCTGGTCGACGTCCGCGAACGTCGTGTAGAGGGCATCGTTCGATCCCTCGTGTGCGACGCCGTCCTCTTCGCCGCCGACGACGCCGATCTCGACCTCGAGGATGGCGTTGATGTTCTTCATGCGGGGGAGGAGGTCCTGAGCGATCTCGATGTTCTCCGCGAGGGGCACGGCCGAGCCGTCCCACATGTGCGACTGGAAGATGGGGTTGCGTCCGGCCTTGACCTCTTCTTCAGAGGCCGAGATCAGCGGCTCGACGAAGCCGGCGAGGGCATCCTTCGGGCAGTGGTCGGTGTGCAGCGCGACGGTGACCGGGTAGTTCTTGGCGACCTCGGTCGCGAAGCGTGCGAAGGCGAGTGCGCCGGTCGCGCGTGCCTTGACCGTGTGGCCGGCGAAGTAGTCCGCGCCACCGGTGGTGACCTGGATGATTCCGTCGGAACCTGCCTCGGTGAGGCCCTGGAGGACCGAGTTGATCGTCTGCGAGCTCGAGACATTGAATGCCGGGTACGCGAAGCCGCCGGCCTTCGCGCGGTCGAGCATTTCGGCGTACTGATCCGGGGTGGCGACGGGCATGAGAACTCCTGCGATTGGGGAAGCCGGGACAGCAGTCACTCTATCGGGGCTGGCTCTCGGTTTCCGGCGGTGAGGCGAGGGGGCCATCGGGCTCCTGCGCTCACGTTAAGAATCGCGATTCCTTCGGACTTTGCTACGCGAAAACACCCCGGTTGACGACGTCGCGATGGCTAGGCTGACCGCATGGTTAGTCTTACAGCGGATCTCAGCCCTCTTCGTCCCGATCGAAACCTCGCGATGGAGCTGGTGCGGGCCACTGAGGCAGCCGCGATCCGCGCCGTCCCGTTCATCGGTCGAGGCGCGAAGGAAGCTGCAGACGGCGCAGCGGTCGACGCGATGCGCGCGTTCCTCGGCACGGTCGCGTTCCAGGGGCGTGTCGTGATCGGCGAAGGCGAGAAGGACAACGCACCGATGCTGTTCAACGGCGAAGAGGTCGGCACCGGCACCGGGCCGCAGTGCGACATCGCCGTGGACCCGATCGACGGCACCTCGCTCACCGCGGCGGGACGCCAGAACGCTCTTTCCGTGATCGCCGTCTCCGACCGGGGGTCGATGCTCGACGCATCCAGCGTGTTCTACATGGACAAGCTCGTGACGGGCCCCGCCGGCGTCGGAGTGGTCGACATCCGCCTTCCGATCGGCGAGAACATCCGCAAGCTCGCCGGCGCGCTCGGCAAACCCGTCGACGAGATCGTCGTCTCGGTGCTCAACCGCCCTCGTCACGAGAAGCTGATCCAGGAGATCCGGGATGCCGGAGCGGGGACGCGCCTGATGAGCGACGGCGACGTCGCCGGCGGCATCAACGCTGCGCGTCATGCCGCTCGCACCGACATGTGCGTCGGCGTCGGAGGCAGCCCGGAGGGCATCGTCACGGCCTGTGCCATCAAGGCGCTCGGCGGTCACATTCAGGGGCGCCTCTGGCCGCGCGACGATGACGAGCGACAGCGCGGTATCGATGCGGGGCTCGACATGGACAAGGTGTACGAGGCCGACGACCTGGTGCGAGGGGACAACACGATCTTCGTCGCGACCGGCGTCACGGACGGGCAGCTCGTCGCCGGTGTGCGTCGCGAGGGCGGCTACATCTACACCGAGAGCGTCGTGCTGCGCGGTGCCTCGGGAACGCTGCGCAGGATCGCCTCGGAGCACCTCGTCTCGAAGTGGCTCTGACGCCGGTCGGCTGAGCGCTCGGGGGCCATCGTTACCGACCCGGTACCGCTCCGTGGAGTGCTGGGCCCGGCATTCGTGCGTTGCCGTGTCACAATTGTCACTGGATTTGTCGCCGTCGACGGAGCCGCCAGGCACCGCAGGCACAGGAGGGCAGACCGATGACAACGCAGCACACGAGTGGCTCAAAAGCCGCGCCGACCAAGATCGTCACGACGAGCACCGGCCGCATCATGCGTGTCAAGGTCGACGAGGCAGGGATGCCGATCGCATCCGGTGCGCCGGCCGTGCCGGTGGCCAAGGCTCCGGCCGCCACAGATCCGGCTCGCCGCGCAGACGTGCTCTTTCGCAAGCGCCTCGACGACGGGCACGAACTCAGCTCCTGGTGGATGATCGGCGCGTTCGTCGTGACGAGCGGCCTGGTCATCCTGCTGCTCAGCGGCGTGCCCGGCATCGCCTGAGCTCAGCCCCTCAGCCTCTCAGCGTCTCGGATCCGTTCGATTCGGGGGACGTAGGGTCCGCTGCGTCGTGACCGGTGAGGCGCGACCGGATCTCGCCGACGTCGGCCAGAAGCCCCGGGTCGTGCTGTTCCGAGTTCTCGACGAGCTCCTCGGCCGTGAACCTGCGCGTCTGCGCAGTGATCGTCGGGGGAGCGGAGTCGAGAGTCGTCGCGCTGATGCCCGGGAACTGCCGCGCCGTCACGAGCACTCTGCTCTCGAGTGAGCCCGCGAAGCGGTTGTAGCTGTCGACGGTGCGTTCGAGCGCTCGACGGAGGTCGTCGGCGTGACCGGCGAGCACGCCCAGTCGGTCGTACAGCTGGGTGCCGAGGTTCAGCAGAGACCGTGCCTCGGTGGATACCTCCTGCTGCGTCCAGGTGTAGGCGACGGTCTTCAGCACCGCCCACAGGTTCACGGGGGACGCGAGGGCGACCCTCTTACTGAAGGCGTAGTCGAGCAGAGTCGGGTCCTCGTCGATGGCCGCAGCCAGCAGCGACTCGCTCGGCAGGAAGCAGATGACGAATTCAGGGCTCGCGTCGAGCCCCGACCAGTACGCCTTCTTGGCGAGAGCGTCGATATGGGCACGCACCGCCTTGACGTGCTTCTGCATGTGCACCCGGCGCTGCGCTTCATGGGCGTCGCCGATCGGCAGCGCGGAGGCCTCGAGATAGGCATCCAGCGGAACCTTCGCGTCGACCGCGATCGACGTGCCTCCCGCCAGACGGATCACCATGTCGGGGCGGCCCTGACCGTGGTCGGACGAGATGGTCGACTGGAGATCGAAATCCACGTGCCGGGTCAAACCAGCGGCCTCGACGACGCGGCGAAGCTGCGTCTCGCCCCACACGCCTCGCGTGGCGGTCGACTTGAGCGCGCCGGCGAGCGATTCCGTCGTCGCACGCAGAGCTTCATCGGACTCCTGTGCGCGCCGGAGCTGCTCGGCGAGCGAGCCGAACTGCGCATGACGCTCCTGCTCGATCGCGGACACCTTCTGCTGCATCTGCTGCAGGCTCTCGCGCACGGGTGCGAGTGCCGTGAGCACGGCGTTCTGCTGCTGCACCCGCTGCGCCTCGGCGCGCTGCTCGAGTCTGGCGTGCTCGACGGCATCCCGGTACAGGTCGTACTGCCGATCGCGGTCGTCTCTCGCGGCCGCGAGCTCGGCCTGCGCTCGGGCGAGGTCGGCAGCGCCTCGCGAGGCACGGAGGAACCAGCCCACCGCAGCGCCGGCCACCAGGGCGGCCAGCAGCAGAACCATCGTCAGAGCATCCATGTGCTCCATGATGCGCTCGGCCACGGACATTCGTCCGCTGCGACTCAGGCGACAGCGCGCTCCGGGGTGGCGACGACGGGTTCGGTCACTCGCAGCCGGAGCGCTGCGGCGAGGGCGAACACGTCCGCGGCATCGTGTCGGCGTGCGGCATCCATGATGATGTGGGCGCAGGCGAGGGCGTCTGCGAGCGCATCGTGGTGGGAGAAGCCGGTGAAGCCCGCGGCCTCGGCGGCCTTGGGGAGACGGTAGGACTCGAGCTCGTAGGTCTTGCGTGCGACCTGCAGGCTGCACAGCGAACGGTAGGGAGGGCAGTCGCCGCCGGTGGCCTCGGATGCGCGGCGCAGGACGTTCAGGTCGAAGCCCGCGTTGTGGGCGACCAGCACGTCAGCACCGGCGAAGGCGCACAGACGATCGAACTGGTCCGCCCAGGTGGCGGCCGAGACGACGTCCTGCGCGCGGATGCCGTGGATCTTGGTGTTCCACTCCTGGAACTCGTCGTGGCCGGCGGGTGGGCGGATCAGCCATCCTGCCGTGGCGACGACCTGGCCGTCGCGCACGCGGACGAGTCCGACGGAGCAGGCCGAGGCGGGGCTGGAGTTCGCGGTTTCGAAGTCGATCGCGGTGAAGTCCAGTGGCACGGTTCCACTCTCTCCCGGTGTCGATGACGCTCGAGGAGGACTCGCCGTAGGCTGGCGATATGAGTGCAGACAGGGCGACATCCTTCGGCGCGGAGGCGGCGAACTAGGAGGCCGGAAGGCCCGAGTATCCCTTCGAGGCGGTCGCGTGGATGCTCGAGCGGATGCCGGCCGATTCGCGCCGCATCGCCGATGTCGGCGCGGGCACCGGAAAGCTCACTCGGGTGCTCGGTCATGCGCCGGGTGCGGAGGTCGTCGCCGTGGATCCGGATGCGGAGATGCTCGCCGCGCTGCAACAGAGCGTTCCCGGAGTGCCCACCTTCCAGGGATCCGCAGAGCGGATGCCCCTGCCGGACTCGAGCCTCGATGCGGTGACTCTCGGCCAGGCGTGGCACTGGGTGGAGCCGATCGCCGCGTCCGCGGAGCTGGGGCGAGTCGTCCGCAGCGGGGGAGTGCTGGGTCTCATCTGGAACATCCGTGACGAGAGCACCGAGTGGGTGCGGCGGCTCACCGATGTCATGCACAGCAGCCCTGCCGAGAACATGGTCAACGGTCCCGAATCCGAAGGCCCGCGCATCTCCGCGCCCTTCGGCAGGGTCGAGACGCAGCGCTGGGAGTGGACCCGTCCGGTGACGCGTACTCAACTGCACCAGATGGCGCGCTCGCGCAGCTATCTCATCGCTGCGTCCGCGGACGAGCGAGCGGAGATCACGCACCAGATGGACGCACTGTTCGACGAGCTCGGGCTCGACGGGGACTCGACGATCGATCTTCCCTACGTCACGCACGTGTTCCGCGCAGTGCGCGACTGACCGGCTGATCCGGCATTCCGCAGGGGCGGAGCATCCGCGACAGGTAGACTCGACCCCCGTGGCTCTCACTATCGGAATCGTCGGCCTGCCCAATGTCGGCAAGTCCACCCTCTTCAACGCTCTGACCAAGAACGACGTGCTCGCGGCGAACTATCCGTTCGCGACGATCGAGCCGAACGTCGGGGTGGTGAACCTGCCCGATCCGCGTCTCGACAAGCTCGCCGAGATCTTCGGCAGCGAGCGCATCCTTCCCGCGGCTGTGTCGTTCGTCGACATCGCCGGAATCGTGCGCGGCGCGAGTGAGGGTGAGGGACTCGGCAACAAGTTCCTCGCGAACATCCGCGAGGCGGATGCCATCGCTCAGGTCGTCCGCGGCTTCGCCGACGACGACGTCGTGCACGTCGACGGCGCCGTCAACCCTGCGTCCGACATGGAGACGATCAACGCGGAGCTGATGCTCGCGGACCTCGAGACGGTCGACAAGGCGATCACCCGTTACGAGAAGGAAGTCCGCGGCAAGAAGATCGAGCCGGTCGTGCTCGAGACCGCGACCGCAGCGAAGGATGCTCTGGAGCGCGGCGTGCTGCTGTCGGTCGCAGGCATCGACCTGACGCCGATCCGCGAACTGGGCCTGCTGACGGCCAAGCCCGTCATCTTCGTCTTCAACGTCGATGAGGGCGTGCTCACCGACGATTCCCGCAAGGCGGAGCTCGCGGCACTCGTCGCCCCGGCCAAGGCGATCTTCCTCGACGCGAAGATCGAGTCCGAGCTGATCGACCTCGACCCCGAGGACGCCGCAGAGCTTCTCGCGTCGACAGGTCAGGACGAGTCGGGTCTCGACCAGCTCGCTCGCATCGGCTTCGACACGCTCGGTCTGCAGACGTACCTCACGGCAGGTCCCAAGGAAGCACGCGCCTGGACGATCCCCAAGGGGTCGAAGGCTCCGCAGGCCGCGGGTGTCATCCACACCGACTTCGAGAAGGGCTTCATCAAGGCCGAGATCGTGTCGTTCGACGACCTCGTCGAGACCGGCTCCGTCGTCGAAGCCCGCTCCAAGGGCAAGGCACGCCTCGAGGGCAAGGACTACGTCATGAAGGACGGCGACGTCGTGGAGTTCCGCTTCAACAACTGAGCGGGGCCATGCCAGAGTGCTGAGGCGATCGGGTATGTCTCGCATGAAGCCGCGGGTCACGAATCAGATCTCGTCGCTCCGTCGAGTGCGCACGATCCAGCCGACCTGCGCCAATGCGTCCGCAAGGCGGTCGGCGGCAGCGCGCGCGACATCGAAGCTTGCGTCTGAGCAGACGTCGATGGCGATCGGCGGCGGATCGGCAAAGCGTGGTATCTGCACCTCTGCCCAGGCGTCGGGCGAAAGCGGTACCCGAGGAGACGCCGTTCGTGCGTCTGCGATGGCACTGTCGGCCACGAAAGCGATGACGTCCAGCGCATGGAGCTTGGTGATCGGCATGTCCACGACGATGCTCACGGCGAAGGTCGCGTTTGCGGCATCCCCGAACTCTGGCCTCACCGCATGAAGATATCACTGCGCTGTCTGAGCGAGGACAGCACCGGCATCGACCTCGACTAGCGATGATCGCGATGCCGTGGAGTCGCAAGCGAACTCGGCGCGAACAGCCCGCCTAGCCGCGACGCTCGACGTCGCGACGCAAGACCTCGGGCCACGCTTCGACGTCTCCCGGCGTGCGGGCGATCGTCAGTGTCGCGTGCGGGAGCAGCGAGGCGAGGCGCTCCGCAGTTGACAAGGGGTGGCCCGGATCGTCCACCCACGCCAGGATCGTCGTCGGCACACTGATTCGCGCGATGAGGTCAGGGGTGGGCAGGTCGCTGAGCCCTGCACCGCGAAGGACTGACGGCAGAAGAGCATCGGCGATGTCGGGCCAGGACTCCGGTGCGGCGACAGCGGCAGGGGGCGGTGTCATTCCGCGCGACCCGGCGAGGAATGCTTCCACACCGTCGGATTCGATGAGCGCCGCCGCTGCTCGGTAGATCTCGGCTTGATCGAGTCGGGTCTCCCACGCCGTGGGCGGCACCATGAGTGTGAGCCCGGAGAAGCGGTCCGGCTCGATCGTCGCCGCGTGCAGGAGCGTCGCGGTGCCCATCGACGGTCCCACTCCGTGGACGCGCTCGGCGGGGAACCACTGATCGAGTACTCGCAGAAGATCGTCGGCGAGATTCTCCCAGCGATAGTCCTCGGGGACCTTCCGCCCGGTCGACCGACCGTGGCCGCGCGCGTCGTATCGCAGCAGTCGAGTGCCGCTGAGTCCTCGGCCGAGATCGAGATTGAGCACCCTGTCACGGGCGCGGCTCGATGTGAGGCCATGCAGCTGCACGACCGGGTGTCCGCCTTCATCGCTCAAGGACACAGCCAGCTCGGCTCCGGGCACCTCGAAAGTGGGCATCAGGCTCCTCGATCGGTGACTGACCGCGTCGGGTCGGGCAGTCGTGGAGTTTTCAGGTTATCTGGGGCCGATAAGGTACTGCCCATGCGACTGACCAACGTCACGCACCTCCGCCTCCCGTTCGGACGGCTCTGGGGGTACGACGTGAGCGCGTCTGCGCTCGGGCGCCGCCTCCCTGTCTCGTTCGATCAGCGACTCCATGTCGGGGCCGGTGACCGACCCGGCTCGTGGATGGCGTTGTCCTTCCGGCTGCCTGCGCAGACTCGTCGTGAATCGATCGCCGATGCCTGGTTGGCTGTCGTCGCCCGTCATGGAACGCTGCGATCGGCATTCGCGCCGGGCGCTAATGGCGATCCGGTGCTCCACGAGATCGAGATCGGCCCCGGAAGCTGGGTCGAGCACGAGGTGGGCCCCGGTCAGGCGGTCAACGACGCGTTGCGGGACATCCTCGATGCCGCGTGTTCGCCGTACCGACGTCCGTCGCACCGGCTGTGCGTGCTGGAGACTGCTGCGGGGCTCACGGTGGTGATCGCGGCGGACCACGCGCATGTCGACATGTGGTCGATGCTGGTGATCGCGCGCGACCTGCTCTCCGCGCTCGACGCGGGGAAGGCCGGCGGAAAGCCGATGAAGGCTCACGCGCCGGCCTTCGTCGAGCACACGCAGGCACTGCTGGATCGGGATGCCGCACCCGATCGCGTCCGTCAGCGGTGGGAGGCCATTATCGCGGACAGCGGCGGCGTCATGCCGCAGTTCCCGCTGTCACTGGGGTCTCCCGAGCCGCATCGTGAGCGCGTGGAAGTACGCGACGTGTTCGATGTCGACGACGCCGCGGCGTTCGCTGCGCAGGCCCGTGACGACGGCGTCTCGACCCTCGCACGCGCAGTCGTCGCGATGACCGCGGTGACCCGCGAGTTGGCGGGCACCGCGCTGCGAGCCGTCTTTCCCGTGCACAGTCGCTTCGAGGACAACTGGCACGACTCGGTCGGCTGGTTCATCACCAACTCCGTCCTCGAATCGGAGCTCGCCGAACCGCACGCGGCAGCGGCCGCGGTGAAGGAGGCTGTGCAGCTCGGTGCGTGGCCGCTCGCAGACGTACTCGCTCCGTGGGGCGGCATGCCCGTGGCTCCCGGAATGTTCGCGATCTCGTGGCTGGACCTGCGCAGACTCCCCGTGCGGATCGACTCCGTCGGGCTCGACGCGCAATACGTCAGCGCGGCGACCGACACCGACGGCGTCATGCTGTGGTTCATCCTCGATGAGTCCGGTCTGCATCTGAGATGCCGCTATCCCGACACCGCTGAGGCTCGCACGAACGTCGGCGGCTGGCTCGACCTGCTCGTCGCCAGGTTGCAGGCGGACGCGCGGTCCTCGGTGCGTGGACGGTTGCAGGTGTCGGGGCGAACCTTCCGGCTCGAGCGTGCGAGCCGTGATGACATCGAGGCCATCGCAGCGCTGCTGTCCGATGATCAGTTCGGCTCAGACCGTGAGGGCGTCGAGCTCGAGAGATATGAGGCAGGCTTCAGCGCGGTCGCTCGCGATGCATCCAACTATCTGGGGGTCGTTCGCGACAGCGCCGATCGTATCGTCGCCACCATGCAGCTGACCGTCATCCCGGGGCTCTCCCGCGGTGGTTCGACCCGCCTGCAGATCGAGGGGCTGCGAGTCGCGCCGGCGGAACGGTCACAGGGACTGGGTGCCGCGATGCTCGAGTGGGCGCACGAGTTCGGCCGTGCACGAGGGGCGCAACTGTCGCAGATCACCACAGACGAGGCGCGGGATCGGACTCGCGCGTTCTACACCCGACTCGGGTACGAGACCGCTCACGTCGGCCTGAAACGGCACCTCTAGGGGCGTACGCTGTGGGTGCCGTCGACCGAAGGATTCGCCATGTCTGACCACAACGAGCACATACCAGCCGCGGACGAGCCGTCAGTCCCGGAGCTCGAACTCGACGAGACCGTCGCGCCGCGACCGGAGGAGCAGATCGCCGATGCCCTGCGGGCGAGCCCCGACCTCCAGGACCACAGCGAATAGACGCGCTCGACTACGCTGGAACACGACCCCTGAACGCTGAACGAGGAGCCGCGCGCCCATGACCGACACCCAGATCTTCGAGCCAGAAGGCCGCGCCATCCCCTTCGTGGATGAGGGTGACGGGCCGGTCAAGCTCGTGCTGATCCAGGAGCAGGGGCTCGCGGCCGACGTTCTGGGCGTCGCCGCGCACTACCTCGCCGAGGAGGCGGGCTTCCACGTGCTGCGCATCGGCCACCGTGCCGGCGAGGCGACGCTTGAGGAGCGCGTCGAAGATGTCGTCGCCGTGGTCGACCATGTCGGCATCGACGACACCTGGGTCGGAGGCCACGGATTCGGTGGAACCATCGCTCGGGCACTGGTCTCCGCACACGCCGATCGCGCGAACGGACTCCTGCTGCTCGGTGTCGAGGACGTCGATATCGAGGTGGCCCCCGCGATCCCCGTACTGATCGTGCAGGGAACCGAAGACACCGACACTCCCGCCGCGAACGCCGAGGCGCTGCAGTCCGCGATCCCCGACCGATCGAGCATCAAGACGATCGCCGGCGATCACCTGTTCCCGATGCATCACCCGATCGAGACCGGCGTGATCATCGAGGAATACCTGGACTGGGACTGAACCCGATGGCCTCGGGCGAGCGCACCGTCGTCCTCGCGATCGACCTGCAGGCCGGGGTGATGCCCGGATGCCACGACGAGCATGGCGTGCTCGCGCGCGCTGCGGCGCTGGTCGATCGCGCTCGCGCCGCCGACGTTCCCGTGGTCTGGGTGCATCACGATCCCGTCGGGGTGGGCACACCCGAGTGGGAGCTCGCGGCGCCGCTGAACCGGGCCGAAGGGGAGCCGCTGGTGGGCAAGAGCTACCGCGACTCCTTCGCCGACACGACGCTGCGCGAGACGCTCGATGGCCTCGGCGCGACGCACCTGGTGATCACCGGGGCGCAGTCGGATTTCTGCGTGCGCACCACGATGCAGCGTGCTGCGGCCGAGGGGTACGACGTCACGCTCGTGAGCGTCGCGCACACCACCGTCGACACCGAATGGGACGGCGTACCGATCACGGGAGAGCAGATCGTCGCGCACACGAACATGTACTTCTCCGGGCTGCGGTATCCGGGGCAGCGGTTCGCGATCGCCACGCATGACCGGGTCGCGCTCTGAGGGCGGATCGCGCTCTATCCTGATCCCGTGACCCAGTACGCCGCACCAGCCAAGACGAATGTGCTCGCCCTCGTCGGCTTCATCGCCGCATTCATGATCCCGCTCGCGGGCGTGATCCTGTCCGTGTTCGCCCGCCGTCAGCTCGATGCGCCGGGCAACACCGAATCCGGCCGGGGACTCGCCCGCTGGGCGATGGTGATCGGCATCTTCGGCACGCTCGCTCAGATCGGCTTCTTCATCATCTGGTTCTCGCTGTTCTTCCGTGCGGTCGGCGGGATGGCTTCCTGACAGACTGGTCTGATGACCGCTACCCTCGTCGCCCAGAATCTGGCAGGTGGCTACGGTCACCGCATCCTCTTCGAGGGCCTCGACCTGACCGTCGCTCCCGGAGACGTGATCGGGGTCGTCGGCGCAAACGGCGCAGGCAAGTCCACGCTGCTCCGGATCCTCGCGGGGGTTCTCGCACCTGCTGACGGAACGGTGTCTCTCGCACCGGCCGACGCCTTCGTCGGCTGGCTGCCGCAGGAGCACGAGCGCGTCGAGGGGGAGACGGTGGCCGAGTACATCGCGCGCCGCACGGGCTGCGCCGAGGCGACGCACGAGATGGATGCCGCGGCTGCCGCCCTGGGAGACCCCTCGCTGGCGCCGGTGGGCACGGACCCCGCGGACACGTACTCGCAGGCACTCGACCGATGGCTCGCCAGCGGCGCGGCGGACCTCGATGAGCGCATCCCCGCGGTGCTGGCGGATCTCGGCCTCCCGAGCGGCGGACGCGTGGCCGAGGACGCGCTCATGACGGGACTGTCCGGAGGCCAGGCCGCACGCGTCGGGCTGGCCGCCCTGCTGCTGTCGCGCTTCGACATCGTCTTCCTCGACGAACCGACCAACGATCTCGATCTCGACGGCCTCGACCGGCTGGAGTCCTTCGTGCGCGGGCTTCGCGGTGGCGTCGTGCTGGTCAGTCACGACCGCGAGTTCCTCGCGCGAAGCGTCACCCGGGTTCTCGAGCTCGACCTCGCGCAGAACTCCCATCGCGTCTACGGCGGCGGGTACGACGCGTACATCGAAGAGCGCGCGGTGGTCCGCCGTCACCTGCGGGAGAAGTACGACGAGTTCGCCGACAAGAAGGCCGATCTCGTCGCCCGTGCCCGCACCCAGCGGGAGTGGTCGAGCCAGGGCGTGCGCAACGCGATGAAGAAGTCTCCCGACAACGACAAGATCAAGCGCAAGGCATCGATGGAGTCCAGCGAGAAGCAGGCACAGAAGGTGCGTCAGATGGAGAGCCGGATCGCACGCCTCGACGAGGTCGACGAGCCTCGCAAGGAGTGGCAGCTCGAGTTCACGATCGGGTCTGCGCCTCGCTCGAGCACCGTCGTGTCGACGTTGAACTCCGCGGTGTTCTGGCAGGGCGATTTCACGCTCGGTCCGCTGTCGCTGCAGGTCGACGCGGGAGACCGCATCGGCATCACCGGGCCGAACGGAGCGGGGAAGTCCACCCTGCTGCGCGCGCTCCTCGGGCGACAGACGCCCGTCGAGGGCACCTCGACACTCGGAAGCAGCGTGCTGATCGGAGAGATCGACCAGGCGCGCTCGCTCCTCATCGGAGATGCTGCGCTCGCCGATGCGTTCGAGGCGCTTGTGCCCGAGATGTCGTCGGCCGAGGTGCGGACTCTGCTGGCCAAGTTCGGTCTCAGGGCCGAGCACGTGACACGGCCGGTGGACGAACTCTCACCGGGGGAGCGCACGCGGGCGGCACTCGCCCTGCTGCAGGCGCGCGGAATCAACCTGCTGGTGCTCGACGAGCCCACCAACCACCTCGATCTGCCGGCGATCGAACAGCTCGAACAGGCCCTCGAATCGTACACGGGCACTCTTCTGCTCGTCACCCACGATCGTCGGATGCTGGAAGCGGTGCAGACGAACCGCCGCTGGAGCGTCGAGAACGGACAGGTCGAAGAACGCTGAGTCTCGATGCTCGGGAAGCTCAGCGACCCTGACGCTTCTTATACGGCTTGGGCTGCCCCTTGACGATGGGCGCCCGCCCCTTGCCCTTCGACGCCTTGGCTTTGCCGCCGGCCGGGCCCACGGTCTTCGGTGCGGGCGGGGGAGCGGCCGCGACAGTGGCCTGAGCCTCGACGAGGAACAGCTCTCCGACGCTCGTCAGGCGAGGTGTGCCCTCGCGGTTGACGAGTGTGTGGCCCACCTCTGCTTCGAGCTTGTCGAGCGAGGTGTAGAGCGAAGCCAGCGGGATACCCAGTTCCTTCGCGGCTCGGGGGAAGTGCAGCGTCTCGGCGAGGACGACGTACCGGCGGAGCAGTGCCAACTTCATGCGCGTGAACGGTCCTTCTCGAACCACGACGATCGCGGCTCTGGTTCTAACCTACGCGAGCCGGGGTGCACACACCCGCGGACGCACGGATGCCGCGGCTCGATGAGCCGCGGCATCCGGGAAGTCTTCGTCAGGCGACCTTCGGGAGCACGGCGAAGGACACCGAACCCTCGTCGTCCACTCCGGCATCGAGGATCTTGTCATCGAGCGCAGCGGCGGCCGTCTCATCGAGGAAGAGACGCGTGCCCGAGACCTCGACGACCTGATCCTCAGGCTCGGGGTCGGGCGTGACCAGGACGGCGAGGCGCGCGCCGCCGTCGGGCCCTGGTGCGGGCGTGGAGTGGATGCGGAGCCCTGCGTCGGTGGCGTCGGTCTGACGGCTGACGAGGGTGTTCACGATTGCGGTGGCGTTATCGGTGAGGGTGAGCACGAGACTCTCCTTCCGGTTGCGGTCACGACGCGGGTGCGGCGTGTCCGGGCCACGATTCCCCACCCGGCGACGCGTTTCAACCCGACGCGCCCGGTTCGGAGGGGTCTCCCACCTGATGCAGAGGTTTTCTCAGGAAGACCTGTTCCGTCCCGTCGCCGTCCGGCACCCGCACCGTCTCTCGGTAGCCGCACGCTTCGTAGAGGCGGATGTTCGCCTCGCTCAGGCTGCCCGTGAAGAGCTCGGCCTCCCCAGCCGTCGACGAGCGCTCAGCCTCGTTGAGAAGGGTGCGGCCGATGCCCTCGCCCTGCATGTCGGGAGCGATCGCGATGCGGCCGATGAGCAGCAGGCCGTCGTCCTCGACGAACCGGATCGCGCCCACCAGACGTCCGCGGATACGGGCGGTCAGACCGCCGCCAGTTCGCAGCTCCGCCTCGACCTCGCCCAGCGTCTGCGTCAGCGGCGGCATGTCGGCGCTGCCGTAGATCTGCGCCTCCGAGACGAAGGCCGCGCGTTGCAGGGTGAGCACCTCACCGGCATCCGCTTCGATCATGGGCGCGATGGCCACCTCTGGTTCCGGGCCGCCGGTCTGGTCGTGGGATGTCTCTGGTTCCGTCACTGCGCCACGATCAGGCCTGCACCGATGGACTGTCAACCCCCTCGAACACGAGGGCCTCGGAGGCTACCGTCGCAGGCCAGACCCCAGGAGGATCCCATGGCTGAGAACACCAAGTCCAAGACAGGCAGCACGTCCAAGCGCGGCGCGAAGACCACGAGGCGCCAGAACGCCGAGAAGGGCTTCACCGCCTCTTCGACGCTGGCGGCCAACCTGCAGGTCGTGCTCGTCGACCTCATCGAGCTCTCGCTGCAGGGCAAGCAGGCCCATTGGAACGTCGTCGGTCGCAACTTCCGCGATACGCACCGTCAACTCGACGAGATCATCGATGCGGCGCGCGCCTTCAGCGACACGGTCGCCGAGCGCATGCGTGCGCTGCACGCCGTTCCCGACGGGCGCACCGACACGATCGCCGAGACGACATCGCTTCCCGCATTCCCGATGGGTGAGGTGTCGACCACCGACACGATCGACCTCATCACCGCGCGCCTCGAGGCCACGATCGGCACCATCCGCGACGTGCACGATGCCGTCGATGAGGAGGACCCGACCTCTGCTGACATCCTGCACGCCGTCCTCGAGAGCCTCGAGCAGTTCGCCTGGATGGTCAGCGCTGAGAACCGGACTCCTGCCGGGCGCTGAGTCGACGCGCTTCGCCGAGGCGATGCAGGTGGGCCGCGGTCAGCTGCGGTCCACCGCCCGCCGGATGAGGCGGGGGAGCACCACAGACAGGAGCGCGATCGTCACCAGAGATGCGACGAGCGCGATCAGGCCCGCCGCGCGGTTCACCGTGAAGTCGATGATCAGCGTGGTCACCCCGATGGTCAGCGCTGCGATCACCACGAGGTCGATCTTGACGATCCGCGCGGCCACGCGCACGAGCTCGGGTTTGCGTCGTCGTCCGAAGATGGCCCGATGCATGCCGACGGGTGCCAGTGCGAGGATGGTCGCGAGCGCGGCGAGTGCCACGAGCACGACGTAGAGGTCGCGTTGGAACTCATCCATGTCCTCGAATCGAGGCTGGAACGCCACCGCGAGGAGGAAGCCCGTGAGGATCTGCGTCCCGGTCTGCATGACGCGCAGTTCCTGCAGCAGCTCGTCCCAGTTGCGGTCGGCACGCTCGTTGCGGGTCTCATCGCGTCCGTCGACCAGGTCATCGCGCTCGGCGGCAGGAAGGCGCTCTTCGGGTTCCATGTGGTCAGTCTCGCGGGGGAAGTCGGATGCTGTCCAGACTCTTGCCGCACGAACTCCGAGGAGGTTCGGATGACGATTCCCCCCATTCGCGAATGGTGGTCCGAGCTGTCGCTCGACGCCCGAGTGGAGGTGCTCGGCGAGACTGCACCGCATCTCGGCGAACGGGCTCGCGAGGAGATCCGCACCATCACGGGAGCCGTGGTCGGGATGGCCGAGACCATCTCCGCCGACGACCTCGCCTACGCGCGCTCCGAGGCTCGCGCGGAGGTCGACGCGGCGGACTCGGACTGACCCGGGTCGCGTTCAGCTGTCGCTGGTCGGTTTCTCTTCTCGCAGGCGCGGTTCCGTGCGGCGCTCGGGGCGGACTCCCGCCTTGTCGGCGTAGAAGGCACGGATCCGATCCATGTCGGCGGGAATGTCGCCGGTCAGGTCGATCGTGGGTCCGAGGCCGGTCGTCATCGTGGTGCGGTCGACGAACCCGAGCGTGACCGGCATCCCCGTCTCTCGGGCGATGCGGTAGAAGCCCGACTTCCAGTACTCGTTGCCGCCGCGGGTGCCGTCGGGCGTGATGACCAGCCCGAACACGCTTCCCGAGTGGACCTGTGCCACCACATCCGCCACGACGCGCGCGGGGTCCGCTCTGTCGACGGGGATGCCGCCGAGGCCGCGCATGATCGGGCCACGCCATCCTCTGAAAAGGCTGCTCTTGCCGAGCCAGTGCACCTCGATGTCCAGGCGCCAGGCGATGGCCAGCATCAGCAGGAAGTCCCAGTTCGACGTATGCGGCGCACCGATCAGGATCGTCGGGCGGGTGGGCGTGCCCTCAGCGGTGAGGGTCCAGCGGCTGAGCGTCCAGTACAGGCGGGCGATGAGTCGTTTGAGCACTCGTCAACCGTAGGGGAGCGCGGCTGTCCGTCCACTGTCGATCGGCGTGTCGATTTCCGCGCCATCCGGTCAGAGCAGGCGTAGCATCTAATGATGGCCAAGACACAGGACTCCGTCGAGCAGGACGCACCCACCGTGCTCCAGCCGGTTCCGGACGCTCTGAACCTGCTCGAGAACGACTCCGCCGGGTACTGCAGCGGCGGCGTCTGCCACTTCCCCGCGCCGAAGACGCAGTAGCCGGTCAGACGCCGCCGCTGCGGTGATCAGTGCCCGCCGTGCACACCACCGGCGATGTCGTCTGCCGGCTTGCGGACGAATGCGCTCAGCGCGACAGCGGCGAGTGAGATGATCGCCGCGATGAGGAAAGCCATGCGCGCACCCGGCGCTCCGGCAGCTGCTGTCTCCAGTCCTTCTGCCTCGCCGGCATGAAGAATGGCGGAGTAGGTGACGGTGAGCACGGCCACACCGGCCGCTCCGCCGACCTGCTGCAACGTGTTGAGCACGGCCGAGCCGTGCGAGTACAGCGACCGAGGCAGCGACCCGAGTGACGCGGAGAACAGCGGCGTGAACGACATCGCGAGCCCGACCGACATCGCGGCCTGAACGATGATCAGCACCCACCACACGGTGTGCTCGCCGACGGTCGAGTAGTAGAACAGTGCTGCCGAGACGAGGATCGTTCCGGGGATCAGCAGCGGGCGAGTGCCGCGAGCGTCGTAGACGCGCCCCATGAGGGGGCCGAGCACACCCATCAGCACCGAACCCGGAAGCAGGATCAGCCCGGATTCGAGCGCGTTGAGGCCGGCGACGTTCTGCAGGTACTGGGGGAGCAAGGTCAGCGTGCCGAACATCGACAGCGCGAGGATGGCCATGATGATGACGGCGAACGTGAAGTTGGACGATCGGAACACCCGAAGGTCGAGCAGCGCGTCATCGATGCGCTGCAGGACGAGCTGGCGCCACACGAACAGTGCGAGCGCGACGACGCCCACGATGAGTGCGGTCACACCGGCGGCTTCGCCCGAGCCGCCCTCGCCGCCGAACTGGCTGAGGCCGAATACGATGCCACCGAATCCGAGGGCCGCGAGCGGGATGGAGAGCACATCGAGAGGGACCTTGCGGGTCTCGCCGAGGTTCGTCATCCACTTGGCGCCGATGAGGAGAGAGACGAGCGCGATCGGAAGGATGATCGCGAACAGTGCACGCCAGTGGAGCGTCTCGAGCACAGCGCCCGCGAGCGTCGGGCCGATGGCCGGGGCGAGCGAGATCACGAGGCCGACCCGGCCCATCATGCGACCGCGGGACTGCGGCGGGACGACGTTCATGATCGTCGTCATGAGCAGCGGCATCATGATGCCGGTGCCGGCCGCCTGGATCACGCGACCGACCAGGAGGATCTCGAAACCGGGTGCCACGAGAGCGACCAGGGTTCCGAGTGAGAACGAGATCATCGCCGCGATGAAGACCTGACGCGTCGTGAAGCGCTGCAGGATGAAACCGGTGGTCGGGATGACCACGGCCATGGTGAGCATGAAGGCGCTCGTCAACCACTGACCGAGCTCGGGCGGGATGCCGAGATCCGCGTTCAGGTGCGGGATCGCGATTCCCATCGTCGTCTCGTTGAGGATGGCGACGAACGCCGCGACGAGCAGGAGCCAGATCACGCGCATGTCGCTGCGAGAGATCTCCCCTCCTGACGACGCAGGGGGCGTGGTGATCGAACCGGTGTCGACGGCAGACATACGGCCTCCTAGGCACTGAAGAGGGGGGGAGATCGCGCGAGTGCGCGGGGACCATTCAGCGTAACCACAGGTTCGGACATTTCATTCCGGATCCGGTCGGATCCGCTCTCAGCGGACGTTCAGCGAGGTTGCGGACGGCCCGGCGTCCGTCACCCTGACTACGCTGGCGACATGAGCATGGGTGGCGGACGCGGCGGATTCCGCGGTGTGGACGAGAGCGCACAGCGTCGGCTCAATGCCGAGGCGCCGCGGATCAGCGGACTCGGGGCGAGGGTCATCACCCTGTTCCGGCCGTACCGGTGGCGTATCTTCTGGACAGGCGTGCTGGTCGTCATCGGCGCCGGCATCGCGGTCATCCCGCCGCTGATCGTGCAGCGCATCTTCGATGACGCGCTGTTCCCCGTCGACGGCAGCGGTCCGCAGTTGCAGCTGCTCATCTGGCTCGTGTCGGCGATGGTCGGGCTGTTCCTCATCTCCGCCGTGCTCGGTGTCGCCCAGACCTGGCTCACCTCGACGGTGGGCAACAGCGTCACCGGCGATCTGCGAGTGCGGCTCTTCGAGCACCTGCAGGCGATGGAGCTCGGCTTCTTCACGCGCACGAAGACCGGGGTGATCCAGTCGAGGCTGCAGAACGACGTCGGCGGTGTCTCCGGCGTGCTGACGAACACCGTCACCAGCATCCTGGGCAACGTCGTCACGGTGATCGCCTCGCTGGTCGCGATGATCCTGATCGACTGGCGTCTGACCCTGATCGCTGTCGTGCTGATGCCGTTCCTGATCATCGTGCAGCGACGCGTCGGGCAGGTGCGCGCGCGCATCGCGGGGGAGACGCAGGAGTCGCTGTCCGAGCTCACCTCGATCACGCAGGAGACGCTGAGCGTGTCGGGGATGCTGCTGTCCAAGGCGTTCAACCGGCAGCGCACCGAATCCCAGCGCTACCAGGCGGAGAACCGCAACCAGGTGAAGCTGCAGGTGCGGAGGGCGATGAGCGGTCAGGGCTTCTTCGCCGTCGTCCAGGTGCTCATGGCGAGCGTGCCGGCTGTCATCTACCTCGTCTCGGGATACCTGATCGCGGGCGGTACCGGCGCGATCACGGCCGGGACAGTCGTCGCGTTCACGACTGTCCAGGCGCGTCTGCTCCAGCCGCTGATGGGCCTCATGCGGGTGTCGTTGGATCTGCAGACCTCGTCCGCGCTGTTCGCGCGCATCTTCGAGTACCTCGATCTCGTCCCCGAGATCCAGGACGCACCGGACGCGATCACGGTCGCCGAGGCGCCGGGGCCGCGTGGGCGGATCGAGTTCGACGACGTGGTCTTCCGCTATCCCGATGCCGCGCCGGACGCTCGCCCCACGCTCCAGGGCGTCTCGTTCGTCGCCGAGCCGGGGAAGCACGTCGCGTTCGTCGGTCCTTCGGGGGCGGGCAAGACGACCGTTCTCTACCTCGCACCGCGCCTGTACGAGGCGCACGGCGGGGCCGTGCTCTTCGCGGGGGCCGACGTCCGCACGCTCACGCAGGAGTCGATCATCGATCAGGTCGGGATCGTCTCGCAGGAGACCTATCTGTTCCACGCGACGATCCGGGAGAACCTCCTGTACGCGAAGCCCGGGGCGACGGAGGACGAGGTGATCGCCGCGTGCGTCGCGGCGAACATCCATCACATCATCGCCGGATTCGAAGACGGCTACGACACGGTCGTCGGAGAGCGCGGCTACCGGCTCTCGGGCGGCGAGAAGCAGCGCATCGCGATCGCCCGCGTGCTGCTCAAGGACCCGCCGGTGCTGCTGCTCGACGAGGCCACGTCGGCTCTCGACACCGTCTCCGAGCGCGTCGTGCAGGAGGCGCTGGACGAGGCTGCCAAGGGACGCACGACCCTGACGATCGCGCACCGGTTGTCGACCGTGATCGGCGCTGACGTGATCCACGTGCTCGAAGCGGGGCAGATCGTCGAGTCCGGCACCCACGCCGAGCTCATCGCTCGTGGCGGACTCTATGCAGAGCTCGCGGCGCAGCAGGTCGCGGCGTCTCGGGTGATCGAGACCGAGACCGTCATCGAGGAGACCGTGGCCGGGGGAGTGAGTGCGGCGCTCGCCGACCGGAGGGCCGACCGTGCGCCGGAGGACTCTGCCGGAGCGGATGCGGTCGCGACCCTGACGGCCTCGGTGCCGCTGCTCGACGCTCCGCGCGCCGACGAGAGGGTGTACCCGGCAGAGGGCTGAGCTGGTGTCAGTGCACGGAGCTGGTGTCCGTGCACGGAGCTGGTGTCCGTGCACCGAGCTGGTCTCAGTGCACGGAGCTGGTGTCAGTGCACCGAGAGCCCGCCGTCAATGAACAGCGACTGACCGGTGACGTAGCTCGATCCGGCACCCGCCAGGAAGACGGCTGCTGCCGCGAAGTCCGAAGGCAGGCCGTTGCGACCGATCATCGTACGGGCGGCGAGGGCGGCGATCTGGGCGGGGTCCTCCTGCAGACGGGCGTTCAACGGTGTGAGCACGAACCCCGGGACGAGCGTGTTGCTCGTGACGCCGGTGCCGCCCCAGGCCTCGGCTTCTGACCGCATCAGCGACTCCACCGCACCCTTCGACACCCCGTAGATCCCGCTGCCGACGAAGGCGCGGTGCGCCTGCTGCGAGCTGATGTGGATCAGCCGGCCGAATCCGCGCTCGGCCATCCCTGTGCCGTACCGCTGTCCGAGCAGGAACGGCGCGAGAGCATTGACGGTCATGGTCGCGTCCCAGTCTTGCTCGGTGATCTCGGCGAAGGGTGGACGGATGTTGATGCCGGCGGAGTTCACCAGGATGTCCGGTTCTCCGAAGGGGACGGCGGCAGCTTCCGCCACGGCACGTATCCCCTCACGGGTGCTGAGATCGCCGACGACGCCCGCCGCACGGCATCCGGCATCCGCGAGCTCGGCGACGGTCTCCTCGACCCTGGTCTCGCCGCGAGCCACGATCACGGTCGAGGCGCCCGCCTTCGCGAGTGCCGTGGCGATGCCGCGACCGATGCCGGAGCTGCCTCCGGTCACGACCGCCGTGCGGCCGTCGAGCGAGAAGAGGTCGGCGAGGTAGCCGTTCATGTGTCTCCTGGGGAGTGCGCTCACCACGCCAGGGCAGCGGTGAGAGCGGGATCGGGGCGGGCATCGGCGTATTCGGGCAGCGCCTGGATCTCGGCGACGAACGACTCCACGCCCTCGGCGTAGCGGGGGTCGGGGTGGGTGCCGGCGATCTCGACGAGCGGCGGCAGGTCCATCGCCAGGATCAGCTCGAGGCGCGCGGCGACGGCTGCGTGCGCACCGGCGTCGTGCAGCACGCGGATGCCGCCCCGCAGGGCCCGGAGGTAGTCGCGGAGCACGGGAAGCTGTGCGCGGCCCTGCGTGATCGAGGTGCCGTCGGCCCGCAGGCGCCACCGGACGACCGTGTCGGGGATCACGTCGAAGGCGCGTGCTCGCGTGTACATGAGCTGAGCGACCACCTGATCCTCGTAGGCGACCCCTTCGGGGAATCGCAGGTCGCTCCAGAGCTCGGTGCGGCTGATCTTCGACCAGGCGACGATGTTGGCGCTGGCCCGGGGGTGCTCGACGATCGTGGTTCCGAGTCGTGCCGGGGACGTGGCTGCCTCGACCCAGGGCTGCACGCGTCCCGGGATGTAGCGGTCGCCGTCGAAGCGCGAGCGCACGTAGGCACCGGCCACGAAGTCGCTCCCCGTCTCGGCGAGGCTGCCGAGGAGACGCTCGAGTGCGGTGGGGGTCAGTTCGTCGTCGCCGTCGAGGAAGCCGACCAGAGGGGTGTCGACGAGATCCACACCCACGTTCCGTGCAGCGCCGAGGCCGCGTGACGCCTCATGTCGCACCGCACGGAAGCGCGGATCGGATGCCGCGGCCGCGGCGAAGATCTCGGCCGTATCGTCGGTCGAGCCGTCGTCGATGAGGATCGCATGCCACCGATTCTCGGTCTGTGCACGCAGGGAATCGAGTGCGGCCGGGGCGAAGCCGGCGATGTCGCGGCCGGGGACGATCAGGGTCACGATCGGGGTGGGGGCGGTCACCAGCCGAGTCTATGGCCGCTGACGGAGGTCTCGCCCTCTCAGGGGTCTCGCCCTCTCAGGTGCCGACGACGGCGCGTACGGACTCTGCGACGAGGGCTGCGAGCCGGTCGGGAAGATCGTCGGGCAGCGGCGTGTGACCGAAGGTGAACCGCACGGAGCTCTGCGCGACGGAGCGGGCGATGCCGCAGGCGAGCAGCACGTGCGACGGCTCGTCGCTCCCGGCAGCGCACGCCGAACCGCTCGACGACACCACGCCCCGGCGCTCCAGCTCGAGCAGCACGGCCTCGCCGCTCACTCCCGCGAAGGTGAAGCTCGCGGTCCCGGGGAGCCGCCGGACCGGGTCTCCCGTGAGCGCCGCCTGGGGGACGACTGCGAGTACGGCGGCGATGAAACGCTGCGTCGTCGCTCCGACGAGGGGGCTGACAGTGTCGCGTTCCGCCTCGGCGAGCTCCAACGCCACGGCGAGGCCGACTGCCCCGGCGACGTTCTCCGTCCCCGATCGACGTCCTCGCTCCTGACCGCCTCCGTGCAGGAGAGGTTCGAGGGGGACCCGGCCGCGCACGGCGAGGGCGCCGATCCCCTTGGGCGCTCCGAGCTTGTGCCCGGCGATCGCGATCGCATCCGCCCCGAGTCCGGTGAGCGGCAGCCACCCCGCGGACTGCACCGCGTCGACGTGCAGCGGCACGCCCGCTGCGCGGGTCACCTCCGCGAGCGAGGCCACGTCCTGCACCGTACCGATCTCGTTGTTGGCGTGCCCGAGGGCGACCAGCGAGGTGTCCTCGCGGATCGTCTGTCGCAGGGATGCCGCGGAGACCCGGCCGTGCGCGTCGACGGCCGCCGCCGTGACCTCGACGTCGTGGAAGCGCCGCAGGTAGTCCGCGGACTCCAGGATCGACTCGTGCTCGATCGGCGAGATCACCAGATGACGGCGGCCGTCCGCGAGAGCGGCGAGCACGATCCCCTTGACCGCGAGGTTGTTCGCCTCGGTGCCGCCCGCGGTGAACACGACATCACCGGCGCGCATCCCCAGCACACGCGAGACCCGCGATCTCGCATCGTCGAGCGCGCTCGCCGCAGCCTCGCCGTAGGTGTGGTGGCTGGAGGGATTGCCGAACATGCCGGTGAGGTGCGGACGCATCGCATCGAGCACCTCCGGACGGACCGGAGAGGTCGCAGCGTGATCGAGGTAGAGCATCGGGATCAGTCGATCCGCACGTCCAGGCCGAGGTCGAGCGCGCGCGCCGAGTGGGTGAGCGCACCGACCGAGATCACATCGACCCCGGTCCTCGCGATGTCGCCGACCGTGTCGAGACTCGCCCCGCCGGAGGCCTCGACCTGCGCGCGGTCGCCGATCAACGCCACACCCGCCCGGAGATCCTCGAGCGAGAAGTTGTCGAGCAGTACGGTGTGCGCTCCGCCGTCGAGCACGGCCGGGATCTGATCGAGCCGGTCGACCTCGACGACCACGTGGGTCGTGTGAGGCAGCCGGGAGAACGCCTCCCGCAGGGCTGTGGCGAGGTCGACACCGGAGCGCTGCAGCACGGCGAGATGGTTGTCCTTGGCCATCACCGCGTCCGACAGCGAGTAGCGGTGGTTGTGCCCCCGGCCCGAGATCACGGCGTGACGCTCGAAGGCACGCAGGCCCGGGGTGGTCTTGCGGGTGTCGGCGATGCGAGCCGAGGTCCCCTCGATCGCCCGCACATAGGCATCGGTCAAGGTGGCGATGCCGCTCATCCGCTGTGTGAAGTTCAGCGCGATGCGCTCCGCGGTGAGGATGCCGCGGGCCGAGCCCGAGACCGAGGCCAGTACGTCGCCGGGGGCGAAGCGGTCGCCGTCGCCGACGTGCACGTCGATCGTGATCGACGGATCAGTGAGGGCGAAGGCGGCTGCGAAGACCTCGCCGCCGCTGAAGATCCCGGCTTCCCTGGCGACCAGGTCGGCGGTGGCGGTGGCCTCTGCGGGAAGGAGCGTCGTGCTGGTGAGGTCGCCCCACGGTGCGTCCTCCTCGAGGGCTGCCCCGACGGCACGGGTGATGAGTGCGTGAGTGAGCATCAGACGGTCTCCAGGAGGGGCGAGGCGACGGGTTCGCGGTAGTGGGCGCCGACCGATTCGGTGCGGGCGAGGGCGGCGGATGCCGTGGCCCCGGCGAGCAGGAGCAGATTCGCGTCCTCGCGCTCGGCGACCGTGGCGGGTGCGGGCGCGGTGGACCGCCAGCGGATGACGGCGTCGAGAGCGCGCTCGAGCCCCTCGTCCGTGCGGAGGAGCCCGACGTCATCCCACATCAGCCGCTGCAGCGCGGGGCGACTGAACGGGCTGCCGTCCGGGTGCGGTCGAGCGCCGGCGGTACCGGCGATCGTGGCGCTGCGAGTGTCCGCGGGCAGGGGAGCAGGGGACGGCTTCCAGGGCATCCCCACGGCGGTGGCCGCGCGTGCGCCGAACACGGCACCCTCCAGCAGCGAGTTCGAGGCGAGGCGGTTCGCACCGTGCACGCCGGTGCGTGCGACCTCGCCGACGGCGAAGAGCCCGGGGATCGACGTGCGTCCGTCGAGGTCGGTGACGACTCCGCCCATCAGGTAGTGCGCGGCGGGGGTCACCGGGATGGCGTGCATGGCCCAGTCGAAACCGCGCTCGCGCGTCACCCTGTCGATCGTCGGGAAGCGATGCGCCAGCACGGGGGCGCCCAGCATCGTGGCGTCGAGACGGACAGGGGAGCCCTGGGCTGCGGCCTGTCGCGCGATCGCCCGGGACACGACGTCGCGGGGAGCCAGCTCGCCGTCGGGGTGGGTGTCGAACACGAATCGCCGACCGTCGACATCGATGAGTGTCGCGCCCTCGCCGCGCACCGCCTCGGAGATCAGGAACGCCGACCCCTCGGCGAGGACCGTCGGGTGGAACTGCATGAACTCGAGATCCGCGACCGCCGCGCCGGCGCGCAGGGCCGCGGCGATGCCGTCGCCCGTGGTTCCCACCGGATTCGTCGTGTGCGCGTAGAGGTGGCCTGCACCTCCGGTGGCGAGGATCACCGCGTCGGCCCCGAGGTCTGAGAGGGCGCCGTCGACGAGCACGCGGATGCCCCGCGCGATGCCGTCCTCGATCACGAGGTCGGCGAGGAACGCGGCCTCGACCACGGTGATGGGTGCACGTCGAGTGGCGGCGACCAGCGCGTGCGCGATCGCGGCACCGGTCGCATCACCGCCCGCATGCACGATGCGGGCGTGGCTGTGCGCGGCCTCGCGTCCGAGCAGCAGCTCGCCGTCCGGGCTGCGGTCGAAGGCGACTCCTCGCGCGATCAGCTCGGCGATCCGCTCGGCGGCGTCCTGCACGAGCACGTCGACCGCGGCGGCGTCGGACAAACCGGCACCCGCATCGATCGTGTCTGCGGCGTGCTGGGCCGCCGAGTCCGCCGGGCCGTAGATTCCGGCGACTCCGCCCTGTGCGAATCCGGTGCATCCGTCGCCGAGTGCACCCTTCGTGACGACCGTGACCGCGTGCCCCGCCTCGTGGGCATGCAGCGCGGCGGTGAGGCCGGCGATGCCCGATCCGACGACGACGACGTTCATCGGGCGCTCGCCACCACCGGCGGCTTCGCCGCCAGCATCCGCTCGAGGGCGACCCGCGCGGGGTCGGCCATGTCTGCCGTGACCGTGATCCGGTTGGGAGTGCGCCCTGCCACGAGTTCTTCGAGCACCCACGCCAGGTATCCGGGGTGGATGCGGTACATCGTCGAGCACGGGCACACCACGGGGTCGAGGCAGAAGATCTCGTGCTGCGGGAACTGCGCGGCCAGCCGGCGTACGAGGTTGATCTCGGTGCCGATCGCGAAGGTCGTGGGCTCTGTCGCGGCGGCGATCGCCCGGCGGATGTAATCCGTGGAGCCTGCCTCGTCGGCCGCGTCCACGACGTCCATCGGGCATTCCGGGTGCACGATGACGCGCACGTCGGGGTGCTCCGCCCTCGCCTGGTCTATCTGGGCCACAGTGAAGCGCCGGTGCACCGAGCAGAACCCGTGCCACAGGATGACGCGCGACTCGAGCAGATCGGATGCCGTGGAGCCGCCGAGCGCCTTGCGCGGGTTCCACATCGGCATCTGCTCCAGGGGCACGCCCATCGCCTTCGCGGTGTTGCGGCCCAGGTGCTGGTCCGGGAAGAACAGCACCCGTCGACCGCGCTCGAACGCCCACTCGAGCACGGTCTGCGCGTTCGAGGAGGTGCACACGATCCCGCCGTGCCTGCCGACGAAGCCCTTGATCGCGGCAGAGGAGTTCATGTACGTGACGGGGATCACCGGCACTCGGCCGTGTTCGTCCTGAGCGTCGAGATCGCCGAGGACATCGGCGAGCTGCTCCCAGCAGTCCTCGACCTGATCGATGTCGGCCATGTCGGCCATCGAGCATCCGGCTGCGAGGTTCGGCAGGATCACCGCCTGGTCGGGCCCGGAGAGCAGGTCGGCGGTCTCTGCCATGAAATGGACGCCGCAGAAGACGATGGCCTCGGCGTCGGGTCGTTCCTTCGCCGCGGTCGCGAGCTGGAACGAGTCGCCCACGTAGTCGGCGTGACGCACGACCTCCTCACGCTGGTAGAAGTGGCCGAGCACGACGGCTCGGTCGCCGAGCGTGGCCTTCGCCGCACGGATGCGCTCGTCGAGCTCGTCTTCGCTCGCCTCGCGATACGCCGCCGGAAGCTCTCCCTGGCGGGGTGCCCCCGTCGGGATGACGTCGCCCATCGACGACCCGGGTCCGTAACCGGGGCGCGTGTCGAAGTCCCAGGGGCCGACGGCGAGGTCGGTCGTACAGGTCTCATCGGTCGACGCGCCCGCCACGATCGACTGGATCGCGTGATCGACGGAGGCGTCGAGGGGCTGGACTGCCGGGGTCGGAACGAAGGTGATGCTCATCGGGTGCTCGTTTCCTCGGGGCCGAGGGGGCCGTGATCGGCCAGCTCGACGTCGGTGTTGTAGCGGTACAGGCGGGCGGGGCGGTGACTGCCGGTGCGGAACTGGTCGGTGGGGAGGAGATTGCCGGCGGATTCGACCTGTCGGCGGAAGTTGGCCGGGTCGAGATGCTTGCCGAGGATCGCCTCGTAGGCCTCTCGAAGGTCGGCCAGAGTGAACTCGGCCGGCAGGAAGCCGTGCGCGACACGGCTGTAGCCGACCTTGCTGCGCAGGCGCCAGAGCGCGTAGTCGACGATCTTGCGGTGGTCGAAGGCGAGCGGCGGCAGGTCGCCGAGATCGAACCATCGCACGTTCTCGGGAGCGAGACCGGATGCCCGATGCGCGGCGCTCTGCGCGTCGACCTCGTCCTGTCGGAGCAGCGCCCAGTAGACGATCGACACGACGCGGGTGGGGGAGCGGTCGACGGCTCCGAAGGCGTAGAGCTGCTCGAGGTAGCTGGGAGTGAGACCGGTGGTCTCGGCGAGTGTGCGGGCGGCGGCGTCGACCGGTGACTCGGTCGGAGTCAGCCAGCCGCCGGGAAGCGCCCACTGATCGGCGAACGGCTCGCGGGTGCGCAGGACCAGCGGGAGCGCGAGCACAGCAGCGCCGTCCTCGGTGCGACGCAGCGTGAGGATCACCGTCGACACGGCGACGTCGATGCCCCTGGTTTGAGTCATGAGTACCTTAACCTCCGAGATCGATCTTAGTGTCATCTCGACCCTTAGTGCACCCGTGTGACGGACGAGCCCCTGAGGCCGAAACGTTATATACCAGCGTTCTGGCCTCTTGTTGCCCGGATGGCTATTTGTTAGGTTACTGTCCTAACAAATCCCTTTCACAGGGATCTGTCGCGAGTTCCGATCCGGGACTCGGCTCCATCCCGGAGATCCCTCCTGCAGTGCAGCACCGAGAGGAAATACAGAATGATCCGTAACGGAAGGCGCAAGATCGCGCTCACCGCTGTGGCGGGGGCATCCGTCCTCGCCCTGGGTTTGACGGCCTGTGGCGCAGGCGGCGGCAACGAGGGGAGCGGCGGCGATGGCGACCGGGCTCTTCGCGTGTGGGCCGGCAGCCAGACCCCCATCACCGCGAACTACAACCCGTTCGCACCGACCGTGCTCCATGGCGCGCTCGGCCCCATCTACGAGCCGCTGTTCTTCTTCAACAAGACGGCGGACTCCGAGCCCGTCGGCCTGATCGGCGACTCGTACGAATACAACGAGGACGGCACGGTGATCACGGTCACCATCAAGCCCGACCTCAAGTGGAGCGACGGCGAGCCCCTCACGGCCGCCGACGTGGCGTTCTCGTTCACCTACGAGGCCAACAACCCCGAAGGCAACGGCCTCGTCTCGGCCGAGGCGACCGATGACACCACCGTCGTCCTCACCTACACCACCGCGCAGTACACGACCGAGTTCCAGCGACTCGGCTCGACCTACATCCTCCCTGAGCACGTGTGGTCCGAGGTCACGGACTTCGCGAACTTCGCCAACGAGGACCCGGTGGGTTCGGGCGCCTACGTCGTCGACAAGACCACGAGCGAGTCGTACACGCTCGTGGCCAACGAGAACTTCCGTGATGCCGACGACCTCGGAGTCAAGAAGGTCCAGTACATCGCGGTCGACAACAACCAGACGGCTCAGGACCTGCTCGCCGCGGGCAAGCTCGACTGGACGGGCATGTTCATCCCGAACCCGGATGACGTCACGGGCAACGGTGCGATCGACTGGATCAACACCCCGCAGGATCCGACCGTGCTCTACACCTGCTCGAACGCCGAGCTCGGCTGCACCGGTCCGCAGACCGATGTCGCCGTGCGTCAGGCGCTCAACGTCGCGATCGACCGCGCCGCGATCAAGGACAAGGCGTTCGTCGGACTCACCGGCGACATCTCGCCGACGTTCGCGCTGCTCCCGCGTGACGAGAAGTGGGTGGCGGACCCCGCCAACGAGGTCAGCCCGCAGGAGGCGAACGCCGCAGAGGCGGGCGAGATCCTCGAGGCTGCCGGTTACACCAAGGACGGCGACTTCTACTCCAAGGACGGAAAGCCGCTCGAGCTCAGCCTGATCTCGGTCGACGGCTGGACCGACTACAACGACGCCGCGAAGCTGATCGCCGAACAGGCCGAGGCTGCGGGCATCAAGGTCACCGCATCGACAGTGCAGTGGCAGGAGTTCTCCGACGCCCGTCAGGGTGGCGACTTCCAGCTGATCGTCGGCGGTGTCATCGGCACCTCGGTGGCTGATCCGTTCCAGATCTACCGCGACTGGTTCGGCGGCACGACCGTCGGCTCCACCGCAGCCGTGGGCTCCGAGGTTCCAGCCGGTCGCTGGAACTTCAGCCGCTACAGCAACCCTGTCGTCGACGAGGCGGTCCAGGCCGCGATCAGCACGAACGACGAGGCAGAGAAGAAGGAGCTGTACGGCACGATCCAGACCGAGATCGTCCGCGACCTGCCCTACATCCCGCTCGTGATCAACGCGACGCAGACCTTCTACAACACGAAGGACTTCACCGGTTGGCCGACGGAGGAGGACCTCTACGCCTTCCCGCCGTCCTGGGGCGCGATCGCGGCAGGCTACATCCTGACGCAGCTCGAGCCGGCGAACTAAGCGAATGAGCTCGGGGGAGCAGGAAGCACGGTCAGTGACATGAAGTTCTATGCACGAAGAATCGGGTTCTACGCGTTCACGCTGTGGGCCGCGATCTCACTCAACTTCCTGCTTCCCCGGCTCATGCCGGGGAACCCGGCGGACATCATGATTGCCAAGATGCAGCGTGCGGGTGGCGAGGTCTCCGAGACCACGATCCGCAACATCAAGCTGCTGCTCGGCGGTGATGACTCCTCCCTCTGGGATCAGTACATCGCGTACTGGGGGCGGATGTTCCAGGGCGACCTGGGCATCTCCGTCACCAAGTTCCCCGCGCCCGTGAGTGAGCTGATCGGGCAGGCGCTGCCCTGGACGCTCATTCTCGTCGGCACGGTGACCGTGATCTCCTTCATCCTCGGCGTCGTGCTCGGCGCCTGGGCCGGATGGAAGCGCGGAACCTGGGTCGATCACCTGATCCCGGCGACCACCGTGCTGCAGTCCATCCCCTACTTCTGGATGGCGCTGCTGCTCGTCTCGGTGTTCGCGGTCGGACTCGGCTGGTTCCCGATCTTCGGGGGCTACGACGTGTTCGACTTCCCGGACGGCCCCGAGCCGACCTGGGCGTTCTTCACGGATGCGCTCTCGCACGCGATCCTCCCTGCGATCACCATCGTGATCTCGTCGGTGGGTGGCTGGATGTTCGGGATGCGCAACATGATGGTGCAGACCATGGCCGAGGACTACGTGCTCACGGCCGAGGCCAAGGGGCTCCGCCCGCGTCGCATCATGACCACGTACGCTGCGCGCAACGCCGCGATCCCATCGATCGCGGGGTTCTCGATCACCTTGGGGTTCGTGGTGGCCGGCTCCATCGTCATGGAGCAGGTGTTCACCTACCCGGGCATCGGCAAGCTGATGTTCCAGGCGGTGACGAACAACGACTACGCGCTGATGCAGGGGCTCTTCCTCGTCATCACCATCACGGTGCTCGCCGCCAACTTCATCATGGACCTCGTCTATGGCTTCATCGACCCGAGGGCGCGCCAGAATGTCTGACATCGAGAACACAGTGCTGATCACGAAGGATCAGCCCATGACCCAGCCCGCGAGCACGATCTCGCTGGCCACGCAGCGAGGGCGCAAGCGCCGCCGCGTTCTCCCGACGACCTCGCCGAAGTTCATCACCGGGGCGGTGATCGTGATCTCGATCGTGCTGTTCGCGATCATCGCGCCGATCTTCTCGCAGAATCCGCGGAGCACCGACAACCCTGCTCTGCTCCCGCCGTCGCCGGAGCACTGGCTCGGCACCACCAAGCTCGGCAACGACATGTTCGCCCAGCTCGCGATCGGCGCGCAGGGCTCGCTCCTGGTCGGCGTGGTCGCGGGCGGCATCGCCATCGTCCTGTCGCTGCTGTTCGGAGTCCTCGCCGGCTACCTCGGCGGTTGGCGGGAGGACACCCTCGCGCTGCTGACGAACGTGATGATCGTGATCCCCGGCCTGCCGCTGGTGATGGTGATCTCGTCCTTCGTCCCGCAGCGCAGCTGGCAGCTCGTCGCGTTCGTGCTCGGCATCACCTCCTGGGCCGGTGCGGCCTACGTGCTCCGACTGCAGACCCGATCGCTGCGCACCCGCGACTACGTCTACGCGTCCAAAGTCGCGGGGGAGCGATCCTTCCGCGTCATCCTGGTCGAGATCATGCCGAACCTGCTGCCGCTGCTCACGGCGCAGTTCCTCTTCGCGATCATCTTCGCGATCCTCGGAGAGGCCGGTCTCTCGTACCTCGGCCTCGGGCCGAACTCGTCCATCACCTGGGGCACCATCCTCAACGACGCGCAGTCCGGCCAGGCACTCGGGCGAGGGGCCTGGTGGTGGTTCGTGCCGCCGGGAATCATGATCGCCATGCTCGGCGCGGGTCTCTCACTCATCAACTTCGCGATCGACGAGGTCATCAACCCCAAGCTGCGCAACGCGCCGGACGCCGCTCGGCGTGTGCGCAAGGCGGCCAAGACGAAGGGGGTCGCCGCATGAGCGCTCCGGATGCCGTGCTCACCGCACGCGACGTGTCGATCGAGTACGAAGTGGATCCGCCCGTCAAGGCGGTCCGCAATGTCTCCCTCACCCTCAACCGCGGGGAGATACTCGGCCTCGCGGGAGAGTCGGGATGCGGCAAGACCACCCTCGCCTACGGCATGAACCGGTTGCTCAAGGCGCCGGCGCTCATGACGAGCGGCGAGATCGTCTTCCATGACCGTGATGGCCACGACATCGACATCGTCGCGCTCGACGGTGACGGCCTGCGCGCGTTCCGCTGGGACAAGATCTCGATGGTGTTCCAGGGGGCGATGAACTCGCTCAACCCGGTGATCAGCGTCAAGGCGCAGATCTTCGACATCTTCGAGACCCATCGCCCCGGCATGTCCAAGAAGGACAAGCAGGCCAGGGCAGAGGAACTGCTGACGCTGGTCGGCGTCGACCCTTCGCGGTTGACGAGCTTCCCGCACGAGCTGTCCGGCGGCATGCGGCAGCGCATGATGATCGCGATGGCGCTCGCACTGGATCCGCAGGTCATGATCATGGACGAGCCCACCACCGCGCTCGACGTGGTCGTGCAGCGGGGGATCATCCGCGAGATCATGCGCCTGCGCGAGCGGCTCGGGTTCGCGGTGATCTTCATCACGCACGACCTGCCGATGCTGATCGAGATCAGCGACCGGATCGCCGTGATGCTGCAGGGACAGATCGTGGAGGAGGGCACAGCGGAGGAGATCTACCGCACGCCCCAGCACGAGTACACGAAGAAGCTGCTGTCGAGCTTCCCGAGTCTGACCGGCGAGCGCGGCGACTTCGTCCGCACCGGCAGCCAGCCCAGTCAGGAGGAGATCCGATGAGTGCTCCCACCCTCGAAGCCCGCAATCTGGTGAAGGACTTCACCCTGCGATCGGGGCTCAAGACGTCGATCCTGCACGCCGTGAAGGACGTCTCGTTCACGATCGAAGCGGGGAAGACGGTCGCCCTCGTCGGCGAATCGGGGTCGGGCAAGTCGACGATCGCCCGGATGCTGATGAAGCTCGAGACGCCGACGAGTGGGCAGATCCTGCTCGACGGCAAGGACTCGGGTATGCGGGGCCGTGCGGTCGAGGAGTACCGCTCGCAGGTGCAGATGGTGTTTCAGGATCCGTTCGCCTCGCTGAACCCGTTCCACACGATCATCCACCACCTGGAGCGCCCCATCAGGCTCCACCACCCGAAGCTCTCGGGCGCTGAGGTGCGTGCACGCGCGATCGAGCTGCTCGAGCGCGTGCGACTGTCACCGGGCGAGAGCTTCGCCGAGCGCCGCCCGCATGAGCTGTCCGGCGGTCAGCGACAGCGCGTGGCCATCGCACGGGCGCTCGCCCCGGGGGCGCGGTTCATCGTCGCGGATGAGCCGGTCTCGATGCTCGATGTCTCGATCCGATTGGGGGTGCTCAACCTGCTGGCGGATCTGCAGCGGGAGGAGAATCTCGGCGTGCTGTACATCACGCACGATCTCGCGACGGCTCGGCACTTCAGCGACGAGATCATGGTCCTCTACAAGGGTGATGTCGTGGAGCGGGGGCCCGCCGACGAGGTGATCCTCAATCCGCAGCACGAGTACACGAAGACGCTGCTGGGCGCAGCGCCCGAGCCCGAGAACCTCGGCCGCCTCCGTGACGAGGTGCGGGCAGAGCTCGCAGGCCGCTGAGCATTCTTCCGGTCGTGCTTCCCTCGACCGCTGCGCATGGCGCGCGGCGCGAAGCGCGACCGGAGGACCATCTGTCTCGGCGGGGGTGACCCGCTAGACTGAACGCACAAGTGAAGACAGGCCGAATGAACCACGCGGGAGAGCCCCGGCGAACGCAGCCGGGCACCGAAGGAGCAAGCCTCCCCGCCAATCTCTCAGGTACGCGTACCGCGCGGTTCCGGCCACTCTGAAAAGCGAGATCGAGCGATGCTGTAGCGCTCGGCTCCGCCGACGGTGAAAGCCCAGTCTCTGGGTGAAACTCTCAGGCCCATGACAGAGGGGGAGTTCCGAGGAACGGCGACACCGCTGTTCCGCCCGACCCAGCCCGGGAGAACTCCATGTCCGACCCTCGCTACACCCCGCTCCGCGAACGCCATGAGGCGCTCGGCGCCTCATTCACCGACTTCGGCGGCTGGCAGATGCCGGTGCGCTACACCTCCGACCTCGCCGAGCACCACGCGGTGCGTCAGGCCGCCGGGATCTTCGACATCTCGCACATGGCGGAGTTCATGATCACCGGAGACTTCGCGGGAGCCTTCCTCGACTACTCTCTCGCCGGTCGTCTGTCGGCGATGTCCGTCGGCAAGGCGAAGTACTCGCTCATGCTGGCCGGCGACGGCGGGATCATCGATGACGTCATCGTCTACCGCCTCGCCGAGGATCGGTTCCTCGTGATCGCGAACGCGGGCAACCGCGGATTCGTCGACGGCGCGTTCGCTTCGCGCATCCGTTCGTTCCCTTCGCGGATCGAGCGTGAACGGCCCGCGCTCGCCGCCGGCGAGGAGCGCACCTTCGAGGGCTTCCTCGGAGACCGTGGCGTCGACGTCGAGGACGTCTCCGACGAGTACGCGCTGCTCGCCGTGCAGGGCCCCACATCCGAGAGCATCCTCTCGACGACGGCGGGCATCACCGACCTCGGGATCCCGTGGTCGGAGCAGAAGTATTACGCCTGGGCCGACGCCTCGTTCCTCGGCGGCCCGCTGCTCCTCGCCCGCACCGGGTACACGGGGGAGGACGGCTTCGAGCTTCTCGTCCGCGTCGCGGACGCCCCGGCGCTCTGGGACGCGCTCGTCGAGGCCGGTCAGGCGCACGGTCTCGTCCCCGCCGGTCTCGCCGCGCGCGACACCCTCCGGCTCGAGGCGGGAATGCCCCTCTACGGCCACGAACTCTCCCGTGAGACCAAGCCGTCGCAGGCCGGTCTCGGTCGGGTCGTCGTGGCCGACAAAGAGAGCTTCATCGGCAAGGGCGCGGTGGATGCCGCATCCGATGCCCCGGTGCTCGTGGGGCTCGTCGCTGAAGGCAAGCGCGCAGGCCGTGCCGGATACCCCGTCGTCGATCAGGACGGCGCTGTACTCGGCGAGATCACCAGCGGTGCACTCAGCCCGACGCTCGGCCACCCGATCGCGATGGCCTACGTCGAACCGTCTTCCGCTGCGGAGGGAACCGCAGTATTCCTTGATGTGCGGGGGACCAGGATCCCCGCGACCGTGACCGCCCTGCCTTTCTATCGGAGGACCAAATGACCGACCTCAACGCCCTCAGCTACACCGACGAGCACGAGTGGATCGCCGCTGACGGCGACACCGTGACGATCGGCATCACCGACTACGCGGCCGACAAGCTCGGCGACGTCGTGTTCGTCGAGCTCCCCGCCGTCGGCACCGAGATCGCCGCAGGCTCCGTCGTCGGCGAGATCGAGTCGACCAAGTCGGTCGGCGAGCTCTACGCACCGGTCACCGGCACGGTCGTCGAGATCAACGACACCGTGGTCGACGACCCCTCGCTCGTGAACGCGGAGCCGTTCGCCGGCGGCTGGCTCATCAAGGTCGCAGTGGCGGACGGTGCGCTGGACGGTCTGATGGACCGCGACGCGTACGTCGCTCTGACGGAGGGCTGATCGAGCAGTGGTCTCCTTCGCCGACCGTCACATCGGAACCACCGAATCCACGCAGCGCCAGATGCTCGACGCGCTGGGCGTCGAGTCCGCGCTCGAGGACTGGAGCCCGGTCGAGGCGCTGATGCGCCAGGCCGTGCCCTCCTCGATCTTCACCTCAGCCCCCACGGACTCGGTCATCCCTCGCGCGGCGAGCGAGACCGAGGCTCTTGCCGAGCTGCGCGCGATCGCAGCTCGCAACACGGTGAACCGGCCGATGATCGGCCTCGGGTACTACGGCACGATCACCCCGCAGGTGATCCAGCGCAACGTGCTCGAGAACCCCTCCTGGTACACGGCCTACACGCCCTACCAGCCGGAGATCTCGCAGGGACGCCTCGAGGCGCTGATCAACTTCCAGACGATGGTGGCCGAGCTCACCGGTCTCACCACGGCGAACGCGTCGATGCTGGACGAGTCGACCGCGGTCGTCGAGGGGATGCTTCTGGCGCGCCGCGCGTCGAAGAAGGCATCGAACGTGTTCGCCGTCGACGCCGACGCCTTCCCGCAGACGAAGGCGCTGCTCGAGACCCGCGCCGAGGCGGTGGGCATCGAGCTCGTGACGGTCGACTTCGCCGCCGGCGGGGAACTCCCCGCAGAGCTGTTCGGCGTCTTCGTGCAGTATCCGGGTGCCTCCGGTCGCGTGTGGAACCCCAGCGCCGTGATCGACGCCGCGCACCTCGCCGGCGGCCTCGCGGTCGTCGCGGCCGATCTGCTCGCGCTCACCCTGATCGCCTCGCCCGGTTCGCTCGGTGCGGACGTCGCGGTCGGCACCACCCAGCGCTTCGGCGTGCCCATCGGCTTCGGAGGGCCGCACGCCGGCTATATGGCTGTGCGTGCCGGACTCGAGCGACAGCTGCCCGGACGCCTCGTCGGAGTCTCGGTCGATGCGGACGGCAAGCCGGCGTACCGGCTGTCCCTGCAGACCCGCGAGCAGCACATCCGCCGCGAGAAGGCGACCAGCAACATCTGCACCGCGCAGGTGCTGCTCGCGGTCATGGCGTCGATGTACGCGGTGTACCACGGTCCGGATGGACTGAAGGCGATCGCCCGGGAGGTCGCGGCCAAGACCGCGATGCTGCGCGACTGGCTCGCCGATGCGGGTGCGGATGTGGTGCACGACTCGTTCTTCGACACCCTTCAGGTGCAGGTTCCGGGGCGCGCGGCCGAATACGTGGAGCAGGCCCATCACGGCTTCGGCATCCTGCTGCACGCTCCCGACGCCGACACGATCGGCATCTCGGTCGACGAGACCACCACGGTCTCCGAGCTCCACCAGGTCGCCCAGGTGTTCGGCGGCGCGCGGGAGCGGGCCTTCGGGTTCTTCGGATCCGGATCGCAGGGCGCCCTGCCCGGCGACCTGCTGCGCCAGGACGAGTACCTCACGCATCCCGTGTTCCACGCGCACCGCAGCGAGACGGCGATGATGCGCTACCTGAAGAGCCTCGCGGATCGTGACTACGCGCTCGATCGCGGAATGATCCCGCTCGGCTCGTGCACGATGAAGCTCAACGCCGCCACCGAGATGGCATCGATCACCTGGCCGGAGTTCGCAGGCATCCACCCGTTCGCACCGGCATCCGACGTCGAGGGCTACCTAGACATGATCACCCAGCTCGAGGCGTGGCTCGCCGAGGTCACCGGGTACGACGCGGTGTCGCTGCAGCCGAACGCGGGTTCGCAGGGCGAGCTCGCCGGGCTGCTCGCGATCCGCGGCTACCACCTCGCGAACGGCGATACGCAGCGCACGGTGTGCCTGATCCCTTCGTCGGCTCACGGGACGAACGCCGCCTCCGCGGTGCTCGCCGGAATGAAGGTCGTCGTCGTCGCCTGTGACGAGCTCGGCAACGTCGACCTCGACGACCTGCGGGCGAAGATCGCGGCGCACGCCGACGAGTTGTCCGCGCTGATGATCACCTACCCGTCCACGCACGGTGTCTACGAGCAGGACGTGGTGGAGATCACGACGGCCGTGCACGACGCCGGCGGCCAGGTGTACGTCGATGGTGCGAACCTGAACGCGCTGCTCGGCTACGCCCGCTTCGGCGACCTGGGCGGCGACGTCTCGCACCTCAACCTGCACAAGACGTTCGCGATCCCGCACGGCGGCGGCGGCCCCGGTGTGGGCCCTGTCGCGGCCAAGGCGCACCTCGCGCCGTACCTGCCGTCCCACCCGCTCGCGCAGCGGGCGGAGCATGCGGGCGGATTCGTCTTCGAGGGCGGCGCCGTGTCGGCGGCTCCCTACGGCTCGGCGGGCATCCTCCCGATCTCGTGGTCGTACGTGCGGATGATGGGGGCCGACGGCCTCCGCCATGCGACGGCCGCAGCGGTGCTCTCGGCGAACTACATCGCCGCGCGTCTCGGCGAGCACTACCCGGTGCTGTACGCGGGCGAGAACGGTCGCGTCGCGCACGAGTGCATCCTCGACCTGCGTCCGCTGAAGGAAGCGACCGGGATCACGGTCGACGACGTCGCCAAGCGCCTCATCGACTACGGCTTCCACGCCCCGACCATGTCGTTCCCCGTCGCCGGCACGCTGATGGTCGAGCCCACGGAATCGGAGGATCTCGGCGAGATCGAGCGCTTCATCGAGGCCATGATCATGATCAAGGCCGAGGCGGACGCGGTCGCGGCAGGCCGCTGGCCCGCAGACGACAACCCGCTGGTCCACGCGCCGCACACCGCGGTCTCGCTGATCGCGGGGGAGTGGAACCACGCGTACACCCGTGAGGACGCCGCCTACCCGGTGCACGCCCTGGTCGCCGGAAAGTACTGGCCGCCGGTGCGCCGCATCGACCAGGCGTACGGCGATCGCAACCTGGTCTGCGCCTGCCCTCCGATCGAGGCCTTCGCCTGATCGGATGATCGCCCTGATGCGGCGTCGTGTCCTCCCGGATGCGACGCCGCTTCTCGTTTCCGTGCATTTCCGCATGTTTCCGCGAGATTACGGATGATCACCACTCAGTAACGGTTCATTAGCCGAGTGCGATGCCGCCTGAAACGCGGGTTACAGTCAACTATCCCTACGTGCTCGATTGTGAGCGCGCAGTCTGATGAATTCCCGTCCACAGGAGGACACAAGTGAAGCGCAACAAGATCGCCCTTGCGGGCACCGCGCTGTTCGCGATCGGCGCCCTGGCGCTCGCGGGCTGCGCGAGCGGTGGAGGCAACGAAGGCGACGGCGGCTCCGGCGCGAACGTCGACGCAGATGCCATCATCACCACGAACGGCTCCGAGCCGGAGAACCCGCTGATCCCGACCAACACCAACGAGGTGGGTGGCGGAAAGATCCTCGACGAGATCTTCGCCGGTCTGATCTACTACGACGCCGACGGCAAGCCGGTCAACGATGTGGCTGAGGAGATCACCACCGAGGACCCGCAGCACCTCACGGTCAAGATCAAGGAAGGCCTGACCTTCACCGACGGTGAAGAGGTCACCGCCGACAACTTCATCAAGGCGTGGAACGAGGGCGCCAAGCTCTCCAACGGCCATCTGTCCAGCTACTTCTTCGAGGACATCGAGGGATTCAGCTATGACGTGGACTCGGAGCTCACCGGCCTCGAGCAGGTCGATGACTACACCTTCACGATCGCGCTGAACAAGCCGGCCTCCGACTTCGCTCTGCGTCTCGGCTACTCGGCCTTCTACCCGCTCCCCGACGTCGCGTTCGAGGACATGGAAGCCTTCGGGCAGAACCCGGTCGGCAACGGCCCGTACATGATCGACGGCGACGACGCGTGGCAGCACGACGTGCAGATCGACCTCGTCCGCAACGACGACTACGACGGTGGCCGCAAGGCAGCCAACGGCGGTCTGACGATCAAGTTCTACGCCACGCAGGAAGCGGCGTACGCCGACCTGCTGTCGAACGAGGTCGACGTCATCGACGCGATTCCGACGAACTCGCTCCCGGTCTTCACCGACGAGCTCGGCGAGCGCGCCGTGAACCAGCCCTCGGCCGTGTTCCAGTCGTTCACCATCGGCCAGTTCCTCCCGCACTTCAGCGGCGAAGAGGGCCAGCTGCGTCGCCAGGCGCTGTCGATGGCGATCAACCGCGAGGAGATCACCGAGACGATCTTCTCGGGCACCCGCACCCCGGCATCGGACTTCACCTCTCCCGTCATCGACGGCTGGTCTGACTCGGTCCCCGGCAGCGAGGTCCTCGAGTACAACCCCGACGAGGCGAAGAAGCTGTGGGCCGAGGCCGACGCCATCGCCCCGTGGGACGGCGAGTTCAAGATCGCTTACAACTCCGACGGCGGGCACGACGCCTGGGTCGACGCAGTGAGCAACAGCATCAAGAACACGCTCGGCATCGAGGCATCGGGCGACCCGTACCCGACCTTCCAGGACCTTCGCACGAAGATCAACGACCGCAGCATCACCACGGCTGCGCGCTCGGGCTGGCAGGCCGACTACCCGGGTCTGTACAACTTCCTCGGACCGCTCTACGCAACGGGCGCTGGTTCCAACGACGGTGACTACACGAACCCCGAGTTCGACGACCTCATCTCGGCCGGTATCAGCAACCCCGACGCCGACGCTCAGATCGAGGACTTCACCAAGGCGCAGGAGGTCCTGTTCAAGGACCTGCCCGCGATCCCGCTGTGGTACTCGAACGTGACCGGTGGCTTCAGCGAGAACGTCGACAACGTCACGTTCGGCTGGAACTCGGTTCCGCTCTACTACGAGATCACGAAGGCCGGCGAGTAAGTCTGACGGCACTTCACCTGTGAGGCGGTGACGATTATTCGTCACCGCCTCACAGGCTTGTGTTCACGTAGCTTTCTTTCCCCTCAAGAAGGGACAGGCGGATGCTCGGTTACATTCTGAGACGTCTTCTGCAGGTGATCCCGGTCTTCTTCGGAGCCACCCTGCTCATTTACTTCCTCGTGTTCGCCATGCCCGGCGACCCGATCCTCGCCCTGTTCGGCGACAAGACCCCCAACCCGGCGGTCGTCGAGCAGCTGCGCGCGCAGTACCACCTGGACCAGCCGTTCATCGTGCAGTACTGGTACTACATCACCGGCGTGTTCCAGGGCGACCTGGGCACCACCTACTCCGGTCGGCCCGTGTCGGCCGTGCTCGCCGCCACCCTTCCGGTCACCGGCCGGCTCGCGGTGATGGCGATCGCCATCGAGTTCGTGCTCGCCATCGTCATCGGCACCATCTCGGCGCTGCGCAAGGGCAAGCTGTTCGACAACGTCTCTCTGATCGTGGCGCTCGTCGCGATCGCGATCCCGATCTTCGTGGTGGCGTTCCTCGCGCAGTACTTCCTCGCCATCCAGCTCGGGTGGTTCAAGCCGACGGTGGGCGCGGACAACGACTGGGGCGGGCTCTGGCTGCCGGCCATCGTGCTCGGTTTCAGCCTCTACGCCGTGAGTATGCGTCTGATGCGCAGCTCCGTCATCGAGACGCTGAACCAGGACTGGGTGCGCACGGCGTACAGCAAGGGGCTCTCGCGCAACCGCGTGCTCCCCGTGCACGTGCTGCGCAACTCGCTGATCCCCGTGATCACCAACTCGGCCACGAACTTCGGCGTGCTGCTCGTGGGTGCCACCGTCACCGAGGGAATCTTCAACGTCCCCGGCGTCGGAAACACGCTGTTCCAGGCGATCCAGCGCGGTGAGGGACCGACGGTCGTCTCGTTCGTGACCGTGTTCGTCATCCTGTACGTGTTGGTGAACCTTCTCATCGACCTGCTCTACGGTCTGCTCGACCCGAGGATTCGCTATGCCTGATCCCACATCTCAGAAGCACTACGTCGCTCCGATCGAGACGGAGTCGATCGCGGTCGACGCCGTCCGCATCTCGGACAAGCCCAGCAATCTGTGGCGGGACGCGTGGTTCGACCTGCGTCGTCGTCCGCTGTTCTGGTTCTCGATCGTGCTCGCGCTCTTCTTCCTCGTGATGGCGCTGTGGCCGACGCTGTTCACGGCCACGCCGCCGAACGACGACTGCCAGCTGTCGAACAGCAACGGAGGGCCTACAGACGGGCACCCGCTCGGGTTCACCTTCCAGGGCTGCGACATCTATGCGCGCATCGTCTGGGGATCGCAGACCTCGCTCGCCGTCGGCCTGATCGCGACGCTGATCTCGTCGGTCCTCGGTCTGATCATGGGAGCCCTCGCGGGTTTCTACGGCGGATGGCTGGACTCGGTGCTCTCACGCATCGGCGACATCTTCTTCGCGATCCCGTACATCCTCGCGGCCGTCGTCGTGATGACCGTCTTCCGCGATTCCCGATCGGTCTGGACACTCGCCTTCGCCATCGGTGCGTTCGCCTGGGCCTCGACAGCCCGAGTCGTGCGCGCCGAGGTGCTCAGAGTCCGTCAGGCCGATTTCGTCATGGCATCGCAGGCACTGGGCCAGTCGAAGTTCAAGATCCTCCTGAACCACGTCGTGCCGAATGCGATCGCACCGCTGCTCGTGGTGTCGACGCTCGGACTCGCGGCGGCGATCGTCGCCGAGGCGACGCTCTCGTTCCTCGGGGTCGGTCTCGGCAGCGACGTGATGTCGTGGGGTAACGACATCGCCAAGGCGCAGGCATCGCTGCGTGTCGCGCCGATGGCGCTCATCTATCCGTCGATCGCACTCACCCTCGCGGTGCTGGCGTTCGTCACCCTGGGCGAGCTCATCCGAGACGCCCTCGACCCGAAGGCGAGGGCACGCCGATGAGCGAGCGAATCACCGAACAGGTCCCGCTGCTGAGCATCCGCGACCTCAGTGTCGCGTTCCGCACGCAGGAGGGCCTGCGCGAAGTGCTCCACGGAGTCAGCTTCGACGTCATGCCCGGCGAGACGGTCGCGATCGTGGGCGAGTCGGGCTCGGGCAAGTCGACGACGGCCACGGCCATCGTCAACCTGCTGCCCGGTACCGGTCAGGTCACCGCAGGATCGATCACGCTGGAGGGGCGCGAGCTCACGACACTCAACCGTCGCGAGATCGAGGCCGTCCGCGGTCGGGACATCGGCTTCGTGCCGCAGGACCCGATGTCGAACCTCAACCCCGTCTGGAGCATCGGCTTCCAGGTGAAGGAGGCGATCCGTGCGAACGGCATCGCCCAGGGGCGCGACGCCGCGAAGGCACGCACGGTCGAGGTGCTGCAGCAGGCAGGGCTCGCGGACGCCGAGAAGCGTCTGCACCAGTTCCCGCATCAGTTCTCGGGGGGAATGCGCCAGCGTGCGCTGATCGGGATGGGCCTGGCAGCCGACCCGAAGCTGCTCATCGCCGACGAGCCGACCTCGGCTCTCGACGTGACGGTGCAGCGCGTGATCCTCGATCACATGGCCTCGCTCACTCGCGACAAGGGCACCTCGGTGCTTCTGATCACGCACGACCTCGGCCTCGCGGCCGAGCGCGCGGACAAGATCATCGTGATGAACGGCGGCAACATCGTCGAGGCGGGTCCCAGCCGCGAGATCCTCGAGAATCCGCAGCATCCGTACACGAAGCGTCTGGTCTCCGCAGCGCCCAGCGTGGCGTCGCAGCGCATCCAGGCGGTGGTGGAGGACAGAGGTATCGAGACGCTCGAAGACCTCGCCGCCATCCCGCCGACCGTGCGTGTCGCGGGGCTCACGAAGGACTACCGGATCCGCCAGGGGAACTTCCGCAGCGAAGCGTTCCGAGCGGTCGACAATGTGTCGTTCGAGATCCCTCGGGGCAAGACGCTCGCGCTCGTGGGCGAGTCGGGCTCCGGCAAGTCCACCGTCGCGAAGATGGTGCTCAAGCTCGAGGAGCCGACGAGCGGATCCATCGAGATCGACGGCCAGGATGTGTCGAAGCTCTCGAACGCTCAGGCGTTCGGGTTGCGCCGGCGCATGCAGCCGGTCTTCCAGGACCCGTACGGCTCGCTCGACCCGCTGCGCAACATCGGCAACACCATCGCCGAGCCGCTGCAGATCCACGGTGTCGGCGATCGTGCGTCGCAGCGTGAGCGGGTGGAGGAGCTCCTCGACCAGGTCTCGCTGCCTCGCGTGCTCGCATCCCGGTATCCGAATGAGCTGTCGGGCGGTCAGCGTCAGCGAGTCGCGATCGCTCGTGCTCTCGCGCTCAAGCCCGATATCATCGTGCTCGACGAGGCCGTCTCGGCGCTCGATGTGCTGGTGCAGGATCAGGTGCTGCAGCTGCTGGCCGAGCTCCAGTCGGAGCTCGGGCTCACGTATCTGTTCATCACGCACGACCTCGCGGTCGTCCGTGTCTCGAGCGATCTCGTGTGCGTCATGGAGAAGGGCAAGATCGTCGAGCAGGGCACTGTCGACGAGATCTTCGCCAACCCGCAGCAGGAGTACACGGACCGCCTGCTGAAGGCGATCCCGGGCGCATCGATCACCCTCGGCGGTCACTGAGAGTGAGCGTCGAACCTCGACCGGAGGCCGCACGGACATTCCGTGCGGCCTCCGGGCCTGTCTCCCTCGTCCTCTGCTCACTGCTCGCGATCTTCCTGCTGGGCGACGCCGTCGTGCGCGCCGGGTGGGGACAGATGCTGCTGCTCGCTCCGTGGGTGCTGCTGGGGCTCTGGGTGGTCTACGAGATCGCCTTCGTGTCGGTCGTGCGTGTCGACGCCCAGGGCGCCGTCGTGCAGAACATGCTCCGCCGCACGTCGTTCGGCTGGAGTCGGGTGCGCGACATCGACCTGCGCTGGCAGCTGGTGTTCTCCCTCGATGACGGCACGGATCTCTCGTGCTACGGCGGGCCGGCTCGTGCGCGCCCCGTCCGCCGCCCCACGAGCGGTGATGACGAGGCGAAAGCTCCGGCAGGTCTTCGCGACCTGACCGAGATCCGGGACCGCTGGCAGGACGCACCGGTGACCGCGGATGCTCCTCTCCGACGCACCTGGGATTCGCGCGCGCTCATCGCGCTCGCTGTGATCGTGCTCTGGGCCGTCGTGTCGGTCCTCATCGCCAACGCCTGAACGCCTGCGTGAGGCTCGGCACTCTCAGCCCGGAAGGCCGAACAGTGCGGGGAACGCGTCAGCGGCCCAGGGGTAGCCGACGAAAACCGTCGCGTCGATCAGGAAGTGCGCCACCAGGAACGGCATGAGCCGGCCACTGCACTGGAACAGCCAGCCGAACAGCAGGCCCATCGCGAAGTTGCCGATGAAGGCGCCGGGGCCCTGGTAGAGGTGGTAGCTCGCGCGCAGCAGCGACGTCGTCAGGATGATGGTCCACGGCCCCCACCCGAGCTGCTTCAGGCGGGCGAACAGATATCCCAGCACAACGAACTCCTCCTGCAGCGATGCACGGGCTGCCGCGAGAAGGAGGATCGGAACGGTCCACCAGTGGGCGCCTTGGCCCGAGGGGTCGACCGCGACGAAGATTCCCATGGCTCTTCCGGCCAGGTAGAGCCCGATCCCCGGGATGCCGATCGCCGCGACGAGCAGTGCGCCGCGTCCGATGTCGGCACCCACGCGGGTCCCGTCGAGGCCGAGCCTGCCGAGGTGCGGCCTCGACGACTGCCAGAGCAGGAAGCAGACCAGCAGCACCGGGACGATCGAGAATCCGATCGAGAGGACCTGATAGATCAGGTCGAAGATCTCCCGATCGCTGCGGGACGGATTGAGCGCGGCCGTCTGATCGGCGAGAGGGGTCTCGTCGGTGAGCCGGTAGGCCAGCTGCACGATCGCGTACACCGCGGACTGCCCGAGCCCGAGAGCCAGCACGATCGCGATCTCCCACCACAGACGACTGCGAGAGGGGGCGAGGGGGCGGTCGGCATCGGTCACGCACACGATCGTACTTCGCCGTTCAGGAACGAATCGTCTGGATACGGTATCCTGGAACGTCGGCTTCTCGACAAAAACCCACACTCTTTAGGACTTATGCATGGCGCACGCCCTCCGCTCTGACCTCCGCAACGTCGCAATCGTCGCGCACGTCGACCACGGCAAGACCACCCTCGTCGACGCCATGCTGCGTCAGACGGGCTCCTTCGGCGAACACGCCCACGTCGATGAGCGCGCGATGGACTCCAACGATCTGGAGCGTGAGAAGGGCATCACGATCCTCGCCAAGAACACGGCGATCACCTACAAGGGCAAGCACGCCCAGGGCAAGGAGATCACGATCAACGTGATCGACACGCCGGGCCACGCCGACTTCGGCGGTGAGGTCGAGCGCGGCCTGTCCATGGTCGACGGTGTCGTCCTGCTCGTCGACGCGAGCGAGGGCCCGCTTCCGCAGACCCGCTTCGTGCTGCGCAAGGCTCTCGAGTCCAAGCTCCCCGTCATCCTCCTGGTCAACAAGACCGACCGTCCCGACGCTCGCATCGCCGAGGTCGAGGAAGAAGCCCACGACCTGCTCCTGGGCCTCGCATCCGACCTCGTCGACGACGTGCCCGACCTCGACGTCGACGCACTGCTCGACGTGCCGGTCGTCTACGCCTCCGGTCGTGCCGGCGCGGCATCGCAGAACCGTCCCGCCGACGGTTCGCTGCCCGACAACGACGACCTCGAGCCGCTCTTCGAGGCGATCCTCGAGCACGTCCCGGCTCCGGCGTACGACGACGAGCACCCGCTGCAGGCCTGGGTCACCAACCTCGACTCCAGCCCCTTCCTCGGTCGCCTCGCGCTGCTGCGCGTCTTCAACGGCACGCTGAAGAAGGGTCAGACCGTCGCCTGGGTCCGTGCAGACGGCACGCACCAGAACGCGCGCATCACGGAGCTGCTCAAGACGCGTGCGCTCGAGCGCTACCCCGCTGAGTCCGCAGGCCCCGGCGACATCGTCGCCATCGCAGGCTTCGAGAACATCACGATCGGCGAGACCATCGCCGACCCCGAGGATGTCCGTCCGCTTCCCGCGATCACGGTCGACGACCCCGCCATCTCGATGACGATCGGTACGAACACCTCGCCGCTCATGGGCAAGGTCAAGGGCCACAAGCTCACCGCTCGTATGGTCAAGGACCGTCTCGACAAGGAGCTGATCGGTAACGTCTCGCTCAAGGTCGTCGACATCGGGCGTCCCGACGCCTGGGAGGTGCAGGGCCGCGGCGAGCTGGCTCTGGCGATCCTCGTCGAGAACATGCGTCGCGAGGGCTTCGAGCTCACCGTCGGCAAGCCGCAGGTGGTCACGAAGAAGGTCGACGGCAAGACGTACGAGCCGTTCGAGCACCTGACGATCGACACGCCGGAGGAGCACCTCGGTGCGATCACCCAGCTGCTCGCGGGCCGCAAGGGTCGTATGGAGAACATGACGAACCACGGCACCGGCTGGGTGCGCATGGAGTTCGTCGTCCCGTCGCGCGGCCTCATCGGCTTCCGCAGCGAGTTCCTCACCACGACGCGCGGTACCGGCATCGCCAACGCGATCTCCCACGGCTACGAGCCGTGGGCAGGATCGATCACGACCCGCCAGAACGGATCGATCGTCGCCGACCGTCAGGGTGTCGTCACCCCGTTCGCGATGATCGCCCTGCAGGAGCGCATGTCGTTCTTCGTGCAGCCGACGCAGGAGGTCTACGAGGGCATGGTCATCGGCGAGAACTCGCGCGCCGACGACATGGACGTGAACATCACGAAGGAGAAGAAGCTCACCAACATGCGTGCGGCGAGCTCCGACACCTTCGAGTCGATGACCCCTCCGCGCCAGCTCACCCTCGAGGAGAGCCTCGAGTTCGCGCGTGACGACGAATGCGTCGAGGTCACGCCCGAGGTCGTCCGCATCCGCAAGGTGAACCTCGACGCCAACACGCGTGCTCGCGACACCGCGCGCCTGAAGCGTCAGGACGCCGGCTCCTGAGAATCGTCTAAGAGAAGGGCCCTGTGCAGCCGTAAATGGCTGTACAGGGCCCTTTTTTCATGAAACGCACAGGCGGGCCGTTGCAGAATCGTTACCTTGCGCCTGGGGCGATCTCCCGATGAGTGTCCTGTGACGGGCGTACGACGACCCGAAAGTCGAACCCATGCTTCACACCTCCCGTGCGCTTCGGCGCGCCCACGCGGCGGCGTCCGCCCGTAACGCGGTCACCGCACGCCGCCCCAAGATGATCTTCGGCACGGTCGCGGGCGCTGTCCTCGGACTCGCGGTCACCGTCGGAATGGCGGCGGGCCCGGCCGCCGGAGCAGAGATGCCGGATGCTGTCGCCGAGGTGACCTCGTTCGTGACCGGCGGCGAGCCCCTGGCCAAGATCGCCGACGACTCGGCGATCACTATCGCTCTGGCAGAGGATGCCGTGACCGCGGCAGACGCCCTCAACGCCGAGGTCGCGGCCTCGGGGCTCGACCTCGGCGCCGACCCGTCGTCGGTCGCGACCGACGAGCTCGCGGCCGACATCGACCGTCTGAGCGGCGATCGTGACTCCATGTCCGCGCTCCTGCTCTCCTCCGTCGCCGTCGCGACCTCCACGGGCACCGACGACGTCATCGCCGGTACGGCCGCGCTTGAGGCATCGTTCACTGCCGCCCAGGAGAAGAAGGCGGCTGACGACGCGGCCCAGGCTGCTGCCGAGCAGGCGGCGGCGGAGGCTGCCGCACTCGCGCAGGCGAACACCCCCGAGGGCGCGAAGGCCACCGCTCGTCAGATGATGGCCGACAAGTACGGATGGGGCGAGGACCAGTTCTCCTGCCTCAACTCGCTGTGGACCAAGGAGTCGGGCTGGAACTACCAGGCGTACAACGCATCGGGGGGAGCCACCGGCATCCCGCAGGCGCTTCCCGGAAGCAAGATGGCCTCCGCCGGAAGCGACTGGCAGACCAACGCAGCCACCCAGATCGCCTGGGGTCTGGGCTACATCGACTCCGTGTACGGCGCGCCGTGCAGCGCTTGGGGTCACTCGCAGGCCTCCAACTGGTACTGAACCTCACGCCACGAGCAGCTGCACCCACCGAGACCCACCCCCGTGATATCCGCGGCGGGTGGGTCTCGGCGTTTGTGACGATCTGAAACGGTCACTGAAACCTCTAGGCAGCGCGGGCGCGCTGGCACTACCGTGAGCGGTGACGGCTGGGGGGTCGTGGATCCGGAGGAGGACCAATGGACGTCGAGGTGCTATCCGACATTCCCCAGCAGGTGTCGACGGGAACCCTTCCCGCGTGGGACAGCGTCGAGGATCACGTCCGCGAGGCGCACCGGCGCTACGCCGACGATCGCAGCGGATCGGTGGCCGACTACATCCCGGTGCTCGCCGAGGTCGACCCCGAGCTGTTCGGCCTCGCCGTCATCGAGGTGAACGGCGGCCTCCACGATGCGGGGGATGCCCTGCATCCGTTCTCGATCCAGTCGATCTCGAAGATGTTCGTCTACGCCCTCGCCATCCAGGAGCACGGTCACGAGCGCGTGCGCGAGATCGTCGGTGTCAACAACACAGGTCTCGCCTTCAACTCGCTGATGGCGCTGGAACTCAACAGCGGGCACCCCATGAACCCGATGGTCAACGCCGGCGCGATCGCGACGACGGGGCTCATGCCCGGGGCCACCGCGGTTGAGCAGTGGGAGCGCGTCAGGGAGGGACTGTCGGCATTCGCCGGTCGTCCGCTCAGTCTCGACGGCGTGGTGCACGCCTCCGAGGCGGAGACGAACGAGCGCAACCGCGCGATGGGCTGGCTTCTGCGCAGCTACGGGCGGCTCGACGGCGACCCCGACGAGGTCGTCGACGTCTACACCCGGCAGTGCGCGCTGAGCGTGACTGCGCATGATCTGGCGGTCATGGGGGCGACGCTCGCCGACGGCGGCGTGAACCCGGTCACGGGCGTGCGGGTCGTCTCCGCCGACGTCTGCCGCGACACCCTCGCCGTGACAGCCTCGACGGGACTCTACGAGGCATCGGGGGAGTGGCTGTTCGAGATCGGCCTTCCAGCCAAGTCGGGCGTTGCCGGTGGCATCGTCGCTGTCGCCCCGGGCAAGGGCGCCGTGGCAGGATTCTCGCCGCGTCTCGATCGGGCGGGAAACTCGGTGCGGTCGCAGCTCGCGATCGGTCATCTCTCCCGCGCGCTCGGATTGAACCTGTTCGCCTCCGCCCCCTCTGCGACCGCTCGGTCGACGGACTGACTCCTTCATCCACCGATCAGAGGACCCTCCCATGACACACATCGCGCCGACGTCCACCAAGAAGTCGTGGATGCCGCTGGTCAGCCTCTTCCTCGCTCAGGTGCTCATGTCGTTCAACGTGGCGGCTCTGCCGATCTCGCTGGGGGGCATGGTGAGCGAGTTCGGCGTGCCGCCCACCGTCGCCAGCACGACCATCGTGATGTACGGACTCGCCGTCGCCGCGCTGGTCATGACCGGCGCGAAGCTGGGGCAGCGCGTCGGGTGGGTGCTCATCTTCCGCGTCGTGATCGCGCTGTTCGCCGCGTCGTCTGTGCTGATGATCATGTCTCCGACCGTGGGATGGGCCATCGCGGGGCAGGCGGTCGCGGGAGCTGCAGCGGCGATCATCGTGCCCTCGATCGTGGCGCTGATCGCCGAGAACTATCGAGGTGCCCAGCAGGCCACCGCGATCGGTGCCATCGGCTCTGCTCGCGCGATCTCGGGTGTGACGGCGTTCCTGATCGGCGGCACACTGGGCACGCTCGTCGGGTGGCGTCCGATGTTCTTCATCGTCTTCGGCATCGCGGTCGTCGTCTTCGCCTTCAGCTTCACCCTTCGCGGTGACCGAGGCGACGCCTCCATCCGCATCGACCTCGTCGCCTCGCTGTTGATCGGTGCGGCGATCGTGCTGCTCACCCTCGGTTTCAACAACCTGAACGGGTGGGGCGCGGTGGCGGCAACGGAGGCTGCGCCGTTCAGCATCCTCGGTCTGTCGCCGGCGCCGGCGTTCATCGTGGTGGGAATCGTGCTCGGCCAGGCGTTCTTCGTGTGGACTCGCAAGCGGATGGCTGAGGGCAAGGTGCCGTTGATCGATCTCAGCGTGCTGGGGTCCTCGAAGGAGCGGGCAGCGGTGTACGCGATGTTCATCGTCGTGGCCCTCGAAGCATGCGTGAACTTCACGATCCCGCTGTACATCCAGATCGTGCAGGGACGCACGCCGTTCGACACCTCGCTCGCGATGATGCCGTTCAACCTCACCGTCTTCATCACCGCAACGCTCGTGGTGCGCTTCTACAAGAAGTACCCGCCCCGGGTGATCGGCGTCTTCGGGTTCATCCTGACGACGGTCGCGCTCGTCTGGCTCTCGTTCGTGGTGAACAACAACTGGGAGACCCTGCCCACGATCCTCGGTCTGATCGTCTTCGGCATCGGGCAGGGTGCGCTCGTGACCCTGGTCTTCAACGTCCTGGTCACGGCAGCCCCCGCTGAGCTCGCGGGCGACGTCGGCTCCCTCCGCGGAACGACCCAGAACCTCGCGTCGGCCGTCGGAACCGCCCTGGCGGGGGCGCTGCTCGTCTCTCTGCTCGGCCTGAGCATCGGTCGCGCGGTGGTGGAGCATCCTGAGCTGCCGCCCACGCTCGTGGCGCAGGTCGACATGGACAACCTGAACTTCGTCAGCAACGACGATCTCCGCGCGGCTCTCGAACAGACGGATGCGACCCCCGAGCAGATCGACGCCGCGGTGGCGGTCAACGAGGAGTCGCGCCTGGGTACCCTGCGCCTCGGGCTGCTGCTTCTCGCGGGGCTCAGCGCCGTGGCGATCCTCCCGGCGTCTCGCCTGCCGAAGTACAAGCCCGACGAGATCCCCGATCCGTCACCGGCGACGGCCACCGACTGACCTCAGCGCAGCTCCGAGATGAGCACGGCACTGGTTCCGGGCGCCGTGGCCTCGAACACGTGGGGGGCGTCACCGGCATAGGAGAGGTAGTCGCCAGGGTTCAGCAGCACGGGCTCGCCCGCCGGTCCGATCTGCGCCTGTCCGGAGATGAGGATCACGTGCTCCGTCGTCCCGGCATGATGCGGGTCCGAGCGTCGCGGATCTCCGGGCTCCGCCTGGATCAGGTAGACGTCCCGACGTGCCCCGGGAGGGCTGGCGGAGAGCAGCGTCGCGCTGTAGGCCGCTGCGGAGGAAGGGACGCCCGCGAGATCGTCTGCGCGGATCAGGGTGGGGGCGTTGGTCTGCTGATCGACGAGGACGGCGAACGGCACGCCCAGCGCGACGCCCAGCGCCCAGAGGGTCTCGACGCTGGGGTTGCCCGATCCTGACTCGAGCTGCGAGACCGTTGCCTTCGATATCCCCGCGCGACGGGCGAGCTCGGAGACCGACAGCCCGGCGACCTCTCGTTCTCGGCGCAGGGTACGGGCGATGCGGGTGCGGAGATCCTCCATGTGTTCATCATGTCAAACGATCGTTCGCTTGACTATCCATCGATCGATGTTCAGAATGATGATCGTGTGTTCACTGAATCGAACGAATCTCTCGTGAGCGCCGAGCGCGAGGTCTGGCGTGAGGCGCTCGGCGTCGTGCTCGCCACCAGCGCCTACGGCATCTCGTTCGGCGCGCTGGCCGTGGCATCCGGTCTCGACGTCTGGCAGTCCTGCGTGCTCAGCCTGCTGATGTTCACCGGCGGGTCGCAGTTCGCTTTCGTCGGTGTCTTCGCCGCCGGGGGAGTCGCCGCACTCCCGTCGGCCATCGCTTCGGCCGCGCTGCTCGGCGTGCGCAACGTCGCCTACGGCATGCGGATGTCGCCGATCGTCGGCACGACTCCGGCGCGGAGGGTGGCCGCGGCTCACTTCACGATCGACGAGTCGACCGCGGTCGCGATCGCGCAGAGCGACCCGCGGCTCCGCCAGGTGGGCTTCTGGGTCACGGGCGTCGGCATCTTCGTCGGATGGAACGCCACGACCCTCATCGGCGCGTTGGTCGGCGACGTGCTCGGTGATCCGAAGACCTGGGGACTGGATGCCGCGGCTGCTGCGGCCTTCCTCGCTCTGCTCTGGCCACGGCTCAGGCAGCGTCAGGCGATCGCCGTCGGCATCGCGGCAGCGGTCGTGGCGGCGGCACTCACGCCGTTCATCATGCCGGGGCTCCCGGTGCTGATCGCCGCGGTCGTGGCGATCGTCGTCGGATGGTTCAACTGGCTCGGTCGGGACGCCCCGGTCGGACCTGACGATCCGGAGGCGGGCAGATGAGCGTCTGGAGCGCCATCCTGCTGGCCGCGGTTATCTGCCTCGCGCTCAAAGCTGTCGGATACCTCGTGCCGCCGAAGGTGCTGGAAGCCCCTCGTCCCGCACGCATCTCGGATCTCCTCACCGTCGCGCTGCTCGCCGCGCTCGTGGCGGTGCAGACCCTGGGGGCGGGGCAGGCCGTCGTCGTGGATGCGCGGGTGCCCGCGCTGCTCGTCGCGGCAGGGCTGCTGTGGCTGCGGCAGTCATTCCTGGTCGTGGTGTTCGCTGCGGCCGCGGTGGCCGCTCTGCTGCGTCTGCTCGGTCTCGCAGCCTGACGCCGGGCCGCGGCATGATCCGGGCGCAGGGCGACCGCGCGTAGGATCGTCTCGTGCGTATCGGATGGATCTCCCGGGTGCTCTCCTGGATAGCGGCGGCCCTCGTCGGCGGCGTGTTCGGCGTCGCCGGCACGATCGGCCACAGTCTGATGTGGGGACCGATCCCCGTGGGTCTCATCGTCGGTGCCATCGCCTGCGGCGCGATCCTCGTGGCGATCCGGGCGCTCACCCACGATCGGGGTGCGACTCTCGCCGCCGGTCTCGGGATGCTGGGGATGCTCGTCCTCATCTCCGGCGTCGGCCCCGGCGGATCCGTCGTGGTCGAAGACACGCTCAGCGGTCGCATCTGGATCTATCTGGTCGCCGGTCTCGTACTGCTCGCTGTCGCGTGGCCGTCGTTCTCTCGGCTGCCTGTCCGCACGGATGCCGTGGCGGAGCCCGCCGCACCGCAGGCCGGACCGCGCGGCGACGACGCGAGTTCGCCCACTCGAGGACCCGCGCTGGGCGATCGGACAGGTCGCGAGTCGTAGACTGAGAGGGTGACGTATGTGATCGCCCTTCCGTGCGTCGATGTCAAGGATCGCGCCTGCATCGACGAGTGCCCCGTTGACTGTATCTACGAGGGCGAACGCTCGCTGTACATCCACCCCGACGAGTGCGTCGACTGCGGCGCCTGCGAGCCGGTCTGCCCCGTCGAGGCGATCTACTACGAAGACGATCTGCCCGACGAGTGGCAGGACTACTACAAGGCCAACGTCGAGTTCTTCGACGAGGTCGGCTCGCCCGGTGGTGCGGCGAAGGTCGGCGTCATCGCGCACGACCACCCCATCATCGCCGCTCTCCCTCCCCAGGGCGAGTAGTCCGTGAGCGTCCGCGACCTCGCAGACTACCCCTGGGATGCCGTCGTCCCGTACCGTGAGCGCGCAGCCCTGCATCCCCAGGGCATCGTCGATCTCTCCGTCGGATCGCCCGTCGATCCGACGCCCGAGCTGATCCGTCGGGCGCTGTCCGACGCGACCGACGCGCACGCCTACCCGCAGACCGTCGGAACTCCGGCTCTCCGCGAGGCGATCGTCGACTGGTACGCGCGGCGTAGGGGAGTGCCCGACCTCACCGTGGCCAACGTCCTTCCGACGATCGGCTCGAAGGAGCTCGTCGCGCTGCTGCCGACCCTCCTGGGTCTCGGTGAGGGCGACATCGTGGTGCACCCGCGCATCGCCTACCCGACCTACGAGGTCGGCGCCCGCGTCGTCGGTGCCACACCTCTGGCCGCCGATGACCCCGCCGAATGGCCCGAGGGTGCGAAGCTGATCTGGATCAACACCCCGGGAAACCCCGACGGACGCACGTGGACGGTCGACGAGCTCTCGGCAGCGGTGCGCCGCGCGCGTGAGATCGGCGCGGTTCTCGCCAGCGACGAGTGCTACGCGGAGCTCGGCTGGGACGGTCGCTGGGCGAGCGAGTCCATTCCATCGATCCTCGATCCCCGCGTGACGGACGGCAGCAGGGCGAACCTGCTCAGCGTGTACTCGCTGAGCAAGCAGTCCAACCTCGCCGGCTACCGAGCAGCGTTCGTCGCCGGATGCGCGCGCATCGTCGGCGAGCTGCTCACGGCACGCAAGCATCTCGGTCTGATGCCGCCCGAGCCCGTGCAGCATGCGATGGCCGTCGCCCTCGGCGACGACGAGCATGTCGCGGCGCAGAAGGAGCTGTACCGGCACCGGCGTGACACCCTGCGCCCCGCGCTCGAGGCTGCGGGGTTCCGCATCGACGGCTCCGAGGCCGGGCTGTACCTGTGGGCCACCGAAGGGCAGGATGCGTGGGTCAGCATCGCCCGGCTCGCCGATCTCGGCATCCTCGCGGGCCCCGGCCCCTTCTACGGGCCGCACTCCACGCAGCACGTGCGTCTCGCTCTGACGGCCCCGTCCGAGCGGATCGCCGAGGGTGCTCGGCGCCTGCACGCCCAGGCTCTGTAGGTTCCCTCCCTACCATTGCCTTTCTTTTGTCCGATGTCACAGTAGGCCGGTGTGCCTACTAGGCTGTAAAGGCGATTCGGTCATGTATCGATGATCTCGATCCGACCTGGTGCACAGCGCCGTGACATCGCCACATCCGACTTGATGAAGATCCATGAGGAGGCCCGCGTGAGCGCAGCGGCAGAGCAGCAGGCGACGGCGAAGCTGACGATCGGCGAGACCACTGCGGAGTTCCCGCTCGTGCGCGGCACGGCAGGAACCGACAGCATCGACTTCTCGACGCTGACCCGCCAGACCGGGTACACGGGACTCGACTACGGGTTCGTCAACACGGCGTCGACGAAGTCCGCGATCACGTTCATCGACGGTGACAAGGGGATCCTGCGTTACCGCGGGTACCCGATCGAGCAGCTCGCGGGCTCGACCAGCTACCTCGAGGTCGCCTGGCTCCTGATCTACGGCGAGCTGCCCTCGGCTGCCGAGCTCGCAGAGTTCGACGAGAAGATCCGTCGGCACACGCTGCTGCACGAAGACCTCAAGCGCTTCTTCTCGGCTCTCCCGCACACGGCGCACCCGATGTCGGTACTGTCGTCGGCTGTCGCCGCCCTGTCGACCTACTACGAGGGCCAGACCGACCCGCACAACCCCGAGCACGTCGAGCTCAACATGATCCGCATGCTCGCCAAGCTGCCGGTCATCGCGGCGTACGCGCACAAGAAGAGCGTCGGCCAGGCGTTCCTCTACCCCGACAACTCCCTCGGGTTCGTGGAGAACTTCCTCAAGCTCAACTTCGGCGTGCACTCCGAGGAATACCAGGTCAACCCGGTCATGTCGAAGGCGCTCGAGCTCCTGCTGATCCTGCATGAGGACCACGAGCAGAACGCCTCGACGTCGACCGTGCGCCTCGTCGGATCGACCGGCGCGAACCAGTTCGCCTCGGTCTCCGCGGGCATCCAGGCGCTCTCCGGCCCCCTGCACGGCGGGGCGAACGAGGCCGTCCTCACCATGCTCGGTCAGATCCGCGACTCCGGTCAGAGCGTGTCGCGTTTCGTCGAGCGGGTGAAGAACAAGGAAGAGGGCGTGAAGCTGATGGGCTTCGGGCACCGGGTCTACAAGAACTACGACCCCCGTGCCAAGCTCGTCAAGGAAGCCGCGGGCGAAGTCCTCGCAGAGCTCGGTGTCACCGACCCGCTTCTCGACCTCGCTCAGGAGCTCGAGGAGCTCGCCCTCGCCGACGACTACTTCAAGGAGCGTCGTCTGTACCCGAACGTCGACTTCTACACCGGCGTGATCTACAAGGCGATGGGCTTCCCGACGCGCATGTTCACCGTGCTGTTCGCGATCGGCCGCCTGCCCGGCTGGCTCGCGCAGTGGCGCGAGCTGCAGCTCGACCCGCAGACCAAGATCGGCCGTCCGCAGCAGCTCTACACGGGGTCCCCCGAGCGCACGTTCCAGACTCGCTGATCCGAGGCGCGATGCCCGTCGTCACCGCTGAGGCCGTCGTTCCGGTTGATCCGGCGACGGCCTTCGCGGTGTCCCAGACGACCGGAGCCGTGCGCAGGCGCTGGGATCCGTTCATCAGCGAGCAGCACTTCCTCGACGGTGCCGATGTCGCGGCGAAGGACGTGCGCACCTTTACACGCCAGCGCTTCGGCTTCTCGATGGTGAGCCGCTACGTGTCCTACGCCCCACCGCGCAACGTCGGAATGGTCATGGAGACCGGGCCATGGTTCTTCACCAAGCTCGGCGGCGGCTGGCGATTCACCGAGGTTCCCGAGGGAACGCTCGCGGTGTGGAAGTACAACTTCTCGTGCCGCCCGGCGTGGATCGCTCCGATCGCGGAGTGGATCGGCGTGCGAGTTCTCGGGTTCGAGATCCGGCGACGCCTCGCCGGCTTCGTCCGAGGGTGCTCTGACCCGCAGGTGCTGGCCGCCGTTCGGGGGTGACGAGACGAGGTCACGCCTCANGGCACGAAAAGGCGGGTGCACCGATGCCTCAGCATCGGTGCACCCGCCTCGTCATGTCTGAGGGTCAGCGGCCCTGTGAGCCGCGACCGCGGCCGCCCTGGCCACCGGAGCGGGACTGGCCGCCGCCCTGACGGGATCCAGCCGCTGCACCCTGTCCGCCCTGACCGCCCGAGCGGGGGCGACGGCTGCGACGCGACGGCGGGTTGGCGGCCGAGTTGCGCTCGCCACCGGCCGGGCGCTGCTTCGACGACTGGCGCTGCTGCTGCTGCTGCGCCTGAACCGGAGCCGGACGAACGTGCGGCGCACGCTCAGGCACGAGCTCGGTGATGGCGCCGGACGTGACCGGCTCCAGAGCGGCGGTGATCGACGCCTTGCGCAGAAGGTCCTTCACATCGCGACGCTGCTCGGGCAGCACGACCGTGACGACCGTCCCGGCGGCTCCCGCACGAGCGGTGCGACCGGAGCGGTGCAGGTACGCCTTGTGCTCCATGGGCGGGTCGACGTGGACGACGAGGTCGACATTGTCGACGTGCACGCCACGGGCGGCGACGTCGGTCGCGACGAGAACGCGAACTCCGCCGTCTTCGGGGTCGGACGAGAACGCGCCGAGGTTGCGCTCACGCGCGTTCTGCGACAGGTTGCCGTGCAGGTCGACGGCCGGGATGCCGGCGGCGGTGAGCTGCTTCGCGAGCTTCTTGGCCTGGTGCTTGGTGCGGGTGAAGAGGATGCGGCGCCCGGTGCCCGAGGCGAGGTCGCGCACGAGCGTGGTCTTGTTGTCGGTCGAATCGACCACGAGTACGCGGTGCGTCATCTCGCCGACCGGAACGCTCTCTTCATCGACCTCGTGGCTCACGGCGTTCGAGAGGAACCGACGCGCGAGCGTGTCGATGCCCCGGTCGAGGGTCGCGCTGAACAGCAGGCGCTGACCACCGGCAGGGGTTGCGGTGAGGATGCGGGTGACGCCGGGCAGGAAGCCGAGGTCGGCCATGTGATCGGCCTCGTCGAGGACGGTGACCTCGACGGCGTCGAGCTGCACGACCCGCTGCTTCATCAGGTCTTCCAGGCGGCCGGGGCACGCGACGACGATGTCGACGCCGTTGCGCATCGCCTGCTCCTGCGGGCGCTGGCTCACGCCGCCGAAGACGGTGGTGACGCGCAGGCCCTTGGCCTCGGCGAGGGGAGCGATGGTCGCGGCGATCTGGGTCGCGAGCTCACGGGTCGGAGCGAGGACGAGTCCTCGGGGGTGTCCGGGGCGGCTCTTGCGCGAAGAGGCCGCGAGGCGGGAGACGAGGGGAAGCGCGAATGCGATCGTCTTTCCGCTGCCGGTGCGGCCACGGCCGAGGAGGTCGCGGCCCGCGAGAGAGTCGGGAAGCGTGTCGCGCTGAATCGCGAACGCCTCGGTCTTGCCGTCTTTCGAGAGGACGGCGGCGAGGTCGGCGGGCACGCCGAGATCGAGGAAGGAAGTCATGAAGTATCTCCGAGAATGCACGCACGAACCATCGGGCCGGGTGCGGGAAGGTGGGCGACGGCGCGGGATCGCGCATCGTTTCGCCGTTCGAAATGGCCAGAACCAGGCAAGTGGCGCGGGAGCGTGTCGACGACGCAGACGTCTCGCATAGCGAGGAGCGTCGCCTCGACACTATCACGCGTCAGGAGGAGAAGCCTGGGACGTCGCCCGCCCCAGCGAGTCGGGGTCAGGCGTGCAGAGCGTCGTTGAGGGTCACGCCGACGCCGGCGCGCTTGACCGCCTCGACCGCTCCGCTGAGCGAGTTGCGACGGAACAGCAGACCGTCCTGCCCCGAGAGCTCAGCGGCCTTGACCGTCTTCCTGCCGCCGTCGGCCGTGGCGGGGCCGTCGACGAGCACGACCTTGGTGCCCGCCGTGACGTAGAGACCGGCCTCCACCACGCAGTCGTCGCCGAGCGAGATGCCGATGCCGGCGTTCGCCCCGAGCAGCGTGCGAGAACCGATCGACACACGGTGTGCACCGCCACCGGACAGGGTGCCCATGATCGACGAGCCTCCGCCGATGTCACTGCCGTCGCCCACCACGACGCCCTGCGAGATGCGGCCCTCGACCATCGATGATCCGAGCGTGCCGGCGTTGAAGTTCACGAAGCCCTCGTGCATGACGGTGGTACCGGGGGAGAGATGGGCGCCGAGACGAACGCGCGAGGCGTCGGCGATCCGGACACCGGTGGGCTGTACGTAGTCGCTGAGGCGCGGGAACTTGTCGAGTCCCTGCACCTGGATGCCGGCGCGCTGCAGCAGCGGACGGAGTCTGGCCGCGTCATCGGGGTGCACGGGGCCGGCATTCGTCCACGCCACGTTCGGCAGATGGGCGAAGATGCCGTCGAGGTTGAGCTGGTTCGGACGCACCGCCAGGTGCGACAGCGCGTGCAGGCGCAGGTATGCGTCGACGGTCGATGCCGGTGCGGCATCGAGGTCGATCTGCAGCTGGACGGTCTCCACCGTGACGTTGCGGCGCTCGTCGGGTCCGGCCAGAGCCTCGAGGGTGACGAGCGCGGCCGCGGCGTCCGCTGCCGACGGAGTGTCGGTGTGCACCTCGGGGAACCAGGCATCGAGAACGGTCCCGTTGCCGGAGATCGTCGAAAGTCCAGTACCCCACACGGTGCGCGCCTCAGTCATGTCTCCACGCTATCGCGAGGAGATATGCGCGATCGCACAGATGTCGGGGTAAGTAGGCTGGGGGCATGGTGCTCGATCTGACAGCGTCCTCCGTCGACCTGACCCGCGCGATCTGCGACATCCCGAGTGTCTCGGGTGACGAGAAGACCCTGGCGGATGCCATCGAGGAGGCGATCTCGGCCTTCGAACACCTCGAGGTGATCCGCCACGGCAACACGATCGTCGCCCGCACGAACCTGGGGCGCACACAGCGGGTCGCGATCGCCGGTCACATCGACACGGTGCCGATCAACGACAACGTGCCGACGAAGGACATCGAGGTCGACGGCGTCGCCTACCTCTGGGGCCGCGGAACCGTCGACATGAAGAGCGGCACCGCCGTGCAGCTCAAGCTCGCCGCCGAGCTCACCGAGCCCTCGGTCGACATCACCTGGATGTGGTACGACAACGAGGAGGTCGAGGCGTCGAAGAACGGCCTGGCGCTTCTCGCCGTGGTGCGCCCCGATCTCTTCCAGGCCGACTTCGCGATCCTCGGTGAGCCCTCCAACGGCGAGGTCGAGGGCGGATGCAACGGCACGATGCGCGCGATCGTGCGCACCACCGGGGTTCGCGCCCACGCGGCGCGCGCCTGGATCGGCGAGAACGCGATCCATCGCGCCGCCCCGATCCTCGCTCGTCTCGCCGAGTACCGCGCCCGGGAGATCCCGGTCGACGGACTGCTCTACCGAGAGAGCATGAGCGCTGTGCGCATCGCCGGTGGAGTCGCGGGGAATGTCATCCCCGACGCGTGCGAGGTCGAGGTCAACTACCGGTTCGCGCCGAGCAAGTCCGCCGCCGACGCCGAGGCTCATATCCGCAACCTGCTCGCCGGTTTCGACGTCGAGATCACGGATGCCGCAGAAGGCGCCCGCCCGGGGCTCGACGCACCCATCGCGCAGGAGTTCGTGACCGCCGTCGGCGCCGAGCCCCGCCCGAAGTACGGCTGGACCGACGTGGCGCGCTTCTCGGCCCTCGGCATCCCCGCCGTCAACTACGGCCCCGGCGACCCCCACCTCGCACACCACGACGAGGAGCGGGTGCCCCTCGCGCAGATCGACGCGGTCGAGCGAGGACTGCGCACGTGGCTCAGCTCGCGCTGACGCTCACACGTCGTTGGGCGAGTGCTCCGCTCCCGCTGCGGATCGCGCTCGTCTATCTGGCCGCCCGGGCGGTGACCACCGCGCTGATGATCGCGGCGGCGCTGCAGTCCACGTCGCTGTCGCGATTCGGCGCGGATCCCGGCCTCGTCGACTTCATCGTCGCCTGGGACGCGCAGTGGTACTGGCTCGTGGCGGAAGAGGGATACCCGTCGGAGCTGCCGCTCACCGAGTCCGGCGACGTCGCCGAGAACGCCTGGGCGTTCATGCCCGTGTTCGCGTTCGCGGCCAAGGGCATCGGCTTCCTGTTCGGGTCGTGGGGGATGGGCGCCTTCCTGCTGTCCTTCGTCGCCGGGTACTTCGCGTGCGTCGCGCTGCACCGCCTGTTGCGCGACCGCATCGGGCAGCAGGCCGCGATGTGGGCGGTCGTGTTCTTCGCGTCGGGGCCGATCGCCGCGATGTTCCAGGTCGGCTACGCCGAGACGCTCTTCCTCCTCCTGCTCTTCCTCGCACTCGACGCCACGGTGCGTCGCCGATACACGTGGTTGTACCTGCTGATCCCGATCATGGCGTTCACACGTCCGGGGATCCTTGCCTTCGCGCTCTACCTGGGCTTGCACGGCATCCTCCGCTGGTGGCACCGGCGCGAGGACCCGCTTGCGACCCGAGAGGTCATGCACATCGTCGCCCTCGGCGCTCTGGCCACGGTGGCCGGATTCTCGTGGCAGGTGATCGCCGGGATCGTCACCGGAGACCCGGGGGCCTACCTCGCGACCGAGCTCTCCTGGCGTCGGAACTGGCTCGTCGGCGGGGTGGAGGGGTTCATCCCCTTCGAGGGATGGATCCAGGCATCCCAGTTCTGGTTCGGCCAGTGGGGGCTTCCGACATCGTGGGGGCCGGTCGTGCTCGCGCTCCTGGTGGTGGCGGCCGGCGCCGCACTGATCTACCTTCCGCAGGTGCGCGCACTCGGCCCGGATCTGCGTCTGTGGAGCGCGAGCTACCTGCTCTACCTGCTCGCGGTCTTCTTCCCGCAGTCCAGTACGTTCCGGCTGCTGCTTCCTCTGAGCCCTGCCTGGGGAGCACTCGCGGTGCCGCGGTCGCGCCTCTGGCGAGTGGGAGTTCTGGCCGCCTGTCTGGTGGGCCAGTGGCTGTGGATCTACCACGTCTACGCCCTCGGGAACACCTTCTGGCAGGTGCCCTGAATGTTAAGGCTTGATGCATTTCTTCATAGGGGACATCCAGGTTCGGGTAACACCCGATAAACTGGTCGCATACCACCGGAGGAAAAGGAGCCCACGATGGCAGCGATGAAGCCGAGGACCGGAGACGGACCCATGGAGGCCGTGAAAGAAGGGCGACTCATCATCGTGCGCGTCCCGCTCGAAGGAGGCGGCCGTCTGGTCGTCTCCGTGAACGACGCAGAGGCGAAGGAACTTCACGACGTGCTGGCAGCCGTCGTGGCACCCGCCTGATCGAACTCGAATTCGCGCACGCGGATTCACGAAGAGGGCGACGGATCGATGATCCGTCGCCCTCTTTCTGTCGTGGTGATCCGATCGCTCAGGACTCTCCGACGCTGATCAGCTGCAGCAGGCCCTCGCCGGTCGTCGACACGGTGGCGAGAACCGCAGACGACTCCTGGGTCTCCTGGATGAGCGATCGGTAGGCAGAGGTGACTTCGTCCCGCTGCACGGGGTCGGCGACGCGGCCTCCACCGAGCACGCGGGGGACCAGGACCATACCGCCGGTGCGCACCAGCCTCAGCCCGTGCTCGACGTAGTCGATGACGTTCTCGGGGTCTGCGTCGACGAGCACGATGTCGTACGACGCCTCGTTCATGCGCGGCAGCACGTCGGCGGCGCGCCCGGTGATGAATCGCGCCTTCGTCGCCGGGATGCGCGCATCCGCGAACGCCTGACGAGCGGCGGCCAGATGCTCCGGCTCGTTGTCGATCGATGTCAGGACGGCCTGCGGTGCGCCGCGCAGCAGCCAGAGCCCTGAGACGCCCGCTCCGGTGCCGATCTCGACGATCGACCGAGCGCCTGTCGCGGCGGCCAGCACGGAGATCTGCGAGCCGATGGCCGCGCTGATCGGCGACGCGCCGAGCTCGACGGCGTGCGCGCGGGCGCGGGCGATCGGCGACGGCTCCACGATGGATTCGCGGATGAAACGTGCGTTCGCATCGTTCTCGCTCATTGCCTGATTCTCCCGACTGAGATGTGTGTTCTCCCAGGGTATGTGCTCGGTGCGCGGCGCACGGGCAGGCGCGGCGGTAGCCTGGACAGATGCAGTTCGGGATCACCTTCGAAAAGCTGCTGCTTATCGGTCTGATCGCTGTGCTGCTCATCGGACCGGAGCGGCTGCCGCGCTACGCCGAGAGCGTCGCCAAGCTCGCTCGGCGTGCCGGCGAGTTCCTGCGGGACACCAAATCGCGCGTCCGAGACGAGATGGGCCCCGAGATCGACGACGTCGACTGGCGCAAGCTCGACCCCCGGCAGTACGACCCGCGGCGGATCATCCGGGATGCACTCTTCGAGGACGACCCCGCACCGGGCCAGGCCCGGGCGGAGACAGTCGTCGCGGAGCCCGCAGTGAAGCCTGTGCACACGCCCAGGGTGCGACCGGAGTTCTCGCACTCGAGCCCTCCGCCGTACGACCCGGAATCCACCTGAACCGGCCCCTGACCTGCGAGCTGCGGTCAGCCGATCCGCGCGCGCAGCTGCGCGATGTCGGCGTCACTCACCAGCGCCCGCGGGATCGCGGTGATCGCCGATGCGCCACGCAGCTTGAGCAGCACGGCATCCGTGCCTGCGCGCACGCTCTGGAACGTGCGGTACTCGATGTCGGACGAGCGGCTGCCTGAGCCGATGTGCAGAGCGCTCTCGCCGAGCCGCACCCAGACCACGGTGCCCGGCGGAGTGGCGGCTCGCACAGCGCGTCGAGCTCCGACGATCGTCATCACGACGGCGTAGACCATGAGGGCGATGCTCGCGACGGGAAGCAGCCCCGAGAGCCCGGCGCTCCCTCCGGCTGCGCTCAGGTTCAGGATGCTCAGCGCGAGCGCTGCGGCGAGGGCTATCCACATGACGATCGCCGCAGGGCGGGTGAGGGCGTAGACCGCGGCGTCACGGGCCATGCCTTTCAGCAGCCGCTCATCGACGGTGAGTGCCATCTGTCGCACCTATCCGAGGGTCATCGGGAGCGAGCGGCCTGCGAGTCCGCGTCCCTGGCCTGCGAGGGTGCGGGCGAGGTCGCGGATCGCCGTCGCTGCGACATCCGTGCTGTCGCTGAGGACGATCGGGACGCCGATGTCCCCTCCCGTGCGCAGGGCGGGGCTGAGCGGGATCGAGGCGAGCAGCGGAACGGGTTCCGTCTCGGACAGGGCCTCGGCGACGGCCGCACCTCCGCCGGAGCCGAACAGGTCGATCACTGTGCCGTCCGGCAGCGTGAAAGCGCCCATGTTCTCGACGACGCCGATGACCCGCTGACCGGTCTGGCGGGCGACGAGTCCGCTGCGGATCGCCACATCGGATGCGGCGGCCTGCGGCGTCGTGACGACCAGGACCTCGGCGTGCGGAAGCAGCTGGCCGAGAGAGATGGCGATGTCACCGGTGCCGGGGGGCATGTCGATCAGCAGGATGTCGAGGTCGCCGAAGAAGACATCCGTCAGGAACTGCTGCACCGTGCGGTGCAGCATCGGTCCGCGCCACGCGACGACGGCCTCGCCGTCGCGGAGGAACATGCCGATCGAGATGGTCTTCACCCCGTGTGCCACGGGCGGAAGCATGAGGTCGTCGATGCGGGTCGGCTGAGTCCCGGTCGGGATGCCGAGCAGGCCAGGGATCGAGAACCCGTGCACGTCGGCGTCCACGAGGCCGACGGCCAGCCCCTGATCGGCGAGGGCGGCCGCGAGGTTCGCGGTCACAGTGGACTTTCCCACTCCGCCCTTGCCGCTGGAGACGAGGATCACGCGCGTGAGCGAATCCGGGCCGAACGGCATCTGACGAGCAGGGCGTCCGTCACGGAGCTTCTCGGTGAGCGCTTTGCGCTCCGCGGGCGTCATCACGCCGACCTCGACGTCGACCTCGGTGACACCGGGCACGGATGCCGCGGCGGCGCGCACGTCGGATTCAATGCGTGCCGCTGCGGGGCATCCGACGATCGTGAGCACGATGGAGACGCGCGCGCGACCGTCGTCGACCGCGATCTCCCGCACCATGTCGAGGTCGCCGATCGGTCTGCGGAGCTCAGGGTCGCTGACGGCTGCGACCGCCGCGCGGACGGACTCGGCGGAACTCATGATGCGGATCGCCCGCCGGACCGTCGCTCGGGGGCGGGAGGCTCGTCGTTGTCGCCGAGCTCTGCCAGCAGGGCTTTGAGCTCCTGGCGGAGGACGTCGCGGGTCACGACCTGGTTGTTGCGCTCCTCGAGCGACATGCGCAGGGCGACGATCTCGCGGGCGAGGTACTCGGTATCGGCGAGGTTGCGCTCGGCGCGCTGACGATCCTGCTCGATCTGCACGCGGTCGCGGTCGTCCTGCCGGTTCTGCGCGAGCAGGATCAGGGGAGCGGCGTAGGACGCCTGCAGCGAGAGCATCAAGGTGAGCGCCGTGAATCCGAGCGCCGCGTCATCGAAGCGCAGGTGATCGGGCAGCAGCGTGTTCCAGCAGATCCAGAGCACGCAGAACAGCGTGAGGATCAGTAGGAATGCAGGGGTGCCCATGGCGCGGGCGACCCATTCGGTGAAGCGCCCGAAGCGGTCGCGCGACGTCGACCGCTGGCGAGAGGTGCCACGGCCCAGAGGAGCGTCGAGCTGGGGCGAGCGGGAGCGGGCCATCAGCGCACCTCCTTCGGGACCGTCGGCTCGTCGCTGTCGTGCGTGCGCCAGTCATCGGGGAGCAGGTAGTCGAGGACGTCGTCGATGCTGATCGCGCCGACCAGTCGGTGCGCGGTGTCGATCACCGGCAGCGAGACCAGGTCGTAGCTCGCCAGCATCCTGGCGACCTCGGCGGCGGACGCCGTGACGTGCACCGGCTCGAGGCTGTCGTCCATGATGGCGCCGAGTCGCTCATGGGGCGGGTAGCGCAGCATCCGCTGGAAGTGCACCATGCCGAGAAGACGGCCCGTCGGCGTCTCGAAGGGCGGCAGCGTCACGAAGACCGCCGCGGCGAGGGCCGGGTGCAGCTCGTGCCTGCGGATGAGTGCCAGCGCCTCGGCCACCGTGGCATCGGCGGAGAGGATGATCGGCTCGGGGGTCATGAGGCCACCGGCCGTGTCAGGGCCGTAACGCAGCAGCATCCTGACGTCTTCGGCCTCTTCCGGCTCCATCAGCTCGAGCAGCTGTTCGAGCCGGTTGGGCGGAAGCTGGGCGAGGAGGTCGGCCGCGTCGTCGGGTTCCATCTGGTCGAGGATGTCGGCGGCACGCTCGTCGCCGAGTCGATCGAGGATGTGCACCTGCTCGTCTTCGGGCATCTCCTCGAGGGCGTCGGCGAGACGGTCGTCGGACAGCTCCTCGGCGACCTCGATCATGCGCTGCTGCGGCAGGTCGAGCAGGGTGTTCGCCAGGTCGGCGGCGTGCAGCTCGGAATAGGACGCCACGAGCTGCTCGGCGGACTGCGCCTCGCCGGGCGAGTGCTGCTCCGCGACCTCGCTCCACGCGGCGAACGTGGTCGGGCCCTTGGCGAACGGCGACGCGCTGGTCTTCGGCCGGCGGAGGAAGAGCTGGCTGACGGCCCACTCGCCGAGGCGGTTGGGCTCGATCGCCACATCTTCGATCACGGCGGTGCCGCTCCCGTCGACCAGGCTCACCCGGCGGCCGAGCAGCTCTGCCAGGACGCGCACCTCACCGGCGCGCGGCGAGAACCGTCGCACGTTGATCAGCCCGGTGCTGATGACCTGGCCTGCACGGATCGATGTGACCCGTCCGATCGAGAGGAAGACGTGTCGGCGCCCGGGGATCTCGACCACGAGGCCGATGACGCGCGGGGCCGCCGTACTTCGGTACACGATGACGACATCACGGACTTTGCCGAGCCGGTCGCCCACGGGGTCGAAGACGGCGCAACCTGCAAGGCGCGCGGCGAATACCCGTTGTGTGCTCACCCATCCAGCGTAGTGCGCGGGGCCTGTGCGGGTACTGCCGGGAGCGATGCGCCGGGGCCTCGGTGTGACACACTCCAGGCCCCGTCACCGGTGGGCATGGAACAATGGCGGGATGAGCATGCTGAACCGTCCAGCTGACAGCCGCGATGAAGGCGAGATCGTCGCCTCCACCCGTGATTACGAAGGCGCGCAGAAGACGGTGTCGAAACTGATCGCCGAAGACGTGCCGGCCCGCGACATCGCGATCATCGGACAGAGCGTCCGGACGGTCGAGCGCATCACCGGTCGCCTCGGGTATGCCGCCGCCGCCCGATCCGGAGCCGTCAACGGCGTGCTCATCGGACTCTTCCTCTCGGCGATCCTCGTGATCGGCAACCCCGAGGTGCCGATCCAGCTCTTCGTCGGCTTCGTCTTCATAGGTGTGGCCCTCGGAATGCTGCTGAGCCTCGTCACCTACGCCATCGTGCGTCGCCGTCGCGACTTCGCGAGCGTGACGCAGTTCGCCGCCGACCACTACGAGGTCAGGGTGCAGGCTGCCTCGCTGGCGAAGGCGCGTCTGGCGCTGGGAGCGGCGAAGCCCACCCCCGTCCGCGCGCCGGTGAACCTGGATGAACCGCCGCGGTACGGCGAGCGCATCACTCCCGGGGGGCACACTGCACCGACTCCTCCCGCCACCCCCGTCGAGCCGACTCCCGGCCCCGATCAGGTCCCGGGCTCGGAGCCGACACCGCCCCTCGGCGGTGGCCAGACCCCGCCCGCCGAACCGGCGATCCCGCCGCGTCCGGCGGACCCGGCCACACCGCCCGCAGAGGCTCCGGACCCCGGCGCGGCCGGCATCCCGCCGAAGTCGGCGGAGCCCGCCTGATGTCGGACACGAACCGCGAGACACACGCTCCCACGGATCGCGCGGCATCGGAGCAGTCGCCGGCACCGTCGCCGTACGAGTCCGTTCCGCCTGCGCCGCCGGTTCCTCCGGCGACGCCGACAGCAGGCCCGCTGCCTCCCGTGCCGCCCCAGGCGCCGGTCTACGGCGACACCCCGGCGCCTGCGCCCGGGTACGCCCAGCCGCCTGCGCCCGGGTACGCCCAGCCGCAGGCGCCCGCATACGGATACCCGCCGCAGCAGACCGGTCACCCCGCTCCCGGCTATCCCGCAGGAGGCTACCCGGTCGGTGCCTATCCTGCCGCCGTCCCACCCCGTGGCCTGCTCCCGTGGGCGCTGGGCCTCCTGATCCTCATCCCCTTCCCGTTCCTGGGCGGACTCGCGTCCGGGATCGCGATGGCGGTCAGTGGCGGAGCGTCCCGTCGCTTCGGGGGAGTGGCGCGAGAGAATGCGCGCGCGGCACTGAACTGGGGTCTGACCTACCTGCTCGTCTCGACGGTCCTCCTGGTCTCGCACTTCGTTCTGCTGTTCTCCTTGACGGCCGACTCTCCGTCGGGCTTCTACCCGATCGGCATCCCGATCACGATCTACTTCGCGCTCTCGGTGCTGCACCTCGTCCTCGTGATCATCGGCATGGTCCGTGCAGCAGGCGGCAAGGTCATGCGGGTGCCGTTCGCCATCCCGTACCTCCGCGGCTGATGGCCGACATCTCCGTCGAGCTGGCCAATGGAGTGGCAACGGTGTCGGCGGACTGGGCGCCCGGAACGAACGGTGCGACCGTCGTCATCGCGCATGGCGCGGGCACGGGCAAGAACCACCCCTTCCTCACGGGCTTCGCCGACGCGCTCGGGGCGCTCGGATTCTCGACGTTGCGGTTCAACTTCCCTTACGTCGAGCAGGGCCGCAGGATGCCGGGGCCGGCGGCGCATGCGATCGCGACGTGGAACGCGGTGGTGGCCTTCGCCCGCGAGCAGGATCCGGCCGCGACGATCTGGGCCACCGGCAAGTCCTACGGCGGGCGCATGGCCTCCATGGCGGCGTCCGAGGGACTCGCCGTCGACGGCCTCGCCTACCTCGGTTATCCCCTGCACGCCCCGGGCAGACCCGAGAAGCCGCGCGCGGAGCACCTGCCGCCTATCGCCGTTCCTCAGCTCTTCATCGAGGGCACGAACGATCCGTTCATCCAGCCGGTGACGCAGTTCGAAGACGTCGTCGCCACCTGTCAGGACGCGAGGGTCATCTGGATCGAGGGCGGCGGCCACACCTTCGAGGTGAAGGGGCGCAAGCGCCCGGCATCCGATATCGGCGCGTCGCTCGCACCTTTCGTCGCGGAGTTCGCCCGGCCCTGACAGCATGGCAGGGTGAGCCTCGAACGAATCGCCCTGATCTCGGATGTGCACGGCAACCTGACCGCTCTCGAGGCGGTGCTCGCCGACATCGGGCGTCGCGGGATCACCCGCATCGTCAATCTCGGCGATACGGCGGGCAAGGGCCCGCGAGGTGAGGATGCCGTGCAGCGCTGCCGCGCCGTGTGCGAGCTGAACGTCCGCGGCAACTGGGACGACTTCCTCCACACGATCCCCGACGACGGACCGCCCGAGATGCTCTGGTGGCGCGACGAGCTGTCGCCGTCGAGCAGGGACTGGCTGGCGGCGCTTCCGCTGAGCGCCGATCTCATGCTCAGCGGTCGTCGGATCCGGCTGTTCCACGCCTCGGCGCAGAGCCCGCATGTCCGGGTGCACTTCCACCACACACCCGAGCAGTTCTCCGCGATGTTCGAGGCGACCGAGATGACCGGCGACGGCCCTCTCCCTGACGTCGTGGGCTATGCCGACATCCACGACGCCTACATCGAATCGAATGACGGACGCACGCTGTTCAACGTCGGCAGCGTCGGGAACCCGCTCGACACTCCGGTGCCGTCGTACGTGATCCTCGAAGGCGGGGCCTCGTCCGACGACCCCTTCGGCGTGCAGTTCGTGCGAGTGCCGTACGACATCGAGGCCGAGATCGCGGTTGCCGAGTCGCTCGACATGCCCACCGCCGATGTCTGGTCGGTCGAGCTCCGCACCGCCGTATACCGGGGGCGGCAGTCATGAAGGGGCTGCATCACGTCGAGATCTGGGTGCCCGACATCGACGAGGCCGTGAGCAGTTGGGGGTGGCTGCTCACGCGACTGGGCCTCGAACTCACGAGTGAGTGGTCGGACGGCCGCACGTGGGACTCCGGGAGCGCCTATGTGACACTCACGACCTCACCGAACCTCACGTCTGCCGCACATGACCGGCGTCGCGCGGGCCTGAACCACCTGGCCTTCTGGGGCGGGACCCGCGAGGAAGTCGATGCCGTGCTGGCGGACGCGGAGGCGCACGGTTGGCATCCGCTGTACCAGGAGAGGTATCCGCACGCCGGCGGACCGGACCACTATGCGGGATGGGTGGAGAACGCGCAGGGGTTCAAGGTCGAGATCGTCGCGGAGTCACACGCCGAGGCATCACCCGAGGGATGAGAGCTCGGCGTCGTCGAGCAGTCGGCGCATGGTCGACAGCCCGAGGTCGCTCATGGCGGGATTGGAGTCCTCGTAGTACCAGCCGAGCCCCATCGCCTGCTGCAGTGCCCACGCCGCACCCCGCATCCACTCGACGTCTCCCGAGCCCAGCCGGTCTCGGACGACCCGGCGACGAGGGACGTCGAACAGGTGCCAGGCGGCGACGAGATCGAGCGCAGGATCCGCCGCTCCGAAACCGCCTCCGTCGAGGACGCCGACCAGGCGATCCTCCGAGACCAGGAGGTTGAAAGGTGTGAGGTCCCGATGGCTCATGACGTCGGGGCCTGCGGAGGGGAGGGACCGCAGAGCATCCCACAGGGTCCGCACGCGAGCGGCATCGAGCAGGTGCCCGCTCCGCTCGACGCACAGCGCGATCCACTCGTCGTGGTCGGTGAGGACGCCACCGCGACCGTGCCCGTCGAAGACGCGTCCCCGCGCATCCATCGCCCGGAGAGAGGCGATGAGCCCTGCGACATCGAACGCCAGTGACTCGGATGCCTCGTGGCGGTCATGGTGGGCTGTCTCTCCCGGAACCCAGGTCTGTACCGACCAGGCCGACGGATAGGCAGAGGATGCCACGCCGATGCCGACAGGCCGGGGCGCCGCCACCGGGCACACCGCAGCGAACGCCGACATCGCGTCGGCCTCGGCGGTCAGCGCCGCTTCGGCCTCCCCGGTGAGCGGGAATCGCGCGGCGAGATCGTCGCCGATGCGGAAGATCGTGTTCACCGTCCCCACCGTGGGGACGCGCCGCAGCGGCATCAGGGCGAACTCGGGAAACCGCCGGGCGATCAGACGCCCGGCGGTGCCGTCGGTGAGCTCGAGCTCGCCCTCATGCATCCGGCGACGTCAGCCCTGGACCCGAGCGATCCACGCCTCGACCTCGTCGGCCGTACGGGGGATGTCGGCCGACAGGTTGACCGGGCCGTCCTCCGTCATCAGGATGTCGTCTTCGATACGCACTCCGATGCCGCGGTACTCCGCTGGCACGGTGAGGTCGTCGATCTGGAAGTACAGGCCGGGCTCGATCGTGAACACCATGCCCGGGGCCAGGATGCCGTCGTAGTACATCTCGCGGCGGGCCTGGGCGCAGTCGTGGACGTCGATGCCGAGGTGGTGCGACGTTCCGTGCACCATGTAGCGGCGGTGCTGTCCTCCCGCGTCACCGTCGAGGGCCTCCTGGGCGGTCACGGGCAGCAGGCCCCATTCGGCGACACGTGCGGCGATCACCCGCATGGCCGCCTCGTGCACCTCGCGGAAGCGCACTCCGATCCGTGCTGCGGCGAAGGCGGCGTCCGCAGCCTCGCGCACGGTCTCGTAGACGCGGCGCTGGACCTCGGTGAAAGTGCCGGAGACCGGCAGAGTGCGGGTGATGTCGGCTGTGTACAGGCTGTCGGCCTCGACCCCCGCATCGACGAGGATCAGATCCCCGGGGACGACGGTGCCGTCGTTGCGCGTCCAGTGCAGGTAGCACGCGTGAGGTCCGGAGGCGGCGATCGTGTCGTAGCCCTCGCCGTTGCCGTCTTCGCGGGCGCGGCGGTGGAACACGCCCTCGACGACGCGCTCGCCGCGTGCGTGCGCGATCGCCTCGGGAAGCGAGCGGATCACGTCCTCGAAGCCCTGAGCGGTGATGTCGACCGCACGGCGCATCTCGGTGATCTCGAACTCGTCCTTGACCAGACGCAGCTCGGAGACGAAGCGGGTGAGGTCGTCGTCCTCTTCGAGAACCAGTTCGCCCTCGACGGCTGCGAACCGGTCGAGGTGCTGGGTCTCGACCGCGAGGTCGGCGGCGACCCCTGCGAGCGAGGGACGGGGACCGATCCAGAACTCGCCGACCGTGGCGTCCGCGTAGAACTCGGTCGTGGTGCGGTCTGCTCGCTCACGGAAGTAGAGGGTGACGTCGTGTCCGTCGTCGGTGGGGTCGAAGACGAGGATCGAATCGGGTTCGGAATCCGAGGCCCACCCGGTGAGGTGCGCGAATGCCGAGTGCGCGCGGTACGGGTAGTCGGTGTCGTTGCTGCGCTGCTTCAGGGAACCTGCGGGGATGACGAGGCGCTTGCCGGGGAACGCGGCCGAGACGGCTGCCCTGCGGGTCGCCGCGTACGATGCCTGTGCGCGAGGTGCGGGAATCGATTCGGGGCGCTCCGCCCAACCGGTCGAGATCGTGTCGAGGAAGCCGCGCGGGAAGGGCTGCTTGCGGTTCGTCGTCGTTGCCTCGACGGGGGTCTCTGTGGTGGGCTCTGCGATCGTGTCGCGCTCTGCGGTGCTCATCCCTCCAGTCTGTCACCTGCGCGACGGACGCGGGATGTCAGCCTGCGGGCTCGAGCTGCACCACGAGGCCGCGGTGATCGCTGCCGGTGGCGTCGTCGATGACGACGGACCCGGTGGCGGTCCAGCTCGGGGACGCCATGACGTGGTCGATCGGAGTGCTGAGCAGTGCAGGAAGGGAGCTCGGCCAGGTGCCGCTGTAGCCGTTGCCGGTGCGCGTCGCGGCATCTCGGCAGTACCCCATGTCGCCGCCGTCGACACCGAGGCCGGCCATGTGGTCGATCGTCGCGTTGAAGTCGCCGGCGAGGATGAAGTTCCCTTCGGGGCACTGGTCGGCGATCCAGCGCAGATCGCTCTGCCACTGCGCCATGTCCTCCATGCGGGGCGCGACGGCGTGCACGGCCACGATCGCGGGGCCACCGGCGTTCCCGCCGACCGGCATCAGCACGACGCTCGGCACGGAACCGGTGTTGCTCGTGCCGTCCTCCGAGGACTCGATGACCGAGTACTCGCCGAGATCGGGCGAGACGAGGACCGTCGTGTGCCAGGACTTCGGACCGTCGACGACGTCCGGCTTGAACTGCACGTGGTGCACCCACATCGGGTGGTCCTGCTCGCGCAGCAGCACCGCGATCTGCTCGCCGACCTCCTCGGTCGTCTCCGGGAGCGCGACGATGTCTGCACCCCGATCGAGGATCTGCTTCGCGATCTCCTCGGCGGAGACCTCGTCGCCGGCCGTGTTCCATGTCAGGACGCGGATGCTGGAATCCGTCGCCGCAGGAAGCGTGTCTCCGCCGAACCCGCGCTGGAATCCGATGGCGCCGGTCGCGCCGGCGCCGAGCAGGGCGACGATCAGGACCGATGCGGCGAAGCCGCGCAGGGGCCTGGCGAGGAGGAGCAGCAGGGCGAGAGCTGCGACGACGAGGAACGCGGCGAGCACGACCCCACGGGCCGCCACGACCTGCGCGAACGGATACGTCTGCTCGAGATGGAAGAACTGCGGCCACACCAGCACAGCCGTCGCGATCGCGAACAGCACGGTGACGAGGATCCCCAGTAGTCGAAACATCCCATCCAGCCTAGAAGGCGTCTCTGTGAAGTCCCTGCCGCGACGGGGCGCGCGTCCGGCGTCGCCCGTCGTCGGTACGCTCAGAGGATGGCCACCGATCGTTCCCCTCGCTTCGCCGGTCCCGCCGACCTGCACATGCACTCCAACCAGTCCGACGGCACCGAGTCGCCGGCTGAGGTGGTGCGGCAGGCGCAGAGGTTCGGGGTGCGCACGATGGCGTTGACGGACCACGATCGGACGACCGGGTGGGATGAAGCGGTGGCGACCACCGCTGAGCTCGGAATGACGTTCATCCCCGGCATGGAGCTGTCGGCGAAGCACGAGTGGCGCAGCGTCCACGTGCTCGGATACCTCTTCGACCCGCTCGACGATGCGCTCATCGCCGAGACCGACCGGATCCGCGGCGACCGGATCGGGCGCGCGGAACGGATCGTCCGCAGCATCGGCCGCGACTACGACCTCAGCTGGGAAGACGTGCTCGCGCAGACCACCCTCGACGCGACCGTCGGACGCCCGCACATCGCAGACGCCCTGGTCGCGCGCGGCATCGTCAGAGACCGCACGGAGGCCTTCGACGGCATCCTGCACCCGCGCGAGGGCTACTACGAGCCTCACTACGCTCCCGACCCGCTCACGGCGGTGCGTCTCATCACCGATGCCGGGGGAGTCGCGATCATCGCGCACCCCGTCACGGTCGGACGCGATCGGATGATGCCGGTGCCGTTCATCGAGAAGCTGATCGCCGCGGGCCTCGGTGGCTTCGAGATCGATCACCGTGAGAACACCGAATCCGGCAAGAAGACGTTGCGCGCGATCGTCGAGAAGCACGATCTGATCGTGACCGGCTCGAGCGACTACCACGGCACCGGCAAACCCAACCTGCCGGGGGAGAACACGACATCGGACGAGATGGTGGCTCGGCTCATCGAACGAGCGACGGGTACTGCGCCGCGCTACCCCTGATCACGAAGGTGCAGTGCCGCGGTCTCGGGGAGACGACAGAGGGGGCGGACGCCGCTGATGCGGCATCCGCCCCCTCTGAGGTCGATCAGGTCGAGACGATCAGGCTCCGACGACCGGAGCGGCGCCTGCCCCGCCCGAGCCGCCGCGGCGACGGCGGCGACGACGTGCCGGGGCGGGCTTGCCGTCGTGGTGCTCCTTGCCTGCACCGTCGTGGGTGCCGGCGCCCTCGGCGCTGCGGTCACCCGACGGAGCGGACTGCGAGTCGCCTGATGCCGAGTCGGTCGTGCCCTCTGCGAACGTCGAACCCACCGGGTTCGAGCCTCCGCGGCGGCGGCGACGACGACGGGTGCCGCCCTCTTCCGTTCCCTCGGCGGCGGCATCTGCCGCTCGCTCGGGACGAGGCGCGCGCTCGGTCTTCACCGACTGCGTCTTCGGAGCCGAGACGAGGCGGCCCTTGGTGCCGGCCGGGATGTCGAGCTCCTCGAACAGGTGCGGGCTCGACGAGTAGGTCTCGACGGGCTCGGGCTGGCCGAACTCGAGGGCGCGGTTGATCAGCGCCCACTTGTGCAGGTCCTCCCAGTCGACGAAGGTCACGGCGATGCCGGTCTTCCCCGCGCGGCCGGTGCGACCCGCGCGGTGCAGGTACGTCTTGTCCTCATCCGGGATGGTGTGGTTGATCACGTGCGTGACGTCGTCGACGTCGATGCCTCGAGCGGCGACATCGGTCGCGACGAGCACATCGCGCTTGCCCGCCTTGAAGGCGGCCATCGAGCGCTCGCGCTGATCCTGGCCCATGTCGCCATGGACGCCGCCGACGTTGAAGCCGCGGTCACCGAGCTCGTCGACGAGACGCTGCGCCGCACGCTTGGTGCGGGTGAAGATCACGGTCTTGCCGCGGCCCTCGGCCTGCAGGATGCGGGCGATGATCTCGTCCTTGTCGAGCGAGTGGGCTCGGTAGACGAGGTGCTTGATGTTCGCCTGCGTCAGACCCTCGTCGGGGTCGTTGGCCCGGATGTGGATCGGGTTCGACATGAATCGGCGCGCGAGCGCGACGATCGGGCCGGGCATGGTCGCTGAGAAGAGCTGCGTGTGCCGCACGGCGGGCACGCGCTGGAAGATCTTCTCGATGTCGGCCAGGAAGCCGAGGTCGAGCATCTTGTCGGCCTCGTCGAGCACGACCTCGGTCGCGTTCGAGAGGTCGAGCAGGCGCTGGCCCGCGAGGTCGATGAGACGACCGGGCGTGCCGACGACGATCTGCGCCCCGGCCTTGAGCTGGTCGATCTGACCCTCATATGCCTTGCCGCCGTAGATCGCGACGACGCTGGTCGAGCGGTTGCTGGTGAGCAGGTCGATGTCCTCGTACACCTGCACGGCGAGCTCGCGAGTGGGAACCACGATCAGCGCCTTGACGCCGTGTTCCGGGTTCAGGCCCAGTCGCTGCACGACGGGGATGCCGAAGCCGAAGGTCTTTCCGGTTCCGGTCTTGGCCTGGCCGATGATGTCCTGGCCGGGAAGGCCGAGGGGGATGGTCTGCTCCTGGATCGGGAACGCGTCGACGATGCCCTTGGAGGCGAGTGCGTCGACGATGTCCTGATCGATTCCGAGATCAGCGAAGGTTGTCAATGTTCAGATGCCTGTCCGGCGACCTGCGAGGATCGCCATGTTTCACGGATCCACGCCGTCTCATGTGCCACAGGCGCGGGCCCCGCTCCGACGGCGGGGACAGCACCAGCCTACCCGAGGGGGTGGTGGCGCCCGGAAGTACCGCGTCGCCCGAGTATTGTGAACCCCGTGGTGAACTGGTTCTGGAAGCGTAGGACGCCCCGGCGCACGATGACGTTGCGCAGTCGCGGCGAGCAGGGCGCGTCGACGCGCGTCGACTTCGCCGAACTCGCGCCTGAGCTCACCCGGTTCCTCGGACAGGCGGCGTATCTGCAGCTCGGCTACTTCGAGACGCTCACCCGTCTGATCAGAGCGACCCCGGAGCTGTCCGAGAAGGAATCGCTGTCGCGCGCCGCCGGCGCGGCGCTGACGAAGCACCGGGCGATCGTCGATCTGATCGCCGAGCGCGGGGACGACCCCACGCAACTGATGCTCCCGTTCCGGGAGAACCTCGACGCGTTCCGCCGCAAGACGATCGGCGCCCGCCCGCGCGAGACCCTCCTGGCCGTCTACATCACGGCGGGCATGCTCGACGACTTCTACTTCGCGCTCGCGTCGAGCTACGGCGACACGGGGGAACGGGTGGCAGAGCTCCTCAGCGAGGACGATGCTCGACACGAGATCGTCGCGATCATCCAGGAGACGATCGACGGTGACGGAGAGTGGCGCTCGCTGCTCTCGATGTGGGCTCGTCGTCTGGTCGGCGACACGATCCTCGTCTGCCGGTCGGCTCTGCGTCAGCCCGAGCTCGCCGCCATGAGCGAGGACCGCGTCGAGCTGGTCTACACCGAGCTCATGGGAGCCCACGCACGGCGTATGGATGCCATGGGCCTGGCCTCTTAGGCCACGACCTCCTGCGCGCGCATCCGCTCGAGGCGCCGCGTCAGGCGCCAGGCGATCACTGCCGGGATGGCTCCGATCACGCCGAACGAGATGTCGATCAGCTGCCAACCGAGCGGAATGCCGCGGACGCTGCCGGCGATCAGGGCGAGTGGGACGATCCCGATGCAGGCGATCACACCGAACTGGATCACCCAGATGTTGCGCACCGGATCGACCAGCGGGCCGATGAACACGACGGCGATCACCAGGTGCGCGAAGGCGAGCCAGTCCGTGCCGTAGGCGATGAACGGGTATCGGGCGTCGACATCGGTGAGAGCATCCGCCACGCGGTCGACCCAGCCGACCGCGTCAGGGAACCAGATTGCGGCGGGACTGTCGTGCAGGAGGTTCGACGCGAAGCCGAGCTCGAGGCGCAACGGAAAGGCCGTGACGCCGCTCACGACGAGACCGATCATGAGCACGACGATGCTGATGCGGATCCACCGCAGAGTGCGACGCTCGTCCACGAGCTGTCAGATGCCGAGTGCGGCCTTGGCCGTGGCGTCCGACCGGCGACGGAGCGCGACGATCGCGACGGTCAGCCCAGCGGCCACGACGACCGCGCCCAGAACGCTGGCGAGCCAGAGCCAGACGCTGTCCTCGCCGACACCCAGCCACTGGAGCCCGGTGTAGACGACAGCGGCCAGAGCCGTGGCGATCGCGGGCGTCAGTGCGACTCCGCGCAGTTCTCGGCCACCGATCATGAAGTGGGCGGCGATGCCGAGCGCGCACGCCCCGATGAGTGCGAGAAGGATGTACATCGCGGTGTCAGGCGAAGAAGCCGACGCGACGGGACTCCTCGGTGCCCAGCTCGATGTACGCGAGGTTCGCGGTGGGAACCAGGTACGAGTTCCCCTTGACATCGGAGAAGTTCAGGTGCGAGGTGTTCTGCTCGAGAGCCGAGGCGACCTGCGTGCGGACCTCGTCCGCGCTCGATGCGGTCTCGAAGCTGAGCTCGCGGCCGGTGTTGATGATGCCGATGCGGATTTCCACGCGTACTCCTGTTTTCCAGTCGACGATGCTGTGGTCGAGTCGACCACGGAGGTCGACGACTGCGCCCAACTCTACCGGGCGGCGACGCCCTCGGATCGGCCGAGTGGCCGGTTTCGCCGTGAGCGCACAGCACGTGCGGCACCGCCCGGCCGATGATGTCCGTGCGCCCCAGTAGCGTGGAGGACATGACAGAGGATGCCGCGCAGAACGCCGTGATCGGCGCTGACGTCACGGCATCCGGAGTCATCATCGGCGCACCGGGAACGGGCAAGACCCGCACCCTCACCGAGCGGGTCGTGCACCTGCTCGACTCGCGAGGAGTCCGACCCGAAGAACTCCTCGTGCTCACGCCCAGCAGGCAGGCCGCGACGGCTCTTCGCGACCGGATCGGCGTGCGGATCGGTCAGGCGACCCCTGGTCCGCTCGCCCGATCGCTCGGGTCGTTCGCCTTCCAGGTCGTGCGTGGAGCGATGGTCCGTGCAGGAGCCGAACCTCCGGCGCTGCTGACCGGTGCCGATCAGGACCGCATCATCGCCGAGCTGCTCGCGGGCGATGCAGAAGACGAGCGCATCGCCTGGCCCGACTCGCTCAGCCCGTCGGTCCGAGCGTCCAAGGGGTTCCGCTCCGAGCTCCGGGCCTTCCTCGCGGAGTGCGTCGAACTCGGCGCACAGCCGTCCGAGCTCCGGGCGGCGGGCGATCCCGCGTGGGCTGCGGTGGCGGACTTCCTCGTCGAGTACCGGGCGGTTCTCGATCTGGCGCGCGCATCGCATCGGGACGCCGCCGACCTGCTCGCAGAGGCCAGTGCGATCCTGCGCACGGCGGATGCCGCGGACCTCGGACCTCTCGCGCACCTCAGAGCCGTCCTGATCGACGATGCCCAGGAGCTCACCAGGGGCGGCATCGCGGTCGTCGAGGCCCTCCGGGCCCGCGGTATCGCCGTTCTCGCCTTCGGTGATCCCGACATCTCGTCCGGTGCCTTCCGAGGGGCGAGCCCTGAGCTGTTCTCCCGGCTCGCGACCGAGCTCGGCGAGGTGCACGTCCTGGACGGTCCGCATCGGCAGGCAGCAGCACTCACCGCACTGACGAGGACGGTCACGCAGGCGATCGGCGTGTCCGGTCGTGTCGACCATCGGCGCGCCCCGGTCCCCGCCGAGCCGGAGGAGCGCGGAGCGACAGCCGTCGTCAGCACTTTCGTGGCGCCGTCGCCTCACGAGGAGCTCGATCGCATAGCGGGCGTCATGCGCGAATGGCACCTGACGAACGATGTCCCGTGGGATCGCATGGCGGTCATCGCGCACGACACCCGCCAGGTGACCCAGCTCGAGACGGAGCTGGCCGCCCGGGAGATCCCGACGCGCGCGGCCGGAGTGCAGCGCCCGCTCGGCAGCGAATCGGTCGTCCGCGACATCGTCGGCATCGTGCGGCTGGGCCTCACTGCACCGGGCGAGCGCTCCTCCCAGGACTGGGAGGAGTCGTTGCGCACTCCGTTCGGCGGGATGGACGCCATCGGACTGCGCCGCCTTCGGGCTCGTCTTCGCCACATCGAGCTCGAGCACGGCGGCTCCACCCCGGCGCGAGAGCTCCTGCGCCAGGCACTGACCGCACCCGCGCACCTCGACCTGATCGACTCGCAGGAGTCCCGCAGAGCCGCGCGCTTCGCGCAGACGGTCGCCGAGGTGGCCGACGGGGCCGCGGCGGGCGAGACGATCCACGACCTCCTCTGGCGTGTGTGGGATCAGTCGAGGGCCGTCGACGGGCGAAAGCTGCAGACCGCCTGGCGGGAGATGTCGCTGCAGGCGAGCGGGTCTGAGACTGCGAGGGCGCTCGACGCGCTGGTATCCCTGTTCGGTGCCGCGAAGCGGTTCGTCGAGCGGAGCCCGAACGAGAAGCCGGAGGTGTTCGTCCGCGACATCCTCGACAGCGAGGTGCCTGAGGACTCGCTCGCCAGCCCCGATCGACCGGGACGGGTGACTCTGCTCACCCCGGCGACGGCTCTCGGCACCGAATTCGACGCGGTGGTGGTCGCGGGGGTTCAGGACGGCATCTGGCCCAACGTCCGGCTCCGCGGAGGAATGCTGCAGACCTGGAGGCTCGCCGACGCGCTGCTCGCGGCCCGCACCGCAACGGCCGAGCAGCCTCCCGATGTGCTCGATCGGCGCCGAGGTGCGCTGCACGACGAGTTGCGCCTCTTCGTGCGAGCGATCTCGCGGGCGCGGCGTCGACTCCTGATCACCGCAGTCGACGACGACGACATGACGCCGAGCCCGTTCTTCGCCTTCCTCCCGGTGCCCGATCCGCCCGAGATGCACGCGTCGGCCGAACATCCCCTCACTCTGCGGGGCCTCGTCGCGCGCCACCGTCGCGTGCTGACGTCTTCGAGCTCCGCGCCCGCGCGAGAGCATGCGGCCTCCCAACTGGCAGTGCTCGCGAACGAGCGCGTGCCCGGTGCGAATCCTGCCGAGTGGTACGGCGTGACGCCACCGTCGACGGATGCGCCCCTGCATGACCTGACGGTCGAGGCCGCGAGGGTGTCGCCCTCGCGGATGGAGTCGTTCGAGGAATGCGAGCTGAACTGGGCCGTGTCCGCACTCGGCGGCGACACGGTGATGCCGCCGTCTGCGGGGATCGGAACGATCATCCACGAGGCGATGGAGCAGGTGCCCGACGGTGAACTGGAGCGCCTGCGCGACGTCCTCGCCGAGCATTGGCCGGAGCTCGACTTCGAGACGGCGTGGATCGGACGAAAAGAGCGCCGCCGGGCCGATCTCTACATCGATCGGCTGCACAGCTACCTCTCGGACGTCGCAGCGGACGGTGGCCGTGTGATCGCCGGTGAGGTCGAGTTCCGCTTCGCCGTCGACATCCCCGAGCAATCCGGCGCGCTGCCCACTGCGCGCGCGGCGAGCACCGAGGTGGAAACCCACCCTCACGAAGCGATCGTGCACGGCTTCATCGACAGGGTCGAGGCATACGCGCCCGGCGGCGGCGAGCACGCGAAGGCCCGAGGGCAGAAGTGGACGCGCATGGCGGACGCTCAGAACGGAGAGCGCGTCGTGGTCGTCGATCTGAAGACGGGCAAGTACGAGCCCGAGAGCGAGCAGAAGGTCGCAGACCATGCCCAGCTCGCGGCCTACCAGGTGGCCGTGCAGGAGGGACTCATCGCAGGCGCGGACCCGGCGGCGCTCGTCGGAGCGCGCCTCGTCCTCGTGGCCAAGACACTGGCAGGCAGCGACTTCCGCGTCGCGCACCAGCACACTCTCGCCGGAGACGAACGGGTGCACTTCCTCGGCCGGATCGCAGAGGCCGCTCGAGGCATGTCGGCGTCGAGCTTCACCGCACACGTCGAGTCGCACTGCGCAGACACGCAATGGCGTGTCCAGCCGTGCCGTATCCACACCGTCGCCGCGGTGAGCGCATGACAGCGTGGACGGGGGCGGGCAACGGCATCTCCGCCCTCGACGTCGCCGCAGCACTCGGCCTCCCGGCACCGACCGAGGCGCAGCAGCGGGTGATCGAATCACCGCCCGCGCCCGCGCTCGTCGTCGCAGGGGCGGGGAGCGGCAAGACCGAGACCATGTCCGGACGCGTCGTCTGGCTCGTGGCGAACGGACACGTGCGGCGCGATGAGATCCTCGGGCTGACATTCACCCGCAAGGCCGCCGGCGAGCTCGCGGAGCGGATCGCTGTCCGGCTCGCGCTCATCGACGAATACGGCAGACGTGGCCTCCTGCCGCACCTGCCCGAGATCGTGGCGAGCGGCGCGCTCGATCGTGTGTCCAGAGCGGCGAACGCCCGTCAGCGGGAGGTCGTCAGATCGCAGGTGCTCGACGAGCTCGCAGAACGCTACGGAACCGCGGGAGACGTGACGCCGCCCGCGGTCGAGGATCTGCTGATCCGCCCCAAGGTCTCGACGTACAACGCGTTCGCGGACGGCATCGTGAGGGAGCACGCGGCACGGATCGGCCGTGACTCCGACGTCGCAATGCTCAGTCAGGCCGCATCATGGATGCTGGCGCGGGACATCGTTCTCCGCGCCGACCTGCCGGAGCTGGAGGAGATCGACCGATCGGTGGCCGGCGTGGTCGACGCGGTCCAGCGGCTGGCCGGTGACTCTCTCGATCACCGAGCGGACCTCGAACGCGCGGATCGGATCGCATCGCGTCAGGCTGACGCGTTCGAGCCGTACCGAAGCAATGCCGACATCTCGACAATCACGGCGAATCTGCGCGCACTGCCGGCGCTCTCCATCCTGGTGCGCGAGTACATCGCGGAGAAGGAGCGCCGGGGCGTGCTGGACTTCGCCGATCAGGTCAGCGGCGCCTACGACATCGTCGAATCATCGCCCGATGTGCGCGACGAACTGCGACAGCAGCATCGCGTGGTGCTCCTGGACGAATACCAGGACACCTCGGTGATCCAGACGCAGTTCCTCGCCCGGCTCTTCCGCGACTCCGCCGTGATGGCTGTGGGAGACCCGCACCAGTCGATCTACGGATGGCGGGGTGCCAGCGCAGACAACCTGCACGCCTTCGCGCGGACCTTCTCTGAGAAGGAGTCGGTCGGCAACTACAGCCTGATGACGAGCTGGCGCAACGACCGGAACATCCTCGGCATCGCCAACAGGGTCCTCGGGCCGCTGCGCCGACCGGGATTGGACGTGCCACCGCTCGAGGCTCGCCCAGGCGCGGGTGACGGTGCGGTGGAGATCCGGTTCCCGCTCACGGTCGACGACGAGGCGCGTGAGGTCGCCGAGTGGTTCGCGGCACGGCGCGCGGCGCATGAAGACGGATCGAAGCCGCACACCGGCGCCGTCCTGTTCCGATCGAAGCGACACATGCAGACGTTCGCCGCGGCGCTCGCTGCACAGGGGATCCCGCACAGGATCCTGGGACTGGGCGGGCTCCTGGCGACGCCCGAGGTCGTCGATGTCGTCTCGACGCTGCGGGTGCTGCACGACCCCACCGCCGGCTCTGCGCTGATCAGACTCCTCGTCGGGCCCCGATTCGCGGTCGGGATCGCCGACATGGCCGCCCTCCAAGAGCTCGCTGCCGAGCTGTCGAGGCGTGACAGCGGGCTGCTGCCTCTGGACGAGGATCTCCGGCAGCGCATCCGCGCATCACGCGGTGCCGACGAGGCGCTCTCGATCGTCGACGCCGTCGACGTGCTCCGCGGCCTCAGCGACGATTACCGCCTTCTGGCACGGATCACTCCCGAGGGGCGGGCCCGGATACGCGCGGCGGGGGAGATGCTCGAACGCCTCCGTCGAGCCTCGTCCCTTCCTCTTCCCGACATGTTGAGGCTCATCGAGCTCGAGCTGCGTCTCGACATCGAGCTCGCGGCGAACGAGACGAGAGGACCGGCGCGCATCGCGGCCACCCAGCTGCGGGCGTTCACCGACGAGGTGCGTACCTTCCTCGCAGCCGACGAGCGGGGCACCATCTCCAGTCTCCTGGCCTGGCTCGACAAGGCCGAGAGCACCGACGAGCTGGTCCCGCGACCGGAGCCGCCCGAGCCGGGAGTGGTCCAGCTGCTGACGATCCACGGATCCAAGGGCCTCGAATGGGACGCTGTCGCCGTGGTCC
>NZ_LMOU01000001.1:738877-1078565 GCF_001423615.1 Microbacterium sp. Leaf159 | reverse complement strand
GGTTCGGCTTCGGGGTGCTGCCATTCGCTCTGCGCGGCGACAGCGCGGCGCTGCCGACGTTCAGCTGGATACCTCCCTCCGATGAGGAGCTCGACCCGGCCAAGCGGCTCAAGGCCGGGATCGCATCGCTCACGAGTCGAAGCAAGACGGCGCCGGGCGCGCTCACGGTGTTCAAGGACTCCTACCGGGAGTATCAGCACGAAGAAGAGCGTCGGCTCGCCTACGTCGCCGTCACCAGGGCGCGCAGTGATCTGCTCCTGACCGGCGCGCACTGGGCGGGGCAGAAGCAGCCGAAGGCGCCGAGTCCGTACCTGATCGAGGCGATCGAGGCCACCGGTGCGCGATCGATCGACGATGTCGACCCTGAGCTCAATCCCTACGACGGCCCCGGCGCGACCCTCTCCTGGCCCATCGATCCGCTCGGCGCGCGTCGAGCGGTGGTCGAGAAGGCCGCAGAATCGGTTCGTGCAGCGGCCACGAGCGACCCGGAGGCCTCTCCCGAGTTGACTCGGCTGCTCGCAGAACGGGCGGCGAGGTTGCGGGGGACGGACGCACCGCCCCCCACGCGCGTGCCCGCCTCCCGCTTCAAGGACTACGTCACGGACTTCGGTGGCACGCTGTCGTCGATCGTGCGACCGATGCCCGAGCGGCCGTATCGACAGACCCGACTGGGCACACTGTTCCATGCCTGGGTGGAGCGACGCAGTGAACTCGTGGGTGTCGGACACCGCGTCGATGAGGCCCTCTGGGAGATCGATGAAGACGACCCCGCGTTCGGAGCGGAGGGCAGCGGGGCGGAGGTCTCCCCGGCTGACGCCGAAGATCTCGGTGGTCTCCAGCAGATCTTCGAGCGCAGCGAGTGGGGCGGCCTGAAGCCGATCGCGGTCGAGATCGAGATCGACTTCGCCCTGGGCGGCGGCACGAGTTCGGGCGAGGGCCACATCGTTATCTGCAAGCTCGATGCGGTCTACCGGCGAGAAGACCGAGGCGGTCGCATCGAGATCGTCGACTGGAAGACGGGCAAGGCTCCCCGCACGGCGCAGGAGCGAGAAGAGCGGATGCTGCAGCTCGCGCTCTACCGCCTCGCGTATCACCGCCGCTTCGGAGTGCCGCTCGATGACATCGACGTCGCGCTGTACTACGTCGCGGACGACCTCGTCATCCGAGGCGACCGGGTCTACTCCGAGTCGGAGCTCTTCCAGCGCTGGAGCGCCGCCCGCGCTGCACGTTGAGCCTCGTCCTCCGGCGAGCCGCCGTCGGTCGTTCCTGCGCGCTGCGCGTCGCGATCCCGGTCGCGGTCGCCGTCACGTCCATCCGTCGCACGGTCGGCTGACGAGCGGTCGTCAGAGACTGCCGAGCGCACCGACGTGAGATCCTCCGTCTCGAGCCCGCCCACCTGCAGGCGATGAGCGGCATCCGCGGCGGCGTCACTGAGATCGCTCGTGCTGTCGCCGTCGGCATCCTCATCGCGCCACAGCTCGTTGGGGTTGTATGCGTCTGTCTGCATCGACGTGTCGACGCCGGAGAGCGTGCTCGCAGGCACGCGGTCGAGAGCATCGAGGGCCGAATCGACTCCTTCGCTGCGCGAGGCGATGACTCCCAGGTCGTCGTCGTGCAGTCCTTCGGCGAGTGCCTCGAGCAGAGCTGCGGCGTCATCGACGATGTCGGGTCGGCGCAGCGAGTCTCCGTGCACCAGCCAGCGCGCGAACTCGAGCTCCGCGAGCAACCGCGCGCGCACCTCGAGTGCAGGGTCGGGAACCCGATCCGAGGCGCGCGCGTACGACGCATGCACATCGGCAGACGCATCCGGAGCGGCGGAGAGCCAGGAGAGGTCGACCGCAGGGTCGCCGACGGCCAGGGAGTGCCATCCGATGAGGCCGGTGACCTCCGGCCCGAGCTCGGGGTCGTCGCGGAAGATGAAGGAGGTGGCCTGCACGCCGCCCAGCACGACGGTGGACTCGAAGCGCCAGAGGTCGTCGTCGGCGACGGCCTCACGCCATCTCACCGTGAGTCTCGCGGGCACGCGTCCGGTCGATGCGGCGGAATCCACGAGTCGGGCGAGTTCGTCGCGACTCTCCTGCGCCGATCGCGTGATCAGACCTGCACCTCGGACGACCGACGTGGGGAGGGAATGCACCGCGGCGATCGCCGCACCCATCGACTCTGCGGCACCGCGGCCGCCCGGCACCATCGCCGCCTCGATCTGGAATCCGGGCAGCAGTTCGGTCACCAGCGCGCGTGCGTCGCCCAGCCGTGTCTCGCCGATGTACTCGGGAGCTCTGAAGGGAAGCATCGCCCGCGCTCCTGCGGTGAGGGCACGAAGGGCGAGCGCCTCGCCGGCGAGCTCGCGTGCGGTCTCGTCGTCATCGGCCACTCGGATCGCGAGTTCGCGTCCGTCGGCGAGCGAGGCCACGGCGGAGTCGAAGCGTCCGTCGCCGTCGGCGCTGAGGATGCGGGCTCCGGTGACCTCCGCGCCGGGCAGTGCGGCAGTCACCGCCGCGGCTAGAGTGAATGGAGAGCGTCCCATACCCCCAGGGTAGGTGGACGCGGGGGCGGTCCCGCTTCCGCCACGCCCGTGAGAGAGGGAGCCGATGACCGCGAAGAACACGTCCCTCGACCGAGCCGCAGACCTCAGGACCGAGCCGGGGGTCATCGACCGGTTGCGCTTCGACGAGACCACGCGGGTCATCGCCGTGCGTGACGGACGGGTGCGCATCGCCGGTGACGACCTCGACGCGGCCACTCTGCTCAGGGTCTCGCCCTCGCAGATCACGGACGCGACGTGGGCGCTCCTCGGACGCGACACCCGCGGTGCCGCCGTCATGCTCGCCGTGCTGCCGCCCGAAGGCGACACCGTCGACACGACCCCGGACGAGACCTGGCTCGGGCTCCGCGACCTCGGTGCGCGTCTCAGCGCAGAAGACACCGAGCTCCTGATCGAAGCGCTGGCGCTCAGCGGCTGGCTGCGCGACGCGCCGTTCTGTCCTGCCTGCGGCGGAGCGACGGAGCTTCGCCAGGCCGGCTGGTCGCGGCACTGTCTCGTGTGCGGGCGTGAGCACTTCCCTCGTACCGACCCGGCCGTGATCGTGGCGGTCGAGAGCTCCGACGGTGAGCGGCTGCTGCTCGGCGCGAACGCGAACTGGGGCGGGCGGATGTATTCCTGCTTCGCGGGCTTCACCGAGGCGGGGGAGTCTCTCGAGTCCACGGTCCACCGTGAGCTCGAGGAGGAATCCGGAGTCCGTCTGGCGTCGCTCAGCTACGTGTCGTCGCAGCCGTGGCCGTTCCCGCGGTCGCTGATGCTCGGCTTCCGCGCGGTGGCCGTCGACGACCACGAGCTGCGCCCGGACGGTGAGGAGATCATCGACGTGCGCTGGTTCACCCGAGACGAGATCGGATCCGCGCTCGCGGGCGACGGTCCCGTCGGACTGCCGGGCCCCGCATCCATCGCCCGTGCTCTCATCGTGTCGTGGTTCGAGGAGCGCGCGTGAGCGCGCTCGAAGCCCTCGACGATCGACAGCGCGAAGCGGCATCCGTCCTCCGAGGACCCGTCGCCGTTCTCGCCGGCGCCGGCACCGGCAAGACGAGGGTGATCACCCACCGCATCGCGCACGGCGTGGACACCGGCGCGTACTCGCCGTCACGGGTCATGGCGGTGACCTTCACGGCCAAGGCTGCGGGCGAACTCCGGGGCCGCCTTCGTGCGCTCGGTGTGGAAGGCGTCGCCGCGCGTACCTTTCACGCTGCGGCACTCGCGCAACTGAACTTCTTCTGGCCGACTCTCGCCGGCTCTCCCGCACCGTCGATCATCGACAACAAGGTGCGGATGCTCGGTCAGGCCGCCGACGCGATGCGTCTGCGTCCGAGCACCGCCACTCTCCGCGACATCGCCTCGGAGATCGAATGGCGCAAGGTCTCGATGCTCTCGGTCGAGCAGCACGCGTCACTCGGCCGTTCCCTGAGCGGCATCGATACGGAGCAGCTCATGGAGTTGCAGCAGCGGTACGAGGCGCTGAAGGATGAGCGTCGTCAGCTCGACTTCGAGGACGTGCTGCTGGCGTGTGCAGGCATGCTCGAGGCGGAGCCGCGGGTCGCCGCGTCCGTGCACGAGCAGTACCGCCATTTCACGGTCGACGAGTACCAGGACGTCTCACCCCTGCAGAACCGACTGCTCGAGCTCTGGCTCGGGGATCGCAAGGACATCTGCGTCGTCGGTGACGCGAGCCAGACCATCTACTCGTTCGCCGGTGCCGAGCAGCGCTTCCTGCTCGAGTTCGAACGACGTCATCCGGAGGCGACGGTGGTGCGGCTCGAGACCAACTACCGCTCGCAGGCTCCGATCCTCGAAGCGGCCAACGCTCTCATGAAGGGCAGACCGGGCGCGCTCGAACTCGTTCCTGCGCGGGAGACCTTCAACGCGGATTCGCCGACCGTGACGGCCTACGACACCGAGCGGGAGGAGGCCGAGGGCATCGCCGCCGCCGTGTCGGCGCGGATCGAAGCCGGAGCGTCGCCTGCAGACGTCGCGCTGCTGTACCGTGCCCATGCGCAGTCCGCCGTGCTGCAGCAGGCGCTCGCCGCCGAGGGCATCGCCACATCGGTGCTGGGTGGAACGCGGTTCTTCGCCATGCCGGAGGTGCGTCAGGCCATCCTCGCGCTGCGCGCCGCCGCCGTGGCGCCGACCGAGCACGGGTTCCTCCCCGGTGTACAGCGGGTGCTTCGGGAACTGGGTCTCACCGAGGAGCCGCCGGAAGCCGGCGGAGCCCAGCGCGACGGGTGGGAGGCGAGGCGGGCGATCCTCCGGCTGGCGGAGGACGCGGGTCCTGACGAGAATCTGCGCACCTTCAGCGACGCGCTCATGGCGCGCGCCAAAGACCAGCACGAGCCCACGATGCGCACCGTGACCCTGTCGACGCTCCACGCGGCGAAGGGGCTCGAGTGGCCGCACGTGTACCTCGCAGGATGGGCGGAGGGCGCTCTGCCGATCTCGTACGCCACCGGTTTCGACGCGATCGACGAGGAGCGCCGTCTCGCCTACGTCGGGGTCACGCGCGCCGCGCGTACGCTGTCGCTGTCGTGGTCCCGGTCAGCGGGACGAGGGGAGCGGGCGCCGTCGCGGTTCCTGGCAGAGATAGGAACGACTGCTCGCGGCACCGGCATTCTTCGTGAAACGTCAGTGAACGCCACGCGCGCCGACCGTCGCCGCTGACTTCGACGAAGGACCCGGGTGCGGTCGTCGTCGCGAGCAGACGCGCGACCACGGTCGCAGCCTCCGCGATCCGAGAGACGCTGATCGGACCGGATTCCCTGCCGATGAGCTGCGCGTGCATCCGCGGCCACGCCGAGTCGCGGTCGCGCTCGTGCTCATCCCGACAGGTGAGGCAGGGCGAGTCACCGGGAACGATCAACGGACCGATCGTCGTCCGACCGCGCTCCAGCGACACGGGCAGGTGGGCGATGTCCTCACGGAGGTAGCGGGCGAAGTGCAGGGCCGCGGCGGCGCCCTCGACGAGGACGACGCCGATGTCTCCCGGTTCCTCACGCGCGCCTGCGGACACGCCCTCATCGAGCAGCGCGTCGCGCATCCGATACTCGCAACGTCCGTCGAGGACGGCGACGCTCTCGACCCAGGCCGCACGTGGGGCTGCGGGGTCGTCGACGAGCAGCGGCTCGAGACGAGCGAGGAGCATCCGCGCGTCGGCGCGGGGCGCGCCCGACGCATGCGCGACGACGTCGAAGGCCGAGCGACGGAACCCCGCGGCCATCCGCGCGATCAGCCGTTCGACCCAGGGCTCCGACGCCGAGATGCGGAGGGTGCCCTCGATGCCGATCTGCAGGGTCTCTCCGTCGCGCCAGAGCAACGGCACGGCGGGGTCCAGGCGAGTGGTGATCGGGGGAGTCAGCGGAGACATCCCTCGATTCTGCGGACTCCGCTGCTCGAGATGTCGCCGTCAGCGGCATCCGTGGAGAACTCGTCTGCCGTTCTGCCCGTCGAGGGGATCCCCGGCGAGCAGAACGCCGCCGATCACACCGGGCGGTCGCCGCCCGGGCCGTCGTCGCCGTCGGACTTCGGAGCGTCGGATGCCGGATCATCCGGTTCTGACGAGCCGTCTGCCTCGGGCTTCTCACCCGAGAAGTCGTCGCCGTCGAGCAGACGTGCGAGTGCCTCGTCGAACTCGTCGGCGACGGGCTGCTCGCCACGCGCCGTCGCCTGGAGCCTCGCGACGAGCTTCGAGGGGTCGTCGATGTCGTCAGAGGTCGGCATCAGGTCGGGGTAGTCCCAGAGCGCGTCGCGTCCGGCGGTGCCCACGGCGTCGGTGACCGCCTGCCACATGGCCGAGGCCTCGCGGAGGCGGCGCGGCCGCAGCTTCAGGCCGACGAGCGCACCGAGCGCATCCTCAGCGGGGCCGCCCACCGCGCGACGGCGACGCGCCGCCTCGGCGATCCGGGCGCCGTCGGGAAGGCGGGACGTCGCCTGCGCGGTGACCACGTCGACCCATCCGTCGATCGTGGCGACGAGGTTCTCCAGACGTGCCAGCGCCTCTCGCTGAGCCTCGGTCTGAGTGGGGAGCAGGGCTCCGCCCTCGATCGCCGCGCGGAGCTCTTCGGGGTTCGAGGGGTCGAGTCGGCTGGCGACGTCTTCGAGAGCGTCGACGTCGACGGTGACCCCGCGCGCGAAGTCGGTGATCTGCGCCATGACGTGCAGGTGCAGCCACTTGGCGTGGCGGTACAGGCGCGCGTATGCCAGCTCACGGGTCGCGAGATACAGGGTGATCTGGTCTTCGGGGATCTCGAGACCTTCGCCGAAGGCGGTGAGGTTCTGCGGGATCACGGCCGCGGTGCCGGCGGGGAGAACGGGGATGCCGACGTCTCCGCCCGACACGACCTCGAGCGAGAGGTTGCCGAGCACCTGGCCGAACTGCGCGGCGAACACCGAGCCGCCGAGCCCGCGCATGAGCTTTCCTGCGCCCTGCACGACCTCGCGCATGTCTTCGGGCACCTGGGTGTCGAGTGCGCTGGTGAGCGCATCGGCGATGCTCGTCGACACGGGGTCGGCGATCTCCTTCCACACGGGCAGGGTCGCTTCGACCCACTCGCCCCTGGTCATCGCACGTGGAGCCTCGGCGAGCTCGGAGATGGTCGTCGCCTCGCTCAGCCAGAGATCGGCGAGCGCGAACGAGTCGACCAGCGATGTGCGCGAGCCGTCGGTGATCCCGAGCCCGTCGCGGTTCGCGATGTGCAGCGCCTGGCGGAGCGCGTTCTCCCACGCGTCGCCGCCGAAGGCGCCCTGCAGCTGCGACATGATCGTCTGCATCATCGCCGGGTCGAACTGGATGCCTTCCATACCCGCGAACGCGTTCTGCAGCGCCTCGGGGTCGATGTCGCCGGCACCCTGGCCGGACATCATTCGTCGGAGGAACTCCTGGAAGTCCTCGGGGGTCGGGTCGTTGTCTGACATGTCGCTCGCCTCTCAGCACGCCTAAAGCCGTGGCATCTACGCTAGTCACAGGATCGGCCGCGAGACCCCGAAGCGGGCAGATCGCTGTACGCCGCCCGCGAACGACGGAGGAACACTGTGGATCGAACACGGTCTGTGAAGCTCGGACTCGGAGTCTGGGCGCTGATCGTCGCGTTGATCGCGCTCGTCGTTCTCACCTTCCTCCCCACGCCCTACGTCATCCAGCGGCCGGGCCCCGTCTACGACACCCTCGGCACCGCCGCGGGCACGGACGGCGAGCAGGTGCCACTCATCCACGTCGAGGGCGCCGAGACCTTCGAGACCGCCGGCACGCTCGACCTCACCACCGTCCAGGTGGTCGGCAACCGAGAGCGCACGCCGAGCTGGTTCGAACTGGCGCTCGCCTGGACGGATCCGTCTCGCGCCGTCGTGCCGCTCGACTCCGTGTTCCCCGAAGGCGTCACCACCGAGCAGCGCGACGAGCGCAACGCGACCCTGATGGTCGATTCGCAGCACGAGGCGACCGCCGCCGCGCTGAACGAGCTCGGCTACGACACGGGCGCCGAGGTGGCGGTGGTCGATGTCGTCGAAGACGCACCCGCCGAGGGGAGCCTCGAGGCCGAGGACGTCATCACCGCGATCGACGGCACCGCGGTGACCTCGGCGAAGCAGTTGCGACAGGCGATCCAGGATGCCGGGGGAGACCCGGTCGAGCTGACCGTGCAGCGTGGCGGCGAGGAGAAGGTCGTCGAGGTGACGCCCGAGAAGCAGGTCGACGCAGGCGTGACCACCTGGCTGATCGGTGTCACCCTGCGCACCGACTACGACTTCGAGATCGATGTCACCCTGCAGCTCGACAACGTCGGCGGCCCGAGCGCAGGGATGATGTTCGCGCTCGGGATCATCGACACCCTCACCGAGGGTGAGCTCAACGGCGGCGAGAACGTCGCCGGCACCGGCACGATCGAGGCCGACGGCACGGTCGGGCCGATCGGCGGCATCCGCCAGAAGCTCTACGGTGCCCGCGACGCGGGAGCCGACTACTTCCTCGCACCCAGTACGAACTGCGACGAGGTCACCGGTCACGTGCCGGACGGACTCACCGTGATCAGCACCTCGACGCTGGAGGAATCACTCGACGCACTCGAGGTGATCGCGAACGGCGGCGACGTGGGATCGCTCCCGACCTGCGACGTCGTGACCTCCCCGTGATAGGGATGACAGCCGCAGCACAGTAAGGCGTGCCTAGGATGGGAGGGTGACCTCGACTTCTGCACCGAACCCGGCCACTCCCCGAACCTCGCGAAGAATCTTCGGTATCTCGTTGGCGATCATCGCCGCGCTGATCGCCGTCTTCTTCGTCTTCGCGTCGCTCTACACCGAATTCCTCTGGTTCGACCAGGTGGGCTTCGCGGGAGTCCTCACCACCCAATGGTTCGCCACGGCGGTGATGTTCGTCGTCGGATTCCTCGGCATGGCCGTACCGCTGTTCGTCGCCATCCAGCTCGCGTACCGACTGCGTCCCGTCTACGTGCGGCTTAGCTCGCAGCTCGACCGGTACCAGGAGGTCATCGAGCCGCTGCGTCGCCTCGCGATGTGGGGCATGCCGATCTTCTTCGGTCTGTTCGCCGGGTTCTCGGCCGCGAGTCAGTGGAAGACCGTGTGGCTCTGGGCCAACGGCGTCGCCACCGACACTACTGACCCGCAGTTCGGCGTGGACACGGGCTTCTACATGTTCGCGATGCCGTTCTACTCGATCCTGCTGGCTTTCGTGTCGGCAGTGCTCCTGCTCACGCTCATCGTGACCGCGCTCGTGTCGTACCTCTACGGTTCGGTGCGGATCGGCCAGGGCGAGCTGCGCATCTCGAAGCCCGCCCGCATCCAGCTCGCGATCATCGCCGGCCTCTACCTGCTGGTGCAGGCCGCCAGCCTGTGGCTCGACCGCTACAAGACGCTCGTCGCCCAGGACGACCGCATCGTCGGCCCCGCGTACACGGGCGTCAATGCGACCATCCCCGGACTCGCGATCCTGACGATCATCGCCGCGATCGTGGCGATCCTCTTCTTCGTCACGGCCGTCATCGGCCGCTGGCGCTTCCCGCTCGCCGCGACCGCGCTGCTCATCGTCGCCTCGCTCGTCGTCGGCGTCGGCTTCCCGTGGGCCGTGACCACCTTCCAGGTGCGCCCGAACCAGAACGCCTATCAGGCCGAGTTCTACCAGCGGAACATCGACGGGACGAAGGAGGCGTACGGGGTCGCCGACCTCGAGACCACTCCCTTCGAGGCCGAGACCGACGCCGAAGCCGGCCAGCTGCGCGAGGACGCCGAGACCACGGCATCCATCCGCATCGTGGACCCGAACGTGATCAGCCCGGCCGTGCGCCAGCTCGAGCAGTACCGCGGCTACTACCAGTTCCAGGAGAAGCTCGACGTCGACCGCTACGAGATCGACGGCGAGATGCAGGACACCGTGGTGTCGGTCCGTGACCTCGACATGAACGGCGTCGACGTCACGAACTGGAACAACCGCGCCGCGGTCTACACCCACGGCTACGGACTCGTGGCAGCCGCCGGCAACCAGCGCACCAGCGACGGCGAGCCGGTGTTCCTCGAACGAGGCATCCCCTCGTCGGGCTTCCTCACCGACGGCGAGAAGTTCGAGCCCCGTGTCTACTTCGGCGAGAGCTCTCCCGAGTACTCGATCGTCGGCGCTCCTGACGGGACCGATCCCGTCGAGATCGACTACCCGCGAGGCAAGGACGGCGCGAGCGAGACCAAGACGACGTTCGAGGGCGATGGTGGGCCGCAGATCGGCAACACCTTCACGAAGCTCCTGTACGCGCTGAAGTTCCAGTCGGAGCAGATCCTGTTCTCGAACCTCGTGAACGACGACTCGCAGATCCTGTACGACCGCGACCCCAAGACGCGCGTGCAGAAGGTCGCTCCGTACCTTGAGCTCGACAGCGACCCGTACCCGAGCGTGGTGGACGGCCGGATCGTCTGGATCATCGACGGATACACGACGAGCTCGACCTATCCGTACTCGACGAACGTGAGCCTGTCGGATGCGATCGCCGACTCGAACCTCCCGTCGCCGACGCTCGCGATCGACGAGATCAACTACATCCGCAACTCGGTCAAGGCCACGGTCGACGCCTACGACGGTTCGGTCACCCTCTACGCGTGGGATGACCAGGATCCGGTGCTGCAGACGTGGCAGAACATCTACCCGTCGACGCTGAAGTCCGTCAGCGACATGTCGGCGGATCTGATGAGCCACGTCCGCTACCCGACCGACCTGTTCAAGGTGCAGCGCGACATCCTCGGCACGTACCACATCGACACCGCAGGGTCCTTCGCTCAGCAGGACAACCGCTGGCAGACGCCGAACGACCCGCGCAGTGACTCGGTCCTGCAGCCGCCGTACTACCTGACGATGCAGATGCCAGGACAGGATTCGCCGCGGTTCTCGATGTTCTCGACGTTCATCCCGTCCGCACAGGGCGGAAGCAACCGTGACGTCCTGATGGGCTATCTGGCCGTCGACTCGGATGCAGGCTCCGAGGCCGGAGTGAAGGCCGAGGGCTACGGACAGCTTCGGATGCTCGAGATCGACACCGATACGACGGTTCCCGGCCCCGGTCAGGTGCAGAACACCTACAACTCGGACACGGCCGTGGTGCCGCAGCTCAACCTGCTGCAGCAGGGAGAGTCCGAGGTCCTGTACGGAAACCTGCTCACACTGCCCGTCGGTGGCGGTCTGCTCTACGTGCAGCCCGTCTACGTGCAGTCGTCCGAGGGAACCAAGCTGCCCCGCCTGCAGAAGGTCCTCGTGGCCTTCGGCGACAAGGTCGCCTTCGAGGACACCCTGACCGCCGCGCTCGACACGCTGTTCGGCGGTGACGCCGGCGCGACGGGTGGCGATGATCAGGTCGAGCCCACCGAGCCGGATCCCGACACCGGTGAGGTTCCCACCGAGCCGACCACGCCGACCGACGCCGAGGCCGAGGCACTCGCCGCGGCGCAGCAGGCGCTCACCGACCGTGAGGCTGCTCTCAAGGAGGGCGACCTGACGAAGTTCGCCGAGGCCGACAAGCGCCTCACCGACGCGGTGAACACGCTTCTCGGGCTGGAGAGCTCATCGGGGGAGTGAACCCGCAGTGACATCGTCGAATGGGCGCCCGAGAGGGCGTCCATTCGCGTTTCCAGGGCTTCTCTCCCGGAGGGTGCATGGTCGGGCGCTCCGCGCAACCCCCGCGCCGTGAGCGACGAGTCTGTCTAGCGTCGATTGCAGAGGCGATCTCGCGTCTCCCGATCGAAGGGGAGCAGATGGGCACCATCACCCGCATAGTGTTCGACGACGAGGAGTTCGTGCTCACCGCCGAGCAGGATCTGGTCGACCTCATGGGGAAGATCGAGACGGCTGCCCGCACGCGCCCCACCTTCGTCGGCTTCTCCGCCCGCGCCGGCATGATGAGCGTGCTGGTCTGCGCCGCCACCCGGGTCAAGGTCACCGTGGAGCCGCGCCAGGAGCGGGATGACCGGCCCCTCGTGCCTGCCGACCCCTCACTCGAGTGGGACTACTGACGTTCACGAGGGAAAGCGAAAGGCCCTCTGACCTGGATTTCTCCGAGTCAGAGGGCCTTTCATTTGTTGCGGGGACAGGATTTGAACCTGCGACCTCCGGGTTATGAGCCCGGCGAGCTACCGAACTGCTCCACCCCGCGGCACAAGAAGAAACTTATCACGGATTCTGAGAGCGCGCGAATCGGGGCCGGGAACGGTGCCCGGGCCGACGCCATGCGGGAGGATGGGGAACATGCCAGAGACCACTGCCGCCGTCCCCGTCGCCGTCTGCCAGTTCGCGCCGACGGCGTCGCGCGCGGACAACCGCGAGCGCATCGCGCAGCTGACAGCGGATGCGGCCGCGCGGGGCGCCACGCTGATCGTGTTCCCCGAGTACTCGAGCTACTTCGTGGACCCGATGGATACGACCCTCGCGCAGAACGCCGAGACACTGGACGGCGAGTTCGTGGCGACGCTGACCGCGCTGGCCGCGGACTACGGCGTCGTGATCGTGGCGGGGCTCGCCGAGCGCGCCTCCGACTCGATGCACGTGCGCAACACGGTCGTGGCGGTGCGCGGTGACGGGATCCTCGCGACCTATCGCAAGCAGCATCTGTACGACGCGTTCGGCCAGACCGAGTCCGACTGGGTCGAGGCGGGGGAGACCGGTGTGGCGGCCACGTTCGAGATCGCGGGCATCCGGTTCGGTCTGATGACCTGCTACGACCTGCGGTTCCCCGAGGTGTCGCGCACGCTCATAGACGCCGGCGCGGACGCCCTCGTCGTGCCTGCCGAATGGGTGCGCGGCCCGCTCAAGGAGCACCACTGGACGACGCTTCTCGCCGCACGGGCGATCGAGAACACCACGTACGTGATCGCCGCCGATCACCCGACGCCGGTCGGCGTCGGACATTCACAGATCGTGGACCCTCAGGGCGTGGTGCTGGCAGGGGTCGGAACGGCGGAGGGCATCGCAGTCGCCGCCGTCGAGCGTGCAGCGATCGACAGGGTCCGCGCGGTCAATCCCTCGCTGCGCGTGCGCCGCTACTCGGTCGCTCCGCGCTGAGCGGCCGGTCCGCGGCTCAGCAGGGGCGACTCAGAAGCTCGAGGCGAGGCGTGAGGCCGCCTCTTCGAGCACTGCGACCTTCTTGCACGCGGCGAAGCGCACCAGACCCGCATAGTCACCGCGCCGGTCCTCGGAGACGAAGGCCGTGAGTGGGATCGCCACGACTCCCGCGCGCTCAGGCAGCTCGCGGCAGAACTGTGCCGCATCCGCCCCTCCGAGCGTCGACGCGTCGGCCACCGTGAAGTAGCCGCCCTGCGGCGGATACACCGTGAAGCCCGCGGCTCGGAGGCCCGATCCCAGGATCTCGTGCTTCGCCTCCAGCGTCGCGGCAGCCCCGGTGAAGTAGTCGTCGGAGAGGCGCAGCCCCACCGCGATCGCCGGCTGGAACGGCGAGCCGTTCACATACGTCAGATACTGCTTCACCGTGAGTACGGCGGTGATGAGATCCGCGGGGCCGTGCACCCAGCCGATCTTCCAGCCGGTCGCCGAGAACGTCTTTCCCGCCGACGAGATCGTCAGAGTGCGCTCGGCGCCCCCGGGGAGCGTCGCCACCGGCGTGTGCGGGGCGCGGAAGGCGAGGTGCTCGTACACCTCGTCCGTGACGATGATCGCGTCGTGCAGTTCGGCGAGCCGGACCACCTCGGTGAGCACCGCACGGTCGAAGACCGACCCGGTCGGATTGTGCGGATCGTTGATCAGGATGATCCTGGTGCGATCCGTGACGGCCTCGGCGAGCTGATCGAGGTCCGGCTGGAAGTCGGGAGCGCGCAGCGGCACGGTGCGCAGCCGAGCGCCGGCAAGGGCGACAGCCGCTGCGTACGAGTCGTAGTAGGGCTCGAACACGACGACCTCGTCGTCCGGGCCGTCGATCAGAGCGAGCAGCGTCGCCGTCAGCGCCTCGGTGGCACCGGCGGTCACGATCACCTCGCGAGCCGGATCCACTTCGAGTCCGTAGAAGCGTCGCTGGTGCTCGCTGATCGCCGCGAGCAGATCGGGGATGCCTCGCCCCGGCGGATACTGGTTGGCCCCGCGGGCGATGGCCTCACGTGCGGCGTCGAGCACCTCGGAGGGGCCATCTTCATCGGGAAAGCCCTGGCCGAGATTGATCGCTCCGGTTCGAGCCGCGGCAGCGGACATCTCTGCGAAGATGGTGGGCGCGACGCTTCCGTCGGGTGCGAGCAGACCGGCTCCCGCTGCCGTGCGCCGCCATGCGCCTGGGATGACACTCATGAAGAACAGGCTAAGGGCATAGGTGAAACTCATCTTCGCCATACGAAACGCACAGATACACGCGCCATTCTGAAGGAGCGTCGTTGAAGGAGCACACACCATGAACGAAGACAACACCCAGGACCACTCGGTACCCGCGTCGAACGACGCGGTGCCGTCCACCGAGGCAGCAGAGGTCGTCGACCGTTCGACGACGGATGCCACCGCTGAGACCACCGGCACCGCCGCCGCGCCGGGATCGAGCCAGGGACATGAGGTTCCGCAGACGTTCGCGTCCACGCCGGCGCCTCATCAGGGCGCACCGAGCGTGCCCAGCGCTCCGGAGACGACCCCGGCATCCCCGGCATCCGCCGGCGCAGCCCCGCAGATTCCCACGCCGGTGTTCGAGGCCCCCGCGGCCCATGTGTCGCCGGCAGCGCAGACGGTTCCGCAGCCGTACTTCGGCGCTCCCGGTCAGCAGGCGCCCGGTCATCAGGCACCCACTCACCCCGGTGCTGCCACCGCCACAGCTCCCGGAGCGGCGTTCGGCATCCACACCGCTCAGCCGGGGCAGCCCGTCGACGGGGCGACCAAGGTCAAGGGCCAGAAGCCCCGGGCCGGCGTCAAGTTCGCCGCGATCGTGGTCGCCGCAGCCCTCGTCGGCGGTGTCGCCGGCTTCGGTGGAGGAGCGCTCCTCAACGGCATCTCGAACCAGAACTCGACCGGTGTCGCCCAGGGCCCCGACACGGTCACGGTGAACAACCCCGGTTCGGTCAACGAGACCACCGCGGTCGCCACCGCGGCGCTGCCGTCGGTCGTCACGATCGAGGTGGCCGGTTCTGACCAGGCCGGCAGCGGCTCCGGCGTCATCATCAGCGATGACGGCTACGTGCTGACGAACACGCACGTCGTGACGCTCGGCGGAGCCGTCGCCGACCCGACGATCCGCGTCACGACCTCGGACGGGCGCATCTTCACGGCGACCGTCGTGGGAACCGACCCGATCTACGACCTCGCGGTCATCAAGCTCGAGGGTGCGTCGGATCTGACCCCCATCGACTTCGCCGATTCGTCGAAGCTCAACGTCGGCGATACCGCCGTCGCGCTCGGTGCTCCGCTCGGACTGTCGAACTCGGTCACGACGGGCATCGTCAGCGCGCTCAATCGCAGCATCCAGATCGCGTCATCGGCCCTTCCCGACTCGTCGTCCGAGGACGCCCCGCAGGAGGAGCAGACGCCGGACGAGGGCGAGGGCGAGGGTCCGTTCCAGTTCGATCTGCCGGGCAACACCTCGCAGCAGAGCTCGGAGTCCATCTCGATAGCCGTGATCCAGACGGACGCGGCGATCAACCACGGCAACTCCGGCGGTGCCCTCGTGAACAGCAAGGGCGAGCTGATCGGCATCAACGTGGCGATCGCCAGCTCGGGCAGCTCGGAGGAATCCGGATCCATCGGCATCGGATTCGCGATCCCGGCGAACATCGCCCAGCGCGTCTCGGAGGAGATCATCGCCGGTGGTGTGGCGAGCCACGGTCTGCTGGGTGCATCGGTCCGTGACGCGGCTTCGGTCGAGAACGCCGAGGTCGCTGGCGCCTACATCGCAGAGGTCACCGACGGCGGAGCTGCCGCAGCCGGCGGTCTCAAGGCCGACGACATCGTCACCGCCTTCAACGGCGTGCCGATCACGAGCGCCAGCGACCTCACCGCTCAGGTTCGCGCCGCCGCTGCCGGCAGCGACGCGAAGGTCACCTATATCCGCGGTGGCAAGGAGTACGAGATCGACGTGACGCTCGGAGAGCTCGCAGGCTGACCCTCGGAACCCCGCTCACAGAGAAGGACGCCACCCCGCGATAGGCTCGCGGTGTGGCGTCCTTCTCTTTCGGCTCCGGCAATGCGGCCAAGCTGCTTCGGATCCCTCTCTACCTCGCCGGACGCGTCGGCACGCTCCTCGTGCCTCGAGGCACCCGCTGGGTCTTCGGCTGCGGAGCGGGCGTAGGCGACGGTGCACTGGCTCTGCAGCGTCACGCTGCGGCGGAGGGTCACGAGACGCTGTGGCTGACCTCATCGGACCGCGAGGACCGCGACGCCGTAGTTCTGGGCCTGCGGACCGTCCGCAAGGGAGGTCTGCGCGGGTGGTGGGCCACGGCCCGCGCCGGTGTCGTCGTGGTGACCCACGGTCTCGGTGATGTGAATCGCTACGCGATCTCCGGCGCCTTCGTCGTGCAACTGTGGCACGGCATCCCGCTCAAGCGGATCGGACTCGATTCGCCGGCCACGACCCAGGTTCCCGAGGTCCCGGGGGCGCCGGTGCTCCGACGTCTGATCGGCATCCTGTATCGCCGTGCCGCTCAGCGGATCCGCGTGCTTCCTGCGGCCTCGCACCGCTCCAGGGGGCGTCTGGAGTCCGCATTCGCGCTCGGCGACGCGCGTGTCGTCGTCACCGGAGAACCCCGCGTCGACGTCCTGTCCGCCGGGGAACCGCACGAGCGGCGAGCTGCGGCATCCGCGCTGCTCGGCCGCGTGCTGGGTGATCCGCCACGCGTTTCGCGGACGATCCTGTACGCCCCGACCTGGCGTGACGGCGCGGTCGACCCCGCGGTTCCGGATGCCGCTCAGTGGGTGCAGATCATCCGCGTACTGGAACAGCATGACGCGGTGCTGCTGGTGCGCTCCCATCCCCTCGGCGAGGGCGGATACGCGCCGTCGTTGCCGAGCAGACGGGTGCGGATGCTCGGGGCCGGCCTCCTGCCCGACATCACGCCCGCGCTCCCGGCGATCGACGTCCTGATCACGGACTACTCCTCGCTCGCCTACGACGTCGGACTGCTCGGGATGCCCGTGCTCTACCTGGCGCCAGACGCCGAGCAGTACGCCCGCACGCGGGGCTTCTACGGTCGCTTCCAGGACGTGGCAGGAGACGACGCCGCGACCGACTGGGATTCTCTCCTCGTGCAGCTGTCCGCGTTGCTGGACGATGACGGCGTGTTCGCCGCGAGGTCGCAGCATTCCGCTACGCTCAGCGCGGAGATGCACGCGTTCCGTGACGGACGCAACACCCGGCGCGTGTACGAGACGATCCGTGCGCGAGGCATCCCCGCGCCGAAGGGAGCAGCATGACGACGGCCCGCATCGATGAGACGGCAGAGTCGCTGATCATCGCAGGGGCAGGTCACCGTCCCGCCACCGCGCAGCTGATCGGGCCGCGTGCCCGAGTCGATGCTCGCATCACCGGTGGCGGCAAGACCTGGAAGGCCACGTTCGCGCTCCGTGCAGCGCGATGGGGCGGCCCTGAGCTTCCTCTGCCGGCGGGCGACTACGAGATCCGCATCCCCGACGTCGACCTCGACGGTCTGCACATCGGTCCCGAGGTGCTGGCCGGCGTCCGCGTGGCCGTCGACGGCGCGACCGCCCGTATCGCCGCACCGGTCGACCCCGCGTACGAGTCGCCGGAGGGGCAGGCCACGCTCGAAGGACGCTACCTCGCGCATCAGGGCGCGACCGAGAACGCGGTCTTCTTCGAGAGCTTCTACGGGCGCAGCGTCGGCTGCAACCCCCAGGCGATCGACCGGGCGCTCTCTGCGCAGGCACCTGACGTCGTGCGCTACTGGAGTGTCGTAGACCTGTCGGTGGCGGTCCCGGAAGGCGCGATCGCCGTCGTCGAGGGCAGCCCCGAATGGTGGCGCGCCCGCGCGGCGGCGCGACTGCTGATCGTGAACGACTGGCTGCGGCGTCGATTCGCGCGCAAGCCAGGGCAGCGCGTGCTGCAGACCTGGCATGGAACGCCCCTCAAGCGCTTGGCGCTGCATCGGCCGGGGTTCGACCCCCGTCGTATGGCCGCCGTCGTCAAGGAGTCCCGTCGCTGGGACGTGCTGCTCGCACAGAACACCTACTCCGAGCGCATTCTCCGCAAGGCATACGCGTTCCTCGGGCGGCCTTTCTGGGTCGAGGGGTATCCGCGCAACGACGCCCTGGTGACCGGGGATCCCGCCGCGATCCGTGCTGCCCTCGGCATCGGCGAGGGCGAGCGCGTGCTGCTGTACGCGCCGACGTGGCGTGACGACCGCACGGCGATGGTCGACTTCATCGACCCCGAAGAGCTCGCCAGGACGACTGACTCGGTGGTGCTCGTGCGGGGGCATTCACGCACGATCGAGACCGACCGCGACCGTGCCGGCGCGCGGGTGATCGACGTCACCGGGTACCCCGAGACCTCTCAGCTGCTGCTCGCTGCCGACGCCCTGATCACCGACTACTCGTCGGTGATGTTCGATTTCAGCGTCACGGGCAAGCCGATGTACTTCCTCGTGCCCGACCTGGATCACTACCGCGGGAAGCTCCGCGGGTTCTACTTCGATCTCGAGACACGGGCACCGGGGCCGCTTCTGCGCACGCAGGACGAACTCGTCGCTGCCCTCGCCGACCACGGGCACGAGAGCGCCTTCGCGGAGCGCTATGCCGCGTGGAAGGCTCAGTTCAACGCCAGGGACGACGGTCATGCGGCCGAGCGGGTGGTCGCGCGCATCCTCGACCAGGGGTACGTCACCCGCTGAGACCGCCTGCCGCGGTGTTCTGACCGAGCCGGAACCGGACTAGGGGAGGGGCGTGTTGCGCGTGCCCAGCCTCGAGGCGTCGACAGTGTCCCCGGCGCCCCGGAGCACTCCACCGAGGAAGCCCAGCCCCCAGGAGAGATGCATGGTCGGCAGCACAGCCAGCGTCCACAGCCGCTGACGGAATCGTCCGCCGCCCGGCAGCGACGCGACGGCGATCACCAGCAGCGCATAAGCAAGGAGGGGAAGGTAGACGATCGCCGAGATGATCGTGGAGATCAGCCCGGTGATCGCGCCGGTCAGCTGCAGCGCCCCCACGACCAGGGCCATCGCGACGAGCACCACCAGAGCCGGGGGAGCGAAGAAGCGGATGCCGTTGCGGCGGCCGTAACGGCGCACGAGCTCTCCACGCCAGGCGCCGGTGGCCCGGAACTGCCGAGCCAGGCGCAGCCAGCTCTCGCGGGGCCAGTAGGTGACGGAGAGGCTCGGATCGAACCAGACCAGGTGACCGGCCTGGCGGATGCGCAGATTGAGCTCCCAGTCCTCGCCGCGGCGGATCGACTCGTCGAAGAGCCCGACCTCCTCGATCACGGCGCGGCGCATCACGCCGAGATAGGCGGACTCCGCCTCGCCCTCCTGAGTGCCGCCGTGATAGGCGCCGCCGCCGAGTCCTACGGGGGAGTTGTACAGGCGTGCGACCGCCTTCTGGAAGGGAGTCCGTCCGTCGGCGTGCATGACGCCTCCGACGTTGGCGGCTCCGGTGCGCTCGAGTGCGTCCAACGCGCGCGCCGCATATCCGGGCGAGAGCTCGGAGTGCGCATCGACGCGGACGATCGTGTCGTAGCGACTGGCGCGGATCGCGGCGTTCAACCCGACGGGGATGTGCGCCGCAGGGTTGTCGACGAGGCGGATCCTGTCGTCCTCCGCGGCGAGGCGCTGCGCGAGTTCGGTCGTGCCATCCGTGGAGGGGCCGAGTGCGAGCACGAGCTCGGCCGGCACCGTCAGCTCCTGCGTGAGCACCGAGCGGATCGCGTGCTCCAGATAGGCGCGCTCGTTGAGCACCGGCATGACGAACGACACCCCGGTCTCGGGAACGTCGATGTCATTGTCAGGCACATGACGATCATGGCATGCGCTTCTCGGACGTTCGCTGATTCGCATCCCGATGCGCTGCGGCGACATCCGTCGGGCGCGGCGCCAGCACTCGGTATCCTGGAGGGATGGGTGCAGTGTCCGATGCGAAGAAGGCCTACCGTCTGCTGAAGCGGGCGCTCGCCTCGCGCAAGGCGGTGCAGCGGGTCAGGCGTCGCCTGGCCGACCAGGAGCCGCACCCGACCGAGCATTACAAGGTCGCCGTCTACTTCGCGGACGGCGCGGTCAACATGTATCAGATGCGGCAGTGGTACAGCCCGCTGAAAGAGCTCGCGAAGCGCTGGCCCGTGGTGGTGCTGTCCCGCTCCGCCACCGGTGCCGACAAGCTTCTCGACGAGGACGGTCCGCCTGTCGCGTTCGTCCCGACAGTGCGGGACCTCGAACGGTTCATCACCGCACAGGACATCCGGATCGTGCTGTACGTGAACCAGAACACCCGCAACTTCCAGATGTTCCGCTACGGGCGGCGCTGGCACGTGTTCATCAACCACGGCGAGTCCGACAAGATGTACATGACCACGAACCAGTACAAGGCGTACGACTACGCCTTCGTCGCAGGTCAGGCCGCGCGCGACCGTCTGTCCCGCACGCTCTGGGACTGGGACATCGACCACCGCACGATCGAGATCGGTCGGCCGCAGGCGGATCACTACTCCGGCACGTTGCCCTACACGCCCGACGCGCGAACCGTCGTGCTGTATGCGCCGACCTGGGAGGGCGACCGCCCGAGCGCCCACTACGGCTCGATCGCAACCCACGGGGAGGCGCTGGTGACGGCCTTGCTCGCGTCCCGCAGCCACCGCGTGATCTACCGCCCGCATCCGCGCAGCGGTGTGGTCGACGATGCATACGGCGCAGCGCATCGACGGATCATCGCCGACATCGCCGCGGCGAACGCCTCCGATCCGACGGCACAGCACGTGTACGACGACGGTGCGGATCTCGGGTGGCAGCTCGCTGCGGCCGATGTCGCGATCGTCGACATCTCGGCCATGGTCTACGACCGTCTGGCCGTCGGAAAGCCGTTGATGATCACGCGTCCCGCCGATGAGCGTGCATCGATCGACACCAACGGATACCTCTCGGACTGCGAGTGGTTGAGCGCCGATGCCGCGTCGGACATCGTGGCGGAGGTCGAGCGCGTCCGTGCAGACGAGGCGGCCATCGCCCGGCTGCGCATGTGGGTGCAGCACTACTTCGGCGACACGACGCCTGGCGTCGCCACCGAGAAATTCCATGCCGCGATCGAACAGCTCATGCAGAAGTGGGATCGCTGGCAGGCGCACGAGATCGGCTCTGTGCGCACCGACGAGGACGACGACGACGAAGAGGCCGACGAGGAAGAGGTCTGACGGTGGAGCTTCCCCTCTCTCGTGCGGTCGCCTCGCGTCTCGACGTGCTCTCCGAAGCCGGCTCGACGAACGCGGTCCTTCGCGAGCGGTCTGCCGACGGGCAGGCATGGCCGCACCTCTCCGTGCTGCTCACCGACAATCAGACGGCGGGCCGCGGACGACTCGATCGAACGTGGACCGCGCCGGCCGGGGCGTCTCTCGCTGTGTCGGTGCTGCTGCGGCGGCTCCCGTCCGCCATCGACGCCCGAGGGTGGATACCCCTCGCCGCCGGTGTCGCGATGGCCGATGCCATCGCCGAGCAGCTTCCCGAGCACGAGGTGGCGGTCAAGTGGCCGAACGACGTGCTCGTCGGCGGTCGGAAGATCTGCGGCATCCTCGCCGAGGCGACGCGCGACGCGGTGATCGTCGGCACCGGCGTGAACACGGCGATGACGGCATCCGACCTGCCTGTTCCCACCGCGACGTCCTTCGCTGTCCTGGGCGCAGAAGTCGATGCCGACCGCCTGCTCTCGGTGTACCTGCGTGATCTCGACACCCTGGTCGCGGCGCTCGCCGCGGCGGGAGACGCGGTGTCGAGCGGACTGCATGCGGCGGCAGTCGATCGCTGCGCGACCATCGGCCTCGAGGTGCGGGTGTCGCTCCCCGGGGACCGAGTCCTCGTCGGGACGGCCGCGGCGCTGGACGCAGACGGACGGCTTCTCGTGCGCCACGACGGCGTCGAGACCGCCGTTTCGGCGGGTGACGTGGTGCACGTCCGACCCGCGTGACTCTGACACGCCCGGGCGCACAGACGCCGATGTCCGCAGTTGCGGGCACAATGGAGGAGTGACCCAGCCCGTGACTCTCGGCGGAAGGCCGACGATGCCACCGCCAGGCGTGCCCACAGAAGAACTGCTCATCGCGCGGTTCCGAGCCCACGCGCGCCGGCTGTTCTGGTCGGCGCTGGTCCTGATCGCGGCGTTCGGCGCCACCGCGTACTTCTACGACAACCTTCCGTCGCCGTTCGAGAACTGGATGCTGCTCGCTGCGGCGGGCGCGCTCGTGCTGCTGCTCGTGGTCGTCCCCTATGTCGTCTGGTACTCGCGATCGGTGACGGTCACCACGCGCCGGGTCATCGTCAACCACGGCATCGGCGCGCGCAATCGGCAGGAGATGTCTCACGCCCGCGGCTACACGATCGGCGTGCGCCGCGGCGTGCTGCAGCGCATGTGGGGTGTCGGGACCATCACGCTCTCGAATGGGGTCGACGCGGCTCTGCGGCTCGCGAACGTGCCCAACGTCACTCTCGTGCACGAGACCCTGGCCGACCAGATCGAAGTGAGTCAGATCCTCGCTCACCGCGACGCGCAGTCGGGGCCGGACGGATACCCCGGATCCTGATCGGCGACGATCGCCCCGGGGGATCGGCGATCAGGGATCAGTGCGAGACGTGTGATCCGTGATCGCGCGGATGCGCGAGAATGGTCAGGACGAATGGAGGCGGCACATGGCGCTGCGCGTTGGCGTGATCGGTGGAGGCCAGCTGGCCAGGATGATGATCGCCCCGGCGGTCGAGCTGGGACTCGACCTGCGGGTGCTCGCTGAAGACGAGGGCATGTCGGCGCAGCTCGCCGCGACCGCGGTCGGCGACTACCACGACCTCGAGGTGGTTCGCGCGTTCGTGAAGGATGTCGACGTCGTCACCTTCGATCACGAGCACGTCCCACAGGAGATCCTGCGAGCGCTGGTCGCCGACGGTGTCGCCGTGCATCCGGGTCCTGATGCGCTGCAGTTCGCTCAGGACAAGCTCGTCATGCGTGCTCGCCTCGCCGAACTCGGAGTGCCGCAGCCCGACTGGGCGCCGGTGCGCGACGTCGCAGAACTGCAGGCCTTCCTTGACGAGCACGAGGGACAGGGCGTCGTCAAGACCCCGCGCGGCGGGTATGACGGCAAGGGCGTCCGCGTCGTCCGTGCCGCCGAAGAGGCTCAGGACTGGTTCGCAGGCCTCGCCGACGGCGAGGCGCTGCTGGTCGAGGAGCTCGTCGGCTTCGTGCGCGAGCTCGCGCAGCAGGTGGCGCGGCGCCCCAGCGGTCAGATCGTCGCCTACCCTGTCGTCGAGACCGTGCAGCGTGACGGCGTGTGCGCCGAGGTCATCGCCCCCGCGCCGCAGGCCGCCGAGCGTCTGGTCCAGGTGGCCGGCGAGATCGGTCGGTCTATCGCCGAAGGACTCGGCGTCACCGGCATGCTCGCTGTCGAGCTGTTCGAGACCGATGACGAGCGGATCCTCGTGAACGAACTGGCGATGCGTCCTCACAACAGCGGTCACTGGAGCCAGGACGGTGCCGTGACCGGGCAGTTCGAGCAGCACCTGCGCGCCGTCGCCGATCTGCCCCTGGGCGACACGACCCCGCGCGCCGCGTGGTCGGTCATGGTGAACATCCTCGGAGGACCGAAGGAGGGGGCGCTCGGCGACCGCTTCGCCGGTGCGATGCGGGAGCACCCGACCGCCAAGATCCACACCTACGGCAAGTCGCCGCGCCCTGGCCGCAAGGTCGGCCACGTGAACGTCTCCGGTGATGACCTCGACGACGCCGTCTACGTCGCCAGGGCGGCAGCGGCTCACTTCGACTGAGGGTGTTTCAGAGGTGTGCCGTTCGGGGGTTCTCCCAGCAGTAGACCGTAGCCTGAGTGGGTGACTGAGCCATTGCACTCCTCCGCAGCGCCCCTCGTCGGTGTCGTCATGGGTTCCGACTCCGACTGGCGCGTGATGAGCGATGCCTCTCAGTCGCTGACCGACTTCGGGATCCCGCATGAGGTGGAGGTCGTCTCGGCGCACCGCACGCCCGACAAGCTCATGCAGTACGCGCGGGAAGCTCGGGCGCGCGGCATCCGCGTGATCATCGCCGGTGCAGGTGGCGCCGCGCATCTTCCGGGCATGCTCGCCTCGATGACGGCGCTGCCGGTCATCGGCGTCCCGGTGCCGCTCGCCTACCTCGACGGTATGGATTCGCTCCTGTCGATCGTCCAGATGCCCGCCGGGATCCCGGTGGCCACCGTGTCGATCGGGGGAGCGCGCAACGCCGGACTCCTCGCCGCGCGCATCCTGGGAACGTCCGACGACGACCTCGCCGACCGCGTCGAAGCCTATGCGCTCGACCTCGAAGCTCAGGTCGAGGAGAAGAACGAACGGCTGAAGGGGTCGCTGTGACCCTTGCGCCGCCGCGCGGGTCGGCGCGACCGCTGATCGAGACGCGCCCGCTGAGGAATCCGGATCCGGCGGATGCCGGGACGATGACCAAGCGCGGCTGGTGGCTGGTGCTGCTGAACGTGCTGGTGCCGGGTTCGGCTCAGGTGCTCGCAGGCAACCGCAGGCTCGGGCGCTTCGGACTGGGTGCGACGCTTCTCGCGTGGTTCCTGGTGATCGTCGGTGCCGGACTCGCTCTGTTCGCGCGCCCGGTGCTGCTGTGGCTCACCGTCGGGGGCGGCTGGTTCTCGGCCGTGGTCCTCACGCTGGTGCAGGTGCTGATCATCGCTTACATCGTGCTGTGGCTCGTCCTCACCTTCGACGTGCTCCGGCTCGTGCGGATCGTCCGGATCCCGGCACCGTCGAAATTCGCCATTCCGCTCGTCGCCCTGCTGCTCCTCGGCCTGGTCGGCACGGGGATGGGCTATGCGGCATCGTACGTCGGCACCGCTCGCGGCACGATCAGCACGATCTTCGGTCAGAGCGGGCCCAGCCTGCCGCCGAGCGAGGGGTACTACAATATCCTCCTGCTCGGCGCCGACAGCGGAGACGGCCGCGACTCGATGCGGTTCGACAGCATCTCGGTCGTCTCGGTGAACGCGACGACCGGTGCCGTCACGATCACGGGCATCCCGCGCGAGCTCCCGAACGCGCCGTTCAGCGAGGGCAGCCCGATGCAGGCGCTGTATCCGAACGGCTTCGAGGGGCACGGCTCGAGTTCCTGCGGATGGAACGGCTGGATGAACCACGTGCGCAACGCCGCGGAGATCTGCCGGGAAGACGAGGGTCAAGGGCTGTATCCCGATGCGGTCGCGCAAGGCTCCGATCCGGGCATCGAGGCGACGAAGGATGCCGCAGAGGGCGTTCTCGGCATCGAGATCCCCTATTACGTCTTCGTGGACATGCACGGCTTCGCAGCTCTCGTCGATGCGCTCGGGGGTGTGGACATCAACGTCACGGAGCGGCTGCCGATGGGCGGCCCGCCGGAGGGCACGGATCCCTACGACGTCGATGCCTGGGCGATCGGGTGGATCGAGGTCGGCCAGCAGCACATGAACGGTGACACCGCCCAGTGGTACGCGCGCTCGCGGTACACGACGAGCGACTGGGACCGCATGAAGCGCCAGCGTGAACTGCAGGAGGCGATCCTCGCGCAGTTCACGCCGCAGACGGTGCTCACTCGCTTCAATGAGGTGGCTGCCGCGGGCACCGCCCTCATCAGCACCGACCTGCCTCAGGACAAGCTGCCTGAGTTCTTCGATCTGATGACGAAGGCCAAGGAGCAGACGATCACGACGATCGAGCTCACCCCCGAGAACGGCGTGGACGAGCACACGCCCGACTACGCGTACATCCACGACCTGATGCAGCAGACGCTGCACCCGCCGACGGAGACCCCGACCCCGACGCCCTGACACGGGAACGGGTAGTAGCGCTCGGCGATCGGAGATCGGCGTTGCGCGGGCACGGTCTAGGTGAGCCGGTGCGTGCGGCCTGTGAGTCGTGCCCCGTGCCCGAGGGGCAGCGTGTGCGGTGGGGCGGTCTATGCGACCGCCTGAGCATGAGGGCGCGGATTACCGCGCCATACGGCGTGGATGGTGCGATTCCCGCCCTCCCGAGGGCGCGAATAAGCCCACGACCGCCACCTGAGAGTGAGAGTGGCGGTCGTGGGCCTCCGGTACGAGACCGGATTCACCAGACGACGGTGATCGGAGGGGGAGGGATCACCGTCGTCCAGTCGATCCCCGCACGAAGCGAGGATCTGACCTAGGCGCGCTTGCGGCGCACGACTCCTGTCGCGACGAGGGCTCCACCTGCCACGAGGGCAGCGGCTCCTCCGCCGAGAATCCACGGCGACACGCTGCCGCCGGTGAGGGCGAGCTCGAGTCCGCCGCCGGTGAGCGGAAGCTCGGTACCTGCGCTCGCGACCCCGGGGTCGTGATCGCAGCTCGAGGCGTCGTCGTGTCCCTTGGAGACCGTGATGGTCGCGGTGTACGAGCGCGAGCCGGTGAAGGCGAGCGCGTACGAACCGTTGCCGTCGGACGGCGGGCGGAAGGTGACGAGGAGGCTGCCGTCGGCAGCCGCCGTGTTCCCGGACACCGCGGAGTCACCGGCATTGAGACCCGAGACGGACACTCCGACGTTCTCGGACGGCAGGAAGTATCCTGCGCCGAAGGCGACGGTCGATACGTCGCAGATGTCGATGATCGGATCATCGACGCCCACGCGCGGTGTGCCCGAGTACGAGTCGGACTCGGTCGGAACGACCGGCGCGGCAGAGGCGACAGCAGGTGCCATGAGCACGAGTACGCCAGCAGTAAGGCTGATTGCAGCCAGTTTCTTCAGCATGATTCTCCCCAGAATTTCATGCGGAATCGCCCTCGGATACACCCCTGCATCCGACTGCGTGAGTTCTTCCTGTCCCCACGACAGAATTGCAGAACCCAGATATTCCCCAGTGAGAATGACCCTACATCATCGGATGGGGAAAGTCACGACGCGCAACGCAGTTGTTCCCGAGATGTCTCCGGGGTGCGGATCATCGGCGTGTGATCGACGACCGTGAGCCGTTCGCCCGCGCCCGTTCCTTGGTACTCGACGGTGATCGTAGAGGTCTCACCGGGGGCCAGCAGCACCTCGTGCTGCACGGCGGCGCGCGAACCGAGGAGCGCCGTCTGGACGCTCTCCTCCTTCCCGTCGCGGTCGATGTGCGAAGGAGTGGCGCCCTCGGGCCCGTACACGGTGATCAGCGTGCGGGTCGACCCTGCCGGCACGCCGTAGAAGCCGTCGGCCGTGACGTACGGCGGCAGCGACGTGGCAGCATCTGCCGGGGCATCGTTCGTCCACGTCACCGTCACCTGAGTGGTCGGCTGACCGTCGCACGTGCCGATCGAGGTCGAGATGGTGGCGTCGGTGTAGTAATCCATCTTTCCGCCGGTGGTGTCGTTGAACAGCACGCCCACATGGGTCTCGGTGTCGTCGGTCGGAATCGCGCCGCCGAGAGAAGTACCGGAGAGAAGCGCTTCCTCTTCTTCGTGCGCGCTCCAGATCCGGATACGATCCTGATCCGCCGATGCCGCCAAGGCGGAGACCAGGTCCTTCGGTTCGGCCGTCGACAGGGCGGCAGACAGCAGCGCGGCGGCGGCCTGCGAGAAGATCTCGTCCTGCGCCCTCGGGTCTGGGACCGCGGCGTAGATCTCCGAGAGGAGCAGGCTCACCACCGTCTCCTTCGTGACGCTGAAAGGGCCGAAGGTCAGCGGCCCGGTGGCCTCGAGCAGGTTCTCCGTCATGACCGCGTCCACCGCGATGACACCGTCGACGGGCTGCCCGAAGCGGTCCTGCCAGCGGGTGGCGATCGCGGGGCCTGCCTCGGTGAAGTCCGGGATGCTGGTCAGGTTCTGCATGTAGCGGCCTGGACGGTCCTCGAAGAGCGCGACGGTCGATTCGCTGAGCGGGATCGGAGTGTCCAGCGCGGGGAAGTCCGGGACCGAGGCCTGCTGGACCAACGTGATCCGGCCGTTCTCCGCATGGAGCAGCGCGATCGCGCCGATGATTCCGCCGGATGAACGCAGTTCCGCGTTGTTCTGCATCGCCAGCACATAGTTCCGCGGGCCCTCGGCACCGAGCATGGTGGGCAGCAGAGCCGCGGCGCCGTGCAGCGAACCCACCACCGTCGCGGCCTGCGTGACGGTCGATCGCATCTCGCGCACGGCATCCGCGAGCGGGGGGAGCGTCGCATCCGCGTCGATGCCGAGAGCGCGATCCTCGGCGGAACTGAGCGTGGCGCTGGCATCAGCGAGTGAGGGCTCGATCTGCGCGAAAGGTGCGAGGTCGATGACCCCGCCCGACAGGCCCAGGCTGGCGAGGTCGAGTTCCCCGGCGGCCTCGAGCACGGGCACGAGCGCATCGGCGGCGACATCGTCGGCGATCTCGGCGACATCGGCCACCGCCGTGAAGTTCGGCCCCAGCCACGGCACGAACCCGAAGCCCTGCCAGATCGGATCCGATGTGAGGTCATGGGCGGACTCCGCGTGATGGGCGATGCGGGCCGACAGCGATGCGGCCTTGTCGAGGTCGCCCTGGCCGATCGCCTCCTTGAGCGTGGATGACGACGTCGCGACCTGCTGCAGATCGTTCACTGCGCCGATGCCGCGGATCGTCACCCACCCGATCGCGAGCACGAGGAACGTCACGATCACGCCGATGGTCCACCGCAACCACCGACGACGTACAGGCAGGCGTCCGTCACTCACCCCTGCATTCAAGCACGAAGCGGCATATCAGGGGTCTGCGCGGTGCACTCCGGCCTTGTACGGTCGTGCTCCCGGGTTCTTCAGCGTCTGACGACTACTGTTGTCGCATGGGTGCTCGGTTGCGTGTTGTTCTGGATCAACTGACGCATGTGGTCGATCCGGATCACGCATCGGCGGCCTCGGATCTCGCGGCGGCGCTCGTGTCGACGGCCCCGTCCGGCTGCGCTGTGGAGGCGATCATCCCGGCAGGCTCCGAGGTGCACATCCCCGGCCTCGCCGACGTGCGCAGGCTCTCGCTCGCGCGACGGGAGCTCGCGGCGTCCTGGCAGCTCGGGATCGCTCCGGGAGTCGGGGGTGGTCTCATCCACTCCGCGACCTTGATGGCGCCTCTCGTTCGACACGATCGAGTGCACGACCATGACCAGACGACGGTCACGCTCTGGGATCTGCACGCCTGGGAGTCGCCCGAAGTCCTGCCCAAGGCCGCGGTCGCCTGGCAGCGCGCGATGCTGAAGCGCGCGGTCAAGCACGCGGATGCGGTCGTCGTGCCATCGCACGCGGTGGGTGAGCGGCTCGCCGAGGTCGCGAAGCTCAAGGGGCGCATCCGTGTCATCTCCGGCGCTGCTCCCTCAGGTTTCGTCGTCCCGCTCGACGCGGTCGCGCGACGCGCCTCTCTCTCCCTGCCGGCCGGATACGTCGTGCTGACCGGCACCGCGGAGTCGCTGGAGACCGGATTCCGCGCCGCTGTCGCTGCAGGCAAGGACGCGGTGGTCCTCGACGCACCGGAGGGAGCGGAGCCGCGGTTCGCTGAGATCGCAGCGGCCGCCGGACTGCCCGAATCACGTGCGCACGTGCGCGGGTCGCTGTCTGCGGACGACCGGGCCGCGGTCTTCGCGGGTGCCTCCGCGCTGGTGGCGACGAGCGCGCTCGCGGCGTGGCCATGGCGTGTCATCGAGGCCATGACGCTCGGAGTGCCGGTGATCGCCGTCGAGAGCGGAGTGCACCGTGACGTGATCGCGGACGGCGGAGTGATCGTCGGCCCGTCCGACATGGCCGCGGCAGTCGAGAATGCCGTCGGTGACGGGGCCAGACGCCTCAGTGTGCTGGGCGCGGATCGTTCGAGATCGTTCTCGTGGCTCGGCGCCGCAGAGCGCGTGTGGGGTCTGCACGCCGACCTGTGAGGCCTCGCGGGCGGGCCCAGCCGGCCTCGTCTTCTTACGAGCGCATGACCTCGACCGCGTCCTTGCTGGGGCCGTCGTAGCGGATCTTGCCGTTCTGGAGAAGGATGCCGCGATCGCACAGATTCGCGACCATGTTCAGATCGTGGCTGACCACGACGAGGGTCTTGCCCTTCGCATGCAGCTCGCGCACCCGAGCGAGACACTTCTTCTGGAACGGTTCGTCGCCGACCGAGAGGATCTCGTCGATCAGGAGCACGTCCATCTCGGTGTGGATGGCCACGGAGAAGGCCAGACGGAGAAACATCCCCGAGGAGTAATGCTTCACCTCGGTGTCGATGAACTGCTCGATCTCACTGAAGGCGACGATCTCCTCGTACCGCGCCTGGGTCTCCTTCTTGCTCATACCCAGGATCGCCGCGTTGAGGAAGATGTTCTCCCGGCCGGAGAGGTCGGGGTGGAAGCCTGCGCCCACCTCGATCAGACCCGCGACGCGACCGCGGGTGAGCACAGAGCCGGCATCGGGCTCGAGCACTCCCGAGATCAGCTTGAGCATGGTCGACTTGCCGGATCCGTTGAAGCCGAGCAGTGCGACCGACTCGCCCTCGCCGATCTCGAACGAGACGCCGTCCAGAGCGTGGAAGTCGGTCGTCAGCGGCTTGCGACGGATCGCGGCGAGCGCCGTCTCCTTGATGGAGTGAGTGTGTCGGAGCTTGAAGGTCTTGTGGACGTCATCGATGATGATCCGCGGCAGCGCCTGCGTATCAGAGGTCTTGGGCAAAGCGGCCCTCCAGTCGGCGGAAGACGAGCTGGCCGATGACCAGCGCGATGAATGACGTCACGAGTGCGATCAGCCCGTACATCCATACGTCGGGCAGGGGAGCGGCGTCGGGCCCGAGCGGGTACCAGACTCCGTAGTGGAAGAGCTCGACAGCGGCCGTGATCGGGTTGAGTCGATAGAGCACGAAGAGCCAGTCGGGAACGACGCGGGCGACCTGCGTCCACTCGTACATGACGGGCGACGCCCAGATCGCGACCATGACGATGATCTCGACGAAGCTCTGGGCGTCACGGAAGGTCACGTTGATCGAACCGAAGAACAGTCCGAGGCCGCTGGCGAGAACGGCGATGATGACCAGCGCCAGCAGGATTGCTCCTAGTGAGACGAAGGACGGAGTCCACCCGAAGAACAGCGAAATGGCGATCACCACGATGATCTGCGGAACCGTGTTCACGGCGGCGATCAGCATGCTCGCGACGGGGAACATCTCTCGGGGCAGGTAGATCTTCTTGATCAGGGCCGCATTGTCCACGAGTGACCGCGTGCCGTTCGCGAACGCCTCGTTGAAGAAGGTGACGACCGTGATGCCGGAGAGCAGGTAGATCGGGAAGAAGTCGACGCGGTCGTTCAGGCCGAGGAACACACCGATCGCGACGAAGAAGACGACGAACTGGACCAATGGTTTCACATAGGACCAGAGCCAACCGAAGATCGAGCCCCGGTATCTGATCTGCACTTCCTTGCGGACGATGAGCGAGAGGAGATGCCGCTGTCGGAAGACCTCGAGGAGACCTCGATTCGCTCCGGGGGTCGTCATCCTCTGGTCATCGACTGTGCCAGTCTGTTGCACCGCGATTCCACCTTCCGTATGCGCCGACCGTCTCGCGCGCACCGAGAGCAATCATACGAGTCCGCGCACTCGTTCCCTGGCAGATCGATGGGATGGAGCAGCTGCGCGACTCAGGGGCGATCCAGGGTGCGCAGGGCTGTCGCTGATAGGATCACCGAGGTCTCGTGCGTCCGTCGATCTGAAAGCAACCTGAATCTGTGACACTTCTCAAAGCTCTCGACCAGCCCGCACTCTTCAGCTTCTCGGATCAGCAGACGGGGGCACATCTCTCTGATCGGGAGCGTCGCCTGCTCGTGGGAGCGTTGAATTTCCATGCGCTGATGGCTCCCGAACGCACGCTCCGCGTGCACCTCTACGACGGGTCTGTAGACACCACGCCCCGGCTGACGGACGACACCACCTTCACCGGCATGTCCCGCAACAACCGGAATCGTCTCGAGTCCTTTGAGGTCGTCAGCGTCGTGCAGTCGGAAAAGCGGGAACCGGAGCACCCGGAGGCCGAGTCCGAAGCGCTGGTGGCCTCGTCGACCCGTCATCTTCATATCTCCTCTGACGACGTCCTCGCCGCGGATCCCTACCGTCCACCTCGCCGCGGTCTCATCGGCGGTATGGCGCGGCAGGTGAAGTCGAGGGCGCCACTGCTCTACGACGACGCTCGTGACCTGTCTCTGCTGCGATTCCGTAAGAAGCTGACAACCGCGATCGAACCCCGAAGCTACGCGCGGGAGTTCCTTCCCGGCGGCGAGCATGAAGATGACGTGATCGTTCTCGCGCCTCCGGCCGCTGAGGGTGCGCAGAAAGCCGTCATCATCGGACTGCACTGGTTCGAGCTCGGCGGGGCTGAGCTCTGGGCGTTCGAGACGGTCCGCCTCGTACGCGAAGCGGGATTCCTCCCGATCGTGATCAGCAACCGGGATTCCCATCAGCCGTGGGTCACCCGACCTGAGCTCGACGGTGCCCTGATCGTGCCGTTCTCCGAACCGACCGTGGAGTCGCAGACACCCGGTGTCGAGCCCCTGCTGCGCGGGCTGCTCCGGACCTTCGATGTGCGCGGCGTCGTGATCCACCACAACCAGTGGCTCTACGACCGGGTGGCCTGGATTGCTGCTTCCCGTCCGGGTATACCGATCGTCGACAGCACTCACATCGTCGAGTACACAGGCGGTGGTTACCCCTTGTCGAGTGCGATCGCATCGCGATCGATGACGAAGCACCACGTCATCTCGCCGAGCCTCGCAGCTTGGATGACCGACGTCCAGCGCATTCCCGCCGATCGTGTCGTGATGGCGCCGCTGGGAGGTCTGACGGTCAAGCCGAAGGACGCGGAGTTCCGTTCTCGCGCTGCTGACGAGCCGTTCACGGTCGCTTTCGTGGGACGCATGGCACGCCAGAAGGCTCCAGAGGTCTTCGTCGCAATGGCGCACCGGCTCAAGCGCCAGGGGCATACGCTGCGATTCATCCTTCACGGCGACGGCGAACTCTCCAGTTGGGTGGACGACATCATCGCGGCCGATGGGATGACGGCGGACATCATCCGTCGTACCTCGAGAACGCCGGTGTCCGAGACGCTCGACGAGGCGCACGTCCTCGTCGTCGCCTCGCACAACGAGGGACTCACGCTCACCACGCTCGAGGCGATCGCGCACGGCGTGCCGGTCATCTCGACCGACGTGGGTGCGCAGGGGGACATCATCCCGCCGTCCGCGCTCGTGCCGCGTTACGCACGCGTCGCAGCTCGTCGTCTCGCCGAGACGGTCGCGCCCCTCGTCGCAGACGAGTCGGCCAGAGAAGCCCTCTGGCGCAAAGAACGCAAGGCAGAGAAGAAGCTGCTCTCCCAGCAGTCCGCGAGTTCATGGTTCGAGAAAGAGGTGGGCTCGTGGTGAGCGTCGCAGGAGTGGTCGTCACGTTCAATCGGCTGGAGAAGCTGAAGACCGTGATCGCATCGATCGAAGCCCAGACACACCAGGTCGAGACGCTCTTCGTCATCGACAACGCGTCGACCGACGGCACCGCGGAGTACCTGGCATCCCTTGACGCCTCGGTACCCCTCGAAGTGGTCACGATGGCGACCAACTCCGGGGGAGCGGGAGGGTTCTCGGAAGGGATGCTCCGCGGGTACGCGTCGGGCGCCGATCACGTCTGGATCATGGATGACGACTGCTACCCGAAGCCCGAGGCCCTCGCCAGTCTGATCGCGGGTTTCGACGGCGCTGTCGCCGAACTCGGGGGTGACGTGCCCTTCGCCTGCTCGGTCGTGGAGTTCACCGACGGAAGCATCTGCGAGATGAACAACCCTGTGACCACATGGGACTGGGGGCGGCTGCTCGTCAAGGGGCAGAAGAACGTCATGGTGACGGCGTGCTCCTTCGTGTCCGTCCTGATCCCGCGCTGGGCGATCGCGGAATACGGTCTGCCGTACTCCGAGTACTTCATCTGGTTCGACGACCGTGAGTACACGCTGCGGCTCACCGCGCGCTGCCCCGGCGTGCAGGTGCTCGACAGCGTCGTCGTCCATGACATGGGTGACAACCGCGGCGTGAACTTCGCGATGGTGGACCGCAAAAGCCTGTGGAAGTTCTCGTACGGCGTGCGCAACGAGGCATCGTGGCAGCTCCACCACCGCGGCCTGCTGTACTTCGTCGAGTTCGGCGCTCGGCTGTTCGTCAGTCTCCACCGCGGTCGGGTGCCTCTCGATCTGCGCGCGAAGCTTCTCGGAAAGTGGCTGAAGGGCATCACCTTCAACCCGAAGATCCGGTATCCGGAGAGCCAGGCGCGATGACGTGGTTCGAGGCTCTGCCTGGACTCGGCGCCGCGATCCTTCTGCTGTTCGCACCGGGCTACCTCGTCGCGTGGCTTCTGACACTGCGTGGCTTGTGGGCTTGGGCTTTTGCGCCTTTGGCATCAGCGAGCGTCATCGCGATAAGCGCCATCTGGTCAACGGCAACCGGCCTGTCTTGGTCATGGCTGCCGGTCGTGATCACGACCGCAGTGGTCGGCGCGGTGGCCGCTGTAGTGGGGTGGCTGACGCGACGCAGAGACCCCATGCCGGTCGGAACCACTCGCTCGCCGCTGACGGCGATCATCGTCGGCGGTGCGGCAGTCCTCGTCGGCGCGCAGGTGTTCGCGATCATCGGCGCACCAGAGAACATCTCGCAGTCGTTCGACAACATATTCCATCTCAACGCGATCAGATTCGTGCTCGAAACAGGATCGGCTTCGCCGCTGACTGTCGGCTCGATGACCAGCGACACCGGCGGCGTCTGGTTCTATCCGAGCGGCTGGCACGCATCCGTGGCGCTGGTCGCGCAGCTCTCGGGGATGTCGATCATGGCAGCCTCGAACGCCGTGACGATCGTCGTTGCAGCGTTGGTCTGGCCCGCGACCATCCTGCTGCTCACTCGCACGCTGATGGGGAGCTCGCGATCCACGCTGATCGCCGCCGGCGCGCTGAGCGGTCTGATCCCGGCTTTTCCGATACTGATGCTCGACTACGGCGTGCTGTACCCGTATCTGCTCGGTGTGGCGCTGGTACCTGCTGCGCTCGCGGCGATGGTCTCCATGCTGCGTCTCGGCAGCGAGAAGTCTGCGCCCCCGATTCTGGTGCTGGTCTTCGCTGTGCTCGGTGGCCTGCCTGGGATCGCTGTGGCGCATCCTGGGGCTTTCGTGGCCTGGATGGTGTTGTCGGTGCTTGCAGGACTCGTCGCCTTCGTCTGTCTCCTGCAGACACGCCCGGAACGGGCGACCGTCGTTCGCTACTCCATCGTCGTGGGCGCCTCGCTGATCGCCGCGGCCGGAGCCTGGAAGGTGCTCAAACCTGCTGCCGAGGCGCGGGGATGGCCGGTGGAGCAGTCCGTAGCGCAGGCTATTGGGCAGGCGATCACGGTGGCTCCGACGTACGGCAACGTTCCGTGGGTCGTGGCTGGGCTGCTTCTTGCTGGCGTCGTCGCAGCTTTGCGCACGCGGCACAGGGCGGATATCTTCGCGCTTCTCGCATTGGTAGTCGTCGCAACGCTGTACATCGTCGCGAGCGCACTTCCTTGGCATCAGCTACGCGATCTGCTGACTGCCGCCTGGTATAACAACTCACCGCGTCTCGCCGCGCTGCTTCCGATGGTCGTGGTCCCGATCGCGGCCTATGGTGCTGCGGGTGTTTTTCGCTGGGTTCGCAGTCGCATTCACAAGGCTGACGGTCGGCGCCCGCTGATCGCGGGGATCGCGGTGGTCTCGATCGCGGCGCTCGGCGGACAGATCTACGCGTCCGGCGAAGCAATCCGACTGGCGTCCGCGGTCTACACGTACTCTGACCAGTCTCGCCTGATCACGCTTGATGAGAAGGCATTGCTCGAGCGGCTTCCGGACGAGGTCCCTGAGGGTGCGACGATCGCCGGCAGCGGGTGGACCGGCGCCGGCCTTGCCTACGCGTTCTCTGATCGCGAGGTGTTGATGCCGCACGTGCTGATGGACTTCACGACGGACGACTTGCTCATCCTGGACGACCTCGCCGATGCCGAGCCGGGGTCAGCGGTCTGCGACGCACTCGACCGAGCCGATGTCGAGTATGTGCTCGACTTCGGGACACAGGAGATCCATGGAGCAGAACATCAGTACCGAGGACTCGCCGACCTCGACGATTCGGAGGCAGTCGAGCTCGTGGACGAGGTCGGCGACGCTCGCCTCTACCGAGTGACAGGATGTGACACACCATGACCCACGAGATCTTCATTCCTTTCTGGGGAGACCCCGGCCACCTCTACGAGACCATCCGCTCCGTGCAGGCGCAGACAGTCACGGACTGGCGGGTCGTCGTGATCGACGACTGCTACCCGGACGAATCCGTACGGGAATTCTTCACGGCGCTCGACGACGATCGAGTCGAGTACACCCGCAACGACGTGAACCTTGGCATCACGGAGAACTATCGCGAAGCCATCCGCCGTGCGTCCAGTGAGTTCGTCACGATTATGGGATGCGACGACCTCATGCATCCCAACTATCTCGAGGTTATCGAGCGCGCGACGGCACGCGTGCCGAGCGCGGATGTGATCCAGCCGGGCGTCATAGTCATCGATGAGACCGGCCGAGAGATTGCGCCTCTCGTGGATCGGGTCAAGCAGGGCATTCTCGCGCCCCGGGGTGGCACCGGGGTGGCAGTTCTGCAAGGTGATCGGATGGCGACCAGCCTGATCCGCGGTGACTGGTTGTATTGGCCGTCGCTGACGTTCAGGACCGAGACCCTGAAGCGGATCGACTTCCGTGACGGACTGCCGATCATCCAGGATCTCGCGCTTCTCATGGATATTGCGTTCGACGGAGGGACGTTGGCGTACGCGCCCGAGATGGCGTTCTCGTATCGTAGACACGGCGGAAGCGCGTCGCAGAGGACTCTTCTCGACGGGCGTCGTTTCCGAGATGAGCGCACGTACTACCGCCAGGCAGCTGCCCTCGCCCAGGTAAAGGGGTGGCGGCGGACGGAGATCACCGCGCGAATCCGTCTGATGTCACGACTGCATGGAATCGCCGAGCTCCCGGGCGTCGCCCGGCGCGGCACCGGGGCCGGGATAAACTCGACGCTGGCGCACATCTTCGCGCTCTGACCGGCTGAATCTCCGCGTCCGAGCGGTTGCACCCACCTACAGGAGACATCACATGGCTGAACACGTCCTCATCACCGGAGGCGCGGGCTTCATCGGCACGCGACTCGCGCGTCGCTTCGTCGAGGCGGGTCATACCGTAACTGTTCTTGATGCCCTCATCGCTCAGGTCCATGGCTCGGATCCTCGCAACGATTCGCCGTTGCTCAAATCCATCGACGGCATTGCGACGGTGATCGAAGGCACCGTGACTTCCTCCGATGACCTCCGACGCGCACTCGAGGGCGCCACTATCGTCGTGCACCTGGCGGCAGAGACCGGCACGGGGCAGTCGATGTATGAGATCGATCGTTACACCGAGACGAACATCGGCGGTACAGCGAAACTCCTCAACCTCCTCGCGAATGAGCCGCACTCGGTTCGTCGTGTCGTGGTCGCCTCGTCTCGCTCGATCTACGGTGAGGGCGCGTACCGCACCTCTGACGGACGTATCGTCTATCCGGCGCATCGCCAGGACGCGGACATGTCCATCGGCGATTTCGAGGTCAAGTTCGGCGGCGAGGGCGGGCTCGAGCTCATTCCGACCGACGAGAGTGCAAAACTCCACCCGTCATCGGTGTACGGGATCACGAAGCAGATGCAGGAATCCTTGATCATGACGGTCGCTCCGACGATCGGCATCGAGCCCGTGTCGCTCCGTTACCAGAACGTGTACGGGCCGGGGCAGTCGCTCAAGAATCCGTACACGGGCATCTTGTCGATCTTTTCCACTCTGATCCGACAGGGGAAGGGAATAAACATCTTCGAAGACGGTCTCGAGACCCGTGACTTCGTGTACATCGACGATGTGGTCGAAGCGACGTTCCTTGGAGCAACCCACCCGGAGGCAGCCGGCAATATCTTCAATGTCGGATCGGGTGTCGCGACCAGCGTCCAGGAAGTTGTGGGAGCGCTGTTCGCAGCTTTCGGCACTGACGTCCCCACTCATATCTCCGGCAACTACCGACTCGGCGATATCCGCCACAACGTGGCCGACACGACAAGACTTGAAGAGACGCTCAGTTTCACGCCCCGCGTGGCGTTCGCGGACGGTGTGAAGCGTTTCGCGGAATGGGTGCTGACCGAGCCGATCGAGGGTGACACGTACCAGAAGTCGCTGGACGAGATGGCTTCTCGGAACCTCTTGAAGTGAGCGCCGGCAACGCACTCGCGGGAAGCCCGTTCCCGTATCGCGATAACAGCCTCAACCTGTTCCGTCTCGTCCTTGCAGGCCTGGTCCTGTTCGCGCACAGTTGGTATATCGCAGGGACGGGCGTCGGACCGCAGATCCAGGGAGAGAACCTCGGTGGGTGGGCGGTCGCGGGATTCTTCGTGTTGAGCGGATTCCTCATCACGAGGAGTCGCTTCCGCACAGGGGCTGGAGATTATCTGCTGCATCGCGTCGCGCGGATCTACCCCGCTTTCGTCGTGTGCCTTCTGGTGACGGCCGCCGTGTTCGGCCCCATTGCAGCGATGATCGAGAACGGCACCCTCGCCGGGTACGTGAGCACGCCCATCACTCCACTCGAGTACGTGTGGGCCAACCTCGGTCTCGATATCGTGAACTATGACATCGGGGCGACTCTGGACACGGTTCCGTACCCGAACGCGTGGAATGGATCCCTTTGGACCTTGTACTACGAGTTCCTCTGCTACTTGATCGTCTGGATCCTCGGAGCGTGGGCGTTCTTCCGTCGCTCGTTCGTGCCTGCCGCCGCTGTCTTCCTCGCCTCTGTCCTGGTGTGGATGAACGTGGGTCTCGCTGAACGGGTCGGGCTCGACGGCAGCTTCGTATTGCTCTTCAAACTCCTTCCCTTCTTCCTCGGCGGAGCTGTCGCGTTTCTGGTGATCGAGCGATTCGGGATCAACCGGTGGATCGCGCTCGCGTCGCTCCTCCTCGCTCTCGTGTCCATCGCATTCATCCCGCACTGGGGCGGGCAGATATCTTCTCCGTTCCTCGCTTACGGCCTGCTCTATCTGTCGACTGTGATCCCGCAACCGTCGTGGATCGCCAAGAATGACATCTCCTACGGCTTCTACATATACGCGTGGCCGATCCAACAACTCACGGTGCTGTTCGGTGGTGATCGATGGGGTATGGCCGTCTTCATCGGCATCACGATCATCGGAACCGTCGCCCTTGCCGCGCTGAGCTGGTTCCTCGTCGAGCGCCCGTGCATGCGGCGTGTGCGCAGCCGCGGTTCGAGCCCGCGCTCGGCCATCGTCGCACCCTCCGCGTGAAACACACCCAAAAAGGATATTCCGTAATGGCACGAATCTTCGTCGACCTCCTCTCGCTCACCGGAAAGAAGGGCGGAATGGAGACGTACGCTCGGGAACTGTACACGCAGCTCGGTCGCCTCGCTCCGGAACACGAGTACATCGGTTACTTCAGCAAGGAGGGCTGGGAACTCGACCGGAGCTGGTTCCCAGGTGAGGGGATAGCGTCAGGGATCAGCGGCGAGAACAGGTTCGCCTGGGCGTGGGGAGAGCTGAGGTGCGGACGAGCGGCTGCAGCGGCTGGCGCGGATCTACTGCACTCTCCGATGACGCTCGGACCGGCGAAGACGAAGATGCCTGCGGTCATCAGCATGCACGACATGCTCTACTGGAGCCACCCCCAGTACATGTCGACGCCGATGTACACCCTGCCGGTCAAGGTGATGGAGCGTCTCGCAGCACGCAACGCCTCTCGTATCCTCACGATCAGCGAGGTGTCTCGTCAGGCGATCGTGCGCTATCTGAAGGTCAGCGCAGACAACATCGACCTTGTTCCGCTCGCCGGCACGCCCCTGCAGGGCGTGGACAGAACACGTGCGTCCGTCGACGGGCCCATGATCCTCGCTACCGGCAACCGGCGCCCTCACAAGAACTGGCCTTCGCTCATCAAGTCGCTGCCATTGATCGACCCCGAAGTCCGACCACGCGTCGTGGTCACCGGAAGTCATGGTGATGACCCACTCCTCGAGGTCGTGGCCGAGACGGGGATGCAGGATTGGGTCGAGCTGCGCTCGTGGGTCGACACAGACGAGATGCGAGAGCTGTACTCGACGGCGACGGCCCTCGCGATGCCATCCTTCGCGGACGGTTTCTCCCTGCCCGCCCTCGAGGCCATGATGGCAGGGCTTCCCGTGATGATCAGCGACATCCCCGTCTACAGGGAAGTCGTCGGAGACGTGGCCCTGTTCATCGACCCGAATGATCTCGGATCGATCGCGAAGGCGATGACGACCGCGGCGACCGATCCGGAGCGGATGCTCGACCTGACCCGTCGCGGCTACGAGCGTGCTGAGCTCTTCTCATGGGAGAAGACGGCGAAGGGCACGCTCGAGTCGTTCGAACGTGCCCTTCGCGACGGGAACGGCTGAGGCCTAGGTTCGAGCAACCCGCTCGACGGTCTCGGCGACGAGATCGATGCCGTCCTGCACGGGGTAGTGGTGGTTGCCCACGAAGAGCCCGTCTTCGTGGACCTTATCGGCCGCAGGTAGTGCGTCCGGAACGATGGCATCGAGGTGAGCCATCACGGGGTTTCGAGTGAAGTTCCCGGCCACGATCGGGCGGGACTCAATGCTCGCTTCGGCGAAAGCGGCGACCAGGTCGGCGCGGCGTCCGGCCAGCGCTCCCTCGAGCACCAGCGAGAAGCCGAACCAGCTGCTCTCGCCGGTCTCCTTCTGAAGACGCACGGAGGAGATGCCAGCGAAGCGCTCTGCGAAGTACGCCGCATTCTCGCGGCGGCCAGCCACGAGTGCGGGGATCTTCTTCAGCTGCTCCAGGCCGAGCGCGCCCTCCATCTCGAGCGGACGCACGTTGTAGCCGGGAAGCACGAACCTGAACAGGTCGTCCCACGCGTTGCCGGTCTTGTCATGCACGTGGTTCTGGTCGGGGAGGTCGCGCGTCCAGCCGTGCGAGCGCAGCGACAGCATCTCCTGATAGATCTGCTCGTCGTCCGTGAGGATCACGCCGCCTTCCATCGTCGCGATGTGGTGCGAGAAGAACGAGCTGAAGGTTCCCATGAGCCCTGCCGTTCCCGCGTTGATCCCATCGCTCACAGCGCCCAGGGATTCGCAGTTGTCCTCCATCAGGAGCAGCCCGTGCCGCTCGCAGATCTGTCGTAGGCGTGTGAAGTCGTTCGGGTTGCCGAGCAGGTTGACCGCGAAGACCGCTTTGGTGCGGGGACCGATCGCCTCCTCCAACAGGTCGAGGTCGACGTTGAGTGTGTCGAGGTCGATGTCGACGAATCGGGGGCGTAGACCGTACTGGGTCAGCGGGTAGTACGTGGTCGGCCATGACACAGCGGGCACGAGGACCTCGTCGCCACGGTTGAGGTCGATCCGGGGATCGAGAACCGCGGCGGCAACGGCGATCAGATTCGCAGAGCTGCCCGAATTGACCATGACACCGTAGGAGGCACCGAAGTGCGCGGCGAACCCGGCCTCGAACTCCTTCACGAGGGGGCCCATCGTGAAGCGTCCGCTGTCGGTGACGCGGCGGATCGCCGCATACTCCGCGTCATCCCAGGTGGTCGTGGCCAGTGGGTAGGCCCGTTCGGCAGAGGTCATCGCAGTTCTCCATTCGCAACATGTCTCAGGTAGGAGTCGTAGCAGGCACGCATGCCGTCGATCATCGTGGTCGTCGGCAGCCAGCCGTGGGATCGGGCGACGGATGAGTCGATCAGGCGCTGCGGAACCCCGCTGGGCCGTGTGGCGTCGAACTCGAGGTCGCCGTCGTAGTCCACGACCTCACTCGCGAACTCGTAGAATTCGCGGATGCTGTGGTCTGTGCCCGCGCCGACGTTCATGGTCGACGGCCAGTTCGCGAGGTCATCGATCGCCCCCACGAGCCAGTCCGCCAGGTCGGGCGCGAAGGTGAACTCCCGCCGCGCGGTGCCGTCACCCCACACCGATACGGAGGACGAGCCGGAGGTCTTCGCCTCGTGCGTCTTGCGGATCGTGGAGGCGATCAGGTGAGCCCGATCGGCCGCGAAGGTGTCGTTCGGCCCGTACAGGTTCGACGGAAGCAGCGACCGATAGGCGAGCCCCGTCTGCTGCGCGGCGTAGCGGACGGCCGTGAGCCCGGTGAGCTTCGCGAGACCGTACCCCTCGTTGGCGGACTCCAAGGCGCCGCGGAAGAGTTGAGACTCGTCGATGGGGCTCTCCGCCGAGGCAGGGTAGGCCGCGGCGCTCGCGATATAGACCAGACCGGGCACCTCGTTCGACACGGCGGCTTCGATCACGGCGCGATCGACGGCCAGGTTGTCGAGCAGGTAGGGGAGGGGACGTGCGATCTTGTCAGCGATGCCGCCGACGACGGCTGCGGCATGGACGATCACGTCCGGTCGCGCCGATCGCACCGCGCGACCGGTCGCCTCCGTGTCGCGGAGGTCGACATCGCTGCGCCGGAGCGCGACGATGTCATCGTCCGGGCGACGTGATGTCCACCGCTCGACGATGCTGGAGCCGAGCATTCCGCCCGCCCCGGTGATCAGAACGCGCACGTGTCAGCTCTGGACCTGATCGACGTAGTGCCGGCCCTCGACCTCGAGGCTCGCGGCGTCGGCATCCACCATGATCTGGGCGAGGCGAGGGGTGAGCACCTTCGGCTCCCAGCCGAGGAGGTCCTTCGCGCGGCCGAAGTCACCGACGAGCGCGTCGACCTCGGTCGGGCGCAGGTAGCGCTCATCGAACTTCACGTACTTCTCCCAGTCGAGGCCGACGTGCTCGAACGAGAACTGCAGGAAGTCCTTGACCGTGTAAGCAGTGTTCGTGGCGAGGACGTAATCGGTGGGCTCGTCGTGCTGGAGCATGCGCCACATGCCTTCGACGTACTCGGGAGCGTAGCCCCAGTCTCGGACCGAGTCGAGGTTGCCGAGGTACAGCTCGTCCTGGAGACCTGCCGCGATGCGCGCGACGGCGCGCGTGATCTTGCGCGTCACGAAGGTGCCGCCACGTCGGGGCGACTCGTGGTTGAACAGGATGCCGTTGACCGCGAAGAGGTCGTAGGCCTCGCGGTAGTTACGCGTGATCCAGTAGGAGTAGACCTTGGCGACGCCATAGGGCGAGCGCGGGTAGAACGGGGTCTCCTCGTTCTGGGGCGGAGGTGTCGCGCCGAACATCTCGGAGCTGGATGCCTGGTAGAAACGGCAGTCGACGTGAGCGGCGCGGATGGCCTCGAGCAGTCGCGTCGTAGCGAGCCCGGTGACGTCACCCGTGTACTCGGGCTCGTCGAAGCTCACGCGCACGTGCGACTGCGCGGCGAGGTTGTACACCTCGTGCGGCTGGATCTCGTTGAGGAGGGTGACCAGACGCGATCCGTCCGCGAGGTCGGCGAAGTGGAGGAACAGCCTGTGGTTCTCGGACTGCGCGGGCTGGTAGATGTGGTCGATGCGCTGGGTGTTGAATGACGACGATCGACGGATCAAGCCGTGGACCTCATACCCCTTGGAGAGGAGCAGCTCAGCGAGGTAGCTGCCGTCCTGTCCGGTGATTCCGGTGATGAGGGCGCGCTTCGGCGCCAGGCTTTCGGTCATGAAGATTGCTCCTGTATCGGGAGAACGATGGTCTGGCGTGAGCCTCGACCATCCTACCCGAGGGCTTCCCGTCAGACTGGTAGGTAGCGTGGCGCCTCGGGACCCGTGTTCCGTTCGCTCCTCATCAAGGCGAAGAGATGCACGGTCAGGCCGATCATGGCCGGCAGGGTGAGAGCGACCAGCGTCCTGGTCTCGAAGTCGAACGGCAGCGCCAGGCAACCGAGGGTCAATGCGGCTGCGACAGCCCACCCGATGACATTCGCCGAGTGACGGCGCTTGGCCACGAGCGCTGGGCCCGTGACGCACATGAGGGCGACGAGCCCAGCGCTGAACACGACGATCGCAATGGCGGACGACTCGATCTCGAAGGACCCGGCCGAGATGAGCGTTATCAACCATGGTCCGACCAGGAAAGCCGCGGCCGAGAGAGCGCCCATGACGAGCAGGGCGATGCCGAGGAACGCGAGCAGTCGCCGCGCCGGGATTGTCGCGCGGTCCCGGAACACCGCCGAAATGAGGTAGCTCTGCAGCGCCATGACGGGCACGACGATGGGAGCGCGGGTGAGATTGATCGCCATGATGAGCGCCCCGAGGGTCGATGCGGGCACAGACGACGAGGTCGCGCCGAGCAACAGGGGCAGGCCGGAGATCATCACGCCGCTGCACGCTGCTGCACCGACGGTGCTCAAGACGTTTCGCGAGAGCCGACCGAACTCGACGTCCAGGACGAATCGTCCGATGACCTTCTGTCTGAGCGCGACCCACGCGACGGCGAAAGAGAGTCCGAACGGAAATGCGATGCCGAATCCGAGCCACAGGGGATCGGCGCCGAGCACGAAGGCGGCGGCGAGGAGTGCGGTGCGCAAGCCTGCATCGAGCATGGTGATGAGCGCTACACCTCGCCAGAGCTGGAGGCCGTAGAGAACGCCGCTGAGCACTGCATTGACGAGGTAGCCGACGAAACCGATGCTTAGCACCGACACGAGCGCGATCACGGAGAGGGGGAGCACCGTGGAGCTGAGCCAGACACTCAGACCAATCGCGGCGACGAGAACGATGCCCGCAGCGCTCAGAGCGAACGCCCGTAGGACCGTGTTCGGAGCGTGGTCGGTGGACGGGCGAGAGGCGCGGGACACCTCCTGCTGGACACCGGACATCGCCGCTACGCAGAGGTACACGGTCGACCACATCACCGAGAAAGAGACGTACGACACCTCACTCAGGAGTCGCGGCGCGGCGACCTGGATGAGATATCCGAGTATGCCAGCGACGGCGGTCGCGAGCAGAATCCAACGCAGAGCCGCGGCTCCGGTCTCAGACCGCGCCATCGGGGTCGTTCCGGCTGGGACCGTCTGCGCTGTCGGCGCCGTTGACTCGGCGGTCTAGGTCCTCCACGGCTGATCGCAGGATTGCTACTTCCTCCGCGACACGTCGGATCTCGTCCTCTGCCTGGGAGAGCTCCCAGGACAGGTGCAGAGTCACTCCGACCAGAAGCACTATAGATAGGGCAAAGATCAGGTTGGACGGCACAGCCACGCCAAGGAAGGCGGAGAGCCCGACGAGCAGGGAGGGGAACACGGAGAGCACCAGGATCGTGACACCGATGAGGAGCCACAGGATGGCGTACTTCTCACGAAGCTGTCGACGGAGCAGCAGGACGACGATCAGAGTGACGACGATGATCGCGAACGCGATCCCTGCGGCGATGATCATGCCGATGCCTTTCCCGAGCGGGTTCCTCGGAGGAGGGCCAAAGTGAGCGCGAAGGTCGTTCTCAGAAGGTAGACAGTGGCGCCGAAAGGATTCTGGCTGGGACGGCCGTACGCCCGAGGGCGCATGGCCACGGGGACCTGAGTGACGGTGAGTCCGGCATGCAGAGCACTGACGAGGGAGTCGACAGTGTCGCCCAGATACTCTGCGGGATAATAGTGCACATACTGATCGATAGCGTCTCGGTTGCCCGCTCGAAACCCAGATGTGACATCGGTCAGTTTGGTCCGGCCCACTCGGGAGAGAACGGTCGCGAGCATCTTCATGGCCCACCGGCGCGGGCCGCGTGCCTTGTAATCGCCGATCTCGGCGAAGCGAGCACCGATGGAGATGTCAGCATGCTCGAGACCTTCGAGCACGATCGCGATGTCGCGGGGGTTGTGCTGTCCGTCGGCATCTACCTGGATCGCCCGGTCGTAGCCGTGGCGCTGCGCGAATGTGAAACCGGTTCGCATCGCGCCGCCCACCCCCATGTTGAAGGGGAGAACCAGAACCCGCGCCCCCGCCCTCTCAGCTACGCGGGCGGTGTCATCGGAGGAACCATCGTCGACGACGACGACGTCGTACCCCTCATCGAGATCGAGGATCTCAGCGACGGTGTTGCCGACGTTCTGCTCCTCGTTCCAGGCAGGGACTATGACGAGCGTGCGGAATGAGTCAACCATGGCTATCCGATGATACCGGCGTTCGACGGGCACCCGATGCGGTCACCGGACCTCGAAGGTTCCGTCGGCCTTGAGGACCAGCGTCCCGTTCTGGAATCGCTGCGACCACAGACCGCCCACCAGAGCCTCATTCGCCGCAGGCCAGCCGAGTGCCCCACCCTCCGCACCCCGTGCGACGTACTCCGCCCCGATTGCCCCCTTGACCGTCAGCAGGACACCACCGGAAGTTGAGTAGATCGCACCTCCGGTGAAGTGCTGTCGCCAGCCGCCCTGCACCGTAGCGAGGGATTCCGTCGGCCAGCCGAGAACGCCTGCGGGACCGCCCAGTGCTCGGTAGCGATCCCTGATCAGACCGTTGGACTGCCAGGTCCCCGTAGTCGGGTTGCTGTAGATGCCGAAGACCTGCAGGTCCTGCATCCGACCCGCGCCCACCTTCGTGGCGGGGCCCGTGGGGACTCCGGTCACCGCTTCTCCGCCGAGCTTGAGATAGAGCTCATGGATCGATCCGCTAACGACGCTGGGGGCGTACCCGTTAGGCACGAAGACGGTGCCCGTGTCGAAGCGCTGGCGCCAGCCGTTGGCTGTCAGGTTCTCCCTCTCGGAGGGATATCCGAGTTCGGCGAAAGCGTTGTAAGCGCGAACGGTGTTGACGATTCCTCCGACGACCACGCCGGACTTGCCGCCGGATGCCGACGCAGCGAGCAGGGTGCCTCCAGAGAAGTCCTGGCGCCACCCGTCGGAAGTAGCGACCGCGGCGGCAACGGGCCAACCGATGCGAGAGAGTACCCCGCCGTTCGCGTCGAGTACCTTCGCGATCGGCGTCGGGACGCTGTACGTGCCGTAACCCGAATGAAGGATCCGGCCGCCCTCGAAGTCCTGGACCCAGCCCCCGTTGTGCGACCGCTCCTTCGCGATCGGTGCTCCGAGGACGCTCTTGACGCCCCCGGACGCGGCATAGTGCGCGCCGATGGCGCCCGTTGTCACGTAGGCGCCACCGCTCGGCGTGGCCTTGGCGATCGTTCGTGATCCGAACTGCTGGGAGCTGCGGGTGCCATCCACCACAGCTTCGGCGCTCGGGTAACCGAAGACGTCTACGCCGCCGAGTACCGCGAGTTCTGCAGCGAAGCCCGTCACCGAGAACGTGCCGTAGGACGAGTGGTACAGAGCGCCGCCCGTGAAGCTCTGAGTCCATCCGCCGCCGGGAAGAAGGCGTTCGGCTCCGGTCGGAGTGCCGAGCGCGCTCGATGCGGCGCCTAGCGCTGCGTATGACTTTCCGAGAGCGCCCTTGACCAGGGTGAGGCCTGAGCCGTTTCGCTGAATCCACCCGGCTGTGAACGAAACATGCTGCCCGAGGGAATCGCTCACCACGGCGCTGGTCGGGGACCCGAGCTGGGTGAGCCCGCCTGCCCGATCGTAGGCGGTGACGATGTCCGCGGGGAGGGTGAATACTCCGGCGGCATTGGCGAAGATGGAACCGGAATCGAAGTCTTGGCGGGATCCGTCGGCGGTCAGATAGGCACGTGCCTTGGGCCATCCGAGGGTCCCGAAGATATTCCGTTGTGCCTCGTGCTCGGCGAACATCGGCGCCGCGATCGCGACCCCGGTGGTACCCGCCTTCGTGTAGATGCGCCCGTTCTGGAAGTCCTGGTAGAGACCGCCAGCTACTCCTACCTGGTCGCCGGTGGGCCAGCCGAGTCCGCTGCGGAATCCGTTGACTCGTCCGTACTCCGCTTTGAACTCACCACGCACGGCGTGCACGTTGGTGGTTCCAATCTTCTGGAAGACATCGCCGCCGGTGAACGGTTGTGACCAGCCTTCGTTCGGCCATGTGGTCATTGCGCCCGTCGGCTGCCCAAGCGGACCGCTTCCGCCCCCCTGCGAACTCCAGTAGGTGGCGAGGCCACCGACCACCTCGTAGGTGGTGGACCCGAACCAGTCCACGAAGTACTGGTAGAAGTTGCGATTGCCGTAGCTCGAGCATGCGTCACCCGTGCCGTACCCCGCGCGGAGAGCGGCGATGTTCGGCTGGTAGGGCGTGTAGTAGTACAGGGCTGCGGTAGCGATGTTCTCCACGTATACCGGTGCGCGGCCACAAGCCGTGTTCGGGTGGTACTGGATGTTCCAGGTCTTACCTGGCGCGTAGTACGTGAAGTAGCGGCCCTCGGCATAGATCTTCATCTGCCGACCGGCGCCGTAGATCTGGTAGAAGAAGCCGGCGTAGGCGGGATCGCATGGCGCGGTATCGGGGCATCCCTGTCCCAGCGCCATGTCGTAACGCCAGGAGCTCGGCCAGGTGTGCGTGATGAGCCCCTGTTCCTTCTGAAGCATGACGATGAACACCTGTGGATTGATGCCGCAGGCCTGGGCGACCCGATAGATGATCGTCGCCGCAGATTCGTTTCCCGCGCCGCTGTATCCGTTGCAGTATTTGTCCGCGGGTCGATTGGGAGTGTTCTGCCGGTAGTCCTTCAAGCAGACGTAACCGGATTGGCACGCACCGACCTTGCTTCTGAAGAAGGAGTCGATCTGGCCGGCGCTCATCGTCGTCGAGTTGAAGAACGTCGCGTCAGAGATGATGTTGCCCGCGCGGAAGAGGGCGAGATTTGCGGACCTGGCTACTCCGGTCGAGACCGTCGCGTTCAACGCAGCGGATGCGCCCGCGACGGAACTCGCAGCGGGCGCGGTGCTTGCCGCGCTTGCCGGACTCGCGACGAGTATGGAGGCGGCGAAGACGACAGCTGCCGCACTAGCGATGAGTCTGCGCAGACGAGGAGAGGATTGGCCGGTCACATGCTCATTGTGGCGGAAAGTGACCCATGTTGCCAGTGTGATCAATGTGGCGGGTGTAAATTCTTCGCCCGGGATGTCCAGTCGAGGTGTGGCACGATATGGGGGTGAAAGGCATAATCCTCGCTGGCGGCTCAGGAACTCGGCTGCACCCGATCACCATCGGCATCTCCAAGCAGCTCATCCCTGTGTACGACAAGCCGATGGTCTACTACCCGTTGTCGACGTTGATGCTCGCGGGTATCCGCGACATCCTCATCATCACGACGCCGCATGACGCGGAGCAGTTCGAGCGGCTGCTGGGGGACGGCTCCCAGTTCGGGGTGAACCTCACGTTCGCTCAGCAGGCCTCACCCGACGGCCTCGCACAGGCGTTCGTCATCGGTGCCGACTTCATCGGCGATGACAAGGTGGCCCTCGTGCTCGGCGACAACCTGCTGTACGGCCCCGGCCTCGGGACGCAGCTCAAGCGCTACACCGATGTCGAGGGCGGGGCCGTCTTCGCCTATTGGGTGGCAGAGCCGAACGCCTACGGCGTCGTCGAGTTCGACGCCGACGGGCGTGCGGTGTCCCTCGAGGAGAAGCCCGAGCATCCCAAGAGCAACTATGCGGTTCCCGGTCTCTACTTCTACGACAACGACGTCGTCGAGATCGCGCGCAACCTGGAGCCGAGTGCACGCGGAGAATACGAGATCACGGACGTCAACCGCGCATATCTCGAACGAGGCACCCTCCAGGTTGAGGTTCTCCCGCGCGGCACCGCCTGGCTCGATACCGGGACGTTCGATCAGATGTCGGACGCGGGCGACTACGTCCGCACGATGGAGCGCCGCACCGGTCTCCGCATCGGCGTGCCCGAAGAGGTGGCATGGCGACAGGGATTCCTGACCGACGACGAACTCCGCGAACGTGCGGAGAAGCTCGTGAAGTCCGGCTACGGCACCTACCTGCTCGAGACCCTGGAAAGAGGTCGTTGATGTCGAACATCCTCGTCACCGGAGGCGCCGGTTTCATCGGCTCGAACTTCGTGCATTATGCGGTGCAGAACACCGAACACACGGTCACCGTGCTCGACGCTCTCACCTACGCAGGCAACCGCGCGTCCCTCGCAGGACTGCCCGAGGATCGGGTCCGTTTCGTGCACGGCGACATCACCGATGCCGAGTTGGTCGACCGGCTCACCGCCGAAGCCGATGCTGTCGTGCACTATGCCGCCGAGTCGCACAACGACAATTCGCTGCACAGCCCCCGGCCGTTCCTCGACACCAACATCATCGGCACGTACACGCTGCTCGAGGCGGCGCGCAAGTACGAGACCCGCTTCCACCACATCTCGACGGACGAGGTCTACGGAGATCTCGAACTCGACGACCCGGATCGGTTCACGGAGCAGACGCCGTACAACCCTTCTTCGCCGTACTCGTCCACGAAGGCCGGCAGCGACCTCCTCGTGCGTGCATGGGTGCGTTCGTTCGGAGTGCAGGCGACGATCTCGAACTGCTCCAACAACTACGGGCCGTACCAGCACGTCGAGAAGTTCATCCCTCGGCAGATCACGAACGTGATCCGGGGTATCCGCCCCAAGCTCTATGGCGCGGGGGAGAACGTGAGGGACTGGATCCACGCGAACGATCACTCTTCCGCGGTGCTCACGATCCTCGAGAAGGGGACGATCGGTGACACGTATCTGATCGGAGCCGACGGAGAGCGCAACAACAAGGAAGTCGTCGAGCTGATCCTCGAGGAGATGGGCCAGCCGCGCGACGCGTACGATCACGTCACGGACCGCGCCGGCCATGATCTGCGCTACGCGATCGATTCCACGAAGCTGCGTACCGAGCTGGGCTGGACTCCCCGGTTCGCGGACTTCGAGTCCGGACTCGCGGCCACGATCGAGTGGTATCGCGAGAACGAGGCGTGGTGGGCCCCGTCCAAGGATCAGACCGAGGCGTTCTACGCCTCGAAGGGACAGTGACGCGGTGAGCGAGATTGAGTTCGGAAAGTCGCTGAGCCGAACGGAGACGACGATTCCCGGACTGGAGATCTTCGATCTTCCGGTGCACGGCGACTCGCGGGGCTGGTTCAAGGAGAACTGGCAGCGCGACAAGATGACCGCCCTCGGACTGGCGGATTTCGGCCCGGTGCAGAACAACGTCTCCTTCAACGACGCGGTCGGTACGACTCGGGGAATCCATGCGGAACCCTGGGACAAGTGGGTGTCCATCGCGACGGGCCGCATCTTCGGCGCATGGGTGGATCTCCGGGAAGGCCCGAGCTTCGGTGCCGTCTTCACCGCAGAGCTCGACCCTTCCAAGGCGATCTTCGTCCCGCGCGGTGTGGGCAACTCGTATCAGACGCTCGAGCCCGACACCGCCTACACCTATCTCGTGAACGACCATTGGTCGCCGGACGCGTCGTACTCGTTCCTCAACCTCGCCGATGAGACCTCGGCGATCGAGTGGCCGATCCCGCTCGCCGAGGCCGAGGTCTCGGCGAAGGACCTCGCCCACCCACGGCTCGCCGATGTCGTCCCTGTGGCACCTCGGAAGACGCTCGTGATCGGTTCCGGAGGGCAGCTCGGCACGGCGCTCCGAGCCGAGTTCGAAGATCTCGGCAACGTCGAATGGACCACCAGGGCCGACTTCGACCTCGGATCGGCAGCGTTGGCCGACGCTCGCAGATGGCGCGACTACGACACCATCATCAACGCCGCTGCGTACACGGCCGTCGACCGAGCAGAGACGGCTGAGGGGCGTTCCGACGCCTGGGCGGTCAACGCCGCCGGGCCCGCTGCGCTCGCGCGCATCGCGAGTGAGCACGGCATCACGCTCGTCCATGTCTCCAGCGACTACGTGTTCGACGGCTCCGCCGATCGCCCGTATCGGGAGGACGACGCCGTCTGCCCGCTGGGTGTCTACGGTCAGACGAAGGCCGCGGGGGACATCGCCGTGGCGACCGCGCCGCGTCATTACATCATCCGCACGTCGTGGGTGATCGGAAGCGGCAACAACTTCGTGCGCACGATGGCGTCACTCGCCGAACGCGGGATCGATCCGAAGGTCGTCGACGATCAGCGAGGTCGTTTGACCTTCGCCGCCGAGATCGCACGCCTCATCCGCCACCTCCTCGAGGTTTGCCCGCAGTTCGGCGTATACAACCTGACGTCCGACGGTGCGACCTCCACGTGGGCGGACATCGCTCGCCGGGTGTTCGAGCTGGTCGGTCACGATCCCGCACGGGTCACGGGAGTGACGACGGCGGAGTACTTCACGAACGCGACGGCGCCGGTCGCCCCTCGCCCGCTGAACAGTGTGTTGGACCTGACACGCGTGAGCGCAGTCGGATTCTCGCCTCGTCCCGGTGACGAGATGCTGCGGGAGTATCTCGCGCTGTGAGTGCATCGCTGTTGAGCGCGGGTGCCGCTACCGCGGTCCGCGAGCCGCGCATCATCCGGACCGATATCCAGGCCCTGCGTGCTATCGCGATCGGGCTGGTCGTCCTCAACCACCTGTGGCCGGTCCGTCTCACCGGCGGGTACGTCGGTGTGGACGTCTTCTTTGTCATCTCCGGGTTCCTCATCACGGGTCATCTCGTGGGAGAGATCAACCGCACAGGGCGCGTGCGCCTCGGGGCGTTCTACGCCCGCCGAGTGCGGCGTCTCCTTCCGGCCGCATTCCTCGTCCTCACGGTCTCGCTCGTACTTCTCGTCTCTTTCCTGCCCTACCCTCGCTGGGACAGGAACGCTTGGGAGATCGCCGCGAGCGCCGGGTATGTGGAGAACTGGTTCCTGGCCGCCATGTCGGTGAACTACTCGGCCTTGAACGACGCTGCAAGCCTCGTCCAGCACTACTGGTCGTTGTCTGTGGAAGAGCAGTTCTACATCCTCTGGCCGCTCCTGCTGATCGCGGCCGTTGCGTTCTCGCGCCGGGGCGGGGCGAAGACGACCAGGGGAGGGAACCGGGAACGACTTCGCACGGCGCTGTTCGTAGTCATCGCGGCCGTCGGAGTCCTCTCGCTCGGCGCGAGCGTCGTCTATACGATCGTCGCACCGTCCCAGGCGTACTTCGCGACGTTCACCCGCGGATGGGAGTTCGCGGTCGGGGGCGCCGTCGCATTGATCGGTGTGCGACTGCCGCTCGGACGCCTGGTGGCTGATCTCATCAGCGTGGTCGGCTTCGCTCTGATCGCGTTCTCGGCGCTGACCTACGATCACACGACGGCCTTTCCCGGGTATGCCGCGATTGCTCCTGTCCTCGGTACTGCGATGGTGATCCTCGCGGGCAACGCCCATGCCTCGTTGTGGCACTCGAAGGTGACGGCGCTGAGGCCCATCCAATGGGTCGGAGGGGTTTCTTACTCGCTCTACCTCTGGCACTGGCCGCTCATCGTCGTCGCCCCTTTCGCAATGGGGTCGGAGGCGTCCACCGTCTCGAAGCTCGCAGTGCTCGCGCTGTCACTGGTGCTCGCGGAACTGACCAAGAGATTCATCGAGGATCGCGGACAACGATGGCGGTTCTGGCAGGCGTCGCCCCGTCGTTCCCTGCTGCTCATGGTCGCGGGCATGGTGGTCATCGGAGGGCTGGTGGCGGCCGTCCTCACCATGTACACGGTTCGCGCCGCGGCGGACAGGCCGCCGGAAGAGGTCGTCGCCACCTCGTGCGAGGGGCCCCTCGCACTTGCGCCGCAGGCAGACTGCCCCGAGCGCTTCGGCCCTGCGGAATATTCGGTGATGACCGAACAGAATCTCTACTCGTTCACGCCGACCGAGTGCGGCGACTTCCTGCCGATCCTCACGTACGGCGAGAGAAAGACCACGATGGAGTGCGACTTCTCGGGGGGCGCGGAGAATCCGACCCGCGTGTGGTTGGTGGGAGACTCGCATGCGCAGCAATGGCAGGGCGCCGTCTTCGACATCGCTCGGGATCGTCATTGGATCGTCACGACGAGTTACTTCGGGGGGTGCCCGGTCGCCGACATCGCCTTCGTCGGGTTCCGAGGTGCTTGGGCGCCTTCGGATGCCGAGCTGTGCGAGACGTGGGCCAGCGACCTGTCGGAGACCATCGAGCAGGCAGAGCCCGACCTCGTCATGACGGCCATGGCATCACGTCTGCAGACGGCCGATGACGGCAGCGGCGAGTCGTCGGCGGTGCAGATGGAGCAGGGACTGGTCGAATTCTGGGGGGACTGGTCCGACCGAGGTACCCGCGTTCTCGCTCTTGCCGACCCTCCCTTCAACGGTGAGGTGCGATCGCCCGACTGTGTCATCTTGAACGTCGATGCGCCGATCGAGTGTGCGCGCTCCCGTACCGAGGCGCAGCCTCCGGATCCTGTCGTCGCTGCTGCGGATGCCGCGGACTCCGAGATCGTCCGATCATTGGACCTCACGGATCGGTTCTGCGACGACCTGTCGTGCTATGCGGTGGTCGGCGGAATCCCGGTCTACTACGACGCAGATCACCTCAACCTCGAGTACGTCCGCATGCTGGGATCTGAGATCGATGATGCCGCCGAACAGCTGCTGGAGGAGACCGGCTAGGCTGGGAGCCGGCAGACGGTCGACCCGATACGACTGCGGCGAACCCCACCGCCGGTATGCCGCCCTTCCATGAAAATGTCGCACCTCGCATGGCCTCGTCCTAGCGCGCCGGAGTCCGCGCGTCTCTCGGGATATCGAGCGGATATCGATGGGCTGCGTGCGCTCGCCATCCTGCTCGTCGTCACCTATCACGTGTGGCTCGGACGGGTGTCCGGCGGTGTCGACGTCTTCCTGATGGTGTCCGCGTTCTTCCTCACGGCCTCATTCGTGCGGAGGATCCAGTCGGAACGTCCATTCGCACTCGGCCCGTTCTGGCTTCGCAGGTTCCGCCGGCTGCTTCCCGCAGCCGCGGTGACGATCGTCGGGGTTCTCGCGGTCGCTCTGCTGGCCTATCCGCAGACCGAGTGGCCACGTGTCTGGGGCGAGGCCTGGTCGAGTCTCTTCTACGTCGAGAACTGGACGCTGGCGTTCTCCGAGGTCGACTACTACGCCCGTGCGTCCGTGACACCCAGTCCGTTCCAGCACTTCTGGTCGCTGTCCGTGCAGGGGCAGGTCTTCCTCCTGTGGCCGCTGATCATCGGCGGAGTCTGGCTCGTGCTCCGACGGCGTCGTGCACTGATCGTTCCGGCGCTCGCGCTCGTGTTCGGTGCGATCTTCGTGGGTTCGATGGTCTTCTCGGTCGTCGAGACGATGCACGCGCAGTCGTTCGCCTATTTCGACACGCGCACGCGGCTGTGGGAGTTCGCGGCGGGTTCGCTGGTCGCCCTCGCCCTCCCGCACATTCGGGTGTCGGCGTGGTCGGCGTCCGCCCTGGGGTGGATCGGGATCATCGGAATCGTGCTGTGTGGAATCGTGCTGGATGTCCAGGGCGGGTTCCCGGGCTACCTCGCGCTGTGGCCGGTCGTCTGCACGGCCCTCGTGATCGTCGCCGGGCGCGATCGTCCTCGCGGCGGCCCAGCCGTGCTTCTCGAATCCGGACCGCTTCGATACGTTTCCCGCGATGCCTACGCGCTGTATCTCGTGCACTGGCCCGTACTCGTCACCTGGATGGTTCTCAGCGGCCGATCAGAACCGGGCTGGCTCGCAGGTCTCGGAATCGTACTCATCTCATTCGTGCTCGCCCGACTCGTGTCGATGCTGGTCGAGAGGCCCATTCGAGACGCGGCCATATTCGATCGCTCTCATCGGCTCGGCGCACTCGTGCTGGCGGCAGCCGTACTCATCGTCTCCGTGCCCCTGACGACGTGGCAGATGCTCGTCGAGCAGCGTGAGTCGGCCCTGATGGCGAGCGATACGGGCGGGTACCCGGGCGCGGCGCAGGTCGACGAGCCGATCGACCTCGCGGCCGTTGATGTGCCGCTGATCCCGCTCGCCACCGCCCTGGATGGTGAGTGGGTGGATCTTGGCGGGAGCTGCGAGGATGAGCTCAAGCCGACCGAAGAGTTGCTCATCGGCAGCTGTGTTCAGACAGCGAGGGCCGCGGACCCCGACACGCGGCGAGTCCTGGTGGTCGGAGATTCGCATGCGCAGCAGCTGATGTCCCCATTGAGGGTTGTGGCCGATGAGGAGGGCTGGGGGTTGTTCGCGCTCCTGCGAGGCGGATGCTCTCTGGCAGCGGTGGAGCCCGACCCTTCGGCGGAATCGTCACCATGTGACGAGTGGCGGAAGGCCGCACTCGACTATGCGATGAGGATCGAGCCGGACGCCGTGTACCTGGTCGCGACCAAGGCGACTTCGTCGTCGTCTGAGACGCTCGTCGATGGGGTCGAGCAGATCGCGGATCAGCTCACGGCGCAGGGAATCGAAGTGATCGCGGTGCGGGACAACCCACGCTTCGACATCGACATGTACGAGTGTGCGATGACCGAGGCGGACGCATCGACTGCCGAAGCGAGCTTCTGCGATGTGCCGGAGATCGGGTTCGCCATGGGGGAGAGCATGGATACACTCACCGCAAGAGACGGTGTTGTCGGCGTCGACTTCCGCCCGTGGCTCTGCCCCGACGGTGTCTGCCGAGGCGTGATCGGCAACGTCGCGGTGTACATCGACGACAACCACATCTCCGACACGTATGGGCGCACGCTCGCCCCGATGCTCAGGAGCATGCTCGATGCGGGCGGCTACAGCGGTGCGAGTGCCGGCTGACAGCGTTTGTCGAGGCGCCTGCAGGTAGAGTGGTCTGCTGTGTGCCGCGCGACGCCGTGCGGATCTGAGCCTTCTCGGGCAGAAAGCAGCAACATGGATCTTCTTGTCGTCGGGTCGGGCTTCTTCGGCCTCACCATCGCAGAACGTGCCGCTGAGGCAGGCCGCAAGGTCACGGTCATCGACCGCCGCCACCACATCGGTGGGAACGCCTACAGCGAGGCGGAGCCCGAGACGGGAATCGAGGTGCACCGTTATGGTGCCCACCTCTTCCACACGTCCAACCCGACGGTGTGGGAGTACGTCAATCGCTTCACCTCCTTCACGAACTACGTGCACCGCGTCTACACGACCCACAAGGGGATCGTCTTCCCCATGCCGGTCAATCTCGGCACGATCAACCAGTTCTTCCAGTCGGCATACACGCCCGACCAGGCCCGAGCACTCGTCCGCGAGCAGGCGGGCGAATTCGACGCCAAGACGGCGGCGAACTTCGAGGAGAAGGGCATCGCGCTGGTGGGACGCCCCCTGTTCGAGGCGTTCTTCCGCGATTACACGGCCAAGCAGTGGCAGACGGACCCGCAGAAGCTTTCCGGCGACATCATCAGCCGGCTGCCCGTCCGATACACCTACGACAACCGCTATTTCAACGACACGTGGGAAGGCCTGCCCACCGACGGCTACACCGCGTGGCTCGAGCGGATGGCCGACCACCCCAACATCGAGGTGAAGCTGAACGTCGACTACTTCGATGACTCGCAGCCCCTCAACAAGAAGGCGACGGTCGGCCAGGTGCCCGTCGTCTACACCGGGCCCGTCGACCGCTACTTCGACTACAACGAGGGAGCGCTCAGCTGGCGCACGCTCGACTTCGAGCAGGAGGTGCTGAGCATCCGCGACTTCCAGGGGACAAGCGTGATGAACTACCCCGACATGGATGTGCCGTACACGCGCATCCACGAATTCAAGCACTTCCACCCGGAGCGCAAGGACGTCTACGAGTCGGAGAAGACCGTCATCATGCGGGAGTTCTCGCGCTTCGCCACACGCGACGATGAGCCTTACTACCCGGTGAACACCGAAACCGACCGTGAGGGGCTTCTGGCGTACCGCGAGCTCGCCAAGGGCGAGAAGGACGTCCACTTCGGCGGACGTCTCGGCACCTATCAGTACCTCGACATGCACATGGCTATCGGCTCGGCGCTGTCGCTGTGGAACAACTCGCTCTCGTAGACTCGACATCGTGAGTCACGCTGCTGTCGGGGCGCCCGGGACGCCCCGGCGCTATCTGCATTCCCTGTGGCTGCTCTCTGCCCGCGACCTGAAGGTGCGGTACTCGACGAGCTTCCTCGGATACCTGTGGTCGGTGCTGGATCCGCTCGTGATGAGCGCGATCTACTGGTTCGTCTTCACGCAGATCTTCCACCGTGACGTGGGCGAAGAGCCTTACATCGTGTTCCTCATCAGCGCGCTGCTGCCGTGGGTGTGGTTCAACTCCTCGGTCTCGGACTTCACGAGAGCCTTCAAGAAGGACTCCCGGCTGGTCAGATCCACGGCGATCCCTCGGTCGATCTGGGTGAACCGCATCGTGTTGAGCAAGGGCATGGAGTACCTCTTCTCCCTGCCGGTGCTCGCTGCGTTCGTGATCATCAACCTGCTCGTCGAGCAGAACCCCGAGAACACCGTCCAGGTCGGGTGGGGCATCCTCTGGATGCCGGTCGCGATGATCCTCCAGACCGTCCTGCTCGTGGGACTCGGGCTGCTCGTCGCACCGCTCTGCGTCCTCTACGTCGACCTGGAGCGGACGACCGCGCTCATCCTCCGCGCGATGTTCTACGCCACCCCCATCATCTACAACGTCACGGATCTGCCGGGGATGTTCCAGACGCTCGGAGCCTTCAACCCGCTCGCCGGGATCTTCATGCTCTACCGCATGCCGTTCTTCCCCGACCAGTGGAACCTCTTCACTCTGTTGATCAGCATCGGCATGACTCTCGTGATCCTCGCCCTCGGGATCTGGACGTTCCGCTCGCTGGAGCGACCCGTGCTGAAGGAGCTGTGATGTCGACCGCCATAGAGGTGAAGGGGCTCGGCGTCCACTTCCGACGGAACCGCCGGGGGCGACGCAGCTTCAAGGACCTTTTCGCCGGTGCGTCGCGTCGCTCGCGTCCAGGAGAGTTCTGGGCGCTGCGTGACGTCTCGTTCACCGTGCAGCAGGGGGAATCGATCGGCGTCGTCGGACGCAACGGCCAGGGCAAGTCCACGCTGCTGCGTCTCGTCGCGAAGGTCCTGCTGTCTGATGAGGGAACAGTGACCGTGAACGGGGGAGTCGCGCCCCTGATCGAGATCACAGGGGGCTTCGTCGGCGACCTGACCGTGCGGGAGAACGTGCGACTGACCGCCGGTCTTCACGGCATGTCGCGCGACGAGGTCTCGCGCCGATACGACGACATCATCGAGTTCGCCGAGCTCGCCGGTTTCGAGGACACTCCCTACAAGCACCTCTCGAACGGCATGAAGGTGCGGCTCGCGTTCTCCGTCGTCTCGCAGCTCGACGAGCCGATCCTGCTCGTTGACGAGGTTCTCGCAGTCGGAGACAAGGCCTTCCGCGAGAAGTGCTACAAGCGCATCGACGAGCTGCTGGCCGAGGGGCGCACGCTGTTCTTCGTCAGCCACAACGAGCGCGACCTCCGCCGTTTCTGCACGCGGGGCCTCTACCTCGACAAAGGCGCACTGGTGCTGGATGCGCCGATCGCCGAGGTGCTCGACCGCTACAACAAGGACTACAACGCGGGCTGAGCGATCTCTGCTCCGCCCGCGCGGCTCACTCGCCGAGCTTCTTCTGCTCGACGTGGGCGTTGATCGCGACGAGCTCGGGGTGTTGCTTCAACACGGCGACGATCTCGCGTGCGCTCAATGTCGACGCGTCGTAGGACTCGATGAGCTCCCGAATGAGGACCAGGTCCTCCGATGTGTCCAACGTGACTCGATATCCTGAGGCGTCGTCCTCCTGCGTGACCGCATGAAGACTCGTCCGTCCGGAGCGACCTGCGTAGAGGTAGGGCGTGACGTGTTCGCGTTCCGCGGGTTCCCGGGCGTTCTCATGGGCTTCGACGAGAGCGACGGTGGAGAACACCTCGAAGTCGAAGCCGCGGGGGTATGTCCGCTCGATCACGTTCGACACATGGGCGTAGGGATCGTCGAGAGCGTCGTAGAGGCGAAGCCCCTCGGCGATCAGGCTCGGATCGATCAGGGGACAGTCGGAGGTCACCCTGACGATCGTGTCCACCCCGGAATCCGACGCAGCGCCCGCGAACCGAGCCAGCACGTCGTCTTCGCTCCCTCGGTACGCCGTGACTCCGCGCTGACGGGCGAGGGAAGCGATCGGATCGTCGGAGTCGTTCGTGGTCGTGGCGACGATGACCGGCACGCCCGTCTGGATCAGACGATCGAGGTGGTGATCCAGCATCGTGCGGCCTGCGGCACGAAGAAGGACCTTTCCGGGCAGGCGTGTGCTGGTCATCCGCGCCTGCGTGATGATCGCGACTCGCCTCACCGCAGCGCCCTCGTGAGCGAATCGACCACCTGGTCGACCTGTGCGTCGGTCAGCTCAGGGTGGATCGGCAGCGACAGCTCCTCTTGGTAGAACATCTCGGCGTTCGGGCACATGCCGCGCAGATACCCGGCATCCGCATATACCGGGTGCCAGTACACAGGCATGTAGTTGACCTGGACTCCGATGCCGTCCGCGCGCATCCGGTCGAACACCTGCCGGCGTCGACCCTCCAGGATCCGCACCGGATACAGGTGACGGATGACGTCGACGTCGTCGCGCTGGATGGGCGTGCGCACGCCATCGACTTGCGCCAGAGCCTCGTCATATCGCCGGGTGATCTCTGCGCGTCGGCGCTTGAACGCGTCGAGCCTGGCGAGCTGCGCGATTCCGAGGGCGCAGGCGATGTCGTCGAGTCGATAGTTGAAACCGAACTCGTGGACCTCCTGGTGCCACGGGCCCTCCGTGGTGATCTCGAAGCGGTCCGCGTCGCGTACGAGACCGATGAAGTGGAACTCGTGCGCTCGCTGTGCGATCCGAGGATCCTTGGCGACGAGTGCGCCGCCTTCGCCGGTCGTGAGGTTCTTCGTGGGGAAGAAGGAGAATGTCGTGAGGTCGGCGAGATCGCCGACCGGGCGCCCGCGGTAGCTGCTACCGATCGAGTGTGCGGCATCGTCAAGGACGAGCGCGCCCACGCGCGCTGCGGAGGCCGTCAGCCGGTCGTAATCGGCCGGGTGACCTGCGTAGTCGACTGCGGCGATGACCTTGGTCCGCTCGTCGATCAGCGCCTCCACCGCGTCGGGGTCGATCAGCGCCGTGTCCTCCTCGACGTCGGCGAACACGATCTTGGCGCCGAGGACAGAGGCCATCGCCGTCGTCGCGACGAAGGTCATCGGCGTGGAGATCACGGTGTCGCCGGAGGAGATCCCCGCAGCGGCATAAGCCATGTGCAGAGCAGCGGTGCCCGAGGTCGCCGTCACGGCACGGTGCCCGCCTGAGATCTCGCCGAGACGCGCTTCGAATGCGGCGACAGCGGGGCCGGTCGTCAACCAGTCGCCGCGGAGCACGTCCACGACCGCCTGGATGTCGTCCTCCGAGATCGACTGCCGTCCGTAGGGCAGCATCGTCAGATCCCCGCCTCGATGATCTCGGCGATCTCCTGCTGCGAGTACCACGCATCGTTGCTGTCTGAGCGGTAAGCGAAGCCCTCCGGCACCGGGATGGCGCCTTCCGGCATCCGATATCCCCAGGACGCGAGATCGGGTTGGATGATGAAATACTTTCCGTCGCTGACCGTGACCGCGCGGCGCCCCTCCTCGGGGCTGATCATCTCCTCATGGAGCTTCTCTCCCGGGCGCAGACCCACATCGACAAGCTCTGCGCCGGGCACGACCGCGTGCGCCAGATCGGTGACCTTCATCGACGGGATCCGCGGCACGAGCAGCTCCCCGCCCTGCATGAGCTCGAACGTGTCGATCACCATCTCGACGGCCTGGGGGAGCGTGATGAAGAACCTCGTGCATCGCAGGTCCGTGATCGGCAGCGGCTTGCCCTCGGCTCCGAGCTTCGAGAAGAACGGAATGACCGAGCCGCGAGAACCCATGACGTTGCCGTAGCGCACCACCGCGAACCGCGTGTCGTACGCCGCTGCATAGTGGTTGCCCGTGATGAAGAGCTTGTCTGCGGTGAGCTTGGTGGCTCCGTACAGGTTGATCGGGCTGGACGCCTTATCCGTCGAGAGGGCGACGACACGCTTCACTCCGGCATCGATGGATGCCTCGATGACGTTCTGACTGCCGATGACGTTCGTCTTCACGAACTCGAACGGGTTGTACTCCGCCGTGTCGACCTGCTTGAGCGCGGCCGCATGTACGACATAGTCGACACCGTGCAGCGCGCGAGCGAGTCGCCGTTCGTCGCGGATGTCGCCGATGAACCAGCGCAGCCGCGGGTCGTCGCCGAACTGCTGTCGCACCTCGTACTGCTTCAGCTCGTCACGCGAGTAGATGACGAGACGGCGCGGATTGATGTGGGTGAGGGCATGGCGGATGAACGCCTTGCCGAATGACCCCGTGCCGCCAGTGATGAGGATGCTCGCGCCCTCGAGAACCGACACTCTGTCTCCCTCAGCATTGTCGTGATGGCGCGGATGCTCGGGTTGCTCCGCGCCCGGCCTATCCTATCGGGTGGGTGCGCGCGCGCCCCGAAGGGAGAAGAGGCTCGATGCACGGTCGACGGGTTCTCCTGCACTGCAACGCCGGCGCTGAATTCGGCATGGGCCACCTCATGCGCACCGTATCGATCGCCCGCGAGGCGCAGAGCCGCGGGTGGTCCGTGGCGATCGTCGGTGACATCGACGACGCAGGGGCGGCGGTGGCCGGACGTATGACGGATGGCATCGAGATCGTCGCATCCCGGGGCCCGCGACTCGCGAACGAACTGGGCTCGCTCGCCCGTGGCGCCGACGTCGTCCACCTCGACAGCTACTGGGACGTGCCCCCTGTGGCGCCGCGATCGGGCGGGATCGTCAGCAACATGCAGGACGGTCCCTATGGGGTGCGCGACACCGATCTCGCGATCGACGCGAATCTGGGATCGGAGTCGTCGTTCGCGCATCCGGAACGCAGCCTCCACCATCTGATCGGAATCGATCTCGCGGTGGTGCGTGAGCAGGTGCTGCGGCAGAGGTCGATGCCGCCTGTCCGAGGGTCACGCCCTAGGGTGCTCGTCGTCATGGGGGGCACCGATCCCCACGGACTCACCGCGCGCGTCATCCGCGCGATGCACCGGATCCCGGAGGAATTGCAGGTGACGGTGATCGACCCGCGTGCACGGGCTGAGGTGCTCGCCGAGGCCGCGGCCTCCCCTCATGCGGTCGAGGTGCGAGGATTCGTCGACGACCTGCCCGCTCTCGCCCGTTTGCACGACCTTGCTGTGACCGCCGCCGGGACCTCGGTCTGGGACTTCGCCTGCATGGGAGTGCCGATGGCGCTCGTCTGCGCCGTCGACAATCAGCGGGCGGGCTACCGCGAAGTCGTCTCCCGGGGGCTTGCCGTAGCGCTGGGTGAACCTCCGCACGACGACCTCGCGGAGCGAGTCGGAACTCTCGCCGCGATCCTGTCGTCTGGCGCGGCGCTCGACACGCGGGCGGAGCAGCTGATGCGTGCGGTCGATGGACGGGGAACCTGGCGGATCGTGTCGGCGTGGGAGCAGTTGCTCGACGTGGTCCCCGCGGATGCGCCGCATGTCGGCGCCCTCGCCGTCCGGACGGCGACCCCGGACGACGCTTCGCTGCTGTTCGAGTGGCGGAACGATCCCGCGACCCGGCTCAACTCGCGTGCGCAGGGTGCCCTCGACTGGGACTCGCATCGGGACTGGGTGGCTCGGAGCATCGCCGACGTCGACCGATCCCTCCTCATCGTGGAGTCGGGCGGCACAGCACTGGCCACGTGCCGGTGGGACCGCCGATCCGAAAGTGACTGGGAGGTGTCGATCACCGTGGCCCCGAGCGCGCGCGGCCGTGGTCTTGCGGCATCGGTGCTCGCGTCCGCGGAGTCAGCGCTTCCGGCTCGGGCGCCGTGTCGCATGCTCGCCGTCGTGCACGCGGACAACGCGCCATCTCTCCGGCTCTTCCAGAAGGCCGGCTATCTCCCGCACCTCCCGCCTGATGAGACGGGTTTCGCGACCTTCGCCAAGTGGCGGCTGCCGTCGGAGCGCTGACCTCAGAGAACGTCCCAGGTGAGCGGAGTTCCCCGCTCGACGTCGCGGGTGAACGTCCTGGTGCTCACGAGGGCGAAGGAGTCGGGGTCGAGGCCGCCTGCCGGGCGGATCGACCGGACGTTGTCGGCGGTCACGGGATCTCCGGCGCGGACGTCAGTGGTCACGTACAGGGAACGCCGCAGCGCCAGGACCGTCTGCTCCTGCGGCGTCGGCCCGAACGCCACTCCGCTCGCAGAGGCGATCCGCGCCTGATCGGACGCGGTCACCAGCGCGCCGAACTCGCCGGGGGTGAGAGAGAAGTCGGAGTCGACGCCGCCGTCACCGCGATCCAGGGTCAGGTGCTTCTCGATGACGACCGCCCCGAGGGCGGCGGCGGCTACCGCGACGCCGATCCCGAGCGTGTGGTCTGACAGCCCGACGGGAACCCCGAAGGCATCCCTGAGTGCCTGGATGTTGCCGAGTCGCGCCTCCTCGGGGATCGCGGGATACGCCGCCGTGCATGCGAGGAGGACGAGCTGGGTGCCACCGGCATCGCGGATGGCGGTGACAGCAGCATCGATCTCCGACAGGGTCGCCATGCCGGTCGACACGATCATCGGCTTGCCCGTCCGTGCCACCTCGCGGAGAAGCGGGAGGTCGATGATCTCGGCCGACGCGGTCTTGTAGAGCTCCACCCCGAGCGACTCGAGGAACTCGACCGATGTCGGGTCGAAAGGAGTGGAGAACGGGATCAGACCGTGCGTCCTGGCGCGATCGAAGATCTCGGCATGCCATTCCCACGGGGTGTGCGCCTCCTGGTACAGCGAATACAGGTTGCGATCGCCCCACAGGGCGTGATCGCCCTGCACCCGGAACGCGGGCTTGTCCGAATCGATCGTCAATGTGTCGGCCGTGTACGTCTGGATCTTGAGCGCGCTGGCACCGGTCGTCGCCACGGCGTCGACGATCTCCAGAGCGCGACTCAGGTCACCGTTATGGTTCCCGGACATCTCCGCGATGGTGAAGATCGGTGCGCCTGCGCCGATCGATGCCGTCGGGAGCTCGATGATCTGTTCAGAAGTCACGCGGACAACTCTAGACGCGTCGCGGTGCCGCAGGGTTGCGCCGCCCGTGCCCTAAGCTGAGGTTCCATGGGGCGTGTGACGGAGCTCGTCGATGGCGAGAAGACGACGGCGGAAGAAGCCGAGTTCTACGATCGATTGCGCCCGCTCGTCACCTCCTACGGTCGTGCAGACCCGGTCCGCAGAGTCGCGGTCGTCGGGAATCAGCCGCTCGAACCATCCGAGGAACGGGCGGCGATCATCGATTCCGCGGATGTCGTGTTCCGCGTCAACGGTTTCAGATTGGACGAGGCCGGTGGGCCTCCCGCAGTGGGCAGGCGTGCGGATGTCGTGGTTTTCAACCGCGGTGTGCGTCCGACCCCCTGGTTCTTCGAGTCGTACACCGAGCGCGCGTATCTCATGATCGAGCCGGGACGACTGCTCTGGGAGAACCCCAAGATCCCCGAGTTCTGGCCGGCTGATCTCGGGATCGTGACGATGCCGAATCGCGAGGTGGTGCTGCCGCTCGGAGAGGCGATGGGGGCCGATCCCCGCTCCGGCGGTCACTGGGCTACCACGGGAACGGTGATGCTCTGGATCGCCACTCGTCTGTTCCCCGATGCGCAAGTCGACGCGTCGGGATTCTCCTTCATCGACGCGCCCGACCAGACCGCCTGGAACCACGCGTACGGTGACCCGTCGGCAGTGGGTGCTGAGCACCGGATCGAGCTGGAGTCCGTGCTCGTGAAGCGCTGGATCGAGTCCGGCCGCGTCACCTACCGCCACTGATCCGATCCGACCCGCCCGTAGACAATCACCCGAATGATTGAGGACTGAATGCTGAACAGAATCCGCCGCCGCATCGACACCGTCGTCGAACACCGGGTCGATGCCAGGGTCGCAGCCCTTCTCGAGCCGCGGTGGGAGCAGCTCGAAGCGGCCAGGCGAGACTACGAGGCACGCCTCGGCGGCGCGCAGGCGGATTTCTCGTACATCCGGTCGGAGTTCGACCGCATCGCGCCTCAGCTCGCGGCGCTGGAGCATCGGTTCGAATCATTGCGCGTCCGACTCGAGATCGACGACCTCAGCGCCGAGGACGCGCTGGTGAAGGCCCAGGTCGAGCACGAGCGCGCTCGGCTTCGGCTCGAGCTCGTGGCGCACTACGAAGAGCGGCTTCGTCGTCTCGAGGCCGAGGAGGCCTGAGCTTCCGTCGGCACCGAGTCAGAGTCCGACGATGGCCCGAAGATCTCCTGCGGCAGAGCGCGAGTCATCTATCGCGGAACCGGTCGAACCGCCGTCCGTGACAACGGTCCGAAGCGTGACGAGGGTCTGCGCGTAGACGTCGAGCGCCGCCCGCCATTCCGACTCGATCGATGACGGCGGCGGGGTCTCGGCGAGTCGCTGGGCGTCGTCGATCAACGTGTCCACGACGGAGACCGCATCCTGACCGGTCGAGTCGCTCACGATGTCGAGTCCGGTCAGCGCGTCGTTGAGCCATCCCTGCACCTGACCGCGGAAGGCGTCGACGCTCGGGTCCGCGACAGGCGGCGCCGTCGTGATCGGCGTCATCGAGGGCTCCGGCTCCGCAGACGGCGATGCGGTCGCCGAGGGGGTCGCTGACGCGGACGCCGACGGCGTCTCGCTCGCACCGGGCGCCGGGGAGTCGCCCCGAGGCAGGAGGAAGAACAGCAGCACGCCGACGATGACGAGACCGGCGACTATGAGCCCCACGATGAGCGCGATGCGACCGCGGTTGCTCGGCTGGGGCTCCATCGGTGCCCAGCGGACGTCGGGCTGCTGTTCGTCGGTCATGCTGGTCAGTCCTCCAGTGCGGGCATCGGCGTCCAGGAGCGGTCGCGGCCGAGCTTGCCGCCCTCCTTGAGCCCACGGAACAGATTGCTCGTCCCCCGCACCGTCCGCTCGACGAACAGTAGGCGGATGAGCTCCTTCGCGAACGTCATCGACGTTCCGAGGCCGAACAGCACCGGGTTGTAGTTGTCGTGGATGCGGTAGTAGTGCTTGATGTACGCGCGGTTGCGCATGATGTAGAAGCGGTAGGCGTTGCTCGAGGCGTTCATGTGGCGGATGCCCATGTCCCACTGCTTGATCTCACGGGTGCGCCGCAGGACGAACTCGTCGACGATCACCGCGGTGGTCTTGCGGGACGCGAGCCACCCGTACATCTGGTCGTCCCAGTAGATGAAGAAGCGGTGGTCGGGGAGGCCGATCTGCGTGACGATCGAGCGGTGGATGAACATCCCCTCGAAGCATCCGCTGTTCATCTCCTTGTAGCCCGAGGCGTCGAACCCCGAGGGAGCGAAGGGGATCGGGATGCCCATGCGCTCGGCGATCCGGTACTGCCAGTAGAACTCGCTGCCGTCGTAGTCGTAGCGGCGTCCCTGGATGCTCTTGAAGCGGGGAGCCCACTTGCCCATCTTCGCGAGACCGTCGGGGACGACCTCGACATCGTCGTCCATCATCCAGATCCACTCGGATCCGATCTCGTAGGCCGTGCGCATCCCCTCGCTGAAGCCACCGGATCCACCGGTGTTCGTGTCGAGTCGGCGGTAGACGAGCTCGGTGCCGAGACGCGGGCGGAACGAGTCCACGACCTCGGTCGTGTCGTCGGATGAGGCGTTGTCGATGATCACGACGTGGCCGGGCTTCGGCTCCATCGCGGTGATGCTCTCGAGCAGACCGGTCAGCAGGTGCGATCGGTTGAAGGTGACGATGACGATCGTCGCGGACGCCGGGTCGAAGGGGGCGTGTGTCACGAGGTGATTTCTCCGGTGGCTGGGCGCCCGCAGGGCGCCGCGAGCAGATCCCACCCTACCCGGAAGAGCTTCGGAATCCGCCGAGGGCGCGTCGGTGTGCTCAGGCCTGAGGCCTCAGGGTCGGGATCGCCCCGGTGTGCGCCGCGTCGATGCTCTCTCGCCACGACCGCGTCTGGCCCGCGCGCAGGGCGCACAGCACCAGCATGAACCAGCCGGCTCCGACGAGTGTGAAGCTCTCGAACATCGACTCCACCGCGAGCGTCACCAGCATGAGCGGTGTCCACGCGTAGACGACGGAGCGACGGACGCTCGCGACGAGCCAGGAGCGGATGGTGGCGATGCCGCCGAACAGCAGGAAGAGCACGAGCCCGGCCGTGCCCAACTGCAGCAGCACGTCGAAGTACGCGTTGAGCGCGCTCTGGTGGTGGTCGTCGAGCAGGAAGTTGATGTAGGTGAAGGGGTACTCTCCGCGCGCCCAGGAACCGAACCAGCCCCACCCCTCGATCGGCTTGAGCGCGACGAAGTCGAGGATCGTGTTCCACAGGGTCGCCCTGACCGAGAAGTCGGATCCCGCGTCGAGCAGCGCGATGATCACGTGCCGCAGGGCGAAGGCTGCCGCCAGCGCCAACGCGACGAGCACTCCGAGCACCCACTGCACGATCGTCCGTCGCTCGGCGGGCGCATGCCGCACGATCGTGAGCGCCACCGCCACGACGCCGACGGCCGCGGCGAGGACCAGGACCATGGGGGAGGAGGAGAAGAAGGCGAGGAGGCCGGCCAACGCGATCGACGGGATGGCGATGCGCGCCGTCAGGGACTGCGAACGCCACTCGACGACGAACGTGATCAGTGCGATCACGGTGACGAAGCCCAGCATGTTGCGGCTGCCGAATATGCCCTGCACGGGGCCGCCGACGGCCAGCTGCCCCTCGATCCCGAGGAAGGTGAACGGAGTGTCCAGCAGCACACCCGAGAGGATCTCGAGGCCGAGGGAGACGATCAGGAGCAATCGCAGCGTGTCGCCCAGCGCGCGCACCGTCTGCAGGGTGTCGCGGATGTGTCCCACGGTGATGGCGAGGAACGCGAAGCCGAAGAGCTCCATCCATCCGAGCGCGGTGTCGGACTTGTCTGTCGACCAGAGGACGCTGACGGCCGCCCAGGCGAGGAATGCCAGCAGCGACGATGGGGCGATCCGCAGCAGAGAGAGCTCTTCTCGTCGGACCCACAGGATGCAGGCGCCGAGCGCGCAGAGGACGCCGATGACCGTGGCGAGCGTCACCGGGGACGCCGCGCGCTCGATGGTGAAGGCCGCGAAGACCGCCGTCAGCACGGCGATCGTGTAGGCGCGGGCGAACTCGGCCGAGCCGAGCAGATCCGCCACACGGCGTCCGAAGGTCACGGAACCCGCCGACTTCTCTCGCCACGCTCGATCACGCGCTCGCGTTCACCGACTCCGACGAGCGGCACGGCCTTGATCTTGAACGACAGCAGGACCAGCAGCATCCATCCCCACAGCATGATGGGCGTCGACTCCGTGAGCCCCTGCACGAGAAGGACGATGGTGAACAGGCTCGGCAGCAGGGTGATCGCCGAGTAGGAGCGATCGGACTGGAGATCCCACCGAGGCCGGTCGATGGCGAAGAACCAGGAACGCCACAGCAGGCTGAGGTACGCGAGTGCGACAAGCACCACGCCGAGCACGCCGAGCTGCATCAGCACGTCGAGCCACATGTTGTGCGCGTGGAACACCGTGATCCCGTGGTCCTCGATCCATCCGGCGAAGGCGGGGTCGAAGGGTACCCACGGGCTGGAGAAGCCGTTGCCGAAGAGCGGATGCTGGGCCGCGCGCTCCAGGACCTTGTCCCAGATCTTGTCGGAACGGCCGGTCAGATCCGCACTGCGCCCGAGCAGAGCGAACAGCGGCTCACGCAGCAGCCACACGGCGGTGCCGATGACCGCAGCGCCGCCGATGAAGAGCACGTACAGCCTGGTGCGTCCGCCGGGCGTCTTGGCGCGACGCATCAAGAGTGCTACGACGAGCACGACACCCGCCGCGGCCGCACAGGCATATGCCGTCGCGGATCCGGCCCTGAGCAGGAAGTACGCGGCCAGCAGGGCCCACAGTGCCAGAGTCGTCCGCCAGCGCGTACGTGCCGCGAACAGCACGCCGAAGGTGAGGATCGCGAACAGGCAGATGATCGCGAGCAGGTTGGAGTTGCCCACGATCCCCTGAATACGGCCGCCGTCGAGGAGGTTGCCGCGCACCCAGTACCAGTGGGCGTTCGTCTCGCCCTCGGGGCGGACGAAGAAGTTCGGCAGGATCGGTCCGTGCACGACGAGCGCCACCCACAGCTCGATCGCGAGCGAGAGGCCGAGGATCCACTTGAATGCCGAGGCGAGGGCTCGAACGATCTCGTGCCAGGTGAGGACGTGCACGATGAACAGCGCGTTCACGGTCACGGTCGCCAGCAGCACCCAGGTGATGATCGTCGCCCCTGGCCACTGCGACCAGGCGACCGAGAGCAGTGCGACGACGGTGTACGCGGTCGCAGCCCAGGGCAGCCGCCGCCACGCGAAGGCGTGCGGACGCTTGCGAGCGATCATCGGGACGCCGATGCCGAGCGTCGCGAGCAGGAACACGACGAGCGTGACCGCCGCGCCGATCTCGCCCAGCAGGTTGTAGACCGCCGAGTGCGCGAACGCCACGAACAGGACGAGGATGATGTATCCGCGCAGCAGAAGATGCCCCGTCGACTCGCGCTCGGGCGCGGTGGGCGGGGCGGCCACCGGGTGCTTCGTGTAGTGCGCCATCGCGTTCAGGCTACAGCGCGCAGCTCGCGGAGCACCTGATCGTGGTGCTCGTGGCACGGCGGGTTCCGGTGCCAATACTCTGGTGGCATGCTGCTCAGTCTCTCCAACGTGCCCCGCGACTACGCCTGGGGGTCGCCGACGCTCCTCGCCGACCTCGAAGGTCGCGTTCCCGCAGGCGGCCCTGAGGCCGAGGTCTGGTTCGGAGACCACCCGGGGGATCCGGCCGACGTGCGGGGCGGCGGGACACTCGACGCCGTCACAGGTGGATCGCTGCCCTACCTGCTCAAGCTGCTGGCCGCGGCCTCTCCGCTGTCGATCCAGGTGCACCCGACAATCGAGCAGGCCAAGGCCGGATGGGCGCGAGAGGCCGAGCTTGGAGCGGACGACCCGACCCGCAACTATCGCGACGACAACCACAAGCCCGAGTTGATCGTCGCGCTGAGCGAGCGTTTCGAGTCCTTGAGCGGACTCCGTCCTCTCACCGATACCCGACGCCTGCTGTCCGCACTGGGCGGGGGCAAGGGCGTCGCCGAGCTGTCCTCTCGACTGGGCGCCGACGGAGACGCGCTCCGTGACACGATCGGCTGGCTGTTGTCCGGTGACGCGCAGGCCGTGGTCGACGACGTCATCGCCTCGGTGCGCGCCGCGGCCGACGCCGGATCGGGGGAGTGGGCCACCACGCTGCGGGCCGTGGCTGAGATCGCGGATGCGTACCAGGGCGACCCCGGTGTCGTCGTCGCTCTGCTCATGAATCACGTGGTGCTCCAGCGTGGCGAGGGGGTCTTCCTCCGCGCGGGCCTTCTGCACGCCTACATCTCGGGCCTCGGTGTCGAGATCATGGCCGCGAGCGACAACGTGCTGCGCGGCGGACTCACTCCGAAGCGCATCGATGTGCCCGAACTGCTCTCGATCCTCGACACGACCACCGGAGAGGTGCCGGTGCTCCACCCGGCCCAGATCGGGGCGATCACCGAATACGCGGTGCCCGTGACGGACTTCGCACTGAGCCGCGTCACTCTGAACGGCGAGGCGGTGTCGGTCGATGTCAGCGGGCCGACCATGGTGCTCGTCACGGCCGGTCGCGTCGAAGTCCGCGGCGCGAGCGGCGACGCGGTGGCCATCCCGGTCGGCGCGGCAGCTTTCGCGACGCCCGATGAGGAGCGGCTGACCCTCTCAGGGCAGGGGGAGGCGTTCATCGCATCTCCGGGCGAATCCGGCGCTGCCGGCTGAGCCTCGGACATCGGCGCGACACGCCGCACGAAGCTCAAGAACCTTCAAGACCTGATTGAGGGTTTACGATCCGCGACTTGACCGATGGGAATGACACGGGTGTAATTAGTTGAGCACGGCCCGCCGAGGGGGCGGAATTTAGGGGTTGGAGAGCGAGATGACGGGTTACCGTTCAGACGTACCGGAGAACTGGTTCGTCGATCCGATCAACCTCGGTGTTCCCGGGGTCCGGAAGGCCGAGGCCGACGACGACAATGCTCTCGCATGGCAGAGCGACGCGCTCTGCTCGCAGACCGATCCCGAGGCGTTCTTCCCCGAGAAGGGCGGCTCGACCCGCGACGCCAAGCGCATCTGCACCACGTGCGATGTCCGTGGCGAATGCCTCGAGTACGCGCTCAACAACGACGAGCGATTCGGAATCTGGGGTGGTCTGTCGGAGCGCGAGCGCCGCAAGCTCAAGCGCCGCGCAAGCTGACGATCTTCATCGGCGCCGCATCATGACCACGGTCGAGGTGCGGCGCCGTTGCCGTCTCCGACGCGATGCATGCTTCGCTCATCGCTTCGCGGCCACGCCGGGGCAGCTGGTCTGCGGAATACCGCGGCGCGCATAGGCTGACCAGGTCATGCCAGCCCGAGTTCATGCAATCATCGTCGCGCGCCCCGGTTCCTCCGCCCGTGCGCAACTGCTCCGCACACTGGACGCTCTGCGATCCCAGAGCACTCCGCCGGCGGCGATCACGCTTGTGATGTGCGGTGATGCCGCATCGGCACGTGAGAGCGAGACCGTGGCGGCAGCGGTCGAGGGGATCATCCAGGCGCGCAGCGGCACGTCGTTCGCCGATGCGGTCGATCTCGCCCGCCCCCGCGTCTCCGAGGGAAATGCGGTCTGGCTGCTCGGTCAGGACACGGCACCCCATGAGCGCGCACTCGAAAGACTCGTGGGAACCCTCGAGCGCTCCCCGTCGGCCGCGATCGTGGCCCCCAAGCTCGTGCAGACCGACAACGATCGCGAGATCGTCTCGTTGGGCGTGAGTATGACGACTCTCGGGCGCACGGTCGAACTGGCCGCGGGCGAACTCGACCAGGGACAGCACGACGGCTCCGACGACGCGCTCGGAGCGGACATCCGAGGGATGCTGATCCGCGGCGAGGTGCGCGACGCCCTCCGCCCCGACCCCGCGCTTCCCGGAGCAGACCTGGGGCTGGATCTCGGCGTTCGCGCGCGACTCGGCGGCGGACGTGTGGTGCTCGCGCCCTCGGCTCGGGTATCGGTCTCGCCGGACGGCCCCGGTGCTCTGCCGCACGGTCGCAGCAAGCGCGCGTTCGCGACGAGGCTCGCCCAGCTGCATCGTCGCCTCGCCTACGCACCCGCGGTCGCCGTGCCGCTGCATTGGCTCACGCTCCTCCCGCTCGCGCTCTGGCGATCGGTGACGCACCTCGTCGGCAAGCGCCCGGAGGCGGTGGCCCCGGAATGGGGCGCCGCCGTGACCGCGATGTTCCGTTTCGCGGCGATCGCCCGCTCACGCGGCAGCATCCGCGCGTTCCGCACCTCCAGCTGGTCGAGCATCGCGCCGCTCCGCGTGAGCAGCTCTGATCTGCGCCGGCGCCTCGACGACGGGCACGGCAGCGAAGGCGGAGCCGTCAGCGAGCTCCGGTTCTTCTCGGGCGGCGGTGCCTGGGCCGTGCTGGCAGCGCTCGTCGTGAGCATCGCCACGTTCACCACCGTCCTCGCGTGGCCCGTATTGGGCGGCGGGGCGCTCCTGCCGTTGCGTGCGACCGTCGAAGCACTGTGGAGCGACGCCGCCTGGGGGCTGCGTGGGCTCGGCGTCGGGGTGGTCGGTCCTGCCGATCCCTTCGCCGCGGTGATCGCCGTTCTCGGCTCCCTGTGGCCGGGAGCCCCCTCTTTCTCTCTCGTACTGCTCTGGGTTCTCGCGCTGCCGCTCGCCGTGCTCGGCGGATGGTTCGCCGCCACCAGAGTGACAGACCGCGCGGGCCTCCGCATCTTCGCCGGAATCGTGTGGGCACTGGCCCCTACCTTCCTCACCGCCCTGGTAGACGGTCGCCCCACGGGCGTGCTGGTGCACCTGCTCCTCCCATGGCTCTTCCACGCTGCGGTCGTCGCGCATCGCTCGTGGGGCGCGGCCGGGGCGGCATCGATCCTGTTCGCCGCCGTGACCGCGTGCGCCCCCTCGCTCGCGCCCGCGCTCCTGCTGCTCTGGGTCGTCGCGCTCGGCATCACGCTCGCCGGTGCGCGCATCCGCGGAGCGATCCGCCTTCTCTGGGTTCCGGTGCCCGCCATCGCCCTCTTCGCACCCCTCGTGCTCTGGCAGCTGCGTCACGGCAGCCTCATCGCCGTCCTCGCCGACCCCGGGTCCATCTGGGCCGGTCCGCAGGCGACAGCCGATGCCGCCGGTCGGCTCGCGCTGGCCACAGGCTTCCCCTCAGGAGGTATGGCGGGCTGGGCATCGTGGCTCGGACTGGAGCTGGCGCCCTGGGCTGCGCTGCTGCTCGCACCACTCGCTCTGCTGGCTCTCGTCTCGGCCGTCGCGCCTCGCTGGCGCGCCGGAATCACGCTTCTCGTGGTCGCCCTCGCAGGGCTCGCCACGGCGTTCCTCGCCGTGGGCGTCACCGTCTCCTTCGCGCAGGGAGTGCCGGTCGCGATCTGGCCGGGAACCGGGCTGAGCCTCGCGTGGATCGGCGTGACCGGGGCTGCGCTCGTGACACTCGACACCGCGCTCACGATCCCGCGCGTTCGCGTTCTGAGTGCCGCCGTCGCGGGTCTCGCGATCGCGGTCTGCGCCGTCCCGTCGCTCTCCGCATTCCACTCGGATCCCTCGCCCTCGGCGCTCCGCGACGGTCCCGCCTCGACGCTGCCGGCGTACGTCGCCGCACAGGCGGGCGCGGATCGGCCCGTAGGCACGCTGGTGCTCACGCCGCAGAACGACGGCGGGCTCGCGACCGAGGTGGCGTGGGGCGGGAGCGAGACGCTGAGCGCGCAGACGACGATCCTGTCGACGGCGACCGAGCAGCGAGGCACCGACCTCACGACCCTCGCGGTCGACCTGCTCTCGGCGCGCGACTTCGACGCCGCGGCGGAACTCGGGGAGCAGGGCATCTCCTACGTGCTCCTGGCGAAGGTGTCCGACGACGAGTCGGACCGCGCGCGCACGCTGCGCACGGTGGCTGTGACGTCGCTCGATCAGCGTGCGGGCTTCGTCCAGGCGGGGACCACGGATCGCGGCGTCCTCTATCGGCTCGAAGCGGAGGCATCGCCCCGCGCTTCGCTCTCTGCCGGCCAGGAGGCGACTGCGCGTCTGGTGATCACGCTCCAGCTGGTGCTCGTGTTCGCCGCGCTCCTGCTTTCGGTGCCGACACGTGCGTCTCGACGCGCGGCCCGCGCCAAGTCGCGCATCGTCGGGCGAGCGGCGGAGGAGCCCCTCGTGCTGCCCAGGCACCCGGAGGACCGCGACGACCACATGTCGTCGGAGGTCCCGGACACCGTGCCGGAGACTCCCGCCGAACCGGATGAACAGGCGGATGCCGTCGACTCGGCCACTGGCGAACCTGCCGGCGCAGAGTCCCCGGACGCTGTCGACGGAGAGTCCGCCGCGGACGTGTCGGCTGCGGAGCCCGCGGCAGAGGGCCCAGAGGGCGCCCCCGACGAAGGACCCCACCACGACGAGGAGGCGCGACCATGAGCACCAACCGTGCATTCCGGGTGGCCGCCACCGGCGCTCGAGTCCTGACCGGCGCGGTCGTCGCCGCGGCGTGCGTCATCGGGGCCGTGGTCGCGGTGACCGCGCCGTGGCCCACCGTCACGCATGAGCCCGCACAGGCCGACGTCACGCCTCTTCCCGGCGACACGGTGCTCGTCTGCAACGGCGACTTCCGCGCGATCGGGCGCAACCCCTCGAAGTCGCTCGAGATGGTCTCTGCGGCGGAGCCGCGCCTGACCGCTCAGGGGTCATCCGGGCGTCCGGAGTCGAGTCCACTGCCGGCGAAGGACCTCGCTGACGGCGGCACAGCCCTGCGCCTGGTCGGAGCGGTCGAAGGCCGAGAAGCGCCGCTGCTCGGCGCGACCGAGTCGTTCTCGCTCGCAGAGGACGACCTCTTCGGTCTCGCCGCCGCTCCCTGTCGACCCGCCGGCCTCGAGTCGTGGCTCGTCGGCGGCACCGTCGCCACCGGGACGGAGGATCTCATCGTCCTCACCAATCCCGGCGTCGTGCCCTCGACAGTGACTCTCGGCCTGTACGGGTCGGTCCGTGCGTCGAGCACCGTGATCGTTCCGGCCGAATCTCAGATCGCCCTTCCGCTGACCTCGATCGCGGTCGGGTCCGACTATCCGGTCGTCAAGGTGACCGCCACCGGTTCGCCGGTGCGCGCAGCGCTGCAGTCGTCGCTCACGCGGACGCTCGACCCGGCGGGTGCCGACCTGCAGGATGCTGTGGCTGCACCGCAGCGCAATCCCGTTCTTCCGGGGATCCAGGTGTTCGAGAACGAGGGCGACAACTCCGACATGGCGGTCGTGCGGCTGCTCTCGCCGGACGTCGATGCCGAGGCGGTCGTGACCCTGAGCAAGCTCGGTTCCTCCGCGACCGCTGCGGAACTCGAAGTGCCGCTCACGGCCGACGTTCCGACCGAGCTCTCGCTCTCGACGCTCGCGCCTGGAGAGTACACGGCGCGGATCGAGTCCTCTGCCCCCGTGCTGGCCGCGGTGCGGCAGCAGGACGGGGCGGGGCCGCAGACCGACTTCGCCTGGGTCCTTCCTGCGCCGGAGGTCGAGGACGACGTCTATGTGTCGATCCCGGCCGGTCCGTCGCCCGAGGTCGTTCTCGTGAACAGCGAGGACTCGGATTCCACCGTGCAGCTCACCCCCGTCGACGGCGGGGAGCCCATCGAGGTGACGGTCCCCGCGGAGTCGTCCGCGACGGTGCCGGTGACGGAGCGCACGGTGTACTCTCTGTCGACCTCGGGTCCCGTACACGCGTCCGTCGCGATGACGGCCACCGGGGCGCTCGCCGTCTGGCCGGTATGGCCCTCGGCGGGAGCCCAGCAGAGCATCACCGTCTATCCCTGACGCATACGGTGCGGCCGAGGCTCTCCGGCCTCAGTGGTCGTGGCCGCCGAGGTCCCAGGGCTCGCGTCCGACGTATTCCGCCGCGGCACGGAAGACCGCGCTCTCGATGGCCATCCGTCGGTGGGCGCCGTCGTCGTGCCCAGGGGGGAGCAGCCGCTCGATCGGCAGTCGGAAGAGCACGATGCGCTGCTTCTCATGGTCGAGGTGCCAGCGAGGAACCTCATCCGTCGCCTCGAACGCAGGCATCGCGCCGATCTCGAACCGGACCTCCTGCAGTTCCGGCCAGGTGCCTCGGAGGAATTCCACTGCCGTGCCCACGGTGAGGTCGAACCGGTCGATGCGACCGTCGAGCGGTGCCAGCGGAGGACGCACGACCTCGCTGCGCCCGAGACGACCATGTCGCCCGTGCCGAGCACCACGGCGCGGAACGGCGGAGGCGCGGGGACGACGAGGCATAGCGAAAGTCTAGGCCGAGTCTGCGGCCGCAGGCGGCGCGGCATACGTCCGTCGTCGGCAGCGGCCCGTAACCTGGCGGGAATGGACGCAAGACTCTGCTCGAAGGTCGGCTGCGCGCGTGAAGCCGTGGCGACGCTCACCTACGACTACGGCGATCAGATGGCGGCGCTGGGTCCGCTCGGCATGGCGAACCATCCGCACGCGCACGATCTCTGCGCCCAGCACGCGGATCGGCTGTCGGTCCCCGCCGGCTGGCTCGTGGTTCGGCACGAGGCCCTGCGCGCCTGATCCGATCAGACCGGAACGGCGGCTGAGACACGCCGCCGGCCGGGCCCGGGTCCCTCCGGCATCCCGGCTACGCTGACCGCGGATGCGCCAGGGCGGCGCGGCCGGAAAGGCAGCCGTGATCGTCTGGCGACGCTGGATCTTCCCCCTTCTTCTCGTGCTCGTGTTCGGAGCATGCGCGGCGGCACTCGTGAAGATCGCGTTCTTCCCCGACCGCACCGAGGCGATGGTCAGCCCGGAGTCGTCGATCAGCGATCCGGTCATCCCGGTCGAACGCGGCTCCGTCGTGAACGCGCTCACCCTGAGCGGCAACGTCGCGCGAGACGATTCGTTCCCTGTGCGCAACGAGATCAACGGAACCGTCGTCGCAGTCCACGTCGCAGAGGGGGCATCCGTCGCCGCCGGCCAGAAGCTCTTCACGATCAGGCAGGACGAACCGAAGAAGGACATCGACGTCGTCGCCGCCGAAGCGGGGGATGTGTCGGAGATCGCCCTCGTGAAGGGCCAGGTCACCTCGGCGGGGACAGAGAGCTACACCCTCACCCCTGCGAGGTACCACCTGCTGGCGACGGTGGAACCCGCGCAGCTGTACCGACTGGTGAACGCGCCCGCCGAGGCCTCCGTGAGCATCACCGGGGGACCGGCGCCGTTCACCTGCACCGGGGTGCGCGTGCAGGTGAGCACGGAGGGCACCGCGAGTGTGCGCTGCGCGGTGCCGGCCGATCAGGTCGTGTTCGCAGGGCTGCCCGCGACGATGGACCTCGCGCTCGGGCAGGTCGACGACGCACTGGTCGTGCCGGTCACTGCGGTGCAGGGCGGTGCGGGCACCGGGAATGTCTGGGTGGATGCGGGTGACGGAAGCGAACCAGCGGAGCGACCGGTGACTCTCGGAGTGAACGACGGCACCATGGTCGAGGTCGTCTCGGGGCTCGAAGAGGGCGAGTCGATCAGGCAGTTCGTCCCCGGCTTCGTCGCTCCGGTGGAGGAGTTCTGCTACGAGGTCGCACCGGGCGTCGAGCAGTGCGACAGTGGGACGAGCTGGTGACGCTCGTCGCTCTGGCCGACGTGACCAAGAGTGTGAGGCTGCCCGACGACTCGGAGCTGGAGATCCTCCGGGGGATCACGCTCGACGTGAGCGCCGGCGATCACGTCTCCATCGTCGGCCGCTCCGGTTCCGGCAAGTCGACCCTTCTGAACATCCTCGGGATGCTCGACACCCCCACCAGCGGCACGGTCGCGTTCGAAGGGCGTGAGGTGCGGCGCATGCGGTCGGGGCGACTGGATCGCCTGCGCGGCGACAATGTCGGTTTCGTGTTCCAGCAGTTCAACCTGCTCCCCGGGCGCACCGCGCTCGACAACGTCATGATGCCGCTCGGCCACGCCAAGGGGCGGCTCTTCTGGAACCGACGACAGATCGCAGCCGACATGCTGGAGCGGGTCGGCCTCGGCCACCGCATCGAGCAGATCGCCGACCGGCTCTCCGGCGGCGAGCAGCAGCGAGTGGCGATCGCCAGGGCGCTCGTGCGTCGCCCGGTGCTGATCCTCGCCGACGAGCCGACCGGCGCTCTGGACATCGACACGGGAGCCACCGTCATGTCGCTTCTCGACGAGGTCGCGACCGAGACGGACGCGGCGCTCGTGACGATCACCCACGACCTGCACGTCGCCGCTCGTGCGCGCAGACACTATCGTCTCGATGCCGGCGTGCTCGAGACGGCCGACCTCAGCCGCGCCTTCGAGGCGTCGACACTGGCGGCGTCGGTGCCCTCGAATCTCGCGCCGGTGGCAACGGCACCGGCGCCGGCGACGCGCCGGGAGGCGGCCTCATGACCGGGATGCTCGGCGCCCTCTCCGACGCATGGGCGGAGATCCGGGTGCACAAGCTGCGGGTGCTGCTCAGTCTGATCGGCATCGCTGTCTCAGTGGCGGCGCTCACGGGTGTCGTCGCGCTCTCGGAGTACCAGAGGCAGTTCCAGGCGGAGCAGTCGGATCGGTGGGGCGGGCGGGCGGCGACGCTCGTCGTCGGTGTCAGCACGGCCGACGGCATGCCGGTCGACGTCGACGCCTTCGACGAGCGGTTCGCACGGGTCTCGGAACGCTTCGGATTCAGTCACACCGCGCGGATCGCGCAGGGCATGACCGTCCCCGTGCAGTTGCCGGACGGCATCGTCGATGTCAACGCGCGCCTGATCGATCCGCTGTACTCGCAGATCCACCGTGAGCAGCTGCTCGAAGGTCGGTGGCTACGAGACGCGGATGTCGAAGCCCTCGCGCCACCGGTCGTGATCACTGAAGCGCTGTGGGACCGGATCGGTCGGGTACCGGTGGCACAGCACCCGACCCTCACTCTCTCCGGAGCGGCGGGCGGCACCTATCAGGTGGTCGGCGTCGTGCCCCGACAGGGTTTCGGCGACGAGGAGCTTCGTGTCGACATCCTCTACGACGCGTATCGAGCTCGGGTCGATGCCCTTCCGGAAGGAGCCTGGCCGCAGTACGAGGTGTGGCTCGGGCAGACCGAAGTCGATGGGATCGCCCCCGTGCTCGCGATGGATCTGCGGGCGGGGTTGCCCGAGGGACAGACAGTATCGGTCAGCCGCTCCGATTGGGCGGCGCAGCCGGGAGCCCTGGACGCGCAGGCGACGTTCGAGATGGTCACGGGCGGCATCGCAGCGGTCATTCTCGCGCTGGGCGCTCTGAGCCTGATCAACATCCAGCTGGTCGCGATGCGTCAGCGGGTGCGTGAGATCGGGGTCCGCCGTGCGTTCGGGGCGACATCCGGTCGCGTCTTCTTCTCGGTCTTCCTCGAGAGCCTCGTCGCGACCACCGTCGCCGGCCTCGTCGGTATCGCGATCGTCGTCGCCGTGCTGCGCTCGGAGTGGGTGGTGACCTCGCTGTTCTACGGCATCCAGGACATCCCGCCCTTCCCGATGCGGGCTGCGTTCGTCGGTCTCGCGGCGTCCATCATCGTGGGCGCGGTCTCCGGATTCATCCCCGCGCTCGTCGCGCTGCGAGTGAAGGTCATCGACGCGATCCGGTTCTGACGGGACAGGATCGCGAAGCGGAGAGACGTCAGATCCCGACGCGCCGTCCGGTGAGCTTCTCCGCGCGACGGTCGGCGTTCTGCAGAGCCCGGCGCTCGCGTTCGCGCCGGAGGACCGTGATCCCGACCAGAACGACCTCCGGCGCTGCCGCGGGCAGCGGCGACACGAAGGGGGAGGCCTCGGTGAGCAGGTCCTGCGCGACCCGCGCACGAGCGGCCGGCACCATCCGCGGTGCGCTCTGCAGGAACTGGGAGATGCGGCGGGCGAGACGATCGGGCAGGCGAGCGACGTCCGCGATCTGGGCCCAGCCGACGAGCATCGGCGGGAGGACGGGGACGGAGGGGATGAGCTTCGGTGCGCGTACGCGCTGACTGTAGGTGCCCGCGACCATGTCTCCGAGGCGCTGAGAACGGGCGCTGAACGCGCCGGCGAGCACCGCGACGCTGCCGAGCGTCATGTAGATCTCGAGAACCCCGAGGAGGGCGCGGATGAAGGCATGGCGGAATCCCGTCGCGCCTCCGTCGATGCGCACGATGCGCCCGCCGACCGCGAGCTTGCCGAGGCTTCGGCCCTTGAGCGCGACCTCCATCGTGATCGGCAGCACGACGAAACTGACCACGATCGACGCGATGGCGGCGATCGTGTCGGTCGCCTCGTCGAGGATGCCGAGGTCCAGCAGCCACAGCCGCAGGAAGAGCGTCAGGAGGAAGACGGCGAATCCGACCAGGAGATCGATGATCGCGCCGGCCGCTCGCAGCACGAAGCCGATCGGCTGGACGTCGATCGCCACGGCTTCACCGGAGAGCACCTCGTCGGATGCATCGAGCGGGGCAGACATGAGTACAGTAAATCAGGTGGATGCCGATGCGCTGACAGATGCACGCCGCGCCGAGTGGGAGCGGTTGGAGCAGCTGAGCCGCGCCCGGCTCGACGGAGCGGGAGTCGACGAGATGATCGTCAGGTACCGCGCAGCATCCGCCGATCTCGCCGAGCTCAAGACGTCCGTCGGTGAATCTCCGCAGGGGGCCTACCTGTCGACGATCCTCGTGCGCGCACGACTGCGGCTGACGGGAGCCTCCGACAGCATCCTCACCCAGACGGCACGCTTCTTCTCTCTGCAGCTGCCTGCCGCTCTCTACCGGCTGCGCTGGACGACTCTGGTGATCGCCGTCTCGTTCATCGCGATCGTCGTCGGGACCGCCGCGTGGATCTCGTCGGATCCCGCTTTGCTCGCGACCCTCGGGCCCCCGGATGCGCTCGAGCAATATGCAGACGAGAGCTTCACCGGCTACTACACCGAGAACTCCGCTGCGGTGTTCATGGGGATGGTCTGGTGGAACAACGCCTGGATCGCACTGCAGTGCGTGCTCTTCGGCATCACGGGGCTCTGGCCGATCAACGTGCTGGTGCAGAACGCGATGGGGCTCGGCGTGTCGGCTGCGGTGATGACAGCGCACGGTCAGGTCGACGTCATGATCCTCTACATCCTTCCGCACGGTCTGCTCGAGATGACTTCGATCTTCGTCGCCGCTGCGGGCGGGCTGCACCTGTTCTGGTCGTGGGTCGCGCCGGGCAACAGGTCCCGTGGGGAATCCCTCGCCGCGGAAGGGCGGTCGCTCGCGACCGTGGCGATCGGACTCGTCTTCGCGCTGTTCGTGTCCGGGCTGATCGAGGGGTTCGTCACGGGCTGGGCACTGCCCTGGCCCGTCAAGATCGGCATCGGTGTGGCAGCCCTCGCCGCCTTCCTGATCTACATGCTCGTCATCGGCGGACGAGCGTACCGCCGCGGCCAGACCGGAGATCTCGTCGAGTACGAAGCGGGGACGCCCAGGCTCCTGGCGGGCTGACCGGAGCCCTTCCGATTCCTTCGCCGGTCAGCTGTCGCTTTTCGCAGCGCTCTCGCGGCTCCCGTCCGGGAGGTCGAAGAGCCCTCGATACGCGAACCCTGCCAGCAGGGCACCGACGACCGGGAAGATGAGGAAGACCCACAGCTGCGTGAGGGATTCCGTGTTCCCGTAGACGGCGGTGGCGATGGATCGGGCGGGGTTCACCGAGGCGTAGTCTACGGGCAGGATCACCAGATGAATCGCGGCGAGAGTGAGGCCCGCCACGACACCGCCGAAAGCGGTGCCGCGCACGGGATGCGTCACCCCGAGGATCACGAGGACGAGGACCGCGGCGAAGAGCGCCTCGACGATGATCGCGGCGCCGAGGCCGAATCCCGCAGGTGAGGCGGCGGCGAACCCGTTGCTGGCGAAACCCTCGACGCGTTGCGCCTCGAGCCAGCCGTCCGGACCGAAGAGGCCGATCAGGAAGACCAGGGTCGATGCGATCAGACCTCCGATGCACTGGGCGATGATGTACGCGGGCACCTCGCGCCACGGCATCCGGCCGGCAGCGGCGACGCCGACGGTCACCGCGGGGTTGAAATGACCACCGGAGATCGGTCCGAACGCGTAGAACACGGCGGTGAGGGCGAATCCCGCCGCGAGGGCGATGCCGACGAACCCGGTGCCCTGGTCGCTCGTGTCGGTGCCCGCACCGAACCGTGCGCTGAACATCGCGGAGCCGACGATGGCGAGGACGAGTGCGGACGAGCCGAACGCCTCGGCGGTCAGACGGACCGTCATCGTGGAGGATCCGTTGCGTGCGTCACTCATGGTCTTCGTCACTTCCTGCGTCCGATCGGGGTGCTCACAGCCGCCCGGCGGCTTTCAGCTCGAGGTACCTGTCGGCGATTCGAGGGGGCAGGGTCTCGGGGTCGGCGGCGATCGCCTCGCCGCCGGCGCGCCGGACGGCATCCGCCACGTTCTCGGCGTCTCTCATCGTCCGCTCCGCGGCGGCTGCGAGATAGATCTCCTCGCGTGATCCGCGCTGCCGCGCGAGATCGGCGATGCCGTCGTCGGTCACCGACCCCACGAGGATGGACGTCGCCCGAGAAGCATCGGGGAAGGCTCCGAGGAACCCTCTGGCGGACTCCGCTGCATCCTGCGCCGTCAGCACGACGATCAGCGCAGGGCGCGTCGTGAGCGTGCGCACCGCAGCGAATGCGCCGTGCCAGTCGGTGTCGACGAGACGGGCATGCACAGGGGCCATCGCGTCGGTGAGCGCGGGGAGGAGAGTGGTGCCCTCCACACCGGTGACGCGTGCGCGCACGACACGGTCGTACATCAGAAGGTGCACGTGATCGCCGGCACGCGCGGCGAGTGCGGCGAGCAGCAGCGACGCTTCGAGTGCGGCGTCGACTCGTGTGCCATCGCCGACGCGTGCGGCGGCCGTGCGGCCGGTGTCGATGATGATCACGACGTGACGGTCGCGTTCAGGACGCCAGGTGCGAAGCATCGTGGTGCCGGCGCGAGCGGTGGCGCGCCAGTCGATCGAGCGGACGTCGTCGCCTCGCACGTACTCGCGGAGCGAGTCGAACTCCGTGCCCTGGCCGCGGACCTGGATGCTGGTGTTGCCGTCGAGCTCACGCAGGCGTGCGAGTCGGGAGGGCAGATGCTTGCGCGACGAGAAGGCGGGAAGCACGCGGATCGAACCGCGCACCCGGTGGCGTGCCTGCCTGCCGGCGATCCCGAGGGGGCCCCGGGAGCGGATCATCACGAACTCGCTTGACAGCTCTCCGCGTCGCCGGGGGAGAAGAGGGATGGACACGCGGCGGCGCTCGCCCGATGGAACGCTGAGACGCTGACGGCCCTCGACGGCCCCCGCCGTCGGCTGCCAGGCGTCGCGGATCAGCGCATGCAGTGTGCGAGGGCCCTGGTTCTGGAGCGCGACGCTCACCGGCACGAGCTCACCGAGCCTGGTGCGCGTCGGCACGCGCCTGGTCACGACGACCGAGCGCGGGCTGGGCGCCGTCAGCACGTCGACCACGACCAGGAGAACGCAGAGTCCCACCCAGATGCCGAGCGCGGCGTACGGCGGATAGTCCGCGAGGCCGGCGAGGACGAGCGGGACGATGCCGACGGCGACGGCGAGGGCGAGACGGCCGGTGACGAACACCTAGATCGGCACCCTGGTCTGCTGCACGACCGAGGTGAGGACGGCATCGGCCGAGACGCCCTCCATCTGGGCATCGGGGCGCAGCTGCAGACGGTGGCGCCAGACGGGTACAAGCATCGTCTGCACGTGGTCGGGGGTGACGGCCGACGACGCGTTGAGCCAGGCCCAGGCTTTCGCAGCGGCGAGCAGGCCGGTCGATGCACGGGGGCTCGCGCCGAGCTCCACGGAGGGCGACTGCCTCGTGGCTCTGGCGAGATCGACGACGTAGCCGAGCACGTCGTCCGTCACGTCCACGCGTGCGGCTGCGGCCTGAGCCGCACGGATCTCGTCCGCGGTCACCGTGGCCTCGACACCCGTGAGCTCGCGGGGCGAGAAGCCCGAGGCGTGCTTGCGGAGCACCGACACCTCCGCGTCGCGCTCCGGCATGCCGACGACCAGCTTCATCAGGAAGCGGTCGAGCTGCGCTTCGGGCAGCGAGTACGTGCCCTCGTGCTCGATCGGGTTCTGCGTGGCGGCGACGAGGAACGGATCGGGGAGCGGCCGGCTCACTCCGTCCGCCGAGACCTGGCGCTCTTCCATGGCCTCGAGGAGAGCTGCCTGCGTCTTCGGGGGTGTGCGGTTGATCTCGTCGGCGAGCAGGATGTTCGTGAACACCGGGCCCGCACGGAAGTCGAACTCGCCCGTGCGCGCGTCGTAGACGAGCGATCCGGTCACGTCTCCCGGCATCAGATCGGGAGTGAACTGCACCCTCTTCGTGTCGAGGCCCAGTGCGCGAGCGAACGAGCGGACGACGAGGGTCTTGGCGACACCGGGTACGCCCTCGAGCAGCACATGCCCTCGTGCGAGCAGCGAGACCAGCAGACCGGTCACCGTGCCCGCCTGACCGACGACGGCCTTGTCGACCTCTGTCCGTACGCGGTGCATGGCCTGACGCAGCTCGGCGTCGTTGAAGTTCTCAGCGGTCACGTGGTGTCCTCGGCTTCCGTTCGGATGGATGGACGGCGGTTCGGCGTGGTGGTCGGCGGATCATTCCGGTCTCCGCTCGACGGTGGTGGAGTCGTCGACGGCGCTCTCGAGCTCCTGCAGCCGACGCGCCAGTTCGATCAGCGACGGATCGTCGGTGGGGGAGGGACCCGCGAGAAGGTCGTGCAGAGTGCCGCGCGGGATCCGGAGGCGGTCTGAGGCGGCATCCGCGATCTCCTCGGCCGTCGCGTTCACCGCGAGGCCGAGCCTGCGCGCCAGCCTGCGCCTGCTCCCGTCGCGGATGGCTTCAGAGGCGTGTGCGGCGTCACCCGCCTTCGCCGTCAGCCGGGCGCGTCCGTGCATCGTCTCCGAAGCGCGGACGGTCACGGGAAGCGTCTCGGCGACGAGCGGCCCGAAGCGCTGGCCCCGCCACAGTGCGGCCGCGAGCCCGGCGATCATCAGCAACAGGATCGCCGGCGTCACCCAGCCCGGTGTGAGCGAGCCGAGGCTCTCGGGCGTCTCGCCTTCGATGTCCGTGTCGCTGAAGCTCGGGATGTACCAGACGACGCGGTCCGACTGGCCGAGCAGAGCGAGTCCGAGTGCGGCGTTGCCGTCGTCCGCGAGGTAGGCGTTGCTGAACAGACGTGAGCCTTCGACGACGATGCGCGTCGCACCGTCGTCCTCGTCGACGAGCACGGCCGAGGCATCGTCGGTGCCGAAGCATCCTTCGACGCCGTCAGCGGGGGCGAACATGCGGTCTGGCCGGATCGTGCCGACGTCGGCGAACTCAGGCGCGCTGCAGTCGGCCTCCACCGGGCTCGAATCAGCCGGGGCGTTGTCTCCCATGCGCAGGAGGTTCAGGAGGTGCGTGCTGCTCGAGAGGAAGACGACCCTGTCGGCGGGGGCGATCAGCTCGGTGATGCCGTCGTCGGACAGCGTGTACGGGTTGGCCATCACGAGAGTGGTGTTCTCGTCGAGTGCTGCACGTGCCTCGGCGCGGGAGCGGAAGACCGAGACCTCGACACCCTGCTCCTCGAGGATCTGAGCGAGCGCCATCGCACCGGAGTCGCTGACGCTCTCAGGATCGAGTGAGCCGCGCTGATCGGGCATGCGGACGGCGACCTGGGTCGCCACGAACACGCCGCCGAGCACGAGCGCGACGACGATCGCCCACCCGAGAAGAGACTTCAGGCGTCGCCCGCGCGGGGCACGCTCCGCCGTGGATGCCGGTGCATCGCGCTGCTCGACGACGGTCACGCGATCACCGTCTCCGGTCGCAGGGCGCTCAGGCGGTCATCGGTCGCGGCGAGCTCGGCATAGCTCGATTCGGTGGCGGGATGCCGAAGATAGCGCACGTCGTCGAAGGAGACCGCTGCATCGCGGACGGGCGTCGTCTCGACGGGGAACACGACGGAGACCTCTCGGGCGATCGCCTGCGCGGTCGCTCCAGGGGAGGGGTCGATGAGATCCCGCTCCAGAAGTCCTCTGGCGAGCGCGCGGAACCGAAGGATCGTGGCCTCGTCCCAGTCGCCTGCGCGCGCGCAGCGATCGGCGTCGGCCCGCAGCTGCGTCGCGGATCGGTCATCGTCGGCTCCGAGGAGATCGCCTCGTGCGCGCCGGATGGCCTGGGCGCGACGCGGGCGCCCCCAGATGATGAGCGCCGCGACGAGTGCTCCGAACACGATGATGCTCACGATGATCAGCGCGGAGGGACCCACGTTCGCGCTGTTGTCGGAGCTGAACAGGTCCGCGAGGAATCGTCCGATGTCGCGCGCGAGGTTGTCGAACCAGGTCGGTTTCGCGTCGGCGTAGCGCGGGTCGGCGAGCTCCTGCTCCGCCCACTTCCGTGCCTCTTCCCCGTCGGGGATGAGCACGTCGTCGAGAGGACGGATCATGCCGCCCCTTCGCCACCCGTGCCGGGCGCGGCCCAGGTCGAGTCAGCGGACTCGGCCGGAGGCGATGCGGGCGGGGAGTACGCCGGCGGCGGTGTGAACGTGGCAGGTGGCTGGGGTGCGGTCGGTGGCTGGGTCGCTGCCGGCTGCTGGGCATAGGGCGGGAGGGGAGGAGCCTGCTGAGCGGGGTACTGCGGCGCGGCAGACGGCTGTCCCTGGTATGGCTGTCCCTGGTACGGCTGTCCCTGGTACGGCTGTCCCTGGTAAGGCTGTCCCTGGTACGGCGGCGCTGCGGGGTACTGTCCCGGGTACTGCGGTGGTGCGGGGTACTGCGGTGCACCGTACGGCTGGGCGGGATACGGCTGTCCGCCGTACTGCTGGCCCGGGTACGGCTGCATCTCGTAGCCCGTCGGCGTCATCATCGCCCACTCGGGAACCTGCTTCGGCGGCGGAGCGCTCGACACGGCCCGCTCCGCGTCGACGATGAACGGGTCGCCGAGCTGTTCATCCGTCCATCCGAGGTCCCGGCGCTCGACGTGGCTGATGAGCGCCTGGTCGAGGCCCTCGTAGCGCATCCGGCTGTCGAGGTACACGAGGGTGCCCGCGCTGCTCTGCACCACGAGGGTGATCGCCTGCAGCACGAGAAGCAGGATCTGCGGTGCGAGGAGGGCGAAGACGAACGCCATGATCGACGCGGTGTCCGCTGACCCCGTCGGCGCGATCACCGAACCGAGCATCGAGCCGACCAGCGAGACGGGCAGGTTCACGACCTGCATCGCGACGCCCATGATGGCGCCGATCAGGAACGTGACACCCCAAGCGACCCAGAACCGGCCACGCGTCAGGCGCCACGACCGCACGAGCGCGTCGCGGAACTTCGCCCTCTCGAGAACCAGGATCGAGGGAACGAGGAGCAGCTTCGTCGTCAGCCAGACGACGAGGGGGATGGTCGCCAGCACGAGCAGCACCACGAGGATCACGATCCCGCCGATGGCCTCGGCGGAGCCTCCGAGCCCGCCGGCGATGAAGCCGGCGATCACGAGGAAGACGATCACGATGATGCCGAAGACGAAGATGATCGAGAGTGAGGCGAAGCCCGCCAGCCGCCAGAACGACGGGATCATCTTGCGCCAGAGAGTGCCGAGGGTGGCCTTCACTCCGATCGCTGCGAAGCCGATCTCGGCGGCGACGACTCCCTGCATCAGTGCGGTGAAGGCGATGGATGCCAGACCCACGGCGATACCGGCCACGATGTTCATCGCGATGGTGCCGGCGAACACGGCCTCGAAGTCCGGCGAGGCGGCAGACAGCGATTCGAGTCGTGTGAACGTCGTGACGAACACGAAGCCCATGACCGTGGCGCTGAGTACCACGACCGCGAGCTGGATCACGACGCCGAAGCCGAAGAGCACCTTCGGGTTGTGACGCAGCGCCGCGAACGACCTGGTCAGCAGCATCCCGAACGTCATGGGATGCAGGGGGATGATGCCCTTCTTGGGGGCAGGGGTCCACGTCTGGCCGCTCACCGGCACTCCCTCCGTCGTGCGCTCCCATCGTGTCACAACACCGCTCGGGCGCGTAGACATGGGGGTCGTGGTACTGAGTGCCATAAGGTAACAGTTATGACCTCACGCATTCTTGTGGTCGACGACGACACCGCGCTCGCCGAGATGATCGGCATCGTGCTGCGCACGGAGGGCTTCGAGCCGGTGTTCTGCGCCGACGGTGCACGGGCCGTCGAGGAGTGGCGCACTCAGCGTCCCGATCTCGTTCTGCTCGACCTGATGCTCCCCGGCATGGACGGAATCGAGATCTGCGCACGGATCCGTGCCGAGTCCGGAGTCCCCGTCATCATGCTCACCGCCCGCAGCGACACGGCCGATGTGGTCCGCGGCCTCGAGGTCGGCGCGGACGATTACATCGTCAAGCCCTTCAACCCGAAGGAGCTCGTCGCCCGTATCCGCACCCGTCTGCGCCCCTCGCCCCAGACGGTGGGAGAGCAACTGCGTGTCGGCGACCTCACCGTCGACGTCGACGCGCATGAGGTGCGAAGGGGCACGGCCCCCATCGCTCTCACGCCGCTCGAGTTCCAGCTGCTCGTCGCGCTCGCTTCGAAGCCGCAGCAGGTGTTCTCGCGGGAGATGCTGCTCGAGCAGGTCTGGGGCTACCACTACAAGGCAGACACTCGCCTCGTGAACGTGCATGTCCAGCGTCTCCGCGCGAAGGTCGAGCTCGACCCGGACAACCCCAAGATCGTCATGACGGTGCGGGGCGTCGGCTACCGTGCCGGGAGTGCGGGCTAAGAGCACCATGGCCGCCACCGCAGCGACCACCACGGCGGTCGCTGTCATCCGCGACTGGCGCGGTTGGCCCACCGTCACCCGGGCTCTGTGGCGACGATCCCTGCGGTTCCGTACCCTGACGATCACGCTGCTCCTGACCTCGACCGCGATTCTGATCACCTGCGTGACCATGGCGCTCGTGATCCAGAACGATCTGTTCGAATCGCGCAAGAACGAGGCGCTCGAAGACGCGGCGCGTTCGGTGAACCAGGCGCAGACGACGCTGGACGCCACGGCACTGGGCGATGACCCCGCAGCGCTGCGGGAGCTGTGGGACAGCGTGCAGGAGGACCTCGGCCGCAACTCGACCGCGGAGGGTCTCGCCGGATTCCGGGTCGACGGCGACGCTGCCGCCGTCTCTCTGAACGGCTTCACCGCCGGCCTGAGCGCCAACAGCATCAGCCCGGCTCTCCGGAACCGCGTGGTCAAGTTCGACGACTGGCAGTCCTGGCAGTCCGCGTCGCTCGACGTCGACGGTCGGGCCGTGCCGGGAGTCATCGTGGGGCAGCAGCTCCAGGTGCCCGAGGCCGGACCGTTCGAGGTGTACTTCGCCTACGACCTCGCGGACGCCGACAACACCCTCACCTTCGTGCAGCGCACGCTGTGGATCGCCGGCATCGGCCTCATCGCGATCGTCGCGGCGATCTCCTTCGTCGTGCTGCGCACCGTCTCGACCCCGATCGTCGAGGCCGCCGAGACCAGTGCGCGCCTGGCTTCGGGTGATCTCGCCGTGCGCATCGACGTGCACGGCGAAGACGAGATCGCGACGCTCGGGCGGTCGTTCAATGCGATGGCCGACAGCATCGAGTCGCAGATCAAGGAGCTCGGCGAGCTCTCCCTCGTGCAGCAGCGGTTCGTCTCCGACGTGTCGCACGAGCTCAGGACGCCCCTCACGACCATCCGGCTCGCGGCCGACATGCTGAACGATCAGCGCGGCGAGTTCGACCCGACGACCGCACGGACCACGGAGCTCCTGCACACCCAGGTGCAGCGTTTCGAGACGCTGCTGTCGGACCTGCTCGAGATCAGCCGCTATGACGCCGGGTCCGTGCAGCTCGAACTCGAGGCGACGAGTCTCGCGCACCTCGCCGAGGACATCATCGAGCAGATGCAGCCGCTCGCCGACGGGCGGGGCAGCGAACTGCGCCTCGTCGCGCCAGGCGGATACTCTCCGGTCGACATGGACCCACGCCGCGTACGGCGAGTGCTCCGCAACCTGATCGGCAATGCGATCGAGCATGGCGAGGGGCGTCCCATCGTCGTGACGGTGGACAGCAATCAGCACGCGGTGGCTGCGGGAGTCCGCGACTTCGGATTGGGTATGGACCCGGCGGATGCCGAGCGCGTGTTCGACCGGTTCTGGCGAGCTGACCCTTCTCGTCAACGCACGATCGGAGGCACGGGCCTCGGGCTCTCGATCGCTCTCGGAGACGCGACCCTGCACGGAGGCACGCTCGGCGTATGGTCCGAGCTCGGCGTCGGCACGAACTTCGTCCTCACCCTGCCGCGCCGTGGAGACGCCTCCGACGGCCCCTCGCCGATTCCCCTCGAGCCCCAGGATTCGCTGGGGGAGATCGGTGACGCCACGCAGCCGATCCAACTCGCCGATCTTCCGGCCGAGCTCTTCGACAGAGGGAGCCTCGAATGATCTCGCGGACTCGACGCGTGCTGCGCGGGGTCGCCATCGCCACGGCCGCTCTGCTTCTGTCGGCGTGCTCGGGGCTCCCGACGACGGGTGATGTGCAGCCGGGGCTCGCGCTCGGTGCATCACCGGAAGACCAGGACTTCCTCCCGCTCGCCTCCGGTCCTGCCGAGGGAGCTGGACCTGCGGCGATCGTCGAGGGGTTCATGGAGGCCGCGATCACTCCGGCCGACAACTGGGACACCGCACGCAAGTTCCTCACGCCCGATCTCGCATCGACCTGGCGCCCGAACACCGGGGTGTCGATAGACATCAGCGGGGCCACGCGCTCCTTCACCTCGAGTGTCGATGACGATGTCGACGCCCGTGACGGGGACTCGGCCGAGGTGAGGGTCAGGTTCGATCAGGTCGCGAGTGTCGACGCGACCGGAGCGTACTCCGAGGCCTTCGGGCCGTCGAACTCCGCCTTCGTCGTCGTGTTCGAGGAGGGGCAGTGGCGTATCGCGGAGGCCCCCGACGGTGTGGTGATCGACGAATCCCGGTTCTCGCGCGTCTACGACGACTACGCGCTGCAGTACTACGACCAGACGTGGGAGAGACTGGTGCCCGACGTGAGGTGGTTCCCGCGCCGCGCCACGATCGCCACCACGATCGCGCAGTCCCTGATCGGCGGAGCGCCGAGTCCGTGGCTCGACCCTGCGGTCCAGAGCGCTTTCCCGCAGGGCGTGCAGCTCGCCCGTGACGCCGTGCCCATCGGTCCCGATCAGGTCGCCGACGTCGCATTGAATCGCGCGGCCCTCGGCCTCGATGCGACGACCCTCGCTCGCATGCGTACGCAGCTGCAGGCGACCCTGAATGCCGCAGGGGTGCAGGTCGACCAGGTCAGATTCAGCGTCGACGGGCGCACACTCGACGCCGGCGTCGTCAGGGTCATCGAAGATCCTGCGGACGCGGGCAGCCTCATCTTGAAGGACGGTGAGTTCGGTGCACTCGTCGGCAGCGAGATCACACCGATCCCGGGAGTGTCGGAGGAGATCCTCGGCGCCACCCAGCCCATCAGCGCGATCGATGTCGCGATCGACGGTTCGCACGCGGCCGTTCTGCTCGCCGACGGGCACGTGTACGTGACCGGCGATGACGGCTTCAACGAGCTCGACGCCAGGGCGTCGTTGATCCGACCGTCCATGGACCCCTTCGACTACACCTGGTCCGTGCCGTCCAATGCGCCGTCGGCGCTTCAGGCGATCGGCAGCGACGTGTCTCCGCACGCGATCACGGGCGCATGGCCGGATGCCTCGTCGATCTCCGCCGTGCGCGTTTCCGCAGACGGCGCGCGCATCGCAGCGGTCGTCGTGATCGGCGGTGAGCGCTGGGTCGTCGTCTCCGCGATCGTCCGCGACGAGGCCGGCGTGCCGACCGAGCTCGGTCCCGCTGAGCCGTTGGCGCAGCTCGACGGCGGGGTCAGCGGGCTCGTCTGGCTGGGTGCCGACCGCCTCGGGCTGCTGACCGACCCCGATGACCGGATGGTCCTCACACAGATCGTGGGAGGACCGGGCACGTCCGAGGTCGCTCCGACGGGGGCCGTGTCGATCGCGGGGTCGCGCGCTCCGGCGGGTGTGAGGGTGCTCGGTGCTGAAGGCGGAGTGTTCGCGCGGAGCGGTTCCGCGTGGAGCGAGTCGATCGACGGAGTCACGCTGCTGGCGACCAGGGCGGGGCACTGACCGTCTCTTCTGCACAGCCCGGTCATGCGCGGAACTGTTGACAGTTGCCGGCCCACGGGCCGGCGAAGGGCCCCGCAGCACCCCCGCTCCGAGAGGATCGACGGATGCTCTCACTCGCCTCCGTCCGCGCTGTCGGAACAGAGATGCTCACCCTGCTGCTCGCGGCGTCGTGCGCGGGCTGCGGCGAGCCCGAGACGATGCTGTGCGGGTCGTGCCGTGATGGCCTTCGAGCCGCGCCTCGCGAGCGGACCTCGCCCGGCGGTCTGCATGTGCGCGCCGCGATGTCCTTCGAGTCGGTCGCAGCCCGGTGCATCCGCCGGGTCAAGGACGAGGGCGAGACCGTGCTCGCCCGGCCGCTGGGGGAGGCGCTCGGCGAGGTGCTCCGCGAGGTGCTGGCGGAGTCGTCGGGAGAATCCGTCCTCGTCGTGCCCGTTCCGACGACGAGGGCCGCATACCGACGACGAGGCTACCGAGTGCCCGATCTCCTCATCCGGAGGGCGGGGGCCGCACCCTCCAGCCTGCTGAGCACGCGTGGTCGGAGCGCGGACCAGCGGGGGCTCGACGCCGAGAGCAGGGCGCAGAACGTGCGAGGCACCATGCGCGTCCGGCGGCCTGGTGAGGGGCGCGCCGTCGTGCTCGTCGACGACGTGGTCACCACGGGTGCGACCTTCGATGAGGGCGAGCGGGCGCTCCGCGCCGCTGGCTTCCATGTACTCGCGGCGGTCGCGCTGGCCGCCACACCACGTCACAGCGAACGGAATGCGAACGCATCGGGGACACGCAGGAAATGACCCGTGACATCCGCGGTCAGGCGGACTACCGTTGGGGGTCACAAGGCGACCACGGTCCGCCCTTGGCCGGGAGGACCGGGACAAGGAGGCAGCAATGGAAACGAGCATCGTTGGCGTCGGGGTGGGTATCACCGACCGATTCCGCACCGTTGTCGAGGAGAAGATCGCCAAGATCCAGACGTTCGCGTCGCGGGCGCAACGACTGGATGTCAAGGTCACCCATCGGGTGTACCGAAACGGGCATGTGCCCGACGAAACGGTCGAGCTGACTCTCATCAGCAAGGGGCCGGTCGTCCGTGCAGAGGCCACCGACGGCGACAAGTTCGTCGCCCTCGACCTCGCGGTCGACAAGATGGCCGAGCAGTTGCGCAGGGCCAAGGAGAAGCGAGTCGACGGCCGACAGCATCCCCGCGGAGCACACTTCGAGAAGGAGACCGGAGCGCTGGAGGGCATCGACGTCCAGCCGGCCTCTGTCGACGTGCTTCGCGCAGTCGCGACGGGCGCAGTGCCCGTCCAGAACGACGAAGACGAGGTCTACTCGCCCGTCGTCATCCGCACCAAGAACTTCGGTGCCGAGTGGATGACCGTCGAAGAGGCGGTCGATCGGATGGAGCTCGTCGGACACGACTTCTTCCTGTTCGTCGACGTGCGCACCGATCACCCGAGCGTCGTCTACCGACGCAAGGGCTGGGACTACGGCGTGATCGCTCTCGAGACGGCGGCGCCGCCGTCTGAGGCCCTCGCCTCCTGAGACCGACATGAGAACGGCCCGGCTCCTGAAGGAGCCGGGCCGTTCTCGCGTCTGCGCCGTTCTCGCGTCTGCGCCGTGCGCGTCAGTCGAAGATGCCGTCCAGGATGCTGCCGATCACGAGCCCGCCGAGGATTCCGGACGCGATGTCGCCGCCGCCGCCTCGTCGCCCGCCGCCGCTCCAGCCGCCGCCACCCCAGCCGTCGCCGCCGCCGCCCCAGCCCTGATCCTGCGGGCGGGACGAGTCGATGTCGCGCTGGGCGAGTTGCAATGCCTCAGCGGCGAGGTGTGCGACCCGTCGTGCGCTCGCGAGCGCTTCGTCGCGGGTCTCCTCGGCGGGAAGGAGGTCGGACAGATCCACGCGGAGGCGCTCGGCCTCGGCGAGTCGGGTGCGGGCGTCCGCCCCGATCCAGCCTCGGTGTCCGGCGATGAGCCCGCGGGCGACGCCGAGCTGGCGGTCGGCGTCGTCGATCGCGTGCTGGACCTGCTGGATGCTGGGGAGCGGGTGCTCTGCGCGGTGGCGAGCCGTGGCGATCGCATCGTCGAGAGCGGTGTTCGCCTCGCGGAGCTGAGAAAGCTCGGCGAACGGGTCGCCGGGGGAGCCCGCAGGGGAGAGCGCGCTGAGGGCGTCCTGCAGAGCGGTCACGGCTGTGGCGACGGCGGGAACCTGCGGCGCTGTGCGCGCGGCGATCAGGTCGCCCCGCGAGTCGGCGACGACCTCGGCGAGCGTCGACTCGGCACGCAGAGCCTCGATCTCGAAATCCTCGACCGCGTCGAGCAGCGCGGATGCGCGGCGCGTCGCTTCGGTCGCCGTCTCGAGGGCGAGGTTGGCCTCCTCGTTCTGCTTGGCCGCACGGCGTCGCTCGGAGACCGCGGCGCCGTGTGTGGCGAAGGCGATGAGCTGCTCTGCTTCGGCGGCGCTGGCGGTGATCTGATGCATCGCCGAGTCCGCGTAGCGCGCGGAGAGACGGGCGACCGTCTCGTTGGTGTGAGGGATGCGGGAGCTCAGCTCGGCGGCGTCCTTGCGCACCTGGGCGATGACCTCCGGTGCACGGCGCACCTTCGCGACGGAGGCGGCGAGGTCGGTCGTCTTCTCGTCGAGCAGATCCTGGGCCCAGTCGCAGAGTTGGACGATACGCGCGTTTCGGGTACGCAGCTCTTCCGCGGTGTCGGGGATCTCGTCGTGGTTCAGCTGGTGCATCTGGAAGGCCTCGCGCAGATGCGTGCGCACCGCGCTCAGCGCCTTCTTCAGGTCTCCCGTGAGCTGCCCTCCGAGCTCGGCCTCAGCGAACGCCAGCTCGTCGGAGGTGCTCCGGATCCGCTCGTCCGCGGCGACGAGCGCCTGCTCGGCACGGCGTGCCAGATCGGCATCCTGTGCGGCCAGTTCTTCCTGCTCGCGCTTGCGTCTGCCCCATATTCCAGCCATAGGACTGATCCTAGTTTCCCGAACGAGAGTGCTGGCTGTGCATCCGCTCCAGGCGAACGTCGGTCAGGCGAGGGCGGCGACGGACGGACGCGCCGGCCGCCCGCGCTTGGGGCGGTCGGCCGTCAGCTCGAGCGCGAGCGCGTGCTCCGGATGCTCGGCGAGGCGGGCATGCACATGGTCGAGCCAGCGCAGCTCGGCATCGGCCGCGAAGATCATGGAATCGACGACGAGCGACCAGGCGAGGTCTTCGGGTGTGTCGTCTTCCCGCGAATCTCTGACGTCGCGAAGTGTCCCGAGATGACGTCGAGAGGCCACACGCTGCGTTGCGATCACCTCCGCGGCATCCGCCCCGGGAAGCGTCGCCGCGACGGCCAGCTTGATCGCGAGCTCGTCCCTGGTCGCCAGACCCCGCTCCACGGGTGCTGCGAGCCAGCGGTCGACCTCCGTCATCCCGGCCTCGGTGATCTCCCAGTAGACGTGACCCTGCGCGTCAGCGTCGCCGCGGTCCACGAGCCCGTCTCGTTCGAGGCGCTCGAGAGTGTTGTAGATCTGGCCGACGTTCAGCGGCCAGACCGAGCCCGTGCGCCGGTCGAACTCATGACGCAGCTGGTAGCCGTAACACGGACCCTGCGCGAGGATCGCGAGCAGACTCTGGCGTACCGACATGTGTGCCTCCCGGTGTCGTGGATCAATATATACATACTCGGAAACGCGAAGCGGGTTCGCCATGCAGACGACGTGCAGGTCACGGACAGGTAACATGGCAAGGTATGCCTGGCACGCGCCCGACCAGCGGCGCCGCCGGAACCATCGACAGGGAGATGACATCTGTGGCCAATCCTCTTGAGAAGCTGCTGCGCGCGGGTGAAGGGCGGGTCATCCGTCGCCTGAACCAGGTGGTGAAGGCCGTCAATGCGCTGGAAGAGGACATCTCCAAGCTCACAGACGATGAGCTGCGCAACGAGACCGTCGAGCTGCGCGAGCGCTTCGCCAACGGCGAGTCCCTCGATCAGCTGATGCCCGAGGCCTTCGCCGCCGTCCGTGAGGCGGCGAAGCGCACACTCGGCATGCGCGCCTACGACGTGCAGATCATGGGTGGGGCGGCGCTCCACCTCGGCAACATCGCCGAGATGAAGACCGGTGAGGGCAAGACGCTCGTCGCGACCTTCCCCGCCTACCTCAACGCGATCGCGGGCGAGGGCGTCCACGTCATCACCGTCAACGACTTCCTCGCGAGCTACCAGGCCGAGCTCATGGGCCGCGTGTACCGTGCGCTGGGCATGTCGACCGGCATCATCGTGTCAGGCCAGACTCCGGCCGTGCGTCGTGAGCAGTACGCGGCCGACATCACCTACGGCACGAACAACGAATTCGGCTTCGACTACCTCCGCGACAACATGGCGTGGCGCAAGGACGATCTCGTCCAGCGCGAGCACTACTTCGCGATCGTCGACGAGGTCGACTCGATCCTCATCGACGAGGCTCGAACGCCGCTGATCATCTCGGGTCCGTCGTCGGGCGAGGCGAACCGCTGGTTCGCCGAGTTCGCGAAGATCGCCCGCACGCTCGAAGCCGGCGAGGACTACGAGGTCGACGAGAAGAAGCGCACCGTCGGTGTCCTCGAGCCCGGCATCGAGAAGGTCGAGGACTACCTCGGCATCGACAACCTCTACGAGTCCGCGAACACGCCGCTCATCTCGTTCCTGAACAACTCGATCAAGGCCCTCGCGCTGTTCAAGAAGGACACCGACTACGTCGTCATGAACGACGAGGTCATGATCGTCGATGAGCACACAGGCCGCATCCTGGTCGGGCGCCGCTACAACGAGGGCATCCACCAGGCGATCGAGGCCAAGGAGGCCGTGCCGGTCAAGGCCGAGAACCAGACCCTCGCGACCGTCACGCTGCAGAACTACTTCCGTCTGTACGACAAGCTCGCCGGCATGACGGGTACCGCCGAGACCGAGGCGGCCGAGTTCATGTCGACGTACAAGCTCGGCGTCATCCCGATCCCGACGAACCGGCCGATGGTCCGCAAGGACCAGTCCGACCTCGTCTACAAGAACGAGACCGCCAAGTTCGCCCAGGTCGTCGAGGACATCGCCGAGCGCCACTCGAACGGCCAGCCGGTGCTCGTGGGCACGGTGAGCGTCGAGAAGAGCGAGTACCTCTCGCGACTCCTCGCCAAGAAGGGCGTCAAGCACGAGGTCCTCAACGCGAAGAATCACGCACGCGAGGCCGAGATCGTCGCTCGCGCGGGTCGCCTCGGCGCCGTGACCGTGGCGACGAACATGGCCGGTCGTGGAACCGACATCATGCTCGGCGGAAACGCCGAGTTCCTCGCCGTGCAGGAGCTCAAGGGCAAGGGACTCGACCCCGTCGAGACGCCTGAAGAGTATGAGATCGCGTGGGATGAGACGTACGAGGCGATGAAGGACGTCGTCTCCGAGGAGGCCGAGAAGGTCATCGAGGCCGGCGGTCTGTACGTCCTCGGCACCGAGCGCCACGAGTCCCGTCGTATCGACAACCAGCTGCGCGGTCGCTCGGGCCGTCAGGGGGACCCCGGTGAGAGCCGCTTCTACCTGAGCCTGACCGACGACCTGATGCGGCTGTTCCAGTCCGGAGCGGCCGAGGCGATCCTCGCGCGCACCAACTTCCCCGACGACGTCCCGATCGAATCCGGTCTCGTCTCGCGCGCCATCCGCAGCGCACAGTCACAGGTGGAGTCCCGCAACGCGGAGATGCGCAAGAACGTCCTCAAGTACGACGACGTCCTGAACCGCCAGCGTGAGGCGATCTACGCCGACCGGCGTCACATCCTCCAGGGCGACGACATCGCCGACCGGGTTCAGCACTTCATCGAAGACGCGATCAGCGGCGTCGTGCGCGACCACACGGGTGAGGGCCACAACGAGAGCTGGGACTTCGACGCGCTCTGGACCGAGCTCAAGACGCTCTATCCCGTCAGCGTGACGATCGACGAGGTCGTCTCCGAGGCCGCGGGCCGCAAGGGCGGGATCACCGCCGACGGACTGACCCGCGAGCTGCTCTCCGACGCGAAGATCGCGTACGAGACCCGCGAGGAGTCGCTCGGTGACGCGGCCACCCGCGAGCTCGAGCGTCGAGTCGTGCTGCAGGTACTCGACCGTCGCTGGCGCGACCACCTCTACGAGATGGACTACCTCAAGGACGGCATCGGCCTGCGTGCCATGGCGCAGCGCGACCCGCTCATCGAGTACCAGCGCGAGGGCTACGCGATGTTCCAGTCGATGATGGGTCAGATCAAGGAGGAATCCGTCGGATACCTCTACAACCTCGAGGTCGAGGTCCGCCGTGCGGGCGACTCGCAGACAGCCGAGGTCGAGGCCAAGGGCCTGGCTGACGGCGGCGGCGAGCAGCGTCTCGAGTACTCTGCGGCGAACGACGCCGGCGAGGTCGAGGTCCGCAACGATCGCGGTCAGGTGCAGCAGGCGGCGACCGACAAGCTGCGCCAGGCCGCTGCGGCCCGGCAGGCGCCGGCCGAGGCGGCCGAACCCGAGCAGGAGGCCGCGCGCGGAGCCTTCGGCCAGCGCACCGAGGGGGCGGCACCGGCAGCGGGGAACCGTGAGCAGCGCCGAGCTCAGGGCAAGAAGAAGAAGTAGGCGCGATGCGTCGAAGAGGGGCCGGATCCGAGTGGATCCGGCCCCTCTTTCTGTCGCTGTAGGCTTGGCCGATGACACCAACGCGCCACTTCGACCAGTCGTCGAAGCTCAAGAACGTCCTGTACGAGATCCGTGGAAACACGCTCGTCGAGGCGGCGCGGCTTGAAGCAGAAGGCCACCGGATCCTCAAGCTCAACACGGGGAACCCCGCGATCTTCGGATTCGAGGCGCCCCACCAGATCGTCCACGACATGCTCGCAGCCCTTCCCACGGCTCACGGGTACAGCGACAGCAAGGGCATCATCTCCGCTCGTCGCGCCGTCGTCAGTCGGTACGAGGAGATCGAGGGGTTCCCTCGATTCGACCCCGAGGACGTCTTCCTCGGAAACGGCGTGTCCGAGCTCATCACGATGACGATGCAGGCGCTTCTCGACGAGGGCGACGAGGTTCTCATCCCGGCACCCGACTATCCGCTGTGGACGGCGATGACGAGCCTGGCCGACGGGACCCCGGTGCACTACCTGTGTGATGAGGACAACGGCTGGCAGCCCGATCTCGAGGACATCCGCTCCAAGATCACCCCGCGCACCAAGGCGCTCGTGATCATCAACCCCAACAACCCGACGGGCGTCGTCTACTCCCGCGAGGTGCTCGAGGGTATGGTGCAGATCGCGCGCGAGAATCAGCTGCTGCTGCTCTCCGACGAGATCTACGACCGGATCCTGTTCGACGGCGCCGTTCACATCCCGACCGCTACGCTGGCGCCCGACCTCCTGTGTCTGACCTTCAACGGACTCTCCAAGACCTATCGCGTCGCCGGCTACCGTTCCGGCTGGCTCGTGATCACCGGACCGCAGTCGCACGCCAAGGGGTTCCTCGAGGGGATCAATCTGCTCGCCTCGACACGGCTCTGCCCCAACGTCCCGGCTCAGTACGCGGTGCAGGCGGCACTCGGCGGCGTGCAGTCGATCGACTCGCTCATCGCCCCGACCGGCCGACTGCACGAGCAGCGCGACATCGCCTGGGAGGGGCTCGAGTCGATCCCCGGTGTCTCCTGCGTCAAGCCGGAGGGTGCTCTCTACGCGTTCCCGCGCCTCGACCCGAACGTCCACGAGATCAGAGACGATGCGAAGCTCGTCTACGACCTGCTCGTGTCGGAGCACATCCTTCTGGTGCAGGGGACGGGCTTCAACTGGCCGACCCCTGATCACCTCAGACTCGTCACCCTTCCCGAGCCGCGCGTGCTCGCAGAAGCCGTCGAGCGCCTCGGGAACTTCCTCTCGAGCTACCGGCAGTAGCGGACTCCGCCGTGGCCGGGGAGTGCGCCGACGCGAAGCGGCGCACTCCGGCGACCAGGGAGGACCGCGGGGTGAGGTCCGCCATCGGTCGCGCATGGAGCAGGGCTGCATCGGCAGCGCGCTGATCGAACGGCAGAAAGGTGACGTCGGTGATCCCGGCGAACCGCTCGAGGGTGCGTCGGACCTGTCCGCGGGCATCGATGCCGAGAGGGCCGGGGCGCACCCGGTTGACCAGGACCCGCACCGACGCGGTCGCGGCGAGCCGTCGCAGCTCGGCATGCTCCCGGATGAAGCGGCTGATACCGAGAGGATCCGCCGCCGCGACGGCGATGATCTCGTCGGCCTCCTGCAGCGCTGCAACGGTCGCGGCATGACGGCGTGGACCGGCGAGGTCGTATGTGGCCTCGTCATCGGCATCGAACGCGCTCGAGACGTCGACGACGGTCTCCTCCGCCCAGACGCGGCAGGCGCGGAGTGCCGCCTGCAGACGGTGAGCAGCGAGCTCCGGCCATCGCCCCTGCCGATTGATCCCGCCGAGTACGTCGATCTCACCCGCGCTCGTGGGGAGCACGCTCGCCAGTCGGGTGAGTTCCGCCGAGTCCAGGGCGCCGAGATCTGCCCGTCTGCACGCGGCTGCGATACCGGGGGCGTCGTCGGCGAGCCCCAGGAGCAGCGCGAGTGAAGGCGCCACCGTGTCGGCATCGACCAGAGCGGTCCGGCGGCCGCTGCGCCTGAGTTCGACTGCCAACTGGATCGCTATGGTCGAGCGCCCGGGGGCTCCGGAGGGACCCCAGACGACGGATACCCGATGCGATGCGGAGTGCGCGCCGGCGGCGGCATTCGGAACCTCCGCAGCCAGAGCGCCGACCACCTCCCAGCCACTCGCATCGGCCGGCAACGCCGCAGCGAGGCCGTACCGGGCGAGCATTCTGCTGTCGCCGTCGCCCACCGGAATGATCCTCACACCGGCCCGGTCGCACGACGCGACCAGGTCAGGCGTCAGAACGGCACGAGTGGCGGCGACGATCGCGGCATCCACACCCTTCGGAAGCGGCAGGACTCCGCTGGGCGGCACGACGGCGACCACGTCGATGCCCTCCATCTCGAGCTCGGAGGCCAGGCCTGCCGCCCGCGCCGCGGGTATCGCCACGATGACCGAGGTCACGAGCCCGCCCCGATCGGGACCACGGACAGCACCGAGCCCCCGGTGATCGCTGCGAGCGCCTCTGCGACCTCGGTGCGATCGATGACGATCTCCACCGTGGTGTCGTCGGTTGCGAGCATCCCGTCGGTCCGGGTGACAGAGGCGACTATGGCCTCGGGCACGAGGATGCGAGGAACGTCCTGGGTCGCGCCCCCGCCGTCGAGCGGAGGCGCGTGCCAGAGTTCCACGATGCTTCCGGCGGCGACCTCGGCCGGGACGCCGGTGCTGCTCTCGACGACGATCGTGGTGGTCCTGTTCGTGTCCGCATCCTCCGCAGCATCGCCGGACATGAGCTCGCCCTCGGCGACGGTGCGGGAGGCGACCTGCCCCGGATGGAGGTCCTGCGGGGCGAGATACCGATCGGTGATCGCACCGAGACCGACCTCGACGATCCGGAAGTCTCCGGAGACGAGCGCCTCGCCCCGGACTATCGTTCGGTTCGCCTGAAGCACGGGTGTCGTCGCGCCCGCTGAAGAGACGACGGCCCACACTCCGCCGGTCGACAGGAGGACGAGCACGATGCCGATCAGGAAGCGGGCATCGCCCCAGACGGCTCGACGAGGACGGGCGAACTTGTGCATGTCGACATGGTCACAGAATTCGGTCGGTCTGCTCGAGACTTATCCACAGCGCCGTCCCGGTCGTGGCGGATCCGCACGGTGGGGGGACAATGGGAGGATGCCTGACTCGTCCCCGACCTCGCAGCGGTACCTCGCGCCTGCGCAGGTGGCCGAGCTCCTGAGCATCGAGGTCGACGAGGTGATCGAGCTCGTCTATCAGGGGCGACTGCGCGGTTCCCAGCTCGGTTCGCCCGCACGGTGGCGCATAGAGGAGCCGAGCCTTTCGGAGTATCTCGCGGAGCAGTCCGAAGAGGCGCGGCGGATGGCGCTGTGGCGCCAGGCGAACGAGGCGAGCTTTCCTGAGGTGTGGGGCACGTCCCACAGTCACGGCATGTGATCGCCGACGGTCTGCACTGACGTCACCGCTGAGAACGGAATGATGCGGAAACCCCGCACCGCCTGCGCCGTGCGCGGTTCGCCCGGGTCGTGCAGTGCGATGTCCAGGTGATCCGCGCCGGCCCTGTCGACGGTGCCGTGGAAGTCCGAGCCGTCGACGCTGACGATCCGGACCGGGACTCGACGACGCCCGAGATCGCGGAGGACGAAACCCAGCGACATCCGCTCGCGGAGCACCGGGGCTGCGGCGTCCGAGTCATCCAAGCTGGCGAGGAGCAGGCCGTGATCGACGCTGAGCCCCCGGACAGCATGCAGCGGGAGGATGCGTGTCGAGCGGGCGGCGCCCGTCTCGTCCGCCTCGACGATCGTGGCCGCGACCCAGTCGGAGCCCAGAGAATGCAGACGTGCCCGAATGTGCGTGCCGCCGGGCAGATCGACGGTCGCGGGCGCAGCCGCCGCGCACAGCACTCTGAGACGGCTTCGAAGCTCGAGGCGGGACACCCGCAATCGCTCCGACTCTGCGTCGAGCGCCGCGCGCTCGCTCTCCCACTCGGCAGCGAGCTGGCTTTCGAGGTCTTCGAACAGTCGATCCCAGTGCACGCGCCTCACCGTAGGCGATCTCGGCGCGAGCATGTACGAGTTATCCACATAGATGTCGGATCAGGCCCGAGCGGCCCGGAAGTGCGTGCTCTACTTGCCGCAGTCTTCCCCGATCGAGAGTGCCACAGATGACGCTTCACGAGTACTTCGCACCCCAGCCCACGTCCAGCGCGGAGCTTCCGGACCCGCAACCGCTGCTTCGGAGCCTCACGCAGGGCGTACTCGAGGTTCTCGCCGGGGTCAGAGAAGTCGATCAGCTCGCACGCTGGTTCAACGAAGACGCGTACCGGAGTCTGGTGACGCGTGCGAACCTGTCGGCAAGGGCGCGCAGCGCGAGGGGGGTCTCGCCTGCGCGCCCGACCTTCGAGATACTCTCCATCCGAGTGACCCAGCCGGTGGACGGCAAGGTCGAGGCAGTCGTGGTCGTCGCAGGCCCAGGACGAACGCGGGCGGTGGCTATCCGGCTCGAGGGCCTGGACCGCCGCTGGCGGGCGACGTCATTGGCCGTTCTCTGAGCACACGCACTCTAGGCTGGTGTGGTGTCAACCCTCAGTGATCTCGCCCATGCCCAGGGTCGCCTGACCGACAACGACGTCGAGTGGCTGCATCGTCTCGCCGGCGACGGTCAGCTCCTCGCGGACCTCTCCTCGGCGGACATCGTCGTCTGGATCCAGACGGACGACGGCTCTTTCATCGCGGTCGCGCACGCCCGGCCGAGCGGCGCGGCGACGCTGTTCTACCGCGACATCGTGGGGGAGCGGGTGCGCCCGCAATGGCGCACTCAGGTCCAGGGTGCATTCGAGTCGGCGGAGATCGTGGACTCCTCGTCTCCGGACTGGTTCGAGGAGACGCCGACGCGTGTGCGAGCCGTGCCGATCGTCAATGAACGTCACGGTCGTGATCACCCGGCCGCCGTCATCGGAGTCGTGACACGCCACACGAACCTCGGCGAGGCTCGCACGCCGTCGCGACAGCAGATCACCTTCGACGAATGCGCGAACGACATCTTCCGCATGATCGCCGACGGCAGCTTCCCCGACCCGGCGGCGCCGACCTCGCCGCGACGCGGCGCCCCACGAGCATCGGACGGTCTGATCCGCATCGATGTCGACGGCATCACGACCTTCGCGAGCCCCAACGCCCTCTCGGCGTTCAACCGCATGGGGTTCGACGACGAACTCGAGGGAGAGTCTCTCGCCGAGGTCACCACGCGACTCGTGCCGCCGTCTCGTCAGGTCGACGAGTCGCTGCCGGTGGTCGTGACGGGGCGCGCTCCGTGGCGCACCGACATCGAGGCGCGGGGAGTCACGGTGTCGCTGCGCGCGATCCCGCTCAAGGACCATGGCACGCGCATCGGCGCCATCGTCCTGTGCCGCGATGTCTCCGAGCTCCGCCACCAGGAGCAGGAGCTCATCACCAAGGACGCGACGATCCGCGAGATCCATCATCGCGTCAAGAACAACCTGCAGACGGTGGCGTCGCTGCTGCGCATCCAGGCTCGGCGCACGCACTCCGACGAGGCGCGCGACGCCCTGACCCAGGCGATGCGCCGCGTCGACTCGATCGCCGTCGTGCACGACACCCTGGCGCAGGGGCTGACCCAGAAGGTCGATTTCGACGAGGTCTTCCACCGCGTGCTGAAACTGGTGGCCGAGGTCGCCTCGGCACCGAACACCCGTGCGCGCACTCAGTCGACCGGTCGCTTCGGGGTGCTGCCGAGCGAGTACGCGACCCCCCTGGCCCTCGCGCTGACGGAGGTCGTCACGAACGCGGTCGAGCATGGCCTCGCAGGTCAGGAGGGCATGGTGACGATCGACGCCCACCGCACCGAGGAGAACCTGCGGGTCACCGTCCGCGACACCGGCAAGGGGCTGCCTGAGGGGCGGATCGGTCAGGGCCTCGGGACGCAGATCATCCGGACGCTCATCCAGGGTGAGCTCAGCGGCTCCATCGAGTGGCGGGGGAGTGACGGCGGAGGCACCGAGGTCGTCATCGACATCCCGCTCCGCTGGCTGACCAAGTAGACGAACCGGGCCCACGCGGGCCGGGCATGAAGAAGCGGCCCGAGACCAATCGTCTCGGGCCGCTTCTTCGATGCTCAGGAGGCGCGGCGGGCGCGGGCTGCGCGGCGCTTGAGGGCGCGGCGCTCGTCTTCGGAGAGGCCGCCCCACACGCCCGAGTCCTGGCTGGACTCGAGGGCGTACTGCAGGCAGATCTCGGTCACCGTGCAGGTGGCGCAGACGGTCTTGGCCTTCTCGATCTGGTCTACCGCCGGACCGGTGTTCCCCACGGGGAAGAACAGTTCGGGATCGACAGTCAAGCAGGCGGCCTTGTCGCGCCAGTCCATGGGGGCTCCTCGGTGTGGATTACGTAGATCATCGCGACGCGACGACTCGGATTTCGGGTGCAGATCGGGTTCGGCTACCCTGTATGAGATACGGACGGATGCCCGCATTCTGTGATGCGAGCACGAAGCCCGCCCCACGCCGCTGTGGGAGCACATGACGCTGTCTATTCTGTTACATGAAACCGGCGAAATCAAGGGTTTCGCCGGTTCTCATTCGATTCTCAGGAGACACATCGTGCGCTCACCCGGCCTCGCTCTGGCAGCTGCGGCAGTCCTCGCGTCGGAAGGCGCGGCGCTCGTCGTCTTCGCGTTGATCGAGCTCTTCGGCCTCGGGGCCGGCGACGCGGCATCCCTACCCACGGCGCTCGCGCTGATCGTGCTGACGCTGATCGGAGCCGGCGCTCTCGTGGCGTTCGCGATCGGCACCCGCGCCGGTCATTCGTGGGCGCGTTCGGGCGGCATCGTCTTCCAGGTCCTCGCTGTGGCGCTGGCACTCGCATCGCTCACCATCGAGCCGATCGCGTGGGTCTTCACCTTCGCGGTCGGAGTCCCCGCGCTGCTGTGCTTCATCCTTCTGATCGCGAGCACGCGCGCAGAGAACCAGCCTCCGGTCGACTGACGGACGGCTCGCTGCCGCCCGGGCTCAGGCGTCGATGCCGAGCAGCTTGCGCAGACGCGCGACGTGCCCGGTGGCCTTGACGTTGTACTGGGCCAGAGTGATCGTGCCCTCTTCGTCGAGGACGAAGGTCGAGCGAAGCACGCCCTCGACGACCTTGCCGTAGTTCATCTTCTCGCCCCATGCGCCGTAAGCCACGTGCACGGCGTGGTCCGGGTCGCTCAGCAGGGTGAACGTGAGTCCGTCGCGCTCGCGGAACTCCGCGAGCTTCGCCGGCTCGTCGCGCGACACGCCGACGACCCGGTACCCGGCGCCCTGCAGTGAGGAGATGCTGTCCCGGAAGTCGCAGGCCTGAGTCGTGCAGCCGGGAGTCATCGCCGCCGGGTAGAAGTACAGCACGGTCTTTTGTCCGCGCAGGTCCTCGAGTCGGACGGTCTCGCCGTCCTGGTCGAGGAGGGCGAAGTCGGGGGCAGCGGTTCCGGGTTCGAGGCGCACAGTCACCACTCCAGCCTAGCGGCCGGGTGCCTGCTCGGCCTTGTCGGCGAAGGTCTGCAGCAGCCGCTGCAACGAGTCGAGGCGCGCGCGCCCCGTCTCGTTCAGCTCTCCGCTCTCGGCCGCTTCGATGAGGGCGCAGTCGGGAGCATCCGCGAGATGGGTGCAGCCGCGAGGGCAATCCTGGGCGATCACCGCGAGCTCCGTGAAGGCGGCGAGGATGTTGGCAGGATCGACGTGCCCGAGGCCGAATGAGCGGACCCCGGGGGTGTCGATGACCCACCCCGTGCCTTCCGGCCCCGCATAGCGCAGTGAGACGGTCGAGGAGGAGGTGTGCCGACCTCGTCCGGTGACCTGGTTGACATGGCCGGTGGCACGCAGCGCGCTCGGCACGAGCGCGTTCACGAGCGTCGACTTGCCCACACCGGAGTGTCCGACGAACACCGTCGAGTGACCGACCAGGGTCGCGCCGATCTCGTCGACGGGCATCTCCTCCTGTGCGCTGGTGAAGACACGCAGGTCGAGTCCGTCGAAGTGCGACAGGAAGGCGGTGGGATCGGCGAGGTCGGTCTTGGTGACGACCAGGAGGGGGCGGATGCCGGCATCCAGCGCAGCCACGAGGTAGCGGTCGACGAGTCGTGCTCTCGGCTCCGGGTCGGCGGCGGCCACCACGACGAGCATCTGATCCGCATTGGCGACGATGACCCGCTCGACCTGGTCGGTGTCATCGGCGCTGCGCCTCAGCAGAGAGGTGCGATCGGCGATGCCGATGATCCGCCCGAGCGTCCCGTCTTCGCCGGACGTGTCTCCGACGACCTTCGCGTGATCTCCGGTGACGATCGGGTTTCGGCGGAGTTCCCGCGCCCGAGCCGCCGTGATCATGCGCTCGTCGGGGGTGTCCTCGTCGAGCAGCACGGAGTACCGGCCGCGGTCGACGCCCAGGACGCGTCCGATCTGCGCATCGTCGTGCGCGGGGCGACGCTTGGTGCGAGGGCGGTTCGCCTTGGGATTCGGGCGCGTGCGGATGTTGCTCTCGTCGTACTCCTCGAAGGCGTCCTCGAGGTCGTCGGAGTCGTCGAGCCAGCTCACGCGGATGCGCCCCGCAGCATCCGCTCCCAGAGGAGGGTGAACTCGGGAAGGGTCTTCGACGTCGTGCCGATGTCATCGATCTCGACGCCGGGCACGCGGAGACCGATGAGGGCTCCTGTCGTCGCCATCCGGTGGTCGTGATGCGCGGCCCATCCGCCACCGTGCAGCGGGCGCGGCACGATGCGGAGGCCGTCGGAGAGCTCCTCCGCCTCGCCGCCGAGCGCGCGGATGTTGCCGATGAGGGCGGCGATCCGATCGGTCTCGTGGAGTCGGATGTGGCCGATGCCGCGAATCGTCGTGGGGCTCGAGGCGAAGGCCGCCAGTCCGACCAGCGTCGGGGTCAGCTCGCTCGCCGCGGAGAGGTCCATGTCGAGTCCGTGGATCTCGGAACCGGCCTTGACCGTCAGCGTTCCGCTGTGGCGGCCGACGTGGGCGCCCATGGCCTGCAGGATCTCGGGAAGAAGCGCTCCGGGCTGCGTGGAGTGCACAGGCCACCCCGGTACGGACACCGAGCCCCCGGTGAGGAGCGCGGCGGCGAGGAACGGTGCCGCGTTCGAGAGATCGGGCTCGATCGCGATCTCCTTGGCGCGGGGGACGCCGGCCTCGACGAGCCACTCTCCGGTCGCGGGGCGTTCGATGCGGATGCCGCGGCGGCTGAGCGCCTCGATCGTCATGTCGATGTGGGGAAGGCTCGGCAGGTGCGACCCCGTGTGCACGAGATGGAGTCCGACGTCGAAGCGCGGGGCGGCGAGCAGCAGCCCCGAGACGAACTGGCTCGAGGCCGAGGCGTCGATCTCCACGCGCCCGCCGCGGATGCGGCCGTGGCCGCGGATGGTGAACGGCAGCGCCCAGGTGCCCTCGTCGTCGATGTCGACCCCGAGATCGCGCAGAGCACTGATGAGTCCGCCCATGGGGCGGTGCAGCGCCGTCTCGTGTGCGGTGATGTGCACGTCGTGCTGCGCGAGCCCTGCCAGGGGGGCGATGAAACGCATCACCGTGCCTGCCTGGCCGCAGTCGACCGTCGTGCCGCCGACGAGCTTCGCGGGCGTGATGACGAGGTCCGGTCCGAACTCGCCGTCGCCCTCGACCTCTTCGATCCCCACGCCCAGAGCACGCAGAGCGTCGACCATGCGGCGGGAGTCGTCGGAGTGCAGAGGCGCGATCAGGCGGCCGGGGCCGTCGGCGATCGCGGCGATGATGAGCTCGCGATTCGTGAGGGACTTCGACCCCGGAATCGTCACGGTGGCGTGGACCGCATCGGTGGTGGACGGCGCGACATAGACGCCCTGGACAGGGGAGGGGGAATACCTGTTGGCGCTCATCGGTTCCCACCTTAGTAAACGCGAGTGTCCGCCAGAGAGAATGGCGTCCGCTCGACGAGAAGGAGAGAGCATGCTCGCAACGCTGGAACGCGAGTCCGTGGACCTCAGCGGCCTAGACTGGCCGGTGATGGATGACACGGCAACCGCAGAAACGGTCAGCGACCCTCGGCGCGAATTCGAGGAGCAGGCGATCCCTTTCATGGATCAGCTCTACGCCGCGGCCATGCGCATGACCAGGAACCCCGCCGATGCAGCGGATCTCGTGCAGGAGACGTTCGTGAAGGCGTACGGCTCGTGGGCGACGTTCTCGCAGGGCACGAACCTGAAGGCGTGGCTCTACCGGATCCTCACCAACACGTACATCAACATCTACCGCAAGAAGCAGCGCGAGCCGTTCCAGGGCACGATCGACGAGCTCGAGGACTGGCAGCTGGGCGGTGCGGAGTCGACCACGGCGTCGCACGGCCGATCAGCCGAGGCTGAGGCGATCGACCACATGCCGGCATCCGTCGTGAAGGACGCGTTGCAGGCCGTCCCCGAGGACTTCCGATTGGCGGTGTACCTCGCTGATGTCGAGGGTTTCGCCTACCAGGAGATCGCGGACATCATGAAGACACCCATCGGCACCGTGATGAGCCGTCTGCATCGAGGCAGACGGATGCTGCGGGAGCTGCTGGCTGACTACGCTGCGGAGCGGGGAATCTCCGCGGCCGACCCGAGGAGCACGAAATGACCGATTGCGGCTGCGACAAAGCCCGCAAGGATCTCGAGGAGTACCTCCGCAACGAGGTGTGCAACACCGAGCACACCGAGATCCGTGAGCATCTCGAGAACTGCCCGTCCTGCAGGGACGAGGCGCTCGTCGCGACGACCCTCACCGAGGTCGTGGCGCGTGCATGCAAGGAGACGGCCCCGGAGGAGCTGCGCGATCAGGTGTTCGCGCGACTTCGCGAGGTCCAGTCCGCTCAGCACTGAGCACGCCCTCCGCGGCGCGCAGCTGCCCGTAGGGTGGATGCATGACGGTCATCGACTCACGCGACATCCCTGCCGATCCAGAATCGACCGAGCGTCTCGCCGCCGGGTCGCTGACCTACCGCGTCGTCGACGGGTCCGACCAGCCCCGGGCCGATATCTTCCAGCGAGCGACCACGCGAGGCTTCCTCGGCGCAGTGCCGTCGGCGGAGGAGCTGGCCTTCGGGCAGCAGACCTTCGACGCCCGTCGCAACACAGGCGTCTACGAGACCGCCGCGGCGGACACGATGCCGGTCGCGACCATCGACTCGTGGGTGACTCCGGTGACGCTCCCCGGCGGCGGAGAGCTGCCGATGTGGGCGATCAGCGGTGTCACCGTCTCCGCCACGCATCGACGCCGGGGGATCGCCAGGGCTCTTCTCGAGGGCGAACTGCGGTCCGCAGCGGCCGCGGGAGTGCCGATCGCCGGTCTCACCGTCTCCGAAGCGACGATCTACGGCAGGTATGGGTTCGGCTCGGCGCTGCCGATGGCGAAGTTCACCGTGGACACGCGCCACGCCGGGTGGGCAGGACCCGCCGTCGAGGGACGTGTCGAGTATGTCGATCGGGAAGCCCTCGCCGAGGCGCTGGGCACAGTGCACGACCGCGCACGCAGTGCGCGCTCCGGACAGATCCCCGGCTGGCCGTCGCGGTGGACGGGTATCGCGGGGCTCGCGCCGGGCAACACCGACGGCGCCAAGGTTCGCGGCATCCGCTTCATCGATCGGGATGGCGAGGTGCGCGGAGCGATGGCGATCACCCTGCGTGACGGAAGCGGATCCTTCCGCTTCGCCCTCGACGTCCGGCTGCTCGTCGCGGAGACGCCGGAGGCGACGGCCGCGCTCTGGCAGTTCGCTCTGCAGCACGACCTCGTCGATGAGGTCACCGCGGATCTCCGTCCGCTGGACGACGCTCTTCCCTGGCTCGTGCGCGATCCGCGCGGTGTGACGCAGACCGTTCACGACCACGGCTGGCTGCGGATCCTCGACATCTCGACCGCGCTCACTGCGAGGACGTACTCCGCGCCGCTCGATGTGATCATCCGCGTCAGCGATCCGCTCGGCTTCACTGCGGGTGACTGGCGCCTGCGGGTGGACGCTCAGGGCACGCCGGCGGTCGACCCGGTCGACGACGCGGACCGGGTGGACGCTGAGCTCGACATCTCCGCGCTCTCGATCCTGTATGCCGGGGGAGTCCGCGCCGCATCGCTGCACGGTGCAGGACGTATCGTCGCCGACCGGGATGTCGTCGAGTCCTTGGACCGCGCGTTCGTCTCGTTCCCTGCGCCGGCGCTCGACATCTGGTACTGACGGGTCCGCGGACCGGCATCCTCCGCGCACGCGAAGAAGGAGCCTCGACGATCTCGTCGAGGCTCCTTCTTCGTGTGGTGGTGTCTCTCAGCTCAGTGTGAGGGCGTCGCGGAGCAGCTTCGCCTGCTCTGCGGCGTGCACCTTCGACGATCCCGTGGCCGGCGATGCGGATGCCGGACGCGACACCGGACGGAAGGTCCGGTCACCGGGGACGTCGGCGAAGGCGAGAGCGAGGAACGGCCACGCGCCCTGATTCTCCGGCTCCTCCTGAACCCAGACCAGCTCTGCGTTCGGGTAGGAGTCGGTGATTGCCTTCAGCCCCTCGATCGGGGTCGGGTACAGCTGCTCGAGCCGCACGAGGGCGACCTCGGGGTTCGGGTTCTTCTCGAGCTCGGCGCGCAGATCCCAGTGCACCTTGCCGGAGTGCACGAGCACGCGCTTGACGGCAGTGCGGTCGAGATCGCGGGAATCGTCGAGCACGGGCTCGAACCGGCCCTGCGTGAAGGCCTCGACCGGGCTCGTCGCGCCTCGCAGACGCAGCATCGCCTTCGGGGTGAAGACGATCAGCGGCTTGCGCGGACGGGCGTAGGCCTGACGACGCAGCAGGTGGAAGTACGACGCGGGTGTCGACGGACGCGCGACGATCATGTTGTCCTGCGCGCACATCTGCAGGAATCGTTCGATGCGCGACGACGAGTGATCCGGTCCCTGGCCCTCGTAGCCGTGGGGGAGGAGCAGCGTGACGCTCGACTGCTGGCCCCACTTCTGCTCGGCCGCCGAGATGTACTCGTCGATCACCGACTGCGCGCCGTTGACAAAGTCGCCGAACTGCGCTTCCCACAGCACGAGCGCCTCGGGCGCCTCGACCGAGTATCCGTACTCGAATCCGAGCGCCGCATACTCGCTCAGCAGCGAGTCGTAGACGAAGAAACGGCCCTGCGAGTCGGAGAGGTTAGACAGCGGCAGCCACTCCTGGCCGTTGGCGCGGTCGTGCAGGGTCGCGTGACGCTGCACGAACGTGCCGCGGCGCGAGTCCTGACCGGCGAGACGCACGGGGGTTCCCTCGACGAGGAGCGAGCCGAAGGCGAGCAGCTCTCCGAAGCCCCAGTCGATGTTGCCGTTGCGGCTCATGTCGAGACGCTTCTCGAGCTGCTGCTGCAGCTTGGGGTGCACCGTGAAGCCCTCGGGCTTGTTCACGAACGCGTCGCCGATGAGCTGGATGACCTCGTTCGATACCCCCGTGACCTCCGGGGCGCCGACCTGCTCGTCGACGGGGGGGAGCTCCTGGGCGACCGGGTTCGCGCCGGTCTCGGCGGCGTGCGTCTCGGCGAAGGCGATCTCGAGGCGGTTCTGGAAGTCCGCCTTGGCCTCGTCGTACTCCTCTTCGGTGATGTCACCACGACCGACGAGCGACTCGGTGTACAGCTTGCGCACGGAGCGCTTCGCCTGGATGAGGTCGGTCATCAGCGGCTGCGTCATCGAGGGATCGTCTCCCTCGTTGTGACCACGGCGGCGGTAGCAGACGAGATCGATGACGACGTCGCGGTGGAACCGCTCGCGGTACTCGAAGGCGAGCTGAGCGACGTGGATGACGGCTTCGGGGTCGTCGCCGTTCACGTGGAACACCGGAGCCTGGATCGTCTTGGCGACGTCGGTGGAGTACACCGAGGTGCGCGAGTCGTTCGGGAGGGTGGTGAAGCCGACCTGGTTGTTGACGACCACGTGGATCGTGCCGCCCGTGCGGTATCCGCGAAGCTGCGACATCTGCAGCGTCTCGACGACCACGCCCTGGCCTGCGAAGGCGGCGTCGCCGTGCACGAGGATCGGAAGCCACGCGAAGGTGCCGATCGGCTTGCGGTCCTGCTTGGCGCGCACGATGCCCTCGAGGACTCCGTCGACGGTCTCGAGGTGCGACGGGTTGGCAGCGAGATAGACCGGGAGCTCCGACTCGTCGTCGGCGATGAAGGTGCCCTCGGTGCCGAGGTGGTACTTCACGTCGCCGGAGCCGCGCTGGTTACCGGGCGTCTGCGTGCCCTCGAACTCCTGGAAGACGTGACCGTAGGTCTTGCCGGCGATGTTCGTCAGGACGTTCAGACGGCCGCGGTGAGCCATGCCGATCGCCGCGCCCTCGAGGCCTGCGGTCGCCGCGCCCTGGAGGATCTCGTCGAGGAGAGGGACGAGGGACTCGCCGCCCTCGAGTGAGAAGCGCTTCTGGCCCACGAACTTCGTCTGCAGGAAGGTCTCGAACGCTTCGGCCTCATTGAGCTTGCGAAGGACTCGCAGCTGCTCGTCGTGGCCGGGCTTCTGGTACTTGACCTCCACCTTCTCCTGGAACCACCGACGCTGCTCCGGGTCCTGGATGTGCATGTACTCGATGCCGAGGGTGCGGCAGTACGAGTCGCGCAGGACACCGAGGATGTCGCGGAGTTTCGCGATGCGTCGTCCACCGAATCCACCGGTCACGAACTCGCGGTCGAGATCCCAGAAGGTGAGGCCGTGGCTCTCGATCTCGAGGTCGGGGTGCGAGCGCTGCACGTACTCGAGCGGGTCGATGTCGGCCATCAGGTGGCCGCGGACGCGGAAGGAGTTGATGAGCTCCTGCACGCGGGACTGCTTGTCGACGCGTTCTGCGAGGTCGACCGCGATGTCGGGGTTCCAGCGGATCGGAGCGTACGGGATGCGGAGCGCCGCGAAGATGTCGTCGTAGAAGCCGCGCTGACCGATGAGCAGCTCGTGCACCTTCTTGAGGAACTCGCCCGAACCCGCGCCCTGGATGACGCGGTGGTCGTAGGTGCTGGTGAGCGTGATCGTCTTGCCGATCGCGAGCTCGTTGAGCGTGCGCTCGCTCGCTCCCTGGAACTCGGCCGGGTACTCGAGGGCGCCGGCGCCGATGATGCAGCCCTGGCCCTTCATCAGTCGCGGTACGGAGTGCACCGTGCCGATGCCGCCCGGGTTGGTCAGCGAGACCGTGGTGCCCTGGAAGTCCGCAGCGGTGAGCTTGTTGTTGCGGGCGCGGGTGACCAGGTCCTCGTAGGCGACGAGGTACTCGCTGAACGAGAGGGTGTCAGCGCGCTTGATGCTCGGGACCATGAGCGCACGGGTGCCGTCGGGCTTGGGCAGATCGATCGCGATGCCGAGGTTGACGTGCGCGGGCGCGACCACCGATGGCTTGCCGTCGACCTCGGCGTAGAAGACGTTCTGGCTGCGGAACTCATCGAGGGTGCGGATGAGCGCCCACCCGATCAGGTGGGTGAAGCTGATCTTGCCGCCGCGGGTGCGAGCCATGTGGTTGTTGATGACGATGCGGTTGTCGATCATCAGCTTCGCGGGCACGGTGCGCACACTGGTCGCCGTCGGGACGGTCAGCGACTCATCCATGTTCGCGGCGAGAGTCTTGGGGAGGCCGCGGAGCGGCGTGACCTTGTCTTCTTCGACGGGCTCCGCGGACTCCGGTGCCTCGGCCTTGGGCGCGGGCTTCGGTGCCTGTGCCGGGATCGGCGCGGGCGCCGCGGGCTTCGTCGTCGTGCGCGCGACGGGCTGCGCGCCGATGACGGGGATCGGGGCGGTCACAGGGTGCGCGGGCTGCTCGGCAGCGGGTGCAGGCGCTGACGAACCGGTCGCGGCATCGGACTGGTACTTCTCAAGAATCGGCCACCACTCCTTGTCGACGGAGTCGCGGTTCACCTTGAACTGCTCGTAGAGCTCTTCGACGAGCCAGGAATTGGCTCCGAACCCCCCGTCGCCCCCGACGCCGGTCACCTGGTTCGACACGCTGGATCGCCCTCTTTCATCGCTGAATCCCATATGTGCACGCCACGACGCAGGATGCGTCCGGGCCCGCACACTCTCGATCTCCAAGCCTAACGTGTTTCCACATGCAATCGTCGAAGGCGTGCGCCTTCGACGCCCGATCTGAGTAGCGTGGGGGTATGGAGTTCTCCGGTGAGTCGCCCACAGTCGATCTGACCTATTCCGACGTGTTCCTGGTGCCGCGCCGCTCGGCCGTCACCAGCCGTCTGCAGGTCGACCTCGCTCCGCAGGACGGGACCCCTGCGACCCTTCCGCTCGTGGCCTCCAACATGAACTCCGTCACGGGCCCACGCCTCGCGGCCGTCCTCGCGCGGCGCGGAGGACTCGGAGTGCTGCCCCAGGACATGCCCCTGCAGGATCTCGACGCCGCGATCCGCGACGTCAAGGCGCAGCCGGTGCTCTGGGACACGCCCCTGGTGCTGCCGCCCGAGGCGTCGGTGTCGGATGCGCTCCGCCTGATGCCGCCGACAGCCGGACACGGGATCGTCGTCGCATCGGGCCCGGCCCCGCATCACGTGGATCGGATCCTCGGAGTGCTCCCCGCGACACGGCTCGCGACGGCGCTGCCGGACGCGCAGCTGGGCGACCTCGTGCACGCAGGAACGCCCTCGCTCGATGCGGATGACATCGGATCCGAGCGCCACGCCTTCGACGTGATCACCGACGCGGGGGTCGAGATGGTGACGATCGCTCACCACGGACACCTCGTCGGCACGCTCAGCGCGCGCAGCGCGCTGCGCGCGACCCTGTACCGTCCAGCGGTCGACCGCGACGGCCGTCTCGCGGTCGCCGCAGCGGTCGGGATCAACGGCGACGTGGCATCGAAGGCCAAGGCGCTCGCCGCCGCCGGCGTCGACGTGCTCGTGGTCGACACCGCGCACGGACACCAGGAGGGCATGCTCCGCGCCCTGAGCGCCGTGTCCGAACTCGGACTCGGCATCCCGATCGTCGCGGGGAACATCGTCACCGCAGACGGGGTCAGGGACCTGGTCGAGGCCGGTGCCTCCATCCTCAAGGTCGGCGTGGGTCCCGGCGCGATGTGCACCACCCGCATGATGACGGCCGTCGGCCGTCCGCAGTTCTCCGCAGTTCTCGAGACCGCCGAGGCCGCACGCGAACTCGGTGCGCACGTCTGGGCCGACGGAGGAGTGCGCTACCCGCGCGACGTCGCACTCGCGCTCGCCGCGGGCGCTGCGTCCGTCATGGTCGGCTCGTGGTTCGCGGGCACGATCGAGGCGCCGGGCGAGCTGCAGAGCGACGCCGAGGGCCGTGTCTTCAAGGAGTCGTGGGGCATGGCATCCACGAAGGCCGTGCAGGCGCGGTTCGGACGCCTCGACGCGTACGAACGGGCGCGCAAGGAGCTCTTCGCGGAGGGGATCTCCTCGTCGAAGATCTACCTCGACCCGCTCCGCCCCGGCCTCGAGGACCTCCTCGACATGATCACGTCCGGCGTGCGCTCGTCGTTCACCTACGCCGGAGCGTCGTCCGTTCCGGAGTTCCACGAGCGGGCGCTGGTCGGTCTGCAGTCGGCCGCCGGGTACGAAGAGGGCAAGGCCCTGCCGGTCAGCTGGTAGCCGCCCTCGTCCGCAGAGCGATCCCGTAGAATCGTGCTCACTATGGACGACCCTCCCAGTTGTAGTACATCGCCCCACTGCCCGCCCCTCGCTCGCGAGGGGAATCGTTGATGGATTACATCCTGCTGGGCGTGGGGCTTCTGCTCACTGTCGGCACCGGATTGTTCGTCGCGAGCGAGTTCGCTCTGGTCAATCTCGACCGTGCCGATCTCGAGGCCCGTCAGGCCCGCGGTGAATCCCGTCTCTCCCTGACCATCAGCGCCCTCAAGCACACGTCGACCCACCTGTCGTCTGCGCAGTTGGGCATCACGCTGACGACGCTGCTGACCGGCTACACGATGGAGCCGGCGCTCTCGAACCTGCTGGGTCCGACGCTCGTCGCGTGGAGCATCCCCGAGGCGGCCGTCGGCCCGATCGCGACGATCGTGGCGATGCTGGTCGCCACCGTGCTCTCGATGATCCTCGGCGAGCTGGTGCCCAAGAACTTCGCGCTCGCGCTTCCGCTCGCGACGGCCAAGCTCGTGATCCCGTTCCAGGTCGCATTCACGACGATCTTCAAACCGGCCGTCGTCGTGCTCAACGGCAGCGCCAACGGAGTGCTCCGGAGCATGGGGATCGAGCCGAAGGAAGAGCTCTCCGGCGCCCGCAGCGCCGAAGAGCTGTCCTCCCTGGTGCGGCGTTCCGCGAGCGCCGGCCTGCTCGAGGCCGACACCGCGAGCCTCCTCGACCGGACGCTCACCTTCTCGCGGCTGACGGCCGCCGACGTGATGACCGCTCGACCCAGCATGCACGCGCTCGCCGCGGGCGATTCGGCGGACGACGTCATCCAGCTCGCCCGCCGAACGGGGCACAGCCGCTTCCCGGTGTACGACGACGATCTCGACGACATCACGGGCGTCGTGCACCTCAAGGCGGCGATCTCGGTTCCCCGCGACCGACGGGCAGAGGTGCCGGTCGGTGCGATCTCGACCGATCCGCTCCGGGTGCCGGAGACCGTGCACGTCGATGCTCTGATCTCGGAGCTCCGGGCACGGGGATACCAGCTCGCAGTCGTCGTCGACGAGTACGGCGGCACCGCCGGACTCGTGACTCTCGAGGACCTGGTCGAGGAGCTGGTGGGAGAGGTGTCCGATGAGCATGACCGCACCAGGGCGGGCGTCATCCGCGGCCGCGACGGCATCACCTTCCCCGGTGAGCTGCGGCCGGACGAGCTGCGCCACCGTGCGGGCGTCGAGGTGCCGGAAGGCGACGTGTACGACACCGTGGCCGGCTACGTCATGAGCGTGCTCGAGCGCGTGCCGTCTGTCGGCGACGAGGTCGCCCTCGACACCGGCAAGCTGCAGGTCGTGCGCATGGACGGACGCCGCGTCGACCGCATCCGATACGTTCCGAGTCCCGGCGATCCAGCAGAGGTGGTCTCCCGATGAACGACTGGGGAGGACTGGCTTGGCTGGTCGTGCTGCTCGTCGCCAACGCGTTCTTCGTGGGTGCCGAGTTCGCGGTGATCTCCGCGCGTCGCTCGCAGATCGAGCCGAAGGCCGATCGAGGATCACGCGCCGCGAAGACGGCGCTCTACGCGATGGAGCACGCGACGCTGATGCTCGCGACCTCGCAGCTCGGCATCACGATCTGCTCGCTCCTGATCCTGAACGTCTCGGAGCCGGCGATCCACCACCTGCTCGCCGTGCCGCTGCACGCGATCGGCTGGTCGGACGGCGTCGTCGACGCCGTGTCGTTCGCGATCGCGCTGCTGATCGTCTCGTTCCTGCACGTGGTGTTCGGCGAGATGGTTCCGAAGAACCTCGCGTTCTCGATCCCGGACCGCGCCGTGCTGATCCTCGCGCCGCCGCTCGTGCTGGTGTCGAAGATCTTCATGCCGGTGATCTGGGTGCTCAACGCGGCCGCCAACGGCGTGCTGCGGCTGTTCCGAGTCGAGCCCAAGAACGAGGCGGCGTCGACGTTCACGCTCGACGAAGTGGCGACGATCGTGGACCAGTCTCGTCGCGAGGGAATGCTCACCGACACGGCGGGCACGGTCGCGGCGGCGGTGGAGTTCACCGACAAGAAGGCCAGTGACGTGGCCGTCCCGCTCAGTGATCTCGTGACGCTGCCGCAGTCGACCACACCGGATGACATCGAGAAGGCCGTCGCTCGCTACGGGTTCTCGCGCTATGTGATCGTCGACGGCGAGGACGTGCCCGTCGGGTACGTGCACCTCAAGGACATCCTGCGGGCCTCGGACGGCCCCGATGCCGCCGAGAAGCTCGTCGAGCCGCTGCCGTCCAAGCGCATCCACCACATGGTGCCTGTGCAGGAGGACACGGACCTCGAGGATGCTCTGGCCGTCATGCGCCGTGCGGGCAGGCACCTGGCGAAGGTGCGGGATTCCCAGGGGCGCACCACTGCCGTGCTGTTCCTCGAGGACATCCTCGAAGAGCTCGTCGGAGAGGTGCAGGACGCGACCCGTCGCATCCGCGGCCACTGAGTCACCACACGAAGAATCGCGACATCACGATGAAGCCCTCCGATCCTGTGCGGATCGGAGGGCTTCGTCGTCTTCTCGGAGCGGTCAGCGCCAGTGCGCGCGCTCGTACTGCGGCGGCCACGACACATCGGCACCGAGCTCGTGGGCTGCGCGCAGCGCGAAGTGCGGGTCGCGCAGCCATTCCCGGCCGGCGAAGATCGCGTCGGCCGCTCCGTCGGCGAGGACCTTCTCGGCCTGCTCCGCCGCCGTGATGAGGCCGACTGCGGACACCGGTATGCGTCCGCCCTGACGGACGGTCTCGGCGAGCGGCACCTGGTAGCCGGGGAAGACGCTGATCTGCTGATGTGCGACCAGGCCGCCGCTGGAGACGTCGATCAGGTCTGCGCCTCGTTCGGACGCCCACCCGCCGACGGTCGCGGCCTCGTCGGGCGTGAAGCCGCCCTCGGCGTGATCGGTCGCGGAGATGCGCACGAACAGGGGCGCCTGCTCTCCGGCGACGGCGCGTACGGCCTCCACCACGCGCAGCAGCAGCCGAGCCCTGTTCTCGAGGGACCCTCCGTACTCGTCCTCCCGCAGGTTCGACAGGGGCGACAGGAACTGGTGCAGGAGGTACCCGTGCGCTCCGTGGATCTCGAGGACGTCGAAGCCGGCGTCCAGCGATCTGCGCGCAGCGGCAGCGAAGCCGTCGACCACGGCCTCGATGCCCTCGGCATCCAGTGCGACGGGGGAGGCGAAGCCCTCGAAGGCGACGGCGGAGGGGGCGGTCGTGATCCAGCCGCCCTCGGTCTCGGGCACGGACCCGCGCTCGTCGGCCCACGGCCACCAGGTCGACGCCTTGCGCCCGGCATGCGCGAGCTGGATCCCGGCGGCTGCGTCGCGCGCGTGGATCGCCTCGACGATCGGCCGCCACGCGTCGCGCTGCTCGTCGTTCCAGAGGCCGGCGTCGCGGGGGGAGATACGGCCCTCCGGCACCACGGCGGTCGCCTCGGCCACGATGAGGCCGGCGCCGCCCGACGCGAACTGGGCGAGGTGCGTGTGGTGCCACTCCTGCACGACGCCGTCGACGGCGCTGTACATGCACATGGGAGATACCCAGAGGCGGTTGCGGAACGTGACGGATCGGATGCTGACGGGGGAGAAGAGAATGCTCACCCTCCGACGCTACTGCCGAGGTGAGGTGGGGAGGGTCGTCGCACTAACGTGGACTCATGCCCGATGTGCGCGAATGGTCCCGTCACGACGCCGCGCGGTTCGTGCGGGTCCCCGGGCCGGAGGACGACAAGTACTCGCGCGGGGTCGTGGGACTGCGTACCGGCTCTGTGGCCTTCCCCGGCGCCGCGGTGCTGGGCGTCGAGGCCGCGTGGCGCACGGGCGCGGGATTCGTGCGATACATCGGAGGCGGCCGCGCGGCGGATGCCGTGATGGCCCGGCGACCCGAGACCGTCGTCAGCACGCAGGCGTCGGGTGCGCGCGTCGAAGCGTGGGTCATCGGATCGGGGACCGACGCGGCCACGCGCACGGCGGACGACGAGCATGAGCTGCGGGAGATCCTCGACGATGCGGTTCCGGTGGTCGTCGATGCCGGCGCGCTGGATCTTGCCGCAGGATCGCGAGCGCCGTTGCTGCTGACCCCGCACGGGCGCGAGTTCGCCCGGCTCCAGGCGCGGATCGGAGCATCTCCGGACGAAGACCGTGCGCGCGCGGCGGCGGATGCTGCGACACGGCTCGGTGCCGTCGTGCTTCTCAAGGGCGCGCAGACGCTCATCGCGGACCCCGACGGCTCGGTGATCCTCGTGGACGCGGGCACCGGGTGGCTGGCGACAGCGGGGACCGGCGACGTGCTCGGCGGCGTGCTCGGTGCGCTGCTCGCCGCGAATCCCGATGCTCCGGTCGCGGAGGTCGCCGCGACCGGAGCCTGGCTGCACGGGCATGCCGGGCGGATCGCCGCGGGCACCGGAGTGCACGGCGGCGGGCACGGGCATCCGATCGTCGCCCTCGATGTGGCGGAGGCGCTTCCTCGCGCGATCGCGGACGTCCTCGCGTGAGCCGCAACCGCACCATGCGCATCCTCGTGCTCTGGAGCGCCTTCCTGCTCGTGCACGTCATCGTCGCGGTGACGGGGTGGCTCTACCCGAGCCAGCCGATGGGCGATGTCGTGCTGGTCTACGAACCCTGGTCGTCGGCCGCGCTCTCGGGCGGTCCGATCGTCGGGATCACTGAGACGTGGGTCTATCCCCAGCTCGCGCTCGTGCCGATGCTGCTGGCGAAGATCCTGTCTCTGCCGGTGATCGCGGTGATGGGGGTCTCAGAGGCGTACCTGATCGCCTGGGCGGTGCTCGTCACGGTTCTCGATGCGGTCGCGTTCGCCGTGCTGATCGGCCGCTCGCCCTCGCAGCCGCGACGGACCGCCGGGTGGTTCTGGACCGCCGCATTGATGCTTCTCGGCCCGATCGCGATCTACCGGATCGATGCGATCACCGTGCCCGTCGCGGTGATCGCGGGGCTCTGGCTCACCCGTCGACCGGCGACAGCGGCCGCGCTGCTCACGATCGGCGCCTGGATCAAGATCTGGCCCGGAGCGCTTCTGCTCGCGGCGGTCGTGGCGGCCAGAAGCAGGATGCGGATCCTGCTCGCCGGAGTGGCCGTGACGGCCGGCGTCATCGCGCTTCTGTTCCTGCTCGGAGCCGACACCGAGATCCTGGGTTTCCTGACCCAGCAGACCGGACGCGGCCTGCAGATCGAGGCGGTCGCCGCCACGCCTTTCCTGTGGCTCGCGGTGCTCGGTTCCGCTCGCATCGAGTACAGCTTCGAGATCCTCACGTTCCAGATCGAGGCGCAGGGGGCGGATGTCGTCGGTGCCGTGCTCACGCCTCTGATGGCGGTCCTCGTCGTCGTCATCACGGTCGTCGGCGCGGTCAAGGCGATGCGGGGAGCGTCCTTCCCCCGTCTCTTCCCGCCGCTCGCGCTGTCGCTCGTCACCGCGCTGATCGTGCTGAACAAGGTCGGCTCGCCGCAGTTCCAGACGTGGCTGATCGCGCCGGCGATCCTCTGGCTCGTGCTCGATCGAGCGCGCGCCGCTATTCCGGCCGTGATCGTGCTCGCTCTCTGCGCGCTCACGTGCCTCGTCTACCCGCTGAACTACGACGCGCTGCTGCGAGCCGAGACGCTTCCCGTCGTGATCCTCAGCCTGCGCAACGTCCTGCTCGTCGTGGCCCTGGTCGTCGGCATCCGCGCCGTCGTCCGAGTGCCCGCACACCGACCCTCAACGAACCGGGAGTGAAACCCATGCTGATCGCCTTCTCCGTCGCCCCGAGCGGCACCCCCTCCGACGGATCGGAGCGCTCGGACGCCTCCGTGCACGACGCGGTCGCCGCCGCCGTCCGCGTCGTGAGAGAGTCCGGCCTGCCGCACCGCACGACCAGCATGTTCACCGAGGTCGAAGGACCGGACTGGGACACCGTCATGGACGTGGTCAAGCGCGCGACGGAAGCCGTGATGCCGTTCGGCTCACGGGTGTCGCTGGTGCTCAAGGCCGACATCCGTCCCGGCTACTCCGGCGAGCTCGATGCGAAGATCGAGCGACTGGAAGCGGCGATCGAGGAGTCAGAGCAGGGCTGAACCACTCCGCTCAGTCGTGGAGGCGCGCTCCCTTGGTCATCCGATCGATAGCGTTGCGAGGGCCGCGCAGTGCGATTCCGACGAGATCGAGGTCGTGCGCCGCGACGGCGGAGACAGCCGCTCGATTGGCGTCATCGTGCCCTGTCGCGAACAGCTCCCTTGTGTACACCGCGATGGCCACGTCCGCCCGTGCTGTGGCTTTGGTCCGTGCGGCCCGGAGCAGCTCGGCATCCGCCGTCATCACCAGGACCGGCTGGCGGAGCATCGGGAGGTAGACGTTGTCGTCGCCGTCTCTGTACGGCTCGCCCGTGAGCCCTGGAGCGCTCACGGTGATGCCGGACATCAGGAACGACGTGACGTTCAGCTCCTGCCATACCGTGAGCCCTTCGCGCAGGAGCACGACGACTTTCGTGTCGAATCGGTGAGACGCGGCGGACGGCAGAGCGGTCGGCAGTGAGGCAGTGGTCATGGTTCCACGATCGCGCCGATGCACGAGATCGTCTTGTACGTTTCTTGCATGCCGGAACTTCTGCGAGCGTGGCACCCTGCGGTGCCGTCGGTGCGCGAGGTCTATCACGCGGCGTTCGGCCATGCTTATCCGCCGCACGCGCATGACGGGTGGACGGTGATGCTCGTGGACGAGGGAGCCGTCTCGTACGATCTGGGGCGATCCGCACACATCGCAGCACCCGGGGCAGTGACCGTCCTGCCTCCTGGGATCTCGCACAACGGTCGGTCGGCGGTCGACGGTCGGATCTATCGCAAGCGCGTGGTGTATCTCGACAGCGCCTGGCTTCCCGGGCACGCCTCAGGCCTGTCGGTGTCGCGCCCGACCGTGCCGAGCACAGCAGCGCTGATGGCGGCGCGACGGGTGCATGCGGCCCTCGCTGAGCCCGGAGACCTGCTCGCCGCCGAGCATTGGACGCTCGTGCTGCGGCAGTCGATCCTCACCCATCTCGGATCAGCGGGCAACGGCCTCGATGACGCACCACTCGCTCGCCGGGTGCACGCGCTCCTCGACGAGCGGTTCGCGGAGTCCTTCACGGTGGCCGAGGTCGCAGCGGAGTTCGGGGCGCACCCCAGCCACCTCTCGAGGGTTTTCACGCAGACGTATGGGCTCGCGCCGCACCAGTACGTCCTCAGCCGACGCATCGACCTCGCGCGTCGGATGCTCGTCGACGGCGTCTCGCCCGCGTCGGCCGCGGCGCACGCGGGGTTCTATGACCAGGCCCACCTCACGCGCCACTTCCGACGGGTGCTCGGCACGACGCCGGGTGCGTTCGCGACCCCGTAGAATCGACGGGTGAATCCCTCGACTGAATCGAGGGGTGCGGCGAAGTGGGCGCTCCTCTCCCTCGCCATCGGCAGTTTCGGCATCGGCATGACCGAGTTCGTCGTCATGGGCCTGCTGCCCAACATCGCAAGCGAGCTCCTGCCCACACTGTGGGCCAGCAGCCCCGAAGACGCACTGAGCCAGGCCGGCTGGCTGATCTCGCTCTACGCCCTCGGCGTCGTGGTCGGCGCGCCGACCATCGCGGGCTTCGTCGCGCGCTACCCGCGGCACCGCGTGATGATCGGACTCGCGGTGGCGCTCACCGTCTTCAATGCGCTCACGGTGTTCCTGCCGACGTTCGAGCTCGTCGGCGCGTCTCGCTTCCTGGCGGGTCTGCCACATGGCGCCTACTTCGGCATCGGAGCGCTCGTGGCCGCCGATGTCATGGGGCCGGGCAACCGCGCCAAGGGCGTCGCATTCATCCTCACGGGTCTCACCGTCGCGAACGTCGTCGGGGTGCCGCTGGGGACCTTCCTCGGTCAGATGTGGGGATGGCGGGCGGCTTTCGCCGTCGTCGCGCTCGTGTTCGCGCTCGCCACCGTCTTCATCATCTTCTTCGTGCCGGAGCACCCCGGCTCACCCGGGCGGACGATGCGTGAAGAGCTCGGCGTCTTCCGCATCCCGCAGGTCTGGTTCACGCTCGGAGTGGGTGCGATCGGCTTCGGGGGCTTCTTCGCGGTCTACAGCTACATCGCCCCGCTGGTGACGGACGTCTCAGGCTCACCGGAATGGGCCGTCCCGATCGTCCTGGTGCTGATGGGACTGGGGATGACGGCCGGCAACCTCGTGGGCGGCCATCTCGCCGACATCGACCTCCGTCGCACGCTGCTGTTCGGACTCGCCGCGATGGCCGTCGTGTTCGCACTCCTCGCCGTGTTCTCGTTCTGGATCATCACGCTCGCGCTGCTCGTGTTCGTCGTGGGCTTCGTATCGTCGGTGCTGTCTCCGACCATCCAGACCCGGCTGATGGACGTGGCGGGAGACAACCAGTCGATCGCGGCGGCCATGAACCACTCCGCGCTCAACATCGGCAACAGCCTCGGCGCCTTCCTCGGCGGTGTCGTGATCGCGGGCGGCTGGGGCTTCACGGCTCCCTCGTGGACCGGCGCTGCGCTCGCGGTGGCTGGGCTGCTGATCGCCCTCCTCTCGTATCGGGCGGAAGCCCGCAGGCCCGCGTTCGCCTCGGCCTGACCCGGCATCGCGGTCGTAGAGTGAGCGTGTGACCGAGCCAGACGATCTTCCCGTCGCAGGAACGGCTGTGCTGCTGAGACCCGCCGCTCAAGGCTTCGAGGTGCTGCTGATGCGTCGCCCCGACCGCGGTTCCTTCCCCGGCGCCTGGGTCTTCCCGGGAGGCAAGGTCGAGCGGGGCGATCGCCGAGACGGCGACGATGAGCAGGACGACGCCCGTCGCGCTGCCGTCCGCGAGACGTTCGAAGAGGTCGGCCTCGTCATCGCCGACCCTGTCGTCGTGTCCCGATGGCAGCCGCCGGCCGAGGCGCCGATCCGCATCAGGACCTGGTTCTTCCTCGCGGATGTCACGGATGCCCCGGATGCCCAGGACGGTGCGCTGCGGGTCTCTGCCGACGAGGTCGTCGATGCGACCTGGATCACGCCCGCTGACGCGCTGCGGAAGCACTCCACCGGGGAATGGATGCTCTTTCCCCCGACCTGGGTGACGCTGCATCAGCTGAGCGGGTTCGAGAGCACCGAGGAGGCACTCTCGGCAGGTGGCGTCGCGCGTCACTTCTCGACGAGGGTCGTCGAATCCGACCTCGGCACCGCCTTCGAGTGGGAGGGGCTGCGGCTCGAGACCGGCTCGCTGCCGTGGCGGATCGTTCCGAGCTAGCTGTCGAGCAGCCGTCGCAGATGCCTTCCGACGGCTTCGGTCTCGATGAGGAACCCGTCGTGCCCGAAGTCGCTGCTGAGGACGACTGCCTCGTCGCCGTCGAGGGTGTTCGGGATGCTCCGCGCGATGCGGTGCTGTCCGTCGACGGGGAACAACCTGTCGCTGTCGATCCCGAGCACGAGGGTGGTGGCGGTCACGGTGCGGAGCGCCTCCTCGACCCCTCCGCGGTCGCGTCCGACGTCGTGCGAGTTCATCGCCTCGACGACGGTGATGTAGCTGTTCGCGTCGAACCGTCGGGTGAACTTGTTGCCGTGGAAGTCGAGGTACGACTCGACCGCGAATCGTCCGCCGTGCCCGAGTGGCGACACCCCCGACTGCCACGAGCGCTGGAACCGCTGATTGAGTTCGATGGGGCTCCGGTAGCTCAGCAGCGCCATGCGGCGGGCGAGAGCCAGGCCACGGTGCGGACCGTCTCCGTCGGCGAGGTCGTAGTACTCGCCGCCCTGGAAGCGCGGATCCATGCGGATGGTCTCGAGCTGCACCGTGTTGAGCGCGATCTGGTCGGCGGTCGTCACCGGGGGAGACGAGAGCACGGCGAGGCGCTCGACGCGCTCAGGATGCGAGACCGCCCATTCGAGCGCATGCATGCCGCCCATTGAGCCGCCGACGACGGCTGCCCAGACGTCGATGCCGAGAACATCGGCGAGTCGCACCTGGGCGGCGACCTGGTCGCGGATCGTCAGATACGGGAATCGCGACGCCCACTCGTACCCGGACGGCGCGATGCTCGCCGGCCCCGTGGAACCCTGGCATCCGCCCAGCATGTTCGGCGCGATGACGAACCAGCGGTCGGTGTCGATCGGTGCACCCGGTCCGACGATGTCGTCCCACCAGCCGGTGGTGGGGTGACCGGCCCCGGCGGCTCCGCGCACGTGGCTGTCGCCGGTGAGAGCGTGCAGGATCAGGATCGCGTTGTCGCGCGCTGCATTCAGCTCTCCCCAGGTCTCATAGGCGAGGCGGATGCCGGGGAGCTCCGAGCCGCTCTCGGTGGGGAAGGCGCCGAAGGAGGTGAATCGGCGTCCGCCGGCGGGGTCTCCGTCGCGCCAGGCGCCGGTCGCGGGTGGTCGCGCGCGGAGCAGACGTACGTCGGCCTCCGTCACGGGCGCCGAGGGCACCGTGTCTTCAGAGGTCGTCTGCCAGTCCATGCTTCCATTCTCGCCCGGCAGGCGATGCGTCGGACGAACGTTACGGTTCCCGGGTGCGTCGCGTGGAGGCCGCGGCGCGATGGCTCTCAGCCGGCGAGGGCCGTGACCGTGGCGAGGTGATCGCTGTTCCCGACGCGCGCCGTCGTCGATGCGAGCACCGTCAGTCCTCGCACGAAGACGTGATCGATGCGGGCGAGGGGAAGCGCTGCGGGCCAGGTGAGGCCGAGGGTGCCGTCGGTCGGTCTGACCCAGTCGAGCTGCGCCCGGACGGCGCTGAGGGCCGGGTCGGCTGATGCGGCGTTGAAGTCGCCCACGACCACGATCGACTCCGCGGGGTCGGAGGCGACGGCGTCGGCGATCCCCGAGAGCATCGTGTCGCGCTCCTGCTGCACGCCGAGACGCACGGACGCCGCGTGCATGACGTACACGGCGACGTCGGCATCCGGCGTGTTCACGACGACCCGGAGCGCGCGCTTCCAGTCGAGCCCGAGGGTCAGCGGCTGTGCGTCCGCGATCGGATAGCGGCTCCAGACTGCCACCGTGCCGATCGCGTACGAGTGCGGGTATGCAGAGGCGAGGGTGTCCCGTGCGGCTGCGAGGCTGTCGCCGTCGAGCTCGGTGAGGGCGATCACGTCGGCGGACATGTCGGCGAGCTCGGCCGCCGAGGCCGCCGCTCCTCCCGAGTGGGCGCGCACGTTCTGGCTGACGATCTCGATCGGCGTGCTCTGCGGAGGCGAGGCTGCGACGAGACCGGGCGCGGACGGCAGCATCGCGAGGGCCCAGACGAGGACGGGTGCGAGCAGCACGAGCGTGACGCGGCGCGCCAGGGTCAGCGCGAAGACGACGAGCACGGCGAGGGCGAGCCCGCACCACGGCAGAGCAGCGGCTGCAGCGGTGCCGACGACGCCGGGGACCCAGGTGCAGATGATCCCGACGAGAAGAGCCACTCCGACCACTGCGATGACGCGTCCGGCAGGCGCGGATGCGCGCCGACGGGCGGTCGGCTTCGTGGTGACGTCGATCATGGGCTCCTCCGGGCAGGCTTCCCATTCTCGACGCAGACGTCTGTGCGCCAGCCGAGCGTGCTGCTCGCCCGGCGCAGGGAGGCCCGGCGCTGGACGCGGAGATGCCCCGAGCCGCAGCCCGGGGCATCTCCTGACATCTGAGCGCCGGATCAGGCGCGAGCGGCCTCCGACACGCGGCGAGCCGCAGCGAGAGCCTCGTCGAGGTCTGCCTTGAGGTCGTCGATGTTCTCGATGCCGACGGACAGGCGCACGAGGCCGGGCGTGACGCCGGCCGTGAGCTGCTGCTCGGGCGTGAGCTGCGCGTGCGTGGTCGACGCGGGGTGGATCACGAGCGAGCGCACGTCGCCGATGTTGGCGAGGTGGCTGAACAGCGACAGGCTGTTGACGAACTCGCGGCCGGCCTCCACACCGCCCTTCAGCTCGAACGACAGCACGGCGCCGACGCCCTTGGGGGCGTACTGGTTCGCCTTGGCGTACCAGGGGGAGGAGGGCAGGCCGGAGTAGTTCACCGAGGCGACGTCGTCGCGGCTGTCGAGCCACTCGGCGATCTCCTGGGCGTTCTGCACGTGGCGCTCGATGCGCAGCGACAGCGTCTCGATGCCCTGGATGAGGTTCCAGGCGCTCTGCGGCGCGATGGCCGATCCGAGGTCGCGGAGCAGCTGCACGCGCGCCTTGATGATGTAGGCGAGCGGGTCGCCGACGGCCGCCGTGTAGCTGGCACCGTGATACGAGGGGTCGGGCTCGGTGAGGCCGGGGAACCGCTCGACGTTCTTCGACCACTCGAACGTGCCGCCGTCGATGATCGCGCCGCCGATGGTGGTGCCGTGGCCGCCGAGGAACTTCGTGACCGAGTGCACGACGATGTCGGCGCCGTGCTCGAACGGACGGATCAGGTACGGGGTCGCGATCGTGTTGTCGACGATCAGCGGCACGCCGCCCTCGTGCGCGACGTCGGCGACGGTGCGGATGTCGAGGATGTTGATCTGCGGGTTGCCGATGGTCTCGGCGAAGAACAGCTTCGTGTTCGGGCGGATCGCGCGGCGCCACTCTTCGGGGTCGTCCTGGTTCTCGACGAACGTGACCTCGATGCCGAGCTTCGCGAGGGTGTACTTGAACAGGTTGTACGTGCCGCCGTAGATCGAGCTCGACGACACGATGTGGTCGCCGGCCTGCGCGATGTTCAGAACCGCGAACGTGGACGCCGCCTGGCCGCTGGAGAGGACGAGGGCGCCGGTGCCCCCCTCGAGCGCCGCGAGGCGCTGCTCCAGGACGTCCTGGGTCGGGTTCTGGATGCGGGTGTAGATGTTGCCGAACTCGGCCAGTGCGAACAGGTTCGCCGCGTGGTCGGCGCTGTCGAACACGTAGGACGTGGTCTGGTAGATCGGCGTGGCGCGGGCCTTGGTCACCGGGTCGGGAGCAGCGCCGGAGTGGATCTGCTTGGTCTCGAAACGCCAGGTCTCGGGTGCGGACATGTGTTCCCCCTGGAACTGTTGGAAGGTCGATTCGACTGATGTCGTTGCAAGCGACAGTACGGAATATCGGAGGTTGTCAACAGTGAGTGGGAAATGTGACGTAATGAACACGGGCCGCGCGCGCGGACGGAGCCGTCCGCCGCTCAGTCCTGCGCCAGCAGCGCCGCAGCCCACGTGCGCGCGATCGCGAACGGTTCGGCGAACGTCGCCATGCCCACCGTGACGATCGCGCCCTCGTAGAGCAGCATCATCGCCTGGGCCGTCGCGCGGGGATCGCGCACGCCGGCCTCGGCGCAGAGCTCCTCGAAGACGTCGAGCAGCCAGATCTTCTGCCGGGAGACCTCGGGGAACACCGGGTGGTCGTCGTTGCCCTCGCCGATCTCGGCGCGAGCGTTGATGGCGCTGCACCCCTTGGGGCTGTTCTCGTCCGACCATGAGATCGCGGCATCGAAGATCGCGAGCACGCGCTCGGGGCCGGGTTCCGGCACTCGTGCGAGCTCTGACGCGACGTGGTCGCGCCATCGGGCGTCACGGTGCTGCAGATAGGAGACGACCAGGGCCTCCTTCGACCCGAACCGGTCGTAGAGCGTCTTCTTCGTGACCCCGGCGGCCTCGGCGATCGTGTCGACGCCCACGGCGTGGATGCCTCGCTCGTAGAAGAGCCTCGAAGCCGCGTCGAGGACACTCCGTCCTCCCGGGGTCAGGGGGACGAGTTCCGGAACCGACTGCGCCATGGGAATGACTATACCAGTCTGTATAGTCATTCCCATGAGTAAACAGATCGGTGTACTTCGTGCTGTGGGGACGGTCGCCGCCTCGGCCGCCTTCGTCGTGACCTGGAGCTCGGGGTTCATCATCCCGGCGTTCGCCACCGTCGACGTCTCTGCACTGACGCTCCTCGTCTGGCGCTTCGTGCCGCTCGCCGTGGTCCTCCTCGCCGTCGTCCTGATCACCGGCGCGGGCAGGGGAGTGAGCGGTCGTGATCTGCGCGCTCAGGCGTCGATCGGACTCTTCGCGCAGTTCGGCTACTGCGTCGCGGTCTACGGGTCCGTCGCCGCGGGCATCGCGACGGGAACGGTCGCTCTGATCGACGCCGTGCAGCCGCTCGTGGTCGCCGTGCTCGTCGGTCCGGTGCTCGGTCTGCGCGTGCGAGGTTCGCAGTGGGTGGGACTCGGGGTCGGGGCGGTCGGAGTCCTCCTGGTCGTGCGCTCGCAGTTCGGATCCTCGGCTGCCCCGCTGGTCGCCTATCTCCTGCCTGCCGTCGCGATGGTGTGCCTCATCGTCGGAACGCTGCTGCAGCGCAAGTCGTCGGTGGAGACCGGGGTGCTCCTGACTCTCACGGTCCACGTCACGGTGACGGCGGTGCTGCTGCTGGTGATCGCGGCAGTGGCAGGCGCCTTGACCCCGCCGTCGTCGGCGTCGTTCTGGCTCGCGGTCGTCCTGACCGCCGTGTTCCCGACCCTGGCGGCGTACGGCCTCTACTGGTGGCTTCTGCGACGGGTGGGCATCACCGCACTTCAGGCGCTGCTGTTCCTGATCGCGCCGACCACCTCGCTCGCCGGTGGGATGCTGCTCGGGGAGCCGCTCACCCTCGTCACCGTCATCGGATTCGTGCTGTGCGGAATCGGAGTCGCCGTCGTCCTCATCGGAGACTCCCGCCCCGACGATGATGACCGGAAAACGCGACCCGACGGCGTGCGCCCGCGTTCGCGGCCGGAACATCGTACGGTGGAGGCATGGTGAACAGGCGTGCAGTGGTGACCGGTGCGAGTTCCGGAATCGGGGAGGCGACGGTGCGTGCTCTGCGCGCCCGCGGGTGGGGAGTCGTGGGCGTCGCCAGACGCGCATCCCGTCTGGCCGCGCTCTCGGAGGAGACCGGGGCATCGACGATCGCCTGCGACCTGACGGATCCGGATGCCGTGGCGGCGCTGATCCGAGAGCTCGAGGCCTCAGGTCCCGTGCATGCACTCGTGCAGGTCGCGGGCGGAGCGCGCGGCACCGATCGCGTCGAGAACGCCTCGACCGCCGACTGGCAGTGGATGTACGACGCCAACGTCCTGTCCAGCCAGCGGCTGGTCGCGGGGATGCTGCCCCTGCTGCGTCGCGCGGCCGCGGCAGACGGGCACGCGGACACGGTGTTCGTGACCTCGACCGCCGCGCAGGTCGCCTATGCGGGAGGCGGCGGGTACAACGCGGCGAAGGCCGCGCAGTCGATGCTGGTGCACGCCCTGCGCCTCGAGTTGAACGGCGAGCCCATCCGTGTCGCGGAGATCGCTCCCGGGATGGTGCACACCGAGGAGTTCACGCTCAACCGTCTGGGTGGTGACGCGGTGGCCGCCGAAGCGGTGTACTCGGGTGTCGAGGCGCCGCTGCTCGCGGAGGACGTGGCCGATGTCATCGCGTATGCGCTGGATGCGCCGGGCCACGTGAACCTCGACCTCATCACGATGCGCCCCGTGGCGCAGTCCGCGAACCATCTGCTCGCGCGCGGCCCGCTGCGGGTGCGCCCGATCGACTGATCGATGGCTGCGCGCACTCTCGTCGAACTCGCCGCCGACGGCCGGATCGACCCCGAGTGGGCCACCGCTCTGGCTCCGGCGCAGGATGTGATCACTGCGCTGGGCGAGCGTCTCCGCGAGGAGCAGGCTTCGGGGCGGGGCTACCTTCCGGCCGGGGACCAGGTGCTGCGCGCGTTCCGACGCCCGATGTCGCAGGTCAAGGTGCTGATCACCGGTCAGGACCCGTATCCGACTCCCGGTCATCCGATCGGACTGTCCTTCGCGGTGGACGGGGACGTCCGTCCGCTGCCTCGCAGCCTCGGCAACATCTACAAGGAGCGCGAGACCGATCTCGGCATCCCTCCCGCCCCCCATGGCGACCTCACGGCGTGGAGCGATCAGGGCGTGCTGCTGCTGAACAGGGTGCTGACCGTGCGCCCCGGTGAGGCGGGCTCGCATCGTCGGTGGGGGTGGGAGGCGGTGACCGAGCTGGCGATCCGCAGCCTCGTCGCACGCGACAGGCCCCTCGTCGCGATCCTCTGGGGCAAGGACGCCGAGAATCTGCAGCCTCTGCTGGGCGATACGCCCGTGATCGCCTCTGCGCACCCCTCGCCGCTGTCCGCGCGTCGTGGCTTCTTCGGTTCCCGGCCGTTCTCGCGGGCGAATGAGCTGCTCGAACGGCAGGGCGCGTCTCCCGTGGACTGGCGCGTCGACGGGGAGCCGCGTCTAAGCTGATCGCATGCAGTTCGAGCCCGGTGATCGCCGCCGTGTGCTGCCGCGCCATCTGCGCCCGCAGCCCGAGCCCGACGTGTTCTCGTACTCGATCCGCGCCGCGCGTGCCGGAGACCTCCCGTACGTGCGCGAGATCTACAACCACTTCGTGAGCAACTCCGTCGTCACCCTCGACGAGAGGCGCAGCAGCATCCCCTACTGGCGTGAGAAGTTTGCCCTGCTGAGCAGGCTCGGACTGCCGTTCCTCGTCGCCGTCTCGCCGGCGGGTGTCGTGATCGGCTATGCGCTCGCGCAGCCGTGGGCAGGCAAGAACGCCTACCGCTACACGGTCGAGGATTCGATCTATCTGGGGCCGGGAGCCGGCGGCAAGGGACTCGGAGCCGCTCTGCTGCAGGCTCTGATCGACGCATGCGAACAGCTCGGGATCCGAGAGATGGTCGCCGTGATCAGCGACACCAAGGCCGATGCGTCGATCCGGCTGCACGCCAAGCTCGGTTTCGTCGAGGCCGGGCGGATGGGCCGGGTCGGACACAAGTTCGGTCGCGACCTCGGCACCGTCTACATGCGCCGCGCGCTGCGCCCCACCCGGCGCCGCAGGTTCTTCCGCACGAGCTCGGGTCGGTGAGCGTCGCGGTCACTCCGGGGGAGCGGGGATGACCGGGATCGCGGCCAGCAGCGTCTTCGTGTAGTCGTGCGTCGGGTGCAGCAGGACCTCTTCGGTGGAGCCACGCTCGACGATGCTCCCGTCCTTCATCACGACGACCGTGTCGCACAGGTTCTGCACCACTCCGATGTCGTGCGAGACGAGGACCAGGGTGAGGTCCGAGGAGCGGCGCAGCTCGATCAGCAGGTCGAGGATCTGAGCGCGCACAGTGACGTCGAGGGCGGACAGCGGCTCGTCCCCGACGAGGATGCGCGGCCCGTGCACGATCGCCCTCGCCAGGGCGATCCGCTGACGCTGACCACCGGAGAACTCGTGCGGATAGCGGTCGGCCATGTCGGGCTCGAGGCCCACCTGCTGCAGCACCTCCCGGACCCGCGCTCGGTGGTCGCCCTCGATGCCGAGGGCCCACAGCGGCTCGCGGATGATCTGGGCGGCCGTCATCCGAGGGTCGAGTGAGGCATAGGGGTCCTGGAACACGAGACCGGTCTGCCGCCGCAGCCAGTGCAGGGAGCGCGCGGATGCCGCGGCATCCACCGCCCTTCCGTCGACCTCGACGGTGCCGGACGTCGGACGATCTAGTCCGAGCAGCAGCCGGACGAGCGTGGACTTGCCCGATCCGGATTCCCCGATGATGCCGACGGACGAGCCCTCGGCGATGTCGAGGTCTGTGGGTGCCAGCGCCGTCTGCGTCCTCGTCCGCTCGAACGCCGAACGCTTGGGTACCACGAAGTCTCGCCGGAGGGAGCGTGCCTCGATCAGGCTCATCGGAGGCCCCCGTGCGGGCGCCAGAGCGTGGCGGTCGCGTCGCGGAGGAGACCCTGTGTCACCGGAGATGCGGGGGCGCTCAGCAGCGTGCTCACCGGTGCCTGCTCGACCGCGTGGCCGTCCTCGAGGACCACGCCCCGAGTCGCGACCTGTGCGAGCACGGCGAGGTCGTGTGTGATGAAGACGAGCGACATGCCCTGCTCCTCGACCAGGGCCAGCAGCAGCGACAGGATCTCGGCCTGGATGGTCACGTCGAGCGCGGTCGTCGGCTCATCCGCGATGAGCAGTCGAGGGCGGCAGGCCAGAGCCATCGCGATCGCCACGCGCTGACGCTGACCGCCCGAGAGCTGGTGCGGGTACCGGTCGACGATCGACTCCGGGTCGGGGAGTCGCACGCGGGCGGCCTCCTGGACGGCGCGCGCTCGTGCCTCGCGTCTGCCGATGCCCTCGTGGATGCGGATCGACTCGGCGATCTGCCGGCCGACGGTGCGGATGGGATTGAGTGCTGTGCGCGGCTCCTGGAACACGATCCCGATCTCGTCGCCCCGGAGCTCGGCGAGCTCTCGGTCGCGCATGCCGATCAGCTCCGTGCCGTTCCAGCGGATGCTGCCGCTCGCCGTCGCGCCGTCGGGGAGGAGTCCGAGCACCGCGAGCGCGGTGAGCGACTTGCCGGAGCCCGATTCGCCGATCAGGCCGACTCTGGCGCCGTCCGGCACCTCGAACGAGATGCCGTCGACGACAGGACGGCCGTCGATTCGGACGACGAGGTCTTCGACGACGAGACTCATGCGACCACCGCCGGGGTGTGGATCTCCGCCGCGCGGTGTCGGAGCGTCGGATCCGTGGCCTCGCGCAGGCCGTCGCCGAGGAGGTTGAGTGCGAGAGCCGTCAGGGTGATCGCGAGCCCCGGCCAGATGACCGAGAGCGGATGCACGCCTATGTAGCGCTGCAGGTCGGCGAGGAGCAGCCCCCAGCTCGGTTCGGTCACCGAGGCGCCGAAGCCGAGATACGAGAGTCCGGCCTCGGCGAGCACGGCGACCGCCATCGACCACGACAGCTGCACGATGAACACGGGTGCGACGTTCGGCAGCAGGTGGCGTACGAGGCTCTGCGAGGTCGTGAGTCCGGACGCCCGCGCGGCGAGCACGAAATCGCTCTGCTGCACTCTGCGCAGCTCGGGGCGGGTGACACGCGCGATGTTCACACCGAAGCCGATGCCGACCGACCAGATGACGACCCAGAGCGAACCGCCCCAGACGGAGGAGATCATCATGGCGATCAGCAGCACGGGGAACGCGATCAGGATGTCGACGAGCACCGCGACCGTCTCGCGCAGCCAGCGGGCGGTGAGCGCGCCCAGGCCGGCGAGGGCGATGCCGACGAGAGTCGCGATGATCCCGGCTCCGACGCTGACGAACACCGTGGTCCGCGCGCCCGCCATGAGGAGGCTGAGGATGTCGCGTCCGGTGTCGTCGGTGCCGAGCAGATGCGGCCAGCTGGGAACCGCCCAGCGGTTGCGGACGTCGGACTCCTGCGGATCGAACGGCGTCCACAACAGCGCGACGAGCGCGGTGACCGCGATGACGGCGACCACGATCAGGCCGAAGCGCCCTGTGGAGGTGCGCCACAGCCTCGGGAGCCAACCGGGCATCATGCCTCCCTCTGGCGGGGATCGATCGCCCGATGGATCAGGTCGACGAGGAAGCCGACGACGAGGACGAAGCCGGTGAGCACCAGCAGCTCGCTCTGCACCTTGATCAGGTCACGCGTCCCGACGTCGGCGACCAGCATCCGCCCGATGCCCGGCAGGGTGAAGAGCTGTTCGATGACGACGGAGCCGACGATGATCCCCGCGATCTGGAGCCCGAGGACCGTGATGATCGACAGGCCCACAGCGGGGATGCCGTGCGAGATGAGCGCTCGGGTTCGGGTGAGTCCCTTGGCCGCAGCCGTGCGGACGAAGTCCTGACCCGCCGCCTGGAGTGTGGCGCTGCGCACGAAGCGCATGAGCATGGCGCCCTCGACTATGCCGATCGTGAGAGCGGGGAGCAGCAGTGACTCGATCGCCTGCAGAGGCGTGCTCCATCCCGTACGGGGGAATCCCTGTGGAGGGAGCCACCCGAGCCACACCGAGAACACGACGATCAGCATCATCCCCGCCCAGACCACGGGCACGGCGGCGAGGGCCTGTGCGCCGACGCTGAGGGCGGTGCCCCCGCGACGGCCGCGCTGCACAGCGGCGAGGATTCCGAAGGGCACAGCGATGAGCACGGCGATCAGCAGAGACATTATGCCGAGCGGCACGGTCACCTGCGCCTTGAGCAGCAGCTCCTCCCCGACGGATGCTCCGGAGAGCAGGGACGTGCCGAGATCGCCGCGGAAGATCCCCCCGATCCACTCCGCGTACTGCGCCGGCAGAGGACGGTTGAGGCCCAGGGATTCGCGGAGCGCCTCGACCTCGGCGGGGGAGGCCTGCGTGCCGGCGATGAGCTGAGCGACGTCGCCGGGGAACACGCGGAGGGTCAGGAAGATCAGCGCGCTCGACACGAGGAGCCCTGCCACGAGCAGGGCTCCTCGGACGAGCGCATATCGGATCACGAAGTGAGCGTCGTCACTTCTCGGTGGCGACGGTGACGCCTGCCAGGTCGATGCGCGAGTTGATCGAGTCCTGGGGGAATCCGGAGACCAGCGGGCTCACCGCTGTGATCGTCGCCCCGTTGTAGAGCCAGTCGGCCGCATGGTCCTCGGAGACGATACGCGCGGCCTTCGCCAGCAGCTCCGCCGACTTGTCGGGGTCGACCTCGGCGAGTGCGTCGGCGTAGAGGCCCTGCACCTCGGCGTTGTCGTAGCCGAAGTAGTAGTCGGGGTTCGCGAAGTTGCCGAAGTCACGCGGCTCGACGTGCAGCACGAAGCTGAGGTCGTAGTCGTGGTTCGTGTAGACGTCCTCCAGCCAGGTGGGGAACTCGACCGAGTCGACGTCGAGCGTCACGCCCACCTTCTGGAAATCGGAGATCAGGACCTTCGGAACGGTCGTGCCGTAGAAGCTCGGGATCGTGAGGGTCAGCTCGAGATCCTCCTGGCCGGCCTCGGCGAGCAGCTCCTTGGCCTTCTCCGGATCGTAGGAGACGACATCCGAGAGGTCCTCATAGCCCGGGTCGAGCTCGGGGATGGGGCCGTACAGCGTCGACCCCGCACCGACGGCCTCGACGAGCCCCTCGTGGTCGATCGCGAGGCGCAGTGCCTCGCGGACCCGGACGTCGTCGAGGGGAGCTTTGGCGTTGTTGAACGCGAGGGTCGCCTTGTCGGTCGTACGACCCGTCGTGAGGGTGAAGTCGCCCTCGAGCTGCGATGCGAGGTTGGGATCCACGGCGGTGAGCACCTGGACGCCCCCGTCGAGCGCCGTGTTCACACCTGCGGTGAAGTCGGGGATGTACTGGAACTCGACCTCGGCCACTCCGGCCGGCTCGCCCCAGTAGGCGTCGTTGCGGGCGAACGTGATCGCGCTGCCCTTGTTCCAGCGGGTCAGGGTGAAGGGGCCGGTGCCGTTCTCCGCGGTCTTGAGGTCGGTGGTGTCGCCTGCCTGGAACACGAGCCCCGCCGGCCCGGTGAGGGAGAAGAGGAAGTTCTGGTTCGGCTCGGTCAGCACGATCTGCACGGTCGTCGGGTCGGGCGCGGTGATCGAGGCCACCGAGGCGAACTCGGCGTTGCCCTGCAGTGTGGCGTCCGTGCGGACTGCTTCATACGAGGCCACGACGTCGGCGGAGGTGAGAGCGGTGCCGCTGTGGAAGGTGATGCCGTCGTTCAGTGTGAACGTGTAGGTGAGTCCGTCGTCGGACACCTCATAGTCAGAGGCGAGCCGAGGGATGATCTCGTTCTCCTGCGTGCGGCTGATCAGGCCCTCGTAGATGTTGTCGATGAGGATCTGCTCGAGGGCAGCACCGCTCGTGTGACGGATGTCGAGGTTCGTGGGCTCGAGGACGAGTCCCACCTGCAGCGTGGCATCGGGATCCGGTTCGCCGGTGGGCGCCGTGGTCTCGGGGGCCGCAGTGCCCGTGCAGGCGCTCAGGATGACGGCGCTCGCCGCGATCGCGGAGAAGAGCGCGAGCCGTCGCGTACGTCGGAACATGGGTTGTTTCCTCTCGGTGCGGCAGTTGCTGTGTGCCGGTGGAACGAGCCTAGGGATGTGTCGGGCAGGTGGGGCGGGATGTGGAACGGAACGTCACAATCCGGTGGTCGCGACGCGGTCCGTGATCAGCGCGGCGAGTTGCGCGGGGGCGGTCTCCTGCACGTTGTGCGTCGCCCGGATCGCGACCACGCTCGCGTCGGGAAGACGGCGGGCGAAGTCGTCCGCGTCGGCAGCGCTGACGAAGCCGTCGATCGCGCGGACGAGCGTCACCGGGGCCGTCACCTGATCGAGGTCCTGCCACCCCGTGGCGTTGAGGACCGAGGGAGCGGAGACGTCGCCGGGGTCGTGCGCGGCGAGCGCCTTCGCGGCGAGGTGAGCGAAATGGTGCTTCCATTCCACGCGTCCGTCCGGGCGCACTCGCGTGTTGAGGAAGACGCCGCGTTCCGTGTCGGGGCGCGCGCCGCCGAAGCCGAAGGCGATCGCACGATCGACCAGCTCGTCGCGCGTCGCGAAATCGGTGGGGCCTGCATAGAACTCACGCAGAGCGGCGGGGCCGGCCGAGGTGTCGATGCCAGGGGTGATGTCCACGACGATCAGCTCGGCGACGAGATCGGGGCGCGCAGCGGCCACCGCCGCCCCGGTGAGGCCGCCGAGGGACTGTCCGACGAGGATCTGCGGCCGGTCGGTCCAGGCGTCGAGTGCTGCGGCGACATCCACGGCGAGCGTTCGAGGGGTGTAGTCGGCGTCGTCGCGCCAGGAGGAGTCGCCGTGCCCCGCGAGATCGATCGCCAGCACGGACTGCTGCACCGAGAGAGCGGTCGTATCCCAGGTGTGCGCGTTGAGGCCGGCCCCGTGCAGGAGCGTGATCTGCGGCGATCCGCTGCCGTAGCGGACACCGCTCACACGGCGACCGTCCGGGAGCGGCAATGTCAGCCGCTCGCTCGGAGGAACGGGAACGCCCAGCGCCTCGGCCTGTGCGGGAAGATAGCTGAACTCGGTGATGTCGATCGCCACCTCCATATTCTGCTCTGAGGAACGCATATGCGGGAAATGCGAGATCATAATGACAAGTGATTGAGTCATATGAACGCGCATTAAGCTGTCTTTGCGTGCAGAAGGCATGGCTATCTGCATTCTCCTTGGCATCGATGAGCCCGCCGAGATGCCCGCATAACGGAATATCATTGAGGTATGAGCGAGACGCGAGTGCACCTCTCCAAGACCGAGCCCGCCGCCTACCAGGCGCTCGATGCGTTCTCTCGGACGGTGGGCGAGATCTGCGCGACGAACGGCATCGACGATCGCCTCAAGGAGATCGTGATGATCCACTGCTCGCAGCTGAACGGATGCGGCTACTGCACGCGAATACATGTCGATCGCGCGGTCAAGGCGGGGATCGACACGGACACGCTCATGCAGATCGCCACGTGGCGCGAGAGCGGCGTCTTCAGTGAACGGGAGGCGGCGGCGCTCGAGCTGGCCGAGGCGTTCACCTTCATCTCGGAGGACGGGATCTCGGACGACCTGTACAACCGCGTCGGTGCCGTCTTCACCGAGAAGGAGTATGCCGCCCTGAGCTGGGCCTGCGTGTCGATCAACGCGTTCAACCGCGTCGTCATCGCCGGCCGTTACCCGGTTCCGCCCCGGGCCCCGCAGGCGCAGGCATGACCGTCCTCGACTTCGACGGCGTCAACAATGTCAGGGACGTCGGAGGCATGCCCGCCGAGGGCGGACGCATCCGCTCCGGCATCCTGCTGCGCTCAGGTCAGCTGTCCGGGGCGACGAATGCGGGTGTGGATGCGGTCCGCGAGCGGGTCGCCCACATCGTCGATCTGCGGGACGGCGAGGAGGTCGCCGCAGAGCCGACCGAGATCGACGGGCCCGACACGACGCACCTCCCTCTGTTCCTCGGGTCGGTCCGTTCGTTCTTCGAGACGGACACCAGCCTGGAGGATCTCTACCTGCACCTTCTCGAGGAGAGCGGTGAGAGGCTCGTCGCGGCCATTCGCATCATCGCTGCGGGGGAGCCGACTCTCGTGCACTGCACGGTGGGCAAGGACCGCACCGGGGTGACGGTGGCCCTCGCACTCGCAGCCGTCGGTGCCGACCGAGACGCGATCATCGAGGACTACGCGCTCACGGAGTCGCAGCTTCCTCCTGAGAGGTCGCAGCGGATCGCCGCGTACCTCCGCTCCCAGCATCCCGAAGCCCTGCACGCGGTGGCGCTGGCCACGCAGTCGCCTGCGCCGGTCATGCGGGCGCTGCTCGACGGCGTCGATGCGCGATGGGGATCTGCGGCAGGCTACCTCCGGGCCAACGGGATGTCGGATGCCGAGCTGGACGCACTGCATGCCGCTCTCGTGGAACCGGTCGCCGACCAAGGTTAGGCAACCCTTCACGTGGTGTACGATGGAAGCATCATGGAGACCTTCCTCGAGACCCGCAGCACGCGCGCAGAGCGCCGCGCAGCGCGTCGTCGCGCACACCACCTGGTGACGGCTGACGAGCACTCGCTCGCCGAACTCGAGGTCTTCCTCGCGACACTGCCGCTGTGCGCATCCGGTCGGATCTTCATCGAGGTCGCACAGGCCTCGGACATCGGCGTGATCGATGCGCCCGGCCGTATGACCGTGACGTGGCTGGCTCGGGGAGAGCGCTCCGGCGCTCCCGGAACGGGCCGTGCGTGCGCGCCAGGAGAGGCCCTCGCCCGCGCGACCTGCGCGTGGGCCGACGAGATGCTCTGCGACGACGAGCTCGAGACCCACGTCACGCTGCTGGGCGGCTACCTCGGTACCGCCGACATCGTCGAGCACCTCACCGGATCACTCGAGATCCAGCCCGCGCAGATCTACGCGCCCGAGCGCTTCGGGCTTCTCCCCTCCGAGCGCTGAGGAGCGGTCGTCCGGCGCACGTAGTTGCCGTCTTCCAGACCCGCCTCGATCTCGAAGCGGTTGTGGAGCGGATCCCGCCCGGCGAACAGGTACAGCACCGGCAGCAGGATGCCGTAACGGAGCCACTGTGCCTTGTGCACCGCCTCATGGCGAAGCACCGCATCGGTCGGCCGGGCATCGCCGGTGAGGAAGCACCCGCCCACGCACACCCCGCCGCGGTTGAACGTCCAGTTCGGCATACCGCGGAACACCCACAGGCCCGCCCGGCGCTCGACGGGACCGGTGCTCCACAGTGATCCCCACACCCAGCCGACGGCCGTTCCCCACCAGTACCCGATGCGACTGATCGGCGATCGCAGCAGGAACGACGGGATGCGGCGGTCGAATCGGCGACCCCGCTCGAGGGCACGTTCCGCCGCAGGGCGCCAGTCCTCGGTCATGCGACCGCTCCGACGAGGCGCAGCAGTGCTCCGAGATCCTCGACCGCGTCGGACGGTGAACGCGGGGCGAATCCCGCGATCGTCGCGCCCGCCAGCGGAACGCGCGTGCGGAGAGCGCGGACCGCCGCGCTCAGGGTGGCGGGCGCGAGCCCGAACGGGGACGCGGAGGAGACGCCGGCTATCTCGGCCGGATCCAGCACGTCGACGTCGATGTGGACCCACACCCGGCTCGCGCCGGTGGCCACGACGGCGGCGGCCAGCGCATCGGCATCGTCGAGGTCTGTCACCGACAGCGGGGTGAGGCCGTCGATCGCGGCGACCTCGGCGTCGTCGAGGTCGCGCATTCCGACGGTGATCACGCGGTCGCGCGGGATGCCGGGGGAGAGCGCGAGCTGCGGCTCTCCCTCACCGAGCACCGCCCGCAGAGCCATGCCGGAGAACGCACCGGACGGCGACGTCTCGGGTGTGTTCATGTCGGCGTGCGCGTCGCACCAGACCACCGCGAGATCGTCGGTGCCGCCGGGAAGAGCGGCGAGGGCCGCGACGGTGACGCTGCAGTCTCCGCCCACCACGACCGTGTCGGTCGTCATCGCCGCATCGACGAGCTCTCGAGTGCGCAACAGGGCGCTGAGTCGGCGGACGCCGGTGCCGAGTGACTCGCCGGCCTCGACGGGCACATCGAGCACGGTGGTCGACGCGCGCGGAAGATCACCGGCGATCGCCGACGCGCCGTCGACGAGGAGCATCGCGCGCGGTGCAGGGGAGCCCTGCCACTGCGGGACGACGAGGAATCGCACCATGGGTGCCTCCAGCTATGAAAGAGCGGATGCCCCGGACACGCTGGTCCGGGGCATCCGCAAGGTGTGTCAGGAACCTTCGATGGCCTGACGGGGGGCGGAGCCGCCCGCCTTCAGCTCGGCGAGACGTGCCTCGACCTCGGTGAGCTCTCCGAGGTCCTCGAGGCTCTCGAACTGCGCGTCGAGGCTGGAGGCTGCGAGCTCGATCTTGCCCTGAGCGAGAGCCTCCTGGCGGCGGACCTTGTCTTCGAAGCGGCCCAGCTCGCTGGTCGGGTCGAGGACGTTGATCGACGAGACCGCGTCCTGCACCTTGGTCTGCGCCTCGGCGACCTTGGCGCGGGCGAGGAGCTCGCTGCGCTTGTTCTTCAGCTCGCCCAGCTTGTCCTTCATGCCGTTGAGGCCGGACTTCAGCTTGTCGACGATCTCGGTCTGAGCGGCGATCTGCGGCTCGGCACCCGTGGCCTCGCGCTCCGCGCTGATCTGGCGCTGGAGCGCGATCTTGGCGAGGTTGTCGAACTTGTCGGCGTCGGGGGCGTCGCCGGTCGAGCGCATCTCGTCGGCCTTGCGGCTCGCGGCGAGGGCCTTGTTGCCCCACTCCGTGGCCGCCTGGACGTCCTCTTCGTGGTCGCGCTCGAGGAGGCGCAGGTTGCCGATGGTCTCGGCGATCGCCGATTCGGCGTCGGCGATGCTGTTCGTGTAGTCACGGACGAGCTGGTCGATCATCTTCTGCGGGTCTTCCGCAGAGTCCAGGAGCGAGTTGATGTTCGCGCGGACGAGGGTCGAGATACGTCCGAAGATGGACTGCTTGGTCATGCGTGGTTCCTTTCAGAGGGTCGGACTCGATGTCTGGGGTCGTGGTGTGTGCGGTTCAGAAGCGTCGCCCTCCCGAACGGCCGCTGCGGCCGCTGGAGCGGCTGCCGCCGCCTCCGCCGAAGCCGGAGCTGCGGAATCCGCCACCACCGCTGGATCGCCAGCTGCTGCTCCGGGAGGATCCTCCGCCTCCGCCGCCGCCGGACAGGAGGCCGCCGATGATGCCACCGAGGATGTCGCCGCCGAGGCCGGAACCTCCCGAACCGCCACCACCGCCGAAGATGCTTCCGCCACCGCCGCCCCAGCCGTTCTGATAGCTGCTCGGGCTCATCGCCGCGACATCGGCCTGCGCCGAAGACGTCGCCTGTCGGGCGAGGTCGAGGGCGCGACCCGCCTCGGTGAGCGCCGCCTCGGGGTCGGTGGCACGCAGGTTCAGTGCCTGCGTGAGCGTGGCTTCCGCCTGCGACAGGCGGGTGCGCGCGGTGGATCCGACGGTGCCGCGCCGCGTCTCGATGTACTCGCGCGCGGCGCGGATCTCGGATCCCGCCTGCGTCAGCGTCTGCTCGAGCATCTGCTGCGCTCGTCTGGCTCGCTCGACGGCCTGGGTTCCCTGCGCGATCGCCGCGTCGATCTGGGCGTTCGCCGCGGTGAGCGCCTCGAGCACCCGCTGAGGGCTGCGTGAGTTGCCGGCGAGGGCGGCCTGCGCCTGCTGCAGCTGCTGTGAGGTCGCCGCGGCCGCCGATGACAGGACGCCGCCCGTGTCGGGCAGCTGCTGCGCGGTGGCGATGTCGGCCTGCAGCTCGGCGACCAGAGCCTGGGCCTGCGACTCGATGCTCGCGAGTTCGGCGCCCAGCGCTGTGATCGCGTGCACCAGCTGGGCCGCCTGCGCGACCGACTGCTCGGCGGTGCGGATCGCGAACGCGGCCTCTCCTGAGCGCCCAGCACCGATCGCCTGGGCAGCGGCGTCGATGGAGCGGTCGGCGAGAGCGGCGCGCTCGCGGGCCTGTGCCGGGTTGTCGACGACGGTCACGAGGGATGCCTGGTCGAACGTGCTCGAGAGCGCCGCGAGAGCAGGCTCAGCACTCGCGAGCAGCGTGTCGAGTGCTGCCCGCTCGCCGCGGACCCGCTCGAGCTCCTGCGGAGCGTTCTGCTCGAGCTTGCGGAGTGCGTCGAAAGCCTCGGTGTTGTCGTCGAGGACGTCGTCGATCTCATCGCAGATCTGGATGATGCGGATGTGCCAGGCACGGCGGTCGTGGACGGTGTCCTCGATCTCGTCGTCGAGCTTCTGCTTGAGGTCGAAGGCCTCGGACATCTTCGCCTTGGCCGACTCGACGGCTCCGCTGAAGGTCGAGGTCGCCGCTTCGCCGAACTGGGCCACGGCGAAGCCGAGCTCCTCCCTGCTCGACGTGATGGCGTCATCCGCCTGCACGAGCGCGGCGCCCGCCTGCGTCTGCACCTGCTCGTCGGTCAGGGTGGAGAAGGGGTCGTTGGGGTCGGGGCGCTCGGGCATCGCACCTCGGCGGCGGATCTCGGCGTTGCGCCGGGACCGGCGGATGAGCGCGACGATCAGCCAGACGATGAGTCCGAGAGCGACGACCCCGACGACGATGAGCGTGGTGCGGAGCGCGCCGGCCCCGCCGTCGCCCTGGATCTCGTCTGCCGCGAGGGTGATCGCGCCCTCCCAGTCGTTCTGGGCGGCCAGGCTCTGGATCTGGTTCTCGACGTCGTCGAGCTTGCTGTCGCTCAGCGGACCGTCAGGGGCGGCGGAGATGTAGTAGCTCCGGCCCTCGACCGCGATGGCGAGCAGATACTGCTCGGACCCGAGATTGTTGTTCTCGGCGACGGTGTCAGCCCACTCGACGTTGTCGGTGGGAGAGGTGAAATCGTCGACCAGCACCACGAAGAGGTCGGCGGAGGAGTTGTCGCTGAGGGTCTGGAGTCGCGCCTCGACCGCATCCTCCTGGCTGGGAGAGAGAACCCCGGCGTCATCGGTCACGTACCCGGAGTCGAGCGTGACCGGGTCGGTCGCGGACGCGGCGGATGCGGAGAATGCTCCGGCCGCTGCAGCCGCAGTGAGTGCGGCCAGCGCCAGCCACCGTGTCTTCATCGTGTTCCCTCCGACCGGCAGCCGAGCCCCATGGCACGAGTCTATGCACACAGGCCGACACGCGACAGCATCCGAGCGGCGATAGCCGTTCGCCCTCAGCGGAGACACATACGCTGGAGGGCATGGACGACAGGTACGGATCGGATGTGCTCGCGGCTGGTTGGCGGGAGCGCGCGGCGAAGCCGGTGCCTCAGGTGCCCGCCGAGGTCGATCTCGTCGTCGAGGTCGCGGACGACGGCTACTGCGGTGCGGTCACACGCGTGCAGGGAGGGAACGTCGAGCTCGAGGATCGGCTCGGACGCAAGCGGCTCTTCCCTCTCGGCGGCGGATTCCTGATCGACGGAGCGCCGGTGCGGCTCACCGTCCCCGCCCCGAAGGAGCAGGGCGCCAGGCGCACCGCCTCGGGATCCTTCGTGGTCGCCGACCAGCGTGCACGGATCGCCCTGCCCAGCCGCATCCTCGTCGAGGGAAAGCACGACGCCGAGCTGGTGGAGAAGGTCTGGGGAGCCGACCTGCGCGTCGAGGGCGTCGTCGTCGAGTTCCTGCAGGGAGTCGACCTGCTCGACGATCTGCTCGCCGCGGAGCCGCCGACCGCGTCTCGTCGGTACGGAGTGCTCGTCGACCACCTGGTGCCAGGCTCGAAGGAGTCGCGTGTCGCGGAGGCGGTCGCCCGCGGCCCGCACGGCCGGCATGTGCGCATCGTGGGCCATCCGTTCGTCGACGTCTGGCAGTGCGTGACGCCGCGCGCCCTGGGGATCGCGAAGTGGCCGGAGATCCCGCGGGGCACCGATTGGAAGACCGGGATCTGCCGGGCGTTCGGCTGGCCGCACGAGACGCAGGGCGACACGGGTCGTGCCTGGCAGCACATCCTGTCGAAGGTGCACACGTATCGGGATCTCGAACCCGCGCTGCTGGGTCGGGTCGAAGAGCTCATCGACTTCGTGACGGCTCCTGCCGACTGATCTCCGGTCCGTGACTCCGGACGCCGCCGACTACCCTGGAAGCATGCCCGAACCCCGCACCTTCCGTGACGAACCGGTGTCCTTCGTGCGCCGCAGCGGGCGGATGTCCGACGCGCAGGAACGAGCCTTCGACGAGCTCGGCCCGCACTATCTGCTCGACGTGCCGCGCGACGTCGCCTGGACCTCGGTGCATCCCGAGGCGCGACTCGACCCGAGCGTCGAGTACGGCCGAGATGCAGATCTGTACGTCGAGATCGGATCCGGCCAGGGACACGCGATCGTGGCTGCCGCATCGTCCCGCCCGGACGACGACTTCCTCGCCGTCGAGGTCTTCCGCGCGGGACTTGCCCGCACGATGCTGGACGCGGATCGCGAGGGTGCCCGCAATGTGCGCGTCGTCGAGGCGAACGCGCCGGAGGTGCTCTCGTCGTACCTGCCTGAGGCTGCGGCTGCCGAGGTCTGGATCTTCTTCCCCGATCCGTGGCACAAGAAGAAGCACACCAAGCGTCGGCTCGTGCGACCGGGATTCGGCGAGACGGCCGCGCGGGCGCTGCGTGACGGCGGACTGCTGCGACTCGCGACGGACTGGGAGGACTACGCGCTGCAGATGCGCGAGGTGCTCGATGCCGATCCGCTGTACGAGCGCGCCTTCGACGGCGAATGGGCCGAGCGGTTCGACGGACGGGTGATGACCGCCTTCGAGCGCAAGGGGATCGCCAAGGGGCGCGACATCCGCGACCTCGTGTATCGGCGGAAGTCGCGCGCGTGACCGACGTGCAGCGCAGGTCTGCGACCTGGCCCGCTGTGATCCCCGCACTTCTGGTCTGCGCGGCGGCACCGGCGTTCTTCGTCCTCGAGACCGCCTGGCTCGGCTGGGCGCTGCTCGCGCTCGGTGTCGGGGGAGCGTGGCTCGTCGAACGCGGACGCCCCGTCGTCGCCGACCAGACCGTGAGCGTCGGATCCCGACGCGAGACGGCCCGCGTCATCGGGGTGGCCCGTCAGCCCTCGCTCACCCGCGACCTCGCCCTGATCGCCCTGGGCATGCTCATCGTGAGCGTGATCCCGCTCGCCGCCGAGCTCGACAACCTCGCCATGCTGCGCTTCACACTCGCCCTCGGTGGCGCGGTCGCGGTGCCGTACGTGGTGTCGCGCTTCGTCTTCCGCGACCGCGCGATCAGTTTTCCCTGGCGTGCGCATCGTCGCTGGGGCCGCCTGCAGTGGGGATGGCTGGTCGCGGTGCTGGTGCTGGGCTGGCTGATCCTGCCGTTCTACTTCATCACCAGCGGTGTGTATCAGAACTGGCCGGTCGTCGATTCGCCCGACCTCATCGCCCGGCTCTTCGTCGGCGTCGGCGCGGTCGGCATCTGGGACGAGCTCTTCTTCATCTGCACGGTCTTCGCCCTGCTGCGTCGCCACTTTCCGGATGCGCTTGCCAACGTGCTGCAGATGATCGTGTTCGTCTCGTTCCTCTGGGAGCTCGGGTACCGCGAGTGGGGACCACTGCTCACGATTCCGTTCGCGCTGCTGCAGGGGTTCATCTTCATGCGCACGCACTCGCTCGCATACGTGGTGACGGTGCATCTGCTCTTCGACGCGGTCGTGTTCGCCGTGCTCGTGCACGCGCACAATCCCGGACTCCTGCCGATCTTCCTGCTCTAGAGTTCCGCGGGTCGATACGATCGACTCATGCTCATCGTCGGACTCGTCCTCGCCGCGGCCGCAGCCGCATTCCATGTCTTCATCTTCGCGCTCGAGTCGCTGAAGTGGACCGAGCCCGAGACGAGGAAGCTCTTCGGTGTCGCCACCGAGGCCGACGCCATCACGATGAAGGCGCTCGCCTTCAACCAGGGGTTCTACAACCTCTTTCTGGCGCTGACCGCGCTGCTCGGCGTCGGCTTCGTGATCATCGGATTCACGACGGTCGGCCTGACCCTGGTGTTCGCCGGCACCGGCATGATGCTGGCCGCCGCTCTCGTGCTCGTGCTCTCCGACCCGTCGAAGCTGCGCGCGGCGGCTATGCAGGGCACGCTGCCGCTGCTCGCCGTGATCGCGACGGCCATCGGTGTCGCCGTCGGCTGACAGCTCCGCTGACCGCTCGCGAGGGGTGACAACCCGGCGGACTCGGGCCACACTCGAGGCATGGCCGACTGGGTGCTGCACGTGGACATGGATCAGTTCATCGCTGCGGTCGAGGTGCTGCGCAGGCCCGAGCTCGCCGGCCTTCCGGTGATCGTCGGGGGCCGCGGCGATCCGACGGAGCGCGCGGTCGTGTCCACGGCGTCGTATGAAGCGCGGGCGTTCGGCATCGGGTCGGGCATGCCGCTCAAGATCGCGGCGCGGAAGGCGCCGGAGGATGCCGTGTTCCTCCCCGTCGACCACGAGGCGTATGAGGCCGCATCGACCGAGGTGATGTCAGCGCTGCGTGCCCTGCCCGGTGTGGTGCTCGAGGTCATCGGCTGGGACGAGTGCTTCCTCGGGGTCGACACCGATGACCCTGAGAGCGTGGCACGCTCGGCTCAGGCCGCCGTGCTCGAGGCGACAGGACTGCACTGCTCGGTGGGAATCGGTGACGACAAGGTGCGCGCGAAGATCGCGACGGAGTTCGGCAAGCCGCGAGGCGTGTTCCGCCTCACCGTCGAGAACTGGTTCGAGGTGATGGGGGACAAGCCGACCCGTGATCTCTGGGGAGTCGGGCCGAAGGTGCAGAAGAGGCTCGCGGCCCACGGCATCCAGACGGTGCGAGAGCTTGCGGATGCCGACGAGGACCTGCTCGTCTCCGAGTTCGGTCCGCGGATGGGCGTCTGGTATCACGGACTCGGATCAGGTCTCGGGCCGACTGTGGTCGATCCGACTCCGTGGGTGGCGCGGAGCCACAGCCGCGAGACGACCTATCAGCAGAACCTCACCACGCCCGCCGAGATTCAGGCCGCGCTCGCGGAGCTCGCCGGTCATGCTTTCGACGACTGTGCCGACGAGGGGCGGGCGGTCGTGCGTGTGCACCTCAAGGTGCGGTACGCGCCGTTCGAGACGAAGACCTTCGGGCGCAAGCTCGCGTCTCCGACCGCAGAGCGTGACGAGGTGATCGCCGCCGCTCTCGCCCTCGGAGAAACGCTCGATCCGCAGCGCGAGGTGAGACTTCTCGGCGTGCGCGCGGAGATGACGATGCCTGACGGCGGCGACTCGGCTGAGCGCACGCCGGTGCGTGGCAGGATCTGAGTCGTCCGCCTGCGCTCATCACTCGCGGATGACGGCGGCCACCGCGCTCACCTCGATCAGAGCCCCCGGCACACCGAGCCCTGCGACGAGTGCGGCGGTGACCAGGGGAGGAGCGCCGTCTCGCGCGAGCGTCGAGGCGACGGCTCCGTAGGCGGCACGGAGGTCGGCGTCCTGGTGGATGAGGATGGTCCAGCTGACGACGTCATCGAGGCCCGCGCCTGCGGACTCCAGGGCGGTGCGAGCGTTCTGGACGGCCCGGAGCGACTGCTCGGCGGCATCTGTCGAGACGAGTGCTCCGGTCTCGTCGACGCCGTTCTGACCGCCGACGAGGATCGTCGTCGCCTCTGGGGGGATGACGGCGACATGGCTGAAGGCGGGGCTCACGACGAGTCCTGCCGGCTGTGCGAGTGTGATCTCCATGCGCCGATTCTGCACCCGGGTGCGGACATCCGCGAGGGGCTCGGCGAGGAGTGAGCGGGGCGGGCGCTGAGCCCGCCCCGCCCCGCCCCGCTCAGCTCAGCTCAGGTCAGAACTTCAGCAGGACCTTGCCGACGCGGCCGGCAGTGTTGCTCGCACGCACGGCGTCTGCTGCGTCCGCCGCGTCGAAGACGCCGGCCACCGGAAGGGTGAGGGTTCCCTCGGTGACGCGCTGGATCAGCTCGCCGAACAGGGCGCCACGCGTGGCGGCATCCATGGTCTGGATGACCTTGCTGCCCCAGAAGCCCTTGACCGTGGCCTGCTTGAAGATGACGTCGCCGGACGCGATCTCCATGGTGGGGGAGTTCATCGCGCCGAAGGCGACGAGCGTCCCACCCTCGCCGAGGAGCGACAGCACGTCACCCGCGGACGATCCGCCGACCGAGTCGACGCCGAACGCGATGTGCGCCCCGCCGGTCAGCTTCGCGACCTGCTCGCGCCAGTCGTCCTGATCGGTCGAGACGACGTTCTCGATGCCCTGCTCGCGAAGCTCGTCGACACCTGCAGCACGGCGCACGAGGCCGATGACGTTCACGCCCCGCGCTGCGCCCAGCTGGGCGAGCATGCGGCCCACGGCGCCGTTCGCCGCGTTCTGGACGATCCAGTCGCCCTTCTCGGCGCCCAGGAACTGCAGCAGGCTGATCGTGCTGAACGGCATCGAGACCAGCTGTGCGGCGCTCTCATCGCTCAGCGACTCGGATACGGGGATGAGTCCTGCGGCATTCGCGACGACGTACTCGGCCCAGGCGCCGAACGTGCCGCCCGTGGCGACCCGCTGGCCGACGGTGAGGTTCTCGACGCCCTCGCCCAGTGCATCCACGATGCCGAGCGCCTCGGTGCCGGATGCTGCGGGCAGCTCGGGCTTGAAGCCGTAGGTGCCGCGAATCGTCCAGAGGTCGTGGTTGTGGATCGGCGAGAGCACGATCCGCAGCCGCACCTGGCCGGGGCCGGGCTCGGGCGTGGGGCGGTCGGTGACGGTCAGAACCTGCTCGGGATCGCCGAAGGTGTCGTGGGTGAGGGCTCGCATGATGTTCTCCTTGTGGGATCGGTCGTGGTGGAGGGTGTCGAGCGGATCAGTCGTCGGTGACGGTGATCGCGACGTCGATGTTGCCCCGCGTGGCATTGGAGTAGGGGCAGACCTGGTGCGCGGCATCGGCGAGAGCCTGGGCCTGGTCGTGGGGGAGGTCGGGGATGACGACCTCGAGCTGCACGGCGAGGCCGAATCCGCCCTCGCCGTTCGAGCCGATCTGCACGCGAGCGCCGACAGAGGAATCGGTGATCTTCACCTTTTGTGCGCGGGCGACCGTCTGCAGTGCGGAGTGGAAGCAGGCCGCGTAGCCGGCGGCGAACAGCTGCTCGGGGTTCGCGCCGTCTCCGCTGCCGCCCATCTCCTTCGGGATGGCGAGGTCGAGGTCGAGGCGACCTTCGCCGGTCGCGACGCGGCCGTTTCGTCCTGCTCCGGTGGCGAGTGCTTCGGCGGTGTAGAGAGCGTCCATCGTGTGGATTCCTTCCGGGTTTGGGGTCAGTCGGCGCGCGGCGCGCGCGCAGAGGGTGCGGGCACGGCTGCGGAACTCTGCAGTCGTGCGGTGAGTTCGTGAAGCTCGGCGATCAGGCGGTGACGCTGGTCGTCGTCCTGCATGCCGGCGAGGGCGGCGATCGCGGTGTGGACCGGTGCGACCTCGGAGCGGAGTGCCGTTCCTGCGTCGGTCAGGCCGACTGTGACGACCCGCTCATCGGCCGAGCTTCGCGCCCGTGCGACGTAACCCGCCTGCTCGAGGCGGCGGACGAGAGGGGAGAGTGTGCCCGAATCGAGCTGCATCGCATCGCCGAGTGAGCCGACCGTCTGCTCGCCCTCCATCCAGAGGATCGCGAGCACCAGGTACTGGGGATAGGTCAGCCCCCACGGTGCCAGGAGCGAGCGGTAGGCCTGCGTCGTCGCGCGTGCGGCGGAATACAGGGAGAAGCACACCATCTCATCGGTCACGGACATGTTTCAAGAATTGCACACAAGTAGATTGTGCACAACCTAAGCCCCTGTCCACATCACCCGAAGCGGGCGAGCGCCGATCCTGACCCCCGGGAACATCTCGTTACTCTGCTGACGTGGACGAGACCACATCAGTAGAAGACGGCTCGACCGCACCGCCGGCTCCGCCGCGGTGGGGACGTCTGCAGCGCGTGCTGCCGGCATATCCGCTGCGCTCCGGATTCGCCGTCGCCGTCGGCGTGCTCCTCGCGATCGCGCTCGCCGCGACGATCGCGGGTATCTCGACGGTGTTGATGTCGATCTTCCTGGGCGGGTTCCTCGCTCTGGGGCTTGATCCTGCCGTGCGCGCACTGGAGCGTCGCGGTGTGCGCCGACCCGTCGGGGTGGCGATCGTCGCCGTCGGATTCCTCGTCCTCGTCGCCGCGATCCTCGTCATCGTCGTGCCCGCCACTGTGCGCCAGCTCGCGGCGGTGATCGCGAACGCGCCGGAGACGATCGAGTCGGTGCAGGAGAGCGACTGGTATCTGAGCCTCGAGCAGAACCTCGGCGTCGATCTCTCCGCCGTCATCGCAGACAGCGTGCACTCCCTCACCACGTTGTCCTCGGTCCTGACGATCTCCGGCGGAGTGCTCAAGGCGGGATTCGGCGTGATCGGCGCCGTGTCGAGCTTCGTGATGGTCTCGGTTCTCACGCTCTACTTCGTCGCCTCGCTGCAGAGCATCAAGACGACGGCAGCGCGACTCGTGCCCGAATACCGTCGTGAGCGCTTCTCCCGGTTGCTCGACGAAGTGACGTCGTCTGTGGGTGGCGTCGTCGCCGGCGGCGTCACGCTGTCGGCCATCAATGCGGCCGTGGTCCTCGTGCTCCAGCTCGTCGTCGGCTCGCCCGCGCCGGCGCTGCTGGCCATCGTGGCGTTCTTCATCACACTCGTGCCGATGATCGGCTCGCTGGTGTTCCTCGTCATCGGCGGCGTCGCCACTCTCTTCGTCAGCCCCACCGCCGCTCTGGTGTTCGTCCTCGCATACTTCGTCTACATCCAGATCGAGGCGTACATCGTGACGCCGAGGGTGATGGGTCGCGCCGCCGCAGTGCCGAGCGTCCTCGTGATCATCGGCGCGATGATCGGTGCGACGCTGCTCGGGCTCCTGGGAGCGCTCGTCGCGATCCCCATCACCGCATCGATCCTGATCATCATCCGTCAGGTCTGGATACCGCGTCAGGATCGGGAGACGTCGGCTCCGGCGGAGTGACCATCGTTTCCGCTCGCCGCGGTCACCCCTGTCGGGTGAGCGGCCGTGCACGTGATCCCGGGTCCACGTCGACAATGGGCGCATGAACGAGACCTCCCACGATCGCCCCCGAGTCGATCGGATCCTGGACATCCTCACGGTCGTCCTGCTCTCGATCACCGCGGTCATCACCGCCTGGTGCGGCTTCGAGGCGTCGAAGTGGGGCGGCGAGATGTCGATCGCCTTCAGCCAGGCATCGAGCGCGCGTGTGCAGGCGGCGTCGGCGGAGGGAACGGCGCAGGCCGCGCGTCAGTACGACCTCACGGTCTACACCGAATGGGTGCTCGCGGAGGCCGACGGCAGACAGGAGCTGGTGCAGTTCATCGAGGATCGGTTCACCCCCGAGTTCGCGCTCGCCTTCGACGCCTGGAACGCCGAGGACCGCGCATCCCAGGGCCCCTTCGCGATGGAGGAGTACGTGCCGCCAGGGGCGGTCGAGGCAGAGGAGCTCAATGCCCGAGCCGACGCCAAGTTCGACGAGGCCCTCGCCAACAACCAGCGGGGCGACGACTATTCGCTGCTGACGGTGCTGTTCGCCCTGGTGCTCTTCTTCGCCGCGCTGTCGCAGCACCAGAGCGCCGCCTGGCGCCGCAGGACGTTCCTCGCTCTGAGCGCTGCCATCGCGGTCGTCGGCTTCGTGATCCTGCTCACCTTCCCGATCAAGATCTGACCGAGGGTTCTCCGCTCAGCTCGTCTCGGGTCGCAGCGGTGCCGGAGACTCCTCTGGCCGGGCGTGGATCACCATCTCCGGTGCGCGCGACACCAGCAGCCATGTCGGCAGGACGGCGACGCACAATACGGCGAGCACGGTGACGCTGCCGGTCACCGCGACGGCGATGAAGAGGGCGATCCACCCGTCGCGCGAGACCGCGAGCACCATGCCCAGCACGCCTGCGGCGACCGCGAGGCTCACCGGGATGCCGGGGACTGCGGCGTTCGCGAGGACTCCGATCGCGGTGCCGATGAACACAGCGGGAAAGACCCGCCCGCCGCGGAACCCGGCTGCTGCCGCGATCATCAGCGCCACGACCTTGACGGCGACGATGACGGCGAGCTCGGCGACGCTGTAGTCGGCTCTGTTCGCAGTGATGGCGGCAGTCTGCTCGAGGCCTTTGAACAGGGTGATCGGACCGCCGATGGCGCCGAGCACCCCCAGCAGCGCGCCGCCGAGCGTCACGTAGAGGGCCGGGTGGCGAAGGAGCCGGAACGAGCGGTGCAGCAACGGGAAGACCGCGGACGCGCCGATCCCGATCGCTGCGGAGACAGCCGCGATCACGCTCGCGCTCAGCAGATCGATCGCGGCGACCGTGTCGTAGGCGGGCAGCGGGACGGCGAACTCCGGATGGCTCAGCAGTGACATCGTCACGGAGCCTGCTCCGGCGGCGAGCAGGGGCAGGAAGAGCTTGTCCCAGAGCGCTCCCGACGCGATGGATCCGACGACCCCGGTGAAGACGAGCGCTGCGGCGACGGGTGTGCCGAACAGTGCGCCGATCGTCCCGGCGGCGGTGACCAGCACGACCAGTTCTCTCGAGATGCCGGGCCACAGGCTGCCGAAGGCCGCGACGAGGATGCCGGTGTTGATGGCGATGATCGGACTCTCAGGCCCCAGGCTGACTCCGCCCGCGAGTCCCAGCACGCTCACCAGAGCGAGAGACGGGAGCGCGGCCAGAGGCAGCGGCGGCGCGATGAGGTCGGTCGTCGCGGAGTCCCGACCGCCGTGTCCGGGAAGCAGCTGTACTCCGAGCCCGATCGCGAGTCCTGTCAGGGTGAGCACCGACAGGATCCACCACGGCGAGTCCGGATCGATGCCTGCGAGAGCCGGCAGTCCTGACCAGAGGGCGTGCTGGAGGAGCGCGGCCACTTCGTCGAGTCCGAACAGGATCAGCGCGGAGACCACGCCGATCACCACGCTCGGCAGCGACAGTACGAGCAGCCGGCGGACGGTCCAGCGCGGCAGCTCTCGGGCGGTCGAGGACATGTCGTCGGTCATGACGGTCGCCTTCGGATCCCGTGCTGATTCCAGGGGATGCGCCGCCCCTCTCGGCGGGTGTTCTCGCGTGGAGAGCCGCGCGCGATCTCGTGCGCAGAGGGGATCGCTCCGCGATCTCCGGACACCCACCGCAGCCACACGGTGTCGTCGTCCCTGCCGCCGAGCAGCAAGTCTCGAGCGAGCAGAGTCAGCGGGACCGCCAGCAGGGCGCCGACCGGTCCGATGATCACCGTCCAGAACACGACCGCGAAGAAGCTCAGAGTCAGGCTCAGTCCGACCGCATCGCTCACGAACTTGGGCTGGACGAACACCTGCAGCACGACGTTCACGAGGCAGTAGACGGCCACGACCCCGAGCAGCAGGGGCCAGCCGCCGACGGCGAGGGCGAGGATCGCCGGGGGGATGAGCCCGATGACGAACCCGATGTTCGGGATGAAGTTCGTGACGAAGGCCAGCACCGCCCAGAGGAGGGGCGCAGGGACCCCGAGCCACCACAGCGCCAGGCCGTCGATCGTGGCGACGATCGCGCCGAAGACGGTGTTGACGACGTAGTAGCGACGGATGTCGGAGTTCAGGCGCGCGATCCGCGCGATCGTCTCGGCCCTGCGGGCGCCGAACACGATCGAGGCGCGCTGGTATCGCCCGGCATCCACCGCCATCACGACCACGTACGCGCAGACGAGGAAGAGGGCGACGGCGATGCCGACGGCAGCCGAGCTCGCACCGGCGACGAGGCGGAGCAACCCGGTCACGGCAGCGCCGGATGCATCGGCGCCGGATGCGTCGGCGCCGGATGCGTCGGCGCCCGGTGGTCCGAGAGCGCCGGACACCCAACCGTCGAGCTGCCCGGCGGCGTGGGCCAGATCACCGCCGGGGGAGAGATCTCGGAGAAGCCGGGTGAACTGCACGCCGGCGATCCAGACGAGCGCGCCCATCGAGAGCAGTACGGAGTAGGCGAGCACGACGATGGCCGCGACGCCGATGCTCCGTGGCCACCCTCGTCGGGCGAGGGCAGTGCTCGCCGGACTGCAGATCACGACGATGACCAGGGCTACGGCGAGCGGTGCGATCACATCCCGGAGCAGGAACACTCCGGCCAGCGTGATCGCCGCGCACGCCAGCACAACGAGGACTCTCGTGCCGGCGGCGCGAGTTCGGCCGTGAGACCGTGAGCGCTGCTCTGCCGACTCTTCCATCGCGCTCTCGATCCTCTCGCCCCGGATGATGCCGTGCCACGTCGTGCGCGGCATCATCCTGACACCGAGCGGACACGACGAGAGCGGCCTCGTCACCCCTTTCGGGCGATCCGAGGGCGTGCGCAGATCACGAGCGCACTGGCGGGAGCATCCGGTGGGAGAGCGCCCTGACCGAACGCAGCCTCTGGCCGCCGCGAAGGAACAGCCCGATCGCCGTGAGTCGACGGCGTAGACCCCACCAGGTCACCAGGGCCAGGGATTCGGAGACGATCGAGCCGCTCATCTTCGATTCCCCGTGCACACGCTCGACGAAGGTGATGGGGACCTCGACGACACGGAGTCCGCGTTCGAGGGCCCGCCACAGCAGGTCGACCTGAAAGCAGTACCCCTGCGAGGCGACGTGGGCGAGGTCGATGCCGCGCAGAGCAGCGGCGCTGAACACCCGGTATCCGCCGGTCGAGTCGCGCACGTCGATGCCGAGAGCGAGACGTGCGTAGAGGTTGCCTCCCCGGCTCAGCACCTCGCGGTGGCGTGACCAGTTGACCACGCGGCCGCCGGGAACCCAGCGGGATCCGAGGACCAGGTCGTGGTCGATCAGCTGCTCGACGAGCTTCGGCAGCTCCTCAGGGCGGTGGGAGCCGTCGGCGTCCATCTCGACGAGCGCCCAGTAGTCGCGTTCGAGACCCCAGGCGAAACCGGCGAGGTAGGCGCCTCCGAGTCCGTTCTTCTCGGTGCGATGCAGCACGTTGACCTGGGGGTGGTGCTCGGCGAGCGCATCCGCCAGCTCGCCCGTGCCATCGGGAGAGGAATCGTCGACGATGAGGATGTCGGCGTCGGCGGCTGCGAGGACGCGGTCGACGATCGCCTCGATGTTCTCGATCTCGTTGAAGGTCGGGATGATGACGAGTGTCTCGTTCATGGGGGTCCTTTCGCCGGAGTCAGTCGCGGAGTTCCGCGAAGACGATGAGGTTGTCGAGGTAATGGCCGGTGGACGGGTCGAAGATTCCGCCGCAGGTGATCAGTCGCAGTTCGGGGGCGGGGACGTTGCTGTAGACGGCTGCGGTGGGGAACTCCGCTTTCGCCGACTGGGTCGTGCCGCTGACCACGAAGGTGAGTGCCGATCCGTCGGCGAGGGTGACGAAGATCTCGTCCCCGGCTGCAAGCGCGCCGATGTCGGCGAACACGGCCGGCGCGGTGGGCGAGTCCACATGGCCGGCGATGATCGCCGGACCCACCTGGCCCGGCACGACTCCGCCGGAGTACCATCCGGCGAGGTCGAAGTCGACGGGGGCAGCGAGGCGTCCGCTCGCATCGATCGTCAGATTCTCCAGCGTCGTGTCGACGCCGATCGCGGGGATCTGCACCCGCGTCGGCGGCGAGGCATCCGCAACCGGCTCCGGTGCGGAGGGATCCTGCAGGCCGCCGGCCGAGAATGCGCCCGGACTCGGAGATGACGACGGTGAGGATGCCGCGTCAGTCGCTCCGCAGGCGCTCAGAAGCAGCGCGAGCACGAGAGCCCCCGCGGCGGCGACGACGGTTCGGGTCGCGCTGCTCCTGGACATCAGACCCGTCCCGTCCCGCAGCCGCCGAGGGCGTCGTCGGTGAGCATCGCGGTCGACAGCATGACCCACGCGGTGCCGTAGTACGTCGGGAACTCGGTGGCAAGGTCTGCGGCGCGCTCGAGGTCTGCTGTGGCGGCCGCGCCGTCGCCGGCTGCCTGAGCGGACGCGGCGCGGGCGGTAAAGCCGAGCGGCGACTGCTCCTCCACCAGAGCGCCGCCTCCGAGGTCGAGACGGGCCGACACGTCCTGCTCGCGGTCGAGCGTCGAATAGGGGAGGCCGGCGAGCGCGATGTCGTCGGGCGCGCACGACTCCGCGTAGCGCAGGAGGAGCCGGGGAGCGTCGAACGCGTACTGCACGGGATCGCCCTCGCCGAGGGGGCCCGGCATGGGCTCGATCAGTCCGTCAGCGTGCACCTGCGCCCAGTCCGGAGGCAGATCGGTCGCGTTAAGGATCTCGCTCGTCACATTCGCACTGCCTGCCTGCAGCTCGGTCCACCGCGGGTCTCCCGTGGCGGTGCCGAGCAGCTCGAACGCGACAGGCGAGGCATAACTCGGGTTGTACGCGTAGGGCTGACGATCTGCTGCCCACAGGCCCGGAAGCAGGATGCGTCCACGATCGGTCTCGACGGTCAGCCGATCGGCGATCACGGCAGCGAGTTCGACGCCGTCCTCGCGGAGGTCTGCGCGACCGAACCGGTCGCCCGCCAGGACGAGGGCGCGCGCGGCGTCGAGATCGGCATCCGATGCGGGCTCGTCGTCGACGACCTCGCCGTCATCCCAGCGCCAGGCCATCAGCCCGTCCGGACGCACGAGTTCCTCCTGGGTCCACTCCCAGATCTCGTCGAAACGTTCTTCGTCCTCGGCGATCACCGCGGCGAACAGACCGTAGGCCTGCCCCTCGCTCACGGTGTCGCCGCCTTCATCGTGGCGGACCACCCTTCCGCCCTCGACCCAGTCATCGAGGAACGCGGTCGCCAGCTCCGGGGCGTCGAGAGCGGGACCCTCGGCTCCCGACGGCGGCAGAGCGGTGGAGGTGGCCTCGGGCTTCGCCTCGGGAGGCGCGTGATCCGAGGTGCTCACGCCGACCGCGACCACGGCGGTGCCGGCGGTCACCAGCACAGCGCCCGCCGCGACGGCGATCAGTGTGTTGCGTCGCATCAGAGCGCCTCTCCCCGGAACTTCGCGGGCGTGGTCGACTCCACCTCCGCCGACGACAGGTAGCCGCCACCGGTGTCGACACCGCCGTCGGGGACGTCGCCCACCGACGAGCTGTCGAGGATCGGCAGGATGGTCAGCCCGCCGCTGGAGGTGTCGAGGACGAACAGGGTCGTGACGCTGCCCGGCGTGACCGAGACATCGGCGGTGTCGGTCACGCCGTCGCCGCTCAGGTCGAGCGTCCAATCGCCCGCGGGGATCTCCGCATAACCGGTGGCGGAACCTGCCTTGGCATCTCGCGCGATCGCGTCGCCCTGTGCCGTCGTGACATCGACCTCGGGGGTGACGGTCGACGCCTGGATCAACCGGATGCGGGCGGCGCCGGCCGCCGGCTGGGTCAGATCGTCATCGAACGCTCGCACCTGGAGGTCGGCGGTCGGGCCGTAGGCGGCGACGGTCGTCGCGGTGCCGCTCTCGATCGTCACGGTCTCGGAGATCACCGGGACGCTCGATCCGGAGGCTCCGGCCGGCACCATGCTCACGGTGTAGCTGCCCGCGGGAAGCTCCCGGTAGTCGGAGACGTCCCCGTATCCCACGCCGTCCAACTCGAACAGCGTGGATCCGCCGCTGACCGCCGAGACGCGCACGTCGACCGACTTGGTGTCGGGCGAGAGATGGCCGAGACGCAGCCAGCCGGCCTGTTCGCTCACGGCGGCGGGTGCGGCGGCGCTCGCCGCGGGGCTCGTTGCCGCCGTAGCGGGCAGAGGTGCGGCGACGAGGACGAGCAGCGCTGTCGCCCCGGTCGCAGCGGCGACGTTCAGGTGCGGGAATCGTGAATTCTTCATGATGTGCTCCTTCGGTGATGGATCGGTGGATTCGTGACTCAGGGCAGCGTGGGCTGTACCGAGACGGGGTAGCGGAGGACGACGTCATCGCCGTCGATCTCGACGGACGCCGGTGCATAGACCCCGGTGAGCGAGTCGACGAGCGCCTCCGCGTCGGCGCTGAGCCTTCCGTCGACGACGGTGGGAGAGCCCGCGATCGCCGACAGTGCGAGCTGACGGAACGTGCCGCCGTCTTCACCTGCCACGATGGGGAACCCCGTCACGCTGACAGATCCCGCGCCCGCCAGCGTGGCGAGAACGGCGATGATCCGTTCGTCGACCTGCCCGGCGGTCAGTCGATCCCGGTCTGCGGTGCTCAGCTGCACCTCCGGATTGGTGGCGAGCTCCGAACCGAGGGCGGCCCGGTTCTCCGCTGCCGCCTCGAGCGACACAGCGGCCTGCGCTGAGCCGTCGATCGTGACTCGTCGCACCTCCACCGCCTGCGTGCCCTCACCGAACGTGGCGACGACGACGGAGTTGTCGATCGCCTCCTGCACCTGCGGGAACGCGCCGGGGAACGTGCGCATCGAATCTGTGGTGATGACGTAGTCGGCGTCCCGCCACCCGTTCGGCGAGTCGGCCTGCACGGCGGGATCGGTGTCGAGCTTGTAGTACCAGATCACGTTGTCCCGATCCCAGCCGGCCTTCACGAGGTCGACCCACATCGCGTCGTCGACGATCACGCGCTGATCCGTTGACGCGTTCTCCATGAGCCACTCCTGCGCGCCGCGCAGCGGCGCGTCCAGGTCGGCGAGCACGAATCCGCGCAGCTGGGTCGTCCACAGCGGTACGGCGACGATCGCGCCGATCGCGGCCACCGCGACCGCACCGATCGCCAGCGGTCTGCGGCTCGCGCCCCTACGACGGAGTCGGGCGATGGCGTGGTCGACGACTCCGGCGATCAGGAGGGCACCGAACGGGATCAGCATGATGACGTACGGCACGGGCAGATATCCGCCAGGGCGGAACATGAACAGCGTCATGGCCAGCACCAGAACCGCGTAGGGGCGGAGGCGGGGAAGGAGGAGCGCGGCTGCCGCCGCGAGCAGACTGAGCACGATGAACACGGGATCCAGCTGCCACCACATGCCCAGCGTGCGGTTGATCAGCGAGTCCGGGTCCGTGATCGATCCGCTGCCTTCGCGCGAGCCGAGCTGGAAGGTGATGCCCTCGATGAGGCTCACCCGTTCGGGGCCGCTGAACAGCTCTCCCTTGACCGCGGCGAGCAGCAGATAGCTGCCGCCGATCAGGACGAGGATGCTCGCGGCGACCGAGAGGGTGTAACGACGGGTCTCTTTGCGTGCCGACCGCACCATCACCCAGATCAGGAACGGCAGGGCGAGCAGGAAGGTCTCCTTGGTCAGCACCGAGACGCCGAACGCCACAGCGGAGCCGGCGAACGCCGCGAGCTGGCCGCGTCGATTGGTCGCGAGGAAGAACGCGAGCAGCAGCCACGGCACCGCGACGTTGTCGAGGTAGACGGTGCGGTGGAACTGCACGGCCAGCGGTGACAGGGCGAACAGGATGCCGGTGGCCGCAGCCGCGCCCCGGGACATGCCGAGCCGACGGGCGAGTGCCCAGAGCAGCGCCACCGAGATGAGAGCGGCGACCAGCACTGCCTCTCGCCCCGCGAGCACTGCGATGTCCCAACGCTCGAACGCGCCGGTGAGTTGCGTGTAGCCGGCGATCTGCAACCAGCCGAGCGGCGGGTGGTCGTACCAGTACGTGTAGTGGGCGAGCTCGCCGAGGTGCGTGACCGCCCACGCCTGCGCCGTATAGGTGCCCTCATCGTCGATGCGCTGCGGCGCTCCGCCCACGTTCAGGAAGTTGACGACGGCGCTCACGACCAGCACGGGGATGAGCCAGAAAAGGTCACGGGCATGGGTGCGCATCCAGTCGCCCAGGCGACGGACACCTCCCCAGCCGCGGCCGGCTCCGTCTTCCTCTGCCGACGGCATGGCCCCATCGGTCGGATCGGCCTGCACGGGCTTCTCGAGTGTGGTGCTCACGCTGCCACCTCCTCGCGGATCCGTGCGGAGGCTGCGCCCGTAGGCGTCGACTCCTCTTCGCGATGGGCGCCGGTGTGCTCCGTCTTCTCCCACCCGCGCTCGCCGCGCAGCTCGCGGAAGACGGCGCGGATGGCGGCGCCTGCCAGGAGTACCTGGAACGGGATGGTGCCGAGAACCAGACGGATGTAGTCGATGACGCGCACCTTCTGGCCGTACAGCCTGCCGAATTCTCCGAGACCCGCGATCTCGACCGCGACCGTGACGATCGTCGGTGCGAGGGGGATGAACGTCAGCAGCGCCACGATCGTGGGGACCTTCACCACGAGGATGAGGAACACCGACAGCGGGATCAGCAGGCCCGTCGCCGCTTGCAGGAACGGCATCGCGAGCATGTAACGGGCGAAGAGACGTTGTCCGCGAGTGGGGAGGGTCCGCCATTCGCCCTTGCGCAGCACCTGGAGGAACCCTTGGTTCCAGCGCGTGCGCTGCTTGTAGAACGACTTCAGGGTGCCGGGGGTCTCTTCACGGGTGACGTACTCGGGGCTGTAGGCCACGACGACCTTCTCGCCCTGGCTCGACAGGCGCACGCCGAGTTCGCAATCCTCGGCGAGGCACTCGGCATCCCATCCGTGGTTGTACTCGAGCGCGTCGCGCTTGACGAACACGGTGTTGCCGCCGAGCGGGATGAACTTCGCCCCCGCGTGGAAGTGCAGGCGGGATCGGAACCAGAAGTAGTACTCGAGAACGTTGCGCAGCGACCACCAGCTGCTGCGGAAGTTCATCAGCTGCACGCCGCCCTGCACGACCGTCGCGCCGGTCTCGGTGAACCGCGAGTCGATGTGACGCAGCAGCTCGGGGTGCACTTCGTCCTCGGCGTCGAACACGCCGACGATCGAACCGGCGGCGTAGGGGAGCGCTCTGTTCAAGGCCTTGGGCTTGTTCTTGGGCACGCTGTCGTCGACGACGACCTCGATGCGATCGGGATGCCGTGCGGCCGCCGCACGCACCACGGCGGTCGTGCCCGGATCGTCGTCCCCGACGATCGCGATGATCTGCACGTCGGGGTGCGTCTGGGCCGCCAGGGCGTCGAGCGTCTGCCCCATGACCTCCTCCTCGTGCCGGCCGGGCACCAGGAGCGTGAACGTGTGCTGGGGGGCGTGCGGTTCCTTCGAGAAGGCCGTGCTGTCGTAGGTGCTCTTGGAGCGCCAGGCGTAGAGCATCCACCAGAGGGTGGTCACCGCGATGATCGTCAGCGCGAGAGCCACCAGGATCAGCCCGGAGTAGCCGACGACAGAGGCCCAGTCGACACCGGCCGCGTTCTGCGATGCGTCGATGAGTCCTGGGTCGAGGACCTCGCGGTTGGGCACGCCCTGGGGCGCCGGCGCCTGATCGGGGGAGGGCGTCAGAAGCGGCTCGGGAGCGGGATCGCTCTCGAGACGACGAGGGATGAGTGACGAGAGGACGGTCACGATGTTGCCTCCTGTGGAGTGCGGAAGACCAGGAACCGGTACGTGAAGTAGCGGAAGAGGGTGCCGAGGACGAGCCCGATGACGTTGCCGGAGATGTTGTCGGCGAGAGCGGAGGTGAATCCGAGCAGGTAGTGCGAGACGAAGAGGCATGCGGAGGCGATCAGCAGCCCGCCGCCGTTCGCGAGAAGGAACAGCAGGAGCTCTTTGGCGACCGCCGGACGCCGGGTGGTGCGGAAGGTGACATAGCGATGACCCAGCCAGGCGACGCCGGTCGCCACTGTGACGGAGATCACCTTGGCCCAGATGACGTGGTCAGGCATCACAGTGGCCCTGAGCAGGTTGTATCCGCCGACGTCGACGACGAAGGCGATGAGTCCCACCCCGCCGAAGGTGGCGAGCTGGGGGATCGCTTCTCGCACCGCCGTGACGAGGCGAGACAGCAGGAGCGATGGCGCGGAGGGGGTAAGCGTCATACTCGCGGTTCGGAGGCATCCCGCGATGCGGATTGGATTAATTCGGCCGGGAGCGAAATATCGGTTGGCGGCGCCCAGGCGAGGTGGTCGTCTTTCGCTCAGAGATGAGCGGAACCCAGTTTTCCGCGGGATTTCGGACTATTCTCGCCTGTGCTCCAATTGCTAGCTAAGCTAGTAGTCATGGAACGATACTTTCGGCTGCGGTGGGTGGGCCTGGTCTTCATCAGCATCGCGGTCTCGCTGATCATCGTCGACTCGACGATCGTGAACGTCGCGATCCCCGCCATCGTCGACGACCTGGGCATCACCTCGACCGAGGTCCAGTGGGTGCAGGAGGCCTACACGCTGGTCTTCGCCGCGCTGCTTCTGGTGTTCGGCAGCCTCGCCGATCGATTCGGCCGTCGCCGGGTGATGCTCATCGGCGTGGCGGTCTTCGCGGCGTCGTCCGTGCTCGCGGCACTCGCCCCCGACGGCGGGATGCTGATCCTCGCCCGCCTGGCGCAGGGCGTGGGTGGAGCGATGATCCTGCCGACGACCCTGTCGATCATCAACGCCACGTTCCGCGGGCGCGAACGCGGCATCGCCTTCGCGGTGTGGGGCTCGACGATCGGCGGCATGGCCGCCGTCGGACCGTTGCTCGGCGGATGGCTGACGACCGCCTTCTCGTGGCGATGGGCCTTCGGCATCAACATCCCTCTCGGGATCATCATCGTCGTCGGCGTGCTTCTCACCGTCGCCGAATCGCGCAGCGATCGCACCTCCCGCATCGACGTGGTCGGGGCGATCCTGTCGGTCGTCACCATGGGAAGCCTCGTGTTCGGGTTGATCGAGGGGCGCACGTACGGGTGGTGGCTCGTGGATCAGCGTCCGCAGATCGGCGACTGGAAGTGGCCGTTCGACCTCTCGCCGATCCCGTTCGCCTTCGCGCTCGCAGTCGTGGCGCTGATCGCCTTCATCGCCTGGGGTGTGCACCGTGAGCGCCGCGGGAAGTCCACTCTGCTGGCGCTCAAGCTGTTCTCCATCCCCTCGTTCCGCAACGGCAACATCGCGGCGACCGTGGTCTCGCTCGGCGAGTTCGGCATCATCCTCGCGCTGCCGCTGTGGCTGCAGTTCGTGCTGGGGTTCGATGCGCTGCAGACGGGCCTGCTGCTGCTGGCGCTGGCCGGCGGGTCGTTCGTCGCCAGTGGCGCCGCCGGGGCGGCGAGCGGCAAGGTCGCACCGGTGTGGGTCGTGCGTGCCGGGCTGATCGCCGAGATCATCGGCGTCGCGGGTGTCGGCTTCGTCATCGCTCCGGATGCCTCGTGGGTGCCTCTGATTCCGTTCCTGTTCGTCTACGGACTCGGCGTGGGTCTCGCGACGGCCCAGCTCACCGGTGTCGTGCTCGCCGATGTGCCGGTCGCCGACAGCGGCGCGGCATCCGGAACCCAGTCGACCTCCCGGCAGCTCGGGGCGGCGCTCGGAGTCGCCGTGCTCGGCACCGTGCTGTTCACGAGCACCGCGGGGATCCTCGCCTCCTCGCTCGATGACAGAGGGCTCTCGGCCGATCAGCGCGACCAGGTCGTGTCATCGGTCGTCGACAGCGCCGGTGCGGCGATCGGCGGACTCGAGGCGAACCCCGAGACCGCAGCCATCGCGGACGATGCCAAGGCCGCCTTCTCCGACGGCACGCGCTTCGCCGCGTGGACGGCAGCCGGCTTCCTGACGCTGGGTCTGCTCTCGACGATCTCTCTCGGATCGACGACCCGCTCGCGCTCCGATGAAGACGATGAGACGGCGTCCGACGCCGTCCCCGAGGCATCAGCGGGCGAGTGACGCCAGCTCTCCGCGAGTGCGGCATCCGGTCTTGCGCAGCAGATTCGACACGTGGAACTTGACCGTGTTGTCGCTGATCCCGAGCATCGTCGCGATCTCCCTGTTGCGTGAGCCGCCCACGACGAGGCGGAGGACCTCGCGTTCTCGGGCGGACAGCTCTGAGACATCGCCGAGGGGCTCGGGGGCTGCGGGTGGGTCGAGGGGGAGGCGGATGTCGATCGCGGAGCCCCACCCTTCGGTGGACGACACGGCCAGATCTCCGTTCAACGCGACGACGCTCTCGGCAGCCGGGCGAAGCGCATCGTCGCGCACCGAGAGCTCACCGCGCCCGTCGTCCCTGATCCCGATCAGCAGGTTCAGGCCGTCGCAGTCCCACTGGATGCGCACCCGACGGGCTGTGCCGTCGTCGACGATCGCGAGGACCGAGTTGCGGACGATCGCCCGCGCCGCGTGTGCGACCTCGCTCGGCAGCGCGCGTCCGGTCGTGGGCGGCTCGACGAACTGGAGGTCGAGGTCGCCGAACCGCTCCAGAGGGCGGAGGTCCGACTGAAGCCGTGCGAAGGCGCCGACCACCGGTTCCAGGACGGCATCCAGGTGCTGATCGCTCGCGACGCGCAGCTGCACCAGTGCACTCGCGGCGGCCTCGATCGCGAGGTTCCGTGCCGCCCGGTCATCGAGTCGATCGGAGCGCAGGATCGCGAGCAGCGATTCCAGGGTCACGGCATGTCGATCGCCGAGCTCCGAGAGCGCCCGAGCGCCCTCCTGCTGCGCGCGTCGGAGGGCGGGGGAGTCGATCGTCGGAGTCGCGTCGATGGTGGTCACCTACCCATCATGCCCCACCCATCCTTTCGGGTAGGCGGAACCATGCGATCGGGCGGGGGCGGCAGCGGCATCACGGGCGCACGATGGAGGAATGGACGTGATGGAGGTCGGCCTCGGGCATTCCCTGGGGCTCGTGTCGAATGAGGTCAGCACCGTGCTCGGATCGGTGATCCGCACCGACCCTGTCTCCCTCGGACGCGTGGCCGATCTGGTGGCCGACGCGCCTCGGGTCTTCGTGCTCGGTGCGGGACGCTCCGGTCTCGCACTCCGGATGACCGCGATGCGGCTGATGCACCTGGGGCTCGACGTCCATGTGGTGGGGGAGACGACGACACCGGCGATCTCGCGGGGCGATCTCCTTCTCGTCGCGAGCGGTTCGGGAACGACCTCGGGCATCGTACGTGCAGCGGAGACCGCTGTGGGGGTCGGCGCCGAGGTCGCGACGATCACCACCGACGGGTCCTCGCCGCTCGCCTCGCTCTCGGGGTCGGCGACGATCGTCGTGCCGGCGGCGGGCAAGCTCGATCGCTCAGGTGCGGCCTCGGCCCAGTACGCAGGCAGCCTCTTCGAACAGGCCGTCGTGCTGATCGGCGATGCGCTGTTCCACGCTCTCTGGGCGCGGAGCGGCCAGGACGCCGACGCCCTCTGGCCTCGTCACTCGAACCTCGAATGACCGCGACGACCGGGTCACTGCCGTGACCGGTCCACCGCAGCCACTAGTGCATGACCGCAGTAATGAAAGGAACATGATGAAGCTGCAATTCGCAATGGACACGCTCACGACGGAGGCCGCGCTCGCGCTCGCCGAGGCGGCTGCTCCGCACGTCGACATCCTCGAGCTCGGCACCCCGCTGATCAAGAGCGCTGGCCTCAGCGCAGTCACCGCGATCAAGCAGGCCCACCCCGACAAGATCGTCTTCGCCGACCTCAAGACCATGGATGCCGGCGAGCTCGAGGCCGACATCGCCTTCACCGCCGGTGCAGACCTCGTGACCGTTCTCGGTACCGCGGGCGACAGCACGATCGCGGGTGCCGTCAAAGCAGCGAAGAAGCATGGCAAGGGGATCGTCGTCGACCTCATCGGAGTGAAGGACAAGCCCGCGCGGGCGAAGGAGGTCGTCGAACTGGGCGCCGAGTTCGTCGAGATGCACGCGGGTCTCGACGAGCAGGCCGAGGAGGGCTTCACCTTCGACACGCTGCTGCGTAACGGAGAGGCTTCGGGAGTGCCGTTCTCGGTCGCTGGCGGCGTGAACGCCGCCAGCATCGGCTCGGTGCAGAAGTCGGGCGCGCAGATCGCCGTCGCCGGAAGCGCGATCTACAGTGCGCCGGATGTCGGCGCCGCCGCAGCCGAGCTCCGCGCAGCCATCGGCTGAGGCCGTTCGAATCCGTCTGACAGAGAGGGACCCCGCCCGGGTGGGCGGGGTCCCTCTCTGCGGTGCATGTCACGACTGCGGAGCGAAGACCGTCTCCCAGTCGTCTTTCACGCTCACACGGGTGAAGCCGGATGATTCGACCTGAGCCAGTGCGTCCTCGGCGCCCTTGTCGTAGGGGGCGTCGCCGCGTCCGGAGTCGTCATCGTGGTGCACGAGCAGGCTGAGGGATCGCGGATGCTTCTGCACGAATCGCAGCATCGGCACATCCCCGTTGGAGTTGCCGGCGGCGAGCAGAGGGCGACGGCCGATCCTCGTCCAGATGCGGATCGGCTTCTGCGGTCCGTCGTCGAAGAAGTCGAAGTTCTCGCCGTAGCGCACGTCGTTGCTGTCGCTGTCATAGCGGAGCCCGACCGCTGAGCCGATCACGCGCTCGGGAGGGATGCCGTAGGTGTCGACCGTCATGGGGCGCATGAAGTCCCGGTCACCGCCCGAGACGATGTAGCAGGTGAAACCGTGCGATTCGAGATATCGGAGCAGCTCCACCATGGGCTGATACGAGACCGTCGTGTAGGCGCGGGCGAGGGTCAGATGTCTGGCGTCGCGGTAGAAGGCGGCGACGGCCGCCTGGTAGTCGTCGACGCTCAGACCGATCGTGGTCCGTACGAGAGCTCCGATCAGGGTGTGCAGATCCGAGTCGTCCCCGGCGTAGTGCTTGTCGATCGCGCCGCCCAACCAGGCATAGTCCCCGTCGACGGCGGCCTTGTAGGGCTGTTGCGCAGCGAGAGTCGGGTCTTCGCGACCGGCCGCGGCCCACTGCTCGACGATGTAGTGCAGCTGGGTCGGCATGGGCTTCTCGGTCCACAGCGTGCCGTCGTTGTCGAAGACCCCGATGCGCTCCTCCTGGGGCACGGCACCGGGTCCGGTGGTGACCGCCTCGACGAACTCGACGATCGCATCTCGGCTGGCGCTCTCACGCCATGAAGCCAGGGGTGTACTCATTCGCACGTCTCCTCATCATCTTCTGCTGTCAGCTGCGAGCCACTCTGAACCCGATGTGGCTCATACCGGTGTCGATCATCTGCCCGCGTCTGGCCGCCGGCCGGTAACGACGGCAGTAACTGTCCGCGCAGAGGAAAGAACCGCCCTTCACGGTCTTGCGCGGGACATCGAAATGACCCGACGGCTCGACGCTCTCCTCACGGCTTCCCCCGCGGGGGTTCGACGGAGCGCAGCATCCGCCCTCGCCGTCGTAGTCGTGGTACCAGTCGGACGTCCATTCCCACACGTTGCCCGCCATGTCGAACAGGCCGTATCCGTTGGGCTCGAACGAGCGCACGGGGGCGGTCGAGCCGTAGCCGCGGATGGCACGCCAGGGGAAGTCGCCGTGCCAGTAGTTCGCGCGCCGGTCACCCGCAGACTCCGGTTCCTCGCCCCAGGTGTACGCGGCCCCGTCGAGACCGCCCCGTGCCGCGAACTCCCATTCCGCCTCCGTGGGCAGGCGCAGTCTCGCCCAGTCGGCGTAGGCCTGAGCATCCTCGTAGGCGATGTGCACGACGGGATGCTCGGCCGCGTCGCCGATCGACGAGCCGGGTCCGAACGGGCGTCGCCAGTTCGCCCCGGGGGTCCACGCCCACCATTGACTCAGATGGCGCAGATCCACGGGACCAGGCGTGCCGGTGAAGACCATCGAGCCCGGCTGCAGGTTCTCCACCGGAGCGCCGGGGAAGTCCGCCGGGTCGAGAGGCCGCTCGGCCACCGTGCGATAGCCGGTGGCGCGCACGAAGGCCGCGTACTCCCGGTTCGTGACCGCGGCGGGACTGATCCAGAAGCCGCTCACGCGCACACGGTGCGCCGGCGCCTCCTCTGGGTAGTGGTGGTCGGAGCCCATGGTGAACTCCCCGCCGTCGATCCGCACGAGGCCATCGACGGCGGGGAGTATCGAGATGTTCGTGATCAGGTCAATCGCCCCCGGCGAGGAACGCCTCGAGCTTCGCGACCGCCTGATCGATGCTGAACGTCGCGGCCTTCTGGCGAGGGGGGAACTCCTCGAAGGTCTCGAGGAACTGCGACACCAGGCTCGTCGCGGCGAGTATCAGGAAGTCGTTCTCGAACAGCCAGTCGAAGTAGGTGTTCGACGTCTGGTCCGCCCGTTCGTAGGGATCGGTGCGCAGGTTGAACAGCTTCGGCACGCGCAGCGGCACGAACGGCTCCATCCACACCTGGAGAGTGCCCTGCACCCGCTGCTCCATGAAGACGACCTTCCAGTTGTCGAAGCGCAGCGCGAGCACATCGCCGTCGTCCGAGAAGTAGATGAGGCCCTTGCGGGGGCTCTTGTCGACCTCCCCGGTCAGGTAGGGGAGCAGGTTGTAGCCGTCGATGTGCACCTTGTACGTGACGTCGCCGATCTCCTTCCCCTTCTTCAGCTCATCGACCGTCGTCGTGTCGCCGACCGCCGCGAGGAAGGTCGGCAGCCAGTCGTGGTGCTGAACGATCTCGTTCGAGATGCTTCCGGCCTCGATGTGTCCTGGCCAGCGGATCATCTCGGGGATGCGGAACGCACCTTCCCAGTTCGTGTTCTTCTCGCTGCGGAACGGTGTCATGCCGCCGTCGGGCCAGGTGTTCATGTGGGGGCCGTTGTCGGTCGAGTAGATGACGATCGTGTCGTCGGCGATGCCGAGCTCGTCGAGCTGGTCGAGCAGGCTGCCGACGACCTTGTCGTGGTCGATCATCGTGTCGTGATACTCCGACTGCCAGCGCCCCGCCTGACCGATGCTCTCGGGCTTGGGGTGCGTGCGGAAGTGCATGTGGGTCGTGTTGACCCAGGCGAAGAACGGAGTGTCGTCCGCCACCGCGCGCCCGATGAAGTCCTGGGCGGCCTCGGCGAAGACCTCGTCGATCGTCTCCATGCGCTTGCGCGTGAGTGGCCCTGTGTCCTCGATGCGCTGCTTGCCGCGGGGTCCGTAGCGGCCGTCGACGGTGTCGTCGTACTCGTCGGTCGCCCAGCTGTGCAGCACGCCGCGGGGTCGGGCGCGGTCGTTGAACCCGGGGAACTCCTCGGGCGACGGCCAGTTCGCCGCCTCTGGTTCCTCCTCCGCGTTCAGGTGGTAGAGGTTTCCGAAGAACTCGTCGAAGCCGTGCACGGTGGGCAGGAACTCGTTCTTGTCGCCCAGATGGTTCTTGCCGAACTGCCCGGTGGCGTACCCGTGGGGCTTCAGCACCTCGGCGATCGTGACGTCCTCGGCGCGGAGTCCGATGTCGGCACCGGCCATGCCGACCTTGCTCAGCCCCGTGCGGAAGACGCTCTGTCCGGTGATGAACGACGCACGGCCGGCGGTGCAGCTCTGCTCGCCGTACGAGTCGGTGAAGCGCATGCCCTCTTCGGCGATGCGATCGATGTTCGGGGTGTGGTAGCCCATCAGGCCGTCGCTGTAGCAGCTCAGATTCGAGATGCCGATGTCATCGCCCCAGATCACGAGGATGTTGGGCTTTCCGCCAGGCATCAGAGACCTCCCTGATCGACGGGGCGCGAGCTGTCGTTCGTCACCGGCGGTGCACCGTCTTGTCGAATTGATCGAGCTGTCACGTGTTGCATGTCTGACTCCCGTCGCTGTCGATGGTGATGCTGTCGATGGTGATCATGTCGATCGTGCACGCCGGTCTGGGGCAACGGTAGGTCGTGCTCACCTGGTGAGGGTGAGGTGCCGCGAGTCAGATCTGCTCGGCGACGACGAGGGGGTTCTCGCCTCGATCAGCGACCACGACAGCGGTGATGCCGGCCGCCTCCAGCGCTGCGGCCACCTGCTGCACCGCATCCGAGACGACCGTCGCAGCGTGCAGGGGATGGTGCCACAACTGCAGGGAGAGGATCCATCGTGTCGGCGAGACGGATGTCACAAGGACCTGCGCGTGCTCGTTGCGATGGACTCCGTCGATCTCGGCCGCAGCGTCGAGGACGACCTCGATCAGGCTCTGCAACTCGCGACCCTCAGCGCGGGCCGCGCGGATCTCGAGGGTGCTCCGTCGCGCGCCGTGGCGCGATTCGTTGAGCAGCACGCCCGTGAGCAGCAGAGCATTCGGAACGTGCGCCGTCCTGCCGTCCGCCGTCGTGATGATGACGGTGCGGCCGGTGAGCTCTCTGACGACCCCGCGGATCGCGCCGTCGGGTCCCTCGACGCAGATCTGCTCGCCGATCTTCACCGACTGCCGCGACTGGATCAGGACGCCCGCGGCGAAGTTGTCGGCGACTCCCCGCAGCACGAGGATGAGCACGACGACCGCGATCGCCGTCATGGCGAGCAGCGGCTGCACGTTCGCGCCGAGGAAGGCGAGCCCGATGCCGATTCCCACGAGCAGCAGGGTGTACTGCGTGACGCGCGCGGCGAGCTGTGCGACCGAATCCGAGATGCCGGGAGTGCGCGCGGCGAGCTTGAGTACGGCCCCCCGCGCGAAGTGGGACGTGACCCAGCCGACGACGACTGACAGGATCGCCAGCGCGATCTGCCAGGTCGTGATGCCGGAGGGGAACAGATCGTCGAGGCTCACGACGGCATCCTCCACACCGTTGACGCACTCGGCCTCGCTCGCATGTCTCCCAGGGTGGTCCGCATCCATCGCTCGCGCGTGTGCGGATCACCCGCGGCGGGTGATCCGCGTGCGTCCCTCCCGCCTCGCCCTGATGGGATGAAGGCTCCGTCGCGGGGCGACCGCATCGGGTCGACACTGTGTGGATGATGACGAATCCGGCACCTCAGGATCTCCTCGACGTCGCACGATCGAGCACCGAGCCGCGGGAGCGCGCCCGCGAGGCGATCGGCCTGCAGATCTCGATCGTCGCGTTCATCGTCACCGGCCTCGTCGCGTTGCCCGTCTTCGGCCTGCGGTCGGCACCGATCGCCGGGAGCGGGTCGGTCGGACAGTTCGCGGCCATAGCGTCGGCCGCGACGGCGATCGTCGTCTTCGTGCTGGGGTACGTCGTCGCCTCCGACCGCACCGCACCGAGACAGGCGCGGGTGCTCGTGATCCTCGACCTCGCTGCCGTCGCCTTCGCGCACGCCGTGATCGCCCTGCTCGGTTGGACGTTGGTCGCCACGATCATGGAGCAGGGGTTCGAGGGCGCGGTGGTCTTCCCGATCCCCGTGCTGCTGCTGTCGGCCGCCACTGCAGGAGTCACGGCCTACGTCGTGTACTTCTCCGCGACCCACATGGATCTGCAGCTGCTCGCGCTCGTGCTGGCCGTCTTCCTGGTGTTCGGAGTGGTCACGAGCATGCTGACCGCCAGCGACCCGCTGTGGTGGAAGGACAACCTGAGCGCCCTCGGCATGACGAACGACCTCTCGGCGCGAACCTTCAATCTCACGCTGATCGTGGCAGGCATCCTCGTGACCACGCTCGCGCGCACCGCGACGCGGGGGATTCCGACCCCGAACCCGCGCGGCGTGACGGGAGTGCGGACGAGCCTCGTCATCGTCGGGATTTTCCTCGGCCTCGTCGGGGTGTTCCCGGTCGATGAGTTCTTCGCCCTGCACACGGGCGTCGCTTCAGGCATGGTCGTGGCCTTCGGCATCCTCGTGTTCATGCTGCGGCTGTGGATTCCCGGAGTGTCGCGCACGTTCCTCATGCTCGGATTCGTGTTCATCCTCGTCATCGTCGCTCTCGCGGTGCTGTTCGCCGTCGGCTACTACACGCTCACGGCGGTGGAGCTCGTGGCGGGAACGCTGGTCTTCACCTGGATCATCCTGTTCATCCGCACCGCGGATGCTCTCGCGCGCGATGCCGTCGCGACGGACAGAGCGGCGCCTTCTGCTCCTCAGGGGGCAGTGGTGGATGCACACGCATGAGTCCTTGTTCCCACCCCGATATATCAGTACGTTGAACGCATGGTCAGCCTCCCCCGCTTGACGAAATCCGGGCCAGAAGTACGGTTCAGAGCTCCCTCGCGGCCACCGGGCATCATCTCCCGGGAGCGAGTCACGACAGCGATCGATGCCGCGGTCGCGAGCAGCCCGCTCACTGTGATCAGCGCGCCGAGCGGCTTCGGCAAGACGATGGCTGCCGCAGAATGGGCGAAGTCCGAGGATGAGGTCGCCTGGCTCGCGCTGAACGCCTACGACTCCGATCCGAGCAGGCTCGCGCAGGGCGTCGTCGATGCTCTCAATGTCGCCTCCGAACGAGCCGGGGGTCCACTGCTCTTCCCGCGCGATCTGGAGGATCCGGGCCGGGCGTATCAGGAGATCTGCCGCGTGTTCGCCGACATCGACAGCACGATCCATCTGATCGTCGATGACGCGCATCGGGCGGGAGAGGACTGGCGGAGCGGGTTGCTGGGGCTCCTCGCGGAGCAGGCGCCCGATCAGCTGAGGATCGTGCTCGTCGGAACGACTCTCCTCGAGGTGACCTCGTCCAGACAGCGATTGATGAACCCGGGATCGTTCGTGGGCGCCGACGTCCTGAGCTTCACCGGGTCCGAGGTCAGGACCCTTCATGCGAGGGAGCCGGTCGATCTCGCTCCCGAGTCGATCCTCGAGGAGACGCGGGGGTGGCCCATCGCCGTGCGCCTGATGCTGATCGGGGGCGCGCGCCCCGACTCGGATGCGGCGATCGCCTCGGCCTTCCTCGGGGACTATGTGCGAGAGCACGTTCTCGAGGTGCTGCCGGCAGACATCTCGCGTTTCGTCCTCGATGCGAGTGTCTGCGGCGAACTCACCGGCGACCTCGCAGCTGCCGTGACCCAGGATCCTCGCGCGGCTGAGCTGCTCGAGACCTGCGTGCGGCTCGGGCTGTTCCTGGACAAGTTCGAAGGTCCGCATTGTCCGGTGTATCGGTGGCACGCGGCATTCGCGAAGCAATGTGCCGAGATACTGCAGACCGACCCCGCCCGCGCTGCGGCCTGTCATCGCCGGGCCGCAGCGCATCTCGACGACACCGATCCCATCTCCGCGATCACCCACTCGCTCAGAGCGGAGGACACCGAGCGCGCGCGTCAGACGCTTCTCGACCATTGGGTGGGACTCGTCGTCGGGTCGGCGGCCGCAGAGGTCGAACGCACCGCGACCGAGATGCTGCGCCACGCACCCGACGATGCCGAAGTGCTCCTCATCCGTGCCTGTGCGAGCGATGTGCTCGGCGACCGACACGTCGCACGAGAGCTCTTCCACCGGGCGGTCGGCCTGATCGACGCAGCCGGCCCCACTCGGCGCCCTGCCGTTCTGCAACTGGCGCACCTGTTCATCGCCGACGATCGCGATCAGCTCGCTCAGGCGAGCGCCGATGTGCGCGAGATGCTCCTGAGCGAGGATGCGACGGCCCTCAGCGATCGTGCCGCGATCAACTACCTGATGGGCTGGACCGAGATCCGCCACCGCACCGATCCCTCCCTGCCGGTCGAGTACTTCGCGGCGGCTGCCAGGGAGGCGCAGAACTCGGGAGACGACGAGCTCGCGAAGCGCTCTCTGGGCCATCTGGCCTTCGGGCAGACGTGGGCGGGACAGTTCGCCGCTGCGCGCGCGTCGCTCGCGGCCGTCGGGCGGATGGAAGGTGTGCGGCTGTCCTGGAACACGTATGCCGGCGGTAGCGCAGATGCGGCCGCCGGGTATGTCTCCTACTGGTCCGGCGACGTCGACGAAGCGATCGACGACTTCGGCGCCCTGCTCTCGAACGGCGGTGCGGATCGGTCGTTCACGAGCATCGCGCGGATGATGATCGCCTACGCCACCGCGGAGACCGGAGACGCCGCTGCCTGCCGCCGTGCGGCGATAGGGATTCAGGACATCCCGCTCGAGATCGTGCACGGGATCGCCTGGCCGGTGTTCCGCGAATCCTCGATCGGACTTCTGGAAGAGGCCGTCGGTCGCCAGGATCGGGCGCTGCGGATCGCGAGCAAGTATGTGCAGTGCCCCGACCTCCCGGTCGTGTGCGTGGCGCTCGCCGGTGTGTTCCGCAGGGCGGGGGAGTACGCCACCGCTCTCGAGATGCTCCGGAGCCTCCGCACGTTCTCGGAGGTCTCGTACGTGAAGGTGTCGACCTTGATCACCGCAGCAGTCCTGCGGCGTCACGCGGGCTATCACGACGGGGCACACGAGCTCTGCGAGGCTGCGCTCGCCGTCGCGTCGGCGGAGGACATCCGGCTGCCGTTCGGTCCGCGCGAATCCGCAGTGCGCAAGCTGCTCCACGAGCACGTGCACTTCGGCAGCCAGTTCGAGGACTTCATCGCTCGGTGCCTCGTCGCCGAGGTGTCCGGTTCGCGTGTCGGCGCCCTGTCGGATCGGGAGCGGGATGTCTACCAGCAGCTCCAGACCGCGCGCACCCTTCCGGAGATCGCAGCGGTCCTGAACCTGTCCATCAACACGGTGAAGACGCATCAGCGGTCGATCTACCGCAAGCTGGGCGTCTCTTCGCGTCGCGAGGCGGTGCAGACCACGGTCTGAGGCGCAGCCTCAGCGGAGGTCGTGCGTGGATCCGAGCACCGCGTTCGCCACCGCGGCAGGGATGAACTGCGTTGCGAGGACGGTGTCGCCGTTGAATGTCAGCTCGGCGGAGAACTGCTCGGCCCAGGTCGGCTCCACCAGGATGAGCAGGGCGGACGAGGCCACAGGGAGCACGGCGGCGAAATGTCTCACGTCGTCTTCGGCGACCAAGCCCCGAGCATGGAGCTCGAGTCCGGCGAGGGTGAACTCGTCGGAGTCCACCTCGATGAGACCGAACTCGTGCGGCGTCGGGCGCCGGATGAGCAGCACGTCGAGAACGCGCACGGTGCCGGCCTCCACCTGCCTCAGCAGCGCCTCGAGAACACTCGGGCGGAGATGGTCGGAGTCGAGTCTCACGACGAAGAACTCGACGTCGCCGAGAGCTCGCGTCACACCGACCATCTCGCCCATGTCATCAGCTGAGGGCTCGGGCCTTGATGGACGCGAACTCCTCGTTCGTGATGGTCCCCGCGGCGAGGAGCTTCGACGCCTTGTCGATCTCATCACTCGGGCTGTGCGACGCCACGCTGCGGATGTACGAGTCGGCTGCGTGCCGCTGCTCCTGATACGCGGAGGCACCCCGCTCGGCCATCCCCTTGCCGCGGGCGATGAGGTAGACCAGCGCCGTGAGGAACGGCACGAAGATCAGGAAGATGATCCAGATCGCCTTGACCCAGCCGTTGACCGAGTGGTCGCGGAAGAGGTCGGCGACGATGTTGAAGAGCACCATGAGGTACGAGATGAACACGAATGCCCAGAAGAACCACCAGATGATGGCCCAGAAGCTGTCCCAGATCGACATCATCGACTCCTTTCGTTGAGGTAATGCGTACCGAGATCCTGACAGCGCCCACCGCCCGCTGTACCGCCACCTCACCCAGAGCGGGCGAGCCTCTCTCGGAGCCCTTCGCGACGCCGCTCTGTGCTGCGGTCACCCCGTTGGGGTGAGCGCACCGATCGCCGTCCTGCGCACCGGTGCGAGCATGAGTCGCACATCGCCCGCACCCGTGGCGACGGCACGGGACGACGGTACGGAGGTGACCAGGTGCAGCGACCGCTGGCAGGACTGACGCGTGCGAACATCGTGCGCGAGCTGCTCGCCGGCGTGACGCTGCTCGCGATCGCCATCCCGCTCAACATCGGCTACGCGCAGATCGCCGGGCTTCCGGCGACCGCAGGCCTCTACGCGCTCGTCGTCCCCACCGTCATCTACGCGCTCGTGGTGTCGTCGCGCCAGCTGGTCGCTTCGCCGGATGCCGCGGCCGCCGCGCTCGTCGCATCGTCGATCGGCGGGCTCGCGGTCGCAGGATCAGCGGACTACGCCGTGCTCGCGCTCGCTCAGGCGATCATCTGCGGCGTGATGTTCATCCTGCTCGCGGTCTTCAAACTCGGCTTCCTCGCGAACTTCCTGTCCAAGCCGATCCTGATCGGGTTCGTCGGGGGACTCGCGCTAGACATCCTGGTGTCGCAGATCGCCAAGATGCTCGGCGTGAAGATCGATTCGGGGGGTGAGTTCGTCGAGAAGGTGGGTGACCTTCTCGGCGGGCTCGGCTCGGCGAACGGCTGGTCGGTGCTGATCGCCGCGGCATCTGTGGCGGTGCTGCTTCTCGGCAAGAGGTTCCTTCGCATGGTGCCGTGGGCGCTGGTCGTGCTGGTCGTGGCGACCGTCGTGGTCGTGATCGCCGGCCTCGGCGACAAGGGCGTCGCGGTGCTCGGGGAGGTGCCCGCCGGTCCGCCGTCGTTCACCTGGCCCGTGATCGACTGGCAGACCTGGCTTCTCCTTGTCCCCTCGGCGATAGCGCTGACGCTCGTGACCACCGCCGAAGGGCTGCTCGTGTCGCGGTCATACGGCGAGAAGCGCCACTACCGCACCTCCCCGAACCGCGACCTGATGGCGTTCGGGGTCGCGAACATCGCGGCGGGGGCGCAAGGGAGCTTCGCCGTCGGATCGTCGACCAGCCGGACGGCGGCGATGGACCAGGCGGGCTCTCGCACCCAGTTGCCTTCTCTCGTCCTGGCCGTCGGGACACTCCTCCTGCTGCTCTTCGGCACCGGGCTTCTCGAGGACATCCCGTCTCCCGCCATCGGCGCCATCGTCGGAGTGGCGATCCTGCCGCTCCTGGGGTTCCGCGAGCTCGTCTCGCTGTGGAGACTCGACAGATTCGAGTTCGCGGTCGGGGCCGTGTGCTTCCTCGTGACCCTCTTCGTCGGATCGATCCCCGGCATCGTCGTCGCCTTCGTGCTCGCGCTGATCAATCTCGCGAAGCGTGCGGCGAATCCCGCCATCGACGTCCTGGCAGACGACGGCGAGCCCGGGGACTCTCTGCTCGAAGAGGGGGCAGCCGGGTCGATGACGGCACCGGGGATCGTCGTCGTGCGCATGGCGGCTCCGCTCTTCTTCGCGAACGGCGACGTCTTCGCGCAGGCGATCCGCGCCGCGGTCACCGCACCGGGCGCAGATGTCGTGCATCACGTCGTCATCGACCTCGAAGCGGTGACCGACGCCGACGTCACTGCTGCGGAGTCCTTCGAAGGTCTCGTCGACTGGCTCGACGATCACGGCGTCTCACTCGCATTCAGCCGCCTGCGCTCGAGCGCTCGACCGCGTCTCGAGCGGCTCGGGATACTGACGGGCCAGCAGGTGTTCGACACCAACAGGGCGGCCGTCTCATCACTGCAGGACCAGGCGCGCAGTACATCGTCAACATCGTCCCACCCAGAGAAAGGGCAGCTTCATGAATGACTTCCGTTTCGGACCGGCGGAGTTCTATCTGGTCGGTTTCGAGGGGGACAGGCCGGATCCGGCCACCTTTCGAGCTCTCACCGATCTCATCAGCAGCGGGGTCGTGCGTCTCCTCGACTTCGTCGTCCTCACCAAGTCCGAGCAGGGGGACATCGAGATCCTCGAACTCGACACGGACGGCGGACCCCTGAGCCTCGGCGACATCACCCCGATAGCCTCCGGGATCGCGGGGGAGGAGGACGTCGACGCGTTGGCCGCGCTGGTCCCGCCGGGGCAGTCTGCCGCCATCGTCGTCCTCGAGCTCTCGTTCGCCCGAGAACTCGCGCAGAAGCTGGCGGCCGCCGGCGGTCAGGTGCTGCGCAGCGAGCGCGTTCCGGCACCCGTCGTGAACGCCATGATGGACATCCTCGACCAGGAAGGTGAATGACATGCCATTCAGAAGATTCGGCCGCCCCGGGTTGATCGGCCTCGCCGCCAGAACCGCGGTCGTCGCAGGAACCGCGACCGCAGTGCAGGGCGCCGCGATGCGCAACCGTGAGCAGCGCGCGCAGGGCCAGTACGAGCAGGAGCAGTACGCCGCCGCGCAGCAGCAGGCGCAGATCGACGCGGCCGCGCAGAACGCGGCGGCGCAGTATGCCGCCCCTGTCGCGCCGGCCGCACCGGCCGCCGCGTCGACGAGCGCCGACGACATGATCTCGAAGCTTCAGCAGCTGGCCTCGCTGAAGGACTCCGGGGTGTTGTCGGAGGAGGAGTTCGCCGCCGCCAAGCAGAAGCTGCTGAGCTAGCCCGCGGGCGAAGGAGACTCTCATGGGCCAGGCCATCGGACAGCTGCTGCCGCTCGCGCTCGGCATCGCGATCAGCCCTCTGCCCATCATCGCGGGCATCCTGATGCTGATGTCGCCGCGCGCCCGCACGACGAGCGTCGGCTTCCTGGTCGGCTGGATCGCGGGGATCGCCATCGTCGCCACCGTCTTCACGCTGCTGTCCTCGGTTCTTCCCGAGGCGTCCGACGACACGTCGAAGCCCGTTCTCGGAGTCGTGCAGATCGTGCTCGGCGTGCTGCTCGTGCTGATGGCGGTGAAGCAGTGGCGCGGGCGTCCGCAGGGTGACGTGATGCCTGAGATGCCGAAGTGGATGCAGCAGATCGACGGGATGTCCTTCGTCGCGACGCTCGGACTCGGGCTGCTGCTCTCGGGCGCGAACCCGAAGAATCTGCTCCTCGGAGCCAGCGCCGGCATGACGCTCGGTGCGCTCGGCCTGTCCGGAGGCGAGGTGACGATCGTGATCGTCTGCTTCACCGTGCTGGCGGCGTCGACCGTGCTGATTCCGGTCGTCGGGTTCCTCCTGGCGTCCGCAGCGCTGCGCGAGCCGCTCGGCCGGCTCCGGGACTGGCTGCAGGCCGAGAACGCCGTCATCATGACGGTGCTGCTGCTGGTGCTCGGGGTCACGATCATCGGCAAGGGGATCGCCGCGTTCTCGTGAGCTGCGGTGGCGAGGACGGGAGAAGGGTGCGGACATGGACTGGGTGATGATCGGCGGATTCGCGTTGCTCGCTCTGGCCATCCTGATGGTGGTCGTCGGCATCATGACGGCGATCCTGATGCGCCGTCGGCGGCGTCGATGAACGAGGAGGACGGCACATGACCGAACTGGACGATCTGAGGGCCCGGGTCCGCGCTCTCGAGCAGGAGAACACCAGCCTTCGTGCGCCGAGGAGGAGGCCGCGAGGCAGATCCGTCGTCGCGGGCATCGTGCTGGTGCTCGCGGTGCTGATCTCGCCGATCGCGGCGATGGGCACGTGGGCGCGGCTTCAGCTGGTGGACGCCGATCAGTTCGTCGCGACCTTCGCTCCGCTGGCACAGGACCCGGACGTGCAGGAGTTCGTCGCCGACCAGGTCAGCGCAGCGATCCACGAGCAGGTCGACCTCACCGCGGTCGTCGGCGACGTCTTCGACGGGCTGCGCGAACTCGACCTGCCACCGCGCGCGGAGTCCGCCCTGACCCTGCTCGAGGTGCCGGCGGCCAGCGGGCTGGTCGGGCTCGTCGACGGTGTCGTGCACGATCTCGTAGCCTCCGACCAGTTCGCGACGATCTGGGCGGAGTCGCTCCGGTTCACGCACGAGAGGGCTGTCGCGATCATGCAGAACAGTCCGGACACCGCGCTGCAGCTCGCCGACGACGGTGTGCTGTCGGTGGACCTCGGAGTCGTGATCGCTCGGGTGAAGGCCGAACTCGCGGAGCGGGGCGTCGGGTTCGCGGATCTCATCCCCGAGATCGACAGATCCATCCCGATCGCGCAGGCCGACGCGCTGGTGCTGGTGAGGACCGTCTACCAGGTGGCGGTGAGCTCAGGATTCTGGCTCCCGTGGATCGTGCTCGGGCTCCTCGTCGTCGGCGTGCTGCTGGCGCGCGACCGGCCGCGCGCGGTGCTCTGGACGAGCCTCGGGTTCGCGCTCGTCTTCCTCCTCTTCTCCGCCGGTCTCGGAATCGGTCGCGGATTCTTCATCGGCGCCGTGAGCCCGTCGATCATGACGGCTGCTGCGGCGGAGTCGATGTTCGACATGCTCACCTCGCTGCTGAGTTCGACGATCGCCGCTCTCGCGCTCGTCGGAGTCGTGGTCGCCGCCTGGGCATGGATCGCCGGATCGAGCCCGATCGCGCGCAAGCTCCGTGGGGCGGCCGAGAGCGGCTTCGCCTCGATCAGGCGTGCGGGGGATCGACGTGGCCTCTCGACCGGACGATTCGGCGCCGGTGTCGACAGGTTCCGCGGGCCGATCCTCGTCACGGGGATGCTCCTGGCCGTGCTGATCCTGATCGTCAACCGACCCGTCTCGTTCGGCATCATCATCGGGCTCGTCCTCGCGCTCCTCGGGCTCGTCCTTGTCGTCGAGCTGGTGCGACGACCGACAGAGGTCGAAACCGAAACAGCACCTGAACCTGAACCTGAACCTGAAGGTGAGCCTGGACTCGAGACCGAGCTCGAGATCGAGATCGACGCGGAGCCGGCACCCGGCGCGCAGACGAGCTGACGGCGGGCGCGAGCCTTGACCGCGGCGACCGTGGAGACAGGGGAGGAACGCTGTGACGCTGCGCACCGGATGGACGCGCTACCGGCGCCGGTTCGGCTCGCGGCGCACGATCGGCGGTGATCTCCGGGCAGGACTCGTGCTCGGCATCGAGAGCGTGCCCGACGGACTCGCGGCGGGGTTGCTCGCGGGTGTGAATCCGCTGTTCGGCTTGAACGCCTACATCGTCGGCACGATCTCCGGCGCGTTGGCGACCGGGTCGGTCTTCATGACCGTGCAGGCGACCGGAGCGATGGCGGTGATCATTGCCGACGTGCCGCAGATGCACGGTGCCGATGGCGCGGCCGCCATGGCGACCCTGACCGTGATGGCGGGCATCGCCATGCTCGCACTGGGCCTCGCCGGACTCGGCAGCCTCGTGCGCTTCATCCCGACAGCTGTGCTCATCGGGTTCGTCAACGCCGTCGCGGTGAACATCGTGCTCAGCCAGCTCGAGAACTTCACGGGATACGACAGCTCGGAAGACGGCCGACTGTGGCGGGTTGTCGATGTCGCGCTGAACCTCGGTCAGGTGAGCTGGGCATCCATCCTGGTCGGCTCGGTCACGATCGCCACGATCCTCCTGCTCGAGCGCACCCGACTCGGAGCACTGTCGATGGTGGTCGCGATCGTGCTCGGTTCGGCCCTCGCGGTGGCTTTTCCCGCAGGCGTCGGCACGATCTCCGACGTGGCCGAGGTGCAGCGTGGCCTCCCCGGCATCTCTCTGCCCGACCCGTCGCTGTTCTTCGCGATGCTCGTTCCCGCTCTGTCCCTCGCTCTCGTGGGGCTGGTGCAGGGCGCGGCCATCTCGGGCTCGATGCCGAACCCCGACGGCACATATCCGAATGCGTCGGCGGACTTCCGAGGGCAGGGGGTCGCGAACATCGCGACCGGGATGCTCCAGGGCATGCCGGTGGGGGGATCCATGTCCGCGACCGCGCTGGCGCGGGCCGCGGGTTCCCGCAGCGCGTCGGCGAATCTGATCGCCGGTGTCGTGATGGTGCTGAGCGTGCTGCTGTTCGCGCCGCTGATCGGCTACATCGCGATGCCGGCGTTGGCGGGGCTCCTGATCCTCGTCGGGGTGCGGACGGTGAAGCCGCACCAGATCGCGATGGTCCTGAAGACAGGACCGGTGCAGATCGCGGTCTTCCTCGTGACCTTCGGGCTCACGCTCGCCATACCCCTGCAGTACGCGGTGCTCAGCGGGGTCGGGTTGGCGGTCATCCTTCACATCGCCCGTCAGTCCAATCGTGTGCGGGTCAGGCAGTGGGTGTTCGACGACGCGAGCGGGCGTCCGACCGAGACCGACCCGCCCTCGGCTCTCGTCGCCGGCTCGACGATCGTGCTCACGCCCTACGGCAGTCTGTTCTTCGCGTCGGCGCCGTCTTTCCGGCAGCAGCTGCCGAGCCCCGACGGCACAGCGGTGGGCACCTACGTCATCATCCGTCTGCGAGGCACAGACGAGTTGGGAGTGACATTTCTCACGATGCTCCGCTCGTACGCGCAGGAGCTCGCCGCAGCCGGGGCCACTCTGATGGTCGCGGGCGTCGGAACCCGCGTCCACGCCCAGCTCGCCTCCACCGGCGTGCGCAGCATCATCGGCGAGGAGAACGTGTTCGTCGAACGCGAGCGCCTCGGCGATGCGCTCGCCGAGGCGCTCGACGAGGTCGCTCGGCGGCGATCCGGCGAGACGGGGGTGTAGACAGGGATGGTGTCGATGATCCAGATTCCCGGCGGAACCCTGCTCATGGGGTCCGAGGAGTTCTACCCCGAAGAGGGGCCGGTGCACGAACGCGAGGTCGCGGCGTTCGAGCTCGACGAGCATCCGGTCACCAACGAGGCCTACGCCTCGTTCGTCCGCGACACCGGATACGTCACGGTCGCCGAGAGGGCGATGGATCCGGCCGACTATCCGGGCGTGCATCCCGACGATCTCGTACCCGGTGCCATGGTGTTCACCGCGACGAACGGGCCCGTCGACCTGCGCGACTGGCGGCACTGGTGGCGCTGGGAGCCTGGCGCGCACTGGCGTCATCCGTTCGGTCTCGACTCCTCGATCGACGCCCGGATGGACCATCCCGTCGTCCACATCGCGTATCCGGATGCCGCGGCGTACGCAGCCTGGGCGGGAAAGCGGCTCGCCACCGAAGCCGAGTGGGAATGGGCGGCGCGTGGCGGTCTGGTCGGTGCGCGGTACGCGTGGGGAGACGACGTCCGGCCTGATGGCGTCGTGATGGCAGACACCTGGCAGGGAGAGTTCCCCTATCTGAACACCGGTGCGGCAGGGTGGGTCGGCACGGCTCCGGTGGGGATGTTCCCGGCGAACGGGTACGGGCTGTACGACATGATCGGCAACGTCTGGGAATGGACGGACGACTACTGGATGCACCGCCACACCGTTCCGGGAGCGGTCGCGGTCGATGCCGGACAGCGTCCGAGTCTGCTCTCAGCCGAGCCCGGATCGCGCATCCCTCGGCGCGTGCTCAAGGGAGGGTCGCACCTGTGCGCTCCGGAGTACTGCCTGCGCTACCGACCCGCTGCCCGTTCGGCCCAGGCCGAGGACACGGCGATGACCCACATCGGTTTCCGCTGCGCCCGATGACTTCCGGTGTTCAGACCGGCGCCGCGAGTGCCTCGGCGACGTGCGCGTGCACGCGGCCGGCCGCGATCAGCCCCTGATACCAATCGGTCCTCGTCGCGATCACGCTCGCGCGCTCGGGCAGTGCGGCGATGTGCAGAACGATGCCCTGTGCCGCGAGCTCGCGGTCGAGGTCTGCGAGTGTGTCGAGCACGGTGATGGTGACGGTGTCGAGCCTCCGGGCATCCAAGATCACAGCTCGCACCGGTTCGGGACGCGTGAGGGCGAGATCGATGATCGCCCGCTCGTTCGCGAGGGCGTTCGCCGTGTAGAGGCCGCGCAGGGTGCGGATCGCCACTCGGCCGTCGCGCTCTCCGACGACCTCGAGGCGCGGGATGTTCAGTTCGCGGAGCACGAGGATCAGCGTCACCGCGACGCCTGCCGCGACGGCGGCGAGCAGCCCGCCCGTCAGGCCGATCACCGCGACGACGAGTGCGATCCAGAAGTCGACGGCACTGATGCGCGCCCAGCGCACGAGCGTCGGGATGTCGATCAGACCGGCCACCGCCACCAGGACCATCGCCGCCAGAGTCGCCTGGGGGAGCAGCGACACCACAGGACCGAGGAACAGCGCGACCAGCACGGCAAGGGCGACGGTCACCAGGGTCGCGAGCTGCGTGCGAGCGCCGGCGCTCTGGTTCACGGCGCTCTGAGAGAAGCCGCCGGCAGAGGGGAGAACGCTGAAGAAGGTGCCTGCGAGGTTCGCGGCCCCGGCGGCGAGGAGTTCCTGATCGGCGTCGATCGGCGGCTCGGAGGTGCGACGGATGCCACGGGCCACCGCGGCCGTCTCGAGGAACACCATCACCGCGATGGCGAGAGCGCCGGGGACGAGGGCGCCGAGATCCGTGAGATCCGGCAGCCCGGGCACCGGCAGTCCTGAGGGCACCGGATCGACGAGCGCCACACCTGACTCGTCGATGTGCGCGAGCCACACCAGCAGGATTCCGAGGGCGACGACGACGAGCGTCCCCGGGATCTTCGGCACGAAGCGCTTGCACAGCAGGATGATGACGATCGACGCGGCGGACAGGGCCACCGTCGGCCAGTTGACGCTGTCGAACGCTTCGAGAGCCGCGAGGATCGATCGGAAGAATCCCTCGCCCGAGGCATTGGAGGTCTCGCCGAGCAGCTTCGGGAGCTGCCCGACGGCGACGGTTCCGCCGACGCCGATCTTGATGCCGAGCACCGTCGCCGTGCTGATGTTCTCGACCAGCGATCCGAGTCGCAGCAGCCGGGCGATCACGAGCATGACGCCCACGAGCATCGTCAACGCCATGAGGGCGCCCATCGGATCGTCGGCTCCGGCGGCAGTGGTGGTGGTGACGAGAGTGGTCGCGGTGAGGGTCGCGACGGTCGAGGTCGTCGAGACGCTCATCGCTCGGGATCCGCCGAGGAGCGCATAGACGAGCATCGGGATGATGCAGGTGTAGAGACCGACCTGCACCGGGAGGTTCGCGATCGTGGCGTAGGCCATCGCCTGCGGCACGACGACCGCGCCGGCGGCGAGGCCGGCGATGATGTCGGATGTCAGCCACTCGCGGCGATAGCCGACGAGTGTCGGGAACCACCACCGCCCACGCGACCCGGCAGGCGTCCGCGAGGGCGATGTCACCGCATCCGTCATCCTGGTCCTCCCCTCCTGGTCGGGTCGCCGTCGCGCTGGAGTGGACGACGCTCTCATGCTGACATCGCGTCAGTGAGAGCGGAGATGGTGGGTCACCCGCCGCGGGCGATGCGTCGGAATCCGCGACGGGACGCGACCGTACGCTGGGCGCCAGGAGGCGGGCTTCCGGGTTCGCCGCGACACTGAGGAGTGACGATGGCCGACACGCAGCGTTCTGTTCTTCCGATCCCGGATCTGGCCTACACCGGCACGGTCACGTACGACGCGACCGACCCCGACACGCGCTTCCCAGCGATCGAACCCGTGCGCCCACCGGAGGGGTCGCCGAACGTGCTCGTGGTGCTGATCGACGACACCGGATTCGGGGCATCGAGCGCATTCGGCGGACCGGTGCACACGCCGAACTTCGAACGGGTCGCCGCAGCCGGGCTGAAGTACACCCGCTTCCACACCACCGCTCTATGCTCGCCGACCCGCGCCGCGTTGCTCTCAGGTCGCAATCACCACACGGTCGGCATGGGCGGTATCACGGAGATCGCCACGTCGGCGCCGGGATACAGCTCGCTGCGCCCGAACAGCTGCGCGCCGCTCGCCGAGACCCTGAAGCTGAACGGATACAACACGGCGCAGTTCGGCAAGTGCCACGAAGTCCCGGTCTGGCAGGCGAGTGCGATCGGGCCGTTCTCGGGGTGGCCGTCTCCCGGCAACGGATTCGAGTACTTCTACGGCTTCATCGGCGGTGAGACGAACCAGTGGTACCCGGCCCTCTACGAGAACACGACACCGGTCGAGCCGTGGGGCACGCCCGACGACGGCTACCACTTCATGGGAGACATGACCGACAAGGCGATCGCGTGGACGCGGCAGCAGAAGTCGCTCGCCCCCGATGTGCCGTTCTTCACCTACTTCGCCCCCGGTGCGACTCATGCGCCGCACCACGTGCCGGAGGAGTGGGCGGACAAGTACAAGGGGCACTTCGATCAGGGCTGGGATGAGATCCGCAAGGAGACCTTCGCCCGCCAGCTGGAGCTGGGGGTGATCCCGGCGGATGCCGTGCTCACCGAGCGCAGCCCCGGCATCCCGTCGTGGGACGAGATGAGCGATCTCATCAAGCCGGCGCTGGCGCGTCAGATGGAGGTCTATGCAGGCTTCCTCGAGTACGCCGACCATCATGTGGGGCGGCTCCTCGATGCGTACGAGGAGCTCGGGATCCTCGAAGACACGCTCGTCTACGTGATCATCGGTGACAACGGCGCCAGCGCCGAGGGATCGATGCACGGAACCACGAACGAGGGCTTCACGATCAACCACATGAACGACATCGAGACCGAGCAGTACGTCGCCGATCACATCGACGACATCGGCACCCCGCGGTCGTACAACCACTACGCGGTGGGCTGGGCCCACGCGATGGACACGCCCTATCAGTGGACCAAGCAGGTGGCCAGCCATTGGGGCGGCACTCGCAACGGCACCATCGTCAGCTGGCCCGGCGGGGGAGTCGAGCAGGGCGCGGTCCGTCACCAGTTCAGCCACGTCATCGACGTCGCCCCGACCGTTCTCGAGGCCGCCGGGATCCCCGAGCCGTCGATGGTCAACGGCGTGACCCAGCGCCCGTACGAGGGAACGCCGATGAACTACAGCTTCGCGGCGGAGGATGCGGACGCCGATGAGCAGCACCAGACGCAGTACTTCGAGATGCTGGGCAACCGCGCGATCTATCACAAGGGCTGGACGGCCGTCGCGAAGCACAAGGACCCGTGGGCAGGCTCCTCGCACGGACTCGACGACGACGTGTGGGAGCTCTACGACGTCGAGAGTGACTGGACGCAGTCGCATGACCTCGCGGCCGAAGAGCCCGAGCGGCTCGCCCACCTGCAGCGGCTGTTCCTGATCCAGGCGGCACGTTTCAACGTGCTGCCGCTCGACATCCGCTCGGCGGAGAGGATGAACCCCGACATCGCGGGTCGCCCTCAGCTCGTCGTGAGCGACTCGCAGAAGTTCTACCCGGGCATGAAGCGGATGAGCGAGAACACCTCGATCAACATCAAGAACAAGTCCTGGACCGTGACCGCACAGGTCGATCTCCCCGAAGACGGTGCATCCGGGGTGGTGATCGCGCAGGGAGGTGCCTACGGCGGCTGGTCGTTCTACGCGCACGAGGGGTCCCTGGTGTTCGCCTACAACCTGCTGGGCATCGACGTGGACATCGTGCGCTCGGCCGAGCCGATCCCCGCGGGTGCCACCGAGTTGCGCGCACATTTCGGCTACGACGGCGGAGGGCTGGCCAAGGGCGGCACGGTGACGCTCTTCGCCGACGGGGTGTCCATCGGAGAGGGTCGCGTGAACAAGACGATCCCGTTCCAGTTCACTTTCGACGAGACGGTCGACGTCGGCGCCGATCTCGCCTCGCCGGTTTCGCCCGACTACGGTGCGACGGGCAATGCGTTCACCGGAGACATCGAGTGGGTCCGCATCGACCTCGGCGACGATGACCACTCGCATCTCATCGACGATGAGCACAAGCTCGCCGTCGCGATGCTCAAGCAGTAGCGAGGTCGGCCTCTCGCCTACTGATCGTCGATGCGAGATCAGTAGGCGAGGAGTGCCGATACCGCCTTCTGCAGCTGGAGCACGGCGATCACGAGCACCAGCGCGGCGTTGAGGACGCTCGTGTGGGAGGCGATCCAGGCGCGGATGCGATGCAGTGCGGGGTCTGCGGCTTCGCCCTTCACGAGGACGAGGACGACGGGGATGCCGATGGGCAGCACGCCGACGAGCCCGAAGACGAGGAGCACGAGAACACCGGTCGTCGTGTCGAGTGCGGCGAGGCGAACGTCGAGGGCGGCCAGGATCGCGCAGGACAGGTCGACGGGGTTCAGCAGGAAGATCCCGGTACCGAGCACCAGCGACCGGGTCGGGGTGAAGGTCTCCACGGACTTCAGCCATCCGGGAAGCTGAGGCGCGGCAGCGGTGACCTCTGTCGGTGAGGAGGCCTGTGCCATCGCGAGAGTGTGGGCTCGCCCGCGACGATAGATCCAGACCGCCCCGAGCAGCAGGAAGATGCCGATCAGCAGCCGCACGATCGGCACCCACAGGGGTGGCGCGTTGCGTTCGTGCACCTCGAAGAAGCCGAGCACGGCGAAGCTCGCGAACACGCCGATGAAGACGCCCAACGCCCAGCCGATCAGGAACATCACACCGTTCACGCGCGCTCGCTGCGAAAGCAGCACCGCGACGAGCGCCATGATCGCGAGGGGACTCATCACGACGCCCAGCGCCAGCGGCAGCAGAGACAGCACCAGATCGGTCATCGGTCCACTCGCCCTCGCTGCGCGTTCATTCCGAGCCCTCGTCCCTCGTCCCGGGCGTCTGCGCTGAATGCGGGGGCGCCGCCTGTGCACACGGTATCCGTGGGGCGCATCGGGCGATGCGGATCAGTCACCCGCTCAGGGTGAGGAGACGGTGACGGACGCTGTGCGTGATCGATAGACCTGGACTCACGAGGCGGTGCTGCGCCGCGACGACACGATCGGGAGACGACGAACATGAACACTCAACTTCCGGGAAGCTCTCTGCCGATTCCTGACCAGACCTACGTCGGACCGATGGTCATGGACGCGAAGAAGATGGAGGAGAAGCTTCCGCCCATCGAGATGAAGCGTCCGCCCAAGAAGGCGCCGAACGTGCTGCTCGTACTCCTCGATGACGTCGGATTCGGGGCATCCAGTGCCTTCGGTGGCCCGGTGCCGATGCCGACGGCCGAACGTCTCGCCGCGGGCGGCCTGCGGTACAGCCGGTTCCACACCACGGCGATCTGCTCGCCCACCCGGGCCGCGATGCTGTCGGGGCGCAACCATCACCAGGTCGGCATGGGGCAGATCACCGAGACGGCGACCCCCTCGCCGGGTTATCGCTCGACGCGTCCTAACTCGTGCGTCCCGCTGCCCGAGATCCTGCGACAGTCCGGATACAACACCGCGCAGTTCGGCAAGTGCCACGAGGTTCCCGTATGGGAATCCGGGCCCACGGGGCCCTTCGATCACTGGCCGGCGTTCAGCGGTTTCGAGAAGTTCTACGGCTTCATCGGCGGTGAGACCAACCAGTGGACGCCTGCGCTCATCGACGGCGTGAGCTTCGTAGAGGCACCCGATGATCCCGACTACCACCTGATGCCCGACCTCGCCGATCGGACCATCGACTACATCAATCAGCAGAAGGCGCTGACACCGGACAAGCCGTTCTTCATCTACTTCGCTCCGGGGGCGACTCATGCGCCGCACCACGTGCCGAAGGAGTGGATCGCCAAGCACAAAGGAAAGTACGACCAGGGGTGGGATGCGCTGCGGGCCGAGACCTTCGAGCGGCAGAAGGCGCTGGGCGTGATCCCAGAGGATGCGGTGCTCACCGAACGCAGCGAGGGAATTCCCTCGTGGGATGAGGTGCCCGAGGAGCGACGCCCGATCCTCGCCCATCAGATGGAGGTCTACGGGGCCTTCCTCGAGTACGCCGATCATCACACCGGACGCGTGATCGATGCTCTCGAACAGCTCGAGCTGCTCGATGACACCCTCGTCCTGTTCATCATCGGCGACAACGGCGCGTCTGCGGAGGGCGGTCTCGAGGGGGCGTTCATGCTCTCCACGGCGGCCAACGGCGGTGCGGAGTACGAGACCGTCGAGTTCTGGCAGGAGAACCTCGACAAGGTGGGCGGTCCTGAGGCCTACAACCACTATGCGGTCGGCTGGGCCCACGCGATGTGCACCCCGTACCAGTGGACGAAGCAGGTCGCGAGCCACTACGGCGGAACCCGCAACGGCACCATCGTGCACTGGCCGGGACGCATCGCCGCCAAGGGCGAGGTGCGCGACCAGTGGCATCACGTCATCGATGTCGCCCCGACGATCCTCGAGCTCGCGGGCCTCGCTCAACCGCACACGGTCAACGGCGTGACGCAGGTACCGATGCACGGCACGTCGTTCGCCTACTCGTTCGATGACGCCTCGGCGGCGGAGCGCCATCACACGCAGTACTTCGAGATCATGGGCAACCGGGGGATCTACCACCGTGGATGGACGGCCCAGACCCGACACCGCACTCCGTGGGATGTCGTGAGCGCAGCGCCGGACTTCTCGGAGGACGTGTGGGAGCTGTACGACACGACGGTCGACTGGACGCAGTCGAACGACCTGTCGAAGGAGCATCCCGAGAAGCTCGCCGAGCTGCAGCAGCTGTTCCTGATCGAGGCGACGCGCTACAACGTCATCCCGCTCGACGATCGCGCGGCTCAGCGCATGAACCCCGAGTTCGCCGGCCGGCCGACGATCGTCCAGGGCGAGACGCTGCGGCTCTACCCGGGGATGACGCGGCTCAACGAGAACGTCGCGATCAACGTCAAGAACCGGTCGTGGTCGGCGACGGCCGAGATCGTCGTCCCGGACGACGGCACCCTCGACGGAGCGATCCTCGCGCAGGGCGGCCGCACCGGCGGATGGTCGCTGTTCGGCGAGGGCGGCAAGGTCGGCTTCCACTACAACTACTGCGGGCTGCTCCGAAGCACCGCGCTCTCGGCTGGCCCCCTCACTCCTGGCACTCATCAGGTGCGCTCCGAGTTCGCCTATGCGGGTGGAGGCATCGGTCGGGGTGGCACGGTCACCCTCTTCGTCGACGGCGAACCGGTCGGCACCTCCGAGGTCGTCCGCACGCACCCGATGTACTTCTCGTTCGACGAGGGACTCGACGTCGGACTCGACACCGGCATGCCCGCGTACGAGGGATACGCGACGAAGGGCGGCGTCTTCTCCGGCACGATCCACTGGGCGCAGATCGATCTCGGTCTCGACGACCACAATCACCTCGTCGACCCGGAGGCCTGGCTCGAGGCGGCGATGCGGCACCAGTAGAGCACGACTCACAGACCGGCCCGCGACGGAGAGACAGAAGAGGGACCATCCGTCAGGATGGTCCCTCTTCACGTGACCGGCAGCATCGCGATGAGGCCCTGCGAGGTCCGCCTGTCGTTCAGCGGGCGAAGCCCGGTCACTTGTCGATGGAGACCATGTTGGCTTCGTCGTGCCGTTCGCCGGACGCGGGTTCCATTGCCGTCAGCCGGGCGGCCTGGTCGGCAGTGAGCACGATGGCATCTGCGGCGGTGTTCTCCTCGACGCGAGCCACGCGGCGCGTTCCCGGGATGGGCGCGATATCGTCACCGCGGGTGAGGATCCACGCCAGTGCGGTCTGCGCAGGAGTCGCACCGATCTCTGCGCCGATGGCGCGCACCTCGTCGACGAGTCGGAGGTTGCGGGTGAAGTTCTCGCCGACGAACCGCGGGTTCGTCTTGCGCCAGTCGTCGTCGGGGATGTCGGCCGCAGAGCGGATCTGGCCCGTGAGCAGCCCGTGACCGAGCGGCGAGTAGGGGACGAAGCCGATCCCGAGCGCGCGGAGCAGCGGCAGGATCTCTTCCTCCACATCGCGGGTCCACAGCGAGTACTCGGTCTGCAGCGCCGAGACGCGTTGCACGGCGTGGGCGCGCCGAATGGTCTGCGCTGACGCTTCGGAGAGCCCGAAGTGCAGCACCTTGCCCTCGGCGATCAGGTCGGCGACCGCTCCTGCGGTGTCTTCGATGGGCGTGTTCGGGTCGACCCTGTGCTGGTAGTAGAGGTCGATGTGGTCGGTTCCCAGACGGCGCAGGGAACCTTCGACGGCGGCCTTCACGTTCTCGGGGGCGCTGTCGGTCACGCCGGGTCCGCCACCGGAGTGGGAGACGAGCCCGAACTTGGTGGCGATCTTCACGTGGTCGCGGCGGCCCTTGATCGCCTGTCCGACGATCTCCTCGCTGAGGTAGGGGCCATAGATCTCGGCGGTGTCGATGTGCGTGATGCCCAGGTCGAGGGCGCGGTGGATGGTGCGTATGGACTCGTCGTTGTCGAGACCGCCACCGGTCGTGTACGTGCCGGCCATGGTCATGGCGCCGAGGCCGATGCGGGAGACCTCCAGGCCTCCCAGGTGTGCGTTCTTCATCTCATGTCCTTCTGTCTGTGTCGACGGATGACTCGAGTCAACGCCCTCACGTCGGAGTTAGCGTGGCCCTGTCTATGGGTGCCCCGGCAGGGACCCCATAGATCGCCGGCACCGGCGTAGTTTCGAAGTCATGGACACTCGTGACGCCATCAGCGACTTCCTCACCTCGAGGCGCGCGAAGCTCACCCCGGAGCAGGTGGGGCTGCCGGACTTCGGTGGCCGTCGCCGCGTCCCCGGGCTGCGTCGCGAAGAGGTCGCCCTTGTCGCCGGGATGAGCTCGGAGTATTACAAGCGCCTCGAGCGCGGGAACGCGGCGGGGGTGTCGGAATCGGTCATCGACGGGGTCAGTCGAGCCCTTCAGCTGGATGACGCGGAACACGCGCATCTGCACGACCTGATCCGGGCGGCCAACACCGGCGCCCATCCGCAGCAGCGACGGCGCCCTGTGCGAAAGACGCAGCTCACGTCCGGAATGCGTCAGACCATCGACGCGATGTCCACCGTCCCGGTGTACGTGCAGAACGGCCGGCTCGACGCCATCGCCACGAACATGCTGGGCCGAGCCGTCTTCTCCGAGATGCTCGACCACGCGCGACCGCCCGCGAACGCCGCACGCTTCGTCTTCCTCGATGCGCGCGCCCAGACCTTCTACCCCGACTGGGAAGGACAGACCCGACAGATCGTCGCCCTTCTTCGCGGCGAAGCAGGGCGCTCGCCGTACGACCGGCAACTCAGCGATCTCATCGGTGAACTCTCGACCCGCAGCGACCTCTTCCGGAAGCTCTGGGGAGCGCACGATGTCCGGGAACATCGCACCGGGCTGAAGACCGTCCACCATCCGGTGGTGGGCGATCTGGAGCTCACATTCCAGGCGATGGACCTCGCCGCCGACCGCGGACTCCAGATGATCGTCTTCTCGGCGGAACCCGGATCCGCCACTCACGAGCGCCTGCAGCTGCTCGCCAATCTGACCGAGACGACGACCGAGCGAGCGATCGGCTGACGTTCCGGAGCCAGTCTCGTCTCCGCCGTCGAGAACAGTGCGAAGGTCTCCGCGAACGGGGACAACGAAAAGGCCGCCTGAGAACAGGCGGCCTTTCGCGTTGCGGAGTGTGTGCCCCCGACTGGAATCGAACCAGCGACCTACGGTACCGGAAACCGGCGCTCTATCCACTGAGCTACGGAGGCGTACCGGTCGACAATATCACTGCTCGGGCGTGGTCTCCGACCCTCCGGCCTCGGTCACCGGCGCGTCGCCGAGTTCCGCGAGCGCTGCGGCGAGCTTCTCCGCCAGATACCGATGGCCGTCGGTCGAGGGATGCCGGCGTCCGACCTCGACGTCGATCACCGACAGGTAGTTCTGATCCGTGATCCAGTTCTGCGCGATGGGGGAGATGTACCACCATCCCCGGGCTGCGGCCAGCTCACTGAGATCGGTGTCGATTCGGGCGGTCCCGGCGCCGACCGGCAGCTCATGCGGTGCCGGACCGAGAATGACGATCGTCGCTTCGGGGTACTTCGCGGACATCGCATCCCACGCTGCGGTCACGGCCTCGCGGTAACCGGCCTCGCCCTGAGCGCGGTCGTTGATCGATCCCTGCATGATGATCAGGTCGGGTGTCAGTGTCGGATCCAGCGCGGCGATGCGCTCGCCGAACGCAGGACCATCGAGCCCCGGCTTCAGATAGCCGCTGCCCCGCACACCCTTCACGATGGTCTCGCCGTCGATCATGTCCGCGAGAACGTATGCGTAGCCGAGCGTCGGCTCGGTCGCAGCTGAGCCGTAGGTCCAGGAATCCCCGAACAGCAGAACGGTCGGATGCTCGGGGAGCAGCAGTGGCACGGGGGCGATCGTGACTGCCTCGTCGGCGGCGGCAGCGGCTCCGACGGGCGCAGAAGACGGCACCGGAACCCACGGACGCCACACACCGAGGATGACCGCGGCGAGAGCCAGGATCACGGCGACGGCGAGGCCCGCGACGGGCAGGCGGTGGCGGGCGGATGCGGCCTTCATGGCATGACTGTAGATCACGATCGGGCCCTCGCAAATTCGGGCGCGTGACGCGCCGTAAACTGAGAGGGCTATGAACCCTGAAACGCTCGCCGAAGCCCTCCTCGCCGTCCTCGCACCGATCGCCGAGGAACGACGTCCGGGCGAGCCGCTCGCGCTCGCCGCATCCGACATCGTGCTCGACCGTCCGCGCAATCGCGACCACGGCGACTGGGCCTCGAACATCGCGATGCGTCTGGCGAAGCCGTTCGGCACCAACCCTCGCGAACTCGCCCAGCAGATCGCCGACGGGCTCTCTGAGATCGACGGCATCGCGAGCACCGAGGTCGCCGGCCCGGGGTTCATCAACATCCGCCTCGATGCGGCGGCCGCAGGCGCGCTGGCGAAGCTGATCGTCGATGCAGGCGTCGACTACGGCCACAACGACTCGCAGGCCGGACAGAGCATCAACATCGAGTTCGTGAGCGCGAACCCGACCGGTCCGCTGCACATCGGCCACACGCGTTGGGCGGCCCTCGGCGATGCGATCGCCCGCGTGCTCGCGGCATCCGGTGCGACCGTTGCCCGCGAGTACTACATCAACGACGCCGGCGTGCAGATGGAGCGCTTCGCGAACTCCGTGCTCGCCGCAGCCAAGGGCGAGCCCACCCCCGAGGGTGGCTACGCCGGAAGCTACATCGGCGATCTCGCGGCTCGCGTGCTCGCAGCCCGTCCTGATCTGCTCGACCTTGCGGACGACGAGCAGGTGGTCGTCACCCGTGAGCTCGCCTACGGGTTCCAGCTCGAGGAGCAGAAGCAGTCGCTCTCGAAGTTCAACGTCGACTTCGACGTGTGGTTCTCCGAGCGCACGCTGCATGCCAAGGGGGAGGACGGCACGAGCTTCGTCGACCGCGCCGTCGACCGTCTGCGCGAGCAGGGACATGTCTTCGACGACGAGGGTGCCGTCTGGGTGCGCACCACCGACTTCGGTGACGACAAGGACCGTGTGATCCGTCGCTCGAACGGCGAGTACACCTACTTCGCCGCCGACGCCGCGTACTACCTCAACAAGGGCGACCGCGGGTTCGAGTACAAGCTGTACCTGCTGGGCGCAGACCACCACGGTTACGTCCACCGCCTCAAGGCGATCGCCGGTGCCGCAGGAGAAGACCCCGAGAAGAACGTCGAGGTGCTGATCGGTCAGCTCGTCTCGGTTGGCGGTGCGCGTCTCAGCAAGCGTGCCGGCAACATCATCGAGATGGACGACCTGCGCGAGTGGCTCGGCACCGATGCACTGCGCTACTCGCTGGAGCGCTCGCCCGCCGATTCGCCGCTGGCGCTCGACCCGGAGCTGCTGCAGAAGCGCACGAACGACAACCCTGTCTTCTACGTGCAGTACGCACACGCCCGCACGCACAATGTCGCGCGCAACGCCGCCGATTCCGGTGTCGACCGCTCGGAGTTCGCTCCTGAGACGCTCACGCACGAGACGGAGGGCGCACTGCTCGGTGCTCTGCAGGAGTTCCCGCGCATCGTGGCGTTCGCTGCCGAGGTCCGCGAACCGCACCGCGTCGCGCGGTACCTCGAGGAGCTCGCCGGCCTGTACCACCGCTGGTACGACAACTGCCGCGTGATCCCCCAGGGCGACGACCCGATCGAGACCGTGCACCGCACGCGCCTGTGGCTCAACGATGCCGCGGGACAGGTCTTCCGCAACGGTCTCGACCTCCTCGGCGTGTCCGCTCCCGAGCGGATGTGACTCGGCTGCCGTCCGCCCTGTAGGGCAGGATGGCAGCATGAGCGACGACAACCACACCCTTCCGTATCCCGCCGCTGATTCCGAGCATCCGACGCTCGTGATCCCGGGCGAGAAGGATGCTGTCGCCGCCGTGCCCGCGAAGCGCAAGCGCAAGCGGTGGCCGTGGGTGCTGCTCATCATCGTGGTCGTGCTGGCGCTGTTGGCCGTCGCAGCGGAGCTCGTGGTGCGTTCGGTCCTTCCCGGGATCGTCCGCGGAATCGTGATCGATCAGCTCGACCTGCCCGCAGACCAGGAGCTCGACGTGGAGGCCGACGGCATCCTGATCCCGCAGCTGATCGGCGGAACGCTCGATACCCTTCATCTCTCGACGGATTCGGTGACGTTGCAGGGGATCACCGGCGCGGTCGACGTCACCGCGACCGGGGTGCCGCTGCGTGGCGGAGACCTGAGCGGGGCGACAGGGACCATCCGGATCGACGAATCGCAGTTCACCACCCTGCTCGCCGGCACCGATCTTCCCGTCGACACAGTGACGCTCGATGCTCCGAATGCGACCGTCGCCGGAACGGTGAGCGTCCTCGGCATCGCGATCCCTGTCTCTCTCACCGTGACGCCGGGCATCGCCGAGGGTGACCTCGAGCTGACCCCCGTGGGGCTCACGATCGGCGGTCTCGAGGTCGACGCCGATCAGGTAGGTTCCTCTCTCGGATCCCTCGGCGATCGCCTCACCGAGACGCAGCGTGTGTGCATCGCCGATCAGCTCCCCGCCGGCATCACCCTGACGGGGCTCGAGATCGACGGCACCGAGGCTGTGATCGACGTGGACGTCGACGGTGCGATCGCGACCGATGCGAGCCTGCTCGACAAGGGTGTGTGCCCCCAGAGCTGAGGTCAGCCGGCGGTCGAGCCGGTGCGGAACTCCTTCTCGGCCTTCTGCGCGGCGCGAAGTTCCGTGGTGGCGAGGGCGACCTCGGCTTCGGCGCGTTGCACGCGCCGCTGCGGGAACGTCGTCGCACCGAATCGGGCGTGCACGCGGTCGTGACGCTCCTCCTCCGACGTGACGATGTACGCGCAGGAGATCAGGATCACCTGGGTCGACAGGTTGAGCCAGATCAGCAGCGCCAGCAGCGAGGCGAACGACGCGAGCAGCGGATTGCTGGTAGCGCCTCCGATGAACAGCCCCGACAGCTCCTGCAGGATGAGCAGACCGATCCCACCCAGCAGCGCGCCGGTCCAGAGGGACCGCGCCGACGGATGCGTTCCCGAGAGCAGACGGAAGACACCGGCGATCAGAGCGGTGTCGAGCGCGAGCACCACGACGAGCGACACGATGCGGATGCTCCAGGTCGCCGTGGGGGAGTCCTCGGCGATGCCGAGCAGGCCTGAGATCCAGGTGATGCCGATACGCCCGATGAAGGTGACCGCGGCTGCGGCCACGAATGCGAGGCCGATGCCGATGGCGAGTACGAGGTTGCGCAGCATCACCCAGATGAAGAGGATGTCGGCCTGGGCCGTGCCCGCGAGGAGCCGCACGGCAGTGCGCAGAGAGCCGACGGCGGCGAGAGCCGAACCGGTGAGCGCGACGACCGAGATCGCACCGGCGATGGACAGCGAGACCGGTGCCTCGAGGTCGGATGGGTCGATGATCCCGTCCTCGCCGATGAGACCGGGAACGACCGACTGCACCGCCGCGATGATCGCGTCCCAGGCCTCGGGGTTGCCTGCGAGCCACAGAGCAGCGATCGAGAATCCGAGAAGTACGGCGGCGAAGACACTGAACAGGGCGCGGTACGTCACGCTGTCGGCCAGCATGGGGCCTCGGCGCTCGGAGTACAGCAAGAACGCGCGCACCGGGCGTTGCCTCAACGCCCACCGGATCGCCGCAGCGCTCACGCGGGGGATCAGGCCGGGGCGGTCGGCGTCGGGGGTTGCGGATTCGCTGCTCATCCCCCCACCTTACGAGTGGCCGACAAGTGCTCTGAGGGGGTTGACGCAGGGTGTCACCATGACGGATGCGGCATGGAGGGTGCCCTAGAATCGGGGTCAACCTCGCAGTGCGTGTTCCCGCCCGAGACCCGTCCCACGATTGGTGTTCCTTGCTTTCCCCTGCCGATTCGCTCGCCCCGGAATGGCTCGTCGAGCCCGACGACGCGAACGTTCTCCCGACCGCCGTGTGGCCCGCGTCCACGATCCGCGACTCCGACGGGGTCGTGCAGCTGGCCGGCATCGCCGCCACAGCGCTCGCCCGGACCTACGGCACACCGCTCCTCGTGATCGATGAGGACGAGGTGCGCACCCGGGCGCGGGCGTTCAGACTCGCCTTCGACACGGCCGCCGCAGAGCACGGCACGACCGCTCAGGTCTACTACGCGGGCAAGGCGCTGCTGACCACGACGATCGCCCGGTGGGTGGTCGATGAGGGACTCCGCATCGACGTGTGCACCGGGGGAGAGCTCGAGGTCGCCCTCGCCGCGGGAGTCGCTCCGGCATCGATGGGTTTCCACGGCAACAACAAGTCCGTCGCCGAGCTCGAACGCGCCGTCGAGGTGGGCGTCGGGACGATCATCGTCGACAGCGAGATCGAGATCGAGCGGCTGGCGGCGATCACCGCTCGGACCGGCGCGACCCAGCGCGTGCTGGTGCGTGTCATCAGCGGCGTGCACGCCGAGACACACGACTTCCTCGCGACCGCCCACGAAGACCAGAAGTTCGGCTTCCCGCTGCCCGAGGCGGAGCGGGCCGTCGCCCGCATCCGAGAGATCCCCGGCATCGACTTCGCCGGTCTCCACTGCCATATCGGCTCGCAGATCTTCGGCGTCGCCGGTTTCCGCGAATCCGCGTCCCGCGTGCTCGAACTCCATGCCGCACTCCTCGAGGGCGGGCCCGTGCCCCAGCTCAATCTGGGCGGCGGCTTCGGCATCGCCTACACGAGCGTCGACGACCCGACGCCGATCGAGACGCTCGCGGGTGAGATCGTGACGGCGGTCGCCGAAGGCTGCGCGGCACGCGGCATCGCGATCCCGGCACTGTCGTTCGAACCCGGCCGAGCCATCGTCGGCACCGCCGGCGTGACGATCTACGAGGTCGGAACGACCAAGGACGTGGCGCTGGAGTCCGGGGCGACCCGTCGCTACATCAGCGTCGACGGGGGCATGAGCGACAACGCCCGTCCCGCACTCTACGGAGCCCAGTTCTCGGCCCGCCTGGCCTCACGAGTGGGCGTCGGCGCTCCGCAGCTCAGCCGCGTCGTCGGCAAGCACTGCGAGTCGGGCGACATCGTCGTCGATCATGAGTTCCTTCCGGCCGACGTCGCGCCCGGCGATCTTCTGGCGGTCCCTGCCACAGGTGCCTACTGCGCTCCGCTGGCGAGCAACTACAACCACGTCCCGCGTCCTCCGATCGTCGCCGTTCGCGACGGGCGGTCGACGGTCATCGTCCGCGGCGAGACGATCGCCGACGTCCTTTCTCGGGATGCGGGCATCGAAGCGCCCCAGAACCACCGGTGAGCCGCGCGTCACGCGATGCGGCAGCCGACGACACACGACTGATCCACCCTCCTAAGGAGTAGCAATGACGACTGAGTACCGACGACTTCGGGTGGCGCTTCTGGGCGCCGGCGCGGTCGGCTCCCAGGTGGCCGACCTCCTGCTGCGTCACGGCGACGAGCTCGCCGACCGCGCGGGGGCTTCGCTCGAACTGGCGGGCATCGCCGTGCGCAACCTCGACGCGCCCCGTGAGACCGACCTGCCGAAGGAGCTGTTCACGACCGACGCGGAGTCGCTCATCCTCGGCTCCGACATCGTGATCGAGCTGATCGGCGGAATCGAGCCGGCGCGCACGAGCATCCTGCAGGCGATCGGTTCCGGCGCAGACGTCGTCACCGCCAACAAGGCGCTGCTCGCCACGCACGGCCCCGAGCTGTTCGAGGCTGCCGACCGTGTCGGCGCCTCCGTCTACTACGAGGCCGCTGCCGCCGGTGCGATCCCGATCATCCGCCCGCTGCGCGACTCGCTCGCCGGCGACCGGGTGGTCCGCATCATGGGCATCGTGAACGGCACCACCAACTACATCCTCGACCGCATGGACACCGAGGGCGCCGACTTCGCCGACGTGCTCGCCGACGCACAGCGCCTCGGCTACGCGGAGGCCGACCCCACGGCCGACGTCGAGGGCTACGACGCAGCGCAGAAGGCCGCGATCCTCGCCAGCCTCGCGTTCCACACGGCTGTCCCGCTCGACGCCGTGTACCGCGAGGGCATCACCTCGATCACCGCATCGATGATCGACGAGGCCCGGGCGGCCGGATTCGTGATCAAGCTGCTCGCCGTCTGCGAGCGCATCGAGGCCAACGGTGCGGAGTCGATCTCGGTGCGCGTCTACCCGGCGCTCGTGCCGAAGACCCACCCGCTCGCGTCGGTCCACGGCGCGAACAACGCGGTGTTCGTCGAGGCGGAGGCGGCCGGCTCGCTCATGTTCTACGGCGCAGGTGCCGGTGGCGTGCAGACGGCATCCGCCGTTCTCGGTGACGTCGTCTCGGCGGCCCGCCGCCACATCGCGGGCGGGGTCGGCGTGGGGGAGTCCACGAGGGCGAACCTGCCGGTCGTGCCGATCGGCCACGTCACCACGCGCTACCAGATCACTCTCGAGGTCTCGGACGCCCCCGGCGTGCTCGCGACCGTCGCCGGCATCCTGAGCGACGGCGACGTCTCGGTCGCCACGGTCGTCCAGACGGTCGAGGGCGAAGACGAGCCCACCGCCCGTCTCGTCATCGGCACGCACCGAGCCACCGATGCGGCTCTCAGCGCGACCGTCGATGCACTCGCCGACAGCTCGGTCGTCGAGCGCGTCGTCTCGGTGCTGCGCGTGGAAGGCGAATGACGGTGGCATCAGCGCGCACGGTCGAGGTGACCGTACCCGCCACCAGCGCGAACCTGGGCCCCGGCTTCGACACGCTCGGGCTCGCGCTGAGCATCTACGACACCCTCGTCGTCACGGAGCTGCCCGCGGGTGAGCTCGAGATCGAGGTCTCCGGCTCGGGCGCGGCAGAGATCCCGCGCGATGCGTCCCACCTGATCGTCCGCACGATCGCTCACGTCTACGCCGACGTCGATCGTCCGCTTCCCGGTCTGCGCATCGTGGCCGAGAACGGGGTTCCGCACGGTCGTGGTCTCGGCTCCTCCGGAGCGGCCGTGGCCGCGGGGATCCTCGCGGCCAAGGGATTGCTCGAGGGCGACGTCGAGATCAGCGACGCCGACATGCTGCGTCTCGCGACCGAGATCGAGGGGCACCCCGACAACGTGGCACCCGCCCTCTTCGGTGGGCTCACGATCGCGTGGATGGGCGAGCGGGGCGCGCAGCACAAGAAGCTGCTCGTGCACCGTGGCGTCTCTCCTCTCGTGCTCGTGCCGTCGTACACGATGTCGACGTCGAAGGCCCGCTCGCTGCAGCCGCCTCAGGTGTCGACCGCCGATGCGGTGTTCAACGTCTCGCGCTCGGCGCTGCTCATCGCGGCTCTCACCCAGAGCCCCGAACTGCTGCTCGACGCGACGGCCGATCGCCTTCATCAGGACTACCGCGCCGAGGCGATGCCCGAGACGCAGCGACTCGTGCAGGCTCTGCGCGCCGCCGGTTTCGCCGCCGTGGTGTCCGGCGCCGGACCCAGCGTGCTCGTCCTCGCCGACGGGCCAGGCAGCCGTCAGGATGCCGTGGAACTCGCCGAATCCACCACCGACACCCCGTGGGAAGCGCTGCTGCTCGCGGTCGACGTGCGTGGTGGTACAGTGGGGAATCGAGCGGAGGGCTCCACGTAACTGCGTGAATCTGGCCCCATTGCAACTCTGCAAGACCCGCACGCAAACCCCTGTGGCACTGCTCTCACCGAGAACTCGTTCTTTTCGAGAACCCAGTGCCGAGGCTGGCTGACGCCGAGCGTCAGCCCGTGCGACCGCGCGCAGCACCCGTTGTGCGCGTACCGCTCACGTCTCCGAGACCAAAGAGGGAGTACTCGTGGAGAATTTCTCCGAGACCCAGAACGACCAGGCGGCACCCGCCGCCGCTGCTCCGGCCAAGGCCGCGAGCTCCGACGCCGCGACCACCGCCGCGACCGAAGTGGCCCCGGCCCGCAAGCGTGCACCGCGCCGCGCGACCACCGCGACGGCGTCCGCCAAGGCTGAGAAGGCTGCCGCGGCCGATGCCGCCGCCGACAGCGCACCCGTGAAGTCCGAGGCACCTGCAAAGACCGAGGCGCCCGCGAAGTCCGAGGCGCCCGCGAAGTCCGAGGCGCCCGCCGCCGACGCTCCGGCCGCCGACGCCGCACCCAAGGCGAAGGCTCCTCGTCGCAGCCGCGCGAAGAAGGCCGACGCCGAGCCCGCCGCCGAGGCGCCCGCAGCCGACTCTGCTGCTGCTCCTGCTGTTGCTGCTGACTCCGCTCCGGTTGCCGAGTCCGCTCCGGCGGCGGATTCGTCCGACGAGCCGAAGAAGACCGGTCGCGGACGCCGCACCGCCAAGAAGCCCGCGGCCGAATCCGAGGCTCCGGCAGCCGAGAAGCCCGCCGAGTCCGCCCCGGCAGACTCCGCTCCCGCCGCCGATTCCTCCGACTCCGCTGACGGCGGCGACGAGCAGGGTGGCCGCGGCCGCAACCGCAACCGCAGCCGCAACCGCGGACGCGGCCAGAACGGCAGCGGTCAGGCCGGCGAGCAGCAGCAGTCGCAGCAGTCGCAGCAGCCTCAGCAGCAGAACTCCGCCGATGACGAGGGCGGCAACGGCCGCAACCGTCAGCGCAACAAGCGCCGCGGTGGAGCGCCGACCGACGAGTTCGACACCGAGATCGGCGAGGACGACGTCCTGATCCCGATCGCCGGAATCCTCGACGTGCTCGACAACTACGCCTTCGTCCGCACGACCGGCTACCTCGCCGGCCCCAGCGACGTCTACGTCTCGCTCGGACAGGTCAAGAAGTACAACCTGCGCAAGGGCGACGCGATCGTCGGCTCGATCAAGCAGCCTCGCGAGGGCGAGCAGCAGGGTCGTCAGAAGTACAACGCGCTGGTCAAGGTCGACTCGATCAACGGCCTGTCGATCGACGACGCGGCCACCCGCGTCGAGTTCGGCAAGCTCACCCCGCTCTACCCGCAGGAGCGTCTGCGTCTCGAGACGGCTCCCGAGAAGCTGACCCAGCGCATCATCGACCTGGTCGCCCCGATCGGCAAGGGCCAGCGCGGCCTGATCGTCGCGCCTCCCAAGGCCGGTAAGACGATCGTCCTGCAGCAGATCGCCAACGCGATCGCGCAGAACAACCCCGAGGTCCACCTCATGGTCGTGCTCGTCGACGAGCGCCCCGAAGAGGTCACCGACATGGAGCGCACCGTCAAGGGCGAGGTCATCGCTTCGACCTTCGACCGTCCCGCAGAGGACCACACCACGGTCGCCGAGCTCGCCATCGAGCGCGCCAAGCGTCTCGTCGAGCTGGGTCGCGACGTCGTCGTGCTGCTCGACTCGATCACCCGCCTCGGCCGTGCGTACAACCTCGCGGCTCCGGCATCCGGACGCGTGCTCTCGGGAGGCGTCGACGCGTCGGCGCTGTACCCGCCCAAGCGCTTCTTCGGTGCCGCGCGCAACATCGAGAACGGCGGATCCCTGACGATCCTCGCCACTGCTCTCGTCGAGACCGGCTCCAAGATGGACGAGGTCATCTTCGAGGAGTTCAAGGGCACCGGCAACAGCGAGCTGCGTCTGTCGCGTCAGCTCGCCGACAAGCGCATCTTCCCGGCCGTCGACGTCAACGCGTCGAGCACCCGCCGCGAAGAGATGCTGCTGTCGACCGACGAGGTCAAGATCACCTGGAAGCTGCGTCGTGCCCTCGCGGGCCTCGACCAGCAGCAGGCACTCGAGGTCGTCCTGGGCAAGCTCAGGGAGACTCACTCGAACGTCGAGTTCCTGGTGCAGATGCAGAAGTCGATCCCGACGCTCCCCTCGGGCGCGCACGGTCACGACAACAACATCCGCTGAGCGGAGCCACTGTGTTCGAGTCCGTCCAGACTCTGATCGACGAGCATCGCCGGGTGCAGGAGGAACTCTCCGACCCGGCGGTGCACGCCGATGCCGCCCGAGCGAAGCGCGTCAACCGCCGCTACGCCGAGCTGTCCAGGATCGTCGCCGCCCACGAGGCGTGGGTGGCGGCATCCGACGATCTGGACGCGGCGCGCGAACTCGCCCGCGAGGACGACGCGTTCGCCGATGAGGTGCCCGGTCTCGAAGAGAGCGTTCAGGCCGCGCAGGAGAAGCTCCGGCGCCTGCTGATCCCGCGGGATCCGGACGACGCGCGAGACGTGATCATGGAGATCAAGGCGGGGGAGGGCGGTGCCGAATCGGCGCTGTTCGCCGCTGACCTGCTGCGCATGTACATCCAGTACGCGGCGTCGAAGGGCTGGAAGACCGAGCTCCTCGAGCGCAACGAGTCCGACCTCGGCGGTTACAAGGACGTCCAGGTCGCGATCAAGGGATCGTCCACCGATCCCGCTCAGGGCGTCTGGGCCCACCTCAAGTACGAGGGCGGCGTGCATCGGGTGCAGCGTGTTCCCGCGACCGAGTCGCAGGGCCGCATCCACACCTCGACCACCGGCGTGCTGGTGTTCCCCGAGGTGGATGAGCCCGACGAGATCGCGATCAACCAGAACGATCTCAAGATCGACGTGTTCCGTTCTTCGGGTCCCGGCGGTCAGTCGGTGAACACGACCGACTCGGCCGTGCGCATCACGCACCTCGCCAGCGGCATCGTCGTGTCGATGCAGAACGAGAAGTCGCAGCTGCAGAACCGCGAGGCCGCGATGCGCGTGCTGCGTGCGCGACTGCTGGCGAAGCAGCAGGAGGAGCTGGATGCCGCGGCATCCGACGCGCGCAAGTCGCAGATCCGCGGCATGGATCGCTCCGAGCGCATCCGCACATACAACTTCCCCGAGAACCGCATCGCCGACCACCGCACCGGATTCAAGGCGTACAACCTCGATCAGGTGATGGACGGCGCACTCGAGCCGATCATCGAGAGTGCGATCCAGGCGGACGAAGAGGCGCGTCTCGCCGCCGTCGGCTCGGAGTCCTGACCGGGCTCCTGACCGGCGTCGCGCCCGGAGTCGGACGGGAGTCATGCTCCGCAGCCGCCCCTCGCGGCTCGCGCGTCCTCAGATCCGCGCCGCGTAGCGATGCTCGGGTCGTCCGGTGGCTCCGTACCGCAGGCTCACCTCGACCACGGTCCGCGCCGCGAGCGCGGCGAGATGACGCTGCGCAGTGGCTCGGGATATTCCGACGCGCTCTCCGACCTCCGCCGCCGACGCCTCCCCGTCGCCGAGCGCGGCGAGTACCAGCTGCTCGGTGGCCGAACGTGAGACCGAGACGGGCTCTCCTGAGCCGTGCAGGATCGCCAGGGCCCGATCGACGTCGTCCTGCTGCAGAGGACGATCCCCGGCGAGGAGGTTGCGATAGCGTGCGTACCGGTCGAGCAGTCCGGTGAGTGCGCGTCGATCGAACGGTTTGAGCAGATACCCCACGGCACCCGACTTCAATGCACGGCGTACCGTCGGGGCGTCGTCGGCCGCCGAGATGAGGATCGCATCGACCCCGGCATCCTGCACCAGTGCGATGCCGTCTCCATCCGGCAGGAAGACGTCCGCCAGCAGAAGGTCGGGACGAGAGGAACGGATGCTCTCCCGCGCTTCGGCGATCGATCGCACGGGCTCGAGAGCGATGAAGCCGGCTTGCTCGTCGACGATTCCGCGATGCAGATGGCCGACACGGAAGTCGTCGTCGAGGATGAGGACACGCACGGGGTCTGTCATGAGTTCTCCTTCTGAGCTGGCACGACGGGCGAGACAGCGCCGCTGAGGCGCGCGGCGAACACGGCGCCGTGCTGCGCTCCTCCGGGGTCGATGATCCAGAGCTCCCCGCCGCTCCGCCGTGCGATCTCGCGGGCCAGAGGAAGTCCGATGCCGTGACCGTGCACGGCAGCGCCGGCGTCCTCGGCGGAAGGTCGCGGCGACAGAGGGTCGACGTCGCCGAGACCTGCTCCCGAGTCCGACACCGTGACCACGAGCGCATCGCCGTCGCCGAGCACGGCGACCTCGACCCAGCGAGGCGACCTCTCGCCCGCGACGGCCGCCGTCACGGCGTTGTCGACCAGGTTGCCCAGCACAGCCGCGACGTCCTCCGGTGCTGCCACACTGCCGATCAGCTGCGTCTCGTCTGCGATGCGCAGCGCTACGCCGCGCTCGCCTGCCTCGACGCCCTTGGCGCCGAGGAACGAGTGCAGGAAGGGATCGCCGAGCAGGGCGAGCCCCGTGACCGGGAAGGCCACGGAGCCGCGCTCGACCAGTTCGCCGAGGAAGGCCCGGGCATCATCGACCCGCTCCGCGTCGATGAGCCCTGCGGCGACGTGCATGCGGTTGGCGAATTCGTGCCGCTGCACGCGCAGCGCGGCGGTCATGGTGCGCACAGTCTCCAGCCGCTCGGTCAGAGCGATGAGGTCGGTGCGATCGCGGACGATCAGCACATCGCCGAGCGCCCGCCCGTCACGCACGACAGGCCTCGAGTCGAGGTACAGCACGCGGTCGTCGACGACGGCGCTCGATCGTGCTCGGTCACCCGTCACGGTTTCGAGCACGGAAGCAGGGAGTCCGAGGTCGGCGAAGGGGCGGCCCACAGGGGCGTCGAGCCCCAGCATCCGATCTGCGGCGTCGTTGCTCACCCTGACGATCCCGGCGGAGTCGACGGCCAGTACTCCGTCGTCCACACCGTTCAGGACCGCTGTCTGGTTCTGCACGAGCGCCACGAGCTCTTCCGGCTGGACGCCGAGAGTGAGGTGCTCCCAGCGCCGGCGGAGAAGGAGGAATGCGAGGCCGGCCAGCGCGAGTGCTCCGAGCGCGGTGAGGCCGATCACGGCGAGCAGCGGGGGCAGGTCGTCGAAGACCCCCGTCCGCTCGAAGCCGACGCTGATCTCGCCGACGGGCGTGCCTGCATCGTCGCGGACGGGGATCTTCGCGCGCGCCGATTCGCCGAGCGTTCCGGTCTGCCAGTCCACGACCTCGTTCCCCTCGAGGACCTCTTCGAAGGGCGTGCTGACGACTTCGCCGATGCGCGAGCTGATCGGATGGGCGAGGCGGATGCCGTCCTCGTCGGTGATCACGACGAACAGTGCACCCGTGCGGGTCGATACGTCCATCGCGATGCGCTGCAGGTCTCCGTCTCTGAGCGATTCGGCGTCCGGTGCATCGTTCGCGGCGGAGATGAGCGCGACCTCCGCCCGTACCTGCGGATCCTCCGCCAACGTCCTGGCGATGCCGAGCGCAGTGGACTCGGCCTCTGCACGCAGCTGCTGGAGGGCGACAGCGAGGTACACGCCCGTGCACAGCGCGACCACGAGCGCGACGGTGGCGAGGTGCAGCAGGAGCGTGCGCGTCGCGAAACGCGGTCTGATCGTCGTCGTCCTCGACACGGTGCTCCCTTCGCGCAATATGCGCAGAACCCACGCTACGCGCACAACGTCCGGGAATGCGGGATACCGCACCCGCACGCGGCGCATTGCCTAGTCTCGTCAGGATCCGTCGCAGATGACGGTGCGACGACGAAGGAGTCACCGTATGCCCGACATGCTCACCGGCCTGCCCGCGGCCGCAGAAGAGGCACCCACGTACGACGTGGCGTTCGTGCCGCCGGAGTGGGTTCTCGTCCTCCTCGGATTCACCATGGTGCTGGCGTTCATGACGCTCATCATGACGAAGCGCCTGACGCCCATGGTGGCGCTGATCCTGGTCCCCACCGTCTTCGGTCTCTTCGCCGGAGCGGGCCTCGGCCTCGGCGACATGATCCTGGACTCGATCGCCACCATGGCGCCGACCGCCGCACTGCTGATGTTCGCGATCATGTTCTTCGGCATCATGATCGACGTCGGCCTGTTCGATCCGCTCATCCGGATGATCACGCGCCTGCTGGGCGACGACCCCGCGAAGGTCGTGCTCGGCACGGCGATCCTCGCGGGTGCGGTCTCGCTCGACGGAGACGGGTCCACGACGTTCATCATCACGACCTCTGCCATGCTCCCGATCTACCTGCGGCTCGGCATGAGCCCCGTGGTGCTCACCTGCGTGGCCGGACTCATGAACGGCACGCTGAACATCGTGCCCTGGGGCGGTCCGACGGTGCGCGCGGCGACAGCCCTCGGCCTGCAGCCCACGGAGATCTTCGTGCCGATGCTCCCCGCACTCGGCGTCGGCATCGTCGTGACGCTGGGCTTCGCGTGGATGCTCGGCCTGCAGGAGCGCCGACGGCTCGGACGGCTCGACTCCGACGGGCGGCTCACCGGGGTCGACGGCGGGGCGCTCTCGACGGTCCCGAAGCTCTTCCGCGGCTCCGATGCGACTCCGGGTGCCCGCGCCGCGCTGCGCACCGGCAACATCGTCGTCGTCTCCGGCGGACGCGGCCCCGTCGCCGCCGCGAGCGTCGACCTCGCGGACACCGCGATGGCCGACACCATGCTCGACCCCGCACGGCCGACGCTCCGACCCAGGCTGATCTGGTTCAACCTGGCGCTCACGGTCGCCGTCATGGTGCTGCTGGTGCTCGACATCATGCCGCTCCCGTACGTGTTCATGGTCGGCGCCGCCGTGGCCCTCCTGGTCAACTTCCGCGGGATCAAGGACCAGGCGTCCGAGATCGTCGCTCACGCGCCGAGCATCGTGGGGGTCGTCTCGATGGTGATCGCGGCCGGAGTGCTGGTAGGAGTCCTGTCGGGCACCGGGATGGTCGACGCCATGGCGACATGGATCACCGACGTCCTCCCGCCGGCACTCGGCCCGTTCCTCGCACCCATCACCGGACTCCTGTCGATCCCGTTCACGTTTTTCATGTCGAACGACGCGTTCTACTTCGGCATCCTCCCCGTGCTCTCCCAGAGCGCTGCGGCGTTCGGCATCGACCCGGTGGAGATGGCGCGCGCGTCGATCATCGGGCAACCCGTGCACCTGCAGAGTCCGCTCGTGCCGGCGATCCTGCTGCTCGTCTCGCTGGCGAGCGTCAACCTCGGCGATCACCACCGCAAGGTGCTGTGGCGAGCGACGGTCGTGTCGCTCGTCATGCTCGGAGTCGGCATCCTGTCCGGTGCCATCCCCTTCTTCGTGGCGCAGTGACGCAGAGATCGCGGGGAGCCGGACGCTCCGGCTCCCCGCGATCGCGCTCGGTCGAACCCGAGTGACAGTCACGATCACACTGCGGTTCCCCGTCGTTCCGCGCGGTGGCGCTAGGCTCGGGCCGTGATCACGTTCCTCTTCCGCGCGCTCCTGTATGTCGTGTCCGCAGGTCTCGGCCTCATCGTCGCCGATCTCGTGCTCGACGGATTCCAGATCCAGTGGGACAAGTGGTGGGGGTTCGTCATCTGCATCCTGATCTTCGCGATCGTGCAGAGCGTGCTCGCCCCCTGGGTCAGCAAGATCGCCGACCGCTACGCGCCGGTGCTGATGGGAGGCATCGGGATCGTGTCGACTCTGATCGCCCTGGTCGTCGTCGTGCTGCTGCCGATCGGCGGCCTGCGCATCGTGGATCTCGCCGGCTGGCTGCTCGGAGCCGTGATCGTGTGGCTCGTCACGGCGCTCGGCAGCGTGCTGCTTCCGCTGATCTTCCTGCGCAAGAAGGTCGAGAAGTCGCGGGCTCGCTGAGAAGCGTCCCGGCCGGAGCCGGAAGGACTCTCAGATCGAGTACTCCGGCGCCGTGAGCACTGCCTTGGTGTCTTCGCCGAGGACGCGCGCCCGTGCCTTCGCCGGGATCCCGACCAGGATGCTGTCTGCGGGGGCATCGCGGGTGACCACGGCGTTCGCGCCGACCACCGATCCCTCGCCGATCATGATGGGTCCGAGGATCTTGGCTCCCGCACCCACGGCGACGCCGTCGCCGAGGGTCGGATGCCTTTTGCCGGAGTCCCTGGTCCGGCCGCCGAGTGTGACCCCGTGGTACAGCATCACGTCGTCGCCGACCTCGGCCGTCTCTCCGATGACCACGCCCATGCCGTGATCGATGAAGAACCGCCGCCCGATCTGCGCGCCGGGATGGATCTCGATGCCCGTCAGCCAGCGCGAGACCTGCGACGTCGCGCGTGCGAGCAGGCGGAGCCGCCGGCGCCAGAGCGCATGCGAGACGCGGTGCGCCCAGATGGCGTGCAGTCCGGGATAGAGGAGTGCCACCTCTGCTGCGCTGCGAGCAGCGGGGTCGCGAAGTCGAGCTGCCGCGATGTCCTCGCGCATTCGGCCGATCATGCCCATCGGACGGATCAGGATTCGCGCAGGTGCTCGTACAGGGCGGTCGAGAGGTAGCGCTCACCGAACGAGGGGATGATGACGACGATGGTCTTCCCTGCGGCCTCCGGACGCTGCGCGACCTGCAGGGCTGCCCAGATCGCGGCACCGCTCGACATGCCCACGAGGATGCCCTCACGGCTCGCTGTCTCCCGTGCGACCCGGATGGCATCGTCGAAGGTGACGTCGATGACCTCGTCGAGGACGTCGCGGTCGAGGATGGGCGGCACGAAGTTCGGTCCGATGCCCTGAATCTTGTGCGGTCCGGGGTGTCCCTCGGTCAGGATGGGGGAGTCCTTGGGCTCGACGGCGACGATCTGAACGCCTGGGACGCGCTCCTTCAGCACCTGGCCGACGCCGGTGATGGTTCCGCCGGTGCCGATGCCCGCGACGAGGTAGTCGACGGAGCCCTCGGTATCGCGGAGGATCTCCTCGGCTGTGGTCCGGCGGTGGATGGCGGGGTTCGCCTCATTGGCGAACTGCTTCGCCAGCACGGCGCCCGGCGTCCGGGCGGCGATGGCCTCAGCCTCGGAGATCGCGTGCGTCATGCCCTTCGTGGGGTCGGTGAGGACGAGCTCGGCGCCGAAGGCCTTGAGGAGCATGCGCCGCTCCTTCGACATCGACGCGGGCATCGTGAGGATCACCTTGTAGCCGCGCGCTGCACCGACCATCGCCAACGCGATCCCGGTGTTGCCGCTCGTCGCCTCGACGATCGTGCCCCCGGGTTTCAGCTCGCCTGACGCCTCAGCAGCGTCGACGATCGCGATGCCGAGCCGGTCCTTGACGCTCGACGCCGGATTGTAGAACTCGAGCTTGGCGAGCACGGTCGCGCCGAGACCCTCGGTGACCCGGTTGAGGCGAACCAGAGGAGTGTTGCCGAACGCGCTGGTGATGTCGGAGTGGATACCGGGCATGGGGAGAGCCTTCCTGTGCGGGGTGACTGCGGCTCCAGCCTAGGCGAGCGCCCTCGGGGGTCGGGCAATATGACACCTTCCCGCGCTCTACGCTTGTGCTCATGCCTGATATCTCCCTCGCCTCCGCGGTGCACGCCGCCGCCCGACGACTCGCGGAGGCCGGCGTCCCGGATCCGCTCGTCGATGCGGAGCTCCTGGCGGGACACATCCTCGGTGCGCGGCGGGGAGAGGTGCAGGCTGCCGTGATCAGGGGCGACGCGATCGCCGACGACCCTGCGGTCGCCTTCGACGCGCTCGTCACCCGCCGCTCGGCGAGGGAGCCGCTGCAGCACATCACCGGGACGGCGCCGTTCCGGCACCTCGAGCTCGCGGTCGGACCGGGTGTCTTCGTCCCCCGGCCCGAGACCGAGACCGTGGTGCAGTACGCGATCGACGCCCTTCTGGGATCGCCGTCGCCCGAGCCCATCGGCGTCGACCTCGGCACCGGGAGCGGGGCCATCGCGCTGGCCATGGCGACCGAGGTGCCCCACTCCCGGATCTTCGCGACGGAGCTGTCTCCCGATGCCTATCCGTGGGCGGCGAGGAACACCGCAGGAGTCGACAACCTGACGCTCGTCAACGAGGACCTCGCCGACGCCTTCGGTGAGCTCGACGGCACCGCGTCGGTCGTGATCTCGAACCCGCCGTACGTGCCTGACGCTGCCGTGCCCCGCGACCCCGAGGTGCGATTGTACGACCCGTCTATGGCGCTGTACGGGGGAGAGGACGGCCTCGACATCGTGCGTGTCCTCAGCGTCCGCGCCCTCGAACTCCTGCATCCGGGCGGACTGCTCGTGATCGAGCATGGGGAGCTGCAGGGGGAGGAGATCCGCAGCATCCTCACCCGCGACGGATGGCGTGCAGCGGCGACGCATCGCGACCTGACCCTGCGTGATCGGGCCACGACCGCTCTGCGCCCCTGAAAGCGGACACGAACCGCCCAGACATCCCCAACTAGAATCGGATCGTCATGTCCTCCATCTTCGATTGCGGCGACGAGTCCCAGCTCCTCGCCGGCATGCGCCACGCCCGCCAGGCCATCGCCCGCGGCGAACTCATCGTGATGCCCACCGACACCGTCTACGGTGTCGCCGCCGATGCCTTCTCGCCCGCCGCGGTGCAGCGGCTCCTCGATGCGAAGGGCCGAGGTCGCGACCAGCCGCCGCCCGTCCTCGTCGGCACGAAGGAGACCCTGCACGCGCTGGCGGAGTCGGTGCCGGAGCCCGTGCAGCGACTCGTCGACGCCTTTTGGCCCGGCGGCCTGACGATCGTGCTGCCGGCCCAGCCGTCGCTCGTCTGGGACCTGGGGGAGACCCAGGGCACCGTCGCCGTGCGCATGCCCGAAGGGCGTGTCGCTCTCGAGCTGCTCGCCGAGACCGGTCCGCTCGCGGTGTCGAGCGCGAACCTCACCGGTCGCGATGCGGCGATCTCGGCGTTCGATGCCGAGCGGATGCTCGGTGACAGCGTGTCCGTCTACCTCGCAGACGGCATGAGCCGCGACGGCGTCGCCTCGACCATCGTCGATGCCACATCCCTCGTCCCTCGTGGAGCCGAGCCGACCACGGGCGGAGTGCGCATCCTCCGCGCCGGTGCTGTCAGCCGCGAGCGGCTCGAGGAGGTGCTCGGCGATCTGCTCGAGCCCGCTGAGGAGCCTGCGGAATCGGACGGGGATTCGTGAAGCAGTATCTCTTCACGATCATCCTGACCGCCGCGATCACGTTCGCGCTGACCTGGGCGGTCTGGCGGCTGAGCCTGCGGTTCAAGCTCTACCCGAGCATCCGCGAGCGGGATGTGCACACCACGCCGACCCCGCGTCTGGGTGGAGTCGCCATCTTCCTCGGCATCGCGGCGGCGATCGGGGTGTCTGCGGCGAACCCGTTTTTCGCGAACATGTGGATGCCTCCCCAGACCATGTGGTCGATCCTCGCCGCATCGCTGCTGATCGCGATCATCGGCGTGGTCGACGACCTCTGGGATCTCGACTGGATGATCAAGCTCGGCGCGCAGTTCCTCGCCGCCGGGATCATCACGGTGGGTGGCGGGCTGCAGATCCTGTCTCTGCCGTTCGGCGACCTGATCGTGTTCTCCAGCTGGTTGAGCATCACGATCACGATGTTCGCGATCGTCATCGTGATGAACGCGGTCAACTTCATCGACGGTCTGGACGGCCTCGTCGCCGGTGTGTGCCTGATCGCGAACGGGGTCTTCTTCGCGTACTCCTACATCCTGACCCGTGACACCGGTGCCTCCAGCTACTTCAACCTCGCCTCCTTCCTCGCGGCGGTCCTGATCGGCGCGTGCCTCGGATTCCTGCCGTTCAACTGGAGCCCGGCGAAGCTGTTCATGGGAGACTCCGGCGCTCTGGTCCTCGGATTGCTGATGGCCACCTCCGCGATCGCGGTGACCGGTCAGCTGGAGCCCTCGGCGCTCGACCCTGAGCGCCTCGGACGCTCCCAGCTCCTCGGAGCCTTCATCCCGATCCTGCTGCCGCTGCTGGTCGTGCTGCTGCCGCTCCTCGACTTCGGCCTCGCGGTGCTCCGCCGCATGAACGCCGGCAAGTCGCCGTTCTCTCCCGATCGCAAGCACCTGCACCACCGCATGCTCGACCTCGGTCACCGCGACCGCGATGCCGTCCTGATCTTCTACGCCTGGACTGCAGTGATCTCCCTCGCCGTCCTCCTGATGTACGTGGGCGCCCGTGAGGACTGGCCCGGCCAGTACATCCCCGGCGTCGCCTTCGGAGTCATCGGCATCGCCGCGTGCCTCGTCATCACCCTGAATCCTCTGCGCCGACGGAAGTCCGCGGCGTCTGCTGAGCCCGACCCGACACCCGTGGAGTCCCCGTGAGCCCGAGCCCCGTTTCCAGCAATCCGATCCTGCGGAGGACTCTGCTCTGGTCCGCCTTCTCGATGGTGGTCCTCGCACTCGTGGCCGGCGGCATCGGCCTTCTCGTCGACGGCGTGGAGGGTCTCGTGAGCGGCCTGCTCGGGGTCGTGCTCGCCATGCTGTTCCTCGGGATCACCGCGCTCAGCATCCTGATCGCCAACCGCTGGTTCGGAGACCCGCTCTACGTGCAGCTGTTCTTCGCGATCGTCCTGGGCGGCTGGCTGCTCAAGCTCGGGCTGTTCGTGGTGATCATGATCGTTCTGAGCGGACAGCCGTGGGTCAGTCCGATGGTGTTCTTCCTCTCGATCGTCACGGGCGTCGTGGCGACCCTGGTCATCGATGTGATCGTCATCACGAAGATGAGACTGCCGAACGTGAGCGACGCGTCCCTGCCCACGCAGGCGCCGACCGACCATGCCCCGGGCATCCAGCTGCCGACCGTCGTGCCTGAGGATCGTGCCCCCGGACGCCACGACCTGATCCCCGAGTCCCGCGACGAAGAAGGGTCGGCAGAAGACGCCCCGCGGTCTTAGGACACCCTCAGATTCTGATAGTGTTATGACGTGCCCGCCGCTCGTTCGCGAGCGCTTGCGCTTGAAGCACACCGACCATCGTCGCCCCGGTTCTGACCGGTGCCCCGAAGCTGGAGCCCGCGCTGTTCAATCTTGCTGCGACCCTGATGCCCAAGCTCGCCACTGACGGCGAGTTCCACGGACCTTCGATCGACGAGTTCTTCCCGGAGATCCTCTTCACTGTGGCGGGTATCCCCGTCCATCGAATCCACCTCGTCCAGTTCATCGCGGTGGTCGCCGTCGTGCTGATCCTGGTTCTCGGAACCCGACGGATGAAGATCGTCCCCGGCCGCTTCCAGAGCGTCGTCGAGATGGGGCTGGACTTCGTCCGCTCCAACATCGCGCACGACCTCCTCGGGCGCAAGGACGGAAACCGATTCCTGCCGATCCTCACCACGATCTTCTTCATGGTGCTGTTCATGAACATCACGGGAATCATCCCGTTCCTGAACATCGCCGGAACGAGCATCGCCGCCGTGCCGCTGACGCTCGCACTGGTGAGCTACATCACCTTCATCTACGCGGGTATCAAGAAGAGCCCGCTGGGCTTCTTCAAGAACGCGCTGTTCCCGGCGGGCGTGCCCTGGCCGGTCTACATCATCGTGACGCCGATCGAGTTCCTCTCGACCTTCATCATCCGGCCCGTCACACTGATGCTCCGACTGCTGATGAACATGGTCGTCGGTCACATGCTCCTGGTGCTGTGCTTCGCGGCCACCCAGTTCTTCTTCTTCACCGCAGGTGGCGGCTGGGCCGCCCTCGGTGTCGGAACCCTCGCCTTCGGCGGCGCCTTCACTCTCTTCGAGATTCTGGTCGCCGTCCTCCAGGCATACGTCTTCACCGTCCTCACCGCGGTCTACATCCAGCTCGCGGTCGCAGAAGAGCACTGAGCGGGTCGGCAACTGCCGTCCCACCCAACGAAAGGAAAAACCCGTGGACGCTACTACGGTTCTCGCAGACATCAACGGTCACCTCGCTTCGGTCGGCTACGGCCTCGCCGCAATCGGCCCGGCCATCGGTGTGGGCATCGTCGTCGGCAAGACCATCGAGGGTGTCGCTCGTCAGCCCGAGCTGGCCGGCCGCCTCCAGGTCCTCATGTGGATCGGTATCGCCTTCACCGAGGCGCTTGCATTCGTCGGCATCGCCGTCGGATTCATCCCCTTCCCGTAATCTCTACCGACTTCTGAAGGAGACAGGATGCTGAACGCTCTTGTCACGAACCTCGCAGCAGAGGGTGAAACACACAACCCGCTGATCCCTGCGTGGTACGACATCATCTGGTCGGGCCTGTGGTTCCTCGTCATCCTCGTCGTCGTGTGGAAGGTCGCCCTTCCGAAGTTCACGGCGATGCTCGACAAGCGGTCCGCCGCCATCGAGGGCAACATCGCCAAGGCCGACGAGGCCCAGAAGCAGGCTGAGGCCGCTCTCGAGGAGTACACCCGGCAGCTCGCCGAGGCGCGCACCGAGGCCGGAGAGATCCGCGAGGCCGCCCGTGAGGACGGCAAGAAGATCGTCGCCGAAGCCAAGGACACCGCGTCGAGCGAGGCCGCTCGCATCACGGCGACCGCGCACACGCAGATCGAGGCGGAGCGTCAGACCGCTCTCGTGTCGCTGCGCAGCGAGGTGGGCTCGCTCGCCATCGACCTCGCCGGTGGCGTGGTCGGCGAGACGCTCTCGGACGATGCTCGCGCGACGGCGGTCGTCGACCGCTTCCTCGCCGACCTCGAAGCATCCGAGAAGGCGGCTCAGTAATGGGCAGCGCGACCACTCAGGCACTCGCGGCATCCACTCAGTCGCTTGCCGCAGCGAAGGACGTCACTCTCGACTCGGCCAGGGAGCTGTTCGCAGCTGCCAGGACCGTGGCGGAGTCGTCTCAGCTGAGCGGCGCGCTCACCGATCCCTCGGCTCCGGCAGAGGCGCGACAGAACGTCGTGTCGGCGGTCTTCGGCGGATTCTCCCAGGACGTGCAGAACGTCCTGAAGACCGTCGTCGCTCAGCGCTGGTCCTCCACGTCGCAGCTCGTCGACGGCGTCGAGGAACTGGCCATCCGCGCTGCGGCGATCTCCACTCCCCAGGCCGACATCGGGGGAGAGCTGTTCGGCTTCTCCCGGGTCATCGCCGCGAACGCGGATCTCGAGCTCGCGCTCGGAACCCGCCTCGGGGGAGAGGACGCCAAGGGTGCTCTCGTCGAGAGGCTTCTGGCCGGGGGCGTCAGCGACGCCGCCGCGCTGATCGTCTCGTCGCTGGTCCGCCAGCCGCGTGAGCGTCGCATCCGGCAGATGCTGTCGCGGGCGACGCGCATCGTCGCGGATCAGGGTGACCGGGTGGTGGCGACGGTGCATACCGCCAAGCCGCTGACCGACGCACAGCGCACCCGCCTGAGCGCCGCACTCTCGAGCCGCTACGACGGCAACGTATCCCTCAACGAGGTCTTCGACCCCGCCGTCGTCGGAGGCCTGCGCGTGCAGATCGCCGACGATGTCATCGACGGCAGCATCTCCGCTCGACTCGCCGACCTTCGCCAGAAGCTCGCGGGCTAACACGACTTCGCGCGGGGAACCGCGCACCCAGATACAAAGGGAAGACAATGGCAGAACTATCGATCAGCCCCGACGTCATCCGTGACGCGCTGAAGGACTTCGCCGCCGCCTACGAGCCCACCGGGGCAGCGGCGACCGAGGTCGGCACCGTCATCGACGCAGCGGATGGAATCGCGCACGTCGAGGGCCTGCCCGGCGTCATGGCCAACGAGCTCGTGGCCTTCGCGAACGGCACCAAGGGCCTCGCGCTGAGCCTCGACCAGGACCAGATCGGTGTGGTCGTCCTCGGCGACTTCACCGGTGTCGAAGCAGGACAGGAGGTCACCCGCACGGGTGAGGTCCTCTCCGTTCCCGTGGGCGACGGCTACCTGGGTCGCGTCGTCGACCCGCTCGGAAACCCGATCGACGGCCTCGGCTCGATCGCCACCGAGGGCTCGCGTGAGCTCGAGCTGCAGGCGCCCGGCGTCATGCAGCGCAAGTCGGTGCACGAGCCCATGCAGACCGGCATCAAGGCGATCGACGCCATGATCCCCGTCGGCCGCGGCCAGCGTCAGCTGATCATCGGCGACCGTCAGACCGGCAAGACCGCGATCGCGATCGACACGATCATCAACCAGAAGGACAACTGGGAGTCGGGCGACGTCAACAAGCAGGTGCGCTGCATCTACGTCGCGATCGGCCAGAAGGGCTCGACCATCGCCTCGGTGAAGGGCGCGCTCGAAGAGGCCGGTGCCCTGGAGTACACCACGATCGTGGCAGCTCCCGCCTCCGACCCCGCCGGCTTCAAGTACCTGGCTCCCTACACCGGTTCGGCCATCGGCCAGCACTGGATGTACGGCGGCAAGCACGTCCTGATCATCTTCGACGACCTGTCGAAGCAGGCAGAGGCCTACCGCGCCGTTTCGCTGCTGCTGCGTCGTCCGCCGGGCCGCGAGGCCTACCCGGGTGACGTCTTCTACCTGCACTCCCGTCTGCTGGAGCGTTGCGCGAAGCTGTCCGACGAGCTCGGCGCGGGGTCGATGACCGGTCTTCCGATCATCGAGACCAAGGCCAACGACGTCTCGGCGTACATCCCGACCAACGTGATCTCGATCACCGACGGCCAGATCTTCCTGCAGTCCGACCTCTTCAACGCCAACCAGCGTCCTGCGGTCGACGTGGGTATCTCGGTGTCGCGAGTCGGTGGTGACGCTCAGGTCAAGTCGATCAAGAAGGTCTCGGGAACGCTCAAGCTCGAACTCGCTCAGTACCGCTCGCTCGAGGCCTTCGCGATGTTCGCGTCCGACCTCGACCAGGCGTCGCGTCGTCAGCTCTCCCGTGGTGCGCGTCTGACCGAGCTGCTCAAGCAGCCGCAGTACTCGCCGTACCCCGTCGAGGAGCAGGTCGTCTCGATCTGGGCCGGAACCAAGGGCAAGCTCGACACGATCGAGGTCGCTGACGTCCTCCGCTTCGAGCGCGAGCTGCTCGACTACCTCCGTCGCAACACGAAGGTCCTCGACACCCTGCGCGAGACCAACGTCCTGGACGACGACACGGTGGCTGAGCTCGAGAAGCACACCGACGCTTTCCTCCTGGAGTTCCAGGGTGGCAAGGGGCAGGCCATCGGCGCTCCCGGTCACGAGGAGCACGCTGCAGCTGAGGCTGAGGACGTCAACCAGGAGAAGATCGTCAAGGGTCGTCGCGCGTAATCGCGTGAGGAACTGATTTCATGGGCGCTCAACTCAGGGTCTACAAGCAGAAGATCTCTTCTGCTCAGACGACCAAGAAGATCACGAAGGCGATGGAACTCATCGCGGCTTCGCGCATCCAGAAGGCGATGGCACGCGTCAAGGCGTCCAGCCCCTTCGCGCGAGCCGTGACGAGGGCCGTATCCGCCGTCGCGACGCACTCGAACGTCGACCACCCGCTCACCCGCGAGCCCGAGACGATCCGCCGCTCCGCGGTCGTGATCTTCTCGTCGGACCGGGGCCTTGCCGGAGCCTTCAACTCGCAGATCCTCCGTGAGGGTCTCGAGGTGGCGGAGCTCCTGCGTGGGCAGGGCAAGGAGCCGGTGTTCTACCTCGTCGGTCGCAAGGCCGTCGGCTACTTCCAGTTCCGTCGCATCGCGGCGGCCGCGGAGTGGACCGGCGACACCGACACCCCGTCGTTCCACACGGCGGAGGAGATCTCGGCCACGCTGCTCGAGGACTTCTCCCGCGGTGCGGACGAGGGCGGCGTCGACGAGATCCACCTCGTGTACAACCGCTTCGTCAGCATGATGACGCAGTCGCCGGAATCCGTGCGCCTGCTTCCGCTGGAGATCGCGGAAGCCGATGACTCGGAAGCGGGAAGCGCTGTCTACCCGCTGTACGAGTTCGAGCCGGATGCCGAGACAGTCCTCGACGCGATCCTGCCGGTGTACATCCAGAGCCGCGTCTTCAACGCTCTCCTGCAGTCGTCTGCTGCCAAGCAGGCTGCGACGCAGAAGGCGATGAAGTCGGCCAGCGACAACGCCGACAAGCTCATCACCGACTACACCCGCCTGCGCAACAACGCGCGTCAGGCGGAGATCACGCAGCAGATCGCGGAGATCGTCGGCGGCGCCGACGCACTCTCGTCGAGCAAATAGACCATCAGGAAAGAGACGAAAATGACCACCACCGCCACGGCTGACCAGCCGGCGACCGCGGTCGTCGGGCGCGTCGCACGCGTCAACGGTCCGGTTGTCGACATCGAGTTCCCGCACGACTCGATCCCCGACATCTACAACGCGCTGAAGACCACGATCACGATCGGCGACGAGTCCGTCGAGATCACGCTCGAGGTCGCTCAGCACCTCGGCGACGACCTCGTTCGCGCCATCGCCCTGAAGCCGACCGACGGCATCGTCCGCGGCCAGGAGGTGCGCGACTCCGGTGAGGCCATCTCGGTCCCCGTCGGTGACGTCACCAAGGGCAAGGTCTTCAACGTGATCGGCGAGGTCCTGAACCTCGAGCCCGGCGAGACGATCGAAGTCACCGAGCGCTGGCCGATCCACCGCAAGGCTCCGAACTTCGACCAGCTCGAGTCGAAGACCACCATGTTCGAGACCGGCATCAAGTCGATCGACCTCCTGACGCCGTACGTGCTCGGTGGAAAGATCGGTCTGTTCGGTGGCGCCGGTGTCGGAAAGACCGTCCTCATCCAGGAGATGATCCAGCGCGTGGCGCAGGACCACGGTGGTGTGTCGGTGTTCGCCGGTGTCGGTGAGCGCACCCGTGAGGGCAACGACCTCATCCACGAGATGGAAGAGGCGGGTGTCTTCGACAAGACGGCCCTCGTGTTCGGCCAGATGGACGAGCCGCCGGGAACGCGTCTGCGCGTCGCGCTCTCGGCTCTGACGATGGCGGAGTACTTCCGTGACGTGCAGAAGCAGGACGTGCTGCTCTTCATCGACAACATCTTCCGCTTCACGCAGGCCGGTTCCGAGGTCTCCACGCTGCTGGGCCGCATGCCCTCCGCCGTGGGTTACCAGCCGAACCTCGCCGACGAGATGGGCCTCCTTCAGGAGCGCATCACCTCGACCCGTGGCCACTCGATCACCTCGCTGCAGGCGATCTACGTGCCCGCCGATGACTACACCGACCCGGCCCCGGCGACGACGTTCGCCCACCTCGACGCCACCACGGAGCTCTCGCGTGAGATCGCGTCGAAGGGTCTGTACCCGGCCATCGACCCGCTGACCTCGACGTCGCGCATCATGGACCCCCGCTACTTGGGCGAGGACCACTACCGCGTCGCCACCACGGTGAAGCAGATCCTCCAGAAGAACAAGGAACTGCAGGAGATCATCGCCATCCTCGGTGTCGACGAGCTCTCCGAAGAGGACAAGATCGTCGTGTCGCGTGCACGTCGCATCCAGCAGTTCCTCTCGCAGAACACCTACATGGCCAAGAAGTTCACGGGCGTCGAGGGTTCGACCGTCCCGCTCAAGGAGACCATCGAGTCCTTCGATGCGATCACGCGCGGTGACTTCGACCACGTCGCCGAGCAGGCCTTCTTCAACGTCGGTGGCATCTCCGACGTCGAAGAGCAGTGGGCGAAGATCCAGAAGGAGAACGGCTGACCATGGCGCTGCATGTCAGCCTCGTCTCCGCAGACGCGGAGGTCTGGACGGGAGAGGCGAGCCTCGTGGTCGCCAAGACCGTCGAAGGTGAGATCGGCTTCATGACCGGCCACGAGCCGGTTCTGGCGATCCTCGCCCAGGGCGAGGTCCGCATCACGCAGACGGACGGCACCAAGGTGCTCGCCAACGCACAGGACGGGTTCCTCTCGATGGAGAGCGACGTCCTGACGATCGTGGCGGGCAACGCGGCTCTCATCGCCTGATCAGTTCAGTTCATCGCGTCCGCCTCGGCGCCCCCAGTGGGAGCCGAGGCGGACGCGTCTGTATCCCCAGAGGTCCCATGAAGATCCTGCTTCCTCCGTCAGAGACGAAGCGCCCCGGCGGGAACGGCGCCCCCCTCGATGTCAGCGCGCTCGCGCTTCCCGGTCTGCACGGCGAACGTCATGCCGTGATCGACGCGCTCGTCGATCTCGCAGCCGACGAGGCGGCCGCACTCAAGGTGCTCAAGCTGAGCCCGAAGCAGGCGGCTGACGTGGTCCACAACCGGATGCTGCGCTCCGCCGCGACGATGCCCGCGGTGGATCGCTACACAGGAGTGCTCTACGATGCCCTCGACGCACAGACGCTGTCGTCGGCGTCCCGACGCTGGCTCGGATCGCATGCGTGGATCCATTCGGCGCCGCTCGGGCCCATCGGTGCTCTCGACGCCATCCCGCCATACCGGCTGGCGGCCGGCACATCGTTGCCGGGACTGTCGGCGCTTCGCCGTCACTGGGCGGACGCGACGACCGAGGCGATAGCGGGGGAGGACCCGGCGTTCGTCCTCGACCTGCGAAGCGAGGCCTACGTCGCGCTCGGGCCGGTGCCTGCCTCCGTCCCCTCCGCGTACGTGCGGGTGGTGACCGAGCATGGGCGTGCGCTCAACCACTTCAACAAGAAGTCCAAAGGGCTGCTGACCCGGGCGCTTGCCGAAGACCGCCCGCGCGTGCGGTCGGTGCGCACCCTGCGTACCTGGGCCGAGTCGCGAGGTATCGTGCTCCGAGACGCGCCGGAGCCCGGAATCCTGGAGTTCGTCGTCTCCGAGTGACACAGCGTCACACAGGCGGCCTCTCCTGCGTGTGTCGTTGCCCCGTATATCGCGACCCCGCTATGGTGGGTGTCGCGGCGCGCAAGGCGTCTGCTCCATCGGATCCGGAGGGGTTCATGTTCTCATTTATCGGCGACGTAAGCGCGGCGATCGCGTCATCGTATAACTACGACGGGGGCGGGGCCGCAGCGGCCGCCTTCTGGGCGATCTACGCCATCTTCATCTTCGTCTTCGCCGTCGGCGGCTACGTGCTCAGTGCACTGTTCCTCATGAAGATCTTCGAGAAGGCGGGCGTCGAGGGCAAGTGGCGTGCCTGGGTTCCGTATTACAACCTCATGATCTTCTTCAAGCTCGGCGATGTGAGCCCGTGGCTCGTCTTCGCCAGCCTGCTAACCTGGATCCCGGTTCTCGGCTGGTTGGTCGGCATCGGATTCGCGATCGTCGCGGTCCTCGCCGCGTGGCGCGTCGGTCTCAAGCTGCAGAAGGACTCCGTCTGGGTCATCCTGTACGTCTTCCTCTCTCTCGTGTGGCTCGGAATCAACGCCTTCGACAAGTCGCGCTGGAACCCGAACATCGCTCCGGCATCGTGGGCGAACAACGGCTTCCTCGCCGACCGCACCGTCTGGCAGGGCATCCCCGTGCAGCCGCGTCCGGCGGCCGGCCCCGGCTACGGCGCCCCTCAGGGCTACGGCGCTCCCCAGGGCTACGCACCTCCTGCTCCTCAGGGCTACGCGCCCCCGGCTCAGCCCGGCTACGCGCCGCCCGCTCAGCCGGGCTATGCGCCTCCCGCTGCTCCGTCGGCGCCGTCGGCTCCCGGCGTGCCCCCGGCAGCACCGTCGACACCTCCTGCCGCACCGCAGGTCCCGCCGGCACCGCCCGCAGCTCCGCCGGCAGCACCGCCCGTGCCGCCGACGAACCCCACGCAGCCTCCGGCCTGATCACGTGATGCAGAGCCCCCGACTCCGGTCGGGGGCTCTGTTGCGTATTGGGATCGTGTTCGCCGATTCCAGGCGTGTCGGGTGAAGGCGATAGCGTGGGGGAATGCTCACGTCGCAGCGCCGGGTCGGCGCCACCGTTCTTCTCGCGTTGCCGAGACCCGGGCGCGGTGCGAGCGTCGTTGTGTCCACTACGATGTGTGAGTATCCCGGCGCGGCCCGACCCGCAGGAATTTCGGAGGCGACGAGTGTCTGACACGAGGACGAAGACGCGAAGCGTCACGGTTGCGCAGCGCACGCTGCTGCTCTCCTGGGCAGGAGTCACCGACGTCGGCAAGAGACGCGAGACGAACCAGGACGCGTTCTTCGCGGACTATCCCTTGTTCATCGTCGCGGACGGCATGGGCGGCCATGCCGGTGGCGAGATCGCGAGCCGAAGCACGGTCGACCGGCTCGAGGCCGTCGTCGCTTCAGGATCCGTCGAGCGTGAGTCCATCGAGGGTGCTCTCCAGCTGGCTGTCGGTGACATCGCCGACCACCCGGAGACGACCGACGAGGGGACGGGAACGACACTCACCGGAGTGTTCCTCGAGTTCGAGAATGACGAGCCGCACTGGGCCGCACTCAACATCGGCGATTCGCGGGTCTATCTTCTTCGCGACGACCGTCTCGTGCAGGTGACCACCGACCACTCGGTCGTCCAGGAGCTCATCGCCGCGGGCAAGATCAGCCCGGAAGAGGCCGAGGGGCACCCGTACAGCAACGTCATCACTCGCGCTGTCGGTGCGAGCGAGCTGACCGCTCCCGATTACGTCACTCTCGAGGTACGCGCCGGAGATCGTTTCGTGATCTGCTCGGACGGCCTCACGAAAGAGCTGACGGACTACGGGATCCAGCATTTCCTCCGTGAGCACGCCGATCCTGCGGCGGCTGTCGATGCCATGCTCGCCGCAGCTCTCGAGAACGGCGGGCGTGACAACGTGACGCTCGTCATCGTGCAGGTAGCGGACGAATCTTCCTCCACATCGGACGCTCCCACCGAATAGGTCCCGACTGCTGTGGAGGGCGCCCGACGCGGCCCCTCGATGGTGTCGACTGATCGGCATGGACTCCCTGCCGATCACGATCCCTGCTGCCCCCGCCCCGCCGCGCCGACCGCCGACCCCGTTCATCGCGGCGCTCGTGCCGGTGGTCGCCGGTGTGGTCCTCTGGCTCGTGACCGGTTCGCTCTTCTCGTTGTGCTTCGCGGCGCTCGGACCACTGATGATCTTCGCTTCGCTGATCGACGGTGCGCGCTCCCGACGCAAGGCGCATCGGCTGGCAGAAGCGGAGAGCGCCGTGGCCTGGTCGGCGGCAGAGGCCCAGCTCGCCCGGCTTCACGATGAAGAGCGTCAGATCCGCTGGCACCGGCAGCCGGACGCCGCGTCGTGCCTGGAGCAGTCCCCGCTGCGCGGACTCGATGCGCCCGAGGCGGGCACCGACATCGTCGTCGGCAGCGGAATCGCCCGGAGCACGGTCAGGGCGGCAGGAGGGGATGGAGAGCGCGAGCGGGAGTTCCGCTCGAGGTGCGGCCGGCTCGAGAAGGTGCCGATCGCCGTGGCTCTCGGTAGTGGCGTCGCGCTGCGCGGTGCTGCGCCGATCGTCGATGCCGCGGCACGAGCACTGGTCGTCCAGCTGTGTCTGCGGTTCGGCGCCGCGCAACTCGCGATCGTGGGAGACCATCTCGATGAATGGGGAGTGTCCGCTTTCTCTCATGCCGGGGCCGTTCGTCGCAGGGCGTTCCGGCTGGGCATCGCGCGGAGCGGTGATACGCGACCGGCGGTGGATGCGATGTTCTGGCTGCTTGCCCGCGACGACGACGTGCCGGAGGGCATCATCACGGTGATCGACATCGTCGAACCGCATCGCGCGACAGTGCGCACACCCGAGGGCATCATCGAAGTGTCTGCGGAGTGCCTGTCCCGCGCCCAGGCCGCAGTCATCGGCGAGTCTCGTGTCGACGACGCGGAGGATCTCGACGTTCTCCCCGCTGCAGTGCGGCTCGAGGATCTCACCCAACCGATGTCGCGGAGCGGGCTGCCGGCCGCGATAGGCAGGGGTGAGCGAGACGACCTGATTCTCGACATCGTCGACGATGGGCCCCACGCCATCGTCACGGGGACGACCGGCAGCGGCAAGAGCGAGCTTCTGGTGTCCTGGGTGACGGCCATAGCGAGCGTGCACGGCCCGGAGCGCGTGATCTTCGTGCTTGCGGACTTCAAGGGCGGAACCGCGTTCGAGCCGCTGCGGGCGCTCCCGCAGGTCGCGGCGGTGATCACCGATCTCGATGAACGGGGAGCACGGCGCGGCGTCTCGAGCCTGACGGCGGAGCTGCGTCGACGGGAGACGGTGCTTGCAGCGGCCGGCGCGCGCGACATCGGAGAGATCGTGATGCCGAGGCTGGTGATCGTCGTCGATGAGTTCGCTGCGCTGTTGCAGGAACACACCGATCTCGGTGTCGTGTTCACGGACATCGCCGCTCGCGGCAGAGCGCTCGGCATGCATCTCATCCTCGGAACCCAGCGCGCATCAGGGGTGATCCGGGACGCGCTCGCGGCGAACTGCCCGCTGCGGGTGAGTCTGCGTGTGGGTGAGGCCGCAGACAGTCGCGCGGTGATCGGCACGGACGCGGCCGCCGACCTCCCGGGTGGCGTGGAGTCGAGGGGGCTCGCTCTCGCCCGTCGCCCCCAGGACTCTGACCCGCTTCCTTTGAGGGTCGCCCTCACCGGCGCTGCAGACCTCCGTGCTGTCGCCGTGACCTGGGCAGGGGTCGAGACGCCTCAGAGCCCCTGGCTCCCCGCGCTGCCGGCGGTCCTTCCTCTGGCCGATCTGAGCCGCGAGATGCTCGCGCGAGGAGAGCTGATCCTCGGGCGGGTCGACGACCCGAAGCATCAGAGTCAGCCGCTCGAGGTCCTGACGGTCGGCTCGGATCGTGGCATCGCCCTGATCGGCGCTCCCGGCTCCGGCCGTACCTCGGCCCTGCGTGCTCTGGCGAGCCAGCATCCGGAGGCGCTGTGGATTCCTCGTGATCCGGAGCGCGCCTGGGACGCGGTCGTCGCACTCGTGTCGGGTCGTGCGCCGAGGCGTGAACTCGTGCTCTGCGACGACATCGATGCCCAGATCAACGACCTGCCGATCGAGTACGGACAGCATCTGGCCCAGCTGTGGGAGCAGGTTCTGCGCAGTGGCGGGGGCACCACCTTCGTGGTGACGGCGACGCGGGCGGCAGGGCAGGTCGGGAGGTTGCTCGACTCGTTGCCGAGACGTGGGCTGCTGCGCATGCCGAGCCGTGTCGATCATCTGGCCGCCGGCGGCGAGTCCGACGGCTACGACCGCGATCGTCCGCCTGGTCGCCTGCGAATGGGGGACCGTGAGTTGCAGATCACATGGGTTCCGGAGGAGAGACTCCGCCCGACGGGCCTGCGGCGCGCGACGGCGCACGCCGACGAGGATGCCCCGTGGAGTCCACGGTCAGCAGTGAACGCGCTCGTCACACCCGGCGCCGCCGTGGTCGCCGAAACACTGGCTCGTGCGTATCTCGAGTGCGATGTCCTGTCGGTCTCGGGCGAGCCGGTCGAGGCGGTGAACTCAGGTCGCCCGGTGATCCTGGTCGGCGAGTCGGACGGCTGGCAGCGTCACTGGGCTCTGTGGCAGCGGATTCGCGGTGAAGGCGAGGTGCTCGTGAGAGCCGAGAACCCGACGGACCTGCGGCAACTGGCGGGCGTACGGGAACTCCCTCCGTACTCGCGTCTCCATGCAGCACGAGCATGGTCGCTGTCGGGAGACTCCGCGCCCCGGCGAGTGGTGATCCCCGCGCTCGTCGGCACGCGGTGATGTCGGCGCACCCGAGGACGGTCGCGGCCTCCCTGAGAAGGATCAGCCTGGGGCGCGTGGCCTCAGATGCCGCTGCCGGGCCGGATGACTCCGACGTCCGCCCCTCCGCCGAGCACCTCGAGCGACAGCGCGGCACCGAGCGTCGCGACCTCGGCGTCGGTCAGTCCGCCTGCGCGTGCGAGGAGCGTCGCAGCGACGATCGTGGAGGCGCGGGCGCCGCCGTCGAGCATCTTCAGGGCGACGGTGGTGCCGTTCGGGGCGACCATGACCATGACGCCCTCGGCGCCACCCTTCGCGAAGACCCCGAGCTTCTCGATGGCGATCGTGTCAGGGCGACCGGGGCCGTCGATCGTCCAGGGGTGTTCGCGGACCGCGCGCACCAGCGAGCCCGCGACACGGTGCAGAGCGAAGGGGGAGCGGTCAGAGGCGGTCCCGATCCGGTGGATCGACCGGGCGAGGCCGGTCAAGGTGAGCGCATACACCGGCGCGCCGCATCCGTCGATCGCTGTGTGGGCGACCTTCTCGCCCGTGAGGCGCTCGATGACATCGCGGATGTGCACCTGGAGCGGATGCGCGGGATCGAGGTACCCGTCGGTGGGCCAGCCCGTGGCGACACAGGCCCGCAGCATCGCCGCGTGCTTGCCGGAGCAGTTCATACGGATCCGGGTCTGTGCCCCGTGCTCGCGCACCAGCTCGTCGCGGGCGGACGTGTCTCCGGGCCACGCGGGTGGGCAGGCGAGGTGGTCTTCGGTGAGTCCGCCTTCTGTGAGCACGTCGCGCACGACGGACGCATGCCGGTCCGTGCCGCTGTGGCTCGCGGTCGACATGGCGAGCTGCTCGCCTTCGAGAGAGGCGCCGGCCGTGATGCACGCCACCGCTTGGAGCGGCTTGAGGCTCGATCGCGGAAGGATCAGCGCATCCGCATTGCCGTGACGGGCGATGACGTCGCCGTCGGGGGAGAGGACCACGGCCGCTCCGGCATGGCGGGATTCGACGAACCCGCTCCGTTCGACCACGGCGAGTTCTACGGCATCCTGAACGGTGAGAGTCTCCAGCACCTCCCCAGGATATCGTCGGTTCGGCATGGGGCTGTGCCAGGGCAGAGCAGTTCCCGAGGTTCGCCGCGGCTGGCAGACTGTCGGCATGGCAGATCGTCCCGCGCCTCTCGGCGAGCACCGCTACTCACTCACGTCCACCTGGACCGGGAACTCCGGCACGGGCACCAGCGGTTATCGCGACTACCGCCGCGACGTGACGCTCGAGGTCGAGGGCAAGCCCGACGTTCTGGCATCCGCCGACAAGCCGTTCCGCGGCGACCCGTCGCGCTGGAATCCCGAGGACCTCCTGCTCGCCTCGCTCTCCGAGTGCCATCTGCTCTCGTACCTGCACGCCTGCGTCACTGCGGGTGTCGTGGTCGTCTCGTACCGCGACACCGCCTCGGGCATGATGCGTGAGGACGGCACGGGTGGTGGCGCCTTCGTCGAAGTGATGCTGCGCCCTGAGGTCGTGGTCGCCGATGCATCCATGATCGACGCCGCCGAGCGCGCACACGCACAGGCCAACGCGTGGTGCTTCATCGCGAATTCGATGAACTTCCCCGTGCGTCACGAGGCCACGGTGCGCGCACAGAGCTAGGTCCGCAGACGATGCGGGCGGTGTCCAGCCGCGGCGGACGGCGCCGCGCGACGGCCGAGATCAGGAGATCAGGAGATCCGAGACTTCAGCGTCGCTCGTGCGGGAGAGCCTGCTTGATCTTCTCGATCGTGCCCTGAGCCGGCGCCTCGTTGTACGCGTCGGCAAGCTCCTGCCCGGACAGCGCATGGATTGCCGCCATGATCTCGTCGGTCGCGAGCCGACGCGCGCGACCGCTCGTGGCGGGGCCGTGAGGGGAGAGATCCAGCGGCTCACCGAACCGCACGGTGATGCGTTCCTTGAGCGTCGGCACCTTGGCACCGACCGGCATCATCTTGTCGGTGCCGATCAGCCCCACGGGGACGACCGGTGCGCCGGTCTGCAGCGCGAGGAAGGCGACCCCGGTGCGTCCCTTGTACAGACGTCCGTCGGTCGAGCGAGTTCCCTCGGGGTAGAGCGCGACGGCGAGCCCTTCGTCGAGCAGCTGACGCTGCACCTCGAGTGCATCGAGAGCGGCCTTGCCTGCGCCGCGGCGCACCGAGATCGCCCCGATGGACTCGAAGAAGGTCTTGCTGAACCAGCCCTTGAGCCCCGGTCCTTCGAAATAGCTCGACTTCGCCAGGAAGTGCACGGGGCGCGGAGCCGCGACCGGAATCGCGATCGAGTCGATGAATGAGAGGTGATTGCTCGCGAAGATGACGGGGCCGTCTTTCGGGACGTTCTCCCTTCCCTCGATGCGAGGGCGGTAGATCGTGCGCGCGAGAGGCGTGATGAGGCTGCGGCCTAGCGCGTAAGCGAAACCGGCGTGACGAGGCTTCTCAGTCTCTGCGGGCGAGGATTCGGGCTCCACGGACTGCTCTGACGTCATCAGAGCAGATTACCCCCGGATCCATGCCTCGGTGGGAATGAAGCGCCAGAGCGCGCCTCCCAGCATCGACAAAGGGGTATGGGGGATGATGAGGTGTCCCGCCCGCGATCCTGAGGTCTCACTGTGCGCAAGCGTCCGCTCATCGTCCTGTCCACCGTCGCTGCGGCGACCCTGTTCCTCGCCGGGTGCTCCGGCGATGCTGCACCGGAATCGACAGGAACGCCCGATCCGTCGGCGCAGAGCTCCTGCCTCGCAGACCTGGCCTCGGGCGCAGGCTCCGACGCCGTGTCCGTCGAGGGCACCGGAGCCGACGCGAAGGTCACTGTTCCCGCAGATGCCGATCTCGCCGAAGCCCAGCGCTCCGTCGTGGTCGAGGGCGACGGCGACGACGTCATGCCCGGCGATCTCGTCTCGCTGCGCTACCAGCTCGTGGATGCCACGACCAACGAGGTGCTCAGCACCTCGGAGCGCGGCCCCGACGGCGTGCTGTCCGCTCTTCTCGCGGTGCAGCAGCCGCAGCAGATCGTGGACCCCACCCAGTCGACCGTCTTCACCGTCGCCGCGGAGTGCCTCCCGATCGGCTCGAGCATCGTTCTGACGCTGCCGGCCGCACAGGAGGGCATGAACCCGAGCGTCCTCTACGTCGAGACCATCGAGCAGCTCCCGAAGACCGCCTCCGGCTCTGATGTCGATGCGACCGAGGGCATGCCCACCGTCGAGCTCGACGATGCCGGCTCTCCCACCATCACCATCCCGGACTCGGATGCTCCTACCGAGACCGAGGTCGCGGTCCTCAAGCAGGGTGACGGAGCCGTCGTCGGCGCCGGTGACCTGGTCACCGTGCAGTATCGCGGAGTCAAGTGGTCGGACGGCACCGAGTTCGACTCGAGCTGGAGCCGCGACGCAGAGCCCTCGCAGTTCCAGACGAGCGGCGTCGTGACCGGCTTCAAGATGGCGCTCGAAGGCCAGCAGGTCGGATCCCAGGTCGTCGTCGCGATGCCCCCGAAGGACGGCTACGGCGCATCCGAGGGCAACGAACTGCAGAACGAGACCCTGGTCTTCGTCGTCGACATCCTCGCGACCACGCCCATCGAGCAGGCCCCGTAAGGGCTGAGGGGCCGAGGGCTTGCCATAGGCTGGCGGCATGCGTCGCATCATCGTCCTCGGCTCCACAGGTTCCATCGGCACGCAGGCGCTCGACGTCATCCGCGCCAATCCCCGTCGATTCGAACTCGTCGGCCTCGGTGCTGGCTCGAACGCGGAGATGCTCGCTGAGCAGGCCCAGACGTTCCAGGTCGAGAGCACGGCGCTCGGCGCCGCCGAGGCCGAACAGCTGGTGCGGGACGTCGATGCCGATGTCGTGCTCAACGCGATCACCGGATCCATCGGGCTCGGATCCACTCTCGCGGCGCTGAAGGCAGGGCGGACTCTCGCTCTCGCGAACAAGGAGTCGCTCATCGTCGGCGGCGAGCTCGTTCTCGCGGCTGCGGCCCCCGATCAGATCGTCCCCGTCGACTCGGAGCACTCCGCGATCGCGCAGGCGCTGCGCAGTGGAACCCACGCCGAGGTGCGACGTCTCGTCGTCACGGCATCCGGCGGACCGTTCCGCGGACGTTCGCGCGACGAGATGGCCGAGGTGACTCCGCAGGAGGCCCTCGCCCATCCCACCTGGGACATGGGCCGGATGGTCACCACGAACTCCTCGACGCTCGTGAACAAGGGGCTCGAGGTCATCGAGGCCCACCTGTTGTTCGACGTCGCCTACGACGACATCGAGGTCGTCGTGCATCCGCAGTCGATCGTGCACTCGATGGTCGAGTTCATCGACGGATCGACGATCGCCCAGGCGTCTCCGCCCGACATGCGTCTGCCCATCTCGCTCGGACTCGACTGGCCGAATCGCGTCGGCGGCGTGGGCCGCCCGCTCGACTGGACCCAGGCGACGTCCTGGACCTTCGAACCCCTCGATCACAAAGCCTTCCCCTCCGTCGCCCTCGCCAAGGCCGTGGGCCGTGCGGGAGCCACGTTCCCCGCGGTCTACAACGCCGCGAACGAGCAGGCGGTCGACGCGTTCCACGAAGGGCGACTGCCGTTCCTCGGGATCGTCGACACGATCGCACGGGTGGTCGACGCCCATGAGCCGCCGCAGACGCTCACGGTCGAGACCCTTGCCGAGGCCGAGGAGTGGGCTCGCCGCAAGGCGGATCAGTTGATCGCCAAGGCCTGAGACGACAATGGCCGCAGCGGTCGCTGCGGCCACTGACCGTGATCAGTCTTCGTCGGGATAGGGCACGGGCCAGTGCGAGTCCGGCACCGGCCATCCCGCTGCGCGCAGAGCACGGCGAGCGAGCTCGCGCGCCGAATAGGGGGTGCGCACTCCGCGGATGTCGCGGTAGTCCTGATGTCCGGGGCCGGCCCACAGGATCGAGTCGCCCTCGCCGACGAGGCCGACGGCGGCGACGATGGCCGCCTCGGGCGGCGAGTACTCGTGGATCTCCGCGTCCGGGCGTGCGCGGCGGGCTCCGGCGACCAGAGTGGCCCTGATCGATTCCGCGTCCTCGAAGCGAGGGTGGTGGTCCGTGACGACGAGGATGTCGCTGCCCTCGACGGCCGTGCGAGCCATGTCGTAGCGCTTGCTGGCGTCGCGGTCGCCGTCTGCGCCGAACAGCATCAGCACTCTGCCCGGGGTGACGCGGCGCACGGCTGCGAGAGTCTTCTCGAAGGCGTCGGGGGAGTGCCCGAAGTCCACGAAGACGACGGGGCCCGTGTCACCGGACACGAGTTGGGTGCGACCGGGCAGGTGGGCGTCGATGCCGCCGTCGCGCTCGAGGGCTGCCACGATGCGGTCCCAGGCATAGCCGCCCTCGAGCAGCATCACGATAGCCAGAGCGGCGTTCGCGGCCATGTGAGGGCCGATCACCGGAACGGTGGTCGTGAGGGATCCGGCAGGACCCGTCAGCGTGAAAGTGGTCCCTGACGCGCGTTCGTCGTCGATCTCTACGACCCAGTCGGCGTTCGCGGCGGCAGCGGGGTCGGCAGCGATGGACGGCGTCCCGACGGTGACGACCGGGATCTCCGCGCGCTCCACCACGATCGCCCCGTTGGCGGAGTCGAGGCAGACCACACCACGCGTCGCGCGGTCGGGGCGGAAGAGCGGGAGCTTCGCCTCGAAGTACTCCTGCATGTCGGCGTAGTCGTCGAGGTGGTCGTGGCTGAGGTTCGTGAATCCGGCCACATCGAAGCGGATGCCGTCGACGCGGTGACGCGAGAGCGCCTGCGCGCTGACCTCGACGGCCACGGCTTCGACGTCGCGCTCGCGCATCAACGCGAGCAGAGCGTGCATCTCGGATGCCTCGGGGGTGGTGAGTCTCGAGACGATGACCTCTCCCGCGATGTGCCGCTCTGCGGTCGAGGAGAGCCCGGTGATGACGCCGAGCTGGTCGAGGATGCCCTCGAGCAGGTGCGAGACGCTCGTCTTGCCGTTCGTCCCGGTGGTCGCGAACAGCAGCGGGAGAGGCTCGCCTGCTCCGGTGCCGTAGACCCAGGCGCTCAACGCGCCGAGAACCGCGCGCGGGTCGTCGACGACGATCACGGGCAGGCCTGCGGGCTCCGCGATCTCGGCGCCGGCCTCGTCGGTGATGATCGCGACGGCGCCCTTCTCGGCGGCGGTGACCGCGAATTCGGCACCGTGGCGGTTCACGCCTCGGATCGCGACGAAGGCCTCGCCGGGGCGGAGGTCGGCGGTGGCGAGCGTGATCCCCGACAGGGTGACACCGCTCACCTCCCCGCGGACGTCGCGCGCGAATCGAGAGGCGAGTTCGGACAGCTCACGCCGGGGCGGGTTCGCGGGGCGGAGCACGGGAGGCAGGCTCGGTTGTTGTTCAATCGACATGTCGCATCCATGATCTCACGGCTCCGGAGAGATCACGGGGTGCGGCACGTCTCCTCGGCCCCATCGAGCCGAGGAGACGCGCCGGGACGTCACACCTTGCGGCGGTAGGCCAGCACGGAGACGATGAGCGCGGCGACGCCCGCGACGAGGCCGCCTGCGCCCAGCGCCGTGCCGAGCGCGTTCGAAGCCCCTGACTCATCGGCGGCAGCAGAATCGGCGTCGTCCGCGTCTTCGGCGTCGTTCGCAGCGTCGTGCTCGCCGTGACCGTCTGCGGCCGCGGCGGCGACCTCGACCACGGGAGCTGGCGCGTCGAGGCTGTGCGGGTCCTCGCCATCCTCTGCGAGCTGCGTCCATTCGGTGCTGCCGTCGACGCAGGTCTGGATCACGGGGAACGCGAGGGAATCGGGGGTGTTCTCGTCGAGCCCGACAGACATGCTGACGGCGCCGCGCAGCTCGTTCGGCACCGGTGTCACGGCGGTGTAGGTCACGGCGCTGACGAGGCCGTCGTCGCCCTTCTCGATGTCGATCGTCCAGTCGCTGTCCATGGTGGGTGCGACCGAGGCGAGCCCCTCGGGCATCGTGACCTTCAGCGAGGTGGTGGGTGAGTTGTCACAGCCGTGGGCGAACGAGAAGGTGAGCACGCCGTGGTCTCCTGCGGTGAGCTCGTCCGGGCTGACGCTGACGTGGGCGCTGGCCATCGCGGGGATCGCGAGGGCCAGCACGGCGCCTCCGATGAGTCCGGCGGCGACGTTGCGGCGGGTGGTGGGGGTGCGGCGGGCGCTGGTGTTGCGACGGGTGGTGGAACGCATGGTGGAACTCCTGATTGCTGTCGTGCGGGCGCGCAGAGATGGGCGCGGCATCCGCGGGGTGAGGAAACGCCTCGGTGAGGCGATGTGACGATCAGATGATCGCCGGGGGGCCTCGACGCGACAGAGAGAGGGAGAGAGCGCGATCGACCAGCAGCGGCAGGGCGAAGACGGGAGGGGTCGGATGCCGGTGGCTCGCGCGGAAGGCGGTGACCGCACGGCGCAGCTGCGCCTGCATCCACCCGGCGACCGCACGCACCATCGATTCGCCGTGCCAGACCAGTGCGGTCGTCATCACCGCGGCACCCAGGTGGCCGATGACCATGAGCAGGTCGGGGGCGGTCGCCGCAGCCATCGGGCCGAGGGAGGCGAGATCGAGGTGATGCTGATGCCCGGAGAGCACGGTGGTCCCGGTCGGAGCGCCCAGCAGTTGGAACACGATGTGGAAGGCCGCCTGGCTGACCGACACGGTCGCCGCGACCCGGAGCCGTGAGGCGCGCCCGCCGATGATCAGAGCGGCGATCGGGACGACGAGCGTCATGACGGCGACGACGAGAAGCGGATGCGGCGCGGCACCCCCGGCGATCGTGTGAGACGTCGCAGCGAGGAGCGTGGCGACCGTCGATGCCGAAGCCGCGCGCAGGAGTCGCAGCTGGCGGGAGGTCACCCGACAAGCCTAATGGGCCTGCCCGGCGGGCCCTGTCGCGGCGTGGGGCTTATTCCTAGGCTGCGAGCACTAGCTTGGGGGAGTGGAAGCACTGCTCTATCTGGGTGGCATCGTGTTCATGCTGATCGGCCTCGGCCTCTCGATCGGCCTGCACGAGGTCGGCCACCTCCTGCCCGCGAAGCTCTTCGGGGTTCGTGTCGGCCAGTACATGATCGGCTTCGGTCCGAGGCTCTGGTCCAAGCGGATCGGCGAGACGGAGTACGGCTTCAAGCTCCTGCCGCTCGGCGGCTTCATCTCGATGTCGGGGATGTACCCGGCATCCACAGCATCGGGACCCGCGAAGGGCGTTTTCCGGGCTCTCGTGCAGGACGCACGATCCGCGAATGACGAGACGATCGCGGAGGGCGCAGAGGATCGGGTCTTCTACCGCCTGCCCGTGTGGAAGCGCGTCATCGTGATGCTCGGCGGCCCTTTGATGAACCTCCTCCTCGCGATCGTGATCTTCACCGTCCTGGTGTCGGGTATCGGCGTGCAGCAGGGAACCACGACGATCGCATCCGTCAGCGAGTGCGTGCTTCCGGCCGGTTCCACGGCGACGGAGTGCTCGGCCGATGATCCGGCGACGCCCGCCGCGGAGGCGGGAATCAAGCCTCGCGATGTGCTGGTGTCCGTGGGAGGTCAGCCGGTGTCGACCTTCGCGGAGGCGACCGCGATCGTGCAGGCGGCTCCTGGCGAGACGCTCGATCTCGTCGTACTCCGCGACGGGGCAGAGAAGACCCTGACCATCACGCCTATCGAGGCTGAGCGCACCATCACGGACGCGAGCGGTCAGCCGGTCATCGCAGGCGATGGTCAGCCCGTGGTCAAGGAGGTCGGCTACGTCGGCATGGGCGCGCAGATGGGCTTCGTGCAGCAGCCGTTGTCAGCAGGCCCGCAGATGGCGGGCGACACCGTGGCTCGCGTCGGCTCGATGATCCTGACGCTCCCCGTCCGTATCTGGGAGACCGGTGTCTCCCTGGTGACGGGCAGCGAGCGGGATCCGAACGGACCGCTGAGCGTCGTGGGCGTCGGTCGTATCGCCGGCGAGGTGGCGGCCACCGACGCGCCGGTCCTCAACCGCTTCTCGGTGCTGCTCGGCCTGCTCGGCTCGCTGAACGTCGCCCTCTTCGTGTTCAACCTGATCCCGTTGCTGCCGCTCGACGGAGGTCACGTCGTCGTCGCACTGTGGGACGGCATCCGTCGCGCCTGGGCGAAGCTGTTCCGTCGTCCGCCGCCCGCGCCCGTCGACGCCACCAGGCTGGTGCCGTTGACCGTCGTCGTCGCAACGCTGCTCATCGCGATGGGCGCGGTGCTGCTGCTCGCCGATCTCTTCAACCCGGTGAAACTCTTCGGGGGCTGAGCAGACCGGCCGCAGCGCCGCTCAGGCGAGCGCGTGCGAGACCAGACGCTCCAGAGTGCGGATGCCGTCGCGGGAGAGGATCGACTCCAGGTGGCCCTGCACCGATGCGAAGTGCTCGCCGCGGAGTGCGTAGACGTCTCCTGACGCGGGGTCGGCGGACACCTCGGCGGCACCCACGGACGTGGTCCCCGGTGCGACCCTGGCGGTGAAGGTGTTGTAGAAGCCGATCGACGCATCCTCGCCGAAGACGGGCACAGCCTTCTGCAAACCCTGATGCGGTGCACCGAGCGGGGCGAGGTCGATGCCGAGGCTGTCGCTGAGGATCTGATGGCTCAGGCAGACCGCGAGCAGCGGTGCGCCCGCGGCGACGCGGCCCGAGACGACCTGTCGCATCCGGGCGATGCGAGCACTGTCGGTGTCGCGAGGGTCGCCGGGGCCGGGGCCGGCGACGACGAGGTCGGCGGAGTCGAGCTCCGCATCGGTCACCTCGCTCCACGCCCGGATTGTGACGTCCAGCCCCAGGTGGCGGAGCTGGTGGGCGAGCATCGTCGTGAAACGGTCCTCGGCGTCGACCACGATCGACGTCTTCCCCGCGAACGGACCTGTGAGGTCGTCGCCCTGGGGGTTCAGCCAGAAGTCCGCGAGACGCGCGTTGCGCGAAGAGAGGAGCGCGGCCACCGTCGGGTCGGCGGCGAGGGACTGCGGTGCGCCCGGTGCATCCGCGTCCTCGCGTGCCTCAGCGGCACTGTCCCGGTCGATCGCGCCGATCGCGCCGAGCACTCCGGCCGCCTTGCCGTGTGTCTCGGACACCTCTCCGTGAGGGTCGGAGTGGCGCACGAGCGTAGCTCCCACGGGCACGCTGAGCGAGCCGTCCTTCAGATAGACGGTGCGGATGAGGATGGGGGCGTCGAGATCGTGCCCGCCTTCGACATTCGGGGTGAACAGCGCCGCGACACCGGAGTAGTACCCGCGGGGCTTCTTCTCGTGGCGGCGGATGACCGCGCACGCATTCTGCATCGGCGAGCCGGTGACGGTGGGCGCGAACATGGTCTCGCGGAGGATGTCGCGGGGGTCGAGCGCGCTGCGCCCGCGGAGCATGTACTCGGTGTGCGTGAGGCGCGACATCTCCTTGAGGTGCGGCCCGGTGATGCGACCGCCGTCGGAGCAGACGGCGCTCATCATCTTGAGCTCCTCGTCGACGACCATGAACAGCTCCTCCGTCTCCTTCGTGGAGGAGAGGAAGTCGACCAGCGTCTCCTTGGTGGCACCGCCGGCGGGGTGCCGGAAGGTGCCCGAGATCGGGTTCATCGTGACGACGCCGCCGCGGGCGACGACGTGCGCCTCGGGGCTCGCGCCGACGGCGATGTGCCCGGGCGTGACGACGGCGAAGGTCCAGTAGGCGCCGCGCTCGTGTGTGAGCAGGGCGCGGAACCACGTGAGGGCGGCAGTGCGGTCGTCGACGTCGATCTCGGCGGTGAAGTCGCGGCGGATCACGAAGTTGGCGCCTTCGCCTCGGCCGATCTCGTCGGCGATCACGGTCTCGACGATCGCGGCGTACTCCTCGTCTGCGATGTCGAATCCGCCGTCGCGCAGGGGGACGGCGGCGGCCGGCAGATCGGCGATCAGCGCAGGAGCCGGAAGATGCAGGTGCTCGTCGACCACGATGCAGCGCAGCGGCGCTCCGTCATCCTGGGCGACGAATCCGCGCTCGCGCACCTGGCGGTACGGCACCATGGCGAAGATCTCGCGCGGAGTCCCGTCGATCGTGAGCGGGATGTCGGCGAGCAGGTCGACGTCGACGACCTCGCCCGTGAGCAGCTCGACGGTGTCCGCGCCGTCGCGCGCGATCAGCACGAACGAGGCCGTGGGATCTGCGGTGAGCTCGGCAAGACGTGAGAGGGTCATCGGTGTCTCCTGTGCGTGGCTCCGGCTCGGCTCAACGAAAAGACCGCCCCGGAGGCGGTCTGGATTCGTGGGAACGCGAACACACCGCCTAAGAGGCGGGCCACCAGGTGAAGTTCGCGAGCATGGGCTGAAAACTATCACACCGTCGAATACTCACCCCGCCGTATGACCGGCGACCCGAGCCGTCCGACATCCAGCCTGTGTGCATCCAGGCGGCGTAGGCTGGGGATTGTGCCAGCAGTGAACCTTGGGATGCCGAAGATCCCCGAAGTCCTCGCCCCGCGACGGAAGTCTCGCCAGATAAAGGTGGGCAAGGTGCTCGTGGGCGGTGACGCTCCCGTCACCGTGCAGTCCATGACGACGACGAAGACGACGGACATCAACGCGACTCTCCAGCAGATCGCCGAGCTGACCGCATCCGGATGCGAGATCGTCCGTGTCGCCGTTCCTCATCAGGACGACGCCGACGCGCTGAAGATCATCGCGATGAAGAGTCAGATCCCGGTGATCGCGGACATCCATTTCCAGCCGCGCTACATCTACACCGCGATCGATGCCGGTTGCGGTGCCGTGCGCGTGAACCCGGGCAACATCCGCGAGTTCGACGGCAACGTCGGCAAGATCGCCGAGGCCGCCAAGGCTGCCGGCGTCTCACTGCGCATCGGCGTGAACGCCGGATCGCTCGACCGTCGCATCCTCACCAAGTACGGCAAAGCCACGGCAGAGGCGCTCGTCGAGAGCGCTGTCTGGGAGGCATCGCTGTTCGAGGAGCACGACTTCCACGACTTCAAGATCTCGGTCAAGCACAACGACCCCATCGTGATGGTGAAGGCCTACCGCCTGCTCGCCGAGCGAGGCGACTGGCCCCTGCACCTCGGCGTGACCGAGGCAGGGCCGGCGTTCCAGGGCACGATCAAGAGCGCCACGGCGTTCGGCATCCTCCTCGGCGAGGGCATCGGCGACACGATCCGTGTGTCCCTCTCGGCGCCGCCCGCCGAAGAGGTCAAGGTCGGGCACCAGATCCTGCAGTCGCTGAACCTCCGTGAGCGCAAGCTCGAGATCGTCTCGTGCCCGTCGTGCGGACGCGCGCAGGTCGACGTGTACACGCTCGCCGAGAACGTGACCGAGGGCCTCAAGGACATGACGGTGCCGCTGCGCGTCGCGGTCATGGGCTGCGTCGTGAACGGACCTGGCGAGGCTCGCGAGGCAGACCTCGGAGTCGCCTCCGGCAACGGCAAGGGCCAGATCTTCGTCAAGGGCGAGGTCATCAAGACCGTGCCTGAGGCCGACATCGTCGCGACACTGATCGAAGAGGCCAACCGGATCGCCGCGGACATGGGACCCGAGGCGCCGCTCGGCACCGCGCAGGTCGTCACGGTCTGAGTGTCGGGACGCGTGAGATGACGTCGCCGAAGCCGGCCGTACCAGCCCCCGTCCAGGCGCTGGTCGATGCGATCAACGCAGCCGACACCGATGCCTTCGTCGGTGCCTTCACTGAAGAGGGCTTCGTGAGCGACTGGGGCACCGTCAAAGCGGGGCGCGACGGCGTGCGCAGCTGGGCCGACACCGACGCGATCGGCGCCGGAGCCCGGATGACGGTCCTGTCCGCGACGACGGAGGGCGACACCACCCGCATCCGATTCGGGTGGACCAGCAGCGTCTTCACCGGAGAATCCGATGGGATCCTCGTCGTCGACGGGGACAGGCTCGCGAGCTTCACCATCCCGCCGTCCCACTGATTCGATCGCACGACCCCTCCTGCGGGGGCGGCGCTCGTCATGAACCTCTCAAGGAGCCCCATGTCCTCGTCAACCGTCGTGTCCTTCGCCGGCGGCGATGTCTCGGGATCGAGCACTGTCGCCCGGGTAGAATCGACGTCCGCGGGCACGGTCGTCGTCGTGGACGCGACGCCGTTCCATCCGGTCGATCACACCTGGCCGGATCAGCCGGGCGACAGCGGCGAGATCGCTATCGAGGGGGCCGCCGTCCGCGTCACCGAGGCTCTGATGGCCGCGGTGTCCGACGAGGGCGAGTTCGCGGTGGGATCCGACATCCCAGCGAAGCGCGGCGCTGAGGGCTGGACGTGGCTCGTCGGTCATCCGCTCGAAGGAGAGACCCCGTCCTGGCTGGTGGAGGGCGCACGCGTGGAACTGTCGGTCGACTCGTCCCGTCGGGCCGGTCTCAGCCGAGGTCACACCGCGTGTCATCTGGCGTCTCTGGCACTCGATCTTGCCCTTGCGGACTTGTGGCGCAAGGATCCGGGCGAGGATGCTCTGGGCGCGCCGAACTTCGAGGGCAAGGCCAATCAGTCCAGCCGGATCCACGCGGACGGCGCGGTCGACGAGTACCGCCTGGGCAAGAGCCTGCGCAGGGCGGGCTTCGACACCGAGACGTTCGCCGCGACACTCGCGGATCGTGAGGCGTCGATCAACGCCCGGCTGGCCGACTGGGTCGCGTCGGGTGCGTCGAGCCGCGTGGTGACCGAGGGCCCGACGATCGTGGATCGTCGCAGCTGGCACTGCGAGCTGCCCGAAGGGACGGCGGAGATCCTGTGCGGCGGCACGCACGTGGCATCCCTCACCGAGTTCGTCTCGATCTCGGTGACGCTCGACCTGACAGATCCGCAGCTTCTGGTCATGACGACGCGTGCCGTGCCCGCTTCCTGAGGTTGCTCAGCACACGAGATCGCTCAGCGCACGAAGCCGCTCTGCACCCGGCCGCCTGCGCGGTCGAGCTCGTCTTCGACACGGGCGGCGAACGTCGCGTAATCGCGGTCGAGCAGCGGGGTGCTCAGCAGCTCGGCGCGCTCGCTGCTGAAGTCCCGGAGCCGCCTCGGAAGCCATTTGCCCGTCGCGATCCAGCGTCCCTCGCTGAGGAGCATGAGCTCCGCGATCCTCTCGAACAGGATGGCGGCCTCGACCTGCTGCTCGAGGGGGTCTGCCGCATCCCTGAGGTCGTCGAGCACATCGGTGATGACGTAGCGACGGAAGGCGCACTCCTGCGTGCTGAGTGAGGGACCCGTGTCGAGGACCTTCTGCCAACGACGGCGGAGAGCGGCGAGGCGTCCGTCGTCTCGGATCGCGGTGCCTTCGATGAGCATGTGCACGGTCACCGGGCGGTGCTGTGCGATGCCTCGGTCGGCCCACTCGTCGAAACCCGCCGGTGTGTACGCGAACACCTCGAAGATCTCGCCCTCGAACACCTGAGTCGAGGCCTCGCTCGTCTGATCGTCGGCGTCGAAGAGCTCTTCTCCGAGGAGCAGCAGGTCGATGTCGCTCGTCGGGGTGCGCGCGCTGCGTGCGGTGCTTCCCGCCACGATGGCGACGGCTGCGCCTGGGTAGCGGGCGGCGACGAATCGTTCAGCGACAGTGAAGTGGTCCACGTCGCAAGAGTAACGACCGTCCGTGCGCGTTCCGGCGTCAGCGGAGCGCTGCGCCGAGTCGAGCACCGAGGCCACCGGCGAGCACATGCGCCTGAGCGAGCGGGATCCACCGGCATGTCCATGAGATGGGAGAGTCGCCGGTCGCCGGATCGGCTTCGCCGGCCTGCCAGACAGCGGAGACCTCGGGATCAACGACCTCCAACCGGAAGAAATGTCGGAGTGCCACTTCATCGCGGAGCGGGGCGAGGTCGTAGAACTCGGTGCCGAGGCTGCGCGTCACGGCGCCGCGGAGTCCGGTCTCCTCGAACAATTCTCTCTCAGCCGCCTGTGCAGCGCTCTCGTCATCCCGCACGGTTCCCGCAGGGACCTGAACGCCGGTGGCGAGTATGTCGGTGTCGTCGTGGGTGAAGACGAGCAGGCGATCCTCCGCGATGACGTAGCACACGGCTTTCTCAACCACGCTCATCTGATCCGCTGCCAGCACCCCACCGGGGCGGCCGGCATCGCCGATGATCCTGTCGACCCATCGATCGCGCGGAAGTCGCGCGATCTCCGTCGTCGTGAACCACCCCGTTTCGATGAGCGCACCGTCTGTGAACTGCAACTCCGCGTCGACCGGAATCGAACACGAGTAGGCGATCGTCGTGTATCCGACACGATCGCCGTTCGGATAGCTCACGAGCAGATCCTCGCCTCCGTATGCCCCCACGATCCCGTGAATGGTGGCTGCGACGCCGATCTCCTCCCGCACTTCCCGCAGGACGGCGTCCTCCGGCTTCTCGAGTGGCTCGATTCCGCCGCCGAGGAGTCCCCACTCGCGCGCGTGCGCTTGCCGACACAGCAGAAATCGATCGTCCCGCCGGATGACCGCCGTGACGGCGGGGAGTAGAAGGAGAGCATGCCCCACGCGCCCACGGAGGTCGCTCAGGTATGGCGAGATCGGCATGGCCCAGAGCCTAGGCGGTCAGACCGAGAACTCGATCTCACCGCGGCTGATGTCGGCGCGCACGACATGCAGCTGCACGACGTCTCCGGGAACGGCGCCGTCCGGAATCGGGGCGGAAGCGGTGACGGCAGGGTCGGCGATCTGGACCGTCGCCCGCTCGCCGCGGATCTCGATCACGGTCGCATCGATCGTGGAGCCGACCAGGGGAGTCATCAGCGCAGCCTCGACGCAGTTGATCGTCGCGGAATCGAGCTTGGACGCGCGCTGACCGGACTCCTGCATCAGTGCCGGGAGACCAGCGAGGGACTCGCGGACCCAGACCGGCACCTCGCGCCCCTCGGACACGGCGAGGCAGATCGCGAGCGACCAGCGATCGACGAAACGGCGCAGAGGCGCCGTGGCGTGCGCGTACGGTGCGGCGATCGCCGCCTGCTCGATGTCGGACGGCACAGAGCCGTCGAAGGTCACGTAGCCCGCTCCGCGGAAGAGCGACGCCGCCGCCTCGAGGATCGGGAGGGTCATGGGGTCGGCGCGATCCAGTTCGCGCAGATAGTCGCCGTATCGGCCCGTCGTCCAGGGGCGGCCGAGCGCCTCTGTCTGATGACGGAACGCATCGAAGGACTTCTCGTCGGGCTGAGGCATCGTCCGCAGGATGCCGATGCCGGCCTCGATCATCAGGGAAGCTGCCGCCATACCCGTCATGAGGGACAGCTGAGCGTTCCATTCCTCGACGGGAAGCGGGTGCCGACGTTCGATCGAATAGGTTCCGTCGACTCCTCGCACGACCTCCTCGTCCGGGAGATTCAGGCTCGCGCCGCCTCGGATCTTCTCCTGTGCGATCCGCAGAGCGCCGATCTCCGGGAGCAGGGTGGCCGGGCCTTCCTCGCCCCGGTCGAGCGCCGCCTGGGTGCTGACGTAGTCGAGTTGCGCGCGCGAGCGGATCAGGGCCCGCTCCAGCCGGAAGTCCTCGACGACTCCCTCAGAATCGAGGGCGAAGGTCCAGACCAGCGCGGGGCGATCCACATCCGCCAGCAGCGACGCGCGATCCTCGCTCAGCACCTTCGGATGCAGGGGGACCGTGCCGTCCGCCGCATACAGCGTCTGGCCCCGACGACGGGCCTCCTCGTCCACCGCACCGCCGGGAGCCACGAATCCGGGCACATCGGCGATCGCATAGCGAACGGTGTATCCGCCTTCCCGCCGCTCGAGGTGGAAGGCCTGGTCGAGATCGCGAGACCCGCGCGGATCGAGCGTGGCGAACGGGACGTCGCGCAGGTCGATTTCTGGAGTCGCGGCTTCCGAAGCAGCAGCCTCGGCCAGCACCGCGGCGGAGAAATCTGCGGGAGCGTCCAGAGACTCCCGGAGAGCGGCGAGCGCTACGGAGAGTTCCGTCTGCGCGGCGGACGGAGCAACGTGGGATCGGCGCTGAGGCATGACCCCACACTATGTCGCCCGTTACGAGGGACGTGCGGCCGGCGGATCTCAACCGGCGGAATCCGCGCCGTCGGAGGATTATCAGAAGGGTGGTGTGTCGTCCTCCGTGACGATGTTGGTGTTCTGCACCGGGGGTTTGTCGAGGTAGGTCTGGCCTGTCGGGCTGGTCCAGGCGAAGACGCCGTCGCCGAGGTGTTCGACATGCCATGGTGTGCGGTGTTTGAGGGAGTGGTGGCGTCGGCAGAGATCACCGAGATTGTCGGCGTCGGTGGTTCCGCCTGTGGCATGGTCTCGCGTGTGGTCGATGTCGCAGTCTCGGGCGGAATATCCGCAGGCCGGGAACCGGCATCGCTGGTCTCGGGCTGTGAGGTGTCGTCTCACTGCGGCGGAGGGCCGGTAGCGGTCGACCGCGAGAAGCGCTCCGGTGATCGGATGTGTCAGGACGCGATCCCACCCGGCCGCCGTGCCGGCGAGCAACTGCGCGGTGCGGATGTCGATCGGGATGCACCCGTCGAGTTCGGCCGGGACAGTGCTCGCGCCGATCAGCGACATCACGGGGACGGTGATCGACACCGTCGCTCGGATGGCTCCGAGCATCCCCTCTGTGTCGTGCCCGGCCGGTGCGCCGGTCAGGAGAAGGTCGAGGGCGACGTCGGAGCGGGCCTGACCCCGCGTGCGCTCGTCACGGGATGATGCGTCCCGGGACGAGCGAGAACTGGATCCGTTCGACGAATCAGCGAGGGCCGCTTTCGCCATCGCGTCGACCCTCTCGAACGCGCCGTGCACGAGCGCGGCCGGGCCGAAGATGCTCAGCTCCGCCATCCCATCGGCCCGGTTCTTCACCCATACGCCACGCTGCTTGCGGGCATCGGCGTGGCGGGCGTCGATGCTGCGTGGCTGGAACCGGTCGGCTACTCGCCTCGCCATCCGCCCCACCCGATTCGGGGACTCGGTCTGCGCGAACGCGACCAGCCGCGCGGCATACGCATCGCGCGCGGCAGGATCTTCAAGGTGCCGACCCGCATCGACGATGACCCGCGCATGTGCGGCGCTGATGAGACCTGCACCTTGCGCCCGCCACACCCGCGGGAACCGAGACACGATGACCTCGGCATCGAGCATGCGCCGTTGCACAGTCCGATCGCTGACCCGCAGAGCGGCGCCGAATTCCGCCGCGACAGCCCGCGTAGCCAGATCGACTCCGTCTGCCGTCGCCTCCTCGACCTGCCCGGCCGCCTCGACGGCGATCCGCGACCCGAGAGCGAGGAGTCCGTCACGTGCGGCCAGCAACGACCCGATCGTGCGATCGACCTCGACGAGCATCTCGGTGACAGCGCCGAGCGCACCCAGCTGCTCCACCGTCGCGTCCATCAGTGCCGTCATGCCTGCATCACACCACGGACCACAGACATTCCCGCCCCAGATCAGGCGGGAAAACCCACGCCTAGGTCGAGAACATCGACATGCCAGAACACGACAATGACTTGCAGGGAGAACAGCACCGTGAGGTCCGAGTCGATGAACGTCGACGCACTGTCCGGAACCTGTGATTCGCGTGTCCGTCCGACCCAGACCGGAATACTGGGCGTTAGCGTGGAGGCATGACCACTGCTGCGAAGGCCAAGACCCTGATCGGACTCTACGAGGCTCCGGAGATCCTCCGTGTCGTGAATGTGTGGGACGTCGTGTCCGCCCGCGCCGTCGCGAAGCTTCCCGAGACGAAGGCGATCGCCACCGCGGGGCATGGCATCGCCGCCTCGTTCGGATTCGAGGACGGCACCATCACCCGCGACATCATGATCGACATGGTCGGGCGCATCGCGGCATCCGTCTCCGTTCCTGTGACCGCTGATCTCGATGACGGTTACGGTGACGCAGGCGAGACCACGCGTCTCGCGATCGGCGCAGGCGTGGTGGGTGCGAACGTCGAAGACCGCCTCAAGCCGTTCGACGAGTCGGTCGCGGCTGTCGAGGCGATCGTCAAGGCAGCCGAGGCCGAGGGCGTGCCCTTCGCCCTCAACGCCCGCACCGACGCGTTCGTGCGTGCGGGCCACCGGCCGGTCGCCGAGAGCGTCGCCGACGCGATCCAGCGCGGCCGTGCGTTCCTCGACGCCGGAGCCACCGCCGTCTTCGTTCCCGGGATGCTCGACGCGAACATCACCCGTCAGCTCGTCGAGGGCCTCGGCGAGGGCAAGCTCAGCGTCATCGGGCTGCCCGGCACCCTCGCGGCGTCGGAGTACGAGAAGCTCGGCGTCGCTCGCATCTCCTACGGACCCCTTCCGCAGCGCGTGGCGCTCACCGCCGTGCAGGACCTCGCGGCGAGCCTGTACGCCGGCGGCGTGATCCCCAACGGACTCCCCGCACTCAACTGACGCATCGGGAAACGAGTGACCACCGGTCAGTAGACTTGCCCCGTGGTCACTCGTCTTTCGAAATTCTTCCTCCGCACGCTCCGTGAAGACCCTGCAGGCGCAGAGGTCGCGAGCCACAAGCTGCTGATCCGCGCCGGGTACATCCGACCGCAGGCTGCCGGCATCTTCGCGTGGCTCCCGCTGGGGCTCCGCGTGAAGGCCAAGATCGAGACCGTCGTCCGCGAGGAGATGGCCGCAGCAGGCGCGCAGGAGGTGCACTTCCCGGCTCTGATGCCGCGCGAGTCGTATGAGGCGACCGGGCGGTGGGACGAGTACGGCGACCTGCTGTTCCGTCTCCAGGACCGCAAGGGCGGCGACTACCTGCTCGCCCCGACGCACGAGGAAGCCTTCACGCTGCTCGTGAAGGACCTGTACTCGTCGTACAAGGACCTTCCCCTCACGCTCTACCAGATCCAGGACAAGTACCGCGATGAGGCCCGTCCCCGGGCAGGTCTGCTTCGCGGACGCGAGTTCACGATGAAGGACGCCTACTCGTTCGATTCGTCCGATGAGGGCCTCGACGTCAGCTACCAGGCTCAGCGCGATGCCTACGAGCGCATCTTCCAGCGCCTGGGCCTCGAGTACGTCATCGTCCAGGCGGATGCCGGAGCGATGGGAGGCTCGCGGAGCGAGGAATTCCTGCACCCGACTCCCGTCGGCGAGGACACGTTCGTCCGCAGCGGCGGCGGATACGCCGCCAATGTGGAGGCGTTCACGACCGCAGTACCCGACGCGATCGCGTTCGACGCGGATGCGACACCGGTGATCTTCGACTCGCCGGACACGCCCACGATCGAGACTCTCGTCGCGCACTCGAACGCGCACCTGGACGGCGACTACACCGCAGCGGACACGCTCAAGAACGTCGTGCTCGCCCTCACGCACCTCGACGGCACCCGTGAGCTCGTCGTCGTCGGCATCCCCGGCGACCGCGAGGTCGATGAGAAGCGGGCCGAGGTCGCGTTCGCGCCCGCAGAGGTCGAGACCGCCACGGCAGACGACTTCGAGAAGAATCCGCTGCTCGTCAAGGGCTACATCGGCCCCTGGTCACCCACGGGGGCTGTGCTCGGCGAGGAATCGGCTACCGGCATCCGCTACCTGGTCGACCCCCGTGTGAGCGAGGGGACGAGCTGGATCACCGGTGCGAACCTGGACGAGAAGCACGCGCATTCGGTCGTCGCAGGGCGTGACTTCTTCGCCGACGGCATCGTCGAGATCGCCAACGTCCGCGCGGGCGATCCGGCTCCTGACGGCTCCGGTCCGGTCGAGCTCGCACGCGGTATGGAGATCGGCCACGTGTTCCAGCTGGGTCGCAAATATGCGGAAGCGCTCGGACTCAAGGTGCTGAACGAGAACGGCAAGCTCGTCACCGTCACGATGGGGTCGTACGGCATCGGCGTGACGCGCATCCTGGCGATCATCGCTGAGCTGAACAACGATGCGAAGGGGCTCATCTGGCCCGCATCCGTCGCCCCGTTCGACGTGCAGGTCGTCGCCGCAGGCCGCGACCAGGTCGCATTCGACGTCGCAGCCGACCTGTCGGCGCAGCTGGAGTCCGCGGGGCTCGACGTGCTCTACGACGACCGCCCGAAGGTCTCGCCCGGAGTCAAGTTCGGCGACGCCGAGCTCGTCGGCGTTCCGAAGATCGTCATCGTGGGCCGCGGCGCCGCCGAGGGCCAGGTCGAGCTGTGGGATCGCAGCACCGGTGAGCGCGACGCCGTGTCGGTGGCCGAGGCCATCGAAAGGCTCAGCCGGCGCTGATCGCCGTCATCAGAATGCCGCGCATCCCCATTCCGGGGTGCGCGGCGTTCTCATGAGCGAGTCGGGCGTCAGCAGACGATGTGCCCGTGGTTCATGATGTCGTCATCGGGTGTGTCCTTGGTGACGAGCGACTTCAGTGCGCCCGCTGCCATGGCGATCTTCCCCTTCGCGGGCTCCCAGAACTCGCTCACGGTCGGTGTCACCTTGAGCAGGGCGATTCCGGGGGTGTCGAGGCCGTCCGCGAACCAGATCTCCAGCGAGGGGGAGTAGAGCTCCTCCATCTTCGCGCGGTCGTGCACGATCGTCGCTTTGCCTGCGACCGAGACGTAGCGCATCCCCTTGGCATCGCAGTACGACAATCCGACGTCGTGGTGCTTGCGTGCTTCGTCGACCTTCTCGGTGTCTTCCGCAGTGAAGAACCAGATGTCGCCGGCGTCGTCCATCTGCCGCGTCGACATGGGGCGGCTCACGAGATTGCCGTCGTCGTCTGTCGTCGTCAGCATCGTGAAGTCGATGTCCTCCACGAGCTCGGCGACTCGGGCCAGGGCTTCAGGTCCAGTGATCTCTGTCATGTCGACAGCTTCGTACTCGTGTGACCGCGAGGCACGGGGATTGACAGGAAGAGCGCCACATGATCGCGAGCGGCGTTGCGCCGCACATGCGTCAGGCCACGCGTGACAGTCTGGAGACATGACCGAGGAACCGCTGCCGGAATCGCTGAGCTCCGAGATCAACGCCGTGCTGGACGAGGCCGGCGTCAAGACCGATCGGCGTCTGGTGATGCGCATGATGCGTACGGCGATCCTGCTGGGCGAGGACGGCACCAACAGGCTCGACCTCAAGATCGCGTCCGCGGCGCTGGCCGAGATGCGCGACGCCTTTCGGCTTTTCGCGCCTTTCGAGGGAGTGCCGAAGGTCACCGTCTTCGGATCGGCCCGCACGCGGCAGGACGATCCGCTCTACGTCCAGGCGCGAGCCGTCGCTGAGGCTCTCGCCGCGGACGGCTGGATGGTCGTGACGGGCGCCGGCCCCGGAATCATGCAGGCGGCGGCTGAAGGCGCGGGTCCTGCGCTCTCGTTGGGCGTCTCGATCCGGCTGCCGTTCGAGGAGAAGGCGAACAGCCTCGTCGCGGGAAGCGACCATGTCGTCGCGATGAAGTACTTCTTCACCCGCAAGCTCATGCTCATCAAGGAGTCCATCGGCTTCATCTGCCTTCCGGGCGGATTCGGCACTCTGGACGAGATGTTCGAGCTCCTGACTCTGCAGCAGACGGGCAAGGCCGAGCCGACGCCCATCGTGCTGCTCGACGAACCCGGCGGTACGTTCTGGAACGGGCTCAAGCGCTTCATCGACGAGGATCTCGCGCCGACCGGTGTGATCTCCGAAGGCGACTTCGACCGTGTCGTCATCACGGACTCGGTCGAGTCGGCGGCCGCGGTGATCGCCGGCTTCTGGCGCAACTACGATTCGCTGCGCTGGGTGGGGGACACCCTGGTGCTCCGCCTCCGCACCGAACCGACAGATACCGAGCTCGATCGTCTGAACGAGCAGTTCGCCGGGATGCTGGTGAGCGGCCGTATCGAGCGATCCGCGCCCCGGTCGCCCGAGGTCGCCGACGACGACGTGCTGCACCTGCCTCGGCTCGCGCTTCACCTCGATCAGCGCCAGGTCGGCAACCTGTTCCGTCTGATCGGTGCGATCAACTCGCTGGATTCTGCTCCCGCGCTCTGATCCCTGCCGCGAACGAGGCGAGATCGACCTCGTGCCCGAGGATGCGTTCGGCCGCGCGGTGGCCTGAGTAGTAGGCGGCCCCCACCGTGGCGGGCTCATCGCCCCAGGTGGCCTCGCCCGCGAAGTGCAGCACTCCGTCGACGGGGCCGGCCGCGTCGTCGTGGTCGTGATGCGATGACCCGACAGCCAGGTGCGAGTACGACCCGTTCGAGAACGGATCGTGTCCCCAGCGGGTGATCCAGTGCGCTGTGGGCGCCCCGACGGCGTCGCCGTACAGCGTGCGCAGCGCGCCGAGCACGTCTGCGACGATCTCCTCGTCGGCGAGTTCCTGCATCCGACGTCCGAACGGGCCGGCGGCGAAGGTGAGGAGGGTGGGCAGCCCGCTGACCGCCGACACGTCGTACCAGGAGTGCCAGTGCTCCCCGGCCTCGCCGAGCGCTCGGATCACATAGCTCTCCTCGTCCCAGAAGCGCTCCGGGAACTGGATGAAGATCTTGTTGAAGACGCCCATGCCGAGACGCTCGACGGGACCCGTGACGGCGTCGGGCAGGGGTGGGCTGAAGTCGATCGAACCGGCCTTGAGCACGCCGAGCGGCACCGTGACCAGCCCGCTGCGGGCGGAGAAGTCGCCGGCGTCGGTCGTGACGACGACCCCGTCCGGCGTCCGAGCGACCCGCGTCACGATGTGCTCGAGCCGGATGTCGAGCCCCTCGGCGATACGACGGGGGATCTCGTCGTAACCGCGCGGGAAGATCACCTCGTCGCCGTCGATGGCGTCTTCGTCGAGTCCGTGCGCGTCGAGGTCGCCGATCCAGGCTCCGCACTGCTCCTCGACGCGGTGTCGGAAGAACTCGCGGACCTCGTCGATGCGCTCCGGATCGAAACCGGAGCGGTCGAGCGCCCGCTCGGTCACATCGAGGTACGTGTCGCCGGGGGAGGACGTGGCGATCTCCTCGACCAGCAGGCGGTCGGCCGCGGCGACGTCTTCGATCCACTGCGCCGTACTCGCGGCATCCATCGGCGTGCCGTTCCCGTCGAAGTTCTCGATCGGGCGGCCACCGGCCTGAAAGCTGCCGACCGTGTACTCGATCGTGGGGATGTCCAGGGCCTGCACGAGGTCCCAGAGGCGCGAGCCGTCGATGCCGTGCACCCAGGACGCTCCGAGGTCTACGGGGAAGCCGGCCGTCCGGTCGGTGTTCATCCGACCCCCGACGCGATCGCGAGCCTCCAGCACCAGGACCCTCTCGCCGGCGTCGGAGAGCATCCTCGCGGCCGTCACTCCCGACATCCCTGCTCCGATGACGATGGCGTCGTACGTGGTCACTGGGTCCTCCTGCGGTCCTGGCGCCGCGGCGCTGCGGCGGCCGCCGTGGCATGGGGCGGTGGGCACAGGGTATCGTGGTACGGATGTCGTGCGAGCACACCCGCGCGACGAGAGCTGAATAGGGAGCCGTCATGGATATCGAACTGAGTCTGCTGCGTGGGATCGAGAAGGAGAAGGCGATTCCCTTCGATGAACTCGTCTCGATCATCGAACAGGCCATCCTGACCGCGTACTCGAAGCACGTCTCCGCAGACGGAGCCACCCCCGAAGGGGTTCGCGTGGAACTCGATCGTCGGACCGGGCACGTCGCCGTGCTGCAGGTCGTCAAGGACGAAGAGGGCGCGATCATCGGCGAAGAGGATGCCACGCCCGACGACTTCGGACGCATCGCGGCCTTCGCCGCCAAGCAGGTCATCAGCCAGCGTCTGCGCGACATCGCGGACGACGTCGTTCTCGGTGACTTCAAGGACAAGGAAGGCGACATCGTCGCCGGAGTGATCCAGCAGGGCCCGAATCCCCGCATGATCCACGTCGACCTCGGGGCCGTCGAGGCGATCCTTCCTCCCGAGGAGCAGGTGCCGGGCGAGGAGTACACGCACGGGTCGCGCCTCCGGGTGTACGTGACCAGTGTCGCGAAGGGTCTCAAGGGGCCACAGATCACCGTCTCGCGTACGCACCCTGGGCTCGTCCGCAAGCTGTTCGCGCTGGAGGTCCCCGAGATCGCCGCCGGACTCGTCGAGATCGTCTCGCTGGCCCGCGAGGCCGGCCACCGTACGAAGATCGCCGTTCGGGCCAACGACCCGGCCATCAACGCCAAGGGTGCCTGCATCGGTGAGATGGGCCGTCGCGTCCGTGCCGTCACCGAAGAGCTCGCGGGGGAGAAGATCGACATCGTCGACTTCGATCCGGAACTCGCGCCCTTCGTCGCGAACGCCCTCTCGCCCGCCAAGGTGACGAGCGCGTTCATCCTCGACGCGAACACCAAGGCCGTGCGCGCCCTGGTGCCCGACTACCAGCTCTCGCTCGCGATCGGCAAGGAGGGGCAGAACGCCCGCCTCGCCGCCAAGCTCACGGGCGCGAAGATCGATATTCAGCCCGACAGCGTCCTGGACTGACCGCTCGTCACGTCCGGCTCGCGCCCCTCGCGTGAGTCGGACGGGAACACAGGTGTAAGATGGAACCCGTACGAATGTGCGTCGGTTGTCGCACGCGTGCTCCCCGCGCCGCTCTTCTCAGGGTGGTGTCCCAGAACGAGACGCTCATCATCGATGAGCGTGCTGTCCTGCCGGGGCGAGGCGCGTGGGTTCATCCGACACCGGAATGCATGGATGCCGCTCTGCGGCGTCGGGCTTTCGGAAGAGCACTGCGCGTCTCCAGCGATCTGGACACGCGGAACATCGAACAGCACCCACCAAGAAACAAAGGCTGAACGGCTATGGAAACAAAGTGAACGGCTCGAAATGAGACCCGTCCGCGACTAGTGGTCTGCCCTGTCTGGGTGGACCGACCCCAGACAGGAGAATTGTGGCTGGTAAACCACGCGTACACGAGATCGCCGCCGAACTCGGCGTCGACAGCAAGATCGCACTTGCAAAGCTCAAGGAACTCGGAGAGTTCGTCAAGAGCCCCTCTTCGACCATCGAACCTCCGGTGGCGCGCAAGCTGCGCGCTGCCATCGAGTCGGACGCCTCGCTGAAGTCGTCCGGCGATGCGGCACCCGCTGCCGCAGCGAAGCCTGCTGCAGCCAAGCCCGGTGCAGCCAAGCCCGGTGCCGCCAAGCCCGGTGCTGCCAAGCCCGGTGCGAAGTCGGCAGAGGCAACGCCCGATGCTACGACCCCCGGTGCTGCGAAGCCCGGTTCCGGTGCACCGACTCCTGGTCCGAAGCCCGGACCCAAGCCGGCGCCTGCTCCGGAATCGCCTGTCGCTGCTCCGGCAGCCGAGGCTCCGGCCGAGCCTGCTGCTCCGGCGGCGGAGACCCCCGGCCCCGCGGCTCCGAAGTCGAACGACGGCGGAGCTCCGAAGCCCGGCGCCCCGCGCCCCGGAAACAACCCGTTCTCCACCGCGCAGGGCATGGGACAGCGTCCCACCGGTCCGCGTCCGGGGAACAACCCCTTCGCCTCGGCGCAGGGAATGGGCCAGCGCCCGACGCCGGGCAACATCCCGCGTCCGCAGGCTCCGCGTCCCGGCGCCCCGCGTCCGGGTGCGCCTCGTCCCGGTTCCCCCCGTCCCGGCGCTCCGCGCGGCGGTCAGGGTGGTCGTCCCGGTGGTGCACCGTTCCAGCAGCGTCCGGGTGGCCCCGGTCGTCCCGGTGGTGCCGGTGGACCCGGTGCGGGCCCCGGCGCTCGTCCCGGCGGTGGCTTCGCAGGTCGTCCCGGTGGCGGTGGCGGTCGCGGTCGTGGCCCCGGTGGAGGTACCGCAGGTGCCTTCGGCAAGGGCGGCGGCAAGAGCAAGCAGCGCAAGTCGCGGCGGGCGAAGCGGCAGGAATTCGAGATGCGGAGCGCCCCGGTCGTCGGTGGCGTCAACGTCACCCGCGGTAACGGGGAGATCATCCGCATGCGCCGTGGCGCATCCATCGCGGACTTCGCCGACAAGATCGAGACGCTGACCGGTTACACGGTCCAGCCCGGAACCCTCGTGACGATCCTCTTCAACCTCGGCGAGATGGCCACGGCCACCGAGTCGCTGGACGAGGCGACGTTCGAGGTACTGGGTGCCGAGCTCGGCTACAAGATCCAGATGGTCTCGCCCGAGGACGAGGACAAGGAGCTCCTCGAGGGCTTCGGTCTCAACCTCGAGCAGGAGCTCGAGGAGGAGAGCGAGGACGACCTCGAGATCCGTCCTCCGGTGGTCACCGTCATGGGTCACGTCGACCACGGTAAGACGCGACTCCTCGACGCGATCCGACAGACCAACGTCATCGACGGTGAGGCCGGCGGCATCACGCAGCACATCGGTGCGTACCAGGTGTGGACGGAGCACGAGGGCATCGAGCGTGCCATCACCTTCATCGACACCCCGGGTCACGAGGCGTTCACCGCCATGCGTGCACGTGGAGCGCAGGTCACCGACCTCGCGATCCTCGTCGTCGCGGCCGACGACGGCATCATGCCGCAGACGGTCGAGGCGCTGAACCACGCCCAGGCGGCGAACGTGCCGATCGTGGTCGCGGTGAACAAGGTCGACAAGCCCGACGCCAACCCGGCCAAGGTCCGTCAGCAGCTCACCGAGTACGGTCTGGTCGCCGAGGAGTATGGCGGAGACGTCATGTTCGTCGATGTGTCGGCACGTGCCAACACCGGCATCCAGGATCTCCTGGACGCGGTGCTGCTCACGGCCGACGCTGGTCTGGACCTCACGGCCAACCCGAACAAGGCCGCTCGCGGTGTCGCCATCGAGGCGAAGCTCGACAAGGGTCGCGGTTCGGTCGCCACGGTGCTGATCCAGTCCGGAACGCTCCGCGTCGGAGACGCGATCGTCGCCGGAACGGCCTACGGCCGTGTGCGTGCGATGGCGGACGAGAACGGCGAGCAGGTCCTCGAGGCCTACCCGTCGCGTCCGGTGCAGGTGCAGGGTCTGAACTCCGTGCCGCGTGCCGGCGACGTCTTCATCGTCACCGAAGAGGACCGCATGGCCCGTCAGATCGCTGAGAAGCGTGAAGCGGTCGAGCGCAACGCCCAGCTGGCCAAGGCCCGCAAGCGCATCTCGCTCGAGGACTTCACCCGTGCTCTCGAAGAGGGCAAGGTCGAGTCGCTCAACCTCATCATCAAGGGTGACGTCTCGGGTGCCGTCGAGGCACTCGAGGAGTCGCTGCTCAAGATCGAGGTCGACGACTCGGTGCAGCTCCGCATCATCCACCGCGGTGTCGGTGCGATCACGGAGTCCGACGTCAACCTCGCGACGATCGACAACGCGATCATCGTGGGCTTCAACGTCCGCCCCGACACGAAGGCGCGCGAGCGCGCTCAGCGTGAAGGCGTGGACATCCGGTTCTACTCGGTCATCTACAACGCGATCGACGAGATCGAGAGCTCGCTCAAGGGCATGCTCAAGCCGGAGTACGAAGAGATCCAGTCGGGTGTCGCCGAGATCCGCGAGGTGTTCCGCTCCTCGAAGTTCGGCAACATCGCCGGTGTCATCGTGCGGTCGGGAACGATCACGCGAAACGCCAAGGCTCGTGTCATCCGCGACGGTGTGGTGATCGCCGATGGCCTCGCCATCGAGTCGCTGCGTCGCTTCAAGGACGACGTCACCGAGGTGCGCACGGACTACGAGGCCGGTATCGGCCTCGGCAAGTTCAACGACATCCAGATCGGCGACGAGATCGAGACCACTGAGCTGGTCGAGAANGCGAGGATGCGTCATGCATCCTCGCCCGAAGGGTACGTAGAGGGAGAGAACAATGGCTGGTGAACGACAGGCACGTCTGGCCGATCGCATTCGTGTGATCCTCGCTGAGCGACTCGAGAAGGGGCTGCGAGACCCGCGCCTCGGCTTCGTGACGATCACCGACGTCCGCGTGAGCGGCGACCTGCAGCACGCCTCGGTGTTCTACACGGTGCTCGGCACCGAAGAGGAGCGTCTCTCCAGCGGGGCGGCGCTGACATCGGCGACCGGGATGCTGCGCAGCGAGGTCGGCAAGCAGCTGAGCACTCGACTCGTCCCGACGCTCGAGTTCATCCCCGACGCGCTGCCTGAGAACGCCGACCACATCTCGGCTCTCCTCCGTGAGGCTCAGCAGCGCGACGCCGATGTGGCGAAGCTCGCGTCCTCCGCATCACACGCAGGCGACGCAGACCCCTACATCCGCCAGGACGACGACGACACGCAGTCCTGAATATCGGAGCCCTCGTCTGAGGATCCGCGTGTATTGATAACCTCAGTCCGCATGGGCGGTCGCCCGTGGGGACTGGGGGGTTCGGCATCGACGCTTCGCGTGCGCACGGGGTGACTTCGGTCGCATCGGCGGTGATGGAGGAGATCCTCGACGACCTCCTGGCGCATGAGCTGAGCTGTGCGCCGCATGTCGCCGCCCGCCTCGCTTCCGAGCTTGCGGCGGACGGCCCGACCATCAGGGCCGTTGCCGCCAGGCTCGATGCCGCTCAACGCCGGGGTCTGAGGGCGCTGCCGTCCCCGTTGCCGATGGTCCCCTCGATCGAGGCTCTGTTCGCGCATCTGGAACTCGCCCCCGCCGATCGCGAGGTTCTGGTGGCGGTCTCGCTGCGCCTCGACGACAGGCTTGCTCCGCTCCTCGATTTCGCAGGTGAGAGCGCAGCCGAGTTGCACCGGGGCGCAGCCGGTCGACATCTGGACATGCATGCGGGGCGCGTCCGCCTCGTCGAGCCGCGTCTGGCCATCTGGCTGAGAGCGACTACCTCACGATCCGTGGCGTTAGCCGTCCACGCGCGACTGCACCGTGTCTTCCGCGAACGCGGCGAAGCGGTCGACGCGGACTGGCACAGGGCTCGCGCATCGATGCACGGGGAGCCGGTCGCGGCAGGAGAACTGACTCGCATAGCGAGGGAGCTCTCCGAGGCTGGGCGCAGTGAGAGGGCCTTCCACCTCGCCGCAGAGGCCGCGGCTCACGCGAGTGGCACGACCAGGGACGAGGCGAACCTGGTCGCGGGTGTCGCAGCGATCGCCGCCGGACACGCAGTCGAAGCGGCGAGCACACTCGCGAAGCTCTTCCCCGACGGCGATGAACATCAGCGGCTGCAAGGACTGGGCGGTCTGCTCGTCGCCCAAGCCCACCTTCGAGGCGCGGTACCGCAGTTCGATGCCGAGGCTTTTCGACCCCGCAGCGATGACGCCGGGCTCTGGTACTCCTGGGCGCGTGCCGCCGCCTTCGCCGCAGTGCTGTGTGCCGAACGCGGCGACCGCCCCGGGATGCGCCTCTGGCTCGACGAGCTCCGAGAGGGGTGCGCGAGGTCGGGAGCGGAGCGATCACTGCGTGATCCCGTCGTCGCGCTCGCCTGGCTCGTCGGGGGTGACCGCGGCGCGGAGGACGTGCACGGAGCGGGCCCCCTCACTGGGGGGATGCTGCGGGCGCTGCATGCGGCGATCGAAGGAGATGTCGACAGAGGACTCAGGCTGCTTGCCGTGGGCGACTCCGGCATAGACGTCGAGGTCGATCCGTTCGTCGCCGGGTTCGAGTCCAGTCCGCTCGTCGGTGCCTACCGGGCGGTCGTGGAGGTGCTCTTGCTCATGTGGCGCGGAGACATCGGCGCCGCACGCGAGACGATGCTCAGAGCTTCACTGGAGTTGCCGATCGCAGTCCCGTTCGCGGGGCTCGGAGTGGTCATCGCTCGGCGGCTCGATCTCGCTGTGCTCGGCAGGCTCGGCCCGTTCGCCAGAGCGCTGACTTCCGCGCTCCCTTCGCCCGTCCGCATCGACCAGCTCGTCGATCGGGGAATCGAGGCCTTCCTCGCAGGTGCTTCCGCTGAGGCGGCAGCGTGCATGCGCGTCTGGCGGGATCGCGGAGCACCCCAGACGACGATGTCTGTGCCGGGCCTGGAAGAGGCGATCGTGGTCGCGGACATCGCTTCGTGGAGCACACAGCGGATCGAACCACCGGAGATCACCCTCGCTCAGCAGCTGAGGGTTCGCATCACGAGCTGTTCGGACGAGGATTGGCGTGTCGAACGGCCACGAGTCGTCGATGCAGCGCGGACGCTCACCTCTCCTTTCTCTCGGGGGCGGGTCGAGGCCATGATCGGAACACGCTCCCTCATCAGGGGCGACCTGGAGATCGGGCGAGAGCATCTCGCGACCGCTGTCAGTCTTCTGGACGTCTCAGGCGCAACTGCGTGGTCGCGCGCGATCGCCGCGCGGCTCGCTTCGGAGAATCGTCTTTCCACGTCGGCCGGCGACCCGCTCTCGTCGTGCCGACGCGTCTGGGAGTCGATAGTGACAGCCCGGGAACTCGAGGTCGCGATGCTCGTCGTCAGCGGTGCATCCAATCGAGACATCGCCGATTCGCTCCATGTCTCGGTCCGCACCGTCGAGGTGCACCTGGGGCGCGTCTTCGCGAAACTGGAGGTGCGAACGAGGGTCGAGCTCACCGTGCTGGCACATCGCATCGGGCAGTACGTCTGACCGGCTTCCCCCGGGGGAGAAGGTCTCAACGGGGGAGTGAGAGCGTCTCGCCGTCGGCTTCGGCGAGCCCGTCGGCGATGAGCGAATCGATCGCTCGGTCGCGCTGAAGCGGATCCGGCCAGTCGGGCAGCACGCCTTGCAAAAGCACCGGCTCCGGGGCTGCGGTGCGAAGGACCCGCAGGACCGCGCCTCTGGCTTGACGGTCGGAGCCCTCGAAAGTCGCCTGGCGTCGTCGAGTGTCACCGGTGTCGGGGCGTCCGGCCGCCACCCAGGCACAGTCGTCGATCAGTGGGCAGATCTCGCAGCGAGGCGAACGCGACGTGCAGACCGTCGCGCCGAGCTCCATCGCGGCCGCGTTGAACACGGCAGACTCGGCATCGCCCGCGGGGAGCAGCGAGTCCATGAGGTCGAGGTCCCGACGAGACGGCGAACCGGGCTGCGCCTGCCCGAGGATCGCCCGGGCGAGCACACGACGTGTGTTCGTGTCGACGACGGGATGCCGGTCGCCGTAGGCGAAGACGGCGACCGCCCTGGCCGTGTAATCGCCGATGCCTGAGAGGAGCAGGAGCGGCTCGACATCGCGGGGAACGACGCCCTCGTGGCGGTCCGTGATCTCGATCGCAGCCCGATGCAGCCACAGCGCCCGCCGGGGATAACCGAGGTTCGCCCACTGCTGCACGACCTCGGCAGGGGTGGCGCCTGCCAGAGCACGCGGTGTCGGCCATCGCGCGAGCCAGGCCTCGAGATGCGGGATCACCCGCGTCACCGGCGTCTGCTGCAGCATGAACTCGCTGACGAGCGTTCCCCAGGCACCGAACTCCTCGTGGAACTCGCGGCGTCGCCACGGAAGATCGCGTGCGGCCTCCCGATACCATGCAGCCAGAGGCTCCATCGTCGCAGCAGCGGGATGAGACGTCGAGGGCACCTCGACAGCCTAGGCGAACCGAAGCGCACCGGAGGCGGGACAGATGAAGATGAAGACGACGATGGCGATCATGTCGGGGATGCTCCTCGTGGGGTCGATAGCGGGGTGCGCGTCCGAGCCCGCGTCGGCGCCGACGTCCAACCCGTCGCCGTCCGCCACCGCGACTCCGACCCCCTCGCCATCGCCCAGCGCAGTGCCGACCGCCGACCCCGCCGATCCGACGACGTGGGTCATCAGCGAAAGCGGCGTCGGTCCCATCGACATCGGCGGCGACCTCACCACCACTCTCGCCGGCCTACCCGAGACGTGGACGAACGACACCGAGAACTGCGCGTGGACCGCATGGTGGAATGCGCCGGACTCGAGTTATGGGGTCTACTTCGTGCGAGGCACGGAAAGCGACACGGCGCCGATCGGGGAGATCTCGGTCTACACGGCCGCCGAGACCCCGACACCGGTCCCGAGTCCCGTCACGGCGGAGGGGATCGGGCTCGGAGCGACGAAGGCTCAAGTCCTCGCGGCGTACCCGGATGCGCAGGAGGGGACCGCGCAGATCGGAGGCGGCACGTGGCTCATGCTTGCGAGCGACGACGCGGCTCATGTCTTCTTCGAGTTCAGGGAGGGCGCGGACGTGGCATCCGACATCGTCGTCACGACCCGGGACGAGCCCTCGTACGAGGTGTGCGGCTGAGCATCCGGTCGCACCGTAGGCTTGATGGATGGTCTCGCCCGGCATCCTCCTCGTCGACAAGCCCGCTGGACTGACCAGCCACGATGTGGTTGCGCGCACGCGACGGGCGCTCGGTACCCGCAAGGTCGGGCACGCCGGGACTCTCGATCCGATGGCTACCGGCCTGCTCGTGATCGGCGTCGAGGGCGCCACGCGCCTGCTGACCTACATCGTCGGCGCGGACAAGACGTACGAGGCGACGATCAGGCTCGGGCAGACGACCGGCACGGACGACGCCGACGGCGAGATCCTCACACGCGCGCCCGAGCAGGCGTGGGATGCGGTGACTCCGGAGCGGGTTGCGGCGGGTGTGGCCACGCTGACGGGGGAGATCTCGCAGGTGCCGAGCTCGGTGTCAGCGATCAAGGTCGACGGCCGACGCGCCTACGACCGGGTGCGGGCCGGGGAGGAGGTCGTCCTCGCCGCGCGCGATGTCACGGTCTCCCGGTTCGAGATCCTCGCCGAGCGCTCGGGCGACGGCTTCCTGGATCTCGACGTCGTGGTCGACTGCTCGTCCGGCACCTACATCCGCTCACTGGCCCGCGATCTCGGCGCAGATCTCGGCGTCGGAGGACACCTCACTGCGCTGCGACGCACCCGAGTCGGCGACTTCGACGTCGCGGATGCCGTGGTGATCGAGGACATCGTCGAGACGGCGCTTCTGACTCCGGCCGCTGCGGCAGCACGGGTGCTCGACCCGCTCCCCGTCTCGGCGGCGGATGCCAGGGATCTCCGGCACGGCAAACGGCTCACCGACCAGGCCTCTCGACTGACCGGTGTCCTGGCCGCCGCGATCGACGAGGACGGTGTGCTCGTCGGCGTCGTCGAGCGACGGGGAGCTGACTTGAAGAGCGCGATGAACATGCCCGAGGCGACCCGATGATCCTGTGGCTGACGATCGCCCAGATCGCGGTGGCGACCGCCGCCGGACTCTTCTGCATCATCCTCGGTCTCGCCGGTCGGCGTCCGAGCGACTTCTCGGTCGGCGCTCTCGCGCTCGTCGAGCTGCTCCTGGTCGTGCAGGTCGTCGTCGCGATCGTGGCACCGCTCGTGGGCAACCCTCCGACGGGTGATCTGCTCGAGTACTGGGTCTATCTCGTCTCCGCGGTGCTGCTGCCGATCGGTGCGGTGCTCTGGGCGCTCATGGAGAGAAGCAGGTGGAGCACGGTCATCCTCGGAGTCGCCGGGCTCGCCGTCGCGATCATGGTCTGGCGGATGCACGTCATCTGGACGATCCAGGTCGCCTGAGCTTCCCGGTGGGCATCCTGGGTCCCCGGCCCGGACCTAGAATGGGTGGAGCTATGAGCACCACCGTCCCCACCTCCAGGATGACCGGCATCGGCCGTGTCCTCGTGATCGTCTACGCCGTCATGGCGCTGGCGGCGACCGGTCGAAGCTTCGTGCAGATCTTCCGGCAGTTCGACGAGGCGCCAGTGGCGTACTCGCTCTCGGCGCTGGCAGCGGTCGTCTACATCCTCGCGACCCTGGCGCTCGTGCTCGCTGAGAGGCGTGGCTGGTACGTCGTGGCGTGGATCGCGATCGTGTTCGAACTCACGGGCGTCCTGGTGATCGGCGCGCTCAGCATCTTCTTCCCCGACCTCTTCCCGCATGACACCGTCTGGTCGATGTTCGGGCGGGGCTACGTGTTCATCCCGCTCGTGCTCCCGGTCTTCGGGATCTGGTGGCTGCGCACCCACCGACCGACCCGTGCTGTGCAGGAGGCACCCGCCGCCGAGGTGTCCGCATGATCGTCTTCCGCGACCCTCAGGAGGTGCCGGAGGACTTCGGTCCCTCCGTCGTCGCGATCGGAAAGTTCGACGGCGTCCATGCCGGGCATCGGGCGGTCATCCGCCGGCTGAAGCAGGTTGCCGAAGAGTCCGGCCTCCGCGCGGTCGCCGTCACGTTCGACCGCAATCCGCTCGCCGTGCTGCGACCCGATCGCTGCCCCGAGAACGTCGTCACCGTCGAGCGCAAGCTCGAGCTGCTGAGCGAGCTCGAACTCGACGCGACTCTGTTGCTCACTTTCGACGCCGAGTTCGCCGCGCGCAGCGCCGAGGAATTCGTCACGAGCATCCTGGTCGGAGCGCTCGGGGTGTCGACGGTGCTCGTGGGCGAGGACTTCCGGTTCGGGCGCGGGGGAGCGGGAACGCCCGCGTTGCTGCGGGAGCTGGGTCCGCAGCTCGGCTTCACCGTCGAGGTCGTCGACGACGTCTTCCTTGACGGCTCCGAGCGACGGGTCTCGTCGACCTGGATCCGCGAACTGCTGATGGACGGGGATGTGACGACTGCCGCGCGTGTGCTCGACCGCCACGTCGACGTGCGGGGCGAGGTCGTGCACGGACTCAAGCGCGGGAGGGAACTCGGATTCCCGACAGCGAACCTCTCGGCCTCGGTCGACTCGTTCGTGCCGGGCGACGGGGTGTACGCAGGCTGGCTCGTCGATCACGAGACCGGGATCCGTCACCGGGCTGCGATCTCGGTGGGCACCAACCCGACGTTCGATGACGTCCTCGAACGCCAGGTCGAAGCACACGTGCTCGGTGAGACGGACCTCGATCTGTACGGCCACGACGTCACCGTCGAGTTCGTCGAACGTCTGCGCGGCATGGTCGCCTTCGAGGGCATCGAGAAGCTCAAGTCGCAGATGGCCGCCGACGTCACCGACGCCGAACGGGTCCTCGCAGCTCCGCGAAGCTGAACTCCGCCCCAACTCTCCGTGACGTGATCTCGGTCCGCAGGTCGGCATGGCGTAGAATGGGCCACGGTGGTCGGCGAATCTCGCGACCGAGTCGCGCGTCGATGATCACCGGAACTACTGTTCGTACGGTCCTGGCTCACGCCACACGCGGACATCGAGAACGGCTGCCGCATCCTGTGGATGCTCGGCCTTCACGCTCAGGAGGAGCATGCCGACCACGGCGACTGCCGCAACGCGGCGCAAGAAGACGTCTCGTCGCGACGATGAGGCGCCCCTCATCCCGATCCTCGCGCGCAAGGTGCGCGAGATCGAGGCGAAGTCGCAGCGGGGAAAGCTGGGCCCGACGAACCGGGTGAAGTTCCAGGTGATCGCGTTCCTGGTGCGCGAAGAGCGCGCCAGGGTCAAGGCGGACACCGAGATCGCCGATGCCGCCCGTGCGGAGCTCCTCAAGCGGCTCGACGGCGTCGCGACTATCCTCGCCAAGACCGCTGCCCGCGACACGTCGCTGATCCAGCTGCTCGAAGCCGATCAGGCGACGTCGCCTGTCGCGAAGCGGATGCGGCGCGACTGGCTGCTCGAGTCGGGTGCGGAACTCGCCCCCGAAGAACTCATCATCGCCGACATAGCGCCCGTGCAGACGTCCGTCGTGTCCGCCGCGATCGCCGAACGTCAGGTGACGCCGCCGTCCGTCGAATCGCGCCAGCTCGCGAACCCGTTCCTCGCTCCGGATCTCACCCCGCGCGCCAGCACGACCCCCCGCCGCCGCCTCGACGGCTGGGAGCTCATGGGGCCCCTCTACAAGGCGTTCGAGACGGGCGCAGGGGGAGGCGCGGCGAGCATGGATCTCCCGCCCGCACCCGAGTACGACCACCTCTCGCCGAAGGGTCTCGAGGTGATGGTGCACCAGTCGCGCTTCCTCGAGGCTGTGCGCGAGGGACACAGGAGCTTCCTCCTCGCCGACGAACCCGGCCTCGGCAAGACGGCTCAGTCCCTGCTCGCCGCGTCTGTCGCCGGCGCGTACCCGCTTCTCGTGGTGGTGCCCAACGTCGTGAAGATGAACTGGGCGCGGGAGGTCGAGCGATGGACGCCGCAGCGCCGAGCGACGGTCATCCAGGGTGATGGCACCGACATCGACGCGTTCGCCGACATCTTCATCGTGAACTACGAGATCCTCGATCGTCACATGTCGTGGCTCGCATCGATCGGCCTCCGAGGCATGGTCGTCGACGAGGCGCACTTCATCAAGAACCTCAGCTCGCAGCGCTCCCAGAACGTGCTCTCGCTGGCCAACCGCGTGCGCGAGCGCACGCCGGGCGGCAACCCGCTGATGCTCGCACTCACCGGAACGCCGCTGATCAATGACGTCGAGGACTTCGACGCGATCTGGCGCTTCCTCGGCTGGACGACGGGCGAGAAGCCCGGCCCCGAGCTGATGGAGAAGCTCGACGCGACCGGATTCACGCCTGCAGACAAGGCGTTCTATCCCGAGGCCCGTGAAGCGGTCATCTCCATGGGGATCGTCCGCCGTAAGAAGAAGGATGTCGCGGCCGATCTCCCCGACAAGCTCATCGCCGATCTGCCGGTGCAGCTGGATGACGAGTTCGGGCGCAGCATCCGTCAGGCCGAGCGCGAGCTCGGTGAGCGGCTCGCGGCGCGTTACCGCAGGATCATCGAGGCACGCGGCGACCGCGGGCTCGCACCGGGCGAGATCGACGAGGACATCGTTCGACTGGTCGCTCAGAACGAGCTCGAGGAATCGAAGGCCGCAGGCACCGGAGGTGACAACGTCTTCACCATGGTTCGTCGCATCGGACAGGCGAAGGCGCAGCTCGCGGCGGACTACGCGGCGCAGCTCCAGCGTTCGGTGGGCAAGGTCGTGTTCTTCGCGAAGCACATCGACGTGATGGATCAGGCCGAGGCGCACTTCGCGTCGGCCGGCATCCGCTCGGTCTCCATCCGTGGCGACCAGACGTCGACCGCGCGTCAGCAGGCGATCGATGACTTCAACAGCGATCCCGACGTCGGCATCGCGGTGTGCTCGCTGACGGCAGCCGGCGTGGGCCTCAACATGCAGGCGGCATCCAACGTCGTCCTCGCAGAGCTCTCGTGGACAGCTGCGGAGCAGACTCAGGCGATCGACCGAGTGCACCGCATCGGTCAGGACGAGCCGGTCACGGCGTGGCGGATCATCGCGGCTCACACCGTCGATGCGAAGATCGCCGAACTCATCGACCAGAAGCAGGGGCTCGCGGCGCGGGCTCTCGACGGTGAGGCCGTCGATGACGCGGCGGCGGAGCCCGTGCAGCTCGGGGCTCTCATGCACCTGCTGCGGGAAGCCCTCGGGGCGGCCTGACGGTAGCAGCTCTCGAAAGATCGGCGTTAAGAATCTCGATTCTTGGCGCCGATTTCTCGTTCTCCCGGGCCGCTCAAGGCATTTCTTGCGAATCGTCCCGAGGTGACCGCAAGATCCTCGGTTTTCGTCGCCTCGAATGGCGCGTGCGCGCATCGGGGCACTAGTGTCGATCGCAGGCAGCGTCGCCTTTTCCCCTTCCCCTGAACCCGTCTGAGGCAAGCATGAAGATCGGCATTCTGACGAGCGGTGGCGACTGCCCCGGACTCAACGCGGTGATCCGCGGCATCGTGCTCAAGGGCACCACGACATACGACCTCGAGTTCGTCGGCATCCGCGACGGATGGCGAGGCGTCGTCGACGGAGACTTCTTCCCTCTCACCCGGCACGAGGTGAAGGGCCTGTCGAAGGTCGGCGGAACGATCCTCGGCACCAGCCGCACCAACCCCTACGAGGGTGAGCGCGGCGGCGCGGAGAACATCGCCAAGACGCTCTACGGCCACAAGATCGACGGCATCATCGCCATCGGCGGCGAGGGGACCCTCGCAGCGGCCGACCGCCTCGCGAAGGACGGCATCAACGTCATCGGCGTGCCGAAGACCATCGACAACGACCTCCGCGCCACCGACTACTCGTTCGGCTTCGACACGGCCGTCAACATCGCCACGGATGCGATGGACCGTCTGCGCACCACCGGAGACTCCCACCAGCGCTGCATGGTGGCCGAGGTCATGGGGCGCCACGTCGGCTGGATCGCGTTGCACGCCGGGATGGCGGCGGGCGCACACGCCATCTGCATCCCCGAGGTCCCGATGTCGATCGACGACATCACCGAGCTCGTCTCGAGTGCCCACGATCGCGGTCGCGCGCCGCTCGTCGTGGTCTCCGAAGGATTCAAGCTGCTCGGCATGGACGAGGCGTACAGCGACAAGGGGCTGGACGCATTCAACCGCCCCCGTCTGGGCGGCATCGGCGACCAGCTCGCACCGGCGATCGAGAGGATCACCGGAATCGAGACTCGCGCCACGATCCTCGGTCACATCCAGCGCGGGGGATCGCCCTCGGCGTTCGACCGCGTGCTCGCCACGCGACTCGGACTGCACGCCGCCGATGCACTGGTTGACGGAGCATGGGGCCAGATGGTCGCGATGCAGGGGACCGACATCGTGCGTGTCCCGTTCGCCGAGGCCCTCGGCGAGCTGAACACGGTTCCCCGCAGCCGCTACGACGAAGCTGCCGCCCTGTTCGGCTGAGCCGACGGCGAGACACTCCTCACGAGAGCGGGCCGATCCTCACCGGATCGGCCCGCTCTCGTCGCTGAGGGTGGTCAGCGTGAGGCGAGCCCGACCGTGTCGAGGATCCACGCCAGCTCGAAGGCGCGCTCCTTCCACGAGTTGTACCGCCCGCTCACGCCACCGTGACCGGCGACCATCTCGCACTTGAGCATTGCGTCCGAGGCTCCTGCGACGCGCAGCGCCGCGATCCACTTGGCCGGCTCGACGTAGAGCACGCGGGTGTCGTTGAGCGACGTGACGGCGAGGATGCGGGGATACTCGACGCCTTCACGCACATTCTCGTACGGCGAGTACGACTTCATGTACTCGTAGACGTCAGCCCCGTGCAGCGGGTCACCCCATTCGTCCCACTCGATCACCGTGAGCGGGAGCGACGGGTCGAGGATCGTCGTGAGCGCGTCGACGAACGGAACGGCGGCCAGAACTCCGGCGAAGAGCTCGGGAGCGAGGTTCGTTATGGCTCCCATGAGCAGGCCGCCGGCGCTGCCGCCCTCCGCGACGAGCCTCTCGGGGGTCGTGATGCCCTGCTCGACGAGGTGCTCGGCGCATGCGACGAAGTCCGTGAACGTGTTGCGCTTGTTCAGCAGCTTGCCGTCTTCGTACCACTGCCGTCCCATCTCGCCGCCACCGCGCACGTGCGCGACGGCGAAGACGATGCCTCGGTCGAGCTCGGACAGACGGGCGACCGAGAAGCCGGGGTCGATCGAGTGCTCGTATGACCCGTAGCCGTAGAGGTGAACGGGTCGAGCCTCGGAACCCGGGTCGCCGAAGGAGCGCTTCCAGACGAGCGAGATGGGCACGCGAGTGCCGTCGGATGCGGTGGCCCAGGCGCGCTGCTGGCCGTAGTCGAGCGGGTCGTAGCCGCCGAGGACGGCGACCTGCTTGCGGAGTTCGAGTTCGCGCGTCGCGAGGTCGAGCTCGTACACGGTGCCGGGTGTGACGAACGAGGTGTAGCCGAGGCGCAGGTACGGCGAGTGCCATTCCGGGTTGCCGCTGACACCGGCCGAGTACAGGGGCTCGTCGAAGACGATGTCCTCGACGGCGTCCGTCGAGTAGTCGAGCAGCCCGACGCGCTCCAGCCCCTCACGGCGGTACTCGACCGTGGCGAAGTCGCGGAACGCGTCCATGCCGAGGAGTCGGCGCCCTGGTTCGTGCGCCAGGACGACCCTACGCTCGCCCCCGGGAGCGGATGCGGCGACCGACACGAGCTCGAAGTCCAGCGCGCCGTCGTTGTGGAGGATGTACAGGCGATCCTCTCCGTCGACGACCGCGTGCTCGAGCGAGTACTCGACGCCCTCGCGCCGGGGCCAGACGATCTCGGGCGGCGCGGTCAGATCGCCCGAGAGATCGACGAGGTACTCCTCGCTCGTGATGCTGGAGCCGACGGCGATCACCAGGTACCTGCGACTGCGGGTGATCCCGGCGCCCAGCCAGTACTTCTCATCGGGTTCGTGGAAGAGCTTCACGTCCTCCGCCACCGGCGTGCCGAGGCGGTGCAGCCAGAGGGTGTCGGGGCGCCAGGCGTCATCCCTGGTCGTGTAGAGGATGCCGGTGCCGTCGGGGGTGAAGAACGCGCCTCCCGTGTCGGGGATCTCGTCGGCGAGAGTCTCTCCGGTGACGAGGTCGCGGACGTGCACCGTATAGAGCTCGTCGCCTTCGAAGTCCGTCGCCCACAGCAGCCTGGTGGCATCGTCCGAGGTGTCGAACGCGCCGAGTGAGAAGAACTCGTGGCCCTCGGCCTCGACGTTGCCGTCGAGCAGCACGGTCTCACCGGCCACCGGAACGCCGGGTTCGAGCACCGGGGGAGTCCAGTCGCCCTCGGCCGCAGCAGTACGACAGTGGATGCCGTACTGGGAGCCCTCCTCGGTGCGGCTGTAATACCACCAGTCGCCGCGCCGAGTCGGCACGGAGAGGTCTGTCTCCTGCACTCGACCCTTGATCTCCTGGAACAGCGTCTCGCGCAGTCCGGCGAGGGGGGAGAGCTCCGACTCGGTGTGTGCGTTCTCGGCCTCGAGATGCGCGATCACCTCGGGGGAGTCCTTCTCCCGCAGCCATTCGTACGGGTCATCGAAGGTGTCCCCGTGGTGAGTGCGGAGTGTCGAGCGGCGGTCTGCGATCGGGGCATCAGTCACGGCTCCCACGCTAGCCCAGGTCGAGTTGACCGGCACCCGACAGGGTGGGAAGATTGCCCGGGGCCGGTTAACGGAAGTCAAACCCACGGTGAACTCTTCGTTCGTCACGTCGATCACGTCGACACCTCCTTCTTCCTCAACGACCGAAAGCGAACGGTGGAAACCGCAGCCCTCATCGTCGTGCTGGTTATCCTGCTGGCACTCTTCTTCGACTTCACCAACGGGTTCCACGACACCGCGAACGCGATGGCGACGCCCATCGCGACGGGTGCTCTCAAGCCCAAGACCGCGGTGCTTCTCGCAGCGGTCCTGAACCTGGTCGGTGCATTCCTCTCGACAGAGGTCTCCAAGACCGTGTCGCACGGGATCATCCGAGAGGACACCATCCAAGGTGATGCGTTCCTGCCGATGATCTTCGCCGGTCTCATCGGCGCGATCACCTGGAACATGCTCACCTGGCTGCTCGGTCTGCCATCGAGCTCCTCCCACGCGCTGTTCGGCGGCCTCATCGGGGCCACGCTGATCGGAGTCGGAGTCGGCGGGATCGACTTCGGCATGGTGCTGTCGAAGATCATCCTCCCCGCTCTCATCGCTCCGCTCACCGCGGGCATCATCGCGTTCGCCGCCACGAAGCTGGCGTATTCGATCACGCGGCGATACGACGGCAAGCCCGACGGTCGCGACGGCTTCCGCTGGGGGCAGATCTTCACCTCCTCGCTGGTGGCGCTCGCGCACGGCACGAACGACGCCCAGAAGACGATGGGTGTCATCACCCTCGCGCTGATCACGGTCGGCTGGCAGAGCAGTTCGCAGGCCGACCCGCATCTCTGGGTCATCATCGCCTGCGCCGTCACGATCGCGCTCGGCACCTATCTCGGCGGCTGGCGCATCATCCGCACCCTCGGCAAGGGACTCACCGAGGTCAAGCCCGCACAGGGCTTCTCGGCAGAGAGCTCGACCGCCGCGACGATCCTCGCATCCAGCGCCTTCGGATTCGCCCTCTCGACGACGCAGGTCGCATCGGGATCCGTGATCGGATCGGGGCTGGGTCGCCGTGGTTCGACCGTGCGGTGGCGCACTGCCGGTCGCATCGCGATCGGCTGGCTGCTCACGCTTCCGGCCGCCGGTGCCGTCGGTGCTCTCGCCGCGCTCCTGATCACATGGCTCGGCAACTGGGGCATCGCGATCGACACGGTGCTGGCTCTCGCGGTCATCATCGGACTCTTCCTGCGTTCGCGCAAGGACGCCGTGACTCCCGCGAATGCGATGAGCGACGTGGCGGAATCGGGGCTGGCGATCGAGCACCCCGACACCACCCCTCTCACCCGCCGTCAGCAGCGCATCGCCGATGCGAAGGCTGAGGCCAAGGCTCGCGCGGAGGCTCGGGAGCAGGTCAAGGTCCAGGCGAAGGCCGACGCCAAGGCGAAGGCCGACGCGAAGGCCGATGCGAGGGCGAAGGCCACGAAGAAGGCGGCGAAGAACGAGACGCCCCCGAAGATCGACGATGCCGAGACGGCGAACAGCGAGGAATCGAAGTGAGCGTCGACATCGACTGGAGTGCATTCGTCCAGGTGTTCCTCGCAGCGCTCGTCGGCGCCTGCGCAGTGGTGACGTTCTACGCTTTCGGGCTCCGGCTGCTGGTCCGCAGCGGTCGCGCCCCTGTCGTGAGTCCTGCCGAGTTCACCGATGCGATCACCGTGATCACAGAGAAGGAGCTCAAGCGTGCCGCGAAGCAGGCTGCGAAGGCTGCGAAGAAGAGTCCTCTGACGGACGGACAGCGTCGCGTGGCCCTCTTCGGCGCCTACGGATGCTTCGCACTCTGCGCGGTGGCGGTCGTGGCCGGCATCCTCATCATCGTCGTCGGGCACTGACCGGGCGTCGAGAGTCGGGCGTTCTCAGCGCAGCAGCCCTGCGACGAGGTCGTCGACGATGTCATCCGTCGAGGTGTCCGGATCGATCGGAGTGGTGAGCCGATCGAGCATCAGCCCGTCGATCGCGTAGTGGAACAGCGCGATCTCGCGGCGGCCGCCCGGGAGTCCCGCAGACGAGTTGAACTCGACGTCTCCGGCGAATCCGGCCCGCTGCCACGCGCCGAGGAGCGCAGCGACCTCGGGTCGGCGGCTGCTCTCGAGTCGTAGCTCGAAGAGGGCGAGCGTCACATCCCGATCCTCGGTGAGGCGTCGGACGATGTCGCGGATGTAGTCCGCGAACAGTTCCCTGCTGGGCGCCTCCGACGACCGGCGAGCGAGATCGTCCTCGCTCGGGGCGAGACGCTCTCCGATGCGCTCGACGAGCCCCTCCACGAGGGAATCGCGGCTCCGGAAGTAGTTCGACGTGGTGCCCACGGGGACGCCGGCGACGAGGTCGACGGCTCGATGAGTGAGCCCTCGTGAACCCTCCGCCGCGAGGACCGAGAGTCCGGCATCCGCGATCAGTCTTCGTCTGGTCTGGTTCTTCGCCATGGAGGAACCCTATCTCGACTACTACAGCTGATGTGGTACCGCTCCTCGTGCCGGTGTCGGAGTCGCGCCTAGGCTGGCATCATGGCAGCGCACTCCGACTCCGAGTTCGTCTTCGGCCGTCACGAACCGGCATCCCACGTGATCATCCACGTGAGCGACCCGCATTTCCTCGCCGGCGGCGCGAGGCTCGGCGGTCGCTACGACGTGGAGTCGAACTTCGCCCGCACGCTCGACGCGATCCGGAACGTGCATCCGCACCCCGCGGCGATCGTGATCACGGGTGACCTCACGGATCTGGGGGAGCCCGACGCCTATCGGCGCCTGCGCACCGCCGTCGAACCGGTGGCCATCGAACTCGGCGCACCCGTCGTCTGGGTCGCGGGGAACCACGACGAACGTCCGGCGCTGCGCGAAGGACTGCTCGACCAGGAGCCGAGCCAAGATCCGATCACCGGTGTCTGGGACCTCGACGGACTGCGGCTGATCGCTCTGGACACGAGCGTTCCCGGCTGGCATCACGGCGACCTCGACGACGGCCAGCTCGCGTGGCTCGCCGACCTGCTCCGTGAACCCGCACCTCATGGCACCTTGCTCGCGATGCATCATCCACCACTCCCGAGCCATGTCCCGCTGTTCGACATTCTGGAGCTTCGGCACCAGGACGAACTCGCCGAGGTCATCCGGGGGAGCGACGTGCGCGGGATCCTCGCCGGGCACCTGCACTACTCGGCACACGGAACGTTCGCCGGGGTGCCGGTGAGCGTCTCGTCGGCGACGTGTTACACGATGAACGTCGCCCGCCCTGCAGCCGACGTGAACGGGATGGATGCGGCTCAGGCGTTCCAGATCGTGCATGTGAGACCCGACACGATCACGCACACCGTGGTTCCGGTGGCCGACGCCCCGACCGGCGACCATTTCTCTCAGGCGTGGCTGGAGAGGATGGGGAGGCTCAGCCCGGAGAAGCGACTCGAGGCGTTCTCGCGCAAACGCTGACGCGCCGTCGTATCCCTGTCGGCGCATGCACTCGGGCGTAGACTGGATGCATCCCCCGCACCACACACTCGCCACTACCCACAAGGATGTGACATGGCTTCTGCCGCGCCTGCCCTCACCCGTACCGAGACCGATTCGCTCGGGAGCATGGAGATTCCCGCCGACGCGTACTGGGGGATCCACACTGCTCGCGCCGACGCGAACTTCCCGATCACCAAGCGTCCGATCTCGGTCTACCCCGACCTGATCGTCGCACTCGCGATGGTCAAGCAGGCCAGCGCTCGAGCCAACCGCGAGATCGGCGTCCTCGATGCCGAGCGGGCCGACCTGATCGACCGTGCGGCGCAGCGCGTGATCGACGGGGAGTTCCATGACCAGTTCACGGTCGGCGTCATCCAGGGTGGTGCCGGGACCTCGACGAACATGAACGCCAACGAGGTCATCACCAACATCGCCCTCGAGCTTGCGGGTCACGAGAAGGGCGATTACGCGTTCCTCTCGCCGATCGACCACACCAACCGCAGCCAGTCCACCAACGACGTGTACCCGACCGCCGTGAAGATCGGCCTGTCGCTGACCCTGCGCTCGCTGCTCGAGGAACTCGATCTGCTGCGCGTGTCGTTCCTCAACAAGTCGCACGAGTTCCACGACGTGCTCAAGGTCGGCCGCACGCAACTGCAGGATGCCGTTCCGATGACGCTCGGTCAGGAGTTCCACGGGTTCGCATCGACGCTCGGCTTCGACCACACGCGTCTCACCGAGAACGCCTCGCTCATGTTCGAGATCAACATGGGCGCCACGGCGATCGGCACCGGCATCACGACGCACGTCGACTACGCGCCCGCCGTGCTGAAGCATCTGCGCGAGATCACATCGCTCGACCTCGTCACCTCCGCCGACCTCGTCGAGGCCACCAGCGACACCGGCTCATTCATGTCGTTCTCGTCGACGCTGAAGCGCAATGCGATGAAGCTCTCGAAGATCTGCAACGACCTGCGGCTGCTGTCGTCGGGCCCGCAGGCCGGTTTCGGTGAGATCAACCTGCCCGCGATGCAGGCGGGTTCGAGCATCATGCCCGGCAAGGTCAACCCCGTGATCCCCGAGGTCGTCAACCAGGTCGCCTTCGCCGTCGCCGGTGCGGACATGACCGTCACGATGGCGGCCGAGGCCGGTCAGCTGCAGCTCAACGCCTTCGAGCCGGTCATCGCGCACTCGATCTTCCAGTCGATCACCTGGATGCGCCAGGCGATGTGGACGCTGCGCGTGAACTGCGTCGACGGCATCACCGCGAACCGCGACCGCCTCGGTGCGATGGTCGGAGCGTCGGTCGGCGTCATCACCGCGCTCACCCCGTTCATCGGCTACGCGGCGGCGGCCGCGCTGGCCAAGACCGCGCTCCTCACGAACCGCAACGTGGCCGATCTGGTCGTCGAGGCCGGTCTGATGTCGCGTGAAGAGGTCATCAAGCAGTTGTCGCCGGCGCGCCTGTCCGGTCTCGAGGCGATCACGGCGGCGATCCCGGTCATCGCCCCCGAAGATCTCATCGAGATCTGACGAGACACGGCGAAGGGGCCCCGGCGGATATCCGCCGGGGCCCCTTCGCCGTGTCTGCGTGCGAGGCGTTCAGCCCTCGACGCGGCAGTGCGTGGTCAGCTCGCCGATGCCGTCGATGCCGACGGTCACCGTCGAACGATCGCGCAGGAAGATCTGAGGATCACGGGAGTAACCGGCGCCGCCGGGGCTTCCCGTCGAGATCAGCGTGCCGGGCAGCAGCGTCAGCGACTGCGAGAGGTGCGCGATGAGCTTCGCGACCGAGCGCACCATCTGATCCGTGCTCGCGTCCTGCACGGTCTGTCCGTCGACGACGGCCCAGATGTGCAGGTCCTGCGGGTCGGAGATCTCGTCGGCCGTGACGGCGAAAGGCCCGGTCGGCGTGAATCCGTCGAACGACTTGCAGCGAGACCACTGCGCCTCGGAGAACTGGACGTTACGCGCGGTGATGTCGTTGACGACCGTGTAGCCCCAGACGTACGAGAGCGCCTCTGCTTCGCTGACGTCCTTGGCGGGCGTGCCGATCAGAACCCCGAGCTCAGCCTCGTAGTCCACGGCCTCGCTCAGCGCGCGCGGCCACGATGTGGTCTGCTCGTGCCCGGTGAGGGAGTTGGGCCACAGGGTGAAGACGGTCGGCGCTGCGTCGGTCTTCAGACCGAGCTCGCTCGAGTGCGCCGCGTAGTTGAGCCCGACCGCGAGGACGGCGGGGGGAGCGATGACCGCGGAGGCGAAGTCCCATGCTTCGAGCGGATGCCGAGGGGCATCGCCGCCCGCGACGGCCGACCGCAGTGCGGCGAGCATCTGCTCTCCGCCTTCGATCAGCTGCTGCAGAGAGCCAGGGGGGTCGGGAAGGAGATCGGAGACGAGGATGGCGTCGGCACCCTCCACCACTGCGAGATGCGCAGCGGGAGAGTCGGCACGACGCAGATGAGCGAACCGCATGCTCCTACGCTATCCGGTGAGCCACGGGAATTGCTGGAGGAAGTCGCCAGACCGTGGGGAAGTTGATTGTTCCCCATATGCTTTTGCCTATGAGTTCCGGAGGACCGTCCCAGCCATCGCCGTACACGCCGCCGCCTGCGCCCCAACACCCTCCGGCCCAGCAGGCGCCGACGCCGGGGCAGCCTCCGGCAGCGCCGCAGCCGCAGGCGTATCCGCAGCAGCAGCCGGGGTACGCACAGCAGCAGCCGGGATACCCGCAGCAGCAGCCGGGATACGCACAGCCGGGATATCAGCCGCCGGCTCCGCAGCAGTACTCCGCCCAGCAGTACGCGCAGTCGAACTACACACCCGCGCAGTTCACGCAGCGTCCGGCGTATGCGTCCGTGCTCGCTCAGCCGACTCCCTACTCTCCGCCGGCACCCGCAGCCCCATCCCCGGCGCAGGGGCTGCCCGCGCTGCCCGCTGCCCGTCGCGGCGGACGCATCGCCCTCTACTCGCTGTTCGGCTTCCTCGGACTGCTGCTGCTCGCTCTGATCGCGTACTTCGGGCTCTTCCTCGGCCCGCTCGCATCGATCATCGGCTTGGTTCTGGCTCTCGTTCCGCTCGCGATCGTCTTCTTCGTCGTGCGGATGATCGACCGGTGGGAACCCGAGCCCAAGTCCCTCGTGTTCTTCGCGATCGCGTGGGGCGCGATCGCCGCCGTGGGACTCACCCTCCTCGTCGATCTCGGACTCACCGCGGTCCTCGGGTTCCGGGGAGAGGTCGCCGGCGCCGTCATCCAGGCGCCCATCGTCGAGGAGTTCTGGAAGGGCTTCGGCGTCTTCCTGATCTTCCTCATCGCCCGTCGCGCCTTCGACGGTCCGGTCGACGGTGTCGTGTACGGCGCTCTCGTGGGCGCGGGGTTCGCCTTCACGGAGAACATCCAGTACTTCGCGATCAGTCTCATCGAGGGCGGCGGTGAGCAGCTGACCGTGACCTTCATCCTGCGCGCGATCATGTCGCCGTTCGCCCATGCCATGTTCACCTCGCTGACCGGCCTCGCGATCGGCCTGGCGGCCCGGCGGCATGCGTCCACGGGCGCCGTACTCGGCTTCGGGCTCCTCGGGATGCTGGGTGCGATGTTCCTGCACGGTCTCTGGAACGGATCGTCGTTCGCGAACTTCTTCCTGCTGTACTTCGTGCTCCAGGTGCCGCTGTTCGTCGGCTTCATCTTCGGGATCATCGCTCTCCGGCGCGAGGAGTCGCGTCTCACCAGGGCGCGGCTCGGCGACTATGCCGCAGCCGGGTGGTTCACGCCGGAAGAGGTCACCATGCTGGCGACGCCGGCCGGTCGCAAGACGGGGCTCGGCTGGGCATCGCAGCTGCGCGGAGACCGCCGCCCGCTCATGCGGGAGTTCATCAAGGATGCGACGACGCTCGCATCCGTCCGCCAGCGCGCCATCACCGGACGCGATCCGATGGCTCCGGCGGATGAGCAGGCCCTGCTCGCGCGGACACGGGCCACCCGAGCCGCGCTGCTGGCCTACTGAGTCACGAGGACCCATGGCCACCTTCGTCCTCGTGCACGGTGCAGGAGACACAGGGTGGTCATGGCATCTGGTCGCGGCGGCTCTCCAGGAGCGGGGGCACGAGGTGTTCGCGCCCGACCTGCCCGGCGATGATGAGGCGCTCACGCTCGACGATTACGCGGATGCCGTGGTCGCGGCGGTCGGCCATCGCCGAGGCGGGATCGTGGTCGGCCACTCGTTCGGCGGATTCACGGCGCCGATCGTCGCCGACAGGCTGTCGGCCGACGCCCTCGTGATGCTGGCGGCGATGATCCCCGAACCGGGGGAGTCGCCCGACGAGTGGTGGCAGAGCACCGGTTTCGGTGCGGCCGCCGAGGCGCAGGCCGCGCTGGACGGCGGACTCACCGGAAATGCAGATCCGTTCGTGGGGTTCTTCCACGACGTTCCTCGCCCGCTGGCCGAGGAGGCGATGCGGCGAGAGCGTGCGCATCCCTCCGCAGCGGCGATGGCCGCTGTCTGGCCGCTGACATCATGGCCGAACGTGCCGACACGTGTCGTCGTGTGCACCGAGGACAGATTCTTCCCACCGGACTTCCTGCATGATCTCGCGCGGACTCGCCTCGGCGTGGTCGCGGACGAGATCCGGGGGAGCCACTGCGTCGCGCTCAGTCGGCCCGATGAGCTCGCGTCGATCCTCATCGGATATGCGGACGAGGTCGATCCGACCGGAATCTGAGGCCGCCCGGTGCGACGCCTCGTGACAGACTCAGCGCCCGGTGCTGCGGCGATGCCTGCATGTCTACCGGGCGCTGAGTTGGTCTGTAAACAGGGTGCACCCGGTGTGGGCGAGTGTCAAGACCTTCGTGGAAGCCGGCGGTCGGCTCCCGCTCTGCCGGGCGAGTCCCGTGTTCGCTCTGAGCAGTCGTCACCGCGTTGACCCGCGCCCCGAGGCTCGGGTTGGATGGAAGCATGACTGATCGCACAAAGCCTGAGTTCGACGCCCCCACCGGTCCCGCTCCCGCGGAGCTCGTGATCCGCGACATCATCGAAGGAGACGGCACCGAGGCGAAGCCCGGCGACACCGTGACCGTTCACTACGCCGGTGTCGAGTTCGAATCCGGCGAGGAGTTCGACTCTTCGTGGGGTCGTGGCGAGACCATCCAGTTCCCGCTTCGCGGCCTGATCCAGGGCTGGCAGGACGGCATCCCCGGCATGAAGGTCGGCGGACGCCGCGAACTCGTCATCCCGCCGCACCTGGCATATGGGCCCGTCGGAGGTGGACACTTCCTGTCCGGCAAGACCCTCATCTTCATCATCGACCTCGTCGCCGTCGGCTGAGTCGCTCGACACAGGAAGGCGCCGTCCCCGTCAGGGCCGGCGCCTTCGTCATGAGTAGGCGAAGAACTTCGGCATTCAGGGGAATACATGCATCTGCATGTAAGTTGTAACCCGTGACGCCGTGAACACGGCCCCTCATCCGTTGCCGCACAGTGCGGCTGATGTCTCCCGAGGAGAAACCATGACCAGCATCGACATTCCCGGCTACCGCGCAGGCACTTGGGTGCTCGACCCGTCGCACAGCGAGGTCACCTTCAGCGTGCGCCACATGATGATCTCCAAGGTGCGCGGCACCTTCGGTGTGAAGAGCGCGACTCTCGTCGCTCCCGAGAACCCGCTCGAGGCCCGCGTCGAGGCGAGCGTCGACGTCACCTCGATCGACACGAAGGACGAGGGTCGCGACACGCACCTCCGTTCGGGTGACTTCTTCGACACCGAGAACTTCCCGACGATGGAGTTCGTCTCGACCGGTGCACGCGCAGAGGGCGGCGAGCTCTTCGTCGACGGCGACCTGACCATCCGCGGCATCACGAAGCCGGTCAGCTTCGAGCTGGACTTCGGCGGCTTCGGCTCCGACCCGTGGGGCAACTACAAGGCCGGCGCCTCGGCGAAGACCGTCATCAACCGCGAGGACTTCGGCCTGACCTGGAACGCGGCGCTCGAGACCGGCGGCGTGCTCGTCGGCAAGGACGTCACGATCAGCCTCGACCTGCAGGGCGCGCTGCAGCAGGACTGATCACCAGGTGATCTCAGAGAACCCCGGGCCCTCAGGGCTCGGGGTTCTCTGCGTCGTAGGCCCGGAACCGGGAGCTGCGTCGTGCGAGCAGTGCGACGAGAGCGATCACCAGGAATCCGCCGAGCAGAGGCGGGAACCACAGCGTCGTGATCGACGCGAGTGTTCCCGCGTACAGTGCGCCGATCCGTGGTCCCCCGGCGACGACGATGATGAACACGCCCTGCAGTCGTCCGCGCATGGTGTCCGGCACGGCCGCCTGCATCATCGTGTTCCGATAGATCGAGCTGACGTTGTCGGACGCGCCCGACAGGGCGAGGGCGATGCACGCGGCGACGATCAGTGCGACGTTCGGGATCTTCTCCGTCGCCGGATCCGAGAACGCGCCGATCAGCAGGACCACACCGAACGCGAGGATCGATGCGCCGTACGCCTCGACCGCTCGCTCGATACCTCTTCCGTGCCATCGGTACTGAACCACGCGCCCCGAGAACAGGCTCGACGCGAAGGTCCCGACGGCGACCGCGGCTGTGAGGATGCCCGTTGTCACCGCGCCGCCGCCGAGCAGCACGGTGCCGAGTGCCGGGAACAGCACCAGCGGCTGGCCGAAGGTCATCGCGATGATGTCCATGACATACTGCGTGCGGATGTTGCTCGCTCGTTTCAGGAACCTCCACCCGTCGACGAGGGAGGCGAGTCCTGGGCGCACGATCTCGCCTTCGGGGCGCAACGTCGGGAGAGTCCAGAGCCCGAGGAACATCGAGAGCATCAGGACGACGTCGATCGTGTAGGTCCACCCGTATCCGGTGAGGGCGACGAGGATCCCGGCCAGGGCGGGGCCCGCCATCACGGTCAGACCGAACGCGACGCCGTTGAGCGCGGATGCCGCGGCCAGCAGGTCCCGGGGGATGAGGCGCGGAACGATGGCGGTACGGGTCGCCATTCCGACGGAGTTCGCGGCCGAGTTGACGATGCTCAGGATGTACAGCCACCAGATCGTCTCGGCGCCCGTCCAGGTGAGGGCTGCGAGCAGGGCGGTCGACGCGAAGGTCACCGTCGCGGCGATCAGGGCGACACGACGCCGGTCGAACGCGTCGGCGAGCATCCCACCGTAGAGGCCGGCGAGGATCATCGGCACGAGACCGGCCACGGCGATCATCGAGACTGCAAAGGTGCTACCGGTGAGCGCGAACACGTGCAGCATCACGGTCACGATCGTGAGCTGACCGCCGATGCCGGCGAGCACGGAGCCGGTCCACATGCGCGCGAATGCCGGGCTGGCCTTGAGTGGACTGAGATCGATCAGATGACTGCGAGCCGTGCTCACGCCGCGTGCCTGTCATGCATGTTCCGAGCGTATCCGAGGTGCGAGGAGCGGAGGCCGCCGCCGGTCACGCAGCGCCACGGAGTCCTGGTAGACTCTTCAGGTTGCCGTTCGATCGGCCGCGGATAAAGAGAGCTCACGCATCAGGCGTCGGGCACCGCGCAACAAGCAGAGAGGGGATCGAATCTATGGCACTGGAAGCAGACGTCAAGAAGGCGATCATCGAAGAGTACGCGACGCACCCCGGTGACACCGGATCCCCCGAGGTGCAGGCCGCGATGCTGACGCAGCGCATCAAGGACCTCACCGAGCACCTGAAGGAGCACAAGCACGACCACCACTCGCGTCGTGGCCTGTTCCTGCTCGTGGGTCAGCGCCGTCGTCTGCTCGGCTACCTCCAGAGCGTCGACATCGAGCGTTACCGCTCGCTGATCGCACGCCTGGGTCTCCGCCGATAAGGCGAAGCGAGCCAGCGTACAATCGCGCAGAACATTCTTGAGAAGGCCGTCCCAGGTGTGGGGCGGCCTTCGTCATGTTCTGGGGTTGATGTCTCTCGTACTTTCCCGTAGGAAAGTAGTGAGCTTTCCTGAGGGAAAGTGATCGGAGGTCAGACGATGGAGCAGAAGCCGGTCCAGGGGCAGGAGGCGCTCGCACCGCCGAGCGCGGACATCGCTCAGCGGTATCTCGAAGAAGCGGAAGCCGTCGAGGAGCGTCGGAACTCCCAGGTGAGCACGCGGCTCCAGGCATGGACGACGCTGATCGGCGCGGCCGTCGTGTTCCTCTTCGTGACCAGCAACATCGGCCTGCTCCGCTCGGGCGAATCGAGCACCGTCCCGCTGCTCGTCGTCCTGATGGCCGCTTCCACGCAGATCATCTCGGGGGTGGCCGAGCGCGGTGGTGCCCAACGCCGGTTCACCAGGAATCGTTGGCTCTACTACGGTGCGATCGCGCTCTGCGTTCTGGGAATCCTGGTGTCTGCCGTGCTGTACATCGCGGTCGGGGATGACGCATCATTCCTGCTCCTCGCGGGCCCGGCGTGGTCGGCATGCCTCATTCTCGTGGGCATCGGCCTGGTCCAGCTCTGGTCGAGCCGTCATGCTCCCAGGGTGCGCCCCGACGGACCCACCGCGTTCCGGGTGCCCGCGCGGGTGACCACGTTCGTTCTCGGGCTCGTCCTGGCCGCGGCGGTCGTTGCTGTCGGGATCGGCGACCCGTTGCTGTCCAGCATCGTCACCATCCTCGCTGGTGCGGGGCTCATCACCGTGAGCATCGCAGCGAGAAGCGACTGGGGCCTGGCGTACCTCGGTGAGGTGTGGCGGTGGCCCCAGATCATGGTCATCAGCATCGGCGCGCTCGTGCTCTGCGCCCTTGCCATCGCGCCATCCTTCGGTGTAGACATCGACTCCACCGTCGCGCTAGTGGCCGCAGGAGCTCTGGCGATCGCGGGGTTCGTCGTATCGCGTCCATTGCGTGCCCGGGCGAACGACCGTGGCTGACGTCGGCTCGCGTGGGCAGCATCCGCGAATCCGGCTCGATGACAACTTCTCGTCGCCGATCCGATTCTCGGTGCTGGCATCACTCGCAGATGGTGTCGAGCTCGACTTCGGAACCCTCGCCCGTGTCCTCCAGGCCAACGACTCCGCGCTCAGCAAGGCGATAACCCATCTTCAGTCGACGGGCTATGTCGCCACGCGGAAGGGGCAGGCCGGGAGCCGTCCCCGCACATGGGTCCGCTCCACCGAAACAGGACGGCAGGCGTTCAACGGCCACCTGAATGCGCTCCGAGAGATCGTCGAGCTCGGCGGACGGCAGTCGCCCTGGGGCATGACCCGGAGTGACGAAAGCGGCTAGCCGCCGGCCTCAGGCCTTCGCACCGACCAGGTCGGCGTGGTGGATCGCTGCCACATCGGGGTGCGCGCGCAACCGGGACTTCATCGCGTTCTCCCCGTAGGTGGCGTGGATGGGGTTGGTCGGATCCTCGGTGATGCCGGTCGCCTCGGCGGCCAAGTCCGCCGGCAGCTCGAGGAGTGGCAGCTGCTGGTCCAGCGCCGGGTTGAAAAAGAACGGGATCGAGATGCGCTCTTCCGGCGCCCTGGGGGAGATCACGCGGTGGTTCGTCGCCTTGAGGTAGCCGCCGGTCGCATACTCCAGCAGCTCGCCGATGTTCACGACGAACGCGCCGGGCACCGGAGGAGCCGACACCCACTCACCGTTCCGCTCCACCTGCAGTCCGCCCTTGCCCGGCTCGACCCAGAGCAGGGTGAGCACACCGGAGTCCTTGTGCGCTCCGACGCCCTGCTGGGGCTCCGGCTCATGAGTGCCCGGATAGCGGACGATCTTGATCAGCGTCGACGGGTCGCGGAACGGCTCGTCGAAGTACGTCTCCTCGGCCCCGAGGGTCGTGGCCCAGGCGCGCAGCAGCTTCTGCGCGATCTCGGTCAGCGTGTCGTGCCACTCGGTGACGACCGCCTTGAGCTCGGGCTGCGCTGCCGGCCACAGGTTCGGACCCACCAGACGGTTGAACGCCGGTCCGCCCTCGATGGGCTCGCGCTCCGGGCCGATGTCGATCTGCTCGCGCCAGTCGACCTTGCCCTGGGTCCGTTCGCCGCCGATGCGGGTGTACCCGCGGAAGTGCGGGCTGTTGACGTTCTCGATCGCGAGCTTGTCCTCGTCCGGCAGAGCGAAGAAGTCGAGCGCGGCCCGATGCAGGCGCGCTTCGAGCTCCGGGGAGATGCCCGTGCCGGTGAGATAGAAGAAGCCCACGTCGTGGGTGGCTGCCCGCAGGTCGTCGCGGAACCGCGCGGCGGCCTCGGGGCCGGCATCGAGCTGGGACAGGTCGAGGATGGGAAGCGAGAGATCAGCCATCCACCGAGCGTAGATCGGCTGCAGGGGAGTGCGGTCGAGTATTGCGTCGAATTACCGCCGGTCGCAGGTGCGGGTGAAAGGACAGCGCGGACGGGGTGCTAATCTCTCTGAGGTAAGGGATGCCTTACCTCATTCTTTCTCAGAGAGTCTCCCTCCGTGCTCGCCACATTCCTCATCGGTCTCCGCGAAGGCCTTGAAGCCGCGCTGGTCGTCGGCATCCTCGTCGCCTACCTCCGGCGCCTCGGCCGAGGTGACGCACTACCCCGGCTCTGGGCGGGTGTGGCGCTTGCGATCGCCCTTGCTCTGGGGATCGGAGCGATTCTCACGTTCGGTGCATACTCCCTGACGTTCGAGGCGCAGGAGCTCATCGGCGGGCTGCTCTCGCTGCTCGCCGTCGGCATGGTCACGTGGATGATCTTCTGGATGCAGAAGGCCGGCCGCACGATGAAGGCGACGCTCGAGGGCGGGCTCGACCGCGCTCTCACGCAGGGCGGCATCTGGGCCCTGATCGCGATCGGCTTCGTCTCGGTCGCGCGGGAGGGGATCGAGACCACGCTGTTGCTGTGGTCGATGGTGCAGTCCTTCGGAGACGCACCCTCGGCATTGCTCGGCGCGGTGCTGGGTCTTCTCGCCGCCGTCGTGATCGGATGGCTCCTCGCGCGCGGTGCCGTGCGGTTGGATCTCCGTCGCTTCTTCACCTGGACGAGCGGCTTCCTCGTCATCGTCGCGGCGGGCGTGCTCGCCTACGCGATCATGGACCTGCAGGAGGCCGGTGCGCTGCCAGGTCCCTTCACCGCCGTCGCCCCGATCGATGCCGCGACGGGTGCCGTCGCCCTCGGCTGGGCGGCCTTCCCGTTCGGGTGGGCGTTCGATGTCACGAACGTCATCGCCCCTGACAGCGTCTGGGCGACGATCCTCCAGGCGACCGTCGGGTTCATGCCGCGTATGACGTGGCTCCAGGTCACCGCATGGGCCCTTTATCTGGCCGTCGTCGGATTCTTCTTCGTCCGGGGGCTCCGCACCCGTCGGGCCGTCACGCCTCGTCCGCCGACCTCCGCAGACGAGGACGCGTCGGCATCCACTCTCACCCAGCAAGGAGCAGCATGACCACCTCTCGCCGAATCCTCGGTGCCGTCGCAGCCGCCGGAGCTGCCGCACTCCTCCTGAGCGGCTGCGTCGCCAAGAGCGACGTCGCGGCCGGCGCGGCTTTCGACGTCTCGTCGACCGACTCGGAGTGCGCTGTGTCGGGCGCGACCGCGAAGAGCGGAACGCTCACGTTCGACGTCACGAACGACAGCGGTCAGACGTCCGAGTTCTATCTGCTCGCGGACGACGGACTGCGGATCGTCGGAGAGGTCGAGAACATCGCACCCTCCGCGTCGCGGACCCTGACGGTCGTGGCCCAGCCGGGGAAGTACTTCACGCTCTGCAAGCCGGGCATGATCGGTGAAGGCATCGGCAAGTCGGAGTTCACGGTGACCGGAGACCGCGTCGCGGTCGCAGGCGAGGACGCCGAGCAGAAGCAGCAGGCCGTCGATCTGTACGCCGCGTTCGTGAAGGACCAGGTCGGACAGCTCGTGCCCTCGGTGGACGACCTCGTCGCCGCCTACGAATCGGGTGACGACGAGACGGCACGCGCCCTCTTCCCGCAGACGCGAGCCTTCTACGAGCGCATCGAGCCCGTCGCCGAGGCTCTCGGCACCCTCGACCCGCGAATCGACTACCGCGAGGTGGATGCCGTGGCCGAGGGGCTGGACTGGACGGGCTTCCACCGCATCGAGAAGGACCTCTGGGTACCCGCGCAGGACGCGCTCAACGCCGACGGCGAGACGCCTGCCTGGCAGGACTGGGCGCCGTCCACAGCCGAGGAGCGAGCCGAGTACGGCGACCAGCTGCTCGCCGACGTGCAGGAGCTGTACGACTACGTGCACTCGGACGACTTCACCACGGCGCTCGACGACCAGGGCATCGGCGGCATCTCGAACGGCGCGATCGCGCTGCTCGATGAGGTCGCGACCGGAAAGATCTCCGGCGAAGAGGACTGGTGGTCCGGCACCGACCTCTACGACTTCGCGGCGAACGTCGAAGGCTCCAAGATGGCGTTCTCGCTCGTGCAGGACTTCGCCACGGCGCAGGGCGACGAGGGTGAGGCGCTCGTCACCGAGATCGAGGACGGATACGCGGCTCTCGAGGCGTCCCTGGCGGCTCACGGTTCGCTCGCCGACGGCTTCGTCGGATACGCAGAGCTGACCGATGCCGACAAGCGCGAGTTCACCGACCTCATCAACGCCCTCGCCGAGCCGCTGTCGCAGCTCACGGGCACAGTCCTCGACTGATCCGACGGGTACGATCTCGCAGGTGGAAGAAAGCTCGAAGGATGCTGTGGCCGCCGACTCCGTGACGGAGGAGGCGGCCGCGGCGACCGCGCCGACAGGTCTCAGCAGACGAGGACTCCTCGGCCTGGCGCTCGGCGGCGGGGTGGCCTCTCTGGCGGTCGGGGTGGGAGCCGGGCTGACCGGCGGAGTCGCTCTCGGCCGTGCCAGGGCCCATGCCGATGCCGAAAACGCATACGACTTCTTCGGTGCCCATCAGGCCGGCATCACCACACCCGTGCAGGAGCACCTGCACTTCGCATCGTTCGACATGATGCCCCGCACCGATCGCGATGACCTGATCACGCTGCTCCAGGACTGGACGTACGCCGCCTCTCGGATGACCCAGGGCCTCGAGGTGAGCGCAACCGGTGCGGTCGGCGGCGATGCCGAGGTCCCGCCTGATGACACCGGAGAGGCGCTCGGGCTGCCCGCGGCAGGTCTCACCATCACGATCGGCTTCGGCCCCGGACTGTTCGAGAACGAGGACGGCGACCGGTACGGCATCGCGGCAGGACGCCCTGCCGCCCTCGAGCGTCTGCCCGCCTTCCTCGGCGACGACCTGAATCCGCAGACGTCCCACGGCGATCTCTGCATCCAGGCCTGCGCGGATGATCCTCAGGTCGCCGTTCATGCGATTCGCAACCTCAGCCGCATCGCCTTCGGGCGTGCGAAGCTGCGCTGGTCGCAGCTCGGCTTCGGCAAGACCTCCCGCACGACATCGGATCAGGCGACCCCGCGAAACCTCTTCGGGTTCAAGGACGGCACCGCGAACATCCTCGCCGACGACTCCGCCGCTCTCGACGAGAACGTCTGGGTGGGGCCGTCCGACGAGCCCGCATGGATGAAGGGCGGCTCGTACCTGGTGGCCCGCAAGATCGCGATGCTGATAGAGACGTGGGATCGCGTGCGGCTCTCCGAGCAGGATGCGATCATCGGGCGAGACAAGGGCATGGGGGCGCCGCTGTCGGGCGGTGACGAGTTCACCGCACCCGACTTCGGCACCTCGGCCATCGACAGCAACGCGCATGTGCGCCTGGCGCACCCCGATCAGAACGACGGCATCCGCATCCTCCGCCGCGGGTTCAACTACGTCAACGGCAACAACGACCTCGGGCGCCTTGACGCCGGGCTGTTCTTCCTGTCGTATCAGCGCGACCCCGCGCAGTTCATCACCCTCCAGCGACGGCTGTCCACGGATCTCATGAACGAGTACATCCGGCACGTGGGCTCGGGGATCTGGGCGATCCCCGCCGGTGCGACGCCGGGGTCGTACGTCGGCGCCGAGCTCTTCTCCTGACGCGAGACCGCGATCAGGCGCGGAGGGTCTCGACCACGAACGCGGACATCGCGTCCGCGCCGAAGTGGTCATCCGCCGTGATGGTGACGACCGCGTCATCGCAGAAGATCAGCAGCTGCCCGTAGGCGCCGTGCAGACGCCACGCAGTGCCTGGGCCGTCCCACCCCGCCAGCGCATAGCGCTCGTAGGCGGGGTTCGCGCCCGCCACCACCCAGTCGGAGTGCATCGCGTCGATCACCGAAGCGGGCACGAGGCGTCGCCCCTCCCACTCGCCTCGGTCGTGGACGAGTCGTCCCAGGCGTGAGAGCTCCTCGGTGCGCAGGGCGATGCCGCTCCCGGCGACGATCCGTCCCCGAGGGCACCGCTCCCACTCCAGGTCGTCGATGCCGAGCGGTTCGAACAGCCTCGGGCGCAGGAAGTCGACGATGTCGCCGACTCTCGTGGCGAGTACGGTCATGGCGGTGTAGGTGCTGGCGTTGGAGTACTGGAAGACGCGCCCGCGCGACGGGCGTGAGAGGAACTCGCGCGCGAGATCCGGCCAGTCGGTCATCAGGGTCTCGGACCAGGGGAGGTCGATGCCGCTCGACATGGACAGCAGCTGTCGAAGCGTGACCTCATCGACGCGGTCGCCGAGCACGAAGTCCGGCAGGTACTCGGCCACCGGAGCGTCCAGCGAGATGAGGCCCTCGTCGGCGGCGAGGCCTGCGGCGAGCACGCACACGCCCTTCGCGACGGAGTGGATCTCCTCGCGGACGTCGGGGGTCCACCGGTGCTCTGCGACATCGCTGCCGACGCGGACGTGGAGACCGTGGGCGCCGAACCCCGATGCATCCGCATGATCCACGAGCCGGTCGCGGATCTGGTGGGCTCGAGTCACTCCTTCAGGCTAGCGGCTGCGGTCTGGCGCGGCCGACGGGATCCGGTGGGATCGCTGCGATGACCCTCGCGGCCCGCGAGCTCCGGATCCCGGAAGAGCCACCGAGGGCGAGGCTCGACGAGCGGACGGAACAGCCAGCGCACGGGCTTGGTGGCCAGTGCCAGGGCGAGAGCCACCGAGAGGAGTGTGACGAGGGGCAGCCACAGCCACGTCGGGTCGAGATCGCGCAGTGCACCGGACTCGCGGAAGGGGTAGAGCACGAAGGAGTGCAGCAGGAAGACGTACATCGTGTACTGACCGAATCGAGTCCACCAGTGGGTGCCGCGGGGGATGAGGGCGAAGAACGCCACGCTGAGGAGCACCGCGAGGAGCATCAGAGCGATGCGCACACCGCCGGCCCACCACTGCTCTCCGCCGAGATCCGCGTATGCGTCCTCGTAGAAGAGCCAGTGGCGCAGGTCGACCTGCTTCCAGATGTCGATCCATCTCCAGGCGGCGAATCCGGCGGCGCCCAGCACCAGGAGGCTGACGAGCCGCACCCACCAGGGACGCGCGTCGAGCAGGCGGAAACGCGCGACGACATCGCGCTCGCGCAGCCACCAGCCGAGCGCGAAGAACGGCAGCAGACCGAGCGTCCGCGAGAGCGAGAACGTGCTGTCGACGTTCGGGAGGTATCCCACTCCGATCGAGATGATGACGGTCCACAACAGGGGCCAGCGCAGCAGCGCCAGGTAGGGAAGGACGAGACGGAAGATGCCGAGGGCCAGCAGGAACCAGAGCGTCCACGACGGCTTGGTGAAGTTCGGGTCGGCCTGTCCTTCGACGAGCCACTTCGTCAGGGTCCAGAGGAACTCGAAGATGACGTACGGGAGCAGGATGTCCGTGATGACACGGGCCATCTGCACGCGGGTGGGGGAGCCCGACTTGGAGAAGTACCCGGAGATGATCGCGAACGCAGGCATATGGAAGGCGTAGAGCGCCAGGTATGCCGCGAGCGCGATGTCGGAGTCGTAGGTGAGGCGCTGGATCGCGTGGCCGAGCACCACGAGGACGATGCACGCGTAGCGTGCGTTGTCCCAGAAGGGAACACGCTTGCGGGGCTTCGGGACGGATCCGGTGGCGGGGTTCGTCGTGTCGGCTCCGGCGGTGTTCATCCTCTGAGGCTACTCGGGGAATAAAGTTGCTCGCATCGCGTTGACTCAGATACATTCAAATGAATAGAACCGGATGCAAGACATCGGTTCGGAGAAGACGGAGCAATCATGAGTGAGCAGGCAGGCGTCCCGGTGCAGTTCGGCATCATGTCGGTCAGCGACATCACCCGCGACCCCACCACCGGCGTCACGCCGAGTGAGCAGGAGCGGATCAAAGCCACGCTGGCGATCGCCAAGCACAGCGAAGAGGTCGGTCTCGACGTCTTCGCGATCGGCGAGCACCACAACCCTCCGTTCTGGTCCTCGAGCCCCACGACGTTCCTGGCGGCTCTCGCCGCCCAGACCGAGCGACTCATCGTGTCGACCTCGACGACGCTCATCACGACGAACGACCCCGTGCGCATCGCCGAGGAGTACGCGATGCTGCAGCACGTCTCGGACGGTCGCATGGACCTCATGCTCGGCCGCGGCAACACCGGGCCGGTCTACCCCTGGTTCGGACAGGACATCCGTCAGGGTCTCCCGCTCGCGATCGAGAACTACGCCCTGCTGCACAAGCTGTGGCGTGAGGACGTCGTCGACTGGGAGGGCAAGTTCCGCACCCCGCTGCAGGGCTTCACCTCGACTCCCCGCCCGCTCGACGGCGTCGCTCCGTTCGTGTGGCACGGATCCATCCGCACGCCCGAGATCGCCGAGCAGGCCGCGTACTACGGCGACGGCTTCTTCGCGAACAACATCTTCTGGCCCAAGGAGCACTACCAGCGCCTGATCGAGCTGTACCGCCAGCGCTACGCGCACTATGGACACGGCACGCCGGAGCAGGCGATCGTCGGGCTCGGCGGGCAGGTGTTCATGGCCGCGAAGTCGCAGGATGCGGTCAACCAGTTCCGCCCGTACTTCGACAACGCCCCGGTCTACGGTCACGGTCCGAGCATGGAGGACTTCACCGAGATGACCCCGCTCACGGTGGGATCGCCTCAGCAGGTCATCGACCGCTACGCCGCTATGCGCGAGCACTACGGCGACTACCAGCGCCAGCTGTTCCTGATCGACCACGCAGGCCTTCCGCTGAAGACGGTGCTCGAGCAGCTCGACATCCTGGGCTCGGAGGTCGTGCCGGTGCTCCGCAAGGAGCTCGCGAAGGATCGCCCGGCGAGCGTGCCGGATGCCCCGACCCACGCGTCGCGGGTGAAGGCCGAGTTCGGCGACGGTCCCACGCGTCAGGCACGCCCCGGCGCGAACCGCGGCGACAACCTGACCGGCGACTCGCCGTACCAGGACACCCCGGCTCCGGCCGGTGCCGCGTTCGGACTGAGCCGGAAGGAAGCCTGAGATGGCCACTCGCAGGATCGCCGTGGTCTCCGCGGGGCTCTCGAACCCGTCGTCGACGCGGATGCTCGCGGATCGTCTCGCGGCCGAGACCGTGAAGGCGCTCGCCGCGCACGACATCGACGCCAGCATCGACGTGATCGAGCTGCGCGATTACGCGCATGACATCACGAACAACCTGCTCACCGGGTTTGCTCCGCCGGCACTCGAGACCGCCATCAACACGGTCGTGTCGGCGGACGCCCTGATCGCCGTCACGCCGATCTTCTCGACGAGCTACAACGGACTGTTCAAGTCGTTCATCGACGTGCTCGATCCCGACGCGCTCACGGGCAAGCCGGTGCTGATCGGCGCCAACGCCGGCACCGCTAGGCACTCGCTCGCGATCGACTACGCGATCCGCCCTCTGTTCGCCTACCTGCACGCCGAGGCCGTCTCGACCGGCGTGTTCGCCGCATCCAGCGATTGGGGAGGAGCCGGGGACGACGTCGCCCCGCTCGCGAAACGGGTCGAGAAGGGCGCGCGTGAACTGGCCGATGCCATCGCGCGGCGCGAGACGACCGCGGTCGCCGATCCGTACGATCCGGCCACCTACCTCGGTGAAGGGCGGTCGATCGGTCACATGCTCGGTGGTCTCGCCGGCGAATGACCGATCCCCGGCTCGACCGGGAACGACTGCAGGGCCATGAGGCCGTAGACGATGTCCGAAGGGCGTCGTACGGTGACCTCATGGCCCTTCGTTCTGTGCTCGACTCCGCACGGCATGCTCTGCGCGGCGCCCTCATCCTCCCCGGCGACGATTCCTTCGACGCGGCGCGTCGTCCGTGGAACCTGGCGATCGAACAGCATCCGGTGGGCGTGGCCGCACCGGCCGATCTGCGCGATCTGCGCGCTCTGCTCGACGCCGCTCGCGACGGGGGCGTGACGCTCGCGGTGCAGCCCACCGGGCACGGCGCCGGCGGAGACCTGGCCGGCGCCCTCATCGTCCGAATGGCGGCGTTCGACGAGCTGTCGGTCGACCTCGGTTCGGGCGTGGTCCGCGTCGGCAGCGGCGTCCGTTGGGGCGCCGTCGTCGAGGCGCTCGAAGGAACAGGATGGGTGGCTCCTGCCGGTACGAGCCCGGTCGTCGCCGTCGCGGGGTACACCCTGGGTGGCGGCCATTCCTGGTTCAGTCGCACGGCGGGACTCGGATCCGACAACCTCAGGGCCGCGTGGGTGCTGCGCAGCGACGGGACCCATGAGCGGGTCGACGATGAGAGCGACCCCGAGATGATGTGGGCGCTTCGCGGAGCGGGCGGCGTCGTCGGAATCGTGACGTCCCTCGAGATCGACCTGGTTCCCGCACCGACGCTCTGGGGAACCGAGCTCACGTTCGACGCCGCAGACGCGGGGCCGGTGATGCGGGCCGTCCGCGATCTGTCCGCGGGGGCCCCTGCATCGCTCAACGTGTTCGTGAACTCGATGCGCATGCCCGACGCTCCGCAGCTTCCCGACGAGATCCGTGGACGCAGCTTCGTGACCGTGCAGGCGCTGTCCACGGTCGGAGCCGCCGATGAGCTGATCGAGCAGGTGCGGCGAGTGGGCACGGTCCGTCGTGAGGTCTCGGGGGCCACATCGCCGAAGACTGTCGCGGCGTCGAGTGGTGAACCGACCGAGCCGACGCCGGGCAAGGGTGTCTCTGCTGCGCTCTCGTCGCTCGACGACGAGACGATCGACGAACTGTTCCGCTTCCGCGCGCTGCCGGAGCAGTGGCCGATCATGGGCATCGACATCCGGATGCTCGGTGGTGTGCTGAATGAACCCCGACGCGCGGGATTCGCGACACTTCAGGGCGCCGGCTGGCTGCTCCACGCCCTGGTGCCGGTCTTCCCCGGGGCGCCGAGCGAACCGGGGGAGGCGAGTATGGCGGGCTTTCGTGAGGTGCTGGCGCACGCGATCGCTCCACACACGGTCCCGACGTTCCTGGGTCCGGGCGAGACTCTCGAGCGTTGCGGCGACCCGGCGGCGGTCGACCGCCTGCGCGCCCTCAGGGCTGCCGCCGACCCCGACTCCCTGATCCACGAGGGGCGGCTCCCGCGCTGAGATCGGTCAGACACCGGTCTGACAGCGGGCCGCATCCGGCAGAAAGACGCGTCGTCCGGAAGATCGGGACGGACGCGGGTGCGGCGCCGGCGTCAGTCGTCTCCGTCGACGCGTCGAGTCCAGCGGTACTCCGTCTCGGGGCGTCCACGTGCGCCGTAGCGGGCGCTGCGTGTGATGATGCCCGAATCGGTCAGATGCTCCAGGTACCTCCGCACGGACACGCGTGACATCCCGAGCCGCGCAGCCGCTTCGCTCGCCGAGACAGCGGCGCCGGAGGAGCGCAGCTCTGCCGTCACCTTCTGCAGTGTCGCGGGCGACAGCCCCTTGGGAATCGGGATCGTCCCCGTCGTGCGCCCGAGCAGCGCATCGATCTCGGCCTGGGTCGCCTCTCCGGCGGTCGACCGCGCCTGCTTCCGATGGTTGCGATAAGCGGTCAGACGCTCGTGGAAAACCGCGAAGGGGAACGGCTTGACGAGGTACTGGTAGACGCCGAGAGCGGCCATCTGCCGGACGGTCTCCGCGTCGCGCACGCCGGTGATCGCGATCACGTCCACGGCGGCGGATCGGGCGCGGAGCCCACGGAGCACATCGATGCCCGAGCCGTCGGGCATCGTGATGTCGAGGAGGACCAGGTCGAACGGCTCGTCGTGCGGCTGATCGAGCACGGCGGTCAGTGCCGCCCTGGCGCCGGTGCACTCCCCACCCACGACGAAGCCGTCGATCCTCTCGAGGTACGAGCGGTGGAGCTCGAGTGTCAGAGCGTCGTCATCGACGATCAGCGTGCGGATCATGGGCTCCTGCGTCCTCTCGCCGACGGAAGGATGACGGTGAACGTGGTCGGATGAGCGGAGAGCTCCACGGTGCCGCCCACCCCGACGACCACCGCGCGGACGAGGGCGAGGCCGACTCCGCGCCCTTGGGCGCCTGCAGGCTTCGTCGAGAAGCCGTGGGTGAAGACGCGCTCGCGCAGCTCGGAGGGTATGCCGTCACCGCCGTCGGACACCTCGAGGACGATTCCGCCGTCCTTCGAGGGGCGCAGCGAGACCTCCACCCAGCGCTCGGCGCCGGTGGCGGCGGCATCCATGGCGTTGTCGATCAGGTTGCCGAGCACGGCGACGCTGTCGACGGGGGAGAGCGGGGAAGCGGGGGTGGCCGGGTCGATGCGGACCCGCCAGTCGATCCCGCGCTCCTTTGCCTGCGACGCCTTGCCGAGAAGCAGGGCGCCGACGGCGGGGTCGCCAGCCTGTCGCGCGGTGACCTGGTCGACGAGCGACTGGCTCTGGCGTGAGGTCTCGGTCAGGATCTCGATCGCCTCCTCGTCACGGCCGAGCTCGAGAAGCGCGACCGCCGTGTGCATGCGGTTGCCGTGCTCGTGTGTCTGAGCGCGCAGCGCGTCGCCCAGGGTGCGCAGGGATTCATATGACGACACGGCATCCCTCACCTGACCCGGTGGCAGGTCTCCCGCGATGCCCCGTGTGAACCGGCGAGCGACCCACGCGCCGAGAGCGCCGAGAGCCACGAGACCGACGGTGATGCCGATCGAGAGCGGCAGCCGACGCACGAGGGTCTCGGAGATGGATTCGATCGTCACGCCGGATGACACCCAGCCGAGCAGTTCGCCACCCGATGCGACCACCGGCACGATGGTGCGCACCGAAGGGCCGAGGGTGCCGGTGAAGACCTCGGTGAGTGTGCGCGGCGAGTCGGGGATGGTGCCGAGGTACTCCCCGCCGATCTGGTCGACGTCGGGGTGTGTGAGCCGAGTGCCGTCGCGCGTCATGATCGTCACGAAGTCGAGATCGGCGTCTGCGATGACATCGAGAGCGTACGGCTCGAGCGCACGGGTCGCGTCCGCCTGGTCCTCCGTCGCAAGAGCCTCGACGACGAGAGGGGACGACGCGAGCGTCACCGCTGTCGCCGCCGTGACCCGCTCGGCTTCCGCGTGGGTGGCGCGCTGCGCATCCACGACGAGGAAGACGGCCACCAGAGCGCCGACCACGATCGCGGCAGCCAGGAGCACCAGGAAGACCCGGGAAGCGGTGCTCCTCGTGTCGCGCGCGTGTCTCATCGCGTCCTTCCGATCGTCGGTGATCGCGGAGTCCGGATATCGGTGGTGACCAATACGACCACAAATGGTGCTGCCGGGGGAAGTCCGCGACGGTGAGCTTACCGAAGGCGACGGCGCCTGCGGGCATGAGACGAAGACGTTCATGATCAAGGAGGAAAACATGGCCATCACCACAGGGTTCTCGCTTCCCGGATTCCACTGGCGGCGGGGCAAGCAGGCCTGGGATCGGCACACCTGGCTGTACGTGTCGGTGATCATCGCCGTCGTGCTCGGCGCGGCGGTCGGCCTGATCTGGCCGGAGGTCGGCCAGAGTCTCGAGCCGATCGGCAAGGGCTTCGTGTCGCTGATCAAGATGATGATCGCGCCGATCATCTTCTGCACGATCGTCGTCGGCGTCGGGTCCATCGCGAAGGCGGCGACCGTCGGGAAGATCGGCGGTCTGGCGCTGCTCTACTTCATGGTCATGTCCACGTTCGCGCTCGCGATCGGCCTGGTCGTCGGCAACATCATCCACCCGGGTGCGGGCCTCGACATGGCGAACTCGAGCTACGACGCGACCGAGACCGAGGCGAAGACCACCACCGAGTTCATCCTCGGGATCATCCCGACGACCTTCTTCTCGGCGTTCACCGGTGAGAGCGTCCTGCAGGTGCTGTTCATCGCCCTGCTCGTGGGCTTCGCGCTCCAGGGGCTCGGCGAGAAGGGCGCGCCGATCATGGATGCGGTCAAGAACCTCCAGAAGCTCGTGTTCCGCATCCTCGGCATGATCCTGTGGCTCGCCCCTCTCGGCGCGTTCGGAGCGATCGCAGCGGTGGTGGGCAAGACGGGGATCGCGGCGATCTGGAGCCTCGGCGTTCTCATGATCGCGTTCTACATCACCTGCTTCCTGTTCATCGTCGTGGTGCTCGGGACGCTGCTCTTCGCCGTCACCAGGGTGAACATCTTCAGCCTCGTCAAGTACCTGGCACGTGAGTACCTGCTCATCGTCGGCACCTCGTCGTCGGAGTCCGCGCTCCCGCGGCTGATCGCGAAGATGGAGCACATCGGCGTATCGAAGCCGGTCGTCGGCATCACGGTGCCGACGGGGTACTCCTTCAACCTCGACGGCACTGCGATCTACCTGACCATGGCGTCGCTGTTCATCGCCACGGGGATGGGGCAGCCGATGTCGATCGGCGAGCAGATCGGGCTGCTGGTGTTCATGATCATCGCGAGCAAGGGAGCCGCCGGCGTCACAGGTGCGGGACTCGCGACGCTCGCCGGTGGATTGCAGGCATACCGTCCCGATCTGGTCGACGGTGTCGGCGTGATCGTCGGTATCGACCGGTTCATGTCCGAGGGGCGAGCGCTCACCAACTTCACCGGCAACGCGGTCGCCACGCTCCTGATCGGCACGTGGACGCGTCAGATCGATCGTGATCGCGTTCAGCAGGTGCTCAGCGGCGCGCTTCCGTTCGAGGAGTCGCAGCTCGACGGGGTCGACGAGCACGGGATGGTCGATGAGCGGAAGGCCGTCGACGTGCAGGGTCTCAAGGAGTCTGCCCTCGACGAGATGGCTGCGAAAGAGGAGCGGGCGCGTCTCCGCGCCGCACAGAACTGAGCCTCGGGCCGGGAAGAAGAAGGATGCGGGAGCCGGCAGTCGCCGGCTCCCGCATCCGTGTGGTCAACCGCTCTTGCGTCGGAACTCGCGCCGCGTCTGCGGGGCGGGTGCGCCGTGGACGGCGGAGTCGCCGTCCAGGTGGGCCTCGCCCTGCCTGTGGTGCGCGTTCTTCTTCTCGAGCGCTTCCTTGAACTTGCGCTTCATGTCCTCGCTGGAGGAGGCGCCTTCTTCGGTGCTCATGTTCGCCAGCCTAGGGCACGCCTCCGACGGGTGGGTGGATTACCTCCGCGCTCTGCGGGAGACGAGGTCGATCACCGCACCGAGGCCGACTGCCACCGCCACGGACACGACGACGGCCACCACCGGGCCACCGGGCACGAGAGCGGCGACGATGGCGCCCACGGACGCCTGATAGGCGGCCCACCCGAAGGCCGCCACGCCCACCAGGCACAGATATCGGCCGGGAGGTATGCGCGAGGCGCCGGCGACGAGGTTGATGGCCAGGCGTGCGAACGGAACGAAGCGGGCTGTGAACAGCACGGTGGCCGTTCCGCCGTCGAGTCGTCGCCCTGCCCAGGCGAGAGCCTGGCGCACGCGAGGCGCCCGCATCCACCGCCACCGTTCCGTCCCGACCGTGCGACCGATCAGATAGCAGGCAGTGTCTCCCGCGGCGGCCGCGACTCCCGCGCAGACGATCACCGCCCACAGGGGTGGCGCCCCCGATGACTGAGAGACCGCCGCGAGAGCCGTGACCGCGATCTCCCCCGGCACGACCACGAAGAACGAGTCGCCGAGGACAAGGAGGCTCATGACGGCGAGGGCCCAGGGGCCGGCGAGCAGATCGGACACGGCTCCAGAGTGCTCGGCGCAGGTGAACGGGAACCAACGACCGGATAGCCGGTGACGCGCGATCCAGCATCCGGTGAACTTCTGGTGCTCTGAGGGGTTTCACGCGGTCGGCACCCGTCGTCGGCGGCATCCTGGGCATGTGAGAGTCGCGATCGTGACAGAGTCCTTCCTTCCGCACATGAACGGTGTCACCGGGTCCGTCCTGCAGATCCTGAAGCACCTCGAGCGCACAGGCCATGAGGCGCACGTGATCGCGCCGGATGCCGTCGGCATGCCCACCGAGATCGACGGTGCTGCCATCGAGCCCATCCCGAGCGTTGCCCTCCCCGGGTACCGCAACGTGCGGGTGGGCACCTCGCCAGCGCACCGCGTCGCCGCATCCCTCCGTCGCTTCCAGCCCGACGTCGTGCACCTCGCCTCGCCGTTCGCGCTGGGCTGGAGGGGAGCGCTCGCCGCAGAGCGTCTCGACGTCGCCGCGGTCGCGGCGTATCAGACCGATGTCGCCGCGTACACCGAGAGATACCGGGTACCCGTGACGACCGGTGTCGCGCATGCTCACATCGCCCGGCTCCACCGTCGCGCGACCCTGTCGCTTGCGCCGTCCGCCGACTCCGCGCAGCGTCTCACCTCTCTCGGAGTCGATCGGGTACGTCGGTGGGGCAGAGGTGTGGACGCCGAACGGTTCCAGCCCTCCCGACGCAGCGAGACGCTGCGAGCGGAGTGGGGCGGTGATGTCGTGATCGGATACGTCGGCCGCCTCGCGCCCGAGAAGCAGGTCGAGGACCTCGCTGTGCTGCAGAGCATCCCCGGAGCAAGACTCGTGATCGTCGGGGACGGGCCCAGCCGGATGAAGCTGGCCGCCCTGATGCCCCACGCGCTCTTCCTCGGCCATCTCGAGGGAGAAGCGCTCGCCGCGGCGACCGCGTCGTTCGACGTGTTCGTGCACCCGGGGGAGAGCGAGACGTTCGGTCAGACCCTGCAGGAGGCGCACGCGAGCGGGGTCCCCGTCGTCGCCACCGGACGTGGCGGTCCCCTGGACCTGGTGCGGATGGGGATCGACGGATGGCTGTACCGACCTGGAGACCTGGCGGATCTGCGGATGAGGGTCGCCGACCTCGCCGGAGACGGTCGCAAGCGCAGGGCGTTCGGCGAGGCAGGACACCAGGCAGTGCAGGGGCGCAGCTGGTCGAGCGTGTGCGACCAGCTGCTCGGCCATTTCGACGAGGCACGGACGCTTCGCGCCGTGGACTCGGGGCTCCGCGCGCGTCGCCTGACCCGCCCTGAGATCGCTGCTCCCGTCGATCCTCGTCGCTGGCACCGCTACGTGGCGATGGGCGACTCCCTCACCGAAGGGCTGTGCGATCCGGCGCCGGACGGAGCCCTGCGCGGATGGGCGGACCGCCTCGCACTGCTGCTCGCCGCTCGCGGCGGACTGCACTACGCGAACCTCGCGATCAGATCGAAGCGGGTCCGGGACGTCTGCGAGATCCAGCTCCCGCGCGCCCTCGAACTCGAACCGGATCTCGTGTCGATCCTCATCGGGGCGAACGACCTGGTGAAGCCCACCGCCGACGTGCCCGCGCTCGCCGCAGAGGTCGAGGGCGCAGTCCGGCGACTCCGCGACATCGGAGCCGATGTCGTGCTGGTCACGCCTTTCCTCCCTCGCCGGAGGGCGGCTGCGATCTACTCCCGCCGATTCGCTGCATTCGCGACGGCGCTCGCCGGCATCGCCGCCCGCACCGGGGCGATCCTGATCGACACCGATCTGCATCCTTCCCTTCCCGACCGATCGAACTGGGGCGAGGACCTCGTGCATCTGAGCAGCCGAGGTCACCGCTTCCTCGCGTACCGAGCGGGCGAGATGCTGGCCGTCCCGCACGCGGACGCGCTCGGCGCTCTCGATGCGGCGCTGCACGAGAACGAGCCGATCGGTGCGGGCTTGTGGTGGCGGAGACACGCACTGCCGTGGGTGTGGCGTCGGATACACGGTCGGGCCGCGGGCGATGGGCGCAGCGCGAAGCACGACGACTACGTGTACCTGGGCCGGTCGACCTCGCGCAGCGGGGTGCGGGTGAGCTGACGCGACCCGGGCGAACGCCCAGACGGCTCAGGCGGTCGGGTCGGGGGACCGCCCGATCGTGCGACCCGGCTCGATCAGCGGCGTCCCATGCCGTGATACGCCCAGCCCGCGGCCCGCCAGGCGGCGGCATCGAGGCAGTTCCGGCCGTCGACGATGACTCGGCCTGCGGCGAGCGACCCGGCGTGCTCGGGAGTCATCTCGCGGCGGTAGATATCCCACTCCGTGACGATCACCACGGCATCCGCGTCGCGGAGCGCGTCGTCGCGTTCGGTCGCGTAGCCGAGCTGGGGGTGCGCCGCCGCGGCGTTGTCGAGAGCGGCCGGGTCGGTGACGACCACGTCTGCGCCCAGGCCGCGCAGCCTGACGGCGACGTCGAGAGCGGGCGAGTCGCGGATGTCATCGCTGAAGGGCTTGAACGCGGCGCCGAGCACCGCGATCCGGCGTCCGAACACCAGACCCCCGAGGGCGTCGACGACGAGCTGCACAGCTCGCTCGCGTCGCCGGAGGTTGATCGAGTCGACCTCCCGGAGGAATCCCACGGCCTCACCGCGTCCGAGCTCCTCGGCGCGGGCGGCGAAGGCACGGATGTCCTTCGGGAGGCAGCCGCCGCCGAATCCGATCCCTGAGCCCAGATATCGGCGCCCGATGCGGGTGTCGTGTCCGAGGGCATCCGCGAGGAGCGCGACGTCGGCGCCAGAGGCCTCCGCGATCTCGGCCATCGCGTTGATGAACGAGATCTTGGTGGCGAGAAAGGCATTGGCCGCGCCCTTGACGAGCTCTGCCGTCGCCAGATCCGTCACGAGGAACGGTGTGCCGGCCTCCACTGCGGGGCGGTACACCTCGCGCAGCGCATCCGCAGCACGCTCGCCGTCGCTCCCGGACGGCACACCCACCACAAGGCGGTCGGGCGAGATCGTGTCGTGCACCGCCCAGCCCTCGCGGAGGAACTCGGGGTTCCACACGAGCGTCGCGCCGGTCTCGGCGACCGCCGCGCTCAGCCGCTCGGCCGTCCCCACGGGCACCGTCGACTTGCCGGCCACCACGTCTCCCGGGCGCAGGTGGGGGAGCAGTGCAGTCACGGCCGCGTCGACGAACCGCAGATCTGCGGCATGCCCGCCCGGGACCTGCGGAGTGCCGACGGCGATGAAGTGGATCGCGGCCCCCGTCGCACTCGACATCTCGGTACTGAATCTCAATCGACCTGACGCGAGGCCCTCCTGCAGGAGCTCTGCGAGCTGAGGCTCGAAGAACGGCGCTGTGCCGCTTGCCAGCGCCGCGACTTTCTGTGCATCGACGTCGATCCCGACGACGTCGTGTCCGATCGAGGCCATCGCTGCGGCGTGCACGGCACCGAGGTACCCGCATCCGATCACTGACATGCGCATGGTGCCAGGACAGCGGATGCTCCTCACGGGCCGGCATCCGGTCGGTGAACGACGTGTGGACGACGCGTGTCCGAACATCCGGATCGCACGGTCGAGAGGGTTTCCGGGGCGCCGCTGGTAGGCTGGACGAGGTCGACGTCTGTCGGCTGCACAACTTCATATCGACTCATGGAGCGATCGGCGGAGAGCTGGTCCCCTGTGGTGGGTTCCTCGGCGGGTCGTCGGGTGGCTTTCTACTGGTGGCCAGCGCAGGCGACATTCGCGGGATTGCCCGCGCGCCCGTATCCGGCTGCATCCGCTCCTTCATGAACACGCTCGCGCGTCATACGGATTCGCGAGTCTAAACAAAGAAGGAGAGACCTCTTGGAAGGTCCTGAAATCACCGCCACCGAGGCCGTTCTCGACAACGGCCGCTTCGGCACCCGCACCATCCGCTTCGAGACCGGCCGCCTCGCGCAGCAGGCTCAGGGCGCAGTCGCCGCCTACCTCGACGGCGAGACCATGCTCCTCTCGGCCACGAGCGCCGGCAAGCACCCGCGCGAGGGCTTCGACTTCTTCCCGCTGACGGTCGACGTCGAAGAGCGTTCGTACGCAGCGGGCAAGATCCCCGGCTCGTTCTTCCGTCGTGAGGGTCGTCCCTCGACCGAGGCGATCCTCGTCTGCCGTCTGATCGACCGTCCGCTGCGTCCGTCGTTCGTCGACGGCCTGCGCAACGAGGTCCAGATCGTCATCACCGTGCTCTCGATCGCTCCGGGCGAGTTCTACGACGCTCTCGCGATCAACGCGGCCTCCGCGTCGACGCAGATCTCGGGTCTTCCGTTCTCGGGCCCGGTCGCCGGTGTGCGCCTCGCGTTCATCCCGGGTCAGGGCGAGCACGCCGACCAGTGGGTCGCGTTCCCGACCGCCGAGCAGGTGAGCGAGGCCGTGTTCGACCTGATCGTCGCCGGTCGTGTCGTCACCAAGTCCGACGGCACCGAAGACGTCGCGATCATGATGGTCGAGGCTGAGGCCACCGAGGGCAGCTGGAACCTGATCAAGGCCGGCGCCACGAAGCCCGACGAGGCCGTCGTCGCGCAGGGTCTCGAAGCGTCGAAGCCCTTCATCGCGCAGCTCGTCAAGGCTCAGGCCGAGCTCGCAGCCACGGCTGCGAAGGAGCCGGGCGTGTACCCGGTCTTCCCGCCGTACTCCAGCGAGGTCTACGACTTCGTGGCCGAGCGCTCCTACGACGACCTGGTGAACGTCTACCAGATCGCCGACAAGCTGGAGCGTCAGGGCAAGGACGACGAGGTCAAGGACCGCGTCAAGGCGCAGCTCATCGAAGCGGTCGAGGCCGGCAACCTGCCCGCTGGAGCCCCGCTCGAGTTCTCCGCGGCGTACAAGTCCGTCACGAAGAAGATCGTCCGCGGCCGCATCCTCACGGAGAGCGTGCGCATGGACGGCCGTGGTCTGGCGGACATCCGTCCGCTCGACGCCGAGGTGCAGGTCATCCCGCGTGTTCACGGCTCCGCGATCTTCCAGCGCGGCGAGACCCAGATCATGGGCATCACCACGCTGAACATGCTCAAGATGGAGCAGCAGATCGACTCGCTGTCGCCCACGACGAGCAAGCGGTACATGCACCACTACAACTTCCCGCCCTACTCGACCGGTGAGACCGGCCGGGTCGGTTCGCCGAAGCGTCGCGAGATCGGGCACGGCTTCCTCGCCGAGCGCGCACTCGTGCCGGTGCTGCCGAGCCGCGAGGAGTTCCCCTACGCGATCCGTCAGGTCTCCGAGGCGCTGAGCTCCAACGGCTCGACGTCGATGGGCTCCGTCTGCGCGTCGACCCTGTCGCTCCTGAACGCGGGTGTGCCGCTGCGCGCAGCCGTCGCCGGTATCGCGATGGGTCTCGTCTCCGACGAGGTCAACGGTGAGACGCGCTACGCCGCACTCACCGACATCCTCGGTGCCGAGGACGCTCTCGGCGACATGGACTTCAAGGTCGCCGGTACCAGCGAATTCGTCACGGCGATCCAGCTCGACACGAAGCTCGACGGCATCCCGTCGTCGGTGCTCGCAGGCGCGCTGACCCAGGCCCGCGACGCGCGTCTGACGATCCTCAACGTCCTGAACGCTGCGATCGACGCTCCCGACGAGATGGCGCCCACCGCGCCTCGCGTCATCAGCGTGCAGATCCCGGTCGACAAGATCGGTGAGCTGATCGGCCCGAAGGGCAAGACGATCAACGCGATCCAGGACGAGACCGGTGCGCAGATCTCCATCGAGGAGGACGGCACCGTCTACATCGGCGCGACCGACGGCCCGTCGGCCGAGGCCGCCCGCGCCCAGGTCAACGCGATCGCCAACCCGACCAACCCCGAGGTGGGCGAGCAGTTCCTCGGAACCGTCGTGAAGATCGCGACGTTCGGTGCGTTCGTCTCCCTGCTCCCGGGCAAGGACGGCCTGCTGCACGTCACCGAGGTGCGCAAGCTCGCCGGTGGCAAGCGCGTCGAGAACGTCGACGACGTGCTCTCCGTCGGTCAGAAGATCCTCGTGAAGATCACGAAGATCGACGACCGCGGCAAGCTGTCGCTCGAGCCTGTGCTCGACGACGCTCCCGCAGCGGACGCAGCTCCTGCTGAAGAGGCCGCAGCCGAGTAATCGGAGCGCTTCGACACGAGGCCCGGGTCTGTCCTCACGGACGGCTCGGGCTTCGTCGTATCCGATGTGATCAAACCGTTATGGGAAGTTCTTGCGCCGTTCCCTGGATTGGTCGGCGAGTTCGCGGATGTCGCTTACTCTCGAAGTACGCACCGGGGGGTGCAATTACAGGCAGTGACGCAGGTCGGTACGCACCGACCGACGCGGGGGTGAGGATATGCGGTTGTTCAGCGTAGGCGCAGGTACGTCGCCCGAACGCGCGCAGCAGAGCGCGGCAGAGCACCCGTCCGCCCCCATCCCGATCGTCGGACCCGGAATAGGGGAGAGCATCCGCGTCCCGCTCGGGGAGACCGGTCTCGACACGTTCCCGCTGATGCTCGGTGCGGCGGAGTTCGGCTGGAACGTCGATCTCGAGACGAGCCACGGGATCCTCGACCGCTACGTCGAATTCGGCGGCAACGCGATCCACACGGCCGACGGCTTCTCGGGCGGACGCAGTGAGCACATCATCGGACAGTGGCTGCAGACGCGCGGACAGCGCGAACGCGCGTTGCTCAGTGTGCGCATCGGCGCGCACGCCGACAATCCCGGTCTCGGCTCCGTCAATCTGGTGCGCGCGGTCGAGGGATCGCTCACGCGTCTGGGAGTCGATCGCATCGATGTGCTCTACCTCGACGCGACCCTCGACAAGACGACGAACCTCGAAGACACGCTCGCGACCGTCGAGTGGATGGTCGATGCAGGCAAGATCGGCGCTCTCGGGGCGTTCGGATTCGCTCCGGAGCGACTCGTCGAGGCGCGCATCCTCGCCTCTGCCGGATACCCGCGCATCGAGGTCATCGACTCTCCGTACAACCTCATCCGTCGGCAGCCGTTCGAGGGCGATCTGCGACTCGTGGCGGGTGCGCAGAGCCTCGCCGTCACGCCGTCGCATGCCCTCGAGCACGGGTTCCTGTCCGGCAGGCATCGCAGCAAGGCACTGACCTCGAGAGGGGTGCGTGGCGAGCAGCTCCGCGGTCATCTCAACCGTCGGGGCACCAAGATCCTCCGAGCCCTCGACCAGGTGGCCACCGAGCTCGAGGTGCCGGTCGCCGCCGTCTCGATCGCCTGGTTGCTCGCGCAGCGCACGATCGCAGCGCCGATCGTCAACACGTTCGCGACCGATCATGTCGACGAGCTCATGCAGGGTGCGGGCGTCACTCTTTCGCGCACACAGGTCGCCGAGCTCACTCGCGCCGGCAACTGAGCGTCGTAACGCCCCTGTCACAGACCTGGCATAGGGTGGAGTGAATCCCGGCAAGCGCTGTCGATGAAGCGAGCGAGTTTGTGACGCATTACATATATCTGGTCCGACATGGTGAACATCAGGACGCCGAGCATGGTCTCGCCGACGGGCCGCTGTCGCCACGGGGTCAGCGTCAGGCCGAGTTGATCGCAGACCGCCTCTCGGGTCTGCCTCTCGATGCGGTCTGGCATTCGCCCTTGCTGCGTGCGAACGAGACGGCCCGAGCGATCGCCGCCCGACTCCCGTCCGTCGACCCCGCGCCGACCGCCCTGCTGTTCGACTGCGTGCCCACCGGCATGACCGAGGAGACACCTGCCGCCTACGAACCGTTCTTCGGCTCGATCACCGAGGCGGAGCTCGATGCGGGCCGCGCCCAGATGTACGACGCCGTGAACGAGTTCCTCGTGCGCAAGCCGGGCGACGTGCACGAGGTGCTCATCACCCACAACTTCGTGATCTCATGGTTCGTCCGCGAGGTGCTCGGCGCTCCCGAGTGGCGGTGGATGACCCTCAATCAGGCGCACTGCGGTCTCACCGTCATCGCGCAGAAGCAGGGGCGTCCGTGGACCCTGCTCACGCACAACGACACGGGGCACCTCCCGGTCGAGCTCAGAACGGGCATCCCCGACGCCATGCCGGTCTGATTCGGCCGTGCGCGGCCCGCCGCGGAGTTCGGCGAGCCCCTGCGAAATAGACTGAACGCATGACCACGCAGGTAGCACTCGTCGGCGGCACCGGAAAGCTCGGCTCGATCATCCATGCGGTGATCGACGAGCTCGAGGGCTTCGAGGTGAGTCGCGTGCTCACCTCTCGAAGCGACCTCGCCGAACTGGACGGCGCGGCGCTGGTGATCGATGCGACGACACCTCAGGTGAGCGTCGACGTCGTGCGGGCTGCGGTCGAACGCCGGATCAATGTGCTGGTGGCCACCTCCGGCTGGTCGTCGGAGCGAATCGCTCTCGTGCGCCCGTTGGCCGAGAACGCCGGTACCGGCGTCGTCTTCATCCCTAACTTCTCGCTGGGGTCCGTGCTCGGGTCTGCTCTCGCTGCTGCGGCCGCACCGTTCTTCGGCTCCGCCGAGATCATCGAGGCGCATCACGAGGCGAAGGTCGATTCGCCGAGCGGTACGGCGGTCCGCACCGCCGAGTTGATCGCGGCCGCACGCGCCGAGCAGGGACCGGTCAGCGCCCCGCATGCCGATCAGCGTGCACGTGGACAGCAGGTCGGCAGCGTGCCGATCCATTCGCTGCGTCGCCCCGGCGTCATCGCGAAGCAGGAGGTCATCCTCTCCGGGCCCGGAGAATCGCTGACGTTCACGCACGACACCGTCGACCCCGCCCTCGCCTACGCTCCGGGCATCCGTCTCGCCGTTCCCTTCGCAGCGAGTGCCACCGGTGTGTTCGTCGGTCTCGAGAGCATGATCGACATCGGCCTCCGTTCGTGATGTCGCGAATCGGCGTGGGCCTGATGGGCGCAGCGCTTCTCGTCTATCTGGCGGTCGCCGTGTGGCTGGCCGTGATGTTCTTCGCCGTCGGGACCCCGGTATCGATCGGAATGGGGATAGCGCTCATCGTGCTCGCCCCCATCGGCGCGTGGGCACTCGTGCGCGAGATGCAGTTCGGCTTCGCGGCCGACCGGCTGGGGCGCGAGCTGGATGCCGAGGGCGGCATGCCCGAGGCGGAGACCGAACTCACCCCCAGCGGGCGGATCGCCCGCGCTGACGCCGATCCGATGATCCAGCGGTACACCGCCGACGCGGATGCGGCTCCGGGAGACTGGCGGGCACGCTACCGTCTGGGTGTCGTGCAGGATGCGGCGGGGCGCCGCAAGGACGCCCGCGCCAGCATCCGCGAGGCGATCCGCATCGCGCGGAGCTGATCCGACTCAGGCGAGTGTGGCCTCGAGTGTGATCTCGATGCCGGCGAGAGCCTGGGACACGGGGCAGCCGACCTTGGCCTCGGCCGCGATCGTCTGGAACGCCTCGGGAGTGAGTCCCGGAACGACCGCGTTGACGTTGAGGTGGCTTCCGGTGATTCCGACACCGGGCTTGAAGGTGACCGAAGCGCTGGTGTTGACGCGCTCCGGCGGGGTGCCGTTCTCTGAGAGGGCGTGCGAGAGGGCCATGCTGAAGCATGAGGCGTGAGCCGCGGCGATCAGCTCCTCCGGGGTGGTGGTGTCGCTGCCCTCGCTGCGGGCCTTCCAGTTGATCGGGAAGGTGCCGAGCTTCGACGAGGAGAACGCGACGGTGCCCGAGCCTTCCGCGAGGGATCCGGTCCAGGTGGTGGTGGCTTCGCTGGTGACGGGCATGATTCCTCCGGTTCTCGCGTCGCGGGATGTGCGCTCGCGTGTGGGGCCAGCCTATCGATCGGGTACGTCGGGCGGAACCGCGCTCAGGCCGCGGAGGGCGTGCGGCCGAGGATGCCGACACGCTGCAGAAGCAGGTAGATCTGGCAGCCGAGGCAGAACGAGAATGCGGCGTTGAGGAAGGCGGCGATGAACGCCGCGGCCGTCGCGATCGGCAGCGCCCACGGCACACCGACCAGGTGCAGGACGAGTCCGATCGTGACGACGAAGAGGCCCACACCCTGCGCGAAGCGCGGAGGACGAGGATCCTCCAGCTCGGCGGGCGGTGCGAGTCGTGGCCGCACGAACCGGCGGAACACGACACCCCAGGGTGCCGTTGCGGGGGAGAGCACGCTCCAGAGGAAGAGCAGGGCGATCATGACCGTGAGGAGGAAGCCGGGATCGAGTGCGCGCTGGGCGGGGGATGCTGCGACGATCGCCCACGTGTCCGAGGCGAAGTCCGCCGCCGCGAGCGGCTGGTACGCGAACCAGCCGAAGGACCGCGCCGTCGAGATGCCGACGAGCCCGAGGAACGTCGCGGCGAGAAGCAGCACGGTCGTGATCGTCGCGGCGAAGCGAGGGCCGCGGGGGTCGATGCCTGCGGGAGTGGTCATCTCTGCTCCAGTCCTTCTCGCCTCAGACGGCGGAGAGTGCTTCGGTGAGTGCGTGGCGGTGCGGTACACCGTGGAATCGCGCGCGGACGGCACCGGAGCCGTCGACGACGAACGTCGTCGGGGTCTGCAGGACCTTGTATCGCGCCGAGAGATCGGGTCGATGCGTGAGGTCGACCTCGAGGTGATGCAGGCCGTCGGCATCTGCGACGTAGCTCGACAGCATCCTGCGCACTTGAGGGCAGCGCGCGCACATCTCGGTGCTGAACTGCACGAGCGTGGCGTGCGAGCCGAGCCGATCGGCATCCGCATCGGCGGGATCGAACAGGAGATGGCCACCACCTCGCCGTCGTCCGTCGAGGATCCGCAGCACGATCCCGACGACGGCGGCGATCACGAGGAGCGCACCGATCACGGCGAGGGCGATTCCGGGCGACATGGATTGAGAATAGGGGCCGTTCGGACACGCCGGGGCCGATGTGTCGCATCGTGACGAACGGACTCTCGGCGCTTGTGGGCGGGTAGTCTGGCAGACATGAGCGCAGCCGTCCCGACGCCGTATGAAGACCTGCTCCGCGACGTGCTGGAGTCCGGCACGCACAAGTCGGATCGCACCGGCACGGGGACCACCAGCGTCTTCGGCAGGCAGATCCGCTTCGACCTCTCGCAGGGCTTTCCGCTGATCACGACGAAGCGCGTGCATTTCAAGTCGATCGCCTACGAGCTCCTCTGGTTCCTCAGAGGCGACTCCAACGTCAAGTGGCTCCAGGACAACGGTGTCACGATCTGGGACGAGTGGGCCGACGCCTCGGGTGATCTCGGACCCGTCTACGGCGTGCAGTGGCGGTCCTGGCCGACGCCTGACGGCGAGAGCATCGACCAGCTGAGCGACGTGATCGATCAGATCCGCAAGGCTCCCGATTCCCGACGCCTGATCGTCTCGGCGTGGAACCCCGCGGACATCCCCGACATGGCACTCGCCCCGTGCCACGCGCTCTTCCAGTTCTACGTCGCAGACGGCAAGCTCTCGTGCCAGCTCTACCAGCGCAGCGCCGATCTGTTCCTCGGCGTCCCGTTCAACATCGCGTCCTACGCCCTGCTGACGCTGATGGTGGCTCAGCAGGTCGGGCTCGAGCCGGGAGACTTCGTCTGGACCGGTGGCGACTGCCACATCTACGACAATCACCTCGATCAGGTGCGCGAGCAGCTCACCCGCGACGCGTATCCCTACCCGTCGCTGCGCTTCGCACGCAAGCCGGAATCGATCTTCGACTACGCCTACGACGACTTCATCGTCGAGGACTATCAGCACCATGCCCCGATCCGGGCGGCGGTGGCGGTGTGACGTGGGTCGGCCTGATCTGGGCCGAAGCCCAGGGCGGCGTCATCGGAGCCGAAGGCGGAATGCCGTGGAACGTCCCCGAAGATCTCGCCCACTTCAAGGAGAAGACCCTCGGAGCGCCCGTGATCATGGGGCGCAAGACGTGGGACTCGCTGCCTGAACGATTCCGCCCGCTCCCCGGGCGCGAGAACATCGTTATCACGCGCCAGCAGGACTGGACCGAAGAGGGCGTCAGGCGAGCAGCGACCGTCACCGATGCGGTGCGCGGACACGAGAGGGTCTGGATCATCGGAGGAGCCGAGATCTTCCGGCTCGTGATCGCAGATGCCGACCGTCTCGAGGTCACCGAGCTCGACCTCGACGTCGCGGGCGATGCCTACGCCCCGTCGAAGACCGGGTGGCGGCTGGTCGACGAGGGGGAGTGGCAGACCTCCCGGTCGGGAGTCCGCTTCCGCTTCCTGGGATACGAGCGCTGATGCCCACCGCACTGATCACCGGCGCGAGCGCAGGGCTCGGTGTCGAGTTCGCCCGCCAGCTCGCCCGTCGCCGCGCCGACCTCGTGCTCGTCGCCCGGTCGACGGATGCTCTCGAGAGCGTCGCGGCGGAGCTGCGCAGCGAATACGGCATCGCAGTCGAGATCCTCGTCGCGGATCTCTCCGAGGCCGCCGATGTGGACCGCGTCGCCGACCGTCTGGGCGATGCCTCCGACCCGGTGGATCTGCTGATCAACAACGCCGGCTTCGGCCTGCCGCTGCAGTTCGCCGACAACGACATCGACGACGAGGTGCGGCACCTCCGCGTCCACGTCGAGGCGTCGATGCGCCTCATGCATGCGGCGCTCGGGTCGATGCGAGGCCGCGGTGGCCGCATCATCAACGTCGCGTCCGTCGCCGGGTTCATCTCCCGCTCGACGTATTCGGCCTGCAAGAGCTGGCTCATCGGCTTCAGCCGCTGGGCGAACGCCGAGTACGCCTCCGACAGGGTGAGTGTGACCGCGGTCTGCCCCGGTTTCACGCACACGACCTTCCACGAGCGGATGGGGCTCGCGCCGGGGCACGAGGGCGTTCCGGCGTTCATGTGGCTCGACGCACGTGACGTCGTGCGCGAAGGGCTCCACGATGCGGCGCGAGGCAGGGCCGTCTCGATCCCGTCACTGCGCTACAAGGCGATCGTCGCGATCGCGCGCCTGCTGCCGAGCTCGGTGACGTCGGGCGTCGCTCGCCGGGGTCGCGTCTGAGCTGAACGCCGATCTCGTCCTGCAGCGGGCGCGTGGCGTGCGAAGCAGGGCGCTACGAGATCAGCGGAATCTGCCCAGACGGATGCCGGCGTAGGCAATGGCAGCCACGGTCTCTCCATCGGTGATCCGGCCGTCGGAGATCATGCCGAGCACGTCGGAGAACGGCAGCCAGGTGACGGCGTCGATGCCCTCCTCCGCCTGGGTGTGCGTGGAGTCATCGGACGGAGTCAGGCTCCGAGCGAGGAACACGTGCTCGGGCGCGTGGGCGATCCCGTTGAGGGCGTTCATCGTTCCGAGTGCCGTCCAGTCCTCGGCGACGAAGCCCGTCTCCTCGAGCAGCTCGCGCTGCGCGGCTGCGAGCGGATCCTCGCCGTCGCTACCTCCGGCAGGCACCTCGATCGAGACGCCGGTCGTGTAGCGCTCGAGCGTGACGAGGCAGACGCGGTCTTCATCATCGAGAGCGACGACGAAGACCGCCGGATGCCGCATGGTCACCACGCCGTAGATCCCATCGCCCCCGGGTCCCGTGACCTGGTCCTCCCGCACCTCGATCCACCGGTTCTCATACACCGTCGACGACTCGTGTGTGACCCATGCCATGGAGTCGAGCCTATGCGGATCCCTAGGATCGACGAGTTCGCCGTCGGCGAGCTGGCCTGTCCGGTGCTCGACGAGAAGATCGCGATCGCCCGCGGAGATGTCATCCGCCGTCCCTCGTCTGGGTGAGCGGCACGCTAACCGATACGCTGGGGGCATGACGCACTCGGGCAACCCATTCGGACAGGTTCTCGTCGCGCTCGTCACTCCGATGACGGCCGACGGTGAAGTCGATTGGCCCGCCGTCGAGAAGCACATCGATGACGTCATCACCGCCGGTGCTGACGGAATCGTCGTGACGGGAACGACCGGCGAGACCTCGACCCTGACGGACCCCGAGAAGCTCAAGCTCGTCGAGATCGGCAAGTCGGTCTCGGCCGGCCGCGCCAAGATCATCACGGGTGGCGGGTCCAACGAGACCGCGCATGCGATCGAGCTGTACAAGGCCAGCGAGAAGGCCGGCGCCGACGGCATCATGATCGTCACGCCTTACTACAACAAGCCCACGCAGGCCGGCATCCTGACCCACTTCCGTCTGGTGGCCGACGCCACCGACCTCCCGGTGATCCTCTACGACATCCCGGGGCGCACGGGCGTGCCCATCAAGTACGAGACGATCCTGCGACTCGCCAAGCACCCGAACATCCTCGCCGTGAAGGACGCCAAGGGCGACTTCTCCGAGGTGAGCCGCGTGCTCAACCAGACCGACCTGATGTACTTCTCGGGCGATGACGCGAACGTCCTTCCGCACCTCGCGATCGGCGCGACCGGGCTGATCGGTGTGACCGCGAACATCGCGGCGACTCCGTACCGCACGATCATCGACGCCGTGAACCGCGGCGACCTCACGACCGCGACCGCGGAGCACAAGCGGCTGGAGCCGCTCGTGCGCGCCGTCATGACGCACGTGCCGGGCACCGTCGCGGCCAAGTACATCCTGCACGGACTCGGACGTATCTCGAGCCCGCGCGTCCGTCTGCCGCTGGTGGGTCCCGAAGAGTGGGAGGCCGCCCTCATCGAGGACGAGCTCGATCTCGTGAAGGACGTTCCCGGCGCCGACTTCTCCAACTTCCGCCCCGACCGCAACGCGGCCGCGGGCGGTGCCCTGCCCAAGGTGCACGGCACGACTCGCTGACACCCGGCGCGGTGAGCCGCGTCACCATGAACGAACGGACGCGTCGAGTGTCCGACTGAGGAGACACCATGTCCATCCCGCTCGCAGAACCCGCAGCACTCGACGAGGGGACGCTGCGGGTCACTCCGCTCGGCGGCCTCGGCGAGATCGGCCGCAACATGACGATCTTCGAGTTCGACGGCAAGATCCTGATCGTCGACTGCGGTGTGCTGTTCCCCGAGGAGCACCAGCCGGGTGTCGACCTGATCCTTCCCGACTTCGAGCCGATCAAGGGGCGTCTCGACGACATCGTCGGCGTCGTGCTCACGCACGGTCATGAGGATCACATCGGCGCGGTTCCCTACTTGCTGCGTCTGAAGAGCGACATTCCTGTGATCGGATCGGGTCTCACGCTCGCGCTGGTCGAGGCGAAGCTCAAGGAGCACCGCATCAAGGCCTTCACCCTCACCGTGAAGGAAGGACAGCGCGAACAGGTCGGCCCCTTCGACCTCGAGTTCGTGGCGGTCAACCACTCGATCCCGGATGCCCTGGCCGTCGCGATCCGCACGCCCGCCGGGCTCGTTCTGGCGACCGGTGACTTCAAGATGGATCAGCTGCCGCTCGACGGTCGCATCACCGACCTCCGTGCGTTCGCGCGCCTCGGCGAGGAGGGAGTCGACCTGTTCCTCGTCGACTCCACGAACGCGGACGTGCCCGGCTTCACGCCGACCGAGCGCTCGATCGGACCGGTGCTCGACCAGGTGATCGGCAAGGCTCCGCGCCGCGTGATCGTCGCGAGCTTCTCCAGTCACGTGCACCGAGTGCAGCAGGTCCTTGACGCGGCCCACGCGCACGGACGCCGCGTCGCGCTGCTCGGGCGGAGCATGCTGCGCAACATGACGATCGCCGAGGACCTCGGCTACCTCAAGGTGCCGAGCGGCCTGCTGATCGACTACAAGAAGGCGCGGGATCTTCCCGACGACAAGATCGTCTACATGTCCACGGGCTCGCAGGGCGAGCCGATGGCAGTGCTCAGCCGCATGGCCAACCTCGATCACGCGATCGAACCCGGTCCGGGCGACACCGTCATCCTGGCATCGAGCCTGATCCCCGGAAACGAGAACGCCGTGTACCGAGTGATCGACGGCCTCACGAAGCTCGGCGCGAACGTCGTGCACAAGGCGAATGCCAAGGTCCACGTCTCGGGGCACGCCGCAGCCGGCGAGCTGATCTACTGCTACAACATCCTCAAGCCGAAGAACGTCCTCCCCGTCCACGGCGAGTACCGCCACCTGATCGCCAACGCGAAACTGGCCCAGGACACGGGGGTCGAGGCCGAGCGCACGATCATCGCATCGAACGGCACGGTGATCGACCTGAAGGACGGTGACGCCCGGGTGGTCGGCCAGCTCGACCTCGGCTTCGTCTACGTCGACGGCTCCACCGTCGGTGCCATCACAGACGCCGACCTCAAGGACCGCCGCATCCTCGCCGAAGAGGGCTTCGTCTCGGTCATCGTCGTCGTGGATGCCCAGACCGGGCGGATCATCTCGGGCCCCGAGATCCACGCACGTGGCATCGCTGAGGACGACTCGGTGTTCGACGACGTGACGCCGAAGATCATCGCGGCGCTCAAGGAGGCCTCCGGCAACGGAGTCCGCGACACCCATGCGCTGTCGCAGGTCATCCGCCGGACGATCGGACGCTGGGTCAACCAGAAGCTCCGCCGTCGTCCGATGATCGTCCCCCTCGTCATCGAGGCCTGACCACGCCGGTCGCGCGTTCACAGTCGGACGACACCCGGCTGTAACGCGCGCACCGTAGGCTCTGGGCATGTCCGACGCCTTCTCGATCAGGCCCGCCGCGCAGGCGGACGGGAGCTTCCTCGGCGACATGGTCGTGGAGGCTGCGAACTGGCGTTCAGGTGGAGCGCGGGCTCGTCACGAGATCCTCACCGCGACCGAGCATCGCCGATACGTCGCGGGGTGGATGCGCCCCGCGGATGCAGGCTTCGTCGCAGTCGACTCGGATGACAGGCCGATCGGGGCCGCCTGGTACCGGATGCTGTCGCAGGACGATCCGGGGTTCGGATTCGTCGGAACGGCAGTGCCGGAGCTCATCATCGGCGTGCAGCCCATCTGGCGCGCCCACGGTGTCGGTCGCCTGCTGCTCCGCCGTCTCGTGACGCACGCACGAGAGCAGGGGCATCCGCGCATCAGCCTGAGCGTCGAACGCGACAACTTCGCGAGGACGCTCTATCGGTCGGAGGGGTTCGTGGTCACGGACATCGGAGAAGTCCGCGACACGATGGTTCATCGGATGTCCTGAGCGCCACCCTCGGACCCGGGCGAAGACTCCGGAATGCCGCGTCATTACGGGGAATGTCGGCCTCTGGTCGTAACGTGAGAGCATGGCCAGGAGTACCACGAAGTCAGCGCGCGCGTCCGAGAGCGCCACGCCTCGCCCCAAGAGGCAGGCCGCTCCGAAGGCTCAGGCGGCGCCGAAGAAATACATCGACGAACTCGACAAGCCTCCCGTCGCCGTGCGCGCGTGGGGCGGTCTCGCCCACGGCGTCGGCGGACTCTTCCGCGCGTTCGGGCCTGAGACCCTCGAGAAGGACGATCGGCGCGACGGCTTCCCGTTCCTGCTCGTGCTGCTCGCGATCGCCGGCGCAGTCAACGAATGGTTCTTCATCGGCAACGAGGTCGCCTCGAACATCAGTGCCTACTCGGTCGGTCTGCTGGTCGGTCGGGTCGCATTCGTGATGCCCGTGCTGCTCCTGCTGCTCGCGGGGTGGCTGTTCCGGCATCCGTCGTCGGTGCACGACAACGGCCGCATCGGCATCGGGTTCGGCCTCTTCGTGCTCACGCTCGCGGGCTTCTGCCACATCGCCGCCGGCCGCGCCGATTCTGCAGGACTGCTCGTGCGCGCCCAGCCGAAGGACGGCATGCCGGCTCTGAGCGAGGCGGGCGGCCTGTTCGGGTGGATGGTCGGCGAGCCCCTCTCGTACCTCACCCCCGTGGGCGCCTACATCGTGCTCGCCCTCCTCGCGGGGCTCAGCGTGCTGATCCTCACCAAGACGCCGCCGAACCGTATCGGCCAGCGACTCGGCGACCTGTACGCGTGGATGTTCGATGCCGAGCGCACCGAGAAGCCGACGAAGGATGCCGTCGCGATCGACGAGGCAGACAAGGTCGACGATCCTGATGTCCTGCCCTGGTGGCGGCGCAACAAGACCGGCCGTGAAGAGGACCCCGACGAGGGGACTCTCGGCTCCGACGACATCACCGCTCTGCTCACGACCTCCGAGCCGACTCCGGCCTACGACCAGGCCGTCGTCGTCGAAGACCCGTACGACGCCGCGACCGAGGTGCTCTCCGACGTCCGGTCGGTGACGGAGTCGCTGGCGGGGCAGCAGACGACCGCTCTCCTCGACGACGAGTCCGACACCGGCGAGGTTCCCGAGCTGCCAGGACTCGACGGCTTCGGAACCGCCGGACCGGGGGAGCGGGGCCCTCAGGCGCCTGTGGCTCCGTACATCCTGCCGTCGCCGGGGCTTCTGGTCGAAGGACCGCCTCCGGTCGCCCGGTCCGAGGCCACGGACAAGGTGATCGAGCAGATCACGAGCGTGCTGACGCAGTTCAAGGTCGACGCGAAGGTGACCGGCTTCTCGCGGGGACCGACGGTCACGCAGTACGAGGTCGAGGTCGGACACGGCGTCAAGGTCGAGAAGATCCTTCAGCTGAGCAACAACTTCGCCTATGCGGTCGCGTCCAACGACGTGCGCATCCTCTCGCCGATCCCAGGCAAGAGCGCCATCGGCATCGAGATCCCCAACGCCGACAAAGAGATGGTCGCGCTCGGCGACGTACTGCGGTCTCCGGCTGCCCACAAGAGCACTCACCCGATGACGATCGGCGTCGGCAAGGACGTCGGCGGCAACATCGTCATCGCGAACCTCGCGAAGATGCCCCACCTGCTCGTCGCCGGTTCCACCGGCTCCGGCAAGTCGAGCTTCGTGAACTCGATGATCACGAGCCTGCTCATGCGGGCACGCCCGACGGACGTCCGGATGGTCCTCATCGACCCGAAGCGCGTCGAACTCACGAGCTATGCGGGCGTTCCGCACCTGATCACGCCCATCATCACGAACCCGAAGAAGGCGGCCGAGGCGCTGCAATGGGTCGTGAAGGAGATGGACATGCGGTACGACGACCTCGCGTCGTTCGGCTTCCGCCACATCGACGACTTCAACCGAGCAGTACGCGCCGGCGAGGTCGAGCTGCCGGTCGGGAGCGAGCGGGTGCTCAAGCCCTATCCGTACCTCCTCGTGGTCGTCGACGAGCTCGCCGACCTGATGATGGTGGCCCCGCGCGACGTCGAGGATTCGATCGTGCGCATCACGCAGCTGGCTCGTGCGTCCGGCATCCATCTGGTCCTCGCCACTCAACGACCGAGCGTCGACGTCGTCACCGGTCTCATCAAGGCCAACGTGCCGTCACGGCTCGCTTTCGCGGTGACCAGCGTCACCGACAGCCGCGTGATCCTCGACAGCCCCGGCGCCGACAAGCTGATCGGTCAGGGTGACGCCCTGTTCTCGCCGATGGGCTCATCGAAGCCGTTCCGTCTGCAGGGGGCGTGGGTCGACGAGAAGGAGATCGACGCGGTCGTCAAACATGTGACCCGTCAGGCGCGCCCCGACTACCGTGCTGACGTGCAGGAGGCGATGGAGCCGGCCAAGAAGAAGGAGGTCGACGAGGACATCGGAGACGACCTCGAGCTCCTCCTCGCTGCCGCCGAGCTGATCGTGTCGTCGCAGTTCGGGTCGACCTCGATGCTGCAGCGCAAGCTGCGCGTCGGCTTCGCGAAGGCCGGCCGACTGATGGATCTGCTGGAGTCACGCGAGATCGTCGGACCCTCGGAGGGATCGAAGGCACGCGATGTGCTGGCCACGGCCGAGCAGCTCCCGCAGGTCATGGCGAAGCTCCGAGGCGATGACGTCCCGGCGAAGCCGGCGGCGGCGGCCACTCAGTCGGCCACTGCCGCGGGAACGCCGCACGATCCGGTCGAAGCCCAGTTCCAGGGCCTGCCGGTCGTCGAGGCCGACGGAGACGGCGACGAAGACGCCTGGGGATTGACGGGGCGCGACTGATGGCGATTCCCCGGCAGCTTCCCAACGCGATCACCGTCGCGCGCATCCCGCTCGCGGTCATCTTCTTCGTCCTGCTCCTCATCGGCGGAACGTACGGTGTCGACGACCTCGTGATGCGATGGATCGCGGCGGTGCTCTTCATCGTCGCGATCTCGACCGATTGGGTCGACGGCTATCTCGCTCGCAGATATGACATCGTCAGCGACTTCGGCAAACTCTGGGATCCGATCGCCGACAAGTTGCTCACCGGTGCGGGCTTCGTCGGTCTTGCGGTGCTGGGTGAACTGAATTGGTGGCTGGTCATCGTGATCCTGATCCGTGAGGTCGGTATCACCGTCCACCGGCTCATCGTCGCGAAGGAGCATGTGGTCGCGGCGGCCTGGATGGGCAAGGTGAAGACGGCGGTGCAGGCAGTTGCGCTCTCCTGGGCACTTCTCCCGTTGCACGTGCTCATCGGATTGGGCCCCTGGATCATCGTGACGGCGTTCCTGATGATCGTCGTGCTGATCCTCACGGTGGCGAGCGGGATCGATTACATCGTCGCGCAGGTGAGAGGCTCTCGGCAGCCCTCGTGACTGCCGCATCGGAGGCTCTCGACGGCCTGGTCGCCCGCGGATGGACCCTCGGGGTGGCGGAGTCCCTGACCGGCGGCGCCGTCGCTGCCGAACTCGTCTCCGTCGCCGGGGCGTCCGCGTCGTTCGTCGGTGCGGTGGTCGCCTACGCGACACCGGTGAAGCACAGTCTGCTCGGAGTCGATGCTGACCTTCTCGCCGCGCACGGTCCCGTGCACCCCGAGGTCGCTCGGCAGATGGCCGACGGGGTTCGGCGTGCAGTGAGCGTCGAGGGTCGCCCCGCGGACGTCGGAGTCTCGACCACGGGGATCGCCGGACCGGAGTCGCCTGACGGTCAACCGGTCGGCACCGTGCACATCGCCGTCGTGACGCCGACCGCATCCGTCATCGAGCCCCATGAGTTCCCCGGTGATCGCGCAGAGATCCGCGCGCAGGCGGTCGACGCCGCGCTCGCCCTGCTCGTTCGACTCGTCCGGGAATAGGCGGGCCATGACTTCCGTTGTCATCGATGTGCTCACACCGAAAGCACAGCGTGCGAAGGTAGATTTTGTGAAGGTCGGTAGGACTAGACTGGCGATCTCCTCGAGGGAGACCTCGAGAAGACGATCTGGGAGGAGGTTCCGATGATTCTTGTACGACAGGAAATCGGCGATGTGCTGAGGGACTTCCGCCTGCAGAAGGGGCGTACGCTCCGGCAGGTCGCAAGCAAGGCCTCTGTGGCGCTCGGCTACCTCAGCGAGGTGGAGCGGGGCCAGAAAGAGGCATCGAGCGAGATCCTCGCCTCCGTGGCGGACGCGCTCGATGTTCCCATCTCGATCATCATGCGCGAGGTCGGCGATCGAATCTCCGTCCTCGAGGGCATCCAGGTGTTCCCGGACGTCGTTCCCGACGACCTCGTCGCCTCGGTCGAGCCCGAGCTCTCGCTGCGCTGAGCGTCGAGGGTTCCCGCTCTTCATGCGTCGCAGTGAGTTCCTCCGCGCCGTCGACGCGGAGTTCGGTGGCCGAGGTTCATCTCTCGTCAGCGACCTCGTCCTGACGCAGCTCTCCGGCCGCACCGCAGACGAGGCTCTGGATGCCGGAGTCCCACCGCGCGACATCTGGCTCGCGCTGTGCGCCGAGACGGACGTGCCACTCGAGCGCCGCCATGGCGCCGGGCGCCTCGAGCCCCGCAAGAAGTGACCGTCTGACGCGTTCGACGCGTTCGGTCTCCCGACACGCCGAACCGGCGTGTCATCGAAGATGTGTTCGAAAAGGGCGTAGTCTTCTGCACAAGTGGTTCAGAGATCTTGTTCTCCCTGATTCCTGGTGCTGACGACTCAATGTCCGAGGTGCCTCGTACGGTGAAGACAAGCCGAAGAGCCATACGCCTTGTCGGAGAGTTCCGCCCAGCCGGGAGGACCGCGACAGCCTACAGGCGGCACCACGCGAGCATAAGGAGCCCGTCATGCCATCACCCGCTGACCGCGAGAAGTCCCTCGAGACCGCACTCGCCCAGATCGATCGCCAGTTCGGAAAGGGTTCCGTCATGCGACTGGGCAGCGATGAACGCGCCCCTGTCGCGGTCATCCCGACCGGCTCCATCGCCCTAGACGTCGCTCTCGGCGTCGGCGGCCTCCCGCGTGGCCGCATCGTCGAGATCTACGGCCCTGAGTCCTCCGGTAAGACGACTCTCACACTGCACGCGATCGCCAATGCCCAGCGCGCCGGTGGCATCGCCGCCTTCATCGATGCCGAGCACGCGCTCGACCCCGACTACGCAGCCAAACTCGGTGTCGACATCGATGCTCTCCTCGTCTCGCAGCCCGACACGGGTGAGCAGGCCCTCGAGATCGCCGACATGCTCGTTCGCTCCGGCGCCATCGACCTGATCGTGATCGACTCCGTGGCGGCTCTCGTGCCTCGCGCAGAGATCGAGGGCGAGATGGGGGACTCGCACGTGGGTCTGCAGGCTCGACTCATGTCGCAGGCTCTGCGAAAGCTCACCGGTGGGCTCAACCAGACGAACACCACGATGATCTTCATCAACCAGCTGCGCGAGAAGATCGGTGTCTTCTTCGGATCGCCGGAGACCACCGCCGGCGGAAAGGCGCTGAAGTTCTACGCGTCGGTCCGCATGGACATCCGACGCATCGAGACGCTGAAAGACGGCACCGACGCGGTCGGAAACCGCACCAGGGTCAAGGTCGTCAAGAACAAGATGGCTCCGCCGTTCAAGCAGGCCGAGTTCGACATCCTGTACGGCGTCGGCATCTCGCGAGAGGGCAGCCTGATCGACTTCGGTGTCGAGCACGGCATCGTGAAGAAGTCCGGCTCCTGGTACACCTACGACGGCGATCAGCTCGGCCAGGGCAAGGAGAACGCACGCACGTTCCTGCTCAAGAACCCCGACGTCGCACTCGCGATCGAGACCCAGATCAAGCAGAAGCTCGGGATCGGTGGCGCCGTCGAGGCTCCCGCTGACGAGCTCGCCGAGCGTCGCCCGGCGTGATCATGACGGTTCGAGGTCGTTCCGCGATCGGAGTGGGCCATGAGTGATGACGGGGGCGGGCGGGATCAGCTCGCCCCCGTCATTCCATTGTTCGGCCGGAACGCCTCACGCGAGCGTCCGGCCGGCAGAGGCTCGGCGGACGCGACGGAGCGAACGGCGCCGGAGTCGCCGGAAGATGGTCGCTCCGAGCGGCGTGCCTCCGCGGACGCCGGGCTCACCGGCTCCGGCCGGCTCAGTGGAGATGCACCCGTCTCAGCGGATGATGCCCCGGCGTGGAACTCGACGTGGGGTGACGCCGGCCCGATGACACCCGCGACTCCGGCCGCGTCGATCGATTCCCGCGATCCGAGCGACCGACATCCGGCGCGCGGAGCGGCGGCACGATCTGCGCCACGGTTGCGGGCGCTGCAGCCGCAGAGCGACCTCGACGGTGACAACGGGGGAGCCGATCCGGCACGCGTACGAGAAGCCGCAGAGGAATTGCTGGTGCGAAAGCTGCGCTCTCGGTCGCTCTCGATCTCCGAGGCACGGATGGTTCTCAAAGGCCATGAACAAGACGGAACCCGTCTCGATTCCGGCGCTGTAGATGACATCCTCGACGATTTCTGTCGAAGAGGGTATCTCGATGATGCTCTGCTCGCCGGTCAGCTCGTCACGTCGGGCGTCGAGCGAAAGGGGCAGGGCCGTGTCGCTCTGTCCAGGGCGCTCGCGCAGCGGGGAATCCCCCGAGACGTGGTCGAGGCAGCGCTCGACGAGCTGCCGGACGACGACGCCGAGCGCGCGCTCGAGTACGCGCGCACCAAGGCGCGGGGGCTGTCACGTCTCGACGGTGACACAGCGCTGCGGCGCCTCGTCGGTCAGCTCTCCCGCCGAGGTTACAACGGCTCGGTCGCGATGACCGCGGCGAAGTCCGCTCTCGCGGAGGCGTCGTTCGGGAGGCCGACGTCCGGTGTGCGTTTCGTGGACTCCGACTGAGGCCGATCGCCTGATCATCGATCTCTGCGACACATCGATCCGCCGCTGACGGTGCCCGAATGCGCTCGTAGAATGGTGGAACCATGACTATCCCGCGCAGTGAGCCGACGATCATCAGTTCGTCGTCGGCAGCAATCGACGCCGACGGACGCAGCCGCTCCTACGAGGTGCGCACCTTCGGATGCCAGATGAACGTCCACGATTCCGAGCGGCTGTCTGGGTCACTCGAGAGCGCAGGGTACGTCCGCGCCGCCGCGGGTGACGAGGCCGATGTCGTCATCATCAACACGTGCGCGGTGCGTGACAACGCCTCCGGAAAGCTCTACGGCACCCTCGGTCAGCTCGCAGGGGTCAAGCGACGCAAGGACGGCATGCAGATCGCCGTCGGCGGATGCCTCGCCCAGATGGACAAGCAGGCCGTGCTCGACAAGGCCCCTTGGGTCGATGTCGTGTTCGGCACCCACAACATGGGCTCCCTTCCGGGACTCCTCGAGCGTGCGCGTCATAACGGCGATGCCGAGCTCGAGATCCTGGAATCGCTCGAGGTGTTCCCGTCGACTCTCCCGACGAAGCGGGATTCCGCGCACAGCGGCTGGGTCTCCATCTCGGTCGGGTGCAACAACACGTGCACCTTCTGCATCGTCCCCAGCCTCCGAGGCAAAGAGAAGGATCGCCGCCCCGGTGACATCCTGAACGAGATCCGCCTGCTCGTCGAAGACGGCGCCATCGAGGTCACGCTGCTCGGACAGAACGTCAACTCCTACGGAGTCGAGTTCGGCGACCGACAGGCATTCGGAAAGCTGCTCCGCGCCGCGGGGGAGATCGACGGACTCGAGCGCATCCGTTTCACGAGCCCGCACCCCGCGGCCTTCACCGACGATGTGATCGACGCGATGGCGGAGACCTCCAACGTCATGCCTCAGCTGCACATGCCTCTGCAGTCGGGCAGTGACAGGATCCTCAAGGCTATGCGCCGCTCGTACAGGAGCGAGAAGTTCCTCGGGATTCTCGACAGGGTGCGCGACCGCATCCCGAACGCCGCGATCACCACGGACATCATCGTCGGGTTCCCCGGCGAGACCGACGAGGACTTCGAGGACACCATGCGCGTCGTCGAGAAGGCTCGCTTCTCGAGTGCGTTCACCTTCCAGTACTCGATCCGCGAGGGCACGCCGGCGGCGACGATGGCGGACCAGGTTCCCAAGGCCGTCGTACAGGAGCGTTACAACCGCCTCATCGAGCTCCAGGAGCGGATCTCCCTCGAGGAGAACCAGAAGCAGGTGGGCCGTGAGGTCGAGGTGCTGGTCTCGACAGGTGAGGGCAAGAAGGATGCCGAGACTCACCGCCTGACCGGTCGTGGCGAGGACAACCGACTCGTCCACTTCGAGGTCACTGCAGGCTCGGCGGTGCCGCGCCCTGGCGACGTGGTCTCGGTGACGATCACCCACGCCGCACCATTCCACCTTCTCGCGGACGATCCGACCGGAGCGCCCCTACGGATCCGCCGTACGCGTGGCGGAGACGCCTGGGATCGAGCTCAGGCGGACTCGTGCGCTGTTCCTGCCCCGAGCACCGGGGACGGCCTCCGCGCTGTCTCCCTCGGCCTGCCGACGCTTCGCGTCGGCGTGTGACCACAGCTCGCGCATGAGCGATCCGGAGTCGCATGGAGTTCCACGACCGCCACGACTGTGGGCGATCGTCGGCGCGACCGGCACGGGAAAGAGCGACCTCGCTCTCGACCTGGCCGAGACGCTGCGCGAGAGAGGCAACCCCGCGGAGATCGTGAACGCGGACGCCATGCAGCTCTACCGCGGCATGGACATCGGCACGGCGAAGCTCGCGCCCAGCGACCGAAGAGGGATCCCGCATCACCTCTTCGACGTTCGCGAGGTCGACGAGGACGCCGCTGTGGCCTGGTACCAGCCCCTCGCCCGCGCCGCCGTCACGGGCATCCAGGAGCGCGGTGGGGATGCGATCCTCGTCGGCGGATCGGGTCTCTACGTCTCCAGCATCGTCTTCGACTTCGCGTTCCCCCCGCGCGATCCGGTGATCCGAGAGCGTCTCGAGCGAGAGCTCGAGACCGACGGCATCGATTCTCTGCTCGAGCGGCTCAGAACCCTCGACCCCGCAGCAGCTTCGAAGGTGGATCCTCGGAACGGCCGGCGGGTCATCCGCGCGCTCGAAGTCCTCGAGCAGGGGAGTGCGACACACGGTGCTGCGCTGCCCGAGCAGCCTTCTCTCTGGCAGGCCGACACACGACTGATCGGTCTGCACGTGGACCGCGGCACCCTGGTCGACCGACTCGACGCTCGAGTGGACAGGATGTGGGAGGCCGGGCTCGTCGACGAGGTGAGGGCGCTGCGTGAGCAGGGGCTCGAACGTGGTGCGACGGCTCCGCGGGCGATCGGATATGCCCAGGCTCTCGGGCAGCTCGACGGACGACTGACCCGGGCCGAGGCGATAGAGGAGACGCGGGCACTCACGCGCCGGTACGCCCGCCGCCAGGTGTCGTGGTTCAAGCGCTACCCCGGACTGACCTGGCACGAACCGCCTGTCGCCGCTGCCGCGCTCCTCGCGCCGTGATGTGCGTGCGCCGCCACGTCCGCAACCAGTGCCCGATGTCGGTGGTCCATGCGAAGGTGAGCGCATGGCGACCCACTTCTACACGGCGAGCAGCCTCGACGGCTTCATCGCGACCGACCAGCATTCTCTCGATTGGCTCCTGAAGCAGGACATCGACCACGACGGCCCGATGGCCTACGCCGCCTTCGAGAAGACGGTCGGCGCTCTCGCGATGGGTGCGTCGACCTACGAGTGGGTCATGCGACACGAAGGTGGGCGCTGGGGGTATGCGCAGCCCACCTGGGTGTTCACTCACCGAGCCCTCGAAGTGCCCGAGGGGGCCGCGATCCGCATCGCACAGGGCGACGTCGCCGAGGTCCACGGCGAGATGGTCGACGCGGCGGACGGCAAGGACCTCTGGGTCGTCGGCGGGGGAGACCTGGCGGGGCAGTTCGCGGATGCGGGTCTGCTCGACGAGGTGTGGGTGCAGTATGCACCTGTCACGCTCGGATCCGGGGCGCCGCTCCTCCCGAGGAGCCTGGATCTCGAGCTCGTCGAGGTCGCGCGCAACCGCAATTTCATGTGCGGGCGGTACCGCGTGGTGCGTGGCTGATGTGGCATCGATCCTAGAATTGCAGGCATGAACTGGGTGGTACGGGCGTTCGATCGCAGCGACACGGAATCGGTGGTCGCACTGTGGGATGAGGCGGGTCTGACCCGCCCGTGGAACGACCCGCGACTCGACATCGAGCGCAAGCTCACGGTGCAGCCCGAGCTCTTCCTCGTGGTCGAAGATTCCGCGGCAGGGAAGGACGAGCCGGCGATCGTCGGGTCCGTCATGGCCGGATACGACGGCCATCGCGGGTGGCTGTACTACCTGGCGACCGCCACATCGCACCGGCACCGGGGGATCGCCCGCGCGCTCGTCTGCGAGGCCGAGCGACTTCTTCTCGCGCTGGGGTGCCCGAAGGTGCAACTCATGGTCCGCGAGGGAAACGACACAGTGCTGGGTCTCCACGACGCTCTCGGGTACGAGCGGTTCTCGGTATCGAACACGGGAAAGCGTCTGATCGTCGACGCATAGCCGGGATCCCTAGACTGGTCGAATGGTCGCATTCACCAAAGGACACGGCACGGGCAACGATTTCGTCATCGTCGCCGACCCCGACGGCGCTCTCGATCTGAGCGCTGAGCAGGTCGCTGTACTGTGCGACCGACACTTCGGCATCGGGGCAGACGGCGTCCTCCGCGTCGTCCGCTCCGCCGCGATCGCCGACGGTCGGGCGGCGCTCGCTGAGGAACCGGACGCCGAGTGGTTCATGGACTACCGGAACGCCGACGGCTCGATCGCCGAGATGTGCGGCAACGGGATCCGTGTGTTCGCGCACTACCTCGTGCGGTCCGGCCTCGCCACCATCGAACCCGGATCGACGCTTCCGATCGGCACTCGCGCGGGAGTGCGTGATGTGACGCGCAGTGAGACGGGCTACCAGGTCGATCTCGGGCTGTGGAAGCTCTCCGGCGACGACCCGCTGGTCACGGCCGATGGCCTTCCGGTCACACGCCCCGGGTTGGGCATCGACGTCGGCAACCCGCACGTCGTGGTCGCTCTCGCATCCGACGCCGAACTGGCTTCGCTGGAGCTGCACCGCGCCCCGGTGCTCGAGCCGGTGCTCCCTGCGGGGGCCAATGTCGAGTTCGTCGTCCCTGGCGAGCCGCTCGTGCGCGATGGGATAGGTCACGTCAGCATGCGCGTGTCCGAACGCGGTGTCGGAGAGACGCTCAGCTGCGGCACGGGTGTCGCGGCCACGGCTCTCGCCGTCCGCCACTGGGCGGGCGAGAAGGCCCCTCACAACTGGCGCGTCGAGGTGCCGGGAGGCACGCTCGGGGTACGTATGTTCCCGGCGGAGGACGGCGAGCACGTCGCGCTGTCAGGGCCTGCCCAGCTGGTGTTCAGCGGCGAGGTCGACTTGATCTGATGCAGCCGATCGAACCGATCGACCTGGTCATCTTCGACTGTGACGGAGTCCTCGTCGACAGCGAGAGGCTCTCGATCGAGGTCGACCGTCGGGTCCTCGCCGATCTCGGCTGGCCGCTGTCGCGCGAGCAGATCCTGCACCGCTTCGTGGGACGCTCTTCCGCGCATTTCCGCGCCGAGGTCGAGGCATACCTCGGCCGACCGCTTCCGGACGATTGGGAGTCGCCCTATCAGCCCTGGTATATCGACGCGTTCGAGCGCGATCTGACGGCGGTGCCGGGAGTCGAGGCCGCGCTCGATGAGATCCGGGTCGCGACGTGCGTCGCATCGAGCGGGACGCATGCGAAGATCCGACGGACGCTGGGATTGACCGGACTCCTCCCGCGCTTCGAGGGGCGGATCTTCAGCGCAGACGACGTCCAGAACGGCAAACCTGATCCGGACCTCTTCCTGCACGCGGCCGAGCAGCTCGGTGTCGTGCCGGAACGCTGCGCGGTGGTCGAAGACAGCCGTTTCGGAGTCCAGGCCGCGCGCGCTGCGGGGATGCGGGTCTTCGGGTATGCCGGCGGACTCACTCCGGCCGACTGGTTGGAGCGAGAAGGAGCGACCGTGTTCACGGACATGCTCCAGCTGCCAGGGCTGATGCTCCGGTGAGCAGCACGCCGCGGTCGGTCAGACGAGCGTGATGGGCTCGGTCGGAGGGGTGCCGTGCTTTCGGACCTTCAGCACCCGGTACCCCTTGGCCGTCGTCGTCCGGTGGACGCTGAAGCCGGGGTGGAACGTCGCGCCGATCCACCGCTGCAGCGAATCCGCGCCGAGATTGCGCTGCACGACGAGCCAGGCGTCGCTGCGCTCATCGAGTCGGGGGATCCACTTCTCGAGCAATCCGTGCAGCTCGTTCTTGCCCACGCGGATCGGCGGGTTCGAGCGGATCGACCGGAACGACACGTCGGCGGGAACATCCTGAGGCAGAGATGCGTTGACATTCTTGAGACCGAGAGCCGAGGCATTGCGGCGAACCAGGTCGAGCGCTCTTTCGTTCACGTCCACGGCCCACACCGTCGCATGGGGTGCAGCGAGTGCCATCGACAGCGTGATCGGCCCCCACCCGCTTCCGAGGTCGAGAAGATGACCTCCTGGCGGGACGGGAGGCATGTTTGCGAGAAGGACGGCAGTACCGGCATCCAGCCGATCCGGGCTGAAGACGCCACCAGCGGTGGTGACATCCAGCTCACGGCCTGCGAGCGTCACACGGATCGATCGCAGGTTCTCGGGGCTTGCCGGGGCCGCGGTGAAGTAATGGTCGGACCCCATACCGTGAGCGTAGCGGACAGCGCGGGCTAAGGTTAAGGCTCGCAACAAAACCCAGAGATAAGGGACGGATGACGGAGACCACCACACACTCCACCGGTGACGAAGCAGTCGATCGCGTGCTCGCGAATGCGGAGAAGCGCACCGAAGCGCGTGTCTTCGGTGACGCGCAGGCGCTGCAGGATCGATCCACGGCGTCTCACGCCTCGTCGGACGGCGACCAGTGGGACCTCGAGGACCGGCACGCGCTGAGGCGCGTGGGCGGTCTCTCGACCGAGCTCGAAGACGTCACGGAGGTCGAGTACCGCCAGCTGCGGCTCGAGAACGTGGTGCTCGTCGGCGTGTACCCGCAGGGCGCTCAGGAAGATGCCGAGAACTCACTCCGGGAGCTCGCCGCTCTGGCCGAGACCGCGGGAGCGGTCGTGCTCGACGGCGTGTTGCAGCGCCGCCCGCACCCGGATGCCGCGACCTACATCGGACGCGGCAAAGCTCAGGAGCTCAAGGACATCGTCGCCGCCACGGGCGCCGACACGGTGATCGCCGACACCGAACTCGCGCCCAGCCAGAGGCGCGCTCTCGAAGACGTCGTCAAGGTCAAGGTCATCGACCGGACCACGGTGATCCTCGACATCTTCAGCCAGCACGCGAAGAGTCGTGAGGGCAAGGCGCAGGTCGAGCTCGCGCAGCTCGAGTACCTGCTCCCGCGCCTGCGCGGCTGGGGAGACTCGATGAGCCGGCAGGCCGGTGGCCAGGTCGGTGCCGGCGGAGCCGGTATGGGCTCACGTGGTCCCGGTGAGACGAAGATCGAGCTCGACCGTCGCCGCATCCGCACCAAGATGGCGCTGCTGCGCCGCCAGATCCGCGACTTCGGTCCCGCGCGCGAGGCGAAGCGCGCCGAACGCAAGCGCAACACGATTCCGTCCGTCGCGATCGCCGGTTACACGAACGCGGGCAAATCGAGTCTGCTCAACGCGCTCACGAGCGCGGGGGTGCTTGTCGAGAATGCTCTGTTCGCGACGCTCGACGCGACCGTGCGTCGCTCCGAGACCTCGGACGGCCGCGTCTATACCCTCACGGACACGGTCGGGTTCGTGCGCAACCTCCCGCATCAGCTCGTCGAGGCCTTCAGATCGACGCTCGAAGAGGTCGGTGACGCCGATGTCGTGCTGCACGTGGTCGACGGCGCGCACCCGGATCCCGCCGGTCAGTTGCAGACCGTCCGCGATGTGATGGGTGACGTGGGTGTGCGGGACATGCCTGAACTGGTCGTGTTCAACAAGGCCGATCTCATCGACGACAGCGAACGACTCGTGCTGCGCGGACTCGAGCCGAAGGCGCACTTCGTCTCGTCGCGATCAGGTGAGGGCGTCGAGGAGCTCCGAGCGGCCATCGAGGAGGCTCTTCCGAAGCCTGCGGTCGAGGTGCATGCGGTCGTCCCTTACGATCGCGGCGATCTCGTCGCCGCTATCCACGAGACCGGGATGCTGCTGTCGGTGGAGCACCAGGAGAACGGCACCGCTGTGCATGCTCGGGTGTCCGAGCGTCTGGCGGCTGACCTCGCTCCGTTCGCAGCGGACGCCTGAGTCGGCTCAGCGCGCGAGGAAGCGCGCCTCGACGGTGGCGGAGATGACGATCTCGTCAGGCTCGTACTCCATGGATGCGCTGCCGGCATCGGCGGAGGCGAGCGCGGATCCTCGCGCCTTCGCCATGCCTGCGAACGGCGGTGCGGGCGAAGGGGCGATCAGTCCGACATCCGCGATCTCGATCGGCACGACGTCACCGAGCCCGAGGGCAGTCGCGTACGTCTGAGCTCGCACGACGGCCACCCCGACCGCCTCGGCGGCGACCTCGCGCTCGATCCGGGAGTTCGTCGCAGCGGTGAGGTGCCAGTTCACCCAGCCGACTTCGACACCGTCCCAGGGGGACACGTCCGACACCCAGATGGAGAGCTCGGATGCCTCGGCGAACGTCGCGGTCAGGTCGATGCTCGCGTAGTACACCGGGGCGAGCCTCTTGCCCTCGTTGTTCCATGGCCGCTCGGCGCGAACAGAGAGCCGCTTGCTCGTCCACTCGACGACGGTCCCGGCGTCTTCACGCGTGGTGATGCTGTCGCGGACGGGCTCGGCCAGTCTCATCACCCGGTCGACCACAGAGGCACGTTCCGGCCCCTCGGCGCGGACGCTCACACGGATGGTGGCGCGCTCCGGCGCGACCCGCGCCTCGTGCTCGCCGCGGACGGTGACGGTGACTTCGCTCATGGGGCGACTCTACGCCAGCGCCCGGCGCACGAGCGGAATGGCGAAGCCGCGACGAACGTTGTAGTCTGTGATGCTCGGGTACTCCGGTTCCCGGGTTGGAAATTCCACAGAGTGACAGCGGCTCCTTCGAGAGAAGGACCACGGGGCTGATCGGTTTCGACAGCGCCTGTGAATCCACGAGAAGCGGGCCGAGGATGCAGAGTTATCTCGTAAACGCTCTCTGCAAAACAATAGTTGCCGAAACCAAGCGCAACGACTTCGCCCTCGCTGCATAAGCGAGCCCGATAGTCCGTCAGGCCGTATGTGATTCCGATACGGATCCTGGCGTCATCTAGGAATCTTGCTGCGTGATGGCGTCTGGACGTCACGTGGGACTCTTCCCAGGCTGGGCTTGTCGACTTAGGTGTCTGTGACAAAGGTCGGAGCCGAGTAGAACGTCTGCACAGACTGCGCCCGGAGAAGGCGTGGAGACTCAGCGTTGGACGGGGGTTCGATTCCCCCCAGCTCCACCACGGTCGCTGTCACGAGAGAGAACCCCGAGGCCGGTACGCAGGTGCCGACCTCGGGGTTCTTCTGTGTCCGGACGCGGCTCGGTTCAGGAGCGGCCGAGGTCCCCCAGAGCCGCCTGCGCGGCCCGCAGGGCAGCCTCGGTGTCACCGATGCGCTGAGCGAGTTCCTGCTGCTCCTCGCCGGCGTGCTGGACCTCGGCGCGAGCGCGCTTCGCGTCGTTCCGGACCGTCGTCAACTCGGCCTCCAAGTCGCGCTCGCGCCGGTCCAGCTCTTCGACCCGTAGTGAGGCGACGCGCAGAGCGCGGTCCGCCGCAGCGGCGTCGCGCACAGCGCGCTCATGCGCCCTGTCCGCATCGCGCACGGCTCGTTCCGCATCTCGACGATCACGGCGCGCCTTGACCTCGTCGACAGGTCTGGCAGTGGTCTCGGGCAGGACGGGCGCACCTCCGCCGACGAGGCTGTCCGCGATCTCGGCGAAGGCGGTCGAGGGTTCCAGCTCGCGGATGAGTCGCCCGGAGGTGACGGCAGCCGCGGCCGTCGGGTCGAAGAACGCAGCGGTGATCGTCTGCTGGACTGCTTCCCGCGTGGAAGCCGTGATCCGCTCGCCGCGTGCTTCGGCGAGCTCGGCGGCAGCAGTCGCGAGCCTGTTCGTCAGGGCACGACGGTCACGGCCGAGCTGGGAAAGCGCCCGAGCATCCAGATCCTCCTGCGCCTCTTGCAGCTCCTGTGCGAGGTGCAGTGCCTCGGCCAGCTGGGCGGCTCGCTCGTGCGCGAACACATTGACCACCCATGCGGCCACCGACGGCTTCTTCAGGGCGCGGATCCGGGCTGCCAGGGCGGGGTCTGCGGTCTCGGCGGCGCGGGCGTTGCGTGCGGCCACGAAGTCCGCCGGAGGTCCGACGTAGAGCTCGACGGCGATGTCGGCGAGGGAGGGCTCCATGCGAGAGACGATACACCGCGGGAATCCGGGTCTCGGGCGTGCGATGTCTGCTCGGTATGACGGACGGCAACCAGTATTCTGGGCGGATGGCCACGCTGTTCTACGGAGCATCCGATGTTCCGATCCATATAGAGGACCGCGCGCTCGCGCACCTGAAGATCGTCATCGCGACGAAGCTCCGCAGGCAGGAGAGCTTCACCCTGTCGTGGCGTCATCCCGAGGGCGAGCCCGGCGGGCGATCCACGATCTGGATCCATCCGTCCATCCCGCTCCGCTTCACGTTCGACGAGCCGGAGCAGCCTCAGTTGAACGCGAGGTGGATCGAAGACCTGATGCAGTCCGTGAATTCGACGGGTGGCATCCTTCTGGTCGACGAGGTCATCGACGCGCCGACGCAGTGATCGCGCAGGTGGGTCGCGCGTCCCACGGGAGGGTGAGCGCGGTCAGCCCGCCCACTCGATGAGGATGAGCCCCTGACGGGTGTCGGCGAACTTCACCCAGCCGTCTCCGAAGAGGTAGGTCATGCCGTAGCCGTCTTCGTCGGTGCCCATCGAGAACTGCGGGTTCTCGGTGATGTAGATGCCGTCGGAGCCGTCCTCGCGCGTCCACCCCTGCGACAGGAGTGAGGACTGCGCCTGCGTCGCGTCGTCGGCGGAGATCTCCGACCACCCGTAGAGCTGACCGTGGTCCGAGGCGACCGTGTAGTCCGCCCAGAAGCAGAGCAGTCCGTCGGAGAGCGTGACGTCACCGATCACGAACTCCTTCTCCTCGAACGTCCACCCGGCATCCGTGAGTGCCTGCACGGTGCCGGCGGACACGATCGTGTCGCATGTCGGCTCCGTCGCGGTCTCCGGAGGCTGCGTCGCGACCGGCTCAGCGGTCGCGGTGGGGGAGGGCTTCGGAGCTTTCGGAGTCGGGGTCGCCTCGGCGTCAGGTGTGCCGGCGCAGGAGGTGAGCGCCACTGCGAGCAGCAGTGCGCCGAATGCGGCGGAGGTCGTGCGTGTGATCATCGCGGTGCCTTCGTCAGTCGTGGAGGAGCTCGAGGAAAGCGTCGTGGAGGACGCCGTTGCTGGCGAGTGTCGACAGGTCCGAGATCGTCTCGGTGCCGTCGAAGCCGGTCATGCGGCCTCCGGCCTCCCGCACGATCGGCACGGCCGCTGCGACGTCGTACTCCTTGACGCCGAACTCGGCGACCATGTCGATGCGTCCCTCTGCGAGCAGCATGTACGCGTAGATGTCTCCGTATGCGCGGTCCCGCCAGACCCGGTCGGCGAGCTTCAGCAGTTGATCGAGGTGGCCGGACTCCGCCCACTGCGCGATGCTCTGGAAGCTCACGCTCGCGTCATCGAGAGACGACACCGAGGATGCGCGGATGCGGCGGGGCTCGGCATCCGTCGCCGTCCACGCGCCGGATCCTGCGGCTGCCCACCAGCGCCGGCCGAGCGCGGGCATGCTGACAACTCCTACCTGCGGGACGCCGTCGACCGCGAGCGCGATCATGGTGCCCCAGAGGGGAACGCCGCGGAGGAAGTTCGCCGTGCCGTCGATCGGATCGATGATCCACTGACGATGCGTGCTGCCCTGTGCGCCGAACTCCTCGCCGAAGATCCCGTCTTCCGGGCGCTCGGACGCAAGGACCTCGCGGATCGCTCGTTCCGTCGCGAGGTCGGCGTCGGTCACGTGAGAGTGGTCGGCCTTGGTCGATACCTCGAGATCGGGGCTGTCGAATCGCGGCAACGACTGCGCGTCGGCGGCGTCGGCCAGCCGGAGGGCGAGCTCGAGGTCGCGAGAGAGGTCGTCGGCGCTGGGGGAGGCGGTCACTCTCTTAGGATAACGGGCCCGATGGCGGGCCCAGAGAGGGGCGGACTCGGGGCGACACGCGCGGCGGACGCGATGTACCCGCCTCGATTTCGCACGGCGGCCATCGGCTGGTAATGTAATTCCTCGGCCGGGGTTTCACCGGGCCACGCACCTCTAGCTCAATCGGCAGAGCAACTGACTCTTAATCAGTGGGTTCTCGGTTCAAGTCCGAGGGGGTGCACGGATCAGCCTCGATGACTCTCGCCAGTCATCGGGGCTTTTTCGCGTCCGCGGTGCTACTGCCCTGATCGCGTCCTGTGCGCTAGTTTGATGCAAACGCTAAGGGGATGGCGATGCGGATACTGGTGGCGAGGTGCGCCGTCGTGGCTGTCACGGCGGTCGTCGGGCTGGGGCTCAGCAGCTGTTCCACGGTGATGGAGAAGACCGTCGACCACACGACGTCCTCCGTGACGCTGGCTCCGGGTGAGGCGCTCGTCGTCGATTTCGGCGAGGTGAATCACACCGTCGGCGACGAATGGATCATCACCCAGGAGCCCGACCCGGAGGTGCTCGGGCCCGGAGACGAACGCTCCCGTTACCTCGGTGAAGACGGCGAGGCGGGCGCTCCGAGCGAGCTGTCGTATCGCTTCGCGCCGGTCGGCGACGGCACGACGGTGATTCAGTTCGAGTACCAGTTCCGTGGCTCGGTTCCCGAGGATGTGAGCGATCAGGAGACCGCGGAGATCACCGTCACCGTCAAGTGACGCGCTCAGGCGACGGCGATGACCTCGCCGTCGGTGAGCGCCCTCAGGCTCTCGAAGGTGAGCGGCATGACCGTATGCGGGTGGCCAGCGGCAGCCCAGATCTCCGGGTGGTCACCGAGCGCGTCATCGATGTAGGTGCGCAGCCGCGCCGGGTGCCCGACCGGTGCGACGCCGCCGATCGCCTGCCCGGTCGCTTCGCGGACGACGGATGCCGGTGCCATCCCGATGGCGTCTGCGCCGATGCTCCGGGCGAGGACCTCGAGGTCCACCCGGTGGCCGCCGCTCGTCATGACGAGCACGGGGGTTCCATCCGCGACGAACACGAGGCTGTTCGCGATCGCTGCGACGTCGCATCCGATGGCGGCTGCGGCTTCGGCGGCGGTGCGGGCGGAGTCCGGGAGGACGCGGATCTCTGACTCGACGCCCGCCTCTCGAAGGTGCTGCTGGACGAGTCTGCTGCGTTCGGGGAGGGCGCTCATGGGCCCACGGTACCGAACGCAGCAGACTCGCGGATCAGGCGGCGTCGCCGATCAGGATCGCCTCGGCGTCCTCGGTCGTGGCGTCCTCAGGCTCGTCGTCGATGTGCGAGAGGATCCTGCGGCCGAGGAAGACGGTGAGGGCGGCGATGAGGACGGCGACCGCGGCGACGACGTAGGGGATCGTGGCGTTGAACGCGTGCCAGAGGGCTGCGGCGAGCGGCGGGGCGATCGCGCCGCCGAGGAACCTCACCGAGGAGTATGCGGAGGATGCGACCGAACGCGGCAGGTCGGTCGCCTCCATCACCGCTTCGGTGAGCACGGTGTTCATGACGCCGAGGAGCAGTCCGCCGATGACGATGCACACGACGAGTGCGGTAGCGGATTCGACCAGGAACCCCGCGACGACCAGATCGATCGCGAGGAGGGGCAGGACAGTGAGGATGACGCTGGTACGCGACATCCGGCGCATCAGCAGGGGAGCCACCCAGACGCTGGTGATCGCAAGCGCGAGGCCCCAGCCGAAGAAGGTGAAGCCGATGCCCATCGCGCCGAAGCCGAGCGGGAACGGCGAGAAGGCGAGCAGGATGAAGAACCCGATGTTGTAGAAGAACGCGGCCACGGCGAGGATCGCCAGCGCGGGGCGGCCGAGAGCCTTGAAGGGCGCCGAGAAGGGGACGGGGGTGCGCTTCTCCCCGGGGCCGCGGAGGAGGACGAGAACGGCCAGGAAGGCGATCGCCATCAGCACCACGACTCCGAAGAACGGCGCGCGCCAGCTCTGCTCGCCCAGCAGTCCGCCGAGGAGCGGTCCGATCGCGATGCCGAGGCCGAGGGCGGCTTCGTAGAGGATGATCGCCGCAGAGCTGCCGCCCGAGGCGGCGCCCACGATTGTCGCGAGCGCCGTGGAGATGAACAGCGCGTTGCCGAGCCCCCAGCCGGCGCGGAAGCCGATGACCGCATCGACGCTGCCGCTGAGCGCGCAGAACAGGGCGAACACCACGATGAGCGCGAGGCCGATCAGGAGCGTCTTCTTCGCCCCGATACGGGACGAGATCCAGCTGGTCACGAGCATCGCGAGTCCTGTCACCGCGAGGTAGCTCGTGAACAGCAGCTCCGTCTCGAACGGGCTCGCCTGGAGCGACTCGGCGATGGCGGGCAGGATCGGATCCACCAGGCCGATGCCCATGAAGGCGACGACGCACGCGAAGGCGACCGCCCATACCTGCGCTGGCTGCTTCCACACTGAGGTGGTGGTGGTGCTCACTCTGATGCTCCTGTCGAGTTGGTTTCGGTGTGCGCTGCGAGGATCTCCGCGGCGCGGGTGAGGATGCTCCACTCGTCGTCGTCGAGGCCGGCGAAGCGGGGGGTCAGGATGTCGCGGAACTCCGCACGCCAGGCCTTCAGTGCATCCGAGCCCCTCGACGTGATCGCCACGGCGATCGCCCGGGAGTCCTCGGCGACGGGAGAACGGAGCACGAGGCCCTCGCGCTCCAGGGTGCCGATCAGCCGCGTCATTCCCGGTTGGGTCGTCCGCGCCGCGGCAGCGAGCTCGCCCACGCGTCTCGGGCCGGACTGCTCGAGCAGGTTCAGCACCCGCCACTGAGCAGCTGGGGCGTCGTTTCCGGCATCCTTGGCGGCTATTCGGCCCAGGGCGTACCCGGAGAGCACGAGTGAAGGGATGACATCCTGACGTTGCATACCAACGAGTATATACCCGATGGTATGTATACGGGTTGCGGGGTCAACGCCGTGAGCCTGCGATCCGCGCGGAGAGCTGGTGCGCGTGAGCGAGGAGGGTACGCCCCAGATCCGTGATCCGATCGGGGCCGAACCGGAAGCCGACGCCCGTCAGGCTCAGGGCCCATTCGGGTCGACCCGACCGGTCGAACACCGCGGCGCCGAGGCCCCAACTGCCCTCGACGATGAGCCCGGGGTTCACGGCGTACCCGCGTTCCTTCGTCTCGGCGATCCTCGTGCGAAGCGGGCGTTCTCGGTGCGGACGTCCCCAGGCGGTCTCGAGGTCGGGATGTCTCTCCAGATACGCGTCCACATCGTGGTCAGGAAGGAAGGAGAGGATGGCGAGCCCCGCGCTGGCGACGCCGAGGGGGAAGCGCACGCCCTCACTCAGAACGAAGGAGCGGATCGGAAAGGACCCTTCCTCGCGCAGCAGGCAGACGGTCTCGTCCGCGCGCCGCACCGAGAGGAAGGCGCTCTCCTCCGTCTTGACCGCGAGTGAGCGCACGATGTCGCGCGCCAGTGCCGTCACGTCATAGCGCGCTGCGGCGACGGAGCCCATCAGGAACAGCTCGGGCCCTGGCATCCACCTCGTGCTCTCGGCGTCGCGGTCGACGAGCCCCTCGGCTCGCAGCGCCGACAGGATTCGATGGGCCGTCGATCGCGACAGATCCGCAGAGCGGGCGAGATCCTGCAGCGACGCGCCGTCGGGGCCGCCCGCGGTGACCAGTCTCAGGAGCGAGGCGGCCCGTGCGATGGCCTGGGCGCCGGGGACACTGCGCGAAACGGATTCCATAATGTGGACGCTACGTCGTGAAGCGTCCACATCGCAAGAGTCGCCTTCCGGTGAGGGCGCCCGCGGGCGGATGCTGGACTCAGGCACGTCTTCGAAGGAGCACGCGTGATCGACAAGCAGTGGGCATCGGCCTCAGAGGCCGTCGCGGACATCGAGGACGGTTCCTCGCTCGCGGTGGGCGGATTCGGGCTCTCCGGCAATCCGATCGCCCTGATCGAGGCCCTTCTCGCGCAGGGAACCCGCGACCTCAGCATCGTGAGCAACAACTGCGGTGTCGACGACTGGGGGCTGGGGGTCCTGCTGGCCGCTCAGCGCATCCGCAAGATGACGTCGTCCTACGTCGGTGAGAACAAGGAGTTCGAACGCCAGTTCCTGTCGGGTGAGCTCGAGCTCGAGTTGACGCCCCAGGGAACGCTCGCCGAGAAGCTCCGCGCGGGCGGATCAGGGATCGCCGCGTTCTACACGCAGACCGGAGTGGGGACCCAGGTCGCCGAGGGCGGGCTGCCCCGACGCTACAACCCGGATGGCGCGGTGGCAGTGGCATCCCCTCCCAAAGACGTGCGCAGCTTCGAGGTCGCGGGAGAGTCGCGTGAATACGTGCTCGAAGAGGCGATCAGCACCGACTTCGCCCTCGTGCACGCCCTCGTCGGCGACAGGCACGGCAACCTGATCTTCAACAAGGCCGCGCGCAACTTCAACCCGCTCGCCGCGATGGCCGGGCGGATCTGCATCGCTCAGGTCGAGCAGCTGGTCGAACCCGGCGAGCTCGATCCCGATCGCGTCCACCTGCCCGGCGTCTTCGTGCATCGGGTCGTCGAGGTCGGCGGCGACATCGAGAAGCGCATCGAACGGCGCACGGTCGCCGCGGAAGGAGCCTGACATGGCGCTCACGCGTGACGAGATGGCCGCCCGTGCAGCGGCCGAACTGCAGGACGGCTCGTACGTCAACCTCGGCATCGGTCTGCCGACGCTCGTGCCGAATCACGTGCCGCAGGGGGTGACCGTGGTGCTGCAGTCGGAGAACGGGATACTGGGCGTCGGTCCGTACCCGCAGGAGGACTCGGTGGACCCCGACCTCATCAACGCGGGCAAGGAGACGGTGACGGTCCTTCCCGGCGCGGCGTTCTTCGACTCGGCGCTGAGCTTCGGGATGATCCGCGGCGGCAAGATCGACGCCGCGATCCTCGGAGCGATGCAGGTGTCGGCCACGGGTGACCTCGCGAACTGGATGATCCCTGGAAAGATGGTGAAGGGCCCGGGCGGAGCGATGGATCTCGTGCACGGCGCCGCCCGCGTGATCGTGCTCATGGAGCACGTCGCCAAGGACGGCTCGGCGAAGATCGTCCGGGACTGCTCGCTGCCGCTCACCGGGCGGGGAGTCGTGGACCGGATCATCACCGACATCGCGGTGATCGACGTCACACAGGAAGGGCTCGTGCTCGTCGAGCTGGCGCCGGGAGTCACCGTGGAGCAGGTCGTCGCTGCGACCGAACCGCCGCTCCTCATCGCTGACGCGCTGCACCGGGCATGAACGGCAGCACGTATGAACGACAGGACAGAGGGACAGAGATGACCGCACACGATCACACCGACCGCGAGGATGTCGTCATCGTCGCGGCAGCCCGCACTCCGCAGGGGCGGCTGAAGGGTCAGCTGGCGAGCTTCACCGCGCCGCAGCTCGGAGCGTTCGCGATCCGCGGCGCCCTCGAGCAGGCTTCCGTCGATCCGGCAGATGTCGACGCCGTGATCGTCGGTCAGGTGCTCGCTGCGGGCGCAGGACAGAACGCCGCGCGTCAGGCGGCGATCGGTGCGGGTATCGGCTGGGACGTGCCAGCGCACTCGGTGAACAAGGTCTGCCTCTCCGGGCTCACCGCGATCATCGATGCGGCCCGGATGATCCGCACGGGCGACGCGGAGGTCGTCGTCGCGGCGGGTATGGAATCCATGACCCGCGCTCCTCATCTGCTGATGGGCTCTCGTGACGGCTGGACGTACGGCAGCGTCGAGGTGCTCGACCACATGGCCTACGACGGTCTCACCGATGCGTACGACCGCGAGAGCATGGGGGCCTCCACCGAGCGACACAACTCCCGCTACGAGCTGACGCGCGAGGCGCAGGATGCGGTCGCCGCGCTGTCTCATCAGCGAGCGGCCGCGGCGCAGAAGGCCGGGGTGTTCGACGACGAGATCGTCGCTGTCTCGGTGCCCCAGCGCCGGGGCGAGGACCTCCGGGTGTCGGCAGACGAGGGCATCCGTCCCGACACGACCGTCGAATCGCTGGGCGGCCTGCGGGCGGCGTTCGCCGAGGGAGGCTCGATCACCGCCGGCAACTCGTCGCAGATCTCCGACGGTGCATCAGCGGTCGTCGTCACCACCCGTGCGCTGGCGGAGTCCAAGGGCTGGCCGGTGCTCGTGACCGTCGGTGCGAGCGGGCAGACCGCGGGCCCGGACAACTCGTTGCAGGCGCAGCCGGCGCGAGCCATCG
>NZ_LMOU01000001.1:713122-738856 GCF_001423615.1 Microbacterium sp. Leaf159 | reverse complement strand
CTTCGGCGCTGTTGTGGCGCGGTCGCAGGTCGAACTGGGGCTGTCGAGCGAGATCGTGAACATCCATGGCGGGGGAATCGCGATCGGACATCCGATCGGCGCGTCAGGTACTCGCCTCGTCGTGCATGCGGCGCACGAACTCGCGCGACGCGGTACGGGTACGGCGGCGGTCGGACTGTGCGGCGGCGGTGGTCAGGGAGAGGCGCTGATCCTCACGCGCTGAGCGCCGCTCCGGCGTCAGCGCTTCGAGGGCGTGAAGTCCCGGGGATTCTTCTTCGCTTCCTTCTCGTAGGCCCTCTGCTGCTTCGCGTAGACGGGGGAGTCGGGCGATACGGGGCGTCCGTGCCTGGCGCGCCGCGTGTCGATGACGGCACCGATGGCGAGAGCGAGGCTGATGCCCCAGCTCACCCATGCGAGGGCAGATCGCCATGTGATCTTCGTCTCGCGAGAGCCGCGGAGCAGGGTGACGCCGGTCATGATCGCGCCGATGAGTCCGGTACCCGAGAGGTAGTTCATGCCTTCACGCTACCCGGCGTGGGCCATGCCGCGCCCAGCCTTGACAACCCGGTGCGGATTCTGTCAGGTGCATACGTGGTGAACGACAGTCGCAGCGCGCGCTCGTCCGGTGGCCCGGCGAAGAACGGTGCCCCCGGCACGTACGCGACATCGTGCTGCAGCACTCGTGGGAGGGCCGCCGTGGCGTCCATCCCCTCGGGGAGGCGCGCCCACACGAACATCCCGCCGTCCGGGCTGTTCCAGGTGCTGCCGCCCGGCAAGGCCTCGGGAAGCGCCGCGAGCATCGCATCTCGCCTTTCGGAGTAGGCGGAGCGGATGCGGTCGAGTGCGCCCATCGCCCGGCCGGACGTGAGGTAGTGGGCCGCGGCCGCCTGGTCCACGGTGGAGGTGTGCAGATCGGCAGCCTGCTTGGCGATGGTCACGGTCGGCCGGATGTCGGGAGTCGTGCGCACCCATCCGATCCGAAGCCCAGGTGCGATCACCTTGGAGAAGCTCCCGAGGCTCAGCACATGCTCGGGTGCGAATGTCGCGAGAGAGGGCAGCGCTTCTCCGTCGTAGCGGAGCTGACGATAGGGCTCGTCCTCGATGATCCTGAATCCGTGCCGCTGGGCGGCGGTCGCGATCCGCTGGCGCTCCACGACACCATGGGTGCGGCCGGTGGGGTTCTGGAACGTCGGGACCGTGTAGAAGAACTTGGGGCGGTGCTCGGCGGCGAGCCGCTCGAGCCCGTCGATGTCGAGGTCGTCGCCGACGTACGGGACGCCGATGACACGGGCTCCCGCCAGCGCGAACGTCTGCAGCGCCGCGAGATAGCAGGGCTCTTCGACGAGGATCACGTCGCCCGGGTCGAGCAGCGCGGTGGAGAGCAGGCCGAGGCCCTGCTGCGAGCCGGTGGTGACGATGAGGTCCGAGGCATCGGTGGGGAGACCGTCGACGGAGTACTGCCGGGCGACCTCTTCGCGCAGAACGGGATCGCCCTCGGAGGTCGAATACTGCAGCACGGCGGGGGAGCGCAGCACCTGGTCGTAGGCCTCACGGATCCCGTCGAGATCGAACAGCTCCGGCGCGGGCAGTCCGCCGGCGAAGGAGATCACCTCGGGGCGTCGGGTCAGAGCGAGCAGGTCTCGCACCGGAGAGGTCTTCGCTGAGCCGGCGCGCTGCGAACGCTCGGGAAGCGCGGTGAGGGTCTCGGGGGCAGGCAAGGGATCCTCCTCGTAGGTCAGGGTGCCACCACAGTACTGCCGACGCCCAGGCGCCGTTTCCGACGGCGCGGTATCATGGAGACGTCGCGGCTGGTCCGCGGCCGCAATCCGTGTATCTACCGGCCGCCGGCATTCCGGCGGACAGCGGCGGCACCCGACCCCGCGTCCTCCGGGCGCGCGAGAGCCATGACGCACGCAACGACTCCCACACCAGAGCATCACTCCTCGATTCCCACGTCGGAGGGCCCCGGTCTCCTCCGCATCGCGGGGCTTCCGTACTTCCTGATCGCCTTCATCGCACGTCTGCCGTTCGCGATGATGGTCGTCGGCGTCCTCACGGTCGTCGTCTCGGCGCGAGGATCGCTCTCGCTCGGCGGACTCACCTCGGCCGCCGTCGGCCTCGGAACGGCGTGCTTCGGGCCGCTGCTGGGCGCGGCGGCCGACCGCTTCGGACAGCGCATGGTCCTGCTGATCCTCGCCATCGCCAACGGTGCGATGCTCGTTCTGTTCACCGTCGTGGTCTACGCGGGTGCTGCGGACGCGCTCGTGCTCGTCGCCGCCTTCGGCATCGGGGCCACGGCGCCGCAGGTCGCTCCGATGTCGCGATCCCGGCTCGTGACGATGATCACCGACCGGATGCCGGAAGCCGTGCGCAGCCGCACACTCTCAGGCACGATGGCCTACGAGTCGGCGGCGGACGAGACCGTGTTCGTCTTCGGTCCCTTCATCGTCGGCATCCTGGCATCGGCGCTCTCGCCCTGGGCCCCGCTCGTGGGTGCTGCGGTCCTCACCGTGGTGTTCGTCGGCGCGTTCGCCCTGCACCCGAGCGCACGGGCCGTGTCCGTGCACCGAGGCAGTGACGGTCGCGCACCGTCCTCCGTCTCCGAGCTCTTCACTCCGAAGGTCGTCATCGTCGTGATCGGCATCCTCGGCGTGGGGATGTTCTTCGGCACGATGCTCACCTCTCTGACGTCCTTCATGGCCGACCGCGGCGCACCGGAGCAGGCGGGGCTCCTCTACGGGGTCATGGGTGTGGGATCGGCGATCCTCGCGCTCGGTGTCGCATGGCTTCCCGTGCGCTTCTCGCTGCGCGCGAGGTGGTTGGTGTTCTCCGGCATCCTGCTCTCCGGAAGCGTGCTGCTCCTGTTCGTCGACTCACCGGCGATGATGATGGTGGCGCTGGCCATCATGGGCATCGGCATCGGACCGACGCTGGTCACCCAATACAGCTTCGGTGCGGCCCGCAGCCCGCTCGGGCGCTCCGCCACCGTCATGACGATGCTCGGTTCCGGCATCGTCGTCGGCCAGTCGCTCGGAGCGGCGGTCGCGGGTGAGCTCGCGGAGAGCGTCGGCACCGGAAGTGCGCTGATCCTCCCGATCATCGCCGCGGCGGTAGCGTTCGCCGCCGGGCTTGTCAACTGGCGACTGAGCATGCCCGGACGTCGCGTAGCCTCGGACTGAGCTTCTGTAGCCTGAGGAGCACCACCACTGCAGCGTCAGGAGCACCCACCCATGTCAGACGCAGAATTCGTCGTCGTCGCCAATCGACTCCCCGTCGACCGCGTCGTGGGGCCTGACGGGGAAGAAGAGTGGCGGACCTCTCCCGGCGGACTGGTCGCGGCTCTCGAGCCCATGATGCGCAGCGCGCGCGGTGCCTGGGTGGGGTGGCCCGGTCAGCCGGACGTCGAGCTCGAGCCGTTCGAGATCAACGGCATCGATCTGGTGCCGGTGTCCCTGAGCGCCGACGAGGTCGAGGACTACTACGAGGGCTTCGCCAACGACACGATCTGGCCGCTCTACCACGATGTGATCGCACCCCCGCAGTATCACCGCGAGTGGTGGGAGGCGTACGTCAAGGTGAACCGGCGCTTCGCCGAGGCTGCCGCGGCGGTCGCGGCTCCGAACGGCACGGTCTGGGTGCACGATTACCAGCTGCAGCTGGTCCCGCAGATGATCCGTGAGCTGCGTTCCGACGTGACGATCGGCTACTTCCACCACATCCCTTTCCCCGCCCACGGACTGTATGCGCAGCTGCCCTGGCGCGATCAGGTGCTCCGAGGACTCCTCGGCGCCGATGTCATCGGATTCCAGCGTGCACAGGACGCCACATACTTCCTGACTGCCGTGCGCCGTCGCCTGCGTCATGACGTCAAGGGCTCTGCCGTCACGATCCCGACCGACGACGGCGGCACACGCACCGCCGTGGCCCGAGCGTTCCCGATCTCGATCGACACGGCTCCGTACCTCGAGCTCGCAGCTCGGCCGGACGTGCGCGCCCGGGCCGCCGAGATCAGGGCGAGCCTGGGCAACCCGAAGAAGATCCTCCTGGGCGTCGACCGGCTCGATTACACCAAGGGCATCCGTCATCGCATCAAGGCCTATGGCGAGCTCCTCGAAGACGGTCAGCTGAGCGTCGAGGATGTCACGTTCGTGCAGGTCGCGAGCCCGAGCCGTGAGCGCGTGGATGCCTATGTGCACCTCCGGGACGAGATCGAGCTCGCGGTCGGGCGCATCAACGGCGACCACGACACCATGGGCCACACGGCGATCCGCTACCTGCACCAGGGCTACCCGCGCGAGGAGATGGTCGCGCTGTACCTCGCCGCGGACGTCATGCTCGTCACGGCGCTCCGCGACGGGATGAACCTCGTCGCGAAGGAGTACGTCGCCACGCGCGCCGACAACCGTGGAGTGCTCGTGCTGAGCGAGTTCACGGGGGCCGCGGACGAGCTGCGCCAGGCGGTGCGAGTGAACCCGCACGACATCGCCGGGCTCAAGGACGCGATCATGACGGCCGTCGCGATGCCGCCCGCGGAGCAGGGCAAGAGGATGCGGTCGCTGCGGCGTCGGGTGCTCGAGAACGACGTCAACGCGTGGTCGTCGTCGTTCCTGCGCGCCCTCGACGAGGTCCGCAAGCGCTGATCGGGGCGGTCATACTGGGAGGGACCCCGCCTCGATTGGAGACCCCTGTGACCCGCACCTGGACCCCCGGATCCGCTGACGCGGCGCTGAGCGCCATCGCCGCGACCCCGAGACTGGTCGTCGCCCTCGACTTCGACGGCACGGCATCCCCGCTCGTTCCGGATCCCATGGCCGCCCGGGCTCTGCCCGAGGTCGCTGTCCAGGTCGCACGGCTCGCAGCCCTCCCCGACACGGTCGTCGCGTACGTCTCCGGACGCAGCATGCACGACCTCCGCGTGATCACCGAGCACACGGACGATTCGCCGATCGCTCTGGCGGGTTCGCACGGCGCACAGTACTGGTACCCCGGACTCGGGGACTCGGACGCCACCGGGCCCGACACGGCCGAGGGCGACCGCGAGGAGCTGTGGGCGGCGGCGCGACCGATCATCGACCGACACGAGGGTGCGGAGTTCGAGCCCAAGACATTCGGGATGGGCGTGCACACCCGCACGGCCACGCGCGAGGTCGAGAAGGAGGTCTTCGCCGAGATCGACGCTCTGGTCGCCGAACGCTTCCCGCACTGGCGCCGACGCGCGGGCCACCGCGTGCTCGAGTTCTCGTCGAGGAACGAGGGCAAGGATGCCGCGATGGCAGCGCTCCGTGAGCATTTCGATGCGACCGGCATCCTGTTCGCGGGGGATGACGTCACGGATGAGGACGCGATGCGGGTGCTCGCAGACGGCGATCTCGGCGTGCGGGTGGGCCCGGGGGAGAGCGCCGCCGTGCTCCGTGTGGGGAATCCACAAGAGATGGCTCAGCTTCTGGAGGCGCTCGCGGACGAGCGCACCTCTCAGCGGGAATAGACTTCCGTCATGTCCTCGCATGATCCCTCCACCAGCGCGCCCATCGACATCAAGCCCCGCAGCCGCGTCGTCACCGACGGCATCGAGGCGACGACCTCCCGAGGCATGCTCCGTGCCGTCGGCATGGGCGACGCCGACTGGGACAAGCCCCAGATCGGCATCGCGTCCAGCTGGAACGAGATCACGCCCTGCAACCTGAGCCTCGACAGGCTCGCGCAGGGCGCGAAGGAGGGCGTGCACTCCGGCGGCGGATACCCGCTGCAGTTCGGCACGATCTCGGTCTCGGACGGCATCTCGATGGGCCACGAGGGAATGCACTTCTCGCTCGTCTCGCGCGAGGTCATCGCCGACTCGGTCGAGACGGTCATGATGGCCGAGCGCCTCGACGGCTCCGTGCTGCTCGCCGGATGCGACAAGTCGATCCCCGGAATGCTGATGGCCAGCGCGCGACTCGACCTGTCGAGCGTGTTCCTCTACGCCGGCTCCATCGCACCTGGCTGGGTCAAGCTCTCCGACGGCACCGAGAAGGACGTCACGATCATCGACTCGTTCGAGGCCGTGGGCGCGTGCCGTGCCGGCCTCATGAGCGAGGAGGACCTCAAGCGCATCGAGTGCGCGATCGCCCCGGGTGAGGGAGCCTGCGGTGGCATGTACACCGCCAACACGATGGCATCGGTCGCCGAGGCCCTCGGCCTGAGCCTTCCGGGCTCGGCTGCTCCGCCCGCGGCGGACCGTCGTCGTGACTACTTCGCCCACCGCTCGGGTGAGGCCGTGGTCAACCTGCTCCGTCAGGGCATCACGACCCGCGACATCCTCACCAAGGAGGCGTTCGAGAACGCGATCGCGCTCGCGATGGCCCTCGGCGGCTCGACGAACGTCGTGCTGCACCTCCTCGCCATCGCTCGCGAGGCCGAGGTCGAGCTGAGCCTGCACGACTTCAACCGCATCGGCGACAAGGTTCCGCATGTCGCGGACATGAAGCCGTTCGGCAAGTACGTCATGAACGACGTCGACCGCCACGGTGGCATCCCGGTCATCATGAAGGCGATGCTCGACGAGGGTCTCCTGCACGGCGACGCTCTCACCGTCACAGGCAAGACGCTCGCCGAGAACCTCGCAGACCTCGATCCTCAGCCGATCGACGGCGAGGTCATCCACACGTTCGACAACCCGATCCACGCGACCGGCGGCCTGACGATCCTGCACGGATCTCTCGCTCCCGAGGGCGCCGTCGTCAAGACCGCAGGCTTCGACGCTGCGGTCTTCGAGGGCTCGGCCCGCGTGTTCGAGCGCGAGCGCGCGGCCATGGATGCCGTCGCCAACGGCGAGATCGAGGCCGGCACCGTCATCGTGATCCGCTACGAGGGCCCCAAGGGCGGACCGGGTATGCGCGAGATGCTCGCGATCACCGCGGCCATCAAGGGCGCTGGGCTCGGAAAAGATGTACTACTCTTGACTGACGGACGATTCTCAGGCGGCACAACCGGCCTGTGCATCGGCCACATAGCACCCGAAGCGGTGGACGCAGGTCCTATCGCCTTCGTGCGCGATGGTGATCTGATACGGGTCGATATCGCAGCTCGCTCTCTCGACCTACTCGTCGACGAGGCGGAGCTCGCCTCCCGCCGCTCTGGCTGGGAGCCGCTACCCCCGCGCTATACCCGTGGCGTTCTTGCCAAGTACTCGCGTCTCGTGCGGTCCGCCGCCGAGGGCGCGACGACCGGCTGATCCGCGTCGGCTCCGGCATCCGCCTCCGACGTCGCCTACAGACCATCAGAAGGAGTGTCATGACTGCTGACACCGTCTCGGCTGTGCCGAGGCCGCCCGCACCCAAGTCCGCCGCACCGGAGATCTCCGGAGCCGAGGCCGTGGTCCGCACGCTCGAGCTCCTCGGCGTCAAGGACGTCTTCGGCCTCCCCGGCGGCGCGATCCTGCCCGTCTACGACCCGCTCATGGACGCCTCCGAGCTCCGGCACATCCTGGTGCGTCACGAGCAGGGCGCCGGCCACGCGGCCGAGGGGTACGCCTCCTCGTCCGGCAAGGTCGGCGTGTGCATCGCGACCTCGGGACCCGGTGCGACCAACCTCGTCACCGCGATCGCCGACGCCTATATGGACTCGGTGCCGCTGCTCGCGATCACCGGACAGGTGTTCTCGACGCTGATGGGGACCGATGCGTTCCAGGAGGCCGACATCGTCGGCATCACGATGCCGGTGACGAAGCACTCCTTCCTCGTGAAGGACGCTTCTGAGATCCCCGGCGCCCTGGCCGCCGCCTACGAGATCGCTTCGACCGGTCGCCCCGGCCCCGTGCTCGTGGACATCACCAAGGATGCCCAGCAGGCCATGGCACCGTTCATCTGGCCGGCGAAGTTCGACCTCCCGGGCTACCGCCCGGTGACCAAGGCGCACGGCAAGCAGATCCAGGCCGCCGCCGCACTCCTGGCCGAGGCCAAGAAGCCGGTGCTGTACGTCGGCGGCGGAGTGATCCGCGGTCGCGCATCGGCGGAGCTGCTCACCCTCGCCGAGACGACCAACGCGCCCGTCGTGACGACTCTCATGGCGCGCGGCGCGTTCCCGGACTCGCACCAGCAGCACCTCGGCATGCCGGGCATGCACGGCACCGTTCCCGCAGTGCTCGCGCTGCAGGAGGCAGACCTCATCGTGTCGCTCGGCGCTCGCTTCGACGACCGTGTGACCGGCAAGGCCGCTCTGTTCGCCCCGAACGCCAAGGTCGTGCACGTCGACATCGACCCCGCAGAGATCTCGAAGATCCGCACGGCCGACGTGCCGATCGTGGGAGACGTCCGCGATGTGCTGGTCGACCTGGAGTCCGCCTTCCGCACGGCGACGACCACGACCACGCCCGACACCGAGGAATGGTGGTCGTACCTCGACGGACTCCGCAACGAGTTCCCTCTGGGCTTCGCGCCGACGACCGACGGTCTGCTCGCGCCGCAGTACGTGATCCAGCGGATCGGCGAGCTGACGGGCCCCGAGGGCATCTACGCCGCAGGCGTCGGACAGCACCAGATGTGGGCCGCGCAGTTCATCAAGTACGAACGTCCCAACGCCTGGCTGAACTCCGGGGGAGCGGGAACGATGGGCTACTCCGTCCCGGCTGCCATGGGTGCGAAGGTGGCGGAGCCCGACCGCGTCGTGTGGGCGATCGACGGTGACGGATGCTTCCAGATGACGAATCAGGAGCTCGCCACCTGCACGATCAACAACATCCCGATCAAGGTCGCGATCATCAACAACTCGTCGCTCGGCATGGTGCGCCAGTGGCAGACGCTGTTCTACGACGGACGTCACTCGAACACCGACCTCAACACGGGGCACGGAACCGTGCGCATCCCCGACTTCGTGAAGCTGGCGGAGGCCTACGGCTGCCTCGCCATCCGCGTGGAGAAGGAAGAGGAGGTGGATGCCGCGATCAAGCTCGCCCTCGAGACGAACGACCGCCCCGTGGTCATCGACTTCGTCGTCAGCGCGGACTCCATGGTCTGGCCGATGGTTCCCCAGGGCGTGAGCAACAGCTACGTCCAGTACGCCCGCGAGCACGCGCCCGCATTCGACGAGGAGGACTGACCATGTCGACTCACGTGCTGAGCCTCCTCGTGGAGAACACCCCGGGTCTGCTGACCCGAGTCGCAGGGCTCTTCGCCCGCCGCGGCTTCAACATCGACTCGCTCGCGGTGGGCGTGACCGAGGTGCCGGGAATCTCGCGCATCACGGTGGTCGTCGACCTCGAGGACCTTCCTCTCGAGCAGGTGACCAAGCAGCTCAACAAGCTGATCAACGTCATCAAGATCGTCGAGCTCGATTTCCCGACGTCGGTGCAGCGCGAGCACATGCTCGTCAAGGTGCGCACCGACAACGCGACCCGCTCGAACGTCATCGAGGTGGCGAACCTGTTCCGCGCATCGGTCGTCGACTACGCGTCCGACGCGCTGGTGATCGAGGTCACGGGGGACCGGGGCAAGGTGGACGCCATGCTGCGCGCCCTCGAGCCCTTCGGCATCAAGGAGATCGCGCAGTCGGGCCTCCTCGCCATCGGTCGCGGCGGCAAGAGCATCACCGAGCGCGTACTGCGCGGCTGAACCCAGACATCACACACGTACACGAACATCAATCAAGGAGAAAACCAGTGAGCACCGAGATCTTCTACGACGCAGACGCCGATCTGTCGATCATCCAGGGCAAGAAGGTCGCCATCGTCGGCTACGGCTCGCAGGGTCACGCGCACGCGCAGAACCTTCGCGACTCGGGTGTCGAGGTCGCGATCGCCCTCAAGGAGGGGTCGAAGTCGGCGCCCAAGGCGGAGGAGGCCGGATTCGCGGTCAAGACCGTCGCCGAGGCCACGCAGTGGGCTGACCTCATCATGATCCTGGCGCCGGACCAGCACCAGCGCACCATCTACAGCGAGTCGATCGCTCCGAACCTCACCGAGGGCAAGACGCTCGCCTTCGCGCACGGCTTCAACATCCGCTTCGGCTACATCGACGCACCCGAGGGCGTCGACGTCATCCTCGTCGCTCCGAAGGCCCCCGGTCACACCGTGCGTCGTGAGTTCGTCGCCGGTCGCGGCATCCCGGACATCATCGCCGTCGAGCGCGATGCATCCGGCAGCGCCTGGGCGACCGCGCTCTCGTACGCGAAGGCCATCGGTGGCACGCGCGCCGGCGTCATCAAGACGACGTTCACCGAAGAGACCGAGACCGATCTGTTCGGCGAGCAGGCAGTGCTCTGCGGTGGCGTCAGCCACCTCGTGCAGGCCGGCTTCGAGACCCTGACCGAGGCGGGCTACCAGCCGCAGATCGCCTACTTCGAGGTTCTGCACGAGCTCAAGCTCATCGTCGACCTCATGTGGGAGGGCGGCATCGCCAAGCAGCGTTGGTCGGTCTCCGACACCGCCGAGTACGGCGACTACGTCTCGGGCCCCCGCGTCGTCACCCCCGAGGTCAAGGAGTCGATGAAGGCGATCCTCGCCGACATCCAGAACGGCGCCTTCGCGAAGCGCTTCATCGACGACCAGGACAACGGCGCCGAGGAGTTCCTCGCGCTGCGTGCCAAGGAGGAGACGCACCCCATCGAGGCCACCGGCAAGGAGCTGCGTTCGCTCTTCGCCTGGAAGCAGCAGGACGAGGACTACGTCGACGGCAGCGCCGCGCGCTGACTCACAGACGAAGAAGGGGCCCGGTGCGAATCGCACCGGGCCCCTTCTTCATCCGCGAGGAATCACTCTGACGGAGCGGCGTCCTCGACCTCGATCGGTGCGTCGGTGGGGTCGGCCCACACCGGAGCGGGCAGCAGAGTGTCGACGGCGCCGCCCTGGATCTCGCGCAGTGCGTCCTCGATCGCGTCGGCATTCTCGGGCACGGGCAGACCGCACGTGTTGAGCTCCGACGCGAACTTCAGGGTCAGCCGACTCTTGCCCGCTTCGACGGCCTCGGCTGTGGTGCCGGTGCGCTTCTCGCTGCCGGTCTGGATATCGGACACCTCGTCGCACACGTGGTAGACGGCGCCGCCGTCGACCCAGACGACCTCGTCCTTGCCGAGCAGCTGGATGACCGCGGACTGGTCGGCGGTGTACTGCTCGACCGACGGCGGGGTGAAGTCCACGCCGATCACCGTGGCGAGGACGGCGAGGGCGATGCCGACGATGCCGGCGGTCGCCTTCTGCCCCTTGTCCATGTCCTTGTTGAGGAAGATGAGGATGATCAGCGGGAGGAAGGCGATGATCGCGATGATCGCTCCGAGCTGGTTCTGCACGAAGAACCGCAGAGTCTCGGACCTTCGAGCCGGATCCAGGCGGTTCGCCTTCTTCCAGAGGATCGAGCCCGTGATGGCGAGCGCGGCGATGACCACGAGCAGCACGAGAAGCGTGATGAACGCCCACTGCGGGAACTGGGCGGTGACGCCCTGCTCTTCGAGGAGGCCGGTGTCGGGGTCGCGCACGAGAGTGCCGTCCTCGCCCACGTACACACGCTGGCGGAGCAGCCAGAAGATGCCGACGGCTTCAGCGGCGATCGCGATGACCCACAGGGCGACCGCGATCCAGCGGAAGGTCGTCGCCTTCGACTTCGCGGCGGCGGTGGGCTTCCACCCTGCCGCGGGCTCGTCGACGGAGCCGCTCGGTGCGCTCTGATCGACGTTCTTGTTCTGCTCGGCCACGGTGGTCCCTCCAGGGCAGGGCACCTTCGGCCCAGATGCCACCGAGCATAGTGGACGCCGTGTCCTACGCTGGAGACATGACTTCCGATTCCGACGACGCCCTGAGCTGGGACGGCGACGAGGGCGGTGCTCCGACGGGGCCTGCCCCGAAGAAGCCCGCGCAGCCGCGCTCGGCGCCGGCGGCGGCCGGTCAGGCCGAGCGCCCGGCTGACGACCCCGCGTTGCCAGAGGGCTGGAATGCCGTCGGCAAGGGGAGCGCTGCGGTCGGACACCTCGGCGGCGAAGACGATGAGGGACACCAGCCGTTGAGCACGGCGATGCTGCTCATCCTGGGCATCGTCGGGGGTGTCTACCTCCTCTACAGTGTCGGCTGGGTCGTCGGCGGGCTCCGCCTCAAGCCGCTCGCGAACTTCTTCGTCGCGGACGCGATGTTCCTGCCCTGGTTCGTCCTCGCCGTGGCGGCTCCTCTGCTGTGGTTCCTCGCGAGCTGGGTGCTCACGCGTGGCAGGGCCGGGTGGATCCGGATCTCCGCGCTCCTCCTCGGAGTCGTGCTCCTGGTGCCCTGGCCCTTCGTGACGGTGGGAGCGATCGGACTATGAGCGAGATGCAGATGTCACAGCCGAGTCCGGCGGTATCGCCTCGATGGCTCACCGGGCTCGTCCTCGGACTGGCGGGGCTCTTCTACGCCTACGCGATCTGGAACGCCGTGGCGCACCTGATCACCATGGCGCAGGTCGGGCTGAGCGGCGTCGGCTGGGCCACACTACTTTTCGGCGTCGTCTTCCCCGCGATCGTGTTCGTCTTCGCCTATCTCATCGGAAGGCGGCGGTCCGCAGGGGAGCTCGCACTCGTGCTCCTGGCGGGCCTCGGCGTCGTCGCGGTGTTCTGGTTGAGTCTGCTCGCATACAGCCTGACCCTCGCGGCGTCCTAGCGATTCCGCGGTCGCTCGACGTCACACGGCACGGAGCAGCGGAGTCGCTCGGGTACAGTTGAAGTGATCGCGCCCCCACGGTGTGCGGCGCATCGGCCCCCTGTCGCGCTGCCCCGAAGGATCCCTGTGCCGAAGCCCGTCGTGCTCCTCGCCGAAGTTCTCTCACCCGCCACGATCGAGGCCCTCGGCCCCGACTTCGACGTTCGCAACGTCGACGGCACCGACCGCGAGGCGCTCTTCGCGTCGCTCGCGGATGCCGACGCCGTGCTGATCCGGTCGGCCACGCAGATCGATGAGGAGGCGCTGACCCACGCGCCGAAGCTGAAGGTCGTCGCCCGCGCCGGTGTGGGCCTCGACAACGTCGACATCAAGGCGGCCACGACGGCCGGTGTCATGGTCGTCAACGCGCCGACATCGAACATCGTCTCCGCCGCAGAACTCACGGTCGGGCACATCCTCAGCCTCGCCCGACGCATCCCCGCAGCGCACGCGTCGCTGTCGGCGGGTCAGTGGAAGCGCAGCTCGTTCACCGGGGCCGAGCTCTTCGAGAAGACCGTCGGCATCGTCGGCCTCGGCCGCATCGGCGCTCTCGTCGCCGCGCGCCTCGCCGCCTTCGACATGCGCGTCGTCGCGTACGACCCCTACGTCACCTCGGCGCGCGCCCAGCAGCTGGGCGTGCAGCTGCTGACGCTCGACGAGCTCGTCGCCGAGTCAGACTTCCTCACGATCCACATGCCCAAGACGCCCGAGACCACCGGGATGATCGGTGCCGAGCAGTTCAAGGCCATGAAGCCGACGGCGTTCGTCGTCAACGTCGCTCGTGGCGGACTGATCGATGAGGAGGCGCTGCACGCAGCCCTCGTCGCCGGTGAGATCGCCGGTGCGGGCCTCGACGTCTTCACCTCCGAGCCTCCGGCAGAGGGCGGCACGGCGCGTCCGCTCCTCGACCTTCCGAACGTCGTCGTCACCCCGCACCTCGGAGCGAGCACCGAGGAGGCGCAGGAGAAGGCCGGCGTGTCCGTCGCGCGCTCGGTGCGCCTGGCTCTCGGCGGGGACCTCGTGCCGGACGCCGTCAACGTGGCGGGTGGCGTGATCGACCCCTACGTCCGCCCCGGCATCTCGCTCGTCGAGAAGCTCGGCCAGATCTTCGCCGCTCTCGCGACGTCGCCGCTCACGAGCCTCGACGTCGAGGTGCACGGTGAGCTGAACGAGTATGACGTGAGCGTTCTCAAGCTGGCCGCCCTCAAGGGCGTCTTCACGAACATCGTCAGCGAGACGGTCTCATACGTCAACGCACCCCTGCTCGCCGATCAGCGTGGCATCGCAGTGCGCCTCCTGAAGGACGACGTCAGCGACGAGTACCGCAACGTCATCACCCTCAGCGGCGCTCTCTCCGACGGTTCGCAGCTCTCGGTGTCCGGCACGCTCACCGGCCCGAAGCAGGCCGAGAAGCTGGTCGCCATCAACGACCACGCGCTCGAGCTGCCGATCGAGAAGCACCATGTCGTGATGCTGTACACCGACCGCCCCGGAATCGTCGCGGTCTACGGTCAGAAGTTCGGTGAAGCCGGCATCAACATCGCCGGCATGCAGATCTCGCGCCTCGGCGCCGGAGACCAGGCGCTCAGCGTGCTCACGCTGGACTCGCCGGTGCCGGACGACCTGCTCGACGACCTGCGCGGATCCATCGACGCGGATCTCTTCCGTCAGATCGAGATCACCGAGGTCTGAACAGCGCAGACCCGGATCAGCGGAGCGGGAGGGCAGGCCGAAAGGCCGCCCTCCCGCTTTCTGCGTGTGGGGCCGGGAGTCAGGGTGCCGTCGCGCGGAGCACGAGAGCGATCAGGTCGGAGAGCTCGTCGCTGCGGGGGACCAATCGCTCCGGTCCGTGCACATCGAGCGAGTTGTTGAAATAGAGCCCGTCGCTCAGCAGCATCACGAGGTCGAGGCTCGCTGCATCCCGCACGTGGGGGCGGATCGTGTCCTCCCACCGGTCCCGGTTCCTGCGCAGCGCGTCGGCTGCCGAAGCCGAGCCGCCCTGGGCGAGTCGCGTCGCAGCGATCAGTACGCGATCCAGCGCATCGTCCTCCATGACGGAGGTGCGCACGTAGTACGCCACCGGCCCCTCTTCTGCGGTCGTCATGCGCTCGAGATCCGCCGTCGTGAGCGCGTCGAGGCGTTCGATCAGCCCTGCGGCCAGATCTTCTTTCGATCCGAAGTGGTAGAGCAGCCCGCCCTTCGAGACGCCGGCGGCCTTGGCTGTCGCGTCGAGGGTGGCTGCGCGCTCACCGTCTTCGATGACGATCGCTTCGAAGGCGTCGAGAACGCGTTCTCGGGCCAGGGGAGGTCGGGGCATCGGGATCCTCTGTTCGTCTTGCATCACAGTAGCGCGGCAGTGTGACGATTCTGTTACTATACCATCTGGACGGTTTAGTAACGATGCCGTCGTGATCCTGAGAGGTGTTCCATGACCCGTACTGCGTCGATCCCGACGACAGAGACGGATGCTCCCCGCGTCGGGGCACGAGGCTGGGCGGCGCTCGTCGTCCTCATGCTGCCGGTGCTCCTGGTGTCGGTGGACAACACTGTGCTGAGCTTCGCGCTCCCCGAGATATCCATCGCGCTCGCCCCCACCGGCGCCGAGCAACTGTGGATCATCGACGTCTACCCGCTCGTGCTGGCCGGACTCCTCGTGACCATGGGCACCCTCGGCGACCGCTTCGGACGTCGGCGGATGCTGCTGATCGGCGCTACCGGCTTCGCCGCGGTGTCGGCCCTCGCGGCCTTCGCCCCGACCGCCGGCCTGCTGATCGCCGCCCGCGCCCTCCTCGGCTTCTTCGGCGCGATGCTGATGCCGTCGACCCTGTCGCTCCTGCGTTCGATCTTCCAGAACCGGGACCAGCGTCGCCTCGCGATCGCCGTGTGGGCGTCCGCATTCTCCGCCGGTTCCGCTCTCGGGCCGATCGTGGGCGGTTTCCTGCTCGAGCACTTCGACTGGGGCTCGGTGTTCCTGATCGCCGTCCCCGTGCTCATCCCGCTGCTCATCGCCGCGCCGCTGCTCGTTCCCGAGAGCCGTGACCCGAACCCCGGTCGCATCGACATCGTCAGCATCGTGCTGTCGATGGCCGCGATGATCCCCGTGGTGTACGCGATCAAGTCGCTCGCGGTCGAAGGGCCGAGCCTCACGGCCGGCGCCTGGGCGCTGCTCGGCATCGTGATGGGCTACCTGTTCGTGCGGCGACAGCTGCATGCCGAGGTGCCGATGCTCGACATGGCGCTGTTCCGCCGGGGCTCGTTCTCGGGAGCGATCCTGGTGAACCTGCTGAGCGTCGTCGCGCTCGTGGGCTTCCTCTACTTCGTGTCGCAGCACCTCCAGCTGGTCCTCGGCCTGTCGCCGATGACCGCGGGGGCGGCGCTCGTGCCCGGCATGATCGCGATGATCGTGGCCGGACTCTCGGTCGTCCCGATCTCGCGTCGGGTGCGCCCGCACATCCTGGTGCCGGCCGGACTCGTGTTCTCCCTCGCCGGATACCTGCTCGTCGCGTTCACGACCTCCGATCACGGTGTCGCGCCGCTGATCATCGCCTTCGTGGTGCTCGGCATCGGCATCGGCGGGGCCGAGACTATCTCGAACGAGCTGATCCTCTCCAGTGCGCCCGCCGAGAAGGCGGGGGCCGCGAGCGCGGTGTCCGAGACGGCCTACGAGCTCGGCGCTGTGCTCGGCACAGCCGTGCTCGGCGGCCTGATCACCGCGTTCTACCGCGGAGCGCTGGTCATTCCGCCGGGCATACCGGCAGATGCGGCGCACGCGGCGAAGGAGACGCTCGCCGGCGCTTACACCGCCGCCCAGGAGTTGCCGGCACAGCTCGGCGATGCGCTCTGGGATGCCGCATCCGCGGCCTTCGGCTCGGGCGTCCTGGTGACCTCGCTCATCGGTGCGGGGCTCGTGGTGCTGGCAGGCCTGATCGCGGCCGTCACACTGCGCAAGACCCCCTCTCACTGACCAGTACGCTGGGAGAACCGGCCCGCTCGGCACCCGCTCGAGCGTCGGCCGGTTCATCCCGATGCAAGGAGTGTCATGTCGCGTGTCGTGAAGCTGGCGGTCATCCCCGGTGACGGAATCGGCCCCGAGGTCGTCGCCGAAGCCGAGAAGGTCCTCGACGCGGTCACCGCATCCAGTGATGTGACATTCGACAGGACCCGCTTCTCGCTCGGTGCCGCTCGGTACCTCGAGACGGGCGACACCCTCACTGACGACGACCTTCAGGCGATCTCAGAGCACGACGCGATCCTGCTCGGAGCCGTCGGGGGCACGCCAGGCGACCCCCGGCTCAAGGACGCGAACATCGAGCGCGGGCTGCTGCTCAAGCTCCGTTTCACGCTCGACCACTACGTGAACCTGCGTCCGTCGAAGCTCTTCACCGGGGCCGCGGGACCGCTCGCGAACCCGGGAGACATCGATTTCGTCGTCGTCCGAGAGGGCACTGAGGGTCCCTACGTCGGCAACGGCGGTGCGATCCGCAAGGGCACGCCGCACGAGGTCGCCAATGAGACCTCGGTCAACACCGCCTTCGGCGTCGAGCGGGTCGTGCGCTACGCCTTCGACCTCGCCGAGCGGCGCGGCAAGAAGGTCACGCTCGTGCACAAGACCAACGTGCTCGTGCATGCGGGGGCGATCTGGCAGCGCATCGTGAACGAGGTCGCGTCCGAGCACCCCGACGTCGCCGTCGACTACCTGCACGTCGATGCGGCGACGATCTTCCTGGTCACCGATCCCGCTCGTTTCGACGTGATCGTGACGGACAACCTGTTCGGCGACATCCTCACCGACCTCGCGGGAGCGGTCACCGGCGGAATCGGACTCGCCGCCTCGGGCAACATCAACCCCGCGGGTGCGTTCCCGTCGATGTTCGAGCCGGTGCACGGATCGGCCCCCGACATCGCGGGTCAGCAGAAGGCCGACCCCACCGCCGCGATCCTCTCGGTCGCGCTGCTGCTCGACCACCTCGGGCTCACCGAAGAGGCTGCTCGCGTGAGCGCCGCCGTAGAGTCCGACATCGCGTCCCGCACGGGGGCGCGCACCACCGCGGAGGTCGGCTCCGCGATCACCGCTCTGCTCTGAACGACAGGCGTAGGCTGAGACGGCGCGAGGATGCGCGCCGCACGAGGAATGGATGACGAGATGACGACCATCGACGCCGAGACCACCGTGGCTCCGCTGGAGTTCGCGGTGACCAAGAACCTGACGGCCGCGACCCCCGGTCGAGTCGCCGAGGTTCACGAGAACCCCGGATTCGGTGTGGTCTTCACCGATCACATGGTGGACATCTGCTGGTCGGTCAAGGGCGGATGGCACCGTCCCCGTGTGCAGCCGTACGGACCGATCCCGCTCGACCCCGCCGCATCCGTGCTGCACTACGCGCAGGAGATCTTCGAGGGCATCAAGGCCTATCGTCACGCCGACGGGTCGATCCACACCTTCCGTCCCGACCGCAACGCAGCCCGTCTGCAGGCCAGCGCCCGCCGTCTCGCGCTGCCGGAGCTGCCGACCGAGTACTTCATCCAGTCGCTGCGCGAGATCATCAAGGTCGATGGGCGTTGGGTGCCGTCCGGTGAGGACCAGAGCCTGTACCTCCGCCCCTTCATGTTCGCCAAGGAGGCCTTCCTCGGTGTCCGCGCGGCGCAGAAGGTCGCCTACTACGTGATCGCGAGCCCCGCAGGCGCCTACTTCAGCGGCGGCGTGAAGCCCGTGCGCATCTGGCTCTCCGAGGACTACGCGCGTGCGGGCAAGGGCGGCACAGGCAAGGCCAAGACGGGTGGCAACTACGCGTCGAGCCTGCTGGCCCAGAGCGAGGCCTCGTCGAAGGGATGCGACCAGGTCGTGTTCCTCAACGAGGAGCGCAATGTCGAGGAGCTCGGCGGCATGAACGTCGTGTTCGTGTTCAAGGACGGCCGCGTCGTCACGCCCGAGTCCGACAGCATCCTCGAGGGCATCACGCGCGACTCCCTGCTGCAGCTCGCGGAGGACCGCGGCTACACAGTCGAGAAGCGACCGATCTCGATCGACGAGTGGCGCGAGGGCGTGGCATCCGGTGACATCGTCGAGGTCTTCGCCTGCGGCACCGCCGCTGTCGTGACGCCGATCGGCGCCCTGGTCGGCGAAGGATTCGACGAGCCGCAGCCGCTCGGCGAACTCGCTCTGTCGCTGCGTGAAGAGCTCACGGACATCCAGTACGGCCGTCGCGACGACAGGCACGGCTGGCTCCTGCGCCTCGACGCCTGAGGTCGACGGACTTCCCAGACCCCGCTTCGCGAAATCTGCAAAGCGGGGTCTGCTCGTGTGTGGCCCCTGGATAGGCTGAGGGAATGAAGATCGCCCGATTCAGCCATGACGACGCCATCCTCTTCGGGATCGTCGATGACACCGACCTCGTCGTCCTCTCGGGCGATCCGCTGTTCGCCGGATACGAGCCGACGGGCGATCGTGTGCCGATCGCGGACGCGGTCATCCTGGCACCGGTGATCCCGCGTTCGAAGATCGTCTGCGTCGGCAAGAACTACCACGACCATGCCGCCGAGATGGGGGGAGTGGCTCCCGAGGAGCCGCTGCTGTTCCTGAAGCCCAACACCGCGGTGATCGGCCCCGGCGATGCGATCGTGCGTCCGTCGATCTCGGACCAGACCGAGTACGAGGGCGAGCTCGCCGTCGTGATCGGCAAGGTCGCCAAGAACGTGACTCAGGCGGATGCTCTCGATCATGTGCTCGGGTACACGATCGCCAACGACGTCACAGCCCGTGACCTGCAGCGCAAGGACGGCCAGTGGTCGCGCGCGAAGGGCTTCGACACGTTCTGCCCCCTCGGGCCCACCATCAGCACGGACTTCGACCCGTCGGTCGCGACGATCGAGACCAGGGTGAACGGAGAGGTCCGCCAGAAGGCGCCGCTGACCGACATGATCCACTCCGTCGCAGCGATCATCGAGCATGCGTCGGCCGTGTTCACCCTGCTGCCCGGCGACGTCATCCTGACGGGCACGCCCGCGGGTGTCGGCACCTTCGACGCCGGTGACACGGTCGAGGTCGAGATCACCGGACTGGGGATCCTGCGCAACACCGTGCGCGACGCCGTGCGCGCTTCATGACCGTGGTCGCGCTGACGGCGACCCAGCAGGCAGCCGTCCAGCGACGCACCGTCCTGGTGCTGTCACTCGGACAGGTGCTCGGCGGGATCGCCTTCGGAGCGACCGTATCGCTCGGCGCGCTGCTCGCCGCCGACCTCTCGGGGAGCGACGCGCTCTCGGGCCTCGCCACGGCGTCGGTCACCCTCGGTGCGGCGCTGTGCGCGATCCCGCTCGCCCGTCTCGCCGCCAGGGTCGGCAGGCGGCGCGCTCTGACACTCGGCAACCTCTTCGCGCTCGTCGGCATCGCCGTCGTGATCCTGGCCGCGTCGCTGCGGGTGTTCCCGCTGTTGCTGGTCGGCATCCTGATGATCGGCGCGGGCAATGCCGGCAACCTCCAGTCGCGGTTCGCCGCAACCGATCTCGCCGCCCCGCAGCACCGCGGGCGCGATCTCTCGATCGTCGTGTGGGCGACGACGATCGGAGGCGTGGCAGGACCACTGCTGCTGGGGCCGGGGGAGATCGTCGGCGAGGCCATCGGCATGCCGCCGCAGACCGGCTCCTACGTGTTCTCGTTCGTCGCCCAGTGCGCGGCGCTCATCCTCTACCTGATCGCGCTGCGGCCCGATCCGCTTCTCGCAGCTCAAGGCCTCGCCAGGGCAGCAGCAGCGGTGACCGGGCAGGTGTCGGTCGATCGTCCGGTGGTGGCTCGATACGCGATCTTCGCGGTCGCAGGCTCGCACGTCGTGATGGCATCCGTCATGGCGATGACTCCCGTGCACCTCGCGCACATGGCGCACGGCAGCGAGGGCATGGCACCCACGCCGGCTGATGTCTCGGCACTCGTCGGCATCACGATCGCTCTGCACGTCGGCGGCATGTACGCGCTCTCTCCGCTCTTCGGCATCCTCGCGGACCGCTGGGGACGGTTGCGGGTGGTGCTGCTGGGACAGGCGCTCTTGGGCGGGGCGCTCGCCTTCGCCGTCTTCGTGAACGATCAGGAGTGGGGCGTGATGGTCGCGCTGATCCTGCTGGGCCTGGGATGGAGTGCGGCCACCGTCGCCGGGGCGGCGCTTCTCACCGAATCGAGCGCGCCCGAGCTGCGCACACGACGGCAGGGTCGGAGCGACTCGCTGATGAGCCTGTCGGCTGCGGCGGGCGCGGTGCTCGCCGGAGTGATCCTGTCGAACTATCAGTACGCGGGCCTCGGCATCGCGGCATCCGTGCTGGTGATCGCGATCGTCGCGCTCTCGCCGCTCGCCCGCTCCCGAGCGCGATGAAGGACTGGGCAGGCACGGGGCGCGCATACGCAGACTCGTACGCCGCGTTGTGTGTCGGGACCGCAGGCTTCGTGCTCGACGAGCTCGGGGAAGCGCGTGGACGCTCCCTGCTCGATGTGGGCTCCGGTACAGGATCGCTCTCCGCGGCGTTCGCGGGCGCCGGCTGGAACGTCACCGGATGCGAGCCGGAGCCGACGATGCGGGAGATCGCGGTACAGGAGCACGCGGGGATCCCCGTGGTCGACGGTGCGCTGCCGCAGCTGCCGTTCCAGGACGGGGTCTTCGACGCGGTCGTCGCCAACTTCGTGCTCAACCACGTCGCCGAACCGCGGAGGGCGGCTCGAGAGCTCTCGCGAGTGTCGGCCGACGTCGTGGTGGCGACCGTCTGGACGAACTCGCCGACGTGGCTGTGGCGTGAGGTCTGCGACCGGGCGGGACTCTCACCTTCGGCGGGGGAGCGACTGCCCCCGGAGCAGGACTTCGAGCGGACGGTCGACGGCTTCGCACGGATGCTGGACGGCGCGGGCTGGAGGGGCACTCGAGTGTCGGAGATCACCTGGACGTGGTCGGCCGGCGTCGAGGCACTGTGGGTGTCCGCAGAAGGCGGCGTCGGGGGAGCCGGCCAGTTCTACCGTGCGCTCGACGAGTCGGACCGCGCCGCGTTCCGAGCGGCGTTCGACGCGGTGTGCTCCGAGAGGACCGTGGACGGTCGTGTCCCGCTGGAGCACTCTGCTGCCATGGCGATCCGCTCGCGCCGCTGAGACCCGCCCGTCGCGATGCGGCCGAGCCTGCGAACCCCTGCGGGCTGCGGTGATGCATGGAATCCTCGGTGCCGCGCACGCCTGCGTCGGCGCGCCACCGAGGGGTGACAAGTCAGACCGCTCAGGTGTACCAGGTGGGCTCTGGCACCTCGTTCTTCAGCACGAACGTCCCGACCTCGCGCTTCTTGTAGGCGATCGGATCATGAAGGCTGTGCGTGCGCAGGTTGCGCCAGAAAATGTCGAGTCCGACCGCATTCGCCGACGCGCGCGCCCCGGTCAGTTCGTAGACCTTCGTGGCGACCTCCAAGCCGTCATCGACGATCCGGAGCTTTCCCGCTGCGATCCGGACAGCGATCTCACCGCGTCGCCGCGCCGTGAGATCCTCGCGGGGCGCGTGCAGTACGGCACTGATCTCCGCGCCCACGGCGTCCAGCAGCGCTTCGTCGGCCCACAGCTTCGACGCGAGCTCGCCATAGCCCTCGAGCAGGTACCACTCGTCCGTCGCATGCTGCTTGTCGTCTCCGCCGTAGGGCCAGGGGCGCGTCGTGGTGCGCGTGTAGGCGGACGCCGTCTCGAGGGCGCCCTGCGCGATGCCGAGATAGAAATTCGCGAACACGAGCTGGATCGTCGGGACGTTCAGGGTGTTGTAGGTGAGCGGCTGGAACTCCTTGTCGACGAATCCCGCAGCGGACGCCCAGGGGACGCGCACGTCGCGGATCTCGACCGAGCCCGACTCCGTGAGCCGCTGCCCCAGGTTGTCCCAGTCATCCGCGAACACGATCCCGTCCTGCGCGGTGGGGACGATCGCGAAGACGTGCGTGTCGGTGCCCTCGAGAATGCCTTCGAGCACGGTGAGGTCCGAGACCTGCCCGCCGGTGGAGAACGACTTGCGTCCGGAGAAGATCAGGTCGTCGCCGTCTTCTCGGATCACGAGATCGGAATCCCGAGGATTGACGGCGCCTCCGAAGAGGAAGTCGTTCGTCGTGTACAGCTCTTCGACGGCGGCGATCTGATCTTCAGTGGCGACGAGCCGCGCGGCCCACGCCCACAGGTAGTGGTAGCCGAGGAGCTGGCCGATCGAGCCGTCGCCTCTGGCCACGGTGCGGATCACTCGGTACGCCGTGTCCCAGCTCTCACCGGCGCCGCCGTGCGCGCGGGGACCCAACAGTGTCACCAGCCCCGATTCCTTCAACAGCCTGACTTCGGCTCGTGGCGTCGCGTTCGCGCGATCACGGTCGACGGCGTCTGCTGCGAGGATGTCTGCCACCGCCTGTGCGCGGTCGAGCCAGTCGGCGCTGGTCTGTGGCCTTGCTGCGTCCCGCCATCGGTCGTCGAGACCCGTCGTCACTGCATCCGTGAATGTCATGTTCTTGCCTTTCCGTGTGGGTTCGGTGTTCGCCCGTCCTCCGGCGTTGCGGCAACGATAGGAGCAGGTCGGGACGGAACGCGGGTTGTTTCCCAGGGTGAGTGACTGTTACCCACAGTGACCCCGGGTCGCGTGTGCCGACGCCCCACTGCGAGCCCCTGTGGAGTGCCGCAGCGGCAACTAGAATCGGAGGGATATGGCTACTCCGCACCCCCTCACCACGACCGCCAGTGGCGCCGACGTCCGCGTCCGCTTCTGCCCCTCGCCGACCGGACTGCCGCACGTCGGCATGGTCCGCACCGCGCTCTTCAACTGGGCCTACGCCCGCCACACAGGCGGGAAGATGGTGTTCCGCATCGAGGACACCGACGCCGCCCGCGACAGCGAGGAGAGCTTCCGTCAGCTCGTCGACGCGCTCACGTGGCTCAAGATCGACTGGGACGAGGGCGTCGAGGTCGGCGGACCGCACGCCCCGTACCGGCAGTCCGAGCGTCACGACATCTATCGCGGCGTCATCGACAAGCTGCTCGCCACCGGTGCGCTGTACGAGAGCTACTCGACGGCCGAGGAGATCGACGCCCGCAACGAGGCTGCCGGCCGCGCGAAGCAGCTCGGTTACGACAACTTCGATCGCGCTCTGACCGACGAGCAGAAGGCCGCCTTCCGGGCCGAGGGACGTCAGCCCGCACTTCGTCTCCGCGTGCCAGAAGAAGACCTCACCTACGTCGACCTCATCCGTGACGAGGTGACCTTCCCGGCCGGGTCGTTCCCCGACTTCGTGGTCGTGCGGCCCAACGGCATCCCGCTGTACACCTTCGTGAACCCGGTCGACGATGCCCTCATGGGCATCACGCACGTGCTCCGCGGTGAAGACCTGATGCCGTCCACGGCGCGTCAGCTCGCGCTCTATGCGGCTCTCATCGAGGCAGGCGTCACCACGTTCGTGCCGCGCTTCGCCCACATGCCGCTGGTGCTGGGGGAGACCGGCAACAAGAAGCTCTCCAAGCGCGACCCGCAGGCGGACCTCTTCCTGCACCGCGATCGCGGCTTCATCCACGAGGGACTGCTCAACTACCTGGCCCTTCTGGGCTGGTCGATCGGTCCCGACCGCGACGTGTTCTCGCTCGAGGAGTTCACCGAGGCGTTCGACATCGTGAACGTCAACCCGAACCCGGCCCGCTTCGACCAGAAGAAGGCCGAGTCGATCAACGGCGACCACATCCGCACGCTGGGGGAGAAGGACTTCGCCGAGCGGACGATCCCCTACCTCGCAGCAGCGGGACTCTTCGATGAACCCACGCACGAGCAGCTCGTGATGGCGTTCCGCGTCGCGCCCTTGGTGCAGGAGCGCGTTCAGCTGCTGGGCGAGGTGCCCGGGATGGTGGGCTTCCTGTTCAGTGACGACGTCTCCTATGACGCCGACGCGCTCAAGGGCCTCCCTGCCAACGCGGCCGAGGTGCTCGACGCCTGTGTCGCGGCTCTCGAGCCGGTGACCGAGTTCACTCCGGAGAAGGTCCAGGAGGCTCTCGCCGGGGCTCTGGTCGAGAAGCTCGAGCTCAAGCCGCGCATCGCCTACGGTCCTCCGCGCGTCGCCATCACCGGGCGTCGGATCTCCCCGCCGCTGTTCGAGTCGATGGAACTGCTGGGCAAGGACGAGTCGCTGCGACGACTTCGTGCGCTCTCGGAGTTCCTCGCGAACTGAGATCGAGCGACAGTGAAGAGGGAGAGCAGCCGAGAGGTGCTCTCCCTCTTCGCGTCACCGGCCGCAGGTGTCGCGCAGGAGCGGCCGATCTCGCGCGACGCGCCCGGACGGAGCGAGGCGTTTTGGCATTCGGGCCGAGGCTCGGGTAGGCTTGACTCTCGGTGCGAGGCTCCGGTTTCGCCCTTGGGGTATGGTGTAATTGGCAACACGGCGGTTTCTGGTTCCGTTGTTCTTGGTTCGAGTCCAGGTACCCCAGCAAGACAAAAACCCCCGCGAAAGCGGGGGTTTTGTCGTACCCGGGAGAGTTCTTACTCGCACTCTCCGATGAACTCGAGGTAGCACACGGCCTCATGGGTCACCGCGGGCTCGTAGTCGTCGTTCGAGACCTGGCGCGTGTCCATCTCCGGTGTGCGGGTCAGGCTGCCGTAGGTGCCGAGGGTGGCCACGTAGTACCCGTCGCCGTCCAGTGCCTTCATCTCATCGATCGCCCCGCTGTAGTCGGTGCAGAGCAGCGTGGCCGTCTCGGTGAGCTCGACGCCGACGCAGGCGGCCGTGTAGGTCGCGACCATGAGGTTGGTGCAGTCCGTCCAGTCCTGGTTGACCGTGCACGGGTTCACGGCGTCCATCGAGACGTCGTAGCGTCCGGTCTCGTACTCCTCGCTGTGGAACGTCTCCGGCTTCTCGGGGACGTCGGTCTTGGTCCAGTGCCGGGCGGTGGTGAAGGCGACGACGACCACGATGGCAGCGATCAGCAGCAGAGCCCCGAGGATCGACAGCGTGACCCACAGACCGACCCTGCTCTTCTTGCGCGGTTCGGCGTCGGCCGCCGGAGCGTACCCGGGGTAGACCGCTGTGGCGCCTGCGGCACCCTCGTAGCCCGGGTACGGAGCCGTCGCGGCGTATGCAGGATCTTG
>NZ_LMOU01000001.1:712996-713085 GCF_001423615.1 Microbacterium sp. Leaf159 | reverse complement strand
AGCCTGCTCGGAACCCGGAGCACCTCCGTATGCGGGCGGCGGAGCGTCGTAAGCCGGGGGAGCGGCGTCGTATGCCGGCGGCGCTGCGC
>NZ_LMOU01000001.1:706286-712979 GCF_001423615.1 Microbacterium sp. Leaf159 | reverse complement strand
CGTAAGCCGGGGGAGCTGCGTCGTATGCCGGCGGCGGCGTCTCTCCTGACGAGGGCGCGGGCGGCGGGGGAGTCGGGATCGTGGTGAGCCAGTAGGAGTACCAGCTCTGCGTCGACGCGGGATCGGCCGCGACCTGCTGCGCCTCGATGTCGGTGAGCTGTAACCCGAGGGCGCCGCGCAGATCGGACCTGGTCAGGGACTCACGGAATTCCTCGAGTGACATCGTCATAGTCAAGAGAATGGCAGACCTATGTACCGGTCGACAATCCGTGGGGTTCGCTTAGCAGGTCTCCTCCCTGCAGCGCCATGCCCTTCACGCGCCGGGTCGGTCGCGGCATCGTGGTCGCACACGCGCCCACACTGCCGACAGGAGTCAGACGGATGGCACTCAGAAGAGTCGTGCCCGGAGAAGAACCCGGTATCCGTCGTCGACGTTCTGGGTCGGGCTTCCGCTACCTCGATGCCGGCGATGAGACGGTGTCGCAGGCCGATCGTGAGCGGATCCATGACCTCGCGATCCCGCCGGCGTGGACGGATGTCTGGATCGCCGCCGATCCGCTGGCGCACATCCAGGCTGTCGGCACCGATGACGCGGGAAGGCGGCAGTATCTCTACCATCCGCTCTGGCGGACAGGGAGGGATCAGCGCAAGTTCGCCCGCGCGCTGCGGCTGGCCGAGGCGCTGCCTGCGGCCAGGGCCAAGGTGACGCGCGCGATCGGGGAGCCCGGTCTCACACGCGGACGCGCACTCGCGGTGTCTTTCCGGCTGCTCGACGACGCCGCCCTGCGGATCGGTTCGGAACGCTACCTCGTGAAGCACGGCAGTCGTGGCCTCAGCACGCTTCGACGCCGCGACGTCCGTATAGACGGAAGCACAGTCGCCCTGAGCTTCCCCGCGAAGAGCAAGCAGTTGGCGTCGATCGAGATCACCGACGCTCCGCTGGCCGAGGCCCTGTCGGAATTCTCCGTCGGATCCCCGCGTGCGCCGCTGCTGGCCTACCGGAAGGGGCGGCGGAGGGTGCGCCTGACCTCGAGCGAGGTCAACGACTATCTGCGCGAGGTGGCGGGAGCCGCCTTCACTGCGAAGGACTTCCGCACGCTGCACGGCACCATCCTCGCGGCGGACGCGCTGGCCCGTATCGGTCGGCTCGAGACCAAGAACGAGAGGCGGCGTGCCGAGCGCCTCGCCGTGCAGGCCACGGCCTCGGCGCTCGGCAACACCCTCGCGGTGGCGCGAGGGAGCTACATCGACCCTCGCGTGTTCCGGCTCTACACGCGGGGTCGCACCCTCGATCTCACCGTGTCACCCGAGACTGCGATCCGCCGGCTGCTCGGGCGCTGACGGTCCTGCTCACACGAGCCTCGTCACCACGATCGCCACGACGAGTGGCGCGAGCGGGGTCAGCACTGCGACGACGACAGGCCAGACGCGAACGCGAGAGTCGACCACCCGCGCAGACGCGGCCAACATATCGCCCGAACGCCGGTATGCGGCTGCATCCAGAGCCGGCGCATTGTCGTCGCGGTACAGCTGCGCCCGCCGGCCGAAACGGTCATGCAGCGCAGCGATGACCGTGACGAAACGCGCGAGCTGATCGGCGTCGGTCAGATCCAGTGCGGGGAAGTACACGTACAGACTGCTGTCCACCACCTCGAGGTCGAGGTCGCTGCTTGCATCCATCAGGGTCGCCATCAGATCGGGTGTCAGCACGTACAGGGCATCCGTCTCGTAGCCGGACGGAACGGAGAGCTCGAAGACGTCGCTGAAGTCGCCCTCGAGACGCAGCTGCGCGGCTCGACGAGGTCGACGGGGCAGCGTGCTGAGCGCCCCGCGACCGGCGCGGGATCTCAGCGTGATCCTCGGTGCCTCCGCGGGGAGAGGGATCCGCACCGAGCGGATCGAGTGGATCGTCGAACCCTCGCGGTGCCCCACGACGTACGTGTGCTCGGCCGAGTCGAAGGGCACAGGACTCCGTCTCGCGTCCAGATGATCGCGCGCCGTGCGTCCGGTTCGCTCGATCTGCTCGTCCAGCGATCCACCCCAGATCCAGTCGCTCACATCGTCGCGATACGTCCACCCTGCATCGCGAGCGATAGCGGCGAGCATGCCTCGGCGTCGAGCGTGCCGGCGGATCGAGATCGCGGTCCACGCGACGGCGCCCGCGCCTAAGGCGACGACCGCGCACTGCGCCACGAGCAACTCGATTCCATCGACCCCCCACCCGACGGGAAGGACGTAGAAGCAGACCGCAGCGGCGAGAGCCAGGTAACCGACGGAGCAGGCCGCGACGAGCGCGCTGCTGCGCACTCGTGCGGCCCTCCCTCCGGGGACGATGGGCACGCTCAGGGCTTGTAGACGATGGCGATGTGCAGCTGCCCGTTCTCTCGAGCCCAGGCGAGCCACCGCGGTTCGTTGATTCCGCTGAGCCGCTGGATCGGAATCACATGGATGCCCTCGTCCGGCCGCCCCAGCGCCCGGAACTGTGGCTTCTTCGAGATCCAGATGGTGCCGCCGCCGTCCCAGGGCTCGAGGCTCGAGTACACGTACCCGTGCTCTCGCAGGTTGATGGCATCCGCCAGAGCCTCCGCCTGGGGGGCGATGTCGGCGATGACGTCCGAGGGCACCGTTCCGTCCGTCGTGAAGGCAGCGACGTCGTAGACATTGCCGTCGCCGTAATCACGGGTCGCGAGGATGGCCAGCTCCGTGACGCCCTTGTCGCTGCTCCTCGTCCACAGTGCGTGCGAGTTCTTCGCCCGCTTGTTCATCAGAAACCCGCCGAAGTTGATCTTCTGGAAGGCGAAGTCGTCGAGTTTCGCAGCGATCTCGGTGCGGCTGGTCATCGTGGTGTCGTCTCCTTGTCCGGAGGGCGCGGTTCGGCCCTGCGCCCTGAATCCTAGGAAGGCAGATGGCTGTCCGCGGTGACTCCGAACGACTCCGAACGGCGTGACGACGACCCGGCACCGTTCGCTGTCCTAGGCTCATGACATGCCCGACCCGCGCACCCTCGACGAACTGTGCGCGTTGCTCGGGACGGTGCGCACCTCCGTGGGATCGCCGTCTTATGCGGAGATCGCTCGCAGGATCGGCGTGATCCGCGGGGGCGAGGAGCCCGCGAAGGTCACCGTGTACGACTGCTTCCGCCCGGGACGTCGCCGGGTCGATGATCGGCTGGTCGGCGACATCCTGCGGGCACTCGGCACGTCCGATGAGGAGGCGTCCGACTGGAGCGCATCAGCGCGCGTACTGAACGGCGACCGATCGGGCGTCCACATCCCGGTCGAGTTCGAGACCAGAGCTGTCGGCGGTTCCGAGATCGGGCGCGAGAGGCTGCTCGCGTCACTGCCGGCAGCCGATGTCATGCTGCTCACCGGACTTCCCGGGGTGGGCAAGAGCACACTGGCGACGGCGCTGGCGCGGGGCGATCGGGTACTCAGCGTCGACCTGCGCGAGTCGCACATCGGCTGGCCGTCCGCTGACCCCGTGGACGTGCTGCGACGCATTCTCGGGGCGCTCGGGGAGCGGTCGCTGCCCTACGAGATCGGGCTCCTGCGCGAGCGCCTGGCCTCTGCAGCCGATGGTGTGACGTGCATTCTCGAGGACGCAGGCCAGGCTCAGCGTCTGCTCCCGCTGATCGTGCCGGGGCTGCGTTATCTGGTCACCTCGCGCGTCGATCTCGCCTTTCTCGCCGAGCAGTTGCGGGCAGACGGAATCCGAGCTCGTCACATCGCGATCGCGCCTCTCGAGGCTGATGATGCCGCGCGACTCCTCGTCCACCTCCTCACGCGCGAGGAGAACGGGACGGTGCCCCCGCGGTCCTTCACCGCAGCTGACGTCGACCGGGTCGTCGCGGTGAGCGGCGGGCTTCCCGTGGACATCGCGATGCTCGCCGGCATCGTCCGCGAGCATCCGGGGTGGACCTTCGAGGATCTCGCCTCGCGTTTCGAGAACGAACCGCGAGACGCGAGAATCCGTCCTGTGCTCGACGCCGCCACTCGCGCGCTCCGGAGCGGTGACGCCGACCTCCTCGCGGACGCGGCGTTGATCGATCGAGATTTCGATGAGAGTGTGCTCCTCGCTGCCGCCGGCTCTCAGGCGTCTGCCGGTCTCGACCGTCTCCGCTCCCGCCACTTGATCGAGCGCCGCGACGGCCGCGTGCTGATGCACGCCACCGTGTTCGCGTTCGCCCGGGAGCGCTCGAGGTCGTTGCGTCCCGAGTCGATCAGGCGCTTGTTCGTCATGCGCGCCGGTCGCGCCGTGCTCGACCGCATGGCCGGCGACAGGGACTATGCAGCGAGGGAGGTCGCCACCGTGCTCGCGGTCGCGACGGCGGCGCGTGAGCACGGGGGCGACGAGTTGGTCGAACGCCTCGCCCTCGACGCGCACCCCGCACTGTCGCGCTGGTCGATGTGGAACGAGTCTCTCCGTCTCCACGATCTCGCCACGAGGGGAGCCGGAATCCATCTGATCCCCGAGCTGGCGCTCGGCGTCGCAAACTGTGCCGAGAAGCTGGGCCGCTTCGACGAGGCGCTCGTCAAACTGCACCGAGTCCGTCGCGTCGCCGAGGGAGCTGCGCTCGCCCGCACCTGGAATCAGATCGGGAACGTGCAGCGGTGGATGAGTCATCTCGACGAGGCGCTGACGTCATATCGTGCGGCGATCGGGCATGCGCGCTCTGCTGGCGACCGCGTGGTCGAAGGTCGAGCGACAGGGAACCACGCCGATACGCTGCGGATTCTCGCGCGCTACGACGAGGCGCAGGCACAGTACTCCGATGCTCTGGCTATGGCCGAGAGCGAGGCGGACGAACTCAACACGGTGATCGTCCGGGGGAACCGGGCACTGTGTCTGCTCGCGGTCGGTCATCTCGACGACGCGGAGAACGAGCTCAGCGACCTCCTCGCTCTGTCGCGTGGCGCGTCGCTGCCCTTCGTGCGGCGCACACGAGCGCTCATCGCCGAGGCGCGGGGCGACGATGCACTCGCCCGAGAGCGGCTGGGCGAGGCGATCGGGGTCGCCGAAGCGTCGGCCGAGTTCGCGACCTCAGCCGACCTCGTGCTGCTGGCGGCGCGCATCGACGCGCGGTCGGGAGCGCATGCGAGGGCGGCGGCACAGGCTCGCGATGTACTGCGCGACGCCGAACTCGCCGCGTCGCCGCTGATCGCCACTGAGGCGGCGAACTCGCTCGCAGAGATCCTCCTGCTCGCGATGCTCGCGGACCCGGACGAGCATCGCCTTGCTGAAGCCGAGTTGCAGGCCGGTGAGGCCAGGAGCATCGCGGAGGCGACGGGCGATCGGGCCGAGGTCGCTCGCAGCGACGGAATCCTCGCGCGGATCGCCGAGGCCAGGGGGAACGTCGAGGATGCGGCTCGGCTCGATTCGGCATCGCGTGCTCTCTACGCGAAGCTCGGCCATCGGCTTGCTCCACCGACGGATCGACCGGGTCGGGCGGATGAATCCGGCGACCCGGTCGGCGCGGGGGAGCAGACGGCTCAGCTCTCGCGAGGGTAGGTGTAGAAGCCCTCGCCGGTGGCGACGCCGAGCTTGCCCTTGTCGATGTAGTGCTCCTTCAGCAGGTCGGCGAAGCGCTGCTGCTTCTCGCCGCCCATGCGCGAGATGTTGTACGCCGTGGTCAGACCCACGATGTCGTAGATCTCGAACGGGCCGGCGGGAGCGCCGGTGCCGATGCGCCAGGTCGCGTCGATCGCCTCGGGCTCGGCGATTCCGTCGACGAGGAGGCCGGCCCCCGCTTCGAGGAACGGCACGAGGAGGGAGTTCAGCAGGTATCCGGCCTTCTCCTTCTTGATCTGGATCGGGACCATGCCGATCTGCGTGGCGAACTCCACGACCTTCTCGTAGACGGCAGGATCGGTACCGGGCGTGCCCATCACCTCGGCGGTGTTGTGCGACCAGATCTCGTTCGCGAAGTGCAGTGCGAGGAAGCGATCCGGCCGTCCGGTGGACTCCGACAGGGCGCTCGGCAGCAGAGTCGAGGAGTTCGTCGCGAAGATCGTCGTCGCGGGTGCCGCATCGGCAAGGGTGCGGTAGATGCCCTGCTTGAGCTCCAGGCTCTCCGGGACGGCCTCGATCACGAGGTCGGCGGTCGCGGCGGCATCCGCGAGGTCGGAGGTGAGGCGGATGCGGCCGACGGCCGCCTGCACGCCACCGTCCGCCGCGTTCTCTACGCCGTCTGCGACGTAGCGCGCGGCGAGCGCTTCGAAACGTTCGGCAGCACGGTCGAGCGCTGCCTGATCGATGTCGTACGCGACGACGTCGAATCCGTGGAAGGCGGTCTGGAACGCGATCTGCGATCCGAGGACGCCGGTGCCGAGAACGGTGATGTTCTTCATTTCTCTTCCTTCTTCGATGGCCTTGTGGGCCGTGGTCATGATGCGGCGTCGCCGCGGTCGAAGCGCTGGAGGTCGTGCGCGAAGCGCGACACCTCCGCATTCGACCACTGCGCGATATGGGTGTCGATCACGTGCTGCAGCGTGTCGAGCGTTCCCCGGAAGGCTTCTTCGCCCTCGGGTGTGAGTGCCAGCGGGCGCCCGCGCCCTGCCGTCGCGGGCATCTCCTGCACGAGCCCGAGGGTGATGAGCGACGAGAGCTGCCTCGACACCGTGGATCGGTTCAGCCGAAACATCTGGGCGATGTCGGTCGAGCGGATACCGGGCTCGTCGGCGATGGCCATCACGA
>NZ_LMOU01000001.1:676710-706264 GCF_001423615.1 Microbacterium sp. Leaf159 | reverse complement strand
GATCGCCAGCAGAGACCGCAGTACTGTCGCGCTGTCCTGACCTCGAGCGTCCGCATCACCCATCTGTTGCATAGTGCAACTCTAGACCTCTCTGTTGCACAGCGCAACGTAGGGCGGGGTTCTCGATCGGGACACGGGCATGGTCTTCGGCGCCGGATGAAAGGATGGAGGCATGCATACCGCCAACCTCACTCGAGAGGAGACCGCGGCGCGATCCGCCGCCGTCTCCGTTCGCAGCATCCGCGTCGAACTCGATCTGACCGGAGCGCCCGAGCGGGCTCGGAGCGGCTTCCCGACGGTCACGACGCTCGAGTTCGCATCGACGACCTCGTCGACCTGGCTCGACTTCATCGGCGAGAGCGTGGAGCGCGTCGTCGTGAACGGCGTCGACCAGGAGGTCGTCTACGACGGCGCCCGGATCGCCGTGCACGATCTCGCGGACGTGAACACGATCCGCGTCGAGGCGGTCGGCGTCTACAGCCGGTCGGGGGAGGGGCTGCACCGCTTCCACGATCCCGTCGATGACCGCACCTATCTCTACACGCAGTACGAGCCCGCAGACTCGCGGCGTGTCATGGCGTGCTTCGAGCAGCCCGACATCAAGGCTCCCTACACGTTCGTGATCGACGCGCCGGCGGGATGGGAGGTCCTCTCGAACCAGTCCGCCGCGACGGTCGACGCGGGGGTCGGGGTGCAGCGCGTCGAGTTCGCCCCGACGCTGCCGATCTCGAGCTACATCACCTCGGTCGCCGCGGGGCCCTATGCCCGCGTGGACGGCGACTGGCGGCGCGACGAGCAGCACATCGCGCTGGGCGTGTTCGTGCGGCAGTCGCTGGCGCAGTATCTGGAGTCGGACGAGATCCTCGAGGTCACGCGTCAGGGCCTGGATTTCTTCACGGATGCTTTCGCGTATCCGTATCCCTGGGGCAAGTACGACCAGATCTTCGTCCCCGAGTACAACCTCGGTGCGATGGAGAACCCGGGGCTCGTCACCTTCACCGAGGCGTATCTCTCACGGGGCGCGGCGACGGACGCACAGCGGGCGGCTCGGGCGAACACGATCCTGCACGAGATGGCCCACATGTGGTTCGGCGACCTGGTGACCATGAAGTGGTGGGACGACCTGTGGCTCAAGGAGTCCTTCGCCGACTACATGGGTTCGCACGCGTCCGCTGTCGCGACGCGTTTCCACGACGCGTGGGTGAAGTTCGCCGCCAACCGCAAGGCCTGGGCGTACCAGCAGGACCAGTTGCCGACGACCCACCCGATCGTCGCCGACATCACCGACCTCGAAGCGGCCAAACTGAACTTCGACGGAATCACGTACGCCAAGGGCGCCGCCGTGCTCAAGCAGCTGGTCGCCTTCGTCGGCGATGATGCGTTCTTCGACGGTGCGCGCAGGTACTTCGCCCAGAACGCGTTCGGGAACACGACGCTCGACGACTTCCTCGTGCAGCTCAGTGCGGTGTCCGGCCGCGACATGACCGAGTGGTCGCGCGCCTGGCTGCAGACCACCGGAGTCTCGACGCTCTGGATCGAGAAGGATGCAGAAGGCGCATCCGTGCTCGTGCAGACCGATCCGCGCCCGCATCGACTGCGCATCGGTCTCTACGACGACATCGACGGCCGCGTCGTGCGCCGCGACCAGCTCGCACTCGACATCCACGACGAGCGCACGCCGGTTGAGCTGCCCGACGCTGCCCTCGTGCTGCTCAACGACGACGACCTCACCTACGCCAAGGTGCGCCTCGATGAGTCATCGCTGGCGACCGTGCAGAACTCGCTGTCCGCCGTCGAGGATCCGCTCGCGCGAGCGGTCATCTGGTCGTCTCTCTGGAACGCCACCAGGGACGGAGAGCTCATCGCGTCCCAGTACACGTCGATCGTGCGGGCGCATGCGCCCCATGAGACGAACATCGGTCTCCTGGGCGGCGTTCTCGCTAACGCGCTCTTCGCGATCCGGCACTATGTCGCCGAGGATGACAGGGCACAGGAGCAGAGGCAGTGGGTGGAGGCGGCATCGAGTGCTCTCCAGTCGGCGGACGCCGGCAGCGACGCGCAGCTCTCATGGGCGCGCGCATTCGCAACGGCATCCGCCTTCGATGACGCACGCGCCGGGGACATCCGCGCGCTCCTCGACGGCGAGACGCCCGAGGGGCTCGTCGTCGATCCGGACCTCCGGTGGCAGCTGTTGACCGCTCTCGTGACGACGGGTCATGCCGGCGTCGACGAGATCACGGCGGAGCAGCAGGCCGATGACACCGGGAGCGGGCGCACCGCCGCGCGCCGCGCCCTCGGGTCGCTTCCGGACGCCGCCGTGCGCGCCGACGCCTGGGGGCAGGCATGGAACGACGAGTCGCTCAGCAACGATCACCTCGACGCCGTCATCAGCGGATTCCGTGCGGGCGGACGACGCGACCTGATCGCGGGCTTCGACGACGAGTACTTCGCGAGGATCGGGGGCGCCTGGTCGGAGCGGAGTATCGAGCTGGCGCGGCGCCTGGTGGTGGGGTTGTTCCCGGCCGCGCCGAGCCTTGCGCCGGTGGATGCCTGGATCGCCGACAACGCCTCGGCGCCCGCTGCTCTGCGACGTCTCGTCGTCGAGCAACGCGATCACCTCGCACGTGAGCTTCGCGTGCGGGCAGCGCAGGCTCAGTCGGATTCGAGTTCCGCGGCGGTGCTCTGACCCACGGCGAGGTGGTCGGGGCGGTCGTCGCTCTGCGTCAGCAGCACGAGCGCGATGTAAGCGGCCCACGCTCGCGCGCGCACCCAGGTCGCGTCGTCGTAGCGAGAACCTGTGGCAGCCCGGAACGCCTCGCGCCCTGGTGCATCGAAGAGCATCCATGCCGACGCGAGGTCGTAGGCGGGGTCGCCGGCGGTGACGTCGCCGAAGTCGATGAGCGCCGCGAGTGAGCCCTCGTGCACCAGGATGTTGCCGGGGTGGAGGTCCCCGTGGATCCAGACCCGTTCGGAATTCTGCGGGGCCGCGAGGCCTTCAGCCCAGGCGGCGCGCAGTGCCGAACGGTTCGACAGGGCGTCGAGGCGCGGACGCATGGTGTCGTCGCGTGTGGTCAGCTCTCGACCGCGCACGGGATTGACCGGGGCGTCGACGGGGGCCGGAGCGTGCAGGGCCTGAAGCGCCTCGGCGAGCCGTGGCGCCCAGAAGGAGTTCTCGACCCGCGACGACGCGAGAGCATTCGACCCGTCGATCCAGGGGATCACCGACCACGGCCGAGGGAAGACGTCGGTCGGGGCTCCGGCGAGCACGGGAACAGGAGTCCGGATGCCGAGTACCGCCAGCGCCGGCCCGATCTCGGGCAGGGCGCGCTGCTCGTTCGCGATGAGCGGCACTGCGAGAGCGCGCCTGGGCAGCCGCACGACGAGATCCGCGCCGAGCCGCCACATCGCGTTGTCCCATCCTTCGGCGAGGAGACTGAGCGGAAGATCGGCCAGCTGCGGCGCCGCCCCACGGAGCAGAGCGCGCACGCCGTCCTCGTCGAGCGAGTACTCGGCCGAGGGGGAGTCGGCCATGCTCAGATGTCGAGCGACTCGCCCGGCTCGAGCACCGAGAACTCGCCACCGCCCTGCTCGGTCGCCCACTGCAGTCGCTGACGGTGCATCGTCTTGCCTGCCACGGACAGCGTCATGTCATGCGTGCCGAACGCGCGACGCGGCTTCACGGCCAGGACGTAGTCCATCGCCTCGCCGATCTTCAACCACGGAGCACCGAGCGGAGCGGCGAGGGTTCCTACCTCGATGCCCTCGGGCACGGCGTAGGAGTCTCCGGGGTAGTAGAACTCGTCGTTCACCAGCACCCCGACGTTCTCGACGGTCGGGAGCGACGAGTGGATCACCTCGTGCGTGCCGCCGAAGAAGCGGAGCGAGAACGCTCCGACCTCCACGGTGTCACCCGGCGCGACGATCGAGACCTCGTAGCCGTCTGCCGCACGCGCGACGCCTGCCGGTGCGTAGATCGGCGTTCCGGGAGCCGCACGCAGGATGCGGTCGAGGTGCTCGGGGGTCCAGTGGTCCGGATGCTCATGGGTGATGACGACGGCGACGAGGCCGGCGAGATCGTTCAGAGGAGCGGTGAACGAACCCGGATCGATGAGAAGGATGTCATCGCCCTGCTGGATGCGAAGAGCGGCATGTTCGAATTTCGTGACGCGCATGGGATGAGTCAACTCCTTCCCGGCGTCCCTGGCAAACCGTCGAGCGGTCGCGCCACGCCCGGGAATCGAGGAGGGTCGGGCTCGATTTGGCGACGTGAGAATCGTCGTGGCATACTTGAACAGTTGTCGCGGCACGGAAACGTTCCGCCAGACGGCCCCATCGTATAGCGGCCTAGTACGCTGCCCTCTCACGGCGGTAACGCGGGTTCGAATCCCGCTGGGGTCACACAACACACGAAAGCCCTCGGTTCTCCGAGGGCTTTCGTCGTATCCCGGGGCGTATCGTCGCCCGCGCGCGGGTCATGTCACGTTCCGGCGCGCCCCCGTCAGCCACAGCGCGAGAGCGGTGCACGCGAGCGCGATCGCGGCCAGCGGGAAGTCGAGGCCGTACGCGGTGATGGCGATGATCGGTGCGATGAACACCAGCACCGCGGCGATCACAGCGGCCTTCGATGAGAAGCGGGCCGGGCCCGCGGCCGGAGCCTTCTCGAACCGGATCAGCCAGAGCGACAGCACCCAGACGGCCGCGAGGACGACGATGAGGAACAGCGGCCGGGTCCACCACCAGACCGCGCTTCCCGGTGCCGGGAGTGGGAAGGGGAGTGCGAGCTGGATGCCGATCAGCACCATGATCATCGGCAGATGCCACAGGTAGATGGTCATGAGTCGTGAGCCGATCAGGAAGACCACGCCCTGGGCCGCTCGATGCCTCATGAGCGCCGTCAGGGGGGCGTGCAGCAGCGTGAGTGCGGCGGCCTGGATGACGGCGAGCATGACCATGGCCGTGGTCGGGGGCCACTGGTTGCCGAGCATGTTCCATGAGTATCCGCCCATCGACACGAGGCCCCAGAGCGCCGCGTAGCCGGCGCCGATGAGCAGCATCAGCTGCCACCAGCGGCGCGCACCGAACCAGCCGTCGAACAGGAAGAACCCGATCTGCTGCGCGAACAGCCAGACGAACACGATGTTCGGGATGCCGAAGAGCTCCTGGCCGAGACCGTAGCCCGTTCCGGCGACAGGCTGGATGCCGAGGAAACCGCCGATCACGGTGAACCGGAACGTGTCCACGAGCACGGCGCCCGCGAGGAGGCCGAGAAGCACCCACGCGCCGTATCTCTCGTGCAGCCGCATCATCGCGGGAGCGAGTGCCTGGACGATCATGTACGCGGCGAGGAACCACAGCGGAGAGCCGACGCCGATCGCGACCGTGTCGACGAGCGCGGGATCGACGCCGATCAACCGCGTGGCGCCGAGAACGACGGTGAAGAAGACGAACAGGGGGAGCGCCGGGCGCGCGAGTCGCAGGAGGCGCACGCGCACGAAGTCCTCCGCGGAGTCTCCGCGGGCCGACGCCGATCGCCATCCCGCACGGGCCGCGTATCCGCCGACGACGAAGAACAGCGGCATGATGTTCGCGATCCAGGACGCCGCCGTGAACCACGACTGCGCCTCGACGGTGCGCTCGATCAGCAGCGATCCGTCCGGCGCCCGGCCGACGCCCGTGAACAGGATGTGGACGAAGACGACCAGGACGACGCAGACGATCCGTGCCAGGTCGAGGGTGAGATCGCGGCCCGCAGGGACGGTGCGGGTCGTCGAGTCTGTGGCGGCGCTGCTCATGCCGACGACTCTAGCGGCGGCGGGATGCTGTCGACGGGAACGCCCGCCGGAGCGTGGCTCAGGTCGTCGGCGCGAGGCTGAGCTGTCGGAACGTGCGGTTGCTCAGTGGCAGAGCCATGAGCGCCATCATCATGCCGCCGAAGAGGGCGAACGGCACCCAGACCGCCGTTATCGAGGCGAGTAGACCGAACCCGGCCATGGCGAGCGGCATGATGCAGTCGTCACCGAGACGGGTGATCGAGCCCATCCGGCCGAGGTAGGCAGTGTCGACCGTGGCAGAGAAGGTGGCGCTCAGGAGGACCGAGGCGTACCCCGCGGTCGCGCCGATGACGAAGGCCGCGGTCGCGACCGTCCATGCCGGGCCCCAGCCGAGTGCGATGATCCCGGCGCCCTGCACGACGAGCGCCCAGAAGCCCGCGAACGCCTCTCTTCGCGGTCGCCACTTCACGACCGAGACGGCGCCGAGCGCCGCACCCAGTCCGAGCAGCGCCTCGAACAGTCCCACCGCCTGGGCGCCCCATCCCTCGTCGTGCGCGCGCAGCGCGAGGCCGATCCCCACAGCCGGACCGACAGCGAGGTTGAGTCCGGAGAGCGCGATGACGAGGGTGCGGGTCGTCGGGTGGCTGCCGAGGTGGGTGAATCCGCGGGCGATGCCGTGAACTGCGGACTCCTTCGCCGCACGGGCGAGCAGGAAGCGCGGCCGGAGCCAGATCGCGATGAAGGCGATGACGAGACTGAATGTGAGGGCGTTGACGGCCGCGCTGCCCACGAGCCCCGCGTAGGCGACGAGCACGCCGCCGATCGCCGCGCCGGCCATGGTTCCGAGGCGCGACGCGGTCTGGGCGAGCGCACCGTAGGAGGGGAGATCGCCCGGGCGTACGAGCTGGCGGGCGACGGTTCCGGCCGACGGCTCGTAGAACGCGTCGCAGACTCCGAAGGCGATCGCCGCGAACAGCAGCACGCCGACGGTCGGCGGGGTCGCGAGGACCCAGAGGGCCACGGAGACCAGCACGCCGACTCGCAGCACGTTGAAGAGCATCATCACCCGCCGGGCATCGGAGCGGTCGGCGATCACGCCGCCGAAGAGCAGGACGATCGCCCGGGGGATCGTGCCGGCGGCGACGATGAGCCCGGCGACCGCGGGCGAGGCCGTCTGCACGGCCGTCCAGGCGAGGGCGATGGTCCACAGGGCATCCCCGGCGTCGGAGAGCGCCTTGACGCCGATCCAGGCGTGCACACGGTGGTCCCGCCGAAAGAGCGGAGGCTCCTCCGACAGCTGCACGGGTTCGACCGCGGTGCTCATGGCGTCGTCGGGAACGCGTGCGCGAAGAAGAAGATCGGCGTGCGCTCCTGCCCGTCCTCGAGGTCGACGGACGCCCGCCATTCCTCCATCGTGCGCAGAAGGCGCGCGCTCAGATCCCGGAGCTCGTCAGGAGACGCCCAGGCGGTCGTCTCGGTGTTCGAGGCGTCGTACGCGGCGTACGCGGGGTCACCATGGCGTCGCTGCCACCGCTGAAGGCGATCGATCTGCATCCGGATGCCCTGGCGCTGCGCCTCGCGTGCCAGCAGAGCATCGGCGGGGGAGTCGACGTAGTCCTCCGCCGACCAGGTGAGGCCGCGTCGAGCGAGCTTCCACCAGCTGGTACGACGGTCGCCGGAGGGGTCTTCATCGCGTTCGACGAGCCCGGCTCGTTCGAGCATCCTCAGGTGGTGACTGATGCTCCCGACCTGGCTCCCGAGCGATCGTGCGAGCGTGGTGACCTGCGAGGTGCCGTACAGCAGCAGGTAGTCGTAGATGCGGCGGCGCAGAGGGTGGTGCACCGCCGTGATCACCGAGATGTCTTCCATGGACGCAACGGTAGAACCGGTTCCGTATTCCCACAAGGCTTCTTGTATACCCCGGGAAGACAGCGGAAGGGCCGCCACCCATTGGGAGTGGCGACCCTTCCGGAGGATGCGGCTCAGTCCTCGGCAAGCGGTTCGCCGGCTGCCCGACGAGTGCGCCGTGCGCGCCGGATGAGCCAGATCACCAGGACGACCGCGCCGGCGAGGGCGAGCCACGGCAGGATGAAGCCGACTGCCACGACCAGCGCGTTCAATGACACCACGAGGCCGTTCCAGCCGGCGAGAAGGCCGTCTGCGAAGCCGGCCGGATCGGCGGTCGTCGGCGGCGTCGTGCGGGTCAGCTGCACCTGGAGGCTCGACATGGCGACCTGGTCGTCGAGAGAGGCGAGCTGCTGCTCGTAGGACTCGAGCTGCGCCTGGCGATCCGTGAGGGCGACCTCGGCCTCGATCAGTTCCGCGACCGTCCCGGTCTGCGACATCAGCTCGGTGAGTCGCTGCACCGATGCCCTGGTGGCATCCACGCGCGCACGCAGATCGATCGCCGTGGAGGTGACATCCTGCTTCGAGATCGACGAGGAGAGCACGTCGCCCGAGTCGGCGAGTTCGTCGATGACGGCGGCGAGATCGGCCGAAGGCACGCGGATGCTGATCCAGCCGTACCCGGGGTCGGAGGGCGCAGGCTCCGAGGTGCCGTCGACGGCCACGTTCTGGCCGATCTCGGTGCTCTCGACATAGCCGCCATGAGACTCGGCGAGTGCGGAGATCGCGGCGGCGGCGTCGGCGATGTCCTTCACCTGCACCGTGGCGTTCGCCGTCGCGATGATCTCGCGGTCGGTGACGTCGACGGCACCAGGCACCAGGCTCGAGGACTCCGCCGAGTCGGATGCGGCTCCGGGTGCGCTCTGATCGATGGAGCCGGACCGCGAGTCCTCCAGGGCGACGCCGGTGGGAATGTTTCCGCCCCCTGCAGTGCTCATGGCGCTGCCGCCCACGATGCCGAGGATCGGGGGAGTGACCAGGACGCCCACGACGAACGCCGCGGCTATCCCGGTGCCGGTCAGCCAGCGGCGGCGGCGCGCTCGGGAGCGGGCCGCGGCTGCGGTCTCACCGGGGCGCTCGGTCGCGATCTCCGCGAACACCGCGCGCTCGATGCGGGTCACCGCGGCATCCGAGAGCTCGGGGAGATCGTCGGAGGTGGTCTTGTCGTTCATGCGTCGCTCGCTTCCTTCACGGCACCGCGCAGTCGGGTGCGGACTCGGGAGAGACGGTTCCGGACGATCGCGTGGCTCACGCCCAGCTCCTCGGCCGCTGCCTGGTAGGCGTAGCCCTCTGCGGCGCAGAGGCGGAAGATCTCGCGGTCCAGATCGCTCAGGGTGCCCACCTCTGCCGCGATCCGCGCCGCCAGGGCTGCGGTGATCACCTGCTCCTCGACGCTGATCGTCGAGGGGATGGTGTCATCGACGGCATCCGTCGTGTTCGCCTGGTCGCGTCTGCGCTGTCGCAGGCGGTTCGCGGCCTGGAATCGGCAGATCGTCGCAAGCCACGGCAACGGGGACTCGCTCTGCAACTCGAGCCCCGGCAGCTTGCGCCACGCGGTGACGAACGTCTCCTGGGTCACGTCCTCGGCATCGGCGGGTGAGCCGAGCAGGCCGTGGGCGATCCAGTAGACCGGTCTGACATGTGAGCGGTACAGCTCGCGGAAGGCGCTCTCGTCACCTGTCGCGGCCTGCGCCACCCATTTCTGATCACTCGTCTGCACGGGCATCCTGTTTCCGTTCGGTGTCTCTCACCTGGGAAGTGTCGACGGATGCCCCATCGTCTCAGATCAGTGCGCGGGGGCGGGGTGCGCCTTCGCGAGCGTCTGCTGCGACATGCGGTCGATCCACGCCAGCGCGACCGCCGAGACGATGAACACCATGTGGATGACGACCTGCCACAGGACGCCGGTCGGGGTGTACTTCTCGCCGTCCGTGCTGATCCCGCTCTCGCTCATGCCGCCGACCTCGATGAAGGTCTTGAGCAGGTGGATCGAGGAGATGCCGATGATGGCCATCGCGAGCTTGACCTTGAGCACGTTGGCATTGACGTGCGACAGCCACTCGGGCTGATCGGGATGTCCATCGACGTTGATCCGCGAGACGAACGTCTCGTAACCGCCGATGATGACCATGATGAGCAGGTTCGCGATCATCACGACGTCGATCAGGCCGAGCACGGCGAGCATGATGACCGCCTCGTCGAGATGCGAGATGTCGCCGATGACGCCCTCGATCAGATGCCAGAGCTCCACCATGAAGACGACGACGTAGACGAGCTGGGCGACGATGAGGCCGATGTACAGCGGGGCCTGCAGCCAGCGGCTGACGAAGATGAGTGATCCGATCGACCGCGCCCACGGATTCCGGGGCGGAGTGTCGAGGGGAGCGAGGCCGTGTTCTGCAGTGGAGGAGGTGGGGGTCGCGGTCACGCGAACCATTCCACCATGCCGCGTTCGCTCCGCTACAATCGGTGACGCGAGAGGGAGTATCCCGCAAGCGCATCCACCGTCATCACGAGCACCGTCATCGCTGCTCCGGTCGTGCGACGCATTCCATGCGTGGGAGAGACTTTCGGCTGTTTTCCGACCCCTCCCGAAAGGTGCAGAGCACCCGTGGATATTCCTGTCTGGTTCGAGATCACCTCGATGATCGTGCTCACGATCATCCTGATCGGCGACCTGCTCCTGATCCGACTCCGCCCGCACATCCCCTCGACCAAGGAGTCGACGCTGTGGGTCGTGTTCTACGTCGGTCTCGCGCTGCTCTTCGCCGTGCTGCTCGGGAATGTGGCGGGATGGCGCAATGCCGGGGACTTCATCACCGGGTGGGCGCTGGAATACAGTCTCTCGATCGACAACCTGTTCGTGTTCGTGCTGATCATGGCCCAGTTCGCGGTGCCGCGACGTCTGCAGCAGCAGGTGCTGATGGTGGGCATCATCATCGCTCTCGTGCTGCGAGGCGCGTTCATCCTCGTCGGTGTGGCGGTCATCGAGCACTTCTCGCCGATCTTCTACATCTTCGGCGCCTTCCTCATCTACACCGCCATCAAGCAGGCGATGCCGGAGGGAGAGCATGAGGACGACGTCAAGCGCGAGAACTTCATCGTGCGTCTGCTCCGCCGCAGGATCGACATCAGCGAGGAATACGACGGATCGAAGCTCCGCACGACGGTCGACGGCAAGCGCATGTGGACGCCGATGGTCATCGTGTTCATCACGATCGGCGTCACCGACCTGATCTTCGCGATCGATTCGATCCCCGCGATCTTCGAGATCACGACCAACGGATTCCTCGTCTTCGCGGCGAACATCTTCGCTCTGATGGGTCTCCGCCAGCTCTACTTCCTGCTGGGCGACCTGCTCGACCGCCTGCGCTACCTGCACTACGGCATCGCGGTGATCCTCGGCTTCATCGGCATCAAGCTCATCCTGCACGCGCTGCACGAGAACGAGCTGCCGTTCATCAACGGCGGCCAGCACGTCGAGTGGGTGCCAGACATCGACAACCTCGTCTCGCTCGGCGTGATCGTCGTGTCGATGACGGTCGCGACCGTGGCGAGCCTCATCGCGGCGTCGCGCGAGAAGTCGGCCGCGAAGAAGGCAGCGATCGTCGAGTAGGAGCAGTGCCCATCACTCGGCCGCCCAGAGCAGCTCGGCCTCGAGTGTGAGGTCGATGACCTGACGCAGCAGTGCGCCGACGGTCGTCGACCTCAGCAGCACGTGCCGGTCGTACTCTCCGAGCGGCGCGATGGCGGCGAGCTGCCATGACGCCGCGAGCGGGTCGTCCGACAGCTCCGTCTCGGGATCCCACGGCCCGTCGACACGAGCGAGGACGCGCCGCACGATCGCCTCGGCTTCGGTGCGCAGCGGGGTGAGCGCCTCGTTCCAGATCAGCTCCGGGAGCGGCGAGACCTCGGCACGTGGATACGGCTCGTCATCCCTCCACTGCTCGACCGTGAAGCGGTCGGTGCCGATGGCGACGATGTGCAGCACATCGGCATCCGCCGAGACGGTGGCGAGCCTGGCGGTCGTGCCGATGCTGCTTCGGCGATCACCGCCGCCGACCTCGTGACCGCGCTCGATGAGCACGACGCCGAACTGCGGATCGTCCTGGTCGAGGAGCTGTCCGATCATCGTCAGATACCGCGGCTCGAACACCCGCAGCAGCAGCGGCGTATGAGGAAAGAGCACCGAGCCGAGCGGGAACATGGGGAGAACGGCCATGGCCCCAGTCAACACCGCACGCCCCCGTGTGAACAGCGTCGATCGATGAGCAGCGTCGATCGATGAGCAGCGCCGTACAGTGAGGACATGCGCAGACCCGACCCGATCACCCCGGCGCCCGGACAGGAATCCGTGTGGGACTATCCTCGGCCGCCCAGGGTCGAGCGGGTGCCGGCGCGCGTGACGATCCGACTGGGCGGTGAACTCATCGCCGACACACGCGACGCGGTGCGGGTGCTCGAGACGAGTCATCCACCCGTGTTCTACCTGCCGATCGCCGACTTCGTCGACGGAGCACTCGCGGATGCCCCTGGCTCGTCGTTCTGCGAGTTCAAGGGTGCCGCCCGGTATCTCGACGTGCGCGGCGGATCCCTCGTGGCGGCGGGAGCGGCCTGGAACTATCCGAACCCCACGCCCGGGTTCGAGGTGCTGGCGGATCGCGTCGCCGTGTACGCGGGTCCGATGGACGAGTGCACGGTCGGAGGCGAGACCGTCGTTCCGCAGCCGGGCGGATTCTACGGAGGGTGGGTGACGTCTGCCGTCGTCGGTCCCTTCAAGGGCGTGCCCGGCTCCATGGGCTGGTAGTCGGTGCGCTGCTGGTCGGTGGCGCCGCTCGCTCAGAACGCGCGCAGATTCGCCTGCAGTCCGCCATCGACATACTCACGGCGCAGAAGGCCACGGCGACGAAGCACCGGCACGAGCTCGTCGAGCGTGCGGTGCAGAGACACGGGATGGAAGTCGCCCCACAGGAGCACGCCGTCGTTGCCCCAGTCGCCGAGCTCCTCGATGAGGTCGGCGAACTCCTCGGCCGTTCCGACGAACCCCGACCGGTCGGCGATCCGACCGGTGCGAGCGAGAGCCGTCAGATGCGCGCGCAGCGGGGCATCGTCCCCGCGGTCGCCGATCAGCCGCCGGATGCTGCCCTGCGAGACGTGCTCTCCGAAGATCGACAGGTCCAGCGGCCGATCGAGGTCGAGCGCCGTCAGATCGGTCTCGAGATCGCTCGACTGCTTGCGAGCGATCTGCACGAGGGCCGCGTCGTCGGGATGGGCGGATGCCGCGACGATGCGATCCGCCTCTTCCGGCGACGATGTGATGACCGGCTGGATCGCGAACAGGATGGTGATGTCGGCGGGGGAGCGGCCCGCAGCGATCGCCGCCTCATGGATCTTCGCCCGGTAGGCGCGGACCGAGGTCTCGTCCAGCGGCGCGAGTGCGAGCTGCACGTCCGAGTTGGCGCCCGCGAATCCGAGTCCGCGGCCAGAGCCGCCGGGGGAGACGATCGCCGGTTCGCCACCGGTGAAGGGGACGGCGTTCAGGGGGCCGTCGAACGCGAAGTGCTCGCCGCGGTGCCTGACGGCGTGCAGCTTGGATCCGTCGGCGAACACCCCCGTCTCGCGGTCCTGCACGAGCGCGCCCTCGCCCCAGCTGCGCCAGAGCGATCGGATGCCGTCGAGCCATTCCTCGGCGCGGTCGTAGGCGGCGTCGTGGCCGAGCTGGTCCGCTGCGGAGAAATGACGCGCGCTTCCGGTGTCGGTGACGACGTTGAGCCCGAGCCGGTGATCGCTGAGGTGCTGCAGCGTCGAGAACTGCCTGGCTGCGGTGTACGGCAGGTATGCCGCGGGGTTGACGGTCGGCACGACCCCGAGATGGCGGGTTGCCTGGAAGAGATAGGGAGCGAGGAGGAGCGGATCGTGCTTCGGGCCGCCGAACGCGTGCCGCACACGCAGATCGATCGTTTCCGCGGAACCGAGAGAGGGCGCATCCTCGATGATGACGAGGTCGAACCCGGCCTGCTCGAGTGTCCGAGCAGCCTCCTGGTAGATCTCGGGACGGGTCCAGTCATAGTCCCAGTCCAGCGACGGGTATCCCCAGCCCTGCGGTCCGAAGCCGCGCGCCAGGAACCAGCCGAAGTGCTGGGGCCTGCTCATGCGACGGCCTCCCGTGCGGGCTCGAGCACACGGGTGAGATCCGAGATGAGGTCGGCGACGTCCTCGATCCCGATAGAGAGGCGCAGAGTCCCGGGCCTGACGCCCAGGAGGTCCCGCTCCTCCTGCGTGCGGTGCGCGTGGCTCGTCGTCCCGGGATGCAACACGAGCGAGCGCACATCGCCGATGTGGGTCATGTGCGTGAAGACGTCGACGCTCTCGACGAAGTCGCGCGCCGCGTCGAGTCCGCCGCGGAGCGTGAACGTGAAGATCGAGCCGTGGCCGCCGTGCAGGTACTTCTGGGCGAGCGCGTGATCGGGGTGGGTCTCGAGGCCCACGTAGTCGACGCTCTCGACGGCATCCTGTGCCGCCAGCCACCGTGCGACCTCGAGGGCGTTGCGGGACTGGCGCTCGACCCGCAGACCGAGCGTCTCGGCGCCCTGCCCGATCAGGAAGGCGTTGAGAGGAGACGGCGACGCCCCGAAGCGCGGTGCCACGGATTCGCGCGCATAGGCGATGCGGGCCTTGCCGCCGTGCCGGGAGGCGACGCTCGGAAGGCCCCCGCGCCCGGGGAGCACGAGGTGCGGCGCGTTGTGGCCGGCCTTCTCGGCGTCGAAGCGTCCGTCGTCGACGATGACGCCGCCGAGGACGGAGCCGTGGCCGGCGAGGAACTTCGAGGCGGAGTGCACCACGATTGCGGCACCGTGCTCCAGAGGACGCACGAGGAAAGGCGTGGCGAGGGTGTTGTCGACGATGAGCGGGATCGCCGCGTCGTCCGCGACGGCACTCACGGCCGCTATGTCGAGGATGTCGTTTCGGGCGTTCGCGATCGACTCGGCGAACAGCGCTCTGGTGTTCGGGCGGATGGCCTGGCGCCATGCCTCGGGGTCGCCGATGTCGTCGATGAACGTGGCGTCGATGCCGAGGCGGGCGAGATTGTCGAGCAGGAGCCCGCGGGTGCCCTCGTAGATATGCGTCGACGAAACGATGTGGTCGCCTGCTCCTGCCACCGTCAGGAGCGCGGTGACGACCGCTGCCTGGCCGCTGGCGACGAGAACCGCGTCCGCTCCGGACTCGAGCGCGGCGAGCTGGCGCTCGACCGCGTGGATCGTGGGATTGCCGGTGCGCGTGTAGCCGAACCCCGCACCCGTGCCGAAGTGGTTCGCCGCGTGATCGAAATCGTCGAACTCGAAGCCCGCGGTCAAGTAGATGGGGGTCGCCCGAGACGAGGCGGCACCCTGATTCCTGGCGGCGTGGACGGCCCTGGTGGCGAAGCCGGTGGTGTCGTCGGTCATACGGATGCCTCTCGAAGGTGCGGGTGACAGTAGCGTGTCACGCGGCGACTCGGCGCGCTGAAGCGGTGGTAATCTGACGTCATGCGGATCGTGCTCCTTCTTAGCGGCCGCGACGAGACCTCGTTCTGAGCCCCTCCTCGTCGCGGAGTCCAACGTGGGCCGAACCGCCAGCTTCAGGAGAAACGCAATGAACATGCCCGCAGCAGACTCTGCTCCCGCACGCCGCAGGACCCTCGCCGAGAAGGTCTGGGACGACCATCTCGTCGTCAAGGGCGAGAACGGCGAGCCGGACCTCATCTACATCGACCTGCACCTCGTGCACGAGGTGACGAGCCCGCAGGCCTTCGACGGCCTGCGCTCCGAGGATCGCCCCCTGCGTCGGCTCGATCTCACGATCGCCACCGAGGACCACAACACCCCGACCTGGGACATCGACAAGCCCATCGCGGATCTCACGAGTCGCACGCAGATCGAGACTCTGCGCCGCAACGCCGCCGAGTTCGGCGTGCGTCTGCACTCGCTCGGTGACGCCGAGCAGGGCATCGTGCACGTCGTCGGCCCGCAGCTCGGACTCACGATGCCGGGCATCACCGTCGTCTGCGGCGACTCGCACACGTCCACCCACGGCGCTTTCGGGGCCATGGCGTTCGGCATCGGCACGAGCGAGGTCGAGCACGTGATGGCGACCCAGACGCTGCCGCTGAAGCCGTTCAAGACGATGGCGATCAACGTCGACGGCGCGCTGCGTCCCGGGGTCACGGCGAAGGACATCATCCTCGCGGTCATCGCGAAGATCACCACCGGCGGCGGTCAGGGCTACGTCCTGGAGTTCCGCGGCAGCGCGATCCGCGCGCTGTCGATGGAGGGCCGGATGACGATCTGCAACATGTCGATCGAGGCCGGCGCCCGCGCAGGCATGGTCGCGCCCGACGAGACGACCTTCGAGTACCTGAAGGGACGCCCGCACGCGCCCAAGGGTCAGGACTGGGACGACGCCGTCGCGTACTGGCGTACGCTCCCCACCGACGAGGGGGCGACGTTCGACGCCGAGGTCTTCATCGACGCCGACGAGCTCGAGCCGTTCGTGACCTGGGGAACGAACCCAGGTCAGGGCAGCTCCCTCTCCGCAGCCGTCCCCGACCCCGCCGAGATCGTCGACGCCAACGAGCGTGCGGCAGCCGAGCGGGCCCTCGAGTACATGGATCTGACACCGGGCACGCCTCTCAAGGAGGTTCCGGTCGACGCCGTCTTCATGGGCTCGTGCACGAACAGTCGCATCGAGGACCTCCGCGCTTTCGCATCGATCGTCGAAGGCAAGAAGAAGGCTGACGGCGTCCGCGTCATGGTCGTACCCGGCTCTGCCCGTGTGCGGTTGGAGGCGGAGGCCGAAGGGCTCGACAAGATCATCAAGGACTTCGGCGCCGAGTGGCGATTCGCCGGCTGCTCGATGTGTCTCGGGATGAACCCCGATCAGCTCGCTCCGGGGGAACGCTGCGCGTCGACCTCCAACCGAAACTTCGAGGGTCGACAGGGCAAGGGCGGGCGCACGCACCTGGTGTCGCCGCTGGTCGCCGCGGCGACCGCGATCCGGGGCACCCTCTCGAGCCCCAGCGACCTGAACGAGATGGCGGAGGTCTGACCATGGAGAAGTTCACCACCCACACCGGTATCGCCGCTCCGCTGAAGCGCTCGAACGTCGACACCGACCAGATCATCCCCGCGGTGTTCCTCAAGCGGGTCACGAAGACCGGATTCGAGGACGCGCTGTTCCACGGCTGGCGCCAGGATCCGGAGTTCGTGCTCAACCAGCCCGTCTTCCAGGGCGCTTCCGTCCTGGTCGCGGGCCCCGATTTCGGAACCGGATCGAGCCGCGAGCATGCCGTCTGGGCGCTGCGCGACTTCGGCTTCTCGGTGGTCCTGAGCCCGCGTTTCGCAGACATCTTCCGGGGCAACTCGGGCAAGCAGGGGCTCCTCGCAGCGACGATCTCTGAAGAGGATCTCGAGCGGATCTGGGCCGAGATCGACCGGAATCCCGGGGCATCCATCACCGTCGACCTCGAGGCGCGCACCGCGTCGATCGGTGAGATCCAGGCTGACATCGGGATCGACGATTACACTAGATGGCGGCTCCTCGAAGGGCTCGATGACATCGGGCTCACGCTGCGCAATGAAGACAAGATCGCGCAGTTCGAGGCCCGTCGCGAGTCGTGGCGGCCCCGGACCCTTCCCGTTCAGCAGTGAACGGCGGGGCGGGGGAGCCGAGGGCGACCCCGCCCCGAATTCCGTTGAATGAAGTGAGGCTCCGAATGACGACACCTGTGCGCGACGCTCTTCCGGACGGAGTTCCCCCACTCACCGGAGACGTCCTCGCCATTCGCGGAGGGCGCCCGCTGCGCGGTCGCGTCGACGTCAAGGGCGCGAAGAACCTCGCGACCAAGGCGATGGTGGCCTCCCTGCTCGGCGAGACCGTCAGCGTGCTGCGCGACGTTCCGGCCATCAGCGACGTCGCGGTCGTCCGTTCGCTGCTCGAGGTCCACGGCGTACGCGTCTCCGACGGCGATGAGCCCGGTGCACTCGTCTTCGACCCGAGCGACGTCGAGTCCGCCCACTTCGAGGAGATCGACGCCCACGCCGGCGCGTCTCGCATCCCGATCCTCTTCTGCGGACCGCTGCTGCACCGTCTCGGTCAGGCGTTCATCCCCGACCTGGGCGGATGCCGCATCGGCGACCGTCCCATCGACTTCCATCTGGATGCGCTCCGCAAGTTCGGCGCCATCGTCGAGAAGCTGCCCAGTGGGATCCGCCTCTCGACCGGTGGGGCCCGACTGCACGGCGCGAACATCCACCTCCCGTACCCGAGTGTCGGAGCGACCGAGCAGGTGCTGCTCACCGCCGTCCGCGCCGAGGGCACCACGGAGCTTCGCAACGCCGCCATCGAGCCCGAGATCATGGACCTGATCGCGGTGCTGCAGAAGATGGGCGCGATCATCTCGTACGAGCCGAACCGCGTCATCCTCATCGAGGGCGTCGAGACGCTTCGGGGATACGACCACCGCTCGATCTTCGACCGCAATGAAGCCGCATCGTGGGCGTCCGCCGCACTCGCCACGGACGGCGAGATCTTCGTCGGCGGGGCGAAGCAGCAGGAGATGCTCACGTTCCTCAACGTGTTCCGCAAGGCCGGCGGATGGTTCGACATCCAGGAGGACGGAATCCTGTTCCGTCGCGACGGGGAGCTCAAGCCCGTCATCGTCGAGACCGACGTGCACCCCGGATTCATGACCGACTGGCAGCAGCCTCTCGTCGTGGCTCTCACTCAGGCCAAGGGCCGCTCGGTCGTGCACGAGACGGTCTACGAGAACCGTCTGGGCTTCACCGAGGCGCTCGTCAAGATGGGCGCGGACATCGTCGTGCACCCCCGCGGACTGCAGGACGGAGCCCGACGCGTTCCGCGCCGGGACCTCGAGCAGGCCGCCGTCATCACCGGACCGACCCCGCTGCACGCCGCAGACATCGTCGTGCCGGACCTCCGCGGCGGGTACAGCCACGTGATCGCGGCGCTGACCGCCGAGGGCGAGTCGAGGGTGTCCGGAGTCGACATCCTCAGCCGCGGATACGAGAAGTTCCTCGCCAAGCTCGATGCCGTGGGCGCCGACTTCGACGTCATCCGGTGACGCCGATGGGTTCCCGCTCGACGGAGACCACGCGACCGAGCCTGTTCTGGCCCGTCGCGGCGATCGTCGTCCCGGCGGTGTCGCTGCTGGCGAAGGTCCGTGTCACCGGCGCTGACAAGCTCCCGCGCGAGGGCGCCTTCGTCCTCGCGCCGAACCACTACTCGGAGTTCGATCCGCTGATCGTCGCCCTCGCGGTGTGGCGGATCGGGCGTGCGCCGCGGTTCATGGCGAAGGAGAGCCTGTTCAAGGTCCCCGTGCTCGGGTGGGTGCTGCGCCGCACGGGCATGATCCCGGTGGCGCGTTCCTCGTCGGCATCCGCGGCGAAGCAGACTCTCAAGCAGTCCGCCGAGCTCGTCGAACACGGCAGGGGTGTCATCGTGTACCCCGAGGGGACGCTCACGCGTGATCCCGACATGTGGCCGATGCGCGGTAAGTCCGGTGCCGTCCGGCTCGCGCTGGCCGACGGCATCCCGCTGATCCCGATGGCTCACTGGGGCACCCAGGAGATCATGGGCCGCTACCAGAAGGGCCTCAGCCTGTGGCCCCTGCGCAAGAGGGTGAACGTGGTCATCGGCGATCCGATCGATGTCTCCGACCTCCGCGGCCGCGCCGGAGAGGCATCGGCACTGAACGAAGCCACGACCCGCCTGATGAACGCGATCACCGCGCTCCTCGAGGAGCTGCGCGACGAGAAGGCTCCGGCCGAGCGTTGGAATCCGGCATCGCACGGACAGAAGGAGACGGGTCGCCTTGACTCCTAAACGCAACGTCGCCACGGGCCCACGGGTCGCCGTCATCGGCGCAGGCAGCTGGGGCACCACATTCGGGAAGATCCTCGCCGACGGTGGGGCGCAGGTCACGATGTGGGCGCGCCGTGCCGAGCTCGCCCACGAGATCGACGAGGCCAAACGGAATTCCCGCTACCTGCCGGGGATCAACCTGCCTCGGACCATGGCGGCGACGCACGAGCTCGCGATCGCCATGCGCGACGTCGACCAGGTCTACCTCTCGGTCCCGAGCCAGTCACTGCGCGAGAACCTGAAGGCTCTGCGCCCGCTGCTCGACGACAGCGACACCAAGATCGTCAGCCTGATGAAGGGCGTCGAACGCACCACCGGTCTCCGCATGAGCCAGGTGATCGAACAGGAGCTGCGCTGCGACCCCGACCGCATCGCCGTCGCGTCGGGACCGAACCTCGCCCTCGAGATCGCACGCGAGCAGCCGACGGCCGCCGTGATCTCCTCCCGCAGTCAGGAGACGGCCGAAGAGGTCGCCAGAGCCGCGCGAAACAGCTACTTCCGCACCTTCGTGAACACCGACGTCATCGGCACGGAGTTCGGAGGGGTGCTGAAGAACCTCATCGCCGTCGCGATCGGGATCGTCGACGGCGTCGGATACGGCGAGAACACCAAGGCGTCGATCATCACGCGCGGTCTTGTAGAGATGACGGATTTCGCGGTCGCGAACGGCGCCCACCCCGAGACGCTGCAGGGTCTCGCGGGCCTCGGTGACCTCATCGCGACCTGCCAGTCGCCGCTCAGCCGAAACAACACCGCCGGGCGCCTGCTCGGCCAGGGATACAGCTTCCAGGACGTCGTGAAGCAGATGCAGCAGACCGCTGAGGGCCTCGCGTCCGTCGCGCCGGTGCTGCAGCTCGCCCGCGAGTCCGAGGTGGACATGCCCATCGTCGAACAGGTGAAGATGGTGCTCGACGGGAAGATGAACCCGCGCGACATCGCACCCCACCTGACGACGGACGACGACACCCCCCAGGGTGAGAGGACCAACCATGGACAAGCAGACGGTGGTGGTGCTCTTCGGAGGGCGCTCCAGCGAGCATTCGATCAGTTCCGCAACGGCGGGCGGAGTGCTGGGCGCGATTGATCGCGACCGCTACGCGGTGATCCCCGTGGGGATCACGCGCGAGGGTGCGTTCGTCCTCGAAGACGACGACCCTGCGAAGTTCCCGCTGGATGCCGCACATCTTCCCGAGGTGGCGGACAACGGAACTCGAGTGCTCTGGCCCGAGCCCGGCGGAGACCGGACCTTGCGAGTGGTGCGCCCCGACGGCGGAACCGAGAGCTTCGGCGAGATCGACATCGTGCTGCCCATCCTGCACGGTCCGCACGGTGAGGACGGCACGATCCAGGGGTACTTCGACACGCTCGAGGTTCCCTACGCCGGCGGCGGCGTGCTCGACTCGGCGCTGTGCATGGACAAGCACTTCATGAAGATCGCGCTGCGTGCCGCGGGGCTCTCCGTGGCCGCCGGACTGACGGTTCGTGCGCGGCAGTGGGAGCAGGACGCGGCCGCCGTCCGGGCTGCTGCCGCGGAGCTCGGACTGCCTCTGTTCGTCAAGCCCGCGAGGGCCGGATCGAGCGTCGGCGTCTCGAAGGTCGAACAGCCCGACGAGCTCGATGCCGCTCTTGCGATCGCTTTCGCCGAGGACGACAAGGTCCTGATCGAGACCGGTGTGGTGGGCCGCGAGATCGAGGTCGCCGTGCTCGAGGGCGCAGACGGCGTGCGCGCGTCGCTCCCCGGCGAGATCGTGCTCACCTCACGCGGGTTCTACGACTTCGAAGGCAAGTACCTCGGCGGCGACGGCGTCGATGTGGTGTGCCCAGCCGAGCTCGCGGAATCCGAGATCGCCGCGATCCAGGACGCCGCGATCCGCGCGTTCGAGGCCGTGGACGGCCGTGGCCTCGCCCGGGTGGACATGTTCCTCACGCCGTCGGGCGAACTCGTCGTCAACGAGCTGAACACCATGCCGGGGTTCACGCCGATCTCGATGTTCCCGAAGTGCTGGGTCGCGTCGGGCCTCAGCTACGGCGACCTGATCTCCGAGCTGATCGAGGCGGGACTCCGCCGCTGAGCTCCGGCGTGGCGGCCGTCAGCCGCCACGCCGCGTAAGGAGGCGCGTCGACTAGCCTTCGTGCGGCGGCTGAGGCGGGTACGTGCCGTTCGTCGGCGCAGCCGGGCCCGCTTGCGGCGGGTACGCGTAGGACCCCGGCGCCGCGTGGCCGGTCGCTGCGACCTGTGCGGTCCGGTCGAGCACTGTCGGAGCGGGCGCCGCTCGATGGATCAGGGCGACGATGAGCGCGGCCAGCCAGCCCCAGGTGAGTCCCCACGACACACCTGCCGTGGCGATCTGGTAGTACTGTGTCATCGCGTACTCCGCCTGCTCCGTGGGGAGCCTCAGCGCGATGACCACGAGCGGCGCGCGTGCGGCCCCGGCGATGGCGGCCGCGACGATCACAGCACCCCAGGTGCCGAAGAAGACGGCGGCGCCCCGGCCCGGCAGCGCGGCACGCGTGACAGAACGCACGAAGATCCACGTCAGTCCTGTCAGGACGAGAAGTGCGACGAACATCGCTACGAGGGCCATGGGCTGCGCGTTCGGGCGCAGCGCGAAGCCGATGGGATCCTGCAGGATGAACAGGCGGGGGACGTTCGGAAGCCCCCACAACAGGGTGAGATAGGTGATGAAGCTGCTCAGCAGCGCCCCCACCCCGACCAGGATCGCTGCGACGACGGAGGTTCTGCGTGAGGGGTCGGTGTTCATGCGGCGAGTCTAGGGGCCTCTCGGCAGTGCCTGAGCGGCACGCTCCGCGCGTCGTCGGTTCGCCGCGTGGAGTCCGCTCAGCCCTCGTCGGACTCGTCGGCCGTGGGAACCCGGTCCGTACAGCGCGCGGTGGCGGGCTCGAGACCGGACTGGATGCTGGTGGAGAGACTCTCGACGACGGTGCGGAAGTCGATCTCCTCACCGCGCCGGATGATCACCTCGACCGCGGGGTCGCGACCGTAGGTCACCAGACGCTGGCGCTCCTCTTCCTGGTCGAGGACGAGCCAGTCGACGCTGCCGATCGTGGTGCACACCTCGGTGGACGGCGCTGGGGGCTCGACGCCGCAGCGGAGCACCACGGTCGGATCTCCCCACGCCCCGGTCGCCTGGGCGTCGGTCCAGACGCGGTCGAGGTCCCCGACGGCATCCGGGAGCAGGACTGCGACCTCGGCGCACGCGGGATTGTTCGCGTCGTCTGCCGGCTCCAGATGGACGGTGGTGGAGCATCCGGAGAGAGCCGCGACGAGGGCCAGCGAGCCCGCGACGACGGCGAGACGGCGAGAACGGGGCATGCTTCCAGGCTACCTTTGACTGCATGCCCTCCCGACCTCGTGATGATGATCCGACCCTCGGCGAACTGTCCGAGGGGGAGATACTCCGCGCGATCCTCGCGCGGACCGCGCAGGCCACGCACACGCTCATCGGCCCCGGAGACGACGCGGCGGTGATCGCAACCCCGTCGGGTTCCGTGGTCGCGACGACGGACACTCTCGTGCATGGACCGGACTTCCGACTCGCGTGGTCGTCGGGGTACGACCTCGGCTGGAAGGCCGCCGCGGTGAACCTCGCCGATGTCGCAGCGATGGGCGCTCGACCGACGGCTCTGCTCGTGGCGCTGGCCGTTCCTCGCGACCTTCGGCTCTCGTTCGTCGAACGGCTCGCCGACGGGTTCCGCGAGGCGTGCGCCGCTCTCGCTCCCGGGTGCGCGGTCGTCGGAGGCGATCTGACGGTGTCCGACGTGCTCACCGTCGCCGTCACGGCGCTCGGCGACCTCGAAGGACGGCAGCCCGTCACCCGCTCCGGAGCGCGCATCGGCGATGTCGTGGCGGTCGCGGGAGAGCTCGGCCACGCAGCTCACGGACTCTCGGTGCTCTTCGGCAGGTTCCGCGACGGAGACAAGCCGGTGACTGTGGATGCCGATGCGCTGGCCCCGGGGGAGAGAGCCGCCCTCGATGCGCAGTTGAGGCCGTCACCGCCCATCGGTCTCGGCCCGTTCGCCGCCACGGCAGGCGCCACCGCGATGATGGACATCTCCGACGGCCTCGCTCTCGATGCGCGGCGGATGGCCGCGGCATCCGAGGTCACGATCGCCCTGGACGGCGCTTCGCTCGGCGGAGATCCGCTGCGTGCCCTCGCCGGCGGTGAGGACCATGCCCTGCTCGCGACGTTCCCGCCCGGAGTGCTGCCGCCGGGTTTCCGGATCATCGGTGCGGTCAGTCCGCAGGGCGACCATGATCTGCTGGTCGACGGTGCTCCCGCCGATGTGTCCGGCTGGGACCCCTATCGGGACTGGGACTCGACGTCGGGCTGAGTGCCGTCGGTGGCCTGTGCGGGCTCAGCCCACCACAGCGTCGTGTCGCCGTACGCCTTCTCGCGGATCAGTTCGAGCCCGGCCGCGACGAGATCGGGCGGCGTGGAGCGGCGCGCCCGCTCGACGACCACCAGAGCGTCGGGGGAGAGCAGTGGAGCGAGAGCCACGAGGTCGGCGGTCATCGCGTCGTCGTCGAGGTCGTATGGCGGGTCGGAGAACACGAGGTCGTACGGCCCCGTCGCATGCTGCAGAAAGGCTCGTACCGCACTCTGATGCACTCGCGCCGTGGGCAGACCGGCTTTGGCGAGCACTGCGGCGTTGCGGCGTACGACGGCCGCCGCCTCACGGCCCTTCTCGACGAGGTCGGCACTGGCAGCTCCCCGGCTGAGAGTCTCCAGGCCGAGCGCGCCCGAACCGGCGTAGAGGTCGAGGACGCGCGCTCCGGCGATCGCATCCATCGACTCCAGCGCTCCGAAGAGGGACTCGCGCACGCGGTCGCTGGTCGGTCGTGTGCCCGTGTGCGGCACGTCGAGTCGCGCTCCTCGTGCCTTGCCGGCGATGATCCTCGTCACCCGTTCACGATACGACAGCTGCGGCGCACGCCGTGTCCGTGCGGCCTTCTAGACTCGGAGCATGTCGCTCACGCTCGATTCGTCTCTGGAGGAGGCGCTCGGCGTCACCCCTGCGAAGACCCTCGACCGGGCGTTCCGCATGAAGACCGTCGGCGATCTGATCTCGCACTATCCGCGGCGGTACGCCGACCCCGGCGAGCTGACCCCGATCCGCGAACTCCCTCTCGGTGAGACGGTGACGATCGTCGCCGAGGTGCTGTCCTCCAGCGCCAGGGCGATGCGCAATCGCCGGGGTGCCATGGTCGACGTCGTCATCGGCGACGGCATCGGCAAGATGTCCCTCACCTTCTTCGCGAAGAACCTGGGGGCGGCCAAATGGCGTTCGGAAGACCTCGCCGTCGGGCGCCGAGGAGTCTTCTCGGGCAAGGTCGGCGAGTTCAACGGCATGACGCAGTTCGCGCACCCCGAGTACGAGCTCTTCGACGACGAGGATGCCGCACGGCGTCGGGCCGATGCTCGGGCTGCCGTGCTGATACCCATCTACCCGGCCACGGCGAGCCTGCAGACCTGGCAGATCGCGAAGTTCATCACGCGCGTGCTCGACGGACTCGGGGAGGTGCCTGAGCCGCTGACCGCGGAGGTGCGTGCCCGGGAGGAGCTGTTGACCGCGCGCGAGGCGCTCGAGCAGATCCACCGTCCTCAGACGCGCAACGACATAGATCCTGCCGTCCGCACGCTGCGCATGCACGAGGCGCTCACGCTGCAGACGGCGCTCCTGCAGCAGCGCGATGCCGTCAGGGCGCTCTCGGCCACGGCTAGACCGGCCACGCCCGGCGGGCTGCTCGAACGATTCGACGCCTCGCTGCCCTACGAACTCACCCCGGACCAGCAGACGGTCGGAGCGCAGGTCGCCGAGGACCTCGTCGGATCCTGGCCTATGAACCGGCTCGTCCAGGGTGAGGTCGGCTCGGGAAAGACCCTGGTCGCGCTGCGGGCCATGCTGCAGGTCGCCGAGTCCGGGGGACAGGCCGCTCTGATCGCGCCCACCGAGGTGCTCGCAGGGCAGCATCTGCGGTCGATCGCGAAGATGCTCGGACCGCAGCTGGGCCCGCTGGTCATGCCGACACTGTTGACGGGCCAGATGCCGGCGGCGGAGCGCCGCAAAGCCGCGCTCCGAGTGGCGTCGGGTCAGGCGCTGATCGTCGTCGGCACCCACGCGCTGCTCGGCGAGAAGACGACCTTCGCCGACCTCGGTCTCGTGGTCGTCGACGAGCAGCACCGGTTCGGAGTCGAGCAGCGTGAAGCGCTGCGGGCCAAGGGGTCGAGCCCGCATGCGCTCGTGCTCACCGCGACACCGATCCCGCGCACCGTGGCCATGACCGTCTTCGGAGACCTCGACACCTCGGTCATCCGGACGATGCCCAAGGGGCGAGCGGGGATCGAGTCCTTCGTCGCTCCGTTGGCCGAGCACCCGGGATGGTTCAACAGGGTGTGGGAGCGCGCGGCCGAGGAGATCGCTCAGGGACGCCAGGTGTTCGCGGTGTGCGCGGCGATCGACACGACGAAGAAGACGGCGGAGGCGGGGGAGCAGCCACTCGTCCAGCCCGAGGGCGCATCCGGTCCCCGGTGGGGCGTGGTGCAGCTCGACGAGGCGCTCGCGACGCACCCGAAGCTGGGCGCTCTGCGAAGGGCCGTCCTGCACGGGCGCATGCCGTCGGACGAGAAGGACGCGATCATGCAGGCCTTCGCCCGCGGCGAGATCGACCTGCTGATCGCGACGACCGTGATCGAGGTCGGCGTCGACGTTCCCAACGCCTCGACGATGATCGTGCTCGACGCGGATCGATTCGGAGTGTCGCAGCTGCACCAGCTGCGCGGCCGTGTCGGTCGAGGGGGCGTCCCCGGCCTGTGCCTGCTCGTCACCGAGGCCGAAGCCGGGTCCGTGGCACGCGACAGGGTCGATGCGGTGGCTGCCACCCTCGACGGCTTCGCCCTGGCCGAGGTCGATCTCGATCTGCGCGGTGAAGGCGACGTGCTCGGTTCGGCCCAGGCAGGCGTCCGCTCGTCCCTCAAACTGCTCCGCGTGGTGAAGGACTCCGGTCTGATCGTCAGGGCGCGCGAACTGGCCGAAGGGATCCTCGCCGCCGATCCGGATCTCGAGGCGAATACCGGCCTGCGATCGGCGATCGAGCGACGGGTGAGCGACGACGACCGTGCGGCCCTGGCGAAGAACTGACCTGCAGACGACGTGGCCTAGGCTGGTGGCATGAGCAGCCGGATCGCCGTCGTCCCGGGTTCCTTCGACCCGCCGACCCTTGGTCACCTCGACGTCATCCGTCGTGCGGCCAAGCTGTATGACGAGCTCCATGTGCTCGTCGTGCACAACCCGGGCAAGGAGGCGATGCTGCCGATCGCGCAGCGGATGTCGCTGATCGAGCAGTCGATCGCCGAAGAGGGCATCGGCGACAACGTCGTCGTGGGCTCCTGGAGCATGGGCCTGCTGGTCGACTACGCGCGAGACGTCGGTGCAGGGGTCCTGGTCAAGGGGATCCGTTCGCAGATCGACGTGGCATACGAATCGCCGATGGCGATCGTCAACCGTCACCTCGCCGACATCGAGACCGTCTTCCTGCTGCCCGATCCCGCGCATGCGCTCGTGTCGAGCTCGCTGGTGCGTCAGGTCGCGGGGCTCGGCGGCGATGTCTCACCGTTCGTCCCGCCTGCGGTCGCGGCTTTCCTCGACACTGGCGCGCGCGGCATCTGACCTTTCCCGCTGAGGCATCGCGCACAGGGCGGAACCAGCCCCGCACGACGCAGAGCCGGTACCATTGCGGGGTGCGTTCCCGAATGAGTGGCCCTTTCGTCCTCCCCGTCCGCGACATCGTCCGCAAGCCCGGCGAGATGCGCGAGCATGAGTTCTCCGTGACCCTGCGCGAAGCGTGGGGTGAGGGGATCGTGGCGTTTGAAGCAGGATCCGAGCTCGACCTGGACGTGCGTCTGGAGTCGGTCCATGAGGGCATCCTGGTGTCCGGAACGGCCGATGCGGAGTACTCCGGAGTTTGCGGAAGATGCCTGATCGACATCGCTCGGCCCGTCGAAGTCGAGTTCCAGGAGCTTTTCGCGTATCCTGGTGAGGAAGAAACTGACTTCGAGGTTCAAGACGACCACGTGGATCTTGAAACTCTAGTCAGGGATGCGGCCGTGTTGTCGCTTCCATTTCAGCCGGTGTGTCAGCCGGATTGCCCCGGGCTCGACCCGGAAACGGGCGAGAGACTGACCGCGAGCACCGGAACGGAGCAGGCCGCTCCCATCGATCCTCGGTGGAGTGCGCTCCAGAACATCACAGACCAAGACGGCACGGAAGAATCTCGTGCCGTCGAGAAAGAAGAGAGCTAGTCATGGCTGGTAACCCCCCGAAGCGCAAGGTATCCCGTTCGAACACCCGCTCGCGCCGTGCGCAGTGGAAGGCGGCGCCCATCGCGCTCGTCAAGACGATCGAGAACGGACAGGTCGTCTACAGCCGTCCTCACCAGGCGAAGGTCGTCACCGACTCGCAGGGCACCGAGCTGTTCCTCGAGTACAAGGGTCGCAAGGTCGCCGACGTCTGAGTCGCGACTTCACGACTGTGACGAAGGTCCCTGGGGGGACGAGACCTCTCCCAGAGAAGCTCCGCGTCGATATCGACGCGGAGCTTCTGGAGTTGGCGCTCACCCATCGCTCCTACGCGTACGAGCACGGCGGGATCCCGCATAACGAACGTCTCGAGTTCCTCGGAGACTCCGTTCTCGGCCAGGCCGTGACCGTGATGCTCTTCACGACCCATCCCGGTCTCGACGAGGGCGAACTCGCCAAACGACGCGCGAGCGTCGTGTCGACGGTCGCTCTCGCGGAGGTCGCTCGAGGCCTCGATCTGGGCAGCCATCTGCTGCTCGGGCGCGGAGAAGAGCAGACCGGCGGCCGAAACAAGGACTCGATCCTCGCGGACACGATGGAAGCGGTGATCGGCGCGACCTACCTGTCGGCAGGTCCCGATGCCGCCACCGACCTCGTGCTGCGACTCACCGAGCCGCTGCTCGCTGACCCCGAGCGGTACGGCGCGGCCATGGACCCGAAGACGAGTCTTCAGGAGTTGGCCGCGAAGCTCGGAGCGACCCCGCCCGCATACTCGATCGAGGCGAGCGGCCCCGACCACGATCGCCGTTTCGTCGCCACCGTCGCGGTCGGCGACGTCGCGATGTCCGGCAAAGGCAGCAGCAAGAAGACGGCCGAGATGGCGGCGGCGCTCAGCGCCTGGCGCTTCCTCAACGAGCGTGCCTGAGCTCCCTGAGGTCGAAGTCGTCCGTGCCGGACTCGCTCCTGCCGCGATCGGTTCCGTCATCACCGCGGTCACCGTCCTCGACGAGCGGGCGCTGACGCGCCATGCTGCGGGGCCTGCCGACTTCGTCGCCCGTCTCGAAGGGCGAACCTTCACCGATGCCTCCCGTCGAGGCAAGTTCCTCTGGCTTCCGCTCGATTTCGATGACTCCGCTCTGATCGCGCACCTCGGGATGAGCGGTCAGATGCTGCTCCGCGCTCCGGATGCTGCTGCAGAGCGGCACGAGCGGATCCGGATGAACATCGAGCATCCTCGTCACGGTGAGCTCGCGATCGTCTTCGCCGACCAGCGCACGTTCGGTTCGCTCGCGGTCGACCGGCTCGTGCTCGACGGGCCGACACCGGTGCCCACGCAGGTCGCGCACATCGCTCGCGACCCGATGGACCCCCACTTCGACGACACCGTGTTCCTCCTCGCGCTGAGGCGGCGTGGGAGCGCGATCAAGCGGGTGCTCCTCGACCAGCGGGTCATCAGCGGCGTCGGCAACATCTATGCAGACGAGTCGCTCTGGGCGGCGCGCATCCATCCGGAGACGCCGGCGAGCTCGCTCTCCGCGCAGGCGGCGAAGCGCCTCCTCGGCGAGGTCCGAAAGGTCCTCGCCAAGGCCCTCGCCGAGGGCGGCACCAGCTTCGACGCCCAGTACGTCAACGTGAACGGTC
>NZ_LMOU01000001.1:573327-676691 GCF_001423615.1 Microbacterium sp. Leaf159 | reverse complement strand
TCGTGGCGGGCAGCCGTGTCCTCGGTGCGGCGGACTCATCAGGCGTGAGGCATTCATGAACCGCTCGTCACATTTTTGCCCGTTCTGCCAACGAAAACGATAGTCCGGTCGGAGTGCTTGTGGTGTCCGTGCTGGCCTTCACGGGCAGGGTAGTAGAGGGCCCGCGGTCGTGTGAATGCACTTTATTGTCCATGAGCGTCATTCCTTCGCGTTCACGTCTATCCGCTTCGGCGCAGCGTAGGACCCTCGCGCTCGCTCAGTGCGCATCGATATCTGTTCGATTGGGTGGCCGGGAAGTCAGTTCCCGGGCGTGCCATCCAGAAGAACGCTTTGCTCGGCAGGGCATTCTGCCACGGGGCCAGCGGAAGCCATCCACGTCGAGCATCTGACGGGCGAGGTCTCGCCGCCGGGAGGTACTCGCGCGCGGGATGCGATGTTACGCGGGCATCCTTGCGCCCTTGGTGCGGTTGCAGCGCCAGCACAGCGTCTGGAGGTTGTCGGGCTCGCTGAGACCGCCCTTGGACACCGGCACGATGTGATCGACTTCAAGGAGAAGGTTCGGCTCGACAGTGACCGAGACGCCACATGCGGGATTCTGGCAGGTGTGGCGGTCGCGATCCTTGATCCACCCGCGCAGGCGGGCTGTCATGAGTGCGCGCTGACCGGCAGCCGACTTCGCCCAGCGAATCTTTTGAACGAGCGTCTCTGAGAGCGCGTCGAGGGTCGGGGTGTTCAGATCGATGTTCACCGTCTGGCCGCTATTACCGCCGGCGGAGACGTATTGGAACTTGTACTTCGGGTAGGGCACAGTGATCGGCGAGAGGCGCACACCGACGAGGCTCCAGAACTCGTCCGCGTATCGCTGAAGGATGAACGCGGGCGGGTCGATCATCCTTACAATCTCGGCCTCACGGCGCTGCACGTTGGCGACGGCCTCTTCGAGCCGCGAGATGTCCTCGGCTACCCGCTGCGCGTCGACCAGCGTCTCCTGGTTCGCCTTGATCTCGAAGTACTTCATCAGGTACTTGATCGGATCCATGCTCGCGTTACGCACGACCTGCAGGGATGCATTGTGGACGTGGGGTGCGTACTCGGCCACGTTGCGATCGCGCTGGTAGTTCCAGTTAGACGTGTTCTCGAAGTTCGCGAGGTGTGCATACTGGCCGGTAGATGACGCGCCCAGCTCGAACGCGCCCTGGCCGCGAATCTCCGCGACATAGTTCACGACCTCATTGTGCTCGGCGACAACTGCAGCAATCTGAGCGCGGAGCCCCTGGAACTCTTCACCGTTGAAGTACTTGTTCTTCCGGTACTTCCAGATCATTGGGTTCGCGATCAGGACTCCGGCGAGGGCGAGAACGAAGAGGATCGGGTGAATCGCTCCGAGAAGCAACGGCAACGCGATCAGCAACGTAATAAAGAGCCACTTGGGCATTGTTGTTCTTCTCCTGAGTAAGGGGCTCTTGGGTAGAGCTATGTGTTTTCAGTTTGTTGAGTCGGTTGCCATGCTATCCAGGACCCCGACAGACGACGGGACGACCGCATCAGCCGAGCCCGTGGCCCCCGTTCGCGGGCCGGCCCGCTGTGGGTAGGCTGCGCTGAGCGCCTGCCTCTTGGCGCTCGTGTCGCGAGACCGACGGGCTGATCCAGCGGGTCGGCTGAGCGAGGCGGATGTCTCACGCCGGTGCCATGATTTGGGCATGGACGCGATCTACCCTGAGTTGCTGGACACCTCCGTGAGCATCTTTCGCTGTGACGCTGATGCCGACGTCTTGCGGGGCTTCAGCGCGACGGTGCGGTACACCGGCGACGACGACGCCGAGCCGAGGGAGATCGGGCGACTCAGCGGCTGGCTCACCCGGGAAGTCTATTCCGACGTCGCCGATGCCGGCGATGCTCTGAGCGCCGACGGGATGATCCTCGGCTCTGCCGCGCAGAAGCTCGTCGATGAGCACGAAGGCGATCGGATCCTCGACGCCGTGGTCATGCTTGACCGGGCGACGCTCGAACCCGAGTACCGCGGACAGAAGCTTCTCGGAGCGCTGGTCGATGACCTGCTGGACGTGCTTCAACTCGAACCGACAGAGACCATCGTCGTCGTGTTCCCCGAGTCGTTGCCCCTGGTCCGTGGTGCCCCACGCCCCGAAGGCGAGGAGCGCCAAGTGGGTCTTCGCAAGCTCTCGAGAGCGCTGGAGGCATCGGGATTCCAGCAGATCGACGAGGAGCAACCCGCCGACGACGAGGCCGTCACGGTCTGGTGGCGGCCGTTCCCCGACTGACCGATGCTGTTCATGTGGGTACGTGACCGTCTCTGAGGCCGCAGGGGCCCCACCGCCGATCCCGCGAGACAAATGATGTCCCGCCGCCCTCTGAACGGAGGGTCGCGGAGGCGAGCGCCCGTGACCGGCGGGATCTACTGCGAGGATCGGGCCGACTGGACTCCTACTGGCTACTACGCCCTCTGGCGCTACGTCGATCGTCTGGCCGAGTACGTCGACCCGACGCCCGCCCAGCTTAGACACCCGGAGCACCGCTCGGCCGGCGTCCAGGCCCGAAGGCCCATGTCCGCGACGAGGAGCTCGCCACGATCGACGTGGGCAGGACGCCGGTCGAGAGTGCGGCGCTGCTTAGGGCCGTGCTGGCCTCTCAGCGGCGCTAGGAGCTCACGCTGGAGAATTTCCCGAGCTTCGGACCGGTGGCGCGCGTCGGGCCGCTGCCTCCGTTCAGGGGTTCGATCCGTCTCCGCCTGCTGTGCAGGCCCTGCTGCAAGCAGGCCCTTGATGCGCTGCGCGACAATGAAGCGACCTGATCCAATGAACGGAGCAATCATGGCGCGCGCAGACTTCGACTGGACTGCCGACCCCGAGTGCGGCCTGGGGCACAGCGAGGCATGCGTGCAGCCGCAACACGATCTACAACCTCATCAAGAAGGGGACGCTCACGTCCGGGCTTATCGTCGTGGCCGGACGTGACGGCCGGTGCGTGAGGAAACACCTGATCAAGCGCGAAGACTTGGACGCCGCATTCCTCACCGAAGACCAGGACCGCCATGTCTCCGCGATCCGGGTAGCAGCACCTCGATTCACCGAAGACCAGAAGGCCCGCCTCACTGTGCTTCTCAATTCAGGCACCCGCCGCTGACGTGTACCTATTAAGGAGGGTGTATGTACATTGCTGTTGTNNTCGTGGCGGGCAGCCGTGTCCTCGGTGCGGCGGACTCATCAGGCGTGAGGCATTCATGAACCGATCGAGTCATTACTGCCCCCGGTGCCAGCGCCGACGCTGACCGCATGGTCAGACCGCGTGGAAGGATTGCGCGAGCAGCGGCCTGGTGACCCGGGTGCTCGTCCAGACCACCGAGATGCCCACGCTCACGACGACCGCGATGGTCAGCAGCGACTCGGGCGCGGTGATGAGAGCGATGCCGAGGAGCGGGAAGACCAGCACCGCAGCGCAGAGCGCCGAACCGAGTGCGGTGACCAGCAGAGGTGACATGATCGCTCGTCTGCGCGCACTGTCGACGGTCTCCAGCGGCATCCCGAGGTGGTGCAGGCTCCGGTGCAGGTCGCGCTGGTCCAGCACCGATGCCGCCTGGTTCACTCCGACCGATGCCGCGACCATGAGGAACGAGGCCACGAGAGTGATGACGAGTCCGGTACGCATGTCGGCAGCGAGAGCGGCATCCGCCCCGTCGAGCGCCTCGCTGCCCATCACGTTCATGAGGGAGACGCCGGTCCCGGCGAACACCGCCATGAAACTCGCCATCGCGATCCCACTCACCTGGCGCCATGCGGCCTTCGGCGAGTCCAGCACCATACGCGCTGCGAGCAGCCGATCGGCCCTCTCGGCGCGCCGCAGTTGACGGGACGCGGTGACCTTGAGCGCCCACGGGCCGATCACATTGAGGATCGCCAGTGCGACCGCGAACAGGACCGCGAGCACGACGATGGTGGTCGTGAATCCGGCGATCGAGGGGAAGATCTTCACGAGGGCGAAGACGATCGCGATCACCGAGATGCCTATGACCGCACGGAACCAGTGCACGGACGAGGTGGTCGTGCGAAGCCGCACGCCCAGGGGCGAGATGATCACCCTCCGGAGTCCGAGTGCGGCGCTGCCGGCGGCGACGAGCAGGATTGCACCGACGACAGCGAGGACGCCGACCGGTGGCAGCAGCACTGCATCGATACCGAGCGCCGCTCCACGGAACGGGATGAGTCCGATGAGGGGAGAGATCGCGAGATACGCGACGATCCCCACGAGCGCACCCACGGACGCGACGAGGACGGACTCGATCACGGTGGCCACGCTCACCCCGAGCGGAGTGACGCCGAGAAGGCGGAGGGTCGACAACCGCTCGTCCCGTCTGCGCGCGCAGAGCCGGGCCGCGGCACCGCCGAGGTTCGCGAGGGGGACGACCAGGAGCACCAGTGCGATGGCGGCGAGGGCTTGATACAGAGGACCGTAGCCGTCGGTCCAGGTCCAGAAGGACTGCGCTCCACCCACGACGGTGAGCACCAGGGCGGTGACGATCGCGAATGCGGTGGCGGGGAGGACGATCACGGAGTTCTGCCCCTTGGCAGGACGGAGCAGGAGACCGAGCACCGACGTGTTCATGCCTGCACCGCGGATGCTGTGATCTGGCCGTCGCGAACCGAGACGATCCTCGAGCAGCGCGCCGCGACCTCAGGATCATGAGTGACGACGAGCAGCGTCCGGCCCTGTCCGGTGGTCGACCAGAGCAACGCGTTCATCACCTCCTGCGACGTGTGCGAATCCAGCGCGCCGGTCGGCTCGTCGGCGAACACGAGGTCGGCGCCGGTGGCCTGGGCGCGGGCGATCGCGACGCGCTGCGCCTGCCCACCCGACAGCTCACCGATCCGTCGGTCCTCCATTCCGGCGAGCCCGAGTGCGGCGAGCCACGACGCCGCGTGCGCCACGGCATCCGCCCGCTTCACCCCGTTGATCAGCGAGGCGAGCGCCACATTCTCCACAGCGGTGAGCTCGGGGATCAGCAAGCCCTGCTGGAACACGAATCCGAACCGCTCGCGTCGCAGCCGCGACCGCGCCGATTCGCCGAGGCCGGCGAGCTCGACCGGACCGCCGCTGGAGGCCTGGAAGCTCACCGTGCCGGTGTCGGGGGTGATGATCCCGGCGAGCACGTGGAGCAGCGTGGTCTTCCCGGACCCGGATGCACCCATGATCGCCACGGACTCGCCACGATGAATGGCGAGATCGACCCCGGCGAGTGCGCGGGTGGTGCCGTAGGACTTCGTGAGGGATCGGGCTTCGAGGACGGATGCGTTCATGCTTCCAGCCTCGCGAGCGGCTCCGATCGGTGCATCGGCCCGGCGGATGATCCGCGTCGAACCGCATACACCGATCGGATGATCTCGGTCAGATCCGCTTCTGCCACGCTCCCGCGTAGGAGACCGCGGTGAACCCGATCGCCTCGTTGATTCCGAGCATCGGCCGGTTCTCCTCTGCGTTGAACGTGGAGACCACAGGGGAGTGGGGCATCAGCTCGCGCCAGTGCAGCAGATTGGCGCACTTGACGAGCGCCCCGAGACGGTGCCCCCGGTGCTCGCTGGAGACGAGCGTGCCGAGCTGATGCGTCACCCCTGTACGGTCCGACGCGATCAGGAGCTCGTTGTAGGCGACGAGGTCACCGCTCGGGATGTGCTGCACGGCGACGACCGACAGCGCCTGACCGGCGCCGGTCAGGCGCTTCTCTCGTCGGACTACGCGCTCGGCGTCCCAGACCTCGGCGACGAAGTCCATCTCGCCGCTCGGCGCATCCGTCGAGAGACGGGCGAGGATCGCCGCGTAGCCCTCGCGGTGTTCGGGCGGTGTCGGAGCCAGCCACTGCAGCACTCGATAGTCGGGTCCTGCCGCAGTCTGCGCCGTCTCCATCGCTTCGCGGAGGGGAGCGGGGTCCGAGTGCAGATCGAACTCGCTGTTGCGCTCGACCTGCTCGAACTCGTAACCACGGGCCTCGAGGGCGTCCGACAGCGGGATCGCAGGGATGCGGCCCCATCCGGTTCGCGGAACGATCATCCGCTCGGTCTCGACCGGGCGGTGGAGCGTCCAGGTCTGCACGAGTGAGCGGCCATGCGCGCGTGCCTCTGTCTCAGCGAGGGAGAGCAGGGCGTCCTCGACGCCGCGTCCCCAATGACGCTCCGGCACCATCAGGTCGATCTCCGCCGCATGGGCGTCCTCCTCCTGGGCGTAGTCGATCGTGATCATCCCCACGATCTCGTCTCCGAGACGAGCGACGAACCCGGTGTGCAGAGTGTCGGTGCTGTCCTGCCACCCGGCAAGCAGCTGTGCGGCGTCGGGCGCGATGTCGGGCAGGCCGACCAGTTCGTCGCAGATCTGGCGATTGAGGGCCCCGTAGGCGCGGAAGTCCGCGCCGTCGGCATCGTCCAGTGATTTCGGGACGGTCAGCGCAGAGATCGTCAGCGCGATGGTCGTCATGTCAGTTCCTTCTTCCAGGCGCCTTCATAGGCGATGGCGGTGAAGCCCATGGCTTCGTTGATGGAGAGCATGGGGCGGTTCTCCTCGGCGTTGTAGGTGATCACGTCGCCGGATTCCGGAGCCACATCGCCCCAGGCGAGAAGAGCGGCGCACTTCACGAGCTGCCCGAGACGGTGCCCACGGTGTTCGACCAGCACGAGAGTGTCGTGCTGGTGCGTGGTCTCGGTGAGCACCGGGCCGATTCCGAGTTCGGTGAAGGCGGTGAGCTCACCGGTGAGGATGTGCTGAGCGACCGTGACCTGCATGGTCTGGCCCATCTCCTCGATTCGCTTCTCTCCGTCGATCAGGCGCTGGGCGTCCCAGGCCTCCTCGTCGGTCTCGAGATCGCCGGACGGGGCGTCCGTCGACATGCGAGATTTCAGCCACGCGTAGCCGTCGATGTGCTCGGCCGGGGTGGGAAGCCCCCACTGGACCACGCGGTAGTCCTTCGAGAACGCGCGGGCCTCCTCGTACAGTGCTCGCGCGCGATCGAGAGTCGATGCTGTGACATCGAGACGGCTCACGCGGTACACCTGTTCGAGGGTGAAGCCGTGACGGGTGAGGAATCGGGCGACGTGGTCGTCCGGCACTCTTCCGAAGCCGGTGCGCGCCTCGAGCCGTGGACCGTCGCTCGCCGGCTGCTCCGTCCAGTTCTGGATGACGGTGCGACCGTGATCCCGCGCGACGGCCTCGATGTGTGGCACGACGGCCGTGCCGATCCCGCGCCCCCAGACCCGCGGATGGATCTCGATCGACGCGATCGCCACTCGAGAACCCTCCTCATGGGGGATGTCGACGACGGCGCGGCCGACCGTCTCGTCGCCGACTCTGACGGCCCACACCACGGTGGTGCGCTCCTTGCGGGAACGCAGCAGAGGCAGCAGCGCCTCAGGTGTGAGGTCCTGCTCGGTGCGGCCGGTGAGTTCGCGGTAGACGGCGTTGCGGACGCGGGCGAGTTCGCGGAACTCGCCCGCGTCCGCTGCATCCGCGCGCGCCGGCAGCACGAGCGGATGCAGCGATGCATCATCGGTGAGGGGAATGCCCATGGTGATCTCCAGGTCAGCGCAGCTGACGCTGCAGGTCGTACGTGAGCAGTGCGAGCGTCTCGCCGGCCGCGCGCTCTCGTCGCTCGAGAGGCGAGCCGTCCGAATAGACCGTAGACGCGGTGCGGCGTTCCCGGCGAGGACGCTGAGCCCTCTGGAGCAGCCACAGGCCGATCCGGAGGGAGAGACGGTCCGCGAGCGCGAGGCGCCGCAGTTCGTCGGGTGCGGGGACGTGGAGGACCTGTCGGCCCTCGGTATCCGGAGGGTGGGTGGTGCTGCGGTACAGCGTGGTATTCACGATGATCCTTCGAGAAGAGTGGTGTGGATGGGTGAGGCGAGCACCGGCGCAGAGCACCGAGAGGTGTCCTGGCGGGTGCGGACAGTCGAGAGCCCGGGTCGCGAGAGGGCGATCGCCGGGGTCGGCGGGAATCCGTGATCCGAGGTCGGATCAGAGGGTGGGCGCGGTGACACGCGTCTGAGGGATGCCCCTCACGGGGCGGCGACCTGCGGTTGGCGCAGGACGGAGTCCTCGGGCTGCGGTTCTACGAGAGCGCAGTGGTGCGGACGCCGGCGGTTACCGAGTGCGCAAGACGCGGCGCGAATGGCGCGGCGAGGCCAGTGGCCTGTGCGTTGAGTGTGATCATCATCGGTAACCTCCTTTCGTGTGGCGATCCGCAGGTTACGGTAGCGAAACCCGGGCGTGTCCGTCAAGCACCTACGGCGTGGATCGGCGTGTCGCGCCGTGTCCCTGTTCGATCGGGACCCGCGCGGGATGCCGGTTCTGAGCCGCCATTCCGGTAGCGTATGGGCGTGATTCACCCCCGAAGCGCGGCACGCGCATGCATCTGAAGAGCCTGACCCTCAAGGGGTTCAAGTCCTTCGCGCAGCCCACGAGTTTCGTGTTCGAACCGGGCGTCACCTGCATCGTCGGACCCAACGGTTCGGGCAAGTCCAACGTCGTCGATGCCCTGGCCTGGGTCATGGGCGAACAGGGCGCCAAGACTCTTCGCGGCGGCAAGATGGAGGACGTCATCTTCGCCGGAACCTCGACCAGGGGACCTCTCGGCCGCGCAGAGGTGCAGCTCACGATCGACAACAGCGACGGGGCGCTGCCCATCGAGTTCGCCGAGGTGACGATCAGCAGGACGCTGTTCCGCAACGGGGCGAGCGAATACGCGATCAACGGCGAGAACTGCCGACTGCTCGATCTGCAGGAGCTGCTGAGCGACTCGGGACTCGGTCGCGAGATGCACGTCATCGTCGGTCAGGGGCGTCTCGACACCGTGCTCCAGGCATCGCCCGAGGATCGACGGGGCTTCATCGAGGAGGCCGCGGGAATCCTCAAGCACCGGCGCCGCAAGGAGAAGACCCTCCGCAAGCTCGATGCGATGGAGACGAACCTCACACGCCTGAGCGACCTCGCCGGAGAGATCCGGCGCCAGTTGAAGCCGCTCGGCAGGCAGGCCGAGATCGCGCGCGAAGCGCAGACCATCGCAGCCGTGGTCCGCGACGCCAAGGCGCGCATCTTCGCCGACGACGTCGTGGCGCTTCGCACCGCTCTCGCCGATCACACGCGCACCGAGCATGAACGGCACACGGAGCGTCTGGTGCTGTCGGACCAGGCGGAGGCGGTGCGCGGGAGCATCGCGCGCCTCGAGCAGGACCAGAACTCGGTCGCCGTCGACCAGGCGAGGGGAGTGGCCTTCGGCTTGGAGCAGGTGCAGGAGCGCATGCGCGGGCTCTACACCCTCGCGAACCAGCGGCTCGCGCTCCTCGGATCCGATGAGGACGACGCCGCGGTGACCGCCGTGACGGTGACGCAGAGCACGATCGACGAGGCGAAGGACGAGATCACCGAGATCTCAGCCGGCCTCGGCGATGCCCAGGAGGCTGCGACCGTCGCGAGCCGCGAGGTCGTGAATGCACGAGCCGAACTCGACACGCTCGATGTGGACATCGCCGAGCAGAGCGCCCTGGTGTCCGAGTACGACATGCGGCTCAGCGCGCTCCGCGGAACGGCCGATGCCGCAGCCTCCGCCCTCGCCGCGGTGCGCGGCGCGGTGCTGCGTCAGGAGAACGCTCTCGAGGCCGCGAATGCGCGTCGCCGCGAGGCCGCTGAGGCACTCGAGTCGATCGACGAGGCGGAAGCGCCCGAGGGTACGGCGGCGGAGCACTCGGCCGCGTACGAGACCGCGCAGCGGGCGGCGACAGCCGCGGAGACCGAGCGCGAGACGCTCAGGGAGCGACTGCATGCGGCCGAGCGCGAGGTCGACTCGCTCACGGCGAAGTCGGCGGCACTCGGAAGCGCGCTCGCGATCTCGGGCGGCGCTGCCGAGATCGTGAAGACCGGCGGCGCTGGCATCCGGGGACTTGTCGGTGACTCCGTGCAGGTCAGAGCCGGTTTCGAGGCGGCGATCGCGGCAGTGCTCGGCTCTCTCGCCGAAGGGGTGCTCGTGGACCGGGCATCCGACGCGTTCGCTCTCGCGAACGAGGCTGCGGAGCAGCGCCGAGGTGTCGTCGACTTCGTGGTCGCCGATGCCCTGCGCCCCGCTGTCGATCTGCCCTCGCTCGAAGGAGTGACATCCGCGATCGACACGGTGACGGCTCCGGACGGAGTGCTCGGCATCCTGTCGCACGTCCTGATCGCCGAGGGCCTCGACGCTGCACGCACAGCCCGCGCGGCGCTCGACGCGATCGGCGACATCACGACGACGATCGTCACGACCGGGGGCGATGTGATCACCGCCCAGACGCTGCGCACCGGTTCCGGAGGAGAGCGGTCGCGCCTCGAGCTCGCTGCCGAGCGCGATGCTGCCAACGATCGCCTCGCAGAGGTGCAGGTCATTGTCGATTCGCTGCGAGAAGCGCGCGAGGATGCGAACGAAATCGTCGAGAACACCCGCCGCAACGCCAAGGAGGCCCTTCGATCGCTTCGTGAACATGACGCTGCCCTTGCAAGCCACGCCGAGCAGGTCAACCGCATCACGGTGATGCACGAGTCCGCCGTCGCCGAATGCGAGCGCCTCGAGGCGGGCCTCGGTCAGGCGCAGTCCGCGGTCGAGGACGCCGAGGCGAAGGCCGAGGCAGCCAAGGTCGAGCTCGAGGCTGCGGTGTCGGCGCCGCGACCGGTGTTGGATGCCACAGCACGTGACGGGCTGCTCGACGCCCTCGAACTCGCACGCGAGGGTGAGGTCCGAGCACGGCTCGAGATCGAGACGCTGCGCGAGCGGGTGCGCGCTGCGCAGGCGCGTGTCGCGAGCCTCGAACGTCAACGGGAGCAGGAACGCGACGCGGCCGCCGAGGCTGCCCGCCGCGCGGTGATCCGGCGTGCACAACGAGAAGCGGCATCCGGGGTCGCCGACGAGCTTCCGCGCATCCTGGACTCGATCGACCGATCGGTCACCGAGGCACGGGTCGCCCTGGCCGAGGCGGAGGCAGCGCGGTCCGCGCAGAACCAGGAGCTCACCGCTCTGCGCGCGCAGGAGACGTCTCTTCGAGAAAGGCTCGCCGGTCTCACCGAGAGCGTGCACGGGCTCGAACTGCAGATCCACGAGAAGAAACTCCATCTCAACAGCCTGCTGGAGCGCGTCGCGTCCGAGCTCGCGCTCGACGAAGATATTCTCGTTGCGGAATATGGCCCCGATCAGCTGGTTCCCCGCGATCCCGGTGTAGAGCACGCCGAAGACGAGCTCGCAGACGACACCGCGATCCCGTTCGACCGACGCATCCAGCAGCGCCGACTCGCCGATGCAGAGCGCAAGCTGGCCCAGCTCGGACGCGTGAACCCGCTGGCGCTGGAGGAATTCGCGGCACTCGAACAGCGTCACGCATTCCTGACCGAGCAGCTTGCCGACCTGACGCAGACCCGGCAGGATCTGCTGACGATCATCGCCGACCTCGACGAGCGCATGCAGACGATCTTCGCGAGCGCGTTCGAGGACACCAGGGTGGCGTTCGGCGAGGTCTTCCCGTTGCTGTTCCCCGGCGGATCGGGAAGCATCTCGCTCACCGATCCCGACAACATGCTCACGACGGGCATCGAGGTCTCGGTGCGTCCCGTCGGCAAGAAGATCGAGCGCCTGTCGCTGCTCTCGGGTGGCGAGCGCTCGCTCGCGGCCGTCGCCCTGCTGGTCGCCATCTTCAAGGCCCGCCCGAGCCCGTTCTACATCCTCGACGAGGTGGAGGCCGCGCTCGACGACGCGAACCTCGGCCGACTGCTCACGGTCTTCGAGCAGCTCCGCGAGAGTTCCCAGCTGCTCGTGATCACGCATCAGAAGCGCACGATGGAGATCGCGGACGCCCTTTACGGTGTCTCGATGAGACAGGACGGCGTGTCCGCTGTCGTCGGTCAGCGTGTCGGGGACCGCGCCGCTGCCGCGGGCTGATCCGAGATGTGCGCGTAGCTCCGCAGCGCTCCGAAGTTGTGCTCAGAGCGTAGGCGTGGGCCGCAAGCGCTCGAGGCGCTACCCGTAGGCTGGAGTCATGGCGGAGAAGTCCTGGTCCCTCACCCGTGCGCTGCGCGGGATGTTCGTCAAGCCCACGATCGACGAGACGACGTGGGAGGACCTCGAGACGGCGCTCATCACCGCCGACTTCGGCCCCGACATCAGCGAGCGCGTCGTCGACGAGCTCCGCGAGAAGGTGGAGCGGTTCCGCACGACGGACCCGCAGGACCTGCAGCGGATGCTCCGCGAGACCCTTGAGGAGCACTTCGCCAAGTTCGACACGACCCTGAAGCTCACCGAACGTCCCGCCGTCGTGCTGGTCGTCGGCGTGAACGGGGTCGGCAAGACCACCACCATCGGCAAGTTCACCAAGTTCCTGCGCGGCTTCCAGCGCAGCGTCGTCGTCGGAGCCGCTGACACGTTCCGTGCGGCCGCCGTCGACCAGCTCGCCACGTGGGCGCAGCGCGGGGGAGCGGCCATCGTCCGCCCCCAGCAGGAGGGTCAGGATCCGGCATCCGTCGCGTATCAGACCGTCGAGTACGCACAGCGTGAAGGCATCGAGATCGCGATCATCGACACGGCCGGCCGCCTGCACACCAAGGGCGGACTGATGGACGAGCTCACCAAGATCCGCCGCGTCATCGAGAAGCAGGCGCCGATCAGTGAGGTCCTGCTCGTCCTCGACGCCACCACGGGCCAGAACGGCGTCATGCAGGCCGAGGCGTTCCTCGAGCATGCGGGCGTCACCGGCCTCGTCCTGACCAAGCTCGACGGCTCCGCGAAGGGCGGCTTCGTGCTGGCCGTTCAGGAGCGCACCGGCATCCCCGTCAAGCTCCTCGGGCAGGGCGAGGGTATCGACGATCTCACCGGATTCACCCCCCATGTCTTCGTCCAGTCGCTCGTCGGCTGAGCACAGGACTACCGCCGCGAGCACGAGGCTGGTTTCATAGCGTTATGGCGATCGAACACGACTACTTCGGACTCCTGTCCTCAGGGCCCGACGGCTCGATCTTCTGGTCAGAGACGGTGGAGCTCGGTGACCAGAGCGTCACCGTCGATCTCACGGCTCCTGACCAGGACGACGTCTCCGCTGACGCCCTCGACATCGCGGCGTCTCTCATCGCCGGGCTCGAGAACGTCGACGCGACGTCGCGTCGTGGCATGCTCTCGGAGGTCGACGATCGCACGAGCGAGGTGACCGAGTACATCTTGCAGCAGCAGGAGGCCTACGGCGACGAGCTCGAAGATGTCCTGGTCGATGTGAGCGGCGACGCCGCCGTCGACATCATCCGCTCGCTGCGGCTGATGAGCATGACGATCCTGGCCGATGAGCACGGAGGATCAGAGCCTTTCGCCGTCCTCGAGTACGCGCTCGACGCCGGGACCACCGATGACGTGCTGCTCGTGAACCTCGGCTCCGACGGCAGCGTGCAATCGGTCATGAGCGCCGACTGACGCCCATGACCGATCGCGCGGCGCGTCAGACCGCCTGAGCGAAGCCGAGGTCGGCGCTGTCGGCGATGTGGGCCAGGTGTGCGGGGATCTCGCGTCCCTTGGACCGCATGGACTGCGCCCAGAGCCGACCTGCGCGGTACGAGGAACGCACCAGGGGCCCCGCGAGGACGCCGAGGAATCCGATCCGCTCGGCCTCCTCCTTGAACTCCACGAACTCCGTCGGCTTGACCCATCGGGCGACCGGCAGATGGCGAGGCGACGGTCTCAGGTACTGCGTGATGGTGATGATGTCGCAGCCCGCGTCGTGCAGGTCGTTGAGAGCCTGGACGACCTCTTCGGGCTCTTCGCCCATTCCGAGGATCAGGTTCGACTTGGTGATGAGCCCGGCGTTCCGTCCCTGCGTGATCACGTCGAGCGAGCGCTCGTAGCGGAAGGCCGGGCGGATGCGCTTGAAGATGCGCGGCACGGTCTCGACGTTGTGGGCGAACACCTCGGGCCGGGCATCGAAGATCTGCCCGAGGAAAGCAGGATCGGCGTTGTGCTCGTTGGCGAGCAGTTCGACGCCGGTGTTCGGGTTGAGCTCGTGGATCTTGCGGACCGTCTCGGCGTTGAGCCACGCGCCCGTGTCCGGCAGGTCGTCCCGCGCGACGCTCGTGACCGTGGCATAGCGCAGGTTCATGCGCACGACGCTCTCGGCGACACGTCGCGGTTCGTCGGTGTCGTAGGCGTCGGGCTTGCCGGTGTCGATCTGGCAGAAGTCGCAGCGCCGAGTGCACTGCGAGCCGCCGATGAGGAACGTCGCCTCCCGGTCCTCCCAGCACTCGAAGATGTTGGGGCAGCCGGCCTCCTGGCAGACCGTGTGAAGATCCTCGCTCTTCACGAGCGAGTGCAGAGCCGTGTACTCGGGCCCCATCTTCGCCTTCGTCTTGATCCATTCGGGCTTGCGCTCGATGGGGGTCTCGGCATTGCGGATCTCGAGGCGGAGGAGCTTGCGCCCCTCGGGTGCGGCGGTCATGCGGGAACTCCTGCGTGGTCGGCGGGCGAGTATTCGGCGAGGAAGGCGGCGGCGACCGCATCGACTATGTCCGTGGGGGAGACGTCGGCGCCGACGACCTCGCTGACGGTCGTCACTCCGGCGTCGGTGATGCCGCAGGGGATGATGCCCTGGAATCCCGAGAGGGTGTTGTCGCAGTTGATCGCGAACCCGTGCATCGTGACTCCCTGCTGCACACGTACACCTATGGCTGCGACCTTGTCTTCGGAGAGGGGGCGACGGACCCACACACCGCTTCGGCCATCCACCTGGTAGCCGTCGACACCGAGCGGTCGGAGGACGTCGATGAGGATGCGCTCGAGCCGGCGGACGTGCGCGACGACGTCCATGGGTTCCGGCAGCCGGACTATCGGATACCCGACCAACTGCCCCGGCCCGTGCCACGTGATCTTGCCGCCGCGGTCGACATCGATGACCGGAGTGCCGTCCTGCGGTCTCTCCTGCGGTTCCGTGCGCTTCCCGGCGGTGTACACGGCTTCGTGTTCGAGGAGGATGAGGGTGTCGGGGCGCGTGCCGTCGACCACATCGGCGTGGGTGCGGCGCTGCAGATCCCATCCGTCCGTATAGGGAACGTAGGCCGGAGCGAGTCCGGGGGTGAGGATGTCGAGCATGATCAGGTCGCTCTCATTCAATAAATGGATTGCGTCTAAGAATACTCCTCCTCGCGATCCCCGGCACGCGGCAGCGACGCGCGGTAGCGTGTGAGCATGAGCAGCACGAGCCGAGCAGGGCGCCCCAAGGCGTCTTCGCGCGAGACCCTCGCCGAGGCTGCCTGCGAGCTGTTCCTCGAACGTGGCTATGACGCGACATCCGTCGCCGACATCACCCAGCGCGCGGGCGTGAGCCGCTCGAGCTTCTTCAACTACTTCTCGTCCAAGAGCGACGTGCTGTGGTCGGGGCTGGATGACCGCATCGCGAGCGCGGTCGAGGACCTCGTCACGGTCCCCGCCGATCGCGATGGGGCGGAGGTCCGGCGGATCCTGACCGGCCTCGTCGACGGCTTCGCTCCCGACAGCCTCGCGCTCGCGATGACGAATTCCTCGGCGATGGGGCTCGACGACGAGCTCGAACAGGATGCCGCGCTGCGCCAGGCGCGACTCGCGGCGGCGCTCGCGGATCTCGCACGCCGATCGGGCGTCGCTTCCCTCCCGGCCGACATCGTGGCAGCGACCTGGTCTGCCGCGGTCCTCGCCGCCGTGCGCGCATGGGCGGAGGGCGGCGCGGGGCGCGGATCGGTCGGCGACAGGTTCGCCGATGCCGTGCGCATGATCGACCGGCTGCCCTGGGGTTCTGCCCCCGCCTGATCGACGGCACGGACGAAACTGCCTGAGTGCGCCGTGAGCGCGGAGAACCGGTGAGATTCGCGTAAACTCGGTCTCACCATGGCTACCTTTGGCACGCTCTCCGATCGGCTCACCGAGACCTTCCGCAATCTGCGCACGAAGGGAAAGCTCACCGCGGCCGACGTCGACGGCACCGTGCGCGAGATCCGTCGCGCCCTGCTCGACGCCGATGTCGCCCTCGCCGTCGTCAAGGAGTTCACCGCGAAGGTCCGAGAGCGGGCGCTCGGCGACGAGGTCAACAAGGCGCTGAACCCTGCTCAGCAGGTCGTGCAGATCGTCAACGAGGAACTGGTCCAGATCCTCGGTGGCGAGCAGCGACGCCTGCAGTTCGCCAAGACGGCACCGACGGTCATCATGCTCGCGGGTCTTCAGGGGTCGGGAAAGACCACGTTCGCAGGCAAGCTCGCGAAGCAGCTCGAGGGCGAAGGACACACGCCCCTCCTCGTCGCCGCCGACCTTCAGCGTCCGAACGCCGTCAATCAGCTCCAGGTCGTGGCGGAGCAGGCCGGCGCCACCGTCTACGCTCCCGAGCCGGGCAACGGCGTCGGCGATCCGGTCAAGGTCTCCCGCGACGGCGTGGAGTACGCCCGCCGCCAGCAGCACGACGTGGTCATCATCGACACCGCCGGTCGTCTCGGAGTCGACGCCGAGCTCATGAAGCAGGCGTCCGACATCCGCAAGGCGACCGACCCTGATGAGGTCCTGTTCGTCATCGACGCCATGATCGGTCAGGACGCGGTCAACACGGCCAAGGCATTCCAGGAGGGCGTCGACTTCACCGGTGTCGTCCTGTCGAAGCTCGACGGCGACGCGCGCGGCGGCGCCGCGCTGTCTGTCGCGTCGGTCACCGGTCGGCCCATCATCTTCGCGTCGACCGGAGAGCGCCTCGAAGATCTCGAGCCCTTCCACCCCGACCGCATGGCCAGCCGCATCCTCGACCTCGGCGACATCCTCACCCTCATCGAGCAGGCCCAGCAGGCCTTCGACGAGGACGAGGCCATCAAGATGGCCGAGAAGCTCGCCACAGAGCAGTTCACACTCGAGGACTTCCTCGACCAGCTTCAGCAGATGAAGAAGATGGGGTCGATGAAGAAGATGCTGGGGATGCTCCCCGGCATGGGCCAGATGAAGCAGCAGCTCGAGGACTTCGATGAGCGGGAGATCGATCGCACCGAGGCGATCATCCGCTCGATGACCCCCGGTGAGCGCCGGAACCCCAAGGTCCTCAACGGGTCACGTCGTCTGCGCATCGCGCGTGGTTCCGGTATGACCGTCACCGATGTCAACCAGCTCGTGCAGCGCTTCGACCAGGCCGCGAAGATGATGAAGACGGTCGCCCGCGGTGGCACCCCCAACATCCCGGGTATGGGATCGATGCCCGGCATGGGCAAGCCCGGGGCTTCGTCGAAGCGTGGCAAGAAGGGCAAGTCGTCCGGCGGCTCCCGCTCCGGCAACCCGGCGAAGCGAGCGGCCGAGAACGCGGGGCTCGCCACTGCGGCCACCCCGACCGGGTCCGGATTCGGTCTGGGCGGGGCGAAGGCGCCCAGCGAGGCAGACCTCGCCGAGATCCAGAAGCTCTTCGGCAAGAACTGACGTCGCTCAGGCCTGCGATGCAGGCAGCGAGTGCTCCCGAGCAGGGGTCGGTGACCGGCGCGGCGTTCGGAGTGCCGTCAGCTGTCCCACGACGAGGGCGACGAGTACCAGAGCGATTCCGAGCGCCTGAAGCGGTGTGAACGACTCGCCGGCCACGAGTGTGCCCAGCAGCGTCGCGACCACGGGGGAGAGCAGAGCGAGCAGCCCGGGGGCGATGACCGGCAGCAGCTGGATGCCGCGGAACCACAGCGTGTAGGCGAGCAGTCCTCCCACCGAGCCCAGCCACACGTATCCGAGCACCGATCCGCCATCGATGGTGTCAGGAACACCTTCGAGGAGAAGGGTGAGCGGGAGGAGGACGAGACCGCCCGCGGTCAGCTGCCACCCCGCGTAGGCGACGGGTCCGACGCCTGCAGGGCGGCCCCAGCGCTTGGTGAGGATCATTCCGAGAGCGGTGGCGGTCACGCCCCCGAGCGCCGCGAGGATGCCGAGGGCGTCGAGCTGCGCGGCCGGACCCAGCACGACGAGAGCGACGCCCCCCGTTCCCGCGACGGCAGCGGCGGCAGTGAGCGGGCGGATCCGGTCGCGGAGAACGAGCGCGCTCATACCGAGGATGATCATCGGCTGTGCTCCCGCGACGGCCGCGGCGACTCCACCGGGCAGCCGCTCGGCGGCCAGGAAGAGCAGGGGGAAGAACGCCCCGATGTTGAGGCTTCCGAGCAGAAGAGACTTCAGCCACCAGCCGCCGGACGGGAGGGTCCTGCCGATCATCAGGGCGATGAGCCCCGCGGGGAGTGCGCGGAGCAGCCCAGCCAGGAGGGGATGGCCGGCGGGGAGCATCTCCGTGGTCACGAGGTAGGTGGTGCCCCAGGAGAGGGGAGCAAGCGCTGTGAGGAGAACGACGGAGGTGCGTTTCATATTTTCAGCCTGAACCGTTCAGCAGGATGAGTCCAAGCCATGGTTGTCACGATGTTCATGAAGAGAGATCATGGAACGGTGGATCTTCAGCAGCTGAAGTACGTCGTCGAGGTGGCGTCGGCGTCGAGCTTCACGCGAGCGGCCGAACGGTGCTTCGTCACGCAGTCCGCGCTCAGCCATCAGATCGCCGCGCTCGAGCGGGAGCTCGGACAGCGTCTCTTCGTTCGCTCCAGTCGGAGTGTCCGGACGACCGAGGCGGGGGAGGCCTTCCTGGCTCACGCGAAGATGGCGGTGATGGCGGCCGACGATGCCCGCGAGGCCGCGGCTGCGGCTTCCGGTCGCGTCGTGGGCACGCTCCGCCTCGGCGTCATCCCCACGGCGAGTGCGGTCTCGGTGCCGCGGGTCATCTCTCGCTTTCGCGAGGCGCATCCTGACGCGCGGGTCGAGCTCTCTGTCGGCAACAGCGACGCTCTCGCCGATGCGGTGCGGCGGGGCGACCTCGACGTCGCGCTGCTCGGTCTGCGTGAGCAGGCCGTGCCGCGGGGGGTCGCCTCCCGCGAACTCGGTCGCGAGCGACTGGTCGTCGCGGTGCCGCCGACGCATCGCCTGTCGGGTCGGGCCCGCGTACGGCTCGCGGATCTCGCAGATGAGGTCTTCGCGGACTTCCCTGCCGGCACGTCGGGGCGTGCACAGGGAGATGCGGCGTTCGCGGCATCCGACATCTCGCGCGATGTGGCCTTCGAGGCCGACTCGTCGGAACTGCTCCTCGGACTCGTCTCGGAGGGGCTCGCGATCGCGCTGCTCGCGCCGGGGGTGATCGCCGCGTCATATACGGATGCGGTCGCCGTCGAGGTGGGCAACGGCCCGGTCAGAGTCCAGTACGTCGCGTGGGACGACCGTGCGCCGCGCAACGTCGCGACCGCCTTCCTTCGCGTCCTCGACTCCGTGGCAGGTCGCGGGGGAGACGAAACGGGCCCGGAGGAATCCTCCGGGCCCGCCTCCTCAGAACTCTGAGGTCACTTCACGTCCTCGTCGACCCAGTCCATCGACTTGCTGACGGCCTTGCGCCACAGGCGCAGCTGGCGGTCGCGCTCGGCGTCCTCCATCGACGGCTCCCAGCGGCGGTCCTCCTGCCAGTTGGCGGACAGGTCGTCCAGGCCGTTCCAGAAGCCCACGGCGAGCCCTGCGGCGTACGCGGCACCGAGTGCCGTCGTCTCGGCGACGACAGGACGGACGACCGGGACACCCAGGACATCGGCCTGGAACTGCATCAGCGCATCGTTCGCGACCATGCCGCCGTCGACCTTGAGCTCGGTGAGGTCGACGCCTGCGTCGGCGTTGACCGCGTCGAGCACGTCGCGGGTCTGGAAGGCGACGGCCTCGAGTGCCGCGCGAGCGATGTGGTTCTTGTTCGCGTATCGGGTGAGGCCGACGATCGCGCCGCGTGCGTCAGGACGCCAGTACGGAGCGAACAGGCCCGAGAAGGCCGGCACGATGTACACGCCGCCGTTGTCGTCGACCTGCTTGGCGAGCTCTTCGACCTCGGGCGCGGATCCGATGATGCCGAGCTGGTCGCGGAGCCACTGGATCAGCGATCCGGTGACGGCGATCGAGCCCTCGAGCGCGTAGTGCGTCGGTCCGTCGCCGAGCTTGTAGCCGACGGTGGTGAGCAGCCCGTTCTTCGAGTGGACGATCTCCTCGCCCGTGTTGAAGATCAGGAAGCATCCGGTGCCGTAGGTGTTCTTGCTCTCACCCGTGTTGAAGGCGGCCTGGCCGAACGTCGCGGCCTGCTGGTCGCCCAGGATGCCGGCGATCGGAGTCTCGCGCAGCAGCGACGAGTCCTCTGCGGCGCCGTACACCTCGGACGACGAGCGGATCTCCGGCATCATCGAGCGCGGCACGCCGAATGCCTCGAGGATGTCGTCGCGCCACTCGAGCGTCTCGAGATCCATGAACATGGTGCGCGACGCGTTGGTGACGTCGGTCACGTGCACACCACCGTCGACACCACCCGTGAGGTTCCACAGCACCCAGCTGTCGGTCGTGCCGAAGATGAGGTCTCCCGCCTCGGCCTTCTCGCGTGCGCCCTCGACGTTCTCGAGGATCCACGCGATCTTGGTGCCGGAGAAGTAGGTGGCGAGGGGAAGGCCCACGACGGGCTTGAACCGCTCGACGCCGCCGTCTGCCGCGAGGCGGTCGACGATCTCCTGCGTCCGGGTGTCCTGCCAGACGATGGCGTTGTAGACGGCCTTGCCGGTCGTCTTGTCCCAGACCACCGCGGTCTCACGCTGGTTGGTGATGCCGACGGCCGCGATGTCGTGGCGCGTCAGGTCGCCACGGCTCAGAGCGAGTCCGATGACCTCCTGGACGTTGCGCCAGATCTCGGCGGGGTCGTGCTCGACCCAACCGGCCTTCGGCAGGATCTGCTCGTGCTCCTTCTGACCGGTCGCGACGATGCTGCCCTTCTTGTCGAAGATGATCGCGCGGCTGGAGGTGGTGCCCTGATCGATGGCGATGATGTAGTCGGCCATTGTGTTCTCCTTTGAAGTCAGGTTCTGGTTCAGGCGAGGTTCAGCAGGACGGGTGCGGCGACGGCGGCGAGGACACCACCGATGAGCGGACCAACGACCGGGACCCACGAGTAGGACCAGTCGCTGGACCCCTTGCCCTTGATCGGCAGGATGGCGTGGGCGATACGCGGGCCGAGGTCACGTGCAGGGTTGATCGCGTAGCCGGTCGGTCCACCGAGGGATGCACCGATGGCGACGACGACGAGTGCGACCGGAAGAGCGCTGAGCGGTCCGAGGCCTCCGGGGGTTCCGATGTCCGCGACGCCGTAGTCCGCGAACGCGAAGACCGCGAAGACGAGCACGAACGTGCCGATGACCTCGGTGACGAGGTTCCAGCCGTACGAGCGGATCGCGGGGCCGGTCGAGAACACGCCGAGCTTGTTGGCGGCCTCCGGCTCCTCATCGAAGTGCTGCTTGTAGGCGAGCCAGGTGAGGATCGCACCGACGATCGCTCCGAGGAGTTCGGCGCCGGTCGCGACGGCGAACTGCGAGAAGTCGATCTTCCCTCCGACCAGGAGGCCGATGCCGACAGCCGGGTTCAGGATCGCGCCGGAGTATGCGGAGGCGAGGACACCCACGAAGACCGCGAGACCCCATCCCCAGTTGACCATCAGGAAGCCACCGCCGAAGCCCTTGTTCTTCGCGAGGGCGACGTTGGCGACCACACCACATCCGAGGAGGATCAGCATCGCTGTGCCGACGAACTCCGAGAGGAAGTAGAGACCGAGATTCACATCAGTCATGTCTTCATTGACCTTTCTTGAGTGCCAGGGCCCCTTAGCCCTGGCACTTGTTGGGAATTACACCGCGTGGAGGGCGGTGTTCGGATGTCTCGTCAGCCGCGTGTGCGGGACGAGATCTTCAGTCCATGTCGCTCGTTCAGCAGCGTGCGCGTCTGATCCAGCTCGGCATCGTGGCGTTCGCGATCCCAGTCGAGCAGAGGAGCCAGTGCATCGGCAAGCTCTTCGAGCACATCCGCGTCGGCGTGACCCGTGAACGCGATGCTGGTGCGGCGCAGGATGACGTCCTGCAGGCGCGCGACCATCTCGTTCTCCACCATCCAGGCGAGCTCGCGCGTCGAGAGGTCGTCACCGGCGAGGGGAGCGTCGTCGCCCTGCTCGATGTACTCCCAGACCTGCGCTGCGCGGGTGCCGTAGCGGGCGAGCAGGCGCTCGGCGCGCTCACCTGCTCCGGGCAGGTTCTCCTGGATCCAGATGCGACGGGCCTTCTCGGTGCGCGGGAAGTCGCGGCCTCCGCCGATCGCACGCCCGGCCGTCGATACCGTGCGGGTGCGGCCGATCAGGCCGAGCACGACATCGGAGAGCGACTCTCCGAGGGCGCGGAAGGTCGTCCACTTGCCGCCGACCAGGCTGACGAGGGGCGCTGCTCCCTTCTCGTCGACCTCGATGCGGTAGTCGCGGGAGACGAAACCGGGAGCCGTGTCCTCGTGGCGGGGAAGCGGGCGGATGCCGGAGAAGTTGTAGACGATCTGCTCGCGTGTCACGTCGATCTGCGGGAACACGTGGTGGATGAGGTCGAAGAAGTAGTCGATCTCCTCTTCCGTGCACACCGGGACCTCGCGAGGATCCGCGTCGATGTCGGTCGTGCCGACGAGGACGCGTCCCTTGAGCGGGTAGATGAGCACGATGCGGCCGTCGGAGTGCTCGAAGAAGATCTCGCGTCCGCGGGTCGCCTCGAGGAGGTCGGGGTGGTCGAGCACGATGTGCGAGCCCTTGGTGCCGCCCATGAATCGGGTGTCGGTGCCGAGGGCGTCGTTCGTGAGGTCGGTCCAGGGGCCGGAGGCGTTGACGACCACGTCGGCCGTGACGGTGAACTCGGTGCCGCTCTCGCGGTCCCGGAGCACGACGTTCGCGCCGTCGCGTGCGACGGCCTCGACGTAGTTCAGTGCGATGGCGCCGCCCGGATGCGCGGCGCGTCCGTCCTGCAAGACGTCGAGCGCGAGACGCTCGGGGTCGTGCATGGAGGCGTCGTAGTACGTCGCGGTGTACTTGATGTTCGGGTCGAGCGAGGGGAGCTCGGCCAGCGAGCGCTTGCGACCGAGGAACCGGTGACGAGGGACCATGCCGCCGTCGCGCGAGAACGTGTCGTAGATCGTGAGGCCGACCTTGATCAGGAACGCGCCGCGCTCCTGGGGCTTGCCGCTCTTGTGCGTCAGGAAGCGCAGGGGAGCGGACAGGATGCCCGAGAAGGTCGAGTAGATCGGGATCGTCGTCTCGAGCGGCTTCACGTAGTGAGGCGCGATCTTGAGCAGACCGTTGCGCTCCTCGACGGACTCGCGGACGAGTCGGAACTCGCCGTTCTCGAGGTAGCGGATGCCGCCGTGGATCATGTGGCTCGACGCCGCCGACGCGCCGGAGGCGAAGTCTCCGCGTTCGACGAGCAGGACGTCCACGCCCTGCAGTGCGAGGTCACGGAACGTGGAGATGCCGTTGATCCCCGCTCCGATGACAAGGACGGTCGTGCGTCCCGATTCACGGACCGCGCGGACTTCGGCGCGTTCCGGTGATGAGTGTGTCGACTCGATCATCTTCGACCCTTCTCTGTGCGTGCCCCCAGCTTCGACCCTCGTGGCCAGCGCGCGCAAGCCCGCTGCACATATGTGCAAAGATCGAGGTGAGGAGGTCGTCATGAGCCACTCTGACGCAGGATCACGCGACTCGAAGCTGATCGCCGCGCTCACTGCAGCGCAGCTCTACTACATGCAGGACAAGACGATGGAGGTCATCGCGCAGGAGCTGAAGACCTCGAGATCGTCGGTCTCACGACTCCTCAGCTTCGCCAGGGAGAGTGGTCTCGTCGACATCCGGATCAACTCCCCGCTGGAACGGCTCGGGATGCTGGAGCAGCACATCAGGGATCGTTACCGCGTCGTCGCCCACGTCGTACCGATTCCCGAGATCGTCAGCGAGGTGGAGCGCCTCGAGCGCGTGGCGCTGACCGCCGGGCGGCTGCTGTCGCAGTTCGTCGACTCGAACATGATCGTCGGAGTCGCCTGGGGGTCGACGATCAGCGCCGTCAGTCGCGGTCTCACTCAGAAGGAGACGCACAACACGACATTCGTGCAGCTCAACGGCGCGGGGAACACGCAGACCAGCGGTGTGGAGTACTCGAGCGACATCCTGCAGCGGTTCGGCAGTGCGTTCGGCGCGCAGGTGCAGCAGTTCCCCGTGCCGGCGTTCTTCGACGACCCGTCCACGCGCGAGGCGATGTGGAGGGAACGCAGCACGCGTCGTGTGCTCGACCTGCAGTCGAAGATGGACATCGCCGTGTTCAGCCTCGGCTCGCCCGCCGCGGAGGTTCCCAGCCGGGTCTATGTCGGCGGCTACCTCGGGCGCGATGACTACCGGAGCCTGCGAGAGGACCACGCGATCGGCGACGTGGCGACGGTGTTCTTCCGGGCGGACGGCTCGTGGAGGGACATCCGCGTGAACGCCCGGGCGACCGGCCCTGGGCTCGACCGACTGCGCCGCGTCCCCCGACGCGTGTGCGTGGTGTCCGGTGTGCCTAAGCTCGTGAGCCTTCGTGCGGCGATCGCCGCCGAGCTGATCACAGACGTGGTGCTCGACGAGGGGTTGGCACGGCGACTCGTCGAGGACTGAGCTCAGCCCTCTTCCGTCGACGCCTCGGGGCCGGAGCGGAACTCGCGGATCAGATGCTGCACGACGGCGCGCAGATCTCCACCGGTCGCATTCGCGATCGTCAACTGGCGCTCGTAACTGGCGCCGTCGTTCAGGATGGTCGCGATGCTGCCGAACTCGCGCACGCAGCCGAGCTCCACGGCGATCGGGGCCAGGTCTTCGATCACCTGCGCGAGGTGATCGCGGACGGGGCGCTGCGTGCCGGCGGCGTCCACGATCACGCGGGCATCGAGACCGTAGCGCGCCGCACGCCACTTGTTCTCGCGGTGGTACCAGGCCGGCATCTGCGGCAGGGTCCGCCCCTCGTCGAGCTCCCGCGAGAGGTGCTCCACGAGCACCTGGACCAGCGCAGCGACGGCGGCGAGCTCCGGAAGCGTCGAGAGGCCGTCGCACGCACGGATCTCGATGGTGCCCCAGCGTGGCGCAGGGCGGATGTCCCATCGAACCTCCGTGGCGTCCGCCATCACTCCGGTGCGGACCATGTCGTCGAGATAGGCCTCGTACTCCGACCAGTCCTGGAGGGGCCAGGGGAGTCCTGCGGTGGGCAGCTGCTGGAAGACGAGGGCGCGGTTCGAGGCGTATCCGGTGCGCTCTCCTGCCCAGAACGGGCTCGACGCCGCGAGCGCCTGAAGATGGGGGAGGTAGCCCGAGAGGGCGTTGATGATCGGGATGACCTTGCGCTGGTCCTCGACCCCGATGTGCACGTGGATGCCCCAGATCATCATGTTGCGACCCCACCACTGGGTGCGCTCGATCAGGGTGTGATACCGGGTCTTGTCGGTCACCTCCTGGTCGTACCACTGGGCGAACGGGTGGCTGCCGGCGGAGAGCAGTTCGATGCCCGCCGGGTCGGTGGCGGTTCGAACGGCCGCGATCGCGTTGGCGATGTCGTCGACCGCGTGCGCGACGGAGTCGCCGATCCCACTGGTGACCTCGATGGTGTTGGTGAGCAGCTCGCCGGTCACGGTGTGCCGCTCATCCTCGCTCTCGGCTTCGAGCGCCGCGAGCAGCTCCGGTGCACGACCGACCAGATCACCGCTCACCGGATCGGCGAGCATGATCTCCCACTCCAGGCCGACGGTGGACCGCGCCGATGGCGCGAAATCGAGCTTCACGAGCACAGTCTGGCACGCGCTGTCGGCGACACGGCAACCGCCGTGTCGCCGCGTTTCGCGCCTGGGCCGCGCATCTGGCAGAATAGAAGGTCGGACGACCTGCTCGACCCTCTATCCAGCATTCGTCCTCCCTCTTTGAGCTTCCGCCGGGTGTGCACCCCACTCTCCAGGCGATCGGTTCGTCAACTTCCACACAATTCAGGAGAATCGTGGCTGTCAAGATTCGTCTCAAGCGCCTGGGCAAGATCCGTGCGCCGTACTACCGCATCGTCGTCGCCGACTCGAAGACCAAGCGCGATGGTCGCGTGATCGAGGAGATCGGCAAGTACCACCCCACCGAGGAGCCCTCGTTCATCGAGATCGACTCCGAGCGTGCGCAGTACTGGCTCTCCGTCGGCGCACAGCCGACCGAGCAGGTCGCCGCCCTTCTCAAGATCACGGGCGACTGGGGCAAGTTCAAGGGCGACAAGGACGCGAAGTCCACGCTCAAGGTCAAGGAGCCCAAGGTTCCGTTCGAGATCGACGCGTCCAAGAAGTCCGTCGTCAAGCCCAAGGCCGAGAAGAAGGTGGAGGCTCCCGCAGAGGAGGCTCCCGCCAAGGCCGACGCGGAGGCCGCTGAGGCTCCCGCCGCCGACTCGGAGTAATCCGTCGTGCTCGCCGCCGCGCTCGAACACATCGTCAAGGGGATCGTCGATCACCCGGAGGATGTGCGTATCAACTCGTCCACCTCGCCGCGAGGCGATCTCCTCGAGGTGCGTGTGCACCCCGATGATCGTGGACGCGTGATCGGGCGCGGCGGCCGCACCGCCAAGGCACTGCGTACGCTCATCTCCGCGCTGGCTGATGGGCGTCGCGTCCGCGTCGACGTCGCGGACGACTGACGTGGTGGCGAAAGATCGCAACCAGGGCAAGAACCAGCTGCGCGTAGGGCGTCTCGTCAAGGCCCATGGCCTCAAGGGCGCGCTGAAGCTGGAGCTCTACACCGACAACCCGGAGCGCCGTTTCACTCCGGGAGCCGAGTTCACGTTGCAGGTGCCCGAGGCATCTCCGTGGCACGGCAAGACGGTCGTCGTCCGCGAATACCGCGTGATGAACGGCAACCCGGTCGTGTTCCTCGAGGACGTCGACGACCGTGAGGGTGCCGAGACCCTCGTCCGTGCGATCCTCTGGATCGATCAGGACGACGACGAGGTCGAGGACGACGCGTGGTTCGACCACCAGCTCGTCGGTCTCGACGTGGTCCGTGACGAGGTCGTCGTCGGCAAGGTCGTGCGCGTGGAGCACTTCCCCGCGCAGGATCTGCTCATCGTCCGATCCGGCGATCAGGACATCATGGTGCCGTTCGTCCAGGCGATCGTCCCCAGCGTCGACGTCCGAGCGGGGCGCGTCATCGTGACTCCGCCTCCCGGCCTCTTCGAAGAGCTCCCGGACCCGACCGACACAGCGGATGCGGGAGAGTCCTCGGACTCCGACGCATCCGAGTGACCGCTGGTACGGTTCCTCCCGTGCGCATCGACGTCCTCTCCATCTTCCCGTCGTACTTCGACGGATTGACGCTCTCCCTGCTCGGGAAGGCGCAGAGCGCCGGCATCCTCGATCTCCGCGTGCGCGATCTGCGCGAGTGGACGTCCGATCGTCACCGCACCGTCGACGACACCCCGTACGGCGGTGGCGCCGGGATGGTCATGAAGCCCGAGCCCTGGGGCCTCGCGCTCGATGAGCTCGCGTCATCGAGCACCGAGGCGACGCAGACCCGACCCACGATCATCTTCCCCTCGCCGGCCGGGGAGGTCTTCACCCAGGCCACCGCACGCGACCTGAGCACCCGCGATCACCTGATCTTCGGCTGCGGCCGGTACGAGGGCATCGACGAGCGGGTCTTCGAGTACGCGGCGTCGTTGGGCGAGGTCCGTCTCGTCAGCCTGGGCGACTACGTCCTCAACGGCGGCGAGGTCGCGACCATGGCGATGATCGAGGCCATCGGCCGCCTCATCCCCGGAGTCGTCGGCAATCCCGAGAGCCTGGTCGAGGAGTCCCACGAGGACGGCCTGCTCGAGTACCCGTCGTACACGAAGCCCTCGGTCTGGCGCGATCGCTCGGTGCCTGACGTGCTGCTGAGCGGCAACCACGCGGTCATCGCCTCATGGCGGCGCGAGCAGCAGCTCGAGCGCACGCGTCGCCGTCGTCCCGACCTGCTTGCGGAGGACGACGCCTAGAGCATCGTCTCGATGCCGTGGTCGATCTCGAACACGACGTCCTGCGGATGCCGGAGGGACAGCGCGGACGCCGCATCAAGGCCTCGGAGGTCGGCCCGGAGCATCCTGCCGAGCATCTCGTGGCTCACCAGGAGCGGGATGCCGGCCGTCGCCCATCCGCACGATGACAGCGCCCGGCGTGCTCGCGCCCGCGCCTGCGCATAGCTCTCCCCGCCAGGGAAGGCCCATCCATAGCGGTTCGCTGCGCGGTCCTCGCGCGCGGTGGGGAATCGTCGATCGATCTCATCCCATGTCAGGCCGGCCATGTCGCCGTGGTGGACCTCCGCGAGTTCAGGGACCTCGACGAGATCGGCGCCGAGGCGATCGGCGATGATGACTGCGGTTCGCAGCGCTCGGCCGAGCGGGCTCGAGCATACCGTCGTGATCCCTCGTCCGGAGAGGCGCTCGGCGATGCTCTTCGCCTGGCGGATGCCGTCGTCTGTCAGCGGCGAATCCAGTTGCCCCTGCAGACGGCGTTCCAGGTTCCATCGGGTCTGCCCGTGCCTCACCAGGAACAGGTGCTCCGGCACGTGGCGATCCTGCGGAATCATGGACTCAGGATGGCACAGCCACAGCGCTCGCGGCGGGGTGATCCCGCCCTCGACTGATACCGTCGGAGCATGGTCGATGAGGTTCTCGCGAAGTCCTTCGAACGTATCGGAGCGGATTACGACCGCTACCGTCCGGGTTTCCCTCAGGCGTCGGCAGACCTGATCGTGCCGACTCCCGTGCGGGCTGCACTCGACCTCGGAGCCGGCACCGGGAAGTTCACGGAACTGCTCGATGGTCGAGCCGAGCACGTCATCGCCGTCGAACCATCTTCGGCGATGCTCGACGTACTGAGAGTGAAGCTGCCCACAGTGGAGGCATTTCAGGGAAGCGCCGAGCGGATTCCGGTCGCCGATGGCGGCGTCGACGTCGTGACCGTCGCGCAGGCGTTCCACTGGTTCGATCGTGAGACCGCATGCGCGGAGATCGCTCGAGTGCTCGTGCCCGGCGGCGCCCTCGGATTGGTCTGGAACCACTCCGACCCCGCGAGCACCTGGGACAGAGCGGCGCATCGCATCGCGCACCCCGCGGTGGCGGAGGAGGACGGCACGACGAGCTCAGCCGCGGACGAGCTGCCAGGCTTCGTCCACGTCCGCCAGGAGCAGATCCACTGGACCGAGCGGATCCGGCGGGAGGACTACCTCAAACGGTGGTCGACGGTGAGCAGCTTCCTCGTGGCGGATGACGACGAACGCGCGGGCATGCTCGCCGCGATCGAGGCCGTCCTGGATGCCGATCCTGAAACGCGTGGTCGCGACGATTTCGACCTGCCCATCGTGACGGACGTGTTCGTCTACCGACGCGCCTGACCCGACGAGCACATGCTCAGTCGACGCCGAGGAACGTGCGGTCGGTGAGGATGATCGGGCCGTCGGCCGTGACGGCCACAGTGTGCTCCGAGTGCGCACCTCGGGATCCGTCGACACTGCGAAGCGTCCAGCCGTCGGGGTCCGTGATGAGCTCGTCGGTTGTCTCCAGCAGCCAGGGCTCGAGTGCGAACACGAGTCCCTCGCGAAGCGGGAAGCCTCGTCCTGCGCGCCCGTCATTGGGGACATGCGGGTCGCCGTGCATGATGCGGCCGACGCCGTGCCCGCCGAAATCGGTGTTGATCGAATACCCCTCGCCATGCGACACGGCGGCGATGGCGGCGGAGATATCACCGATCCGATTGCCGACGACGGCAGCCGCGATCGCGGCGTCGAGAGCGCGCTCGGTCGTGTCGATGAGTCGGAGATCCTCGTCACGCGGGGTGCCCACGACGAAGGAGACGGCCGAATCCGCGACCCATCCGTCGACGGACACGGCGAAGTCGAGCGAGACCAGATCCCCATCGCGGAGCGTGTAGTCGTGGGGGAGTCCGTGCAGCACGGCGTCATTGATCGACGTGCAGATCACCTTGCCGAAGGGGCTCGCACCGAACGAGGGGTGGTAGTCGATGTAGCACGACTCCGCTCCCGCCTTCCGGATCATGTCGTGCGCTCGACGATCGATCGACAGCAGGTTGGTGCCGACCTTCGTCTCGTCGCGCAGGGTCGCCAGCGCCTCGGCCACGAAGCGCCCGGCGGCGCGCATCTCGTCGATCTCGGCAGGGGTGCGCAGTTCGATCATCGGGTGTCCTCTCGTCCTCTCCATTCTCGCCGATGCGTGCGGCTCCGGAGTCCGCGCGCTCACAGCGAACACCGGGGCAGCGGCGTGCGGGGCGTCGTACGATCTGTGACATGTGGTTGCGTCAGGCGTTCTTCCGGTGGCTGGTTCCGGCCGCGTTCCTGCTGCCGCTCTGGCTCCTGGTCGGCTGGGGCGTGTTCCAGGGCGGGTGGACGATCCTCTGGGTCCTCTTCATCGCGATCCCGTCCGTCTTCGTCGGGCAGCTTCTGCTCACGCTCCTCACACGGTCCCGCCCTTCGGTGCGTGCCGATCGCGCCGTGTCGTGGTGGGACGTCGGAGGATTCACCCTCTGGCACGGTCTGACGATCGCCGTCGGGTTCTTCGTCGACGGCGCATTCGGCTGGCTGCTCGCCGCCGCGATCGTCGTCGGCATCGGCCTCGTGTGGCTGCAGCTGTGGCAGCTGTGGAACGAGGCGAAGGGGAGTGGCGCGCGATTCCGAGAGACCATCGCCTGGTCCACCGTCCCCGGCGTCGATGAGCCCACGCCCGCAACGCGCGCGCATGAGGTCATCGTGGTGCGGGAGACCGACGCTCGGGAATGACAGCGCAGCACGTGACGTTTTGGCCGCGTGCGGCATCCATGGCAGAATGAGTGTTTGTGCCGTGACCGGTTCTGCCTCAGGGGAGCCCGCGGACGCTTAGGCGCCGTTCAGCACACACCCCTTCTTGTTCCTTCCTACATCATGCATCCGTCCTGAGGCGAGTGCAGAGAGAGACGATCATGCAGATCCTCGACGCCGTCGACGCAGCATCGCTGCGTTCCGACGTTCCCGTATTCAACCCCGGTGACACGGTCAACGTGCACGTGAACATCACCGAGGGCACCCGCTCGCGTATCCAGGTCTTCAAGGGCGTCGTCATCGGCCGCCAGGGCGATGGTGTGCGCGAGACCTTCACCGTTCGCAAGATCAGCTTCCAGGTCGGCGTCGAGCGTACGTTCCCGGTGCACTCCCCGGTGATCGACCACATCGAGGTCGTCACCCGCGGTGACGTGCGTCGCGCGAAGCTCTACTACCTCCGCCAGCTGCGCGGCAAGAAGGCGAAGATCAAGGAGAAGCGCTTCAACTGACGCGCAGGTTCTCCACAGCACCCCGGGACACGATGTCCCGGGGTGCTGTGTTTTCCGCCGGGTGTGCGACCCTAGTTATTGCCGTCTCCGAGCGGTGTGAGACTGTGAAGGAACCTTGATGACGACCGACTCCGCGCCTGCGTCCACGCCACCGATCAAACGTCGTCGTGGATTCCTCGTGTTCCTGCGCGACGTGCTCGTGATCATCGTCATCGCCGCGCTCGTATCCTTCGTGGTCAAGACGTTCGTCGTCCGCTCGTTCTACATCCCGTCGGCATCGATGGAGCGCACGTTGCTCGTCAACGACAGGATCCTCGTCGATGAGCTCACGCCCCGATGGACCTCGTACGAGCGTGGCGACGTCGTGGTCTTCAAAGACCCGGGCGGCTGGCTCGACGGGCAGGTTCAGACTCCCGCGCAGCCCGCGCTCATCCAGGCGTTCGACTGGGTCCTCAACGTGGTCGGCATCTCCGCGACCGACTCGCAGGATCATCTGGTCAAGCGCGTCATCGGGCTTCCCGGCGATCACGTCGTCTGCTGCAACGCGCTCGGCCAGCTCACGATCAACGGTGCCCCGATCGACGAGCTGAGCTATCTCAACCTTCCTGACGGCGACACAGCGGCCTCGAACGAGCCGTTCGACGTCGTCGTGCCCGAAGGATCGATCTGGGTGCTGGGCGACAACCGCGATCGATCGCGCGATTCACGCGCGCACCAGGACCTTCCCAGTGGCGGCTTCGTCCCCCTCGAGAATCTCGTGGGCAAGGCGTTCCTCACGACCTGGCCCTTCGACCGCATGGGGACCATCGACGGACATCACGACAGCTTCAACGGCGTTCCGGACTCGGAATGACCGTCGTCGCACCCAAGCTCACCCTGGAGCGTCGACTGCTGACCGAGTGCGACCTGGTCATCTCCCTCGACGAGGTCGGGCGTGGGGCGCTGGCCGGTCCCGTCGCGGTCGGAGCCGCGGCGATGGACGCCGCCGGATCACGTCGTCGTGTCCCCGAGGGACTGCGGGACTCGAAGCTCGTCACGGAGAGGAGACGACCCGACGTCGCCGCCAGAGCAGCCGCCTGGGTCCAGGCGTCCGGTGTCGGCTGGGCGAGTTCTGCAGAGGTCGATGAGGTCGGCATCATGCGTGCTCTGGGACTGGCGGCCTCTCGAGCGGTGCAGAGCATCGTCGACCAGGGCGTCGCGATCGAGAGCGCACTCGTGCTGCTGGACGGCAACCACGACTACGTGTCCGCCGTCCATCCCGTGCCGCTTCGCGTTCGCCCTGTGATCAAGGCGGACAGGGACTGCGCGTCGGTCTCCGCGGCGTCCGTGATCGCGAAGGTCGCGCGCGACAGCTACATGGCAGAGCTCCACGAAGGTCATCCCGCCTATCAATGGGACAGGAACAAGGGCTACGCGAGTCTGGAGCATCGTGATGCGATCCGCGCTCTCGGGCTGTCCCCGCATCATCGTTCCTCCTGGGCGATCGCCGATGCTCCGACGCTGTTCTGAGGCTCCGTGCGGCATCGATGCGCCGCCGACTCTAGGATGGAGACATCATGGATGAGGAAGCCTTCGACGACTACGACCGCGAGCTCGAGCTCGCGCTGTTCCGCGAATACCGTGACGTCGTCGCGCAGTTCCAGTACGTGGTCGAGACCGAGCGCCGGTTCTATCTGGCCAACGAGGTCAATGTCGTGCGCCGCGACACCGAGCATGACTTCTACTTCGAGATCTCGATGAGCGACGTGTGGGTGTGGGACATCTACCGCGCCGACCGCTTCGTGAAGGCCGTGCGCGTGCTCACCTTCAAGGACGTCAACGTCGAAGAACTCCAGCGCCGCGAGTTCGAGCTGCCGCAGGAGCTGTCGCTCGACGGGGAATGACCCCTTCTGCACAGTCGCTCGTTCTGACGGGCTCTCCCTGAACACCGGGCGAACGGCAGATCAGCCGCGAAGATCATCGACTGCGGTCGGCAGGCTGTCGTCATGGCAGCGAAAGACGATCTCGGTAGAGCCGGTGAAGAGCAGGCGGTTCGGTACCTGACGACGCTCGGGTACCAGGTTCTCGATCGGAACTGGCGGTGTGCCCAGGGCGAGATCGACATCGTCGCATCCCACGGTTCGCATCTCGCGGTGGTCGAGGTGAAGACGAGACGGAGCGATTCGTTCGGGCACCCGTTCGAGGCGGTGGACGCTCGCAAGCTGCGCCGCCTGTGGCAGCTGGCTCACGCCTGGGCTGCCGACCATGCCGAGAGCGCGCAGGGGATGACCATCCGGATAGATGCGATCGGGATCATCGGGGCGGACCCCTCGTGCGGCACGCTCGAGCACCTCGTGGCACTGTCGTGACGACGGCGCGAACCTGGGCCGTCGCCCTGACCGGTGTCGACGGCCACATCGTCGAGGTCGAAGCGGACCTGTCCAACCAGACCCCCGACTTCAAGATCATCGGGCTCCCAGACAAGTCGCTCGCAGAAGCTGTGCAGCGCGTGCACAACGCCTGCAAGAACAGCGCTCTCGATCTTCCGCGCCGCCGACTGACGGTCAATCTCTCGCCGGCGAGCCTTCCCAAACAGGGCTCGGGCTTCGACGTGAGCATCGCGCTGGCGGCGCTGGCGGCCGGAGGCTCGCTCTCCCCGCGTTCCATCGCGCGAACCGTGCACCTCGGTGAGCTGGGACTCGACGGAAGGCTCCGGCCAGTGCCCGGCGTGCTGCCCGCCGTGTTCGCGGCTGCGCGGGCCGGATTCCAGACGGTGATCGTCCCCTCGGCGAACGAGGCCGAGGCGGCACTCGTGCCTGGCATCGAGGTACGCCCGGCTGCGACCCTCTCGCAGGTCGCCGTCTGGCACGGCGCGGATGTCGACGTGCTCGATGGCGACCCTGTCGTCGCGGCCGCCGCCGTCCATGAGCCGGTCGAGTCGTTGGACCTGTCCGAGGTCGTCGGTCAGGAGGATGCTGTCCAGGCGCTCATCGTCGCGGCCGCCGGCGGCCACCATCTGCTCTTGAGCGGTCCACCGGGTGCGGGCAAGACGATGCTTGCGAGGCGGCTCCCAGGAATCCTGCCGCGGCTGACCGAGGCGGAGGCACTGGAGGTGGCCTCGATCCGCTCCCTGACAGGTGAGCCGGTGCGACGCCTCGATGTCACTCCGCCGATCGAATCGCCGCACCACAGCGCGTCGGTAGCCGCTCTCGTGGGCGGCGGATCGCGAGCGGTCCGACCCGGCGCCATCTCACGAGCGCACCGCGGGGTGCTTTTCCTCGACGAAGCCGCGGAGTTCTCACGCGTCGCACTCGACGCATTGCGACAGCCGCTCGAATCCGGCTCGATCGAGGTGATCCGGTCAGGGGTCAGGGCCCTGTTCCCGGCGCGGTTCCAGCTGGTCCTCGCCATGAATCCGTGTCCCTGCGGCAATTACGGGGTCCGGGGCTCCGAGTGCGTGTGTCCGTCCCTGGCGATCCGCAGATACGCGACAAGACTGTCGGGTCCGCTGCGCGACCGCATCGACATCGAGCTGCAGGTGGCGCGCGTGTCCGCCGTCCAGGCGATGACCGCAGAACGGACTTCGGTCACGACGGCCCTGGCAGGGGAACGCATCGTCGGGGCGAGGGAACGCGCCGTCGCACGCTGGCGAGGAACGCCGTGGCGGCGCAACGGCGAAGTGCCGGGCGCGCGACTGCGTCAGCCCGATCTGCGACTCGCACCGCCTGCCCGAGCGCCGCTCGACCGTGCGTTGGAACGGGGCGCGCTGACCCTCCGGGGCTACGACCGGGTCCTGAGACTGGCGTGGACCATGGCGGACCTGGAGGGAATCGACAAGCCGGGGCGCGACGAGGTCGGGCGTGCTCTGTTTCTGAAGAGGGGATACACATCATGATCGAATCGCTGAGGGAAGACCCTGACGTCCGTGCTGCGCTCGACGAGATGCGGCCTCACGAACAGCATGAGGAAGCCCTCGAGAGGGTCGCATGGTCGGTTCTCGCGGAGCCGGGTGACGGCGTGGCGGGCGCTCTCATCGCGGAGCTCGGCGCACACGAGGCCCTGGAGGTCGCGCTGGCGGGCCGAAGCCGTGCGCAGTCGGGGGCGGGCGGACGGGCACTCGCTGAGGGACGCGCGAGATGGAGGGCGCGTGCCGATACGCGAGCCGTGGCGGAGGCGATTCGAAGTGCGCGCGATGTCGGAGCGCGACTCGTCCTTCCGGGCGACGCGAGCTGGCCGATCGCTCTCGACGACCTCGGCGAGCACGCGCCCACGCTGCTCTGGGTGCGAGGCGAGCCACTGATCCTCTCCGCCGAGCCTCGCGTCGCGATCATCGGCGCTCGTGCGGCGAGCGGGTACGGGGAGATGCTCGCCGCAGAGTTCGCGGGTGACCTGGCCATGAGCGGCGCGGTCGTCGTCTCAGGTGGTGCCTACGGCATCGACGGCGCCGCCCACCGGGCGGCGCTCGGCGTGGATGGCCGCACAGTCGCGTTCCTGGCCGGCGGAGTCGATCGCGCTTACCCCCAAGGTCATAGGGAGCTGCTGCGACGCATCGTCGACACGGGCGCCGTGGTGAGCGAGGTGCCTTGCGGCACTGCGCCGACCAAATGGCGATTCCTGGCGAGGAATCGACTCATCGCTGCAGTGAGCCAGGCGACGGTCGTCGTCGAGGCGGGGTGGCGCAGCGGCTCACTCAACACCGCAGGGCACGCGGCGGCGCTCGGTCGCCCTCTCGGCGCAGTGCCGGGACCGGTGACGTCCGCGGCATCCGCCGGATGTCACCGACTTCTGCGCGAGTATGACGCGCGGTGCGTGACGACTCCCGCGGAGATCCGTGAACTCTGGGGAGGCGCGCTACATGCGTCGCAAGACGGCGAGCGATCCGACCCCGACCAGGTGCGTGTGCTGGATGCGATCACCGGTCGCTCGTCGCTGCCGGTCCTCGAGATCTGTCGGCGCTCGGGACTCGCACCCGACAAGGTGAGCGCGATGCTCGGGGTCCTCGAGCTGGACGGCGTGGTCAGACGCGTCGAGGGCGGGTGGCGGAAGGCAGGCGAAGTCGGGCGGCGCGGCTGACACGATGCCGATGCCCGCTCCTGCAAGCTGGATCCATGGAGTTCGCGGCTGCGGCACAGGCATTCACCGATCACCTCGAGCAGGTGCGGAGGCTGTCGCCCGCGACGGTCCGGGCATACCGGTCCGACCTGCACGATCTGGCGCTGACGGTCGGGGAGCTCGGTGTGGAAGACGTGTCGCTCGAGACTCTGCGGGACTGGCTCTGGCGGGCCACCCAGCGCGGTGACGCCCGCTCGACGCTTGCGCGACGAGCCGCCGCAGCCCGGTCGTTCTTCACCTGGGCGCACGAACACGAGCTCATCCCGCACGATCCGAGCCTGCGCCTCGTCGCACCGAAGCGCGGACGTACTCTGCCGACGATCGCCTCACAGGATGCGATGACCACCCTCCTCGACGCGCAACGGGCGGCGGCGTCGACAGGCGAGCCGAGCCAGCTGCGGGATCATGCGATCCTCGAGCTCCTCTACGGCGCGGGGATCCGTGTCTCCGAGCTCTGTGGACTCGACATCGACGACCTCGACCTCGACCGCGGCACCGCCCGCGTGCTCGGCAAAGGATCCAAGGAGCGCGTGGTGCCGTTCGGCGCCCCGGCGAGAGACGCCATCGGCGCCTACCTCACCCGTGGTCGGCCCGTGCACGTCGCGCGGGCCGCACGCCCGACCCCCGCCCTGTTCCTGGGCACGCGGGGTGCACGGGTGGGCCCCCGAGCCGTGTACTCACTCGTTGCAGAGGTGCTCGCACCCTACGTCGGGGCCGAGACGGTCGGGCCGCATGCCCTCAGACACACCGCTGCGACGCACCTGCTCGACGGCGGTGCCGATCTGCGGGCGGTGCAGGAGATCCTGGGGCACGCCAGCCTCGGCACCACCCAGATCTATACGCACGTATCCGCTGAGCGGCTCACGGCCACCTATCGACTGGCGCATCCGCGGGCCTGAGTCGTCTTGAGGGATGCGCTGCGAGGACGTGGAAGCGCGAGACACCGCAACGCGTCGGCGCGGCTCACCGGGCGCTCACGGGCGCTCACAGGCGCTCACAACGGCTCACAGCGGGTCGCAGCAGGGGAGGAGCACCGCGCGCGGCACCTCTCCGAACAGGAGCATGGGGTTGATGTAGTCGCCGTCGAGCCGCACGCCGAGATGCATCGTTCCAGGTGACGCGTGGCCACCCGATGCGACGGTGCCGATATCATCCCCGGCCATCACGACATCTCCGGGGGAGAGTGTGGACATCACCGGCTCGAACGTCGACACATAACCGTCCGGGTGTTCGATCGTGAGCAGGGGCCGGTCCACTACGGTTCCACGGAACGCCACGACCCCGTCGGCCGGTGCACGGACTGCACCGCTCGGTCCCGAGACGATGTCGACGCCGCGGTGCCCGGCTCCGTATTCGTGCGCCGGCGCCCGATACGGATTCGCGACCGAGCGGGCCCCGTCGAAAGGCCAAGTCCAGTGCGCGGAGGCGAGGACTGTGGTGGCGGATGGGGTGTCCGCGTTCGCAGGGACAGGGGGGCCGACGCTCACAAGAGCGACGAGCAGGATGACGGCGAGGATGCGACGACGGACGACCATCGGGCCATGATCCGGGATGTGCGCCTCGCTCGACGCGGACGTGGGACGAATCGTCGCAGGAGGTGTGCAGAACCCCGGAAGCGCTCCGAGGTGCAGGGCGAGTGACGCCCACGCATCCTGTATGCTGGGGGAGCACCTCGATCTCGGGGTGACTACGCGTGCCCAGAGCGACTCCGGTCGTGGCATCCACTCCCACAGGTCCTGCTTCCGAGCAGGCGGGTGTGCGCCGGGCACCAGGAAGTTCGATCGCCCGATCGACTTGACAACCTCAATGGCGCAGAACCGCGCCGGAACAAGGAGACGACCATGGCTGTGGTCACCATCCGCCAGCTGCTCGACAGCGGCGTGCACTTCGGACACCAGACCCGTCGGTGGAACCCGAAGGTCAAGCGCTTCATCCTCACCGAGCGCAGCGGCATCCACATCATCGACCTCCAGCAGTCGCTCGGCTACATCGACAAGGCCTACGACTTCGTCAAGGAGACCGTCGCCCACGGTGGCACGATCCTCTTCGTCGGCACGAAGAAGCAGGCGCAGGAGATCCTCGCCGAGCAGGCGACCCGCGTGGGTCAGCCCTTCGTCAACCAGCGCTGGCTCGGTGGACTCCTCACCAACTTCCAGACGATCTCCAAGCGTCTCGCACGCATGAAGGAGCTCGAGGAGCTCGACTACGAGACCCCGGCGAACAGCGGCTTCACGAAGAAGGAGCTGCTTCTCAAGAAGCGCGAGCTCGACAAGCTGCACAAGTCGCTCGGCGGTATCCGCAACCTCACCAAGACGCCGTCTGCCATCTGGGTCGTCGACGCCAAGCGTGAGCACCTCGCCATCGACGAGGCCAAGAAGCTCGGCATCCCCGTGATCGGCATCCTCGACACGAACGCCGACCCGGACGACTTCCAGTACCCGATCCCCGGCAACGACGACGCGATCCGCTCGGTCTCGCTGCTCACCCGCATCATCGCGGACGCAGCGGCAGAGGGACTGCAGCAGAAGCACAACCCCGAGACGGGCGACGCTGAGCCGCTCGCCGACTGGGAGAAGGAGCTTCTCGAGGCTCCCGTTCAGGAGTCCGCAGACGCCGCAGAGGTCGTCGACGCCGCCGCCGACGAGGCTGCTGTCGTCGAGACACCTGCTGCCGACGAGACCGCTGCCGATGAGGCCGGTGCTGAGGCACACGACGAGGCGATCGCCGCCGCTTCCGGTGAGGAGACCTCTGAGGTCGCCGCCGCCGAGGCAGCAGACGCCAAGTAATTCCGCGACCACCACACACATCACGAAGCAAGGAGCCACCACACATGGCCAACTTCACCATCGCCGACCTCAAGGCGCTGCGTGAGCAGCTCGGCACGGGAATGGTCGACACCAAGAAGGCGCTCGAGGAGGCTGACGGAGACGTCGAGAAGGCCACCGAGATCCTGCGCCTGAAGGGTGCCAAGGGCAACGCGAAGCGTGCTGACCGTTCCACCAGCGAGGGCCTCATCGTCGCTCGCGAGCAGGACGGCGCAGTGACGCTGATCGAGCTCGCCTGCGAGACGGACTTCGTCGCGAAGAACGAGCGCTTCATCGCGCTGGCCGACAAGGTCGCAGACGCCGTCGCAGCAGTCAAGGCGGACTCGGTCGAGTCCGGTCTCGCCGCCCAGGCGGGCGACAAGAGCGTCGAGCAGGTCATCTCGGAAGAGGCTGCGATCATCGGCGAGAAGGTCGAACTGCGTCGCGTGCGCACGGTCTCGGGCGACAAGGTCGAGGTCTACCTGCACCGCACGAGCAAGGACCTGCCGCCGCAGATCGGTGTCGTCGTCGCCTACTCGGGTGACGACGCAGAGACCGCTCGCAGCATCGCGCAGCACATCTCGTTCGCGAACCCGTCGTACCTCTCCCGCGAGGACGTTCCGTCCGACGCCGTGGAGAAGGAGCGCGAGATCGTCACCGAGATCTCCCGCAACGAGGGCAAGCCGGAAGCGGCTCTGCCCAAGATCGTCGAGGGCCGTGTCTCCGCGTTCATCAAGCAGGTCGCCCTGCTCGAGCAGGACTACGCGAAGGACAACAAGCTCTCTGTCGCCCAGGTGGCGAAGGACGCCGGTATCACCGTGACGGACTTCGCGCGCTTCAAGGTCGGCGCGTAACATCGTCGAAGGGGTTCGGATCAACGCGATCCGGACCCCTTCTTCATGCCCAGAAGGCACTATCTTGAATCGGGACGAGAGGATCACCCCCATGACCGACCGCACAGGACGCCGCCGCGTTCTTCTCAAGCTCTCCGGTGAGGCGTTCGGCGCCGGCCAGCTCGGTGTCAACCCCGACGTCGTCAGCCAGATCGCTCGCGACATCGCCGCAGCGGTCGACCGCGTCGAGATCGCCATCGTCGTCGGTGGTGGCAACTTCTTCCGCGGCGCGGAGCTCAGCCAGCGCGGCATGGACCGCGGGCGCGCCGACTACATGGGCATGCTCGGCACGGTGATGAACGCTCTTGCTCTCCAGGACTTCCTCGAGCAGGCCGGTGCACCCACACGAGTGCAGTCCGCGATCTCGATGACGCAGGTGGCCGAGCCCTACATCCCGCTCCGCGCGGAGCGTCACATGGAGAAGGGTCGCGTCGTGATCTTCGGCGCGGGCGCCGGCCTGCCGTACTTCTCGACCGACACGGTCGCCGCGCAGCGCGCTCTCGAGATCGGTGCGGAGGAGGTCCTCGTCGCCAAGAACGGCGTCGACGCCATCTACACCGCAGACCCGAACAAGCACGCGGATGCCGAGCGCATCGAGCGCGTCACGTATCGCGACGCCCTCCAGCGCGGGCTCAAGGTCGTCGACTCGACGGCGTTCAGCCTCTGCATGGACAACAACATGGACATGCGCGTCTTCGGCATGGAACCGGCGGGCAACGTCACGCGTGCTCTCCTCGGCGAGCACATCGGCACTCTGGTCACGGCCTGAGCGCCTGCCGGTGCTCGAGTCCCCGGCCCGATAGAATTTCAGAACACCCCGACGATAGGAGTCACCGTGATCGCGGATGTCCTCGCTGAAACCACCTCCCGCATGGCACGAGCCGTCGAGGCCGCCAAGGAGGACTTCTCCACGGTGCGCACCGGTCGTGCGAACCCGCAGCTCTTCCAGAAGGTCCTGGTCGACTACTACGGAACGCCGACTCCTCTCGCGCAGCTCGCCTCACTCGCGAATCAGGAAGCACGCACGCTCATCATCACGCCGTACGACAAGTCGGCACTGAAGGGCATCGAGCAGGCGATTCGCGACATGCCGAACCTCGGCGCGAACCCCACCAACGACGGCAACCTCGTGCGGGTCACGATGCCCGAGCTCACTGCCGAGCGTCGCAAGGAGTACGTGAAGCTCGTCAAGACCAAGGCGGAGGACGCCAAGGTCCACGTCCGAGGCATCCGCCGCAAGGGCAAGGATGAGCTCGACGCCCTGAAGAGCGAGCTCGGCGAAGACGAGATCGCCAGGGGAGAGAAGGAACTCGACGCCCTCACGCGCCAGCACGTCGACCTGATCGACGACGCACTCAAGCGCAAAGAGGCCGAACTCCTCGAGGTGTAGGCGGCATGTCCGACGACTCCACCGGTGACGGTACCGACAAGCCGCAGACGCGTCGTGAGGCGCGCGACTCGTCGACCCCGACCGGCGGCATCCCTCTGGTCGACGGTGCCTTCCCGGCATTCGACACCACGAGCATCCCGCCGCGGCCTCCGCTGCCCGCAGAAGGGCCTGTAGTCACGGCGTCCACACTGGACACCGCCGATCACAACGCCATCCGCGAGCAGTGGAGAGCGGCCAGGGACGAGCTGGGCAACCATGTCTCGCACGCTCGCGGCCAGCTCGATCAGGCCAATGAGCGCATCAAGGAGCGCACGGGGCGCGACCTGATCCTCGCGACGCTGATCGGTCTCGCCTTCGGTGCAGCGCTGCTCGCTTCGCTGATCTTCATCAAGGTCCTGTTCGTGCCGTTCGCATTGGCGGCCGCCCTGTTGGGCGTCTACGAACTCTCGCTCGCCCTTCGCGCGTCGGGACGACGGATCGACGTGGTGCCGCAGTTCATCGCCGCGACCCTCCTCGTGCTCTCCGCCTTCTTCCTCGATCTCTGGCTCGTCTGGGTCATGCTGTTCCTCGCCGTCGCGTTCGTGATCGTGTGGCGGCTCGTCGCGCAGATGATCGCCAAGGACGGCAGAACCTACGGCGATGTGCTCACGGATGCCGTCATCAGCGGTTTCGTGCAGATCTACGTGCCGTTCCTCGCTGCGGTCGCCCTCATCCTGCTGAAGCAGGAAGGCGGTCAGTGGTGGGTGCTGAGCTTCATCGCGATCGCGGTCGTCGCCGACACCGGCGCGTACGCCGCAGGCCTCGCGTTCGGGCGGCATCCGATGGCTCCCCGGATCAGTCCCAAGAAGACGTGGGAAGGCTTCGGAGGCGCGGTGGTCGGTTCGATCGCGGCCGGCGTGCTCCTCGCGATCTTCCTGCTCCACGTGCCGTGGTGGATCGGAGTGATCTTCGGCGTCGCCATCCTGCTGTCCGCGACGCTGGGCGACCTCGGAGAGTCGATGCTGAAGCGCGACCTCGGCATCAAGGACATGAGCTCCTGGCTTCCCGGTCACGGCGGACTCCTCGACCGGCTCGACAGCATCCTGCCGTCCACGGTTCCCGCGCTGTGCCTCTATTTCCTCTTCTCCTCCTGGGTGGTGCTGTGATGGTCTCCGACGACGTGCAGGTAGCGGACGGAGCCGTGGAGGCGCCGCCCGCCTTCTCGCTCACGAGCGGTCGTGTGCGCGGCTACCACCGCGCAGCGGTCGATACCTTCCTCGCAGCTGCGCGAACAGCCTTCGAGAGCGACGCCGACGACCTGGGCGCGGCGGACGTGCGGGTGGCATCGTTTCCCCTGGTGAAGAACGGCTATGTCGTGGCCGAGGTCGACGCGGCACTCGGCCGGGTCGAGGACGCATTGGCCGCGCGCGCTCGTGATCGGGTGGTCCGCTCTCGTGGCGCGGGCGCGTGGGTCGAGCAGGCCCGCGACGACGCGCAGGTGATCCTCGACCATCTGGCCCGCCCCAAGCGTCACCGTTTCGCTCGCACGGGCGTGCTCACCTTCGGCTACCGCATCGACGAGGTCGATCACGTGGGCACGCGCATCGCCCGCTACCTGCGCGACGGAGAGCCTCTGACGGCCGAGCAGCTGCGCGCGGCCGCGTTCCGGATGCAGCGTGGAGGCTACCGCGAAGAGCAGGTCGATGCCCTGCTCGACGCTGCCGTAGATGTGATCCTGGCTGTTCGCTGAGCGTTCCGATGGCCGTCTCAGGCCACAACGGGTAGACTGCCTCTCATCGTGAACTCCCGAAACGACATGACCCCCCAGCGAAACGACGTCACGCCTGTGCCCGCATCGGCGACGCTTTCGGCGCGCAAGGGCAGCCGCCGCCGCGGCGTCGTGGGCTTCTTCAGCGCTCTCGCGGTGGTCGGTTTTGCGGCGGCGATGGTCGCCCCGACGGGTGTCGCCCTCGCCGAGCAGCCTGCTGAGGCCAGCCCGGAGTCGGCGTACTCTGTGGCGCTCTCCGAGACCCAGAACCTCACCGTCTCGGTCGAGGGCGCGGCTATCGCGCCCATCCAGCGAGGGACCTTCTCGGTTTACGTGACGCCGAAGCCGACACCGACGCCGACACCGACGACGGCGTCCTCCTCGAAGCCGACCAGCGCTGCACCGCTCTTCTACACAGGCGGGGGAGCTCCTGCCGAGTGGATGGCCGCTGCCGGCATCGCCGAGTCCGACTGGGGTTACGTCGACTACATCGTCTCGCGTGAGAGCGGATGGAACCCCAACGCGACGAACAAGTCGTCGGGTGCGTGCGGTCTCGTCCAGGCGCTGCCCTGCAGCAAGGTCCCGGGCAACGGATACGACCCGGTCGACAACCTGCGCTGGGCGACGGGCTATGCGACCGGACGATACGGCAGCTGGGCAGGCGCGCACGCCTTCTGGACGAACAACCACTGGTGGTGAGCGGCCGTCATGGCCCGCTCCCGCAAACGCCGTCCGGCGCGCCCTGACACCGAGGACTCACTCGATCGTCTTCTCGCGTCCTGGAAGCGCACGGAGGTGCGCCGGGGCTCGGAGTGGACCGTTCAGCCGGTATCGGCGGCACAGGCGCTCAAGGACTACATCTGCCCCGGCTGCGGACGCACCGTCGCGCCGGGCACCGCCCATCTCGTGATCTGGCGCGCGGACGGCGTGCTCGGTGACGCCGCAGACCTCGCCGCCCGGCGGCATTGGCACACACACTGTTGGAGGATTGCGTGAGCATCGAGATCCGTGGACCGCTCGAGCTTCCTGCTCGACGCGAGGACATCGTGCTGCAGACGGCGGACGAACTGACACTCGTCGGAGAACTGGCGGTGCCGGAGTCATCCGATCCGGTCGCGACGCTCGTGACGCTCCACCCGCTGCCGACGGCGGGTGGCTTCATGGACTCGCACATCATCCGCAAGGCGGCCGCACGGCTTCCTGCATTGGCCGACCTCGCCGTCCTGCGATTCAACACGCGCGGAACGACGTCGCCTCGGGGAACGAGCGACGGTGCGTTCGACGGGGGAGCGGCGGAGCAGTTCGACGTCGCCGCGGCGATGGACTTCGTCCGTGAGCGCGGCCTTCCGCGCCCCTGGCTGCTCGGCTGGTCCTTCGGCACGGAGCTCGCCCTCAAGTACGGGCGACAGCACGATGTCGAGGGGATCATCCTCCTGTCGCCGCCCCTCCATCGTGCGACGGAGGCCGAGGTGGCGGCATGGGCGGGCGACGACGTGGAGGTCGTCATCCTGGTTCCCGAGCTCGACGACTATCTCCGTCCGGCCGAGGCGCGGGAGCGCTTCGCGGCGATCCCGCATGCGAACCTGATCGCGGTCGAGGGCGGCAAGCATCTCTGGGTGGGGGAGAGCCAGACCCGGCGCGTCCTCACCGAGATCGTCGCGGCAGTGAATCCTGCCGCGCTGCCGTTGCCGAACGAGTGGCCGGTCGCTTAGAGCTCGTTCATCCGGGGGATCAGCACCTGGCGGTAGAGGATCAGGATGCTGGCGGCGACCGGGATCGCGATGAGGGCGCCCAGAAGCCCCAGAAGGCTTCCTCCCGCCAGCGCGGCGACCACCACGACGGCTCCGGGAACCGACACGGCTCGGCTCATGATCCTCGGGGAGATCACGTAGGCCTCGATCTGCATGTAGATCAGGTAGTAGATCGCCGCCGCGATCGCGGTGGCGGGGGACCCGAGGCCGGGGATGAGGCAGACGAGCACGATGATCGTCGACCCCGTCAGGGTGCCCACGAGCGGGATCAGCGAGAAGAAGAAGGCCACGACCGCGAGCACGGCAGGGAACGGCGCATCGATGATCGTCAGGAAGATCATGCTCAGGACGCCGTTGATGACGCCCTGCGTCACCTGACCCATGACGTAGTACCCGACCGAGTCCGTGATCTGCTCGGCGAGATCGATGAAGCGCTCCCGCTTCGACGCGGGGGCGAGCTGGTACACCGCTCGCTTCAGCGAGGGCGTGGAGGCCGTCAGGTAGATCGTGAGGATCAGGACGATGAACGCCCCGAAGAGTCCGCTGACGACCGCGCCGCTGGCTGCGAGGACGCTCTGCCCGATGGACCCGCCGATCTGGGTGAGGTTCGTCTCGAGCCAGTTCGTCACGTAGGCGAACACGTCGTCCACTTTGAGGTTGGGGAAGGTGTCGACCATCCACTCCCGGAGATCCGCGAGGAAGGTGCCGCGCTGGACGATGGCCGTGATCTGGGCGATCAGCTGCGAGATCTGGTCGACGAGCACCGGGATGACGATCAGGATGATGCCCGCGAAGATGCCGAGGACGGCCAGGATCGTGATCAGCACCGCGAGCCAGCGAGGAAGCCTCTTGCGCTCGAGGAACGACACCAGCGGGTCGAGACCGAGGCTGAGGAACAGCGCCGTGCCGACGTAGAGCAGCACCGTCGACAGGCTCTCGACGCTTCCGATCAGCAGGATTCCCAGCCCCACGCCGAGCGTCGCCACGAGGGCGGTGCGGAACGGGTTGTGGATCTTCATCGGTGCTCCTCGGAGATGCGGGTGATGCAAGGTTATCGACCGGGCGATGCCTGATCGTCACGACGTGCCGGGACGATCGGGCATGCCCTCGTGGGCAACACACAGGTGATTTCGCTAGTCTGAAATGTCGAGTGTTGTGACTCGGGCGCTCGTCCGGGTTGCGTGAGGAGACTATTCGTGCGTTTCGTATGGGCCGTCGTGGCCTTCGTGCTGGCTGCGGGACTGATCGCTGCGGGCATCGCGCAGCGAACCGTTTTCATGGGTCCGTCGACCCAGGAGACTTCGGTCGCCGTGGAAGAACCGGCGCCCTATGTGCTCATGGACGGCGACGTCCTGAGGGAGCACCCGGGCGCTCAGACCCTGCTCGTCCGTGGCGATGGCGACATCTTCGCCGCATACGGTCGGACCGCCGACATGGAGGCGTGGCTGGCTGACGCCTCGTACAACCACGTCACCGTCGGCAAGGACGGCGAGCTCGATGTCGAGCTCGTGGACGCAGCTGCGGCAGGTGACGACGACACGAGTACGGACGCCCCCGAGGCGACCCCGGCTCCAGAAGAGACGCCCGCAGACGACGGTGCGGCAGTCGATGCCGGGCGCAGTCCGGTCGGGTCGGATCTCTGGCTCGACTCGTTCACCGACACCGACGCGCTGATCGCCGACATGCAGCTCCCCGAAGGCGTCAGCCTTCTCATCGCCCACGACGGCACCGCCGATGCACCTGACGACATCGTCGTCTCCTGGCCGCTCGACACGTCGACGCCTCTGGCGGGTCCGCTGATGGCAGCCGGGGCCGCCGTGCTCCTGGTCGGGCTCGTCCTGTACGTGCTCGGCATCCGCCACCAGCGTCGCGGCCGCGGCCCCCGGCGCAAGGGTCCAGGGCCTCTTCCCGCGACAGAGCCGATCGATGTGGCCCAGCTGCCGCCGTCGGAGCGGAAGGCGATCGAGGAATCCTCGTCGAAGGCATCAGACACGGGAACCGCTCCCGCTGATCACTCCGAGGATGCCGAGGCCGTGCAGGGCAACGGAGCGGGTGGCTCGGCGACCGAGGATGACGCAGCCGGTGACCGCAAGACCGAGATGCGCGCCACGCCGCCGCCCCGCAGACGACGCATGATCGCTATCCCGGCTCTCGCGCTGACCGCGCTTCTGGCGACCGGATGTTCGGCCGACTCCTGGCCGCAGTTCGGTGAAGGGACGCCCAGTCCCTCGCCCAGCGCGACCGTGATCGCTCCCGAGAACCAGAAGCCTCCGGCAGTGACCGAGGCCCAGGCCAAGCGCATCCTTCAGGATGTTTCGGCGACGCTCTCGGATGCCGATGCAGCCATGGACATCGATCTGGCGGGAACGCGTCTCGACGGTCCGGCGCTGACGGCTCGCAAGACCGAGTACGCCCTCCGCACCGCGGTTCCCGACACCGCCGTGCCCGCGGCCATCCCGACCGATGATGTCGAGGTCATTCTGCCCGAGGCGACCGACCGCTGGCCTCGTACCGTCCTTCTCCTCTCGAAGAGCGACGGCGATGACACGGTTCCCCCGGTCGTGCTGACGATGACCCAGCAGGACCCCTGGTCCAACTACAAGGTCAACAACATGGCCGAGATGTCGGCCGACGCCGTCTTCCCCGAGGTGGCTGCTCCGTGGCTCGGAACCTCGCTGGTCCCGGACGACTCCGCCTTCCTCAGTCTGCCGCCGGGTGAACTGGCCGCGACGTTCTCGGACGTCGTCGATGCAGGAGAGCAGAGCGCGTCGTACGGGCTGTTCGACGAGATCTCGCAGAACCTCGCGAAGTCGATCCGCGACAGCCGCCAGGCTGTTGTGCAGAACCTCGCGGACAACGGCGCGGCCGCGACGTCGCAGACGGCCTTCGACATCGCACCGGCGGACTCCGCCCCCGTGTCGATGACCACTCTGGGCAGCGGTGCCATCGTGGCCGTCTCTCTGGTCGACACCGAGACGGTCACGCCGACATCTGCGGATGCGGTGATCCGTTTCGGTGACAACGCCCAGGCGAAGGCGCTGACCGGTGTCACCGAGTCCGCCAAGGGCGTGACGACCAAGTACGAATTCCAGTTGTTCTTCTCCGTCCCCGCCCAGGGCTCGACGGAGCAGATCCGGCTCCTGGCCGTGCGCCAGGACCTTCTCTCCGTCGAGGTGATCAAGTGACCGATATCTCTCCTGCCGCGCTCCGAGGAGCCGTCGACCTCTCCACGCTCCGCAACCGGCCGGCGGCGCCCCCGGCCGGAGCGCCCGCTCCCGCGGCGGGTGTCGCTGATGTGGTGGTCGATGCGACCGACGAATCGTTCGGTCAGATCCTCGAGCTCTCGCGCACCGTTCCCGTGGTCGTCGACCTGTGGGCCGAGTGGTGTGGACCCTGCAAGCAGCTGAGCCCCATCATCGAGAAGGTGACGCGCGAGCTCGGCGGCAAGGTGCTGCTCGCCAAGGTCGACGTCGACGCGAATCCACAGCTCGCGCAGGGCTTCCGTGCACAGTCGATCCCGATGGTGGTCGCCCTCATCGCGGGGCAGCCGGTTCCGATGTTCACCGGAGCCGTTCCCGAGCAGCAGGTCCGCGAAGTCTTCGCGCAGCTGCTCCAGCTCGCCGCGCAGAACGGTGTCACCGGCTCGCTCGACGTCGGAGAGGCACCTGCGGCGACCGAGGAGTCCGCCGAGGAGCCGCCCCTGCCGCCGCTGCACGCGGAGGCCTTTGCCGCGATCGAGCTCGGCGACTACGCTGCAGCGATCGTCGCCTACGAGAAGGCCCTCGCCGAGAATCCTCGTGACGAGGACGCGATCGCCGGTCTCGGCCAGGTGCGTCTGCTCGATCGTGTGCAGAAGCTCGATCTGCAGGACGCCCGGGCAGCCGCCGCAGCCGGTCCGCTCGACGTGCAGGCGCAGTTCGATGTCGCTGATCTCGATCTCGCGGGCGGGCATGTCGACGATGCATTCGGACGCCTTCTCGACCTGTTCGCTCAGCTTCCCTCGGACCAGCGCACGCCGGTTCGTGAGCGGCTCATCGAACTGTTCGGTCTCATCGGCACGGCCGATCCGCGTGTCATCGCGGCACGCAACCGGCTCTCGTCGCTGTTGTTCTGACCGCCCGGCGCGCTGCGGTCAGCCGTGGCTGATCGTCGGCACGTGCGGGTCGCTCTGATGGCGGAGCCAGATCGTCGACAGCGCAGGGAGCGTCATCGTCGCCGTCGGGGTGCCGCCGTCTGCGGCGTCGGCGACGACCACGCCCAGGTTGCCTGAACCTCGTCCGCCGTATTCTGCGGCATCCGTGTTGAGGATCTCCTGCCAGATTCCCGCGCTGGGCAGAGCGAGGCGATATCCGCTGCGCTCGACGCCGGCGAAGTTGCTGATCACGACCAGTCGGCCGCCGTGGGCGTCGCGGCGTTCGAACGCGATCACGTTCGGATCCCAGCTGGGGGCACCGAGGCGCGAGAACGACGAGCCGTCGTTGTCGCGCTCCCAGAGCGGAGCCTGCGCACGATAGGTGCGGTTGAGCTGCCCGACGAAGCTCTGCAGCTGGGCATGGGACGGCTGATCGAGCAGCCACCAGTCCAGTTCACGTGACTCGGACCACTCTGCGAGCTGGCCGAACTCCTGTCCCATGAACAGCAGCTTCTTGCCCGGGTGCCCCCACATGTACCCCAGGTAGGCGCGCACGTTCGCGAGCTTGTGCCAGTGATCCCCTGGCATCTTCGCGAGCAGACTGCCTTTGCCGTGCACGACCTCGTCATGGCTGATCGGCAGCAGGTAGTTCTCGCCGAACGCGTACACGAAGGAGAACGTCATCTCGCCTTCATGGTGCGCGCGATACATCGGGTCTCGCTCGATGTACTGCAGCGAGTCGTTCATCCAGCCCATGTTCCACTTGAAACCGAAGCCGAGACCGGCATGATCGGTCGGAGCGGTGACACCGGGGAAACTCGTCGACTCCTCGGCGATCATCAGCACGCCGGGGTGCACGCGATAGGCGGTCGCATTGACTTCCTGCAGGAATCGGATCGCCTCGAGGTTCTCGCGCCCGCCGTGGATGTTGGGTTCCCATTCGCCGTCGTTACGGGAGTAGTCGAGGTAGAGCATCGAGGCGACGGCGTCGACGCGAAGACCGTCGACATGGAACTCGCTCAGCCAGAACAGCGCGTTCGCGACGAGGAATCCTCGCACCTCCGGGCGCCCGTAGTCGAAGATGAGCGTGCCCCAGTCCTGGTGCTCGCCCCGTCGGGGATCCGGGTGCTCGTAGAGCGGCTGGCCGTCGAATCGCGCCAGCGCGAACGCATCCTTCGGGAAATGGCCGGGGACCCAGTCCATGATCACGCCGATGCCGGCCTGGTGCAGGCGGTCGATCAGGTAGCGCAGATCGTCCGGGCTGCCGAAGCGGCTCGTCGCCGCGTAGTAGCCACTCACCTGGTAGCCCCAGGAGCCGCCGAACGGGTGTTCGGCGAGCGGCATGAACTCCACATGGGTGAAGCCGGCCTCCTCGACGTGGGCGATGAGAGGCTCAGCAGCATCCCGATAGCTCAGTCCGCCTCGCCAGGAGCCCAGATGCACCTCGTACACCGACAGCGGCTGAGCGACCGCATGGGTCGCCGCCCTGCGGGTCATCCAGGCGCCATCCGACCAGGCGTAGGTCGACTCGGTGACCACGGATGCGGTCTCCGGCGGGACCTGCGCGGCCTGGGCCATCGGATCCGCCTTGAAGATCCACGCACCGTCGCGCGTCCTGATCTCGTACTTGTAGGTCGTGCCGACCGGGAGATCCGGGATGAACAGCTCCCAGATCCCGCTCACACCCATCGAGCGCATGGCGTGGGGCTCGCCGTTCCACCCGTTGTGGTCACCGACCACGCGAACGGCGGTGGCATTGGGAGCCCACACGGCGAAGGCCACGCCTGCGTCGCCCTCCACGACGCGAGGATGCGCGCCCAGCACCTGCCAGAGGCGCTCATGGCGCCCCTCGGCGATCAGATGCACATCGATGTCGCCCAGCGTCGGGAGATGCCGGTACGGGTCGCCGCTGACGGTCTCGGCGTCGTCGCCGTACGCGGTCGCGATCCGGTACGGCACAGGGGAGCCGTCATGATGCCCTTCCCAGATGCCGTGTGCTACGTGGTTCAACTCCAGGCGGGTGCCGTCGCCGAACACTGCAGCCACGGATGCCGCGAGCGGACGACGAGCGCGGATCACGGTGACGGTGCGGTCGCTCGCGTCGGTGAACGGGTGCGACCCGAGCACCGAGTGCGGGTCGTGGTGGGAGCCTGCCGCCACCGCGGTCCAGTCCGACGACGTCGTCGCATCTTCCAGGTAGCTCATGAACGCTTCCTCACCTTCAGGATGTGCACCGGCTCGGCGAAGGCGTCGAGCCGCACGTAGTTGTGATCTGCCCATGTCCAGACGGCTCCGGTGAGGAGGTCCTCGACTTCGAAGGACTCGCCCAGAGGAACGCCCCAGATCGTGGTGTCGAGGTGGACCGTGGTCTCCCGCACCGAGTGGGGATCGACGTTGGCGACCACGATGAGGGTGTCCGCGACGCCCGTCCCCGTGAACGCGGCATCGAGATGCTTGCTGTAGACGAGCACCGAGTCGTCATCGCTCCAGTGGACCGAGAGATTGCGCAGTTGACGGAGAGCCGGGTGCACGCGTCGGATCTCGTTCAGGCGACGCAGAAGGGGAGCGAGCGAGTCGCCGGCGGCTTCGGCTCCCTCCCAGTCGCGAAGCTTGTACTCGTACTTCTCGTTGTCGATGTTCTCCTCGGACCCCGGACGGGCGACGTTCTCGAAGAGCTCGTAACCGGCGTACACGCCGTACACGGGGGCAGCGGTCGCACCGATGCAGGCGCGGATGCGGTATGCGGCACGCCCCCCGAACTGCAGGTACTCGGTGAGTATGTCGTGGGTGTTCACGAAGAGGTTCGGCCGCATGTAATCGCTGGTCTCCTGCGACACGGTCGTGAGGAACTCCTCGAGTTCGGCCTTGGTGTTGCGCCACGTGAAGTAGCTGTAGCTCTGCTGGAAACCGACCGCGGCCAGGGCTCGCATGACGGCGGGTCGGGTGAAGGCCTCGGCGAGGAAGATCACATCGGGGTCGGCGGCGTTCACGGTGGCGATCAGCCACTCCCAGAACTGCAGCGGCTTGGTGTGCGGATTGTCGACACGGAAGATCTTCACGCCCTCTCGCACCCAGTGCTGCACGATCCGGAGCATCTCCTGGTAGATGCCGGCCGGGTCGTTGTCGAAGTTCAGCGGGTAGATGTCCTGGTACTTCTTCGGCGGATTCTCGGCATACGCGACCGTTCCGTCGGGGAGGGTCGTGAACCACTCCGGATGCTCGGCGACCCACGGGTGGTCAGGAGACGCCTGCAGAGCAAGATCGAGGGCGACCTCCAGCCCCTCGCCCCGGGCCGCACGCACGAAGGCGCGGAAGTCGGTCGGCTTGCCGAGATCGGGGTGGATGGCGTCATGACCGCCCTCCACGGCACCGATCGCGTAGGGGGAGCCGGGGTCTTCGGGCTCGGTGGTCAGGGTGTTGTTGCGCCCCTTGCGGTTGGTGATCCCGATCGGATGGATCGGGACCAGGTAGATCACATCGAACCCCATCGCGGCGACGGCCGGAAGCCGCTTCGTCGCGGTGCGGAACGTGCCGCTCTTGATCGTGCCGTCCTTCAGCCGTCTGGCGCCCTCGGAGCGGGGGAAGAACTCGTACCAGGCGCCGACCCCCGCGGCGGTCCTCTCGACGAGCAGGGTATGCGCCGCGGACATCGAGCGCAGCGTCGTCAGCGGCCGCTCGAGGAATACCCGAGCAAGCTCCGCGTCCGTCGACAGGGCGATCGTGGTCGCACCGTCTCCTTGCAGAAGCGCGGTGGAATCAGCGGCGAGGCGCTTGCGCTGTGCAAGAGGGCGGTCCTTCTCCGCGGCGGCGCGGCTGAGGAGCTCGGCACCGAGTGCGGCCATGACCGGCACGTCCACACCGGCGGCCACCTTGAGCTCGGCGGCATGGGCCCAGGTCGCGAAGTCGTCGGAGAACGCCTCGAAGCGGAACGTCCATCTGCCCTGGGCGTCGAGCGCGACCTCGGCACTCCACCGGTCGGTTCCGTCCAGCAGCGGGGAGAGGCGATGGAGCGACTCCTCGCCGTCAGGCGACGTCAGCCGCAGCTGCACACCGATCAGGTCGTGACCCTCGCGGAAGGCGACGACGCTGAAGGGTACGACCTCTCCCACGAAGGCCTTGGGTGAGAACCCGCCGGGAACAGCAGGTCTCCCGTCCACCAGCGGAATGCGCGTGGCGCGGAGCGAGTCACCGTCCGACACGACGCCCAGCGGACGCAGAGGGATCTGAGCGGGACTCCGGAGAGCCTGAGGACTGGTGCTGCTCATTCGTGCGGCCACCCCCCGAATGTACCGCTACCGACGCACCGCGGGTAGCGAGCGGAAGGCTTCGGCGCGCCGCACGTCATTCGACGCGGAAGAGCCTCATCGAGGTTCCCGGGATCGGCAGGATGTCCCCCGGCGCGAACGTCTCGCCGTCGGCTCCGGGGCGCTCGTCGGCGCTCGACCACAGCGACACGAACCGGGTCGCATCCTCGAGTTCCTCGGGCAGTCGCACGTCGATCGGCGACTCCGTGCCGTGCACGATCAGGAGGATGCGATTGGCCGCTTCACGGTCCGGAGTGGAGGCGGCGACATACTGCAGCGTGCGGTTGCCCGGGTCGGTCCACTGCTCGCTCTCCATCGTCTCGCCGTTCTGGTCGAACCAGTCCATGACGGAGGCGTTCGGGATGTGTTCGCCCAGTCGCGCGTACCTGCTCGGTCGCAAAGCGGGGTTCTCCGAGCGCAGCTCGATCAGTCTGCTGACGTGGGCGCGCAGGTCTTCCTGCCATGGCTCCGGGTCCCAGCCGAGCCAGGTCATCGCGGAGTCCTGGGCATAGGCGTTGTTGTTGCCCCGCTGCGTGCGGCCGACCTCGTCGCCCGCGGTGAGCATCGGGATACCGGCTGAGAGCAGGAGCGTGCCCAGCAGGTTGCGCATCGCCTTGCGTCGCGGCGCGAGGATGGCCGGATCGTCCGTCGGACCCTCGATCCCGTGGTTGAAGGCACGGTTCATGTCGGCGCCGTCGCGGTTGTGCTCGCCGTTCGCCTCATTGTGCTTGACGTCGTACGAGACGAGGTCGTGCAGGGTGAAGCCGTCGTGCGCCGTCACGAAGTTGATGCTCGCGAGCGGCCCGCGCTCGTCGGCGAAGGTGTTCGAGGATCCGGCGAGACGCGTCGCGAAACCACCGATGCCGACCGGCGCCGACGCTCTGCGCGCATAGTCGATGTCACTCAGCCAGAAGTTGCGCACGCGGTCGCGGTAGCGGTCGTTCCACTCCAGCCAGCCCTTCGGGAAGTTGCCCGTCTGCCACCCGCCCATACCGACGTCCCACGGCTCGGCGATGAGCTTCGTCTCCTTCAGGATCGGATCGTCGGCGATCGCCGCGAGCAGCGGGTGCTCGGGGGTGTAGGTGTGCGAGCCGTCGCGAGCGATGGCAGCGGCGAGATCGAACCGGAACCCGTCGATCTGCATCTCCTGGGCCCAGTAGCGCAGCGAGTCGAGTACGAGGCGGGCGCCGGCATCCGTCGAGGTGTCGAGCGTGTTGCCGCATCCGGTGGTGTCGATGTACGCCCCGGACGCATCCTGACGGTAATAGCCCGCATTGTCGATCCCGCGCAGGCTCGAGCGAGGGCCTCCGAGTCCCTCTTCCGATGTGTGGTTGTACACGACGTCGAGGATGACCTCGAGCCCTGCCTCGTGGAGCAGCCGCACCATCCCCTTGAACTCGGCGAGCACGGCCTCGGGGCCGCCCTTTCGCGCGTCCTCGGTCGCGTACGCATTGTGGGGAGTGAAGAAGTTGAGGGTGTTGTAGCCCCAGTAGTTGGTGAGTCCGCGCTCGAGCAGACGAGGCTCCGGCACGAACGCGTGCACCGGAAGCAACTCGATCGAGGTGATGCCGAGTTCATGGAAGTACTCGATCATCGCGGGGTGGGCGAGACCCGCATAGGTTCCGTGCAGTGCAGGGGGCACGTCTGGCTGACGCTTGGTGAGGCCCTTCAGATGACCCTCGTAGATGACCGTGCGATCGAGGGGGATGCGGGGCTTGACCGAGTCGCCCCAGTCGAAGCCGTCGACGATCACGACGGATCGCCACTCCTCGTAGCCGTCGCCCTGGGCGAGGCCGCGCGCATACGGGTCGAGGAGGAGGGTCTCGGGGTTGAAGGTGTTGCCGGGGCCGTGCGGTCCGCCGACGCGGATCGCGTAGCGGGTGCCCGGCTGCAGCAGCTCGGTCGTGACCTCCCAGACACCGCCGGGAAGTCGCTCGAGGTCGACCTGATCGGTCACCCAGTCGAGGTCTGTGGCATCGAAGACGACGAGCTCGATGGACGACGCGTTCTGCGACCAGACGCGGAGGGTTCCGACGCCGTCGTGAAGGCGAACGCCGAGGTCGTCGAGTGCAGTACCGCCGGGCACGGTGATGTCTCGGATCGCGGGCATGAATACACCATAGGGGTCTGCGCTCGGGTCTCAGGACACGATGCACTCAGTTCCAGGTGCGCTCCAGCGGGCGAAAATGGGGGAGAGTTGAGGGATGCAGCACTATCTCGATCACGCGGCCACGACCCCGCTGCGCCCGGAGGCGCGCGAGGCGTGGCTGGACGCGAGCGCGATCGTCGGCAACGCGTCGTCGACGCACGGAGCGGGGCAGGACGCCAGGCGCCTGCTGGAGGAGTCGCGGGAGCGTGCCGCCGCGGTGCTCGGGTCCGATCCCATCGAGGTGGTCTTCACGTCCGGGGGAACGGAGTCGATCAACCTCGCGCTGCAGGGGCTGTGGCAGGCGCGCCCCGCTGGGACCGACGCGATCGTGATGCCGGATGCCGAGCATCACGCGACCATGGACACGGTGGAGGCGCTGGTCGCGGCGGGAGCGTTGCTGCGCGCTGTTCCGGTATATCGCACGGCGGCGATCGATCCGGCCGCATTCGCCGCACAGCTTCCGGGGGCGGCGCTGGCCACCGCACTGGTCGCCAACAACGAGTCCGGGACCATCAACGATGCCGCGGTGCTGGCCTCAGCGGCCGCGGCCGCGCGGGTTCCGCTGCACCTCGATGCCGTGTCGGCACTCGGACACGTTCCGTTGTCCTTCCGTGCCCTGCGCGGCGATGCCGCAGACGCCGTCGGACTGGTCGCGATGAGCGTCGCCGGTCATAAGATCGGCGCGCCCGTCGGTGTCGGCGCCCTCGTCACCTCGCGCACCGCGCGCCTCGCGGCCATCCTCCGCGGAGGCGCACAGCAGCGCGGCCTCCGCGCGGGGACCCAGGATGTCGCGGGCGCCGCCGCGTTCGCCGTCGCACTGGAGCTCGCCGAGGCGGAGCGACTGACGGAGAACACTCGGTTGAGCGGGATGCGCGATCGACTGGTCGACGGCATCCTCGCCCGTGTTCCGACCGCCGAAGTCCTCGGGGACCGGGCGGAGAGGCTCCCGGGCAACGCGCACATCCTGTTCCCCGGCGCAGTGGGGGAGAGCCTGCTCTTCCTGCTCGACATGGCAGGGATCGCGGCATCGACCGGATCCGCATGTCAGGCGGGTGTGGCAGAGCCTTCGCACGTGGTCATGGCCATGGGCCGCAGCGAACAGGATGCGCGCAGCGTGCTCCGCTTCTCGCTCGGACGCACATCCACCGAGGCCGACGTCGATGCGGTCCTCTCATCGATCGCTGAGGCGTTCTCCCGCGCATCCGGCTCCGGCTCAGCCGCACGCTCGTAGACTGGATCCATGAGGATTCTTGCGGCCATGAGTGGTGGGGTGGACTCCGCCGTGGCAGCCGCGCGCGCGGTAGATGCCGGACACGACGTCGTCGGCGTGCACCTCGCGCTGTCCCGCGCCGGGGGGACTCTGCGCACGGGCAGCAGAGGATGCTGCACCATCGAGGACGCACTCGATGCCCGACGTGCTGCCGACCTCCTCGGCATCCCCTTCTACGTCTGGGACTTCTCGGAGCGCTTCCGCGAAGACGTCATCGCCGACTTCGTGTCCGAGTACCAGGCTGGTCGCACACCGAACCCCTGCATGCGCTGCAACGAGAAGATCAAGTTCGCCGCCTTGCTCGAGCGCGCGATCGAGCTCGGCTTCGACGCGGTGTGCACCGGGCACTACGCCACCCTGATTCCGACGGATGCCGGCCTCGAGCTGCACCGCGCAGCGGACAACGCGAAGGACCAGTCGTACGTGCTCGGAGTGCTGACGGCAGAGCAGCTCGCCCACACGTACTTCCCGCTCGGCACGACTCCCTCGAAGGCCGTCGTGCGGGCTGAGGCCGCGGAGCGCGGGCTGACAGTCGCGCAGAAGCCCGACAGTCATGACATCTGCTTCATCCCCGATGGAGACACCCGCGGCTGGCTCGCCGAGAAGGTGGGCACGGCGACCGGTGAGATCGTCGATCGGACCGGCGAGGTCGTGGGTGCGCACGAGGGCGCGCACGCCTTCACCGTGGGGCAGCGTCGCGGACTCAAGCTCGGTGTTCCGGCCGCTGACGGCAAGCCGCGATTCGTGCTCGAAGTGCGCCCCGTCTCGAACACGGTGGTGGTGGGGCCCAAAGAGGCGCTCGCGATCCGCGAGATCTCGGGCGAGCGGTTCAGCTGGGCTGGTGCCGGGCCCGTGGAGGCGGAGTTCGACTGTGAGGTGCAGATCCGCGCTCACGCCGAGCCCGAGGCCGCTCGAGCGTTCGTCACAGCCGAGGGCGTGCGCGTCGTCCCCGAGGAGCCCCTCAACGGTGTCGCTCCGGGCCAGACGGCTGTGCTCTACGTCGGCACTCGCGTGCTGGGCCAGTTCACGATCGACCGCACAGTGTCCGCGGTACCGGTCGACGCGTAGCGCCTCCCTCGGGATGTCGGTGGCCGCTCGTAGACTGGCGGAGTGCCGGAGAACATCTCGCTGGAAGACGCCCGTATCGAAGCCGACGAGCTGACCACTCGCATCCTCGAGGCGAAGGACGCGTACTACGGGCGTGACACCTCCGTCGTGGACGACTTCACCTACGACGGGTGGATGCACCGGCTCGAGGAGCTCGAGCGGCTGCATCCCGAGCTTCAGGGCCAGGATTCGCCGACGCAGATGGTGGGCGCGGCCGAGGCGACAGGGCTCGCGACCATCGAGCACGCCGAGCGCATGCTGAGTCTCGACAACGTGTTCTCGATCGACGAACTCCGCGAGTGGGCGGCGAAGACGCGCGCCTCGGCGGGGCGAGATGTCGACTGGCTCACCGAGCTCAAGATCGACGGCCTCGCCATCAATCTGCGCTACGAGAACGGACGCCTGACGTCGGCGGCGACACGGGGCGACGGACGCGTCGGCGAGATCGTCACCGAGAACGCCCTGCGTCTCCCCGAGATCCCCCTCGAACTCCGAGGCGAGGGGCACCCGGAGATCGTCGAGGTGCGCGGTGAGGTCTTCATCCCCGTGGCCGCCTTCGAACGGCTCAACGCCGCGCAGGCCTCGTTCCGCGAGCGCGCGTATGCCGACGCGCTGGCCCGCTGGGATGCGCGCGGCGGCACGAAGAAGCCGTTCGACGAAGAGAAGGCGCGCACAGCAGCGGCACGACGCTTCCCCGCGTTCGCGAATCCTCGGAACGCTGCGAGCGGCGGGCTGCGCCAGCAGATCGACAAGAAGGACGGGCTCGAGCTCGAAGCGGGGATGCTGCGGATCGAGTCCCTCGCGCTCTACGTGCATGGCATCGGCGCGTGGGAGAACCCGCCGGTCGCCGCGCAGAGTGCGGTATACGAGCAGCTGGCCGAGTGGGGGTTGCCCACGAGCCCGCACACCAAGGTCTGCACGAGCATCGACGAGGTCGCGGAGTTCGTCGAGTACTTCGGCGAGCACCGCCATGACATCGAGCATGAGCTGGATGGCATCGTCGTCAAGGTCGACGAACTCTCGCTGCATGACGAGCTCGGTGCCACGAGCCGCGCTCCTCGCTGGGCGATCGCGTACAAGTACCCGCCAGAAGAGGTGCAGACGACGCTGCTCGACATCGTCGTGTCCGTCGGGCGCACGGGACGCGCCACGCCGTTCGCGGTGATGGCGCCTGCGCACGTCGCCGGATCCGTGGTCAGGCAGGCGACTCTGCACAACAAAGACGTCGTGAAGGCGAAGGGCGTGCTGATCGGCGACACCGTCGTGCTGCGCAAAGCGGGCGACGTGATCCCCGAGGTGCTCGGCCCGGTCGTCGAGAAACGCGACGGCACCGAACGTGAGTTCGTGATGCCGGTCGATTGCCCCGAGTGCGGCACGCCACTCCGCGCGATGAAAGAGGGGGACATCGATCTGCGCTGCCCGAACGCGCGATCGTGCCCCGCCCAGGTACGCGGGCGCGTCGAGCACATCGGATCACGAGGCGCTCTCGACGTCGAGGCGCTCGGCGAGGTCACAGCCGCCGCTCTGACGCAGCCGACGTTCCCGGAAGTCCCTCCGCTCGAGACCGAGGCGGGTCTGTTCGCCCTCACCCTCGATGAGATCGTGCCGATCGAGCTGTTCGTGCGCGACGCCGAGACCGGTCTGCCCAAGGAAGACGACGACGGTCTCGTCAAGACGCGCGCACCGTTCCGCCGGAATCCCAGCGCGGCGGAGAAGAAGTCGGGTCTCGAGGGTCCGCAGCCGTCGTCGCAGGCGCTCACGCTTCTCGCCGAGCTCGAGAAGGCCAAGACCAAGGAGCTCTGGCGTCTTCTCGTCTCGTTGAACATCCGCCACGTCGGGCCTGTCGCCGCCCGAGCTCTCGCGCAGTGGTTCGGTTCGCTCGACGCGATCCGCGCGGCGTCCCGTGAAGAGCTTGCTGCCGTCGAAGGGGTCGGCGGAATAATCGCCGACTCGCTGCTCGCCTGGTTCGACGTGGACTGGCATCAGGAGATCGTGCGGCAGTGGGCGGAAGCCGGCGTGCAGTGGGCGACCCCGGGTCACCCTGGCCCGGGCGCTGCGATCGCCGAGGGTGGTGTTCTCGACGGGCTCACGATCGTGGCGACCGGCTCACTAGACGGGTACACGCGCGACGGAGCACAGGAGGCCATCATCAAGGCCGGTGGCAAAGCGGCGTCGAGCGTGTCGAAGAAGACCGACTTCGTCGCGGCGGGGCCGGGTGCCGGATCGAAGCTCGGCAAGGCGGAGGAGCTCGGCATCCGCATCCTCGACGCGGCGCAGTTCCACATCCTCGTGACCGAAGGACCGGACGCGCTCGGATGAGGCGCTACGGACCGCTGATCGTCGTTCCGGGTGCACTGGCCGTCGGCGATCCGGGAAGACACCACCTGCGTCTCACACCGGACGCGGTGCTCTTCCGTGACGGCACCGAGAACCGCGGGATCGTTCCGTGGGGCCAGATCGAGCGGGTGCTTCTCGACGTCCCTGTGACGCGCTTCCGGTTGCCGGGTCTCGTCAGCACGATCGTGATCGGTGCGCTGACGTTCCTCGCTCTCTCAGATCTCGGAATGGACCCGGAAGACGGCACGGTCGACGTGGTGATCGACGGCGAGTCGACCACCACGCCGCTGAGCCGCCATCATGTCGGCGGGTACTGGGCTCCCACCGTCGACGGCGCCCACAGGCTGCTGCAGCACCTCATCGATCACCCTGACCAGCGATCCCTGCTGGCTCGGCCCGAACCGCTCATCGAGGTCGCGGCGCGTCTCGCCCGCAGCGCGGCGACCGGATCGTCAGGGTCCTGACCACGCCTACGCTTCGGAGATGCGCTGGAGCAGCTTCGGCGACCCGGCGAACCCGAGCCTCCGATAGACCGGGACAGCGCGTTCGCTCGAGTGCACGGTGACCCTGGATGCGCCGGCACCGTGCGCGTGGGCTGTCGCCGCATCGACGAGAGCGGTTGCCACACCTTCGCCACGGTGCTCGGGAAGCACGAAGACGCTCTGGATGTCTGCCGACAGGCGGTTGCTCGCACCAGGGCTCGGAACGCGGGGGAGCAATGCGACCCATGCGGCTCCGACGATCTCGTCGTCGATCGTCCGCGCGACGAACGCGGAGTGCGTGGCCCGGTGGTCGTCCCACCAGGATGAGAGAGCCGTCACGAACGAGTCGAACTCCGCATCGCCGGCATCGTCAGCGGCTCTGTCGATCCACTTCACGCGCGCCAGGCCCCGAACATCGTCGGGGCCTGCGCGCTCGATGTGCACGTGCGTGCCTGTCAGTCCTTGTGGCGGGGCTTGCGGAACGGCTTCTCGCCTCGCTCATCACTGCGAGCCGGGCGCTCGTCCCGGTCGTATCGCGGGCGGTCGTCGCGGCGGTCGAACCCACCACGGGCGCCGTCGCGAGGACCGTCGTTGCGACGGGCTCCCGGTCCGCGGTCGGGCTTGATCTCGATCAGGCGACCCGAGATGCGGGTGTCCTTCAGCTTGTCCAGCACCGACGAATCGAGGTTCGCGGGCAGTTCGACGACGGTGAAGTCCGGGCGGATGTTGATGGCGCCGAAGTCGTCACGGCCGAGACCGCCCTCGTTCGCGAGCGCGCCGACGATCTGGCGGGGCTCGACACGATGACGACGGCCGACCTCGATGCGGTACGGCTTGTAGTCGCCGCGCCCACGACGCTCGCGGGGCTCCCGGGTCTCTCGACGATCGCCCTTGTTGTTCTCACGCGGCGGACGATTGTCGTACTCGACGGCCTTCGACAGCGGGTCATCGGCCGGGTCGAGCAGCAGCGGAGTGTCGCCCTGTGCGACGACCGCGAGAGCAGCGGCCACATCGGCCTCCGGCACGTCGTGATTGCGCACGTAGTGGTCGATGACGTCGCGGAACTTCTCGATCCGTGCCGCATCGCCGAGAGCCGCCGTGATCGCGTCGTCGAACCTGGTGAGACGTGTGGTGTTCACATCGTCCAGAGTCGGCAGCTGCATCTGCGTGGGCTGCTGACGCGTGGCCTTCTCGATGGACTTCAGCAGGTAGCGCTCGCGCGGCGTGATGAAGCTGATCGCGTCTCCGCTGCGGCCGGCGCGTCCCGTGCGACCGATGCGGTGCACGTAGGACTCGGTGTCCGTCGGGATGTCGAAGTTGACGACGTGGCTGATGCGCTCGACGTCGAGACCGCGCGCCGCGACATCGGTCGCGACGAGGATGTCGAGCTTGCTCGCCTTGAGCTGGTTGACGCTGCGCTCGCGCTGCACCTGGGGGACATCGCCGTTGATCGCCGCAGCGGAGTACCCGCGGGCGCGGAGCTTCTCGGCGAGCGTCTCGGTCTCGTTCTTCGTGCGGACGAACACGATCATCCCGTCGAAGTTCTCGACCTCGAGGATGCGGGTGAGCGCGTCGACCTTCTGCGCGTACGACACCACGAGATAGCGCTGGGTGATGTTCGTGCCGGTCGCGGTCTTCGACTTGATGCTGATCTCTTCGGGCTCGCGCAGGTACTTCTGCGCGAGACGGCGGATCTGCGGGGGCATGGTGGCCGAGAACAGGGCGACCTGCTTCTCTTCAGGCGTCTGCGCGAGGATCTGCTCGACGTCCTCTGCGAAGCCCATCTTGAGCATCTCGTCGGCCTCGTCGAGCACCAGGTACTGCAGCTGGGACAGGTCGAGGGTGCCCTTGGCGAGGTGGTCCATGATGCGGCCGGGGGTTCCGACGATCACGTGCACTCCGCGGCGCAGCGCCGACAGCTGCACGCCGTAGCCCTGACCGCCGTAGACGGGGAGGACGTGGACGCCCTTCATCTTCGAGGCGTAGGACTCGAAGGCCTCGCAGACCTGCAGGGCGAGTTCGCGGGTCGGTGCGAGCACGAGGGCCTGCGGGGTCTTCTGTGAAACGTCGAGGCGCTCGAGCACGGGGAGCGCGAAGGCCGCGGTCTTTCCCGTTCCGGTCTGCGCCATACCGACGACATCGCGACCGGACAGCAGGGTCGGGATCGTCGCGGCTTGGATGGGGGAGGGGGTCTCGTAGCCGAGGTCCTTGATGGCCTTGAGGACGGGGCCGGTGATGCCGAGCTCCTCGAATCCAGGGGTCTCGGGGGCGTCGGTGGGCACAGCGTCTTCAGGAGTCACTGACCAAGGGTAGCGCTTCACGGGATTCCGCGCCTGTGAGGGCGCCCTCAGGAGCCGGAGGTGAGGGCCAGCAGCCTCTCCTTGACCTGGCGGCGCAGCACCTTGCCGATCAGCGACTTAGGCAGCTCGTCGACGATGAAGACGCGGCGGGGGACCTTGTAGGGCGTGAGGATGCTGCGCGCGTACTCTCGGATCGCCTCGACATCGACATCCGAATCGCCGTCGACGACGATCGCCGCGATGACCTCCTCGCCGGAGTGATCGCTCGGGAGTCCGACGACGGCGGCGTCCGACACCTGAGGATGCTGTCGCAGTGCGTTCTCGACCTCGGTGGGGGCCACGTTGAAGCCGCCCGTGATGATGAGCTCCTTGATGCGGTCGACGATGCGGATGAAGCCCGCGTCGTCGACCGTGACGATGTCTCCGGTGCGGAACCATCCGTCCACGAAGACAGCCTCGGTTTCCTCTGGCTTGCCGTAATACCCGGAGAACACCTGGGGTCCGCGCACCAGCAACTCGCCTGCGGCGCCGTCAGGGACGTCTGCGGTCGGGTTCTCAGGATCGACGACGCGGCACTCGGTTCCCGGCAGGGGGAGACCGACGGTACCGGGTACGCGGTTGTCTGCGACGGGATTGGCCATCAGGACGGGGGAGCACTCGCTGAGCCCGTAGCCCTCGACGAGGAACCCGTTCGTCGCCGCCTCGAACGGAACGACCAGGTCGTGCGGCAGCGCCATCGCTCCCGAGATCGCGACCTCGATGCCGTCGAGCGAGACTCCCTTGGCGTTCGCGGCCGAGAGTAGTCTGTCGGCGATCGGAGGCACCAGAGGCAGGAAGGTCGCCGGGTGCTTCTTCATCACATCCAGCACCAGATCGGGGTCGAACTTCGGGAAGAGCACGAGCCGCGCACCCATGGACATCGCGAATGTCAGGCAGAGCGTGAGACCGTACGCGTGGAACATCGGCAGCACCGCGTAGACGACGCAACCCTTGCCGCGCTGGATCGACGGCACCCACGCCTGGGACTGTGCGGCATTCGCCAGCAGGTTGTGGTGCGTCAGAGCCGCACCCTTCGGCGTGCCCGTGGTCCCGGAGGTGTACTGGATGATGGCGAGGTCGTCGGTGGTCGGCTTCGGGTGCGAGGCCGGGAGAGGCGCAGACCGCACCAGCGAATCCCACGGGATCGTTCCCCGTACCCTCTCGGTGAGGGCCGCTCGCGACTCACGGGCCTTGGCGACAGGAAGCCGCAGTGCGAATCGCGTCAGGAGGGGCATCGCGCGAGTGACATCCACCGAGATCAGGTTCTGCACCGCGAGGTCGCTCGGGAACTCCTGCACGGTCGAGACGACCTTGTTCCATACGATCGCGTGCTTCGCGCCATGGTCCTCGAACTGCTTGCGCAGCTCGCGCGGCGTGTAGAGCGGATTGTGCTCGACCACGACGGCGCCCAGTCGGAGGACGGCATAGAACGCCACGATGTGCTGCGGGCAGTTCGGAAGGACGATCGCGACCGGGTCGCCAGCGCGCACGCCGAGGTCGCGGAGTCCTGCGGCGGCGCGGTCGATCGCCTCCTGCAGCTCCGAGTAGGTCGTCTCGCGACCGAAGAACTGCAGCGCGGGGGCATCCGGGTAGTCGCGAGCGGATGCGGCGACGATGTCGACCAATGATCCGGTGACGGGGGAGAGGTCTTCCGGGACGCCTTCGGCATAACTGGCGACCCACGGACGAGGAGGCTGATACGAGCTCACCCGCCCAGCATAGGGCTGGCCCCGACGGACTGCAGGGACTCGGCGGGCACGGCAACTAGACTCAGGGTGTGTCTGAAATCACCCCTGATCTTGTGCGCCATCTCGGCGTGCTCGCGCGCATCCAGCTCAACGACGACGAGGTGACGAGGCTCACGGGCCAGCTCGACGCCATCGTCGACAACATCGCCAAGGTGTCGGAGGTCGCAAGCCCCGACGTCGCCGCGACGAGTCATCCGATCCCGCTGAGCAACGTCTACCGCCCCGACGTGGTGGGCGAGACCCTCACGCATGAGCAGGTGCTCCAGAACGCGCCGGACCAGGCGGACGGCCGGTTCCGCGTCACCGCGATCCTGGGAGAAGAGCAGTGAGCGACATCATCCGCATGACCGCGGCCGAGCTTGCCGACAAGCTCGCGAGCCGTGAGATCTCGAGCGTCGAGGCGACACGCGCTCATCTCGACCGCATCGCCGCGGTCGACGGCGACGTCCACGCCTTCCTGCATGTGAACGAGGGCGCGCTAGATGCCGCCGCGGCCGTCGACGCGCAACGTGCGGCGGGAGAGCAGCTCGGACCGATCGCCGGCGTGCCGCTGGCGATCAAGGACGTGCTCGTCACGAACGACCAGCCGACCACGAGCGGTTCGCGCATTCTCGAGGGCTACCGTTCGCCCTACGACGCGACCGTCGTCGCCCGCTCTCGTGCAGCCGGCCTGATCCCGCTCGGCAAGACCAACATGGATGAGTTCGCGATGGGGTCCTCCACCGAGCACTCCGCGTACGGACCCACCCGTAACCCGTGGGACCTCGACCGGATCCCCGGCGGTTCGGGCGGCGGATCCGCGGCTGCGGTCGCCGCGTTCGAGGCGCCCCTGGCGCTCGGCTCCGACACGGGCGGCTCGATCCGTCAGCCCGCACATGTGACCGGCACGGTGGGCGTGAAGCCCACCTACGGCGGCGTGAGCCGTTACGGCGCGATCGCCCTCGCCTCCAGCCTCGACCAGGTCGGACCCGTGACCCGCACGGTGCTCGACGCCGGTCTGCTGCATGACGCCATCGGCGGCCACGACCCGAAGGACTCCACGTCGCTCCGCGAAGAGTGGCCCTCGTTCGCGGATGCCGCTCGTGAGGGCGCTCGCGGAGACGTCCTCAAGGGGCTCAAGGTCGGTGTGATCCGCGAGCTCCCCGACAGCGGCTTCCAGGCCGGCGTGGCCGAGTCGTTCCGCAGCGCACTCGCACTGATGGAGGCGCAGGGAGCGGAGATCGTCGAGATCGGCGCACCGCACTTCGAGTACGGCGTGGCCGCGTATTATCTGATCCTCCCCGCCGAGGCCTCCAGCAACCTGGCGAAGTTCGACTCGGTGCGCTTCGGACTGCGAGTGACCCCCGACGGCAACCCCACGGTCGAGGACGTCATGTCCGCGACCCGTGACGCCGGGTTCGGCGACGAGGTCAAGCGCCGCATCATCCTGGGAACCTACGCGCTGTCGGCCGGATACTACGACGCCTACTACGGCAGCGCTCAGAAGGTCCGCACGCTCATCCAGCAGGACTTCGCGAACGCGTTCGCCGAGGTCGACGTCATCGCGACGCCGTCGGCTCCGACGACCGCGTTCAAGATCGGCGAGAAGATCGACGACCCGCTGCAGATGTACCTCAACGACATCACGACGATCCCGGTGAACCTCGCCGGCGTTCCCGGCATCTCGATCCCGAGCGGACTGGCCGCGGAAGACGGTCTCCCCGTCGGCATCCAGTTCATCGCACCGGCACGGGAGGACGCGCGCCTGTACAAGGTCGGCGCAGCCGTCGAGACTCTGCTGGTCGACTCGTGGGGTGCGCCGCTCCTCACCCGTGCACCCCAGCTCGCAGGAGGGAACCGCTGATGGCCACCGCCAAGCTCATGGACTTCGACAAGGCTCTCGAGCTGTTCGAGCCCGTACTCGGGTTCGAGGTGCACGTCGAGCTCAACACCAACACCAAGATGTTCTCGGACGCGCCGAACCCGGCCAACGAGCTGTACCACGCCGCCGAGCCGAACACGCTGATCGCACCCGTCGACCTCGGTCTTCCGGGCGCGCTCCCCGTGGTCAACGAGACGGCGATCAGGTCGTCGATCAGCCTGGGTCTCGCGCTCGGCTGCTCGATCGCTCCGTCGAGCCGATTCGCGCGGAAGAACTACTTCTACCCGGATCTCGGCAAGAACTACCAGATCTCGCAGTTCGACGAGCCGATCGCCTTCGAGGGATCCGTCGAGGTCGAGCTCGAAGACGGAACGATCGTGCAGATCCCGATCGAGCGCGCTCACATGGAGGAGGACGCCGGCAAGCTCACCCACATGGGGGGCGCGACCGGTCGCATCCAGGGCGCCGAGTACTCGCTCGTCGACTACAACCGCGCGGGTGTTCCGCTGGTCGAGATCGTGACGAAGGTCATCTTCGGCACCGAGCACCGTGCTCCCGAGGTCGCCAAGGCCTATGTCGCGACGATCCGTGACATCGTGCGCAGCCTGGGGATCTCGGAGGCCCGGTTGGAGCGCGGGAACCTCCGCTGCGACGCGAACGTGTCGCTGCGTCCCCGCGGCCAGGAGAAGCTCGGGACGCGCACGGAGACGAAGAACGTCAACTCCATGCGCTCGGTCGAGCGTGCGGTGCGTTACGAGATCCAACGTCAGGCGCAGATCCTCGCCGACGGCGGGTCGATCACGCAGGAGACGCGGCACTGGCACGAGGACACGGGAACGACCTCGCCCGGTCGTCCGAAGTCGGATGCCGACGACTACCGCTACTTCCCGGAGCCGGACCTGGTTCCCGTGGAGCCCGCCGCCGAGCTGATCGAAGCACTGCGTGCGGAACTCCCCGAGCAGCCGGTCGCCCGCCGCCGCCGACTGATGACCGAGTGGGGTTTCACCGACCTGGAGTTCCAGGATGTGCGCAACGGTGGCCTGCTCGACGTCGTCGAAGAGACCATCAGTGCCGGGGCGACCCCTGCCACCGCGCGCAAGTGGTGGACGGGCGAGATCACCCGTCAGGCCAACGCGCAGGAGAAGGACGCCACCGAGCTGGTATCGCCCGCGAACGTCGCCGCGCTCCAGAAGCTCGTGGACGCCGGAACGCTCACCGACAAGCTGGCTCGTCAGGTGCTCGAGGGAGTCATCGCCGGCGAAGGCACGCCGCAGGAGGTCGTCGACAGCCGCGGCCTCGCCGTCGTCTCGGATGACGGCGCGCTGATCGCCGCGATCGACGAGGCGCTCGCGGCTCAGCCCGACGTGCTCGCGAAGATCAAGGACGGCAAGGTCCAGGCCGCCGGCGCCGTCATCGGTGCGGTGATGAAGGCGATGAAGGGCCAGGCGGATGCCGCCAGGGTCCGCGAACTCGTCCTCGAGCGCGCTGCGCAGTAACCGCATCCCCCGGACCTCGTGTCGGAGGTCCGGGGGAGAATGGTCTCATGGGACACGGTGACGGCAGAGGGCGCATCGTGTCGTCCGTCGATGCCGATGACTCCGGCACCAGCATCCTGCACGTCGACATGGACGCGTTCTACGCGGCGGTCGAGGTCCTCGACGATCCCAGTCTTCGCGGACTCCCGCTGATCATCGGGGCGCCCGACGGCCGCTCCGTCGTGTCGAGCGCCTCGTACGAGGCCCGTCGCTACGGTGTCCGTGCTGCGATGCCGGTGTCCCAGGCGATCCGCCTGTGTCCGTCAGCGAAAATCGTGCCGCCGCACTTCCACCGCTACCAGGCCGTGTCTCGCCAGGTGATGGCGATCTTCGAGTCGATCACTCCGCTGGTCGAGCCGCTGTCGGTAGACGAGGCGTTCCTCGATGTCCGGGGGGTCCGGCGGCTGTGGGGGAGTCCCGCGCAGATCGCCCAGCTCGTGCGCGAACGGGTGAGCGAAGAGGTCGGCATCACCTGCAGCGTCGGAGTCGCTGCAACCAAGCACGTCGCGAAGATGGCATCGACGATCTCCAAGCCGGACGGCATGCTCGTCATCGCCGCATCCGACACCCAGGCGTTCCTCGATCCCCGACCGGTTCGGGCGATGTGGGGCGTGGGTCCGAAGGCGGCCGAGGCTCTCGAAGGGCGGGGGATCCGCACGATCCGCGACATCCGCACGTCGTCGACCGAGATGCTCGACCGTGCGGTCGGCCCGGCGCTGAGCGCCCGTCTCGTGCAGCTGTCTCGGGGTGAGGATGCGCGGGCGGTCGAGACCGAGCGTATCGAGAAGAGCATCGGCCACGAGGAGACCTTCGAGACCGACATCTCCGATCGCGCCTACCTGCGGGCAGAGCTCCTGAGGCTCGCCGATCGCGTGGCCGCACGCCTGCGGAAGGCCCAATGGGAGACGTCGACGGTCGCGATCAAGATCCGGTTCGACGACTTCCGCACACTGAGCCGGTCGCAGACGCTCGCGGAGCCGACCGCCGTCGGCCAGAGGATCGGCGAAGCGGCGCAGGCGCTGTTCGAGCAGATCGAGCGCCGCGACCCCGTGCGGCTCGTCGGTGTGCGTGCCGAGAAGCTCCGGCCGGCGGGCGGAGGAGGCATCGGTCTGTGGGACGACGACGAGGACTGGCGACGCGTCGAGGGTGCGGTCGACGATGCGGTCGCGCGATTCGGCTCGGCCATGATCGGGCGCGCCAGGCACCTCGGCCGAGGCGACGGACGCGGTGCAGCGCAGCATCCGAAGGCGCACGGTCTCGATTGACCTCTCTGCGGCTCGTTTCCTGAGCTAGCGTGGAGCCATGCCCAACATTGCACTGGAACTCGGAAAACAGGCCGCGTCGTTCGGCGTGAAGAGCGCGTACGGAGAGCCGCAGGACGTCGACGGCGTGAGCATCACCCCGGTGGCCTTCACGTACTCGGGATTCGGCGGCGGAAGCGGTGACGGTGCAGAAGGCGGTGGCGGCGGAGGGATCTCCGTGCCGGTCGGCGTCTACGTGCGTCGCGAGGAGGGACTCCGGTTCGAGCCCAACATCGTGACCCTGCTCGTCGTCGCTGTGCCGTTCGTCTGGGTCGCCGGACGAGCTGTCTCCCGCATCATCCGTGCCCTCAAGAAGTGACGACCCCGTCGCGGCAGCGCTCGCGCGCGCCGCGACGCTGATCGTCGAGGACATCCGTGCCCTCGCGGCGGCGAACCCTGTCGTCATCATCGACGGTCGAAGTGGAGCGGGCAAGACGACGCTTGCGCGCATGCTGGTCGAGCGATGGCCGATCGTCGGGAGGGTGCAGCTGGTCGCCCTCGACTCGATCTATCCCGGATGGGACGGCCTCCAGAGCGGAGTGGAGCACGCCCTCAACGGGATACTCCGCCCGCACGGCCGCGGATACCTCGGGGAATGGCGCCGTTGGGACTGGGAACGGGATGCCGAGGCCGAGAGTCACGCGGTGGACCCGGCGCTCGGGGTGCTGATCGAAGGCAGCGGAATCCTGACGCCCGCGACAGCGGCGATCGCCGACGTTCGCGTCTGGCTCGAGTCCGCGGAACCCGGCCGCAAGGCGCGAGCGCTGAATCGCGACGGTGAGACCTATCGCCCGCACTGGGATCGTTGGGCAGCGCAGGAGAAGGCTCACATCGCGCGGGACGATCCGCGAGCCCTCGCGACGCGCGTCGTCGAGATCCCCTGACGCCTCACAGCAGCTCGTCTGCTGCCTCGATGGTGAGTTCGAGGCGGTATCCGAGCCAGTCGTAGACGCCGAACCGCGCGTCGTCAGGATCATGGTCGTCATCGCTCTCGATGCCGAGACGCTCCGCGATCACCAGACGCAACGCGGTGAGCGTGCGCAGCCAGGCGTCGACATCGGACTGCCGGATCACCAGGTCATGCTCCGTGAACGCCTCGCTCTGAGACATGGAGTCCAGATCGCCACGGAGCTCGGCGAGAGCCGCCCTGACCACATCGGCGTCGAGCGCGCGCCGGTCGAGAAGTTCCTCGCGTGTGGCGTCTCTGAACGAGCGCGACGCGTCTTCGTCGTCGGGGTACGGGTCGGGAGCCAGACGCCCGATGGCCGGATCGGTGGCATCACGGTCGGCCCCCACCAGCTCGCGGAAGTCGTCGACGAGCTGTGCGAGCTGTGCGCCTTCCACTCTCGCCATCCGGACGTGCACTGATAGCTCGGTCATCGTGCGGCCTTTCGCACCGTCGCCCACAGGCCGTAGTCGTGCATCGCCTGGGCGTGCACCTCCATCGTCTCGCGGGGGCCTGTGGCGACGATGGCCTGGCCTTCGTGATGGACTGCGCGCATGAGCTGAGTCGCCCGTTCCTGCGAGTACCCGAAGTAGGTGCGGAAGACCCGTACGACGTAGCTCATCAGATTGACGGGGTCATTCCACACGACGACCTCCCAGGGCACGAGAGGCGCGGCCGTGAGCTCGACGATCTCTTCGACGTCAGGCGTGGCGAGTGGACTCATGCCCACCCCAGCTCGTGCAGCTGCGCGTCATCGATGCCGTAGAAGTGGGCGATCTCGTGCACAAGGGTCGTGTGAACCTCGTCGCGGAGCTCGTCTTCGTCCTCGCAGGCGGCGAGGTGCGGCTCGCGGTAGACGACGATCCGGTCGGGCAGCTCTCCGGAACCGTACTGCGTCCGCTCGGTCAACGCGAGACCGTCGTACAGTCCGAGCAGGTCGAGGCTCCCGTCCTCAGGGCGGTCCTCGACCACGAAGACGACGTTCTCGAGTCCGTCGACCATCTCATCGGGCAACCTGTCGAGCTCGTCGATCACGAGTTCTTCGAACGGCGCAGAATCCATCTCCATCGGTTCCAGCCTATTGCCGCGAGCGCGGGCGCGGCGTCAGTGGAGGAACACCAGGAGTGCGGCGACCGCGATGAAGAGCGCACCGAAGACGCTGTTCAGGATCCGCTGCCCCTTGACCGACCGGGACAGACGACGGAACGGACGGGCCGCAGTCGCGAAGAACCCCCACATCACGAGGACATCGACCACCATGACCGTGACGATCAGGGTGAGGTACTGGGGCAGCTGAGGCTGGTCCAGGCGGATGAACTGGGGGATGAACGCGAGGAAGAAGACGATCGCCTTCGGATTGAGGAGGTTGACCCAGAAGCCCCGTCGGATCATGGACCAGTGTCCTTCGCGCAGATCGACACCGGTCTCGTCCTCGAGCTCTGCGGATGCGGGTTTCGTCAGGATCAGTCGGATTCCGAGGAAGACGAGGTAGGCGGCTCCGGCGTATCGGATGACGTTGAACAGCACTTCGGATTGCGACACGACGAGTCCGAGGCCGGCCGCCACGATCACGACATGGACGATCAACGCGAGCTGCTGGCCCACGATGCCCCAGATCGATCGGCGCCATCCTTGGCTGAGCGCGTTCGACATCGTGTTGATCGCGCCGGCGCCCGGCGTGAAGCTGATCACCACGCAGGCGGTCAGGAGCGAGAACCACACGGCGAGTGACACCTCGCAATACTAGGGCTCTCGCTCCCTCCCGGCGTTCAGTCGGCCACGGCGATACTCGGATTCCGCAGATCGAGTCGGCGGAGCAGCTGCGCGTTCAGCGCCACGACGATCGTCGACAGAGACATCAGGACCGCGCCGACGGACATCGGGAGCACGAACCCGACGGGTGCGAGGACGCCTGCGGCGAGAGGCACTGACAGCAGGTTGTAGCCGGCCGCCCACCACAGGTTCTGAGTCATCTTGCGGTACCCGGCCTTGGAGAGTTCGATGACCGAGATGACCGCACGCGGGTCGTCGCCGGCGAGGATCACACCGGCGGACGCGATCGCCACGTCGGTCCCGGCTCCGATCGCCAGGCCCACATCGGCCTGGGCGAGTGCGGGTGCATCATTCACACCGTCGCCCACCATCGCGACCTTGCGTCCCTCTGCCTGGAGCGCTCGGACTCTGGCTGCCTTGTCTTCCGGGCGCACACCGGCGAAAACCCGGTCGATCCCGACCCGCGCCGCGACGCTCTCTGCGACAGCCGATGCGTCTCCGGTGATCATCACCACGTCGATCCCGCGTGCGCGCAGCGCCTCGACGGCCGAGATCGATTCGGCGCGGATGTCGTCGGCGAGCCTCAGGGCGCCGACGACGTGGTCATCGACGAGAACGTGCAAGATGATCGCAGCCTCCGCTCTCCATGCCTCGGCGATCGGAAGCTCCTCGGTTCCGGTCTGCGTGAGCAGGTGCGGGCCACCGACCTGCACTCGTCGACCGCCCACGCGCGCGCTCACGCCGACGGCCGGAGACGAACGGAACTCCTCGGCAGCGCGACTCTCGAGCCCTCGATCACCGGCGGCGCTCACGATCGCCTTCGCCAGCGGATGCTCGGAGTCCTGCTCGGCCGCTGCCGCGAGCGAGATGACGTCGTCGGTCGTGAATGGAGCGACCGCCTCGACGGCGGTGACCGAGGGAGTTCCCTTCGTGAGTGTTCCCGTCTTGTCGAACAGAACCGTGTCGATCGCGCGCATGGTCTCGAGAGCCAAGCGGTCTTTCACGAGGATGCCGGCGCGTGCCGCACGCTCGGTCGCGATCGAGACGACCAGGGGGATCGCGAGGCCCAGTGCGTGCGGGCACGCGATGACCAGCACGGTGATCGTGCGGATGACGGCGTCGTCGGGCGACCCAGCTGCCGACCACACGACGGCGGTGATGGCGGCGGCCCCGAGCGCGAACCAGAAGAGCCATGCGGCGGCGCGGTCGGCGATCCGCTGCGCTCGCGATGAAGACGCCTGGGCGTCGGCGACGAGTCTCTGGATGCCGGCAAGCGCGGTATCCGTGCCTACGGCGGTGATCTCGACCCGCAGCCCGGAGTCGGTGGCCACCGTCCCTGCGACGACGGTATCGCCGACGGTTCGAGCCACGGTCCTGGATTCGCCGGTGATCATCGACTCGTCGACGCTCGCGGCGCCGCGGATGATGCGCCCATCGGCCGGAAGGCGCCCGCCCGGGCGGATGACGATGACATCACCGACTCCGAGGTCGGCAGGGGAGACTCGCACGGTCTCGCCGTGCTCGATGCGTTCGGCCTCGTCGGGCAGAAGGGCTGCGAGGGAGTCGAGCGCTGAGGTGGTCTGCGCCAAGGAGCGCATCTCGATCCAGTGGCCCAGGAGCATGATGACGATCAGCAGCGCCAGCTCCCACCAGAACTCCAGTTCATGATGCAGCACCCCCAGAGTCGCTCCCCACGACGCGAGGAAGGCGACCGTGATCGCGAGTCCGATCAACATCATCATCCCTGGCCGGCGGGCACGGAGTTCACTCACCGCGCCGGTGAGGAAGGGCGCTCCACCCCATACGTACATCACGGTGCCGAGTGCGGGGGCCAGCCACCGCGCCCAGCCCGGCACGTCGTACCCGATGATCATGCTGAACATCGGCGATGCGAAGATCACGGGGATCGCCACGACGAGCATGATCCAGAACAGTCGCCGGAACCTCGAGACGTGGTCTGCGTGCCCTGCGTGGGTGTCATGCCCGGCATGGGCATCGTGCCCGGCGTGAGCCGCTGTCTCGGGCGTCGTGCTGTGAGAAGAGTGATCGATCGGTGTCGATCCATCCGAGTGAGTCATCTGCTGGTCCCTTCGGTGCGTTCACTGAAGTCAACCCGATACCCCAGGGGGGTATTCCTTGCCGCCGCCCAGGAATGCAGAAAAGGCCCGAGTCTCTCGACTCGGACCTCTTCTTGATGGGGTGAGTAACGGGACTCGAACCCGCGACATCCGGCACCACAAGCCAGCGCTCTACCAGCTGAGCTATACCCACCATGTACCAACCGGAGTTGGCGACCAGATGAGTCTATTACATGTTCGGAGTGAACTCTGACACCGTGCGCGTCGCGATGTCGCGAGCGTCATCGCTCGAGGGTCCCGGCTCGTCGACGAACACGGCTTCGCGGTAATAGCGCAGCTCGCGGATCGATTCGAGGATGTCGGCCAAGGCTCGGTGGCCGCCGTCCTTGGCGGGCGCCTGGAAGAACACCCGCGGATACCACCGGCGGGAGAGCTCTTTGATGCTCGAGACGTCGACGTTGCGGTAGTGGAGCCAGTGGTCGACCTGAGGCATGTATTTCGCGAGGAACATCCGGTCGGTGCCGATCGTGTTGCCGGCCAGTGGCGCCTTGCGTTCGAGAGGGGCGAAGCGCTTGATGTACGCGAGAGTCTGCTCTTCGGCCTCGATGAGCGAGACACCGTCGGGGATCTCAGTGATGAGCCCCGAGGTCTCGTGCATCTTCGTGACGAAGTCGTTCATATTCTCGAGCGCCGCGTCACTGGGACGGATGACGACCTGAAAACCGGGATCGACGGGGCGCAGCTCGAAATCGGTGATGACGACGGCGATCTCGACGAGCTCATCGACTGAGAGATCCAGCCCGGTCATCTCGCAATCGATCCAGACGAGGCGGTCGTTTTCTGACGCAGATACCATGTGGCCATACTATCGACGGCACCGACATCCGAGCCTGGCGCGGTACGGTAGATCTGCCCGCCTCCGTAGCTCAGGGGATAGAGCAGGAGCCTTCTAATCTCTTGGTCGCAGGTTCGAATCCTGCCGGGGGCACCACAGCCGTACGGCGCCGGTCGTCATCCGTTCCGCAGAGCGGCGACAGCGTCATCGGCCCTCCAGAAGTCGCCGACCAGTCGGAATGACGCCGTCGCGAGGTGCAGTCGCTCTGCTCGATATCGCATGCCGAGAGGATCGGGCAGCAGTCGGAGGTGGCCGAGGACGCGGCCTCTGACGTCCTGCACCCGCCACAGATGAGCCGAGGCGCGCACGAGGTGCTCCTTCGGCGATGACAGGCGGGGCGTGGCGTACGGGACCTCGGGCAGGGACGTGATCTGGGTGTCGGACATGAGTGGCTCCTTTCGTGGTTCGAACATATGACCGACCACCGACATTGCGGTGCCGGGTCCTCGGAGCCCTGTCACCACCACCTCTGCACGGCAGCTCCGGTGGCGGAGTTGTGCACGATCCCTGCTCTGCGGCTCTCCGGACCGTGGTCGTGGGGCTCACTCTGGAGCGATCCGGGCACGTGTTCCGGGCCACAGAGGAGAGAACATGCATGACACCGTGACCATCGTCGGCAACGTCGCCACCGATCCCACGCAGGGTCGGACGGCAGGTGGGATCACCGTCACCAACTTCCGGTTGGCGAGCACCCATCGGCGCTTCGACGACGCGACCCAGACATGGGTCGACGTCGCTACCAATTGGTACTCGGTCGCTGCGTTTCGCCAGCTCGGCGAGCACGCGAAAGCATCGTTGCGTTCAGGGGACAGCGTGATCGTGACAGGGAGGATGAAGATCCGCGCCTGGGAGAACAACGGCAAGCAGGGCACAAGTGTCGACATCGATGCGGATGCGATCGGCCATGATCTCCGCTGGGGTACCACCGCCTATCGCCGCAGCACACGCTCCACGCCGGAGCCTCCCGCACGGAGCAGGGCCGGAGATGCCGGGGACGCCGGGGACGCCGCGGACGATGGTCAACCCTCGGAGTCGTCCGGCGACCCGGTCGACATCGACACCTCATGGGCGGCCGGGGATGCACTCACCCCCTCCGACGGTCCTCTCGCGGGCCGGTCGGACGAGTCCGAGAGCCTCACGTACTGACGCGCGGGCCTGCACCGGCGATCACGCGCGCGGTGTCGCCGCCGCCATTCGCCTGAGCGGGGGAGTCCGACCGTAGACTCGGGGCGTGCTTCGACGACCGGACTCCTCTGCATCGCGTGCGGCTCTCGTGACGGGAGCGGCGGCCACGCTGATCCTGTTGCTGACCTCGTGCGGTCCCACTGCCTCCCCGACGCCCGCACCGACGGATGCCGGCGGTTCGCCGAGCCCGACGGAAAGCCCCGCGGCACCCGCGTACGTCGCGGACGGAGCAGCTGAGGACAACCTGCCGCTGTTCGCGGCGGTGACGGCTCAGGTGTGGGGCTCGGATCAGAACGTGTCTGGCCGTGCCTACATCGACGCGCTGATCGCCGCGGGTTTCGATCGGGCAGCCATGCAGGTGACTCAGGATGTCTCGACCGTCGGCAACCCGGCCGAGAGCATCCAGTTCTCGGTGCGCTGGGGTGATGCGGAATGTCTCGTGGGCCAGGTGGGCCCATCGACGGGGGCGCCGGTGACGGCGGTGATGCCGCAGCTCGCGGAGGGGCGTTGTCTGGTCGGCGCGACCCGCGCGATCGACTGGTGACCCCTGCCCTTCGGGGCGGATTCTGATGGTTCACCGTGCCTGTGCTCGTCTCGACGGCGGCAGGCACAGAGGCCGGTAGGCTGGAGTGTCGATCTTCGACGCCAACAGAAGGAGCGTTTTTCGGTGGCTGAGTACATCTACTCGATGGTTCGTGCGCGCAAGGCGGTGGGTGACAAACTCATCCTCGACGACGTCACTATGGCTTTCCTCCCCGGTGCCAAGATCGGCATGGTGGGCCCGAACGGCGCCGGTAAGTCGACGATCCTCAAGATCATGGCAGGCATGGACACGCCCTCGAACGGCGAAGCGAAGCTCTCCCCGGGATTCTCGGTCGGAATCCTCATGCAGGAGCCGGAGCTCGATGAGACCAAGACCGTGCTGGAGAACATCCAGGACGGCATCGCGATCAAGGCGAAGGTCGATCGGTTCAACGAGATCTCCATGCTGATGGCCGACCCGGATGCGGACTTCGACGCGCTGCTCGCCGAGATGGGCACCCTGCAGGAAGAGATCGACGCCGCAGACGGCTGGGACCTCGACTCGCAGCTGGAGCAGGCCATGGATGCACTGCGCACCCCGCCGGGAGACGCCGCGATCGCGCCGCTCTCCGGTGGAGAGAAGCGCCGTGTCGCGCTGGCGAAGCTCCTTCTCCAGAAGCCCGACCTGCTTCTGCTCGACGAGCCGACCAACCACCTCGACGCCGAGAGCGTGCTCTGGCTCGAGCAGCACCTGCAGGCCTACAAGGGCGCCGTCATCGCGATCACCCACGACCGATACTTCCTCGACCATGTCGCCGAGTGGATCGCCGAGGTCGACCGCGGCCGTCTGATCGGCTACGAGGGCAACTACTCGACCTACCTGGAGAAGAAGGGCGAACGCCTCGAGATCCAGGGCAAGAAGGATGCCAAGCTCGCCAAGCGCCTCAAGGAGGAGCTGGAGTGGGTCCGGTCCAGCGCGAAGGGTCGTCAGACCAAGTCCAAGGCTCGTCTCGCCCGCTACGAGGAGATGGCGACGGAGGCCGAGCGGACCAGGAAGCTCGACTTCGAGGAGATCCAGATCCCCGCGGGTCCGCGCCTGGGAAGCATCGTGATCGACGCCAAGAAGCTGCAGAAGGGCTTCGACGGACGCTCGCTGATCGACAATCTCAGCTTCAGTCTGCCGCCGAACGGCATCGTCGGCGTCATCGGCCCGAACGGTGTCGGAAAGACGACGCTGTTCAAGACGATCGTCGGCCTCGAGCCGCTCGACGGCGGTGACCTCAAGATCGGCGAGACCGTCAAGATCAGCTACGTCGACCAGTCCCGCTCGAACATCGACCCCGACAAGACGCTGTGGGAGGTCGTCTCCGACGGCCTCGACTTCATCACCGTCGGCAAGACAGAGATCCCGTCGCGGGCGTACGTATCGAAGTTCGGCTTCAAGGGTCCGGATCAGCAGAAGAAGGCGGGTGTGCTCTCCGGTGGTGAGCGCAACCGTCTGAACCTCGCCCTCACGCTCAAGGAGGGCGGCAACCTGCTCCTCCTCGACGAGCCGACCAACGACCTCGATGTCGAGACCCTGAGCTCCCTCGAGAACGCGCTCCTCGAGTTCCCCGGCTGCGCCGTGGTCATCACTCACGACCGGTGGTTCCTCGACCGCATCGCGACGCACATCCTCGCTTACGAGGGCACCGACGAGAAGCCCGATCAGTGGTACTGGTTCGAGGGTAACTTCGATGCGTACGAGGAGAACAAGATCCTGCGCCTCGGCGCTGACGCCGCCAAGCCGCACCGTTCGACGCACCGCAAGCTCACGCGCGACTGAGCCGACGATGTCCGACCTGACACCGGGGCCCCGCCTGCACATCCCGATCCACCTCCGTTGGGGCGATCTGGATGCGTTCAACCACGTCAACAACACCTCGATGCTCAAGCTGCTCGAGGAAGCACGCGTGCGCGCGTTCTGGCGTGCGGGCCCCGGTGAGCAGGCGCCGTCGACCGCGGTCCTCGACTCGGGGCTCGACGAGGGCATCCTGACGCTGATCGCGCGTCAGGAGATCGAGTACCTCGCCCCGGTGCCGTATCAGCGCCGTCCGCTCGAGGTGCAGATGTGGTTCGGCAAGCTCGGTGGCTCGAGCGTCGAGGTCTGCTACGAGGTGCACAATGACCCCGAGGCCGTGCCTCGCACGATCTACGCACGATCCACGGCGATCATCGTCCTCGTGGACGCCGCGACGGGGCGACCGACGCGTCTCACGCAGGAGATGCGTGATGCGTGGGAGTCGTTCGTCGGACCCTCGATCGAATACGCGCACCGCTGAGCGAACCGGTCGACCTGACCGACGCCCTGGTTCGGCCGACCTGCATCGTTTGTCAGCACTGAACCGACGGTACGACCGGATCGAGAGCGCCACCTGATCCCGTCGGGTGACGTCAGTCGTCCGACGGAACCCTGATCATGATCTCCTGTGCGACCGAGGCGACCAGCTCGCCGGCCTGCGAGTAGATCCGGCCCTGTGCGAGGCCGCGTCCGCCCCGGGCATTGGGCGACTCCTGCACGTACAGGAGCCACTCGTCGACACGAGCCGGTCGATGCCACCACATCGCGTGGTCGAGGCTCGCGACCTTCAGCCCGGGGAGAGCCCAGTACACGCCGTGCGCGCGCAGGATCGACTCCTGAATGGTCATGTCGCTCAGGTAGGCCAGAGCCGCACGATGAATGCGCTGATCGTCGGGCAGGGGAGCGCGCAGCCGCATCCATACGGCCTGCTGAGGAACGCGCGCGTCATCGCTCGGCAGGAACAGCGGTGAGTCGATGTGACGGACGTCGGCGGCTCGGTCGCTCAGCATCCGGGCGGTCCCCGGGGGCAGCCCCTCGACTCGCTGCTCGTCGGGCAGCAGGGAGTCCGGCGACGGTACGCCCTCAGGCATGGTCACAGCGTGCTCGACGCCGGGATCGTCGTCCTGGAACGACGCGATCATCGAGAAGATCGGGACGCCATTCTGATATGCCTGCGAGCGACGGGTCGAGAACGAACGACCATCGTGGATGCGGTCGACAGCGATGGTGATGCCCTGACCCGCGTCGCCGGGGCGCAGGAAGTACCCGTGCATCGAATGCACCGCTCGATCTTCGGGAAGAGTCCTCTCGGCGGCGAGCAGGCTCTGTGCGAGCACCTGTCCACCGTAGATCCGGCCCGACGGCATCGCGTGCGACGACCCTGTGAAGATGTCCTCGGTCGTACGGGCCTGCGTCGAGTCGAGATCCAGCACCTCCAGGAGCTGTTCGACGGTGCGGATCGCGTGTGCGTCGGCGGTCATGACTTCCTTCCCGTGACTGCGGATGCCGCTGGCGTTGCTAGTTTAGAGGGTGTGCCGCACCAGCTCCTTCTCGCCGATTCCGCCACGTCGAAAGACGTCCTGACCTTCCTCGGACGAGCGACGCGCATCTCCGACGAAGGCGTGCGGCTCCAGGCGGCGAACGGGGTTCTCGCACTGACAGGAGCCGCTCTCGCCACCCACGGTCTGTTCGATCAGACGCCGACCGTGCTCGCGATGCGCATCGTCCAGGTCGATCCCGAGCTCGAGTGCGACGTCGTGGTGGCATCGCTCAGCCCGACCGACGATGAGCGGGCGCTCACCTTCCCCGAGACGGGACTCTCGCCCGCGTGGGCAGGAGTCGCCCCGCCGCGAGGCCAGTGGCAGGCGACGTCGAGCCTCGCGGCATCCGTGATCGCCCAGCGGGCGCAATGGGGCATCAGCGCCGTCGCGCGAGGAGCGACGCCGGGGTCGGGAGAAGAAGCGGTCCGTGCGCTGCGCGCGGCGATCTGGGGTGAGCCCGATGACGATCTCGGAGGTCTGCCGCGAGGCGTGGCGTTCGCCGCGGACGCCTTCGGCTTCATCTCGGGTGAAGAGGATGTGCCCGTCATGACGTCAGGGCGATGGACGCGTCTCGCCTTCCGTCGCGGTCATGTCCTCGCCCGCGGTCCCGTCGCCTCCGGTCTCACAGCCGTGCGAGGCACCGGCGCGGCGGAATAGCACAGACCGACGCGGCGATCCGTCGATCGGATCAGCGCGCCGCAGCGCGGCCGGCCTGCCGACCCGAGAACAGACAGCCGCCCAGGAATGTGCCCTCGAGAGCGCGATACCCGTGGAGACCGCCACCGCCGAAGCCGCTCGCCTCACCGGCGGCGAACAGCCCCGGGATGGGCTCGCCGTCAGCGCCGAGCGCACGCCCGTCGAGATCGGTGTTGATCCCGCCGAGCGACTTCCTCGTGAGGACGTGCAGCTTGACGGCGACGAGAGGGCCCGCGGCTGGATCCTGCAGTCGGTGCGGCGCAGCGGTGCGGATCAGCTTGTCGCCCCGGTATCCCCGCATCGAGCGCAGCATCCCGATCTGCGCGTCCTTGGTGAACTCGTTGTCCATCTCCCTGTCACGGGCCACGACCTCACGACGGACGTGATCGATGTCGAGCGACTCTCCGCCCGGGTGGCGGCGCATCTGCTCCAGCAGGGACTCGAGGTCATTCTCGACGATGAAGTCCTCGCCCTCGTCGAGGAAGGCCTGCACCGGCCCTGTCGGCCCTTTGGCGAGTCTCGACTTGAGCAGCAGCCCGACGTCCTTGCCTGTCAGGTCGGGATTCTGCTCGCTGCCTGAGAGCGCGAACTCCTTCTCGATGATCTGGCGGGACGTCACGAACCACGAGTGGTCGTGCCCGGTCGTGCGCAGGTGGGCCAGGGTGCCCAGCGTGTCGAACCCGGGGAACAGCGGGACAGGCAGTCGCTTGCCCGTCGCATCGAGCCACAGAGAGGACGGCCCGGGGAGGATACGGATGCCGTGCGACGGCCACACCGGATCCCAGTTCTTGATGCCCTCGACGTAGTGCCACATGCGGTCGCCGTTGATGAGGCGGGCTCCAGCGGCCTCGGAGACGGCATGCATCGAGCCGTCGACGTACGCGGGCACTCCCGTCAGCATCTGCTCGGGCGGCACGCCCAGACTCGCCGGCCAGGCCGCACGGACGAGGTCGTGGTTGCCTCCGATGCCTCCGGACGAGATGATCGTCGCTCCCGCGGAGATCTCGAAGTCGCCGACGACCGCGCGCGAGGTCTCGACGCCCCGAGCGGCCGGGGTGGATTCGAGGATCGTGCCTCGCGCGCCGGTCACGGCCCCATCCGTGGTGACGAGTTCCGTCACCCGGTGGCGGGGGAGGATCGTGATGCGGCCCTCACGCTCGCCCTGCTCGACAGCCGCGGCGAACGGGGCGACGACCCCTGGGCCGGTGCCCCAGGTGATGTGGAAGCGCGGTACGGAGTTGCCGGGCCCGAGAGCGCCGTATCCGCCGCGTTCCGCCCAGCCGACCACCGGGAAGAAGGAGACGCCCCGTTCGCGCAGCCAGGCCCGCTTCTCGCCCGCCGCGAACTGCAGATAGGCCTCGGCCCAGCGTCGAGGCCAGTCGTCTTCGGGGCGGTCGAAGGCTGCGGTTCCGAACCAGTCCTGCGTGGCGAGAGCGAGCGAGTCGCGGATGCCCATGCGGCGCTGTTCGGGTGAGTCGATGAAGAACAGGCCGCCGAACGACCACCACGCCTGTCCGCCGAGGTTCGTGCGCGGCTCCTGATCGATCAGGATCACGCGACGGCCGGCATCCAGCGCCTCACCGGCGGCGACGAGCCCGGCGAGCCCCCATCCGATGACCAGGACGTCTGCAGACAGGGGCGTGTTCGTCATGTGCTCTCCGTTGATTCCTGACGTGATCGCGTCTCGAGCGTGGGGCGCCCGGCGGCGGAGGTGCCGATGCCTGACGGCTCGAATGTGTTCACCATGGCATAAGCGGCGCGCTCGAGATAGTCCCACAGCGTGGATTCGTGGAGCGGCGACAACTGTGCTTCGTCCACCGCGGTCCGCATGTGACGAAGCCACCGATCGCGGGCGTCGGGATCGACATGGAAGGGCATGTGACGCATCCGCAGACGCGGATGGCCGCGCGTCTCGCCGTAGGTCGTCGGGCCGCCCCAGTACTGCTCGAGGAACATCAGCAGGCGCTCTTCGGCGGGGCCGAGGTCCTCCTCGGGATACATCGGCTTCAGGACCGGATCAAGTGCCACCTCGCGGTAGAACACCGACACGATCTTCGCGAACGTCTCGCGACCGCCGACCTCGTCGTAGAAGGTCACTTCTGGGGGCTCCCGTCGTCATTCGTCTTCTTGCGTCGCCAGATCCCGCGGTCCGGGATGACGGGTACGCCCGTGACGGCGTTCGGACGCGTCTTGGGCGGATTTGCGCCGCGCACCCGACGAGCGCCGTCGAGCCCGGTGGGGATCACGGTGGTCATGCTCGGGAACGAGATCTCGTTCTCGAGGAGGGCGGCGCGCAGACGCTTGCGCAGCTCCTGCGCGACGTCATCCTTCGCATTCGCTCGGGCTTTGATGACCAGTCGGACGACGAGAGCGTCGCCGTCGATCGACTCGAGGCCCCACAGCTCCGGCTTCTCGATGATGCGCGTGCGCCACTTCGGGTCCTTCGAGAGGTTCAGCGCGGTGTCGAGCATGATCTTCTCGACGTTCTCGAGGTCCGAATCCACCGGCACGCCGAGATCGATGATCGCGCGAGCCCAGCCCTGCGACATGTTGCCGATGCGGGTGACCTCGCCGTTGCGCACATACCAGAGCGTTCCGTTCACGTCTCGGACCTGGGTGATGCGCACGCTGACGTACTCGACCACACCGGACGCGAGGCCGAGATCGACGACGTCGCCGATGCCGATCTGATCCTCCGCGACGATGAACATCCCGTTCAACACGTCCTTGACGATGTTCTGCGCACCGAAACCGAGGCCGGCGCCGACGGCTGCCGTCAGCAGGGTGAGCGAGCCGAGGAGCGTCGGAGCGAGGTGATTGACGACGAGGACGATTGCGATCACCACGAGCATCACGTTGACGATGTTCTGCAGGATCGTCCCGAGAGTTCGCGTGCGCTGGACCAGGCGCATGTCGGCCAGAGGCGACCGTTCGAGGGCCTGCGTGTCGTCGACGGCGGCCTTGTTCTTGGCGCTGTCGACGATGCGATGCACTATGCGGCGGATGACGACGCGGAGCACCAACGCGATCAGGACACATCCCGCGATGATCGCGACGACGCCGAGAGCTTGGAGGCCGATGTCACGGAGCACGGTGACAATGCCCATCCACCAGTCGGGGAGCGTGATCTCGGCGGGATCGGGGGTGACTTCGATTGGCTGCATCATCCCCTACAGAGTAGCGATCAGGCCTCTGCGCGGGCTGGACGCACCGCGCAGAGGCCTGATCGGGAGACGGGTCTCAGTCCTCGGCGTCGCGGGACTGTGCAGCGAGTGCGCGCTCGACGTCAGCCAGGTTCTCGAGCACGAGGCGACGCAGCGCAGGAGCGGCGTCCTGGTGAGCCGAGAGCCACGCCCGCGTGGAGTCGCGGAGCTCGACGTCAGCGATCGCGGTCGGGAACAGACCGACGATCAGGTACTGGGCGATCTGGTACGTGCGCGACTCCCAGATCGGGATCAGCATGTCGAAGTACGCAGGGACGAACGCGCGCAGCGACTCGGCCCCCGCGGGGTGCACGAACCCGAGGGCCGCGGAGCGAACGATCGTGTTCGGAGCGTCGTCGCGCTCGATCAGCGACGCCCAGCCGGCCTTCTTCGATGCGGCGTCCGGAAGTGCGGCGCGGGCCTGAGCGGCGAACTCGCCGCCCTTCGCGGTGTTGTCGGACGAAAGGGCAGCGTCGATGGATGCGGCATCGGTGGCACCGATGGTGGCGAGACCGACGAGGAGCTGCCAATTGAGGTCGGCGTCGATCTCGAGCCCGGGGAGAGTCTCCTCACCCGACCGCAGTCGACCGATGATGCCGGCGTGATCCGGCGTGACCAGCGCGTTGGCGAAGGCCGTGACGAACTGCAGCTGGCGGTCGCTGCCGAACTCGGCGGCCTCGGCGAGCGCCCAGAGACCGTCTGCCACCTTCTGACGCGCCGCGAGACGCGTCTCGGGAGTGACGTACAGGGTCGCCGCAGTGCGGAGCTGGGCGAGCGTCGTGCGCACCGTGGTCGACTCGGTCTCGCGACCGATGTTGCCGAGCACGAGATCGATGTAGTCGGTCGCGGCGGTTTCGGCATCGCGCGTCTGGTCCCAGGCCGCACCCCAGACGAGGGAACGGGCGAGAGGATCGCTGATGTCCGCGAGGTGCGCGATCGCCGTGGCGAGCGAGCGCTCGTCGAGGCGGATCTTCGCGTAGGCGAGGTCGTTGTCGTTGAGCAGGACGAGGTCGGGGCGCGCGATGCCGTGCAGCTCCGGCACCTCGGTGCGGTCGCCGTCGACGTCGACCTCGGCATAGTGGCTGCGCACCAGCGCGCCGTCGGTGAGGTTGTAGAAGCCGATGCCCAGGCGGTGCGGACGGATCGTCGGGTAGTCGGCCGGCGCGGTCTGCGTGACGGCGAAGCGCGAGATCGTTCCGTCCGAGTCCTCGGCGATGACCGGCTCCAGCGTGTTGACGCCGGCGGTCTCGAGCCACTTCTTCGACCAGGTGCTGAGGTCGCGGCCGCTGGTCGCCTCGAGCTCGACGAGCAGGTCGCTCAGCTCGGTATTGCCCCAGGAGTGCTTCTTGAAGTACTGCGAGACGCCGGCGAAGAACTCCTCGATGCCCACCCACGCGGCGAGCTGCTTGAGGACCGAGCCGCCCTTCGCATAGGTGATGCCGTCGAAGTTGACCTGCACGTCTTCGAGGTCGTTGATCACCGCGGTGATCGGGTGCGTCGACGGCAGCTGGTCCTGGCGGTACGCCCAGGTCTTCTCCATCGCGTTGAACGTCGTCCACGCCTCGGTCCACTCGGTGGCCTCGGCGGTCGCGATCGTGGATGCCCACTCGGCGAACGACTCGTTCAGCCAGAGGTCGTTCCACCACTTCATGGTGACCAGGTCACCGAACCACATGTGCGCGAGCTCGTGGAGGATCGTGACGACTCGACGCTCCTTGACGGCGTCGGTGACCTTGCTGCGGAACACATACGTCTCGGTGAACGTCACGGCGCCCGCGTTCTCCATGGCGCCCGCGTTGAACTCGGGGACGAAGAGCTGGTCGTACTTGGCGAAGGGGTAGGGAACGTCGAACTTGGACTCGTAGTAGGCGAAGCCCTCACGCGTCTTGTCGAAGATGTAGTCGGCATCGAGGTGCTGCCACAGGCTCTTGCGACCGTAGACGCCGAGAGGGATCACGCGGCCGGACGCACTGGTGAGCTCCGAGAACGTGGACTCGTAGGGGCCGGCGACGAGGGCGGTGATGTACGAGGAGATCCGAGGGGTGGGCTCGAATCCCCACGTGGCGACGGTGTCGTCGTCGTGCACGATCGGCTCGGGAGTGGGCGAGTTCGAGACGACCTTCCAGGAGGCCGGTGCCGTCACCGTGAACTGGAACGTGGCCTTGAGGTCGGGCTGCTCGAACACCGCGAAGACACGCCGGGAATCGGGGACCTCGAACTGCGAGTAGAGGTAGACCTCGCCGTCGACCGGGTCGACGAATCGGTGCAGGCCTTCGCCGGTGTTCGTGTACTCGCAGTCGGCGTCGACGACGAGGACGTTCTCGGCCTGCAGGCCGGAGAGCGCGATGCGCGAGTCGGCGAAGACCTCGTCGGGATCGAGCTGCTCGCCGTTCAGCGAGATCTCGCGGACCTCGCGGGCGATCAGATCGATGAAGGTGAAGCTCTCCGGCGTCGCGGTGAAGCGCACGACGCTGCGGGAGCCGAAGACCTCGGCACCCTTCGTCAGGTCGAGCGAGACCTCGTACGACTGGGTGTCGACGACGTCGCGGCGCTCCTGCGCTTCGATGCGGGTGAGGTTCTCTCCAGGCACAGCGGTACTCCCAGGGGTGAGGGGATGCTGCCGCAACCCAGCGCAGTTGGCGCCCACGGCAACCATGACAGCCTACGCCAGCACGGCGGCCTGTCTCACTCTCCGAAGGTGAAAGGATGGGGAGGTGACCGCGATCGAGCCGAACACCGTCCCCTTTGCCTCTGCTGCCGCCGCCTCCGGTGCCCCTTATATGACGACGCCCGTCGCGTATGACGGCATCCTCCTCGCCGGGTTCGGAGGGCCCGAGGGCCAGGACGACGTCATCCCCTTCCTCCGCAACGTGACGCGAGGTCGAGGAATCCCCGACGAGCGCCTCGAAGAGGTCGCCCACCACTACCGCCACTTCGGCGGGGTCAGCCCGATCAACGGGCAGAACCGCATCCTCAAAGAGGCTCTCGAGGGCGAACTCGCGCGACGCGGGATCGATCTTCCCGTCTACTGGGGCAACCGCAACTGGAGCCCCTACCTCGAAGAGGTCGTGACGGAGGCTGCGGCCGACGGCAAGACGACGCTCCTCGCGTTCGCCACCAGCGCGTACAGCTCCTTCTCCAGCTGCCGTCAGTACCGGGAGGACTTCGCGCGCGTCCTCGAGGACACGAAGCTCGGTGAGACGGTGACGATCGACAAGATCCGTCCGTTCTACGACCACCCCGGGTTCGTCGAGTCCTTCGAGACCGGCGTGCGGGAAGCCGTCGAGACGTTCCTCGCCGAGGGCATCGCCGCCGCGGACATCCAGATCCTCTTCTCCACCCACAGCATCCCGACCGCCGACGCCGAGCGCTCGGGCGCCAGGGACATCGACTGGGGAGAGGGCGGAGCCTATGCCGCGCAGCACCTCGCCGTCGCCGCCTGGGTCATGGATCGGGTGCGCGCAAGCATTCCCGCGGCCGCGGACGTCTCATGGGAGCTCGTCTATCAGTCGCGCTCCGGCCCCGCTTCGCAGCCGTGGCTCGAGCCCGACGTGTGCGACGTGATCGGTGAACTGCCGGAGCGTGGCCGGAAAGCCGTCGCCGTGGTTCCGGTCGGATTCATGAGCGACCACATGGAGGTCCTGTGGGACCTCGACACCGAGGCCGCGGAGGCTGCAGAAGAGGCGGGGCTCGCGTTCACGCGGACGCCGACCCCTGGCGTCGCCCCGTCATTCGTGTCGGGCATCGTGGATCTGATCATCGAGCGTCTCGAGGGACGACCGAACGAGGAGCGACCGCACGTCACCGCGCTTCCCGGCGCCTTCGACGTGTGCCGCCCAGGATGCTGCGAGAACGTGCGAGCGGGGTTCAAGCCGGCTGCGGCCGGTGTCGCCCCGTGAGCACCCGCTGACGCTCGGCGCTTCTAGGATGGATGCCATGCGCATCCATATCGCCACCGATCACGCCGGTCTCGACTTCTCCACGCAGCTGCAGGATCACCTGCGCGGTGCAGGTCACGAGGTCGTGGATCACGGGCCTGTGGAATACCACGCCGTCGACGATTACCCCGCCTTCTGCATCCGCGCGGCGCAGGCCGTGGTCGCCGATCAGGAGTCCGGGATCGACACGCTCGGCGTGGTCTTCGGAGGATCGGGCAACGGCGAGCAGATCGCCGCGAACAAGGTCGAGGGCATCCGCGCAGCTCTGGTGTGGAACACCTCGACGGCCGAGCTCGCCCGCGAGCACAACGATGCCAACGTGATCTCGATCGGAGCGCGTCAGCACACGTTCGACGAGGTCACCTCCTTCATCGACACCTTCATCTCGACGCCGTTCTCGCACGACGAGCGCCACGTCCGCCGCATCGGTCAGATCGCAGACTTCGAGCGCGACGGCTCCCTCCTTCCGGACCCGCGAGCCTGACATGCCCGAGGGACATTCCGTCCACCGCATCGCGCGCCAGTTCGAGCGGAACTTCGTCGGCAAAGCGATGAGCGCATCGAGCCCTCAGGGGCGATTCGCCGAAGGCGCGGCCGTGCTCGACGGACGTGAGGCGCTCAGCGTTCAGGCCGTCGGCAAGCAGATGTTCCTCGAGGCGGAGGGCGACCTCTGGCTGAGGGTCCATCTCGGCCTCTACGGGGCATGGGACTTCGCCGGGGAGATCCTGGTCGACCCGACGATCGCGTCCGCGAACGGGCGCATGGGGCAGACCAACCAGCGGGGCACCGTCGTCGACGACGAGATCCTCGACGATGCGGGGGAGAACTCCCTCGCATCGATCGGCGCACCGCGGCGCACGCGAGTGCACGTGCGGATGTCCGAGCAGACCAAGGGTCTCGCCGACGAGGGACTGGAGTGGCCGCCTCCGATCGTGGGTCAGGTGCGACTGCGCCTGATGACCGACATCACGGCCGCCGACCTGCGAGGGCCGACCGCGTGCGTGCTTCAGACTCCGGAGGAGATGCTGGCCAGCGTCGCCAAGTTGGGCCCGGATCCTCTCGTGGGCGATCCGGCGCAGAACGAGGAACGCTTCGTGCGGGCAGTGCGCAAGAAGCAGACCGTGATCGCCCTTCTGCTCATGGACCAGGCGGTGGTGAGCGGCATCGGCAACGTGTACCGCGCGGAGATGCTCTTCCGTCAGCGGTTGAACCCCCACACGCCGGGGCGCGATGTGCCGGAGGACGTCGTGCGCGCGCTGTGGCACGACTGGGTGGGCCTGCTCGCGATCGGAGTCGAGACCGGTCAGATGATGACCATGGACGATCTCTCGCCCGATCAGTATCGCGCGGCGATGGCGAGCCGCGACGACCGTCATTGGGTCTATCACCGGGCAGGTCTCCCGTGCCGCGTCTGCGGCACGGAGATCGCACTCGAGGAGATCGGTGCGCGCAAGCTGTACTGGTGTCCGCGCTGCCAGGCGTGAGCCGGCGGCCATAGGCTGGGACGATGCGTCAGAACCCCAGCTTCACGCTCGCGGATGTCGCCGAGATCCGGCGAGTCATCGATGCGAACCCATGGACGACGATCGTGAGCAACGGTCCGGACGGACTCGTGTCATCGCACTATGTGGCTCTGCTCGACGACGATCACGACGACCTGACGATCGTCGGACATGTCGGCCGGCCAGACGACCTGATCCACGGGATGGGGGAGCGGGAGCTCCTCGTCGTCTTCCAGGGGCCGCACGGCTACATCTCGCCGGGCTGGTACGGCGATGTCCAGGCTGTGCCGACCTGGAACTACACCGCGGTGCACCTGGCGGGGGTCCCCGAGATCCTCACCGACGAGGAGAACCTCGCAGTGCTCGATCGACTCGTCGACCGGTTCGAGGGTCGGATGCCCGACCCTCGGGGCATGTGGGCGCGCCCGAACGACCCGGCTTTCGTGTCACGACTCGCTGCGGGGACGGTCGGTTTCCGGCTCACCCCCACCCGCGTGGTCGCCAAGCGCAAGCTCAGCCAGAACAAGCCGGTCGAGACGGTCGACACCGTGATCGCGGAACTCGAGGGCGACGGCCCGTACGCACAGCCTGAACTGGCCGCGGAGATGAGGCGTGCCCAGCAGGCCCGCGCAGGAGGAACCAGGTGAGCAGCGTCGGAGCCCGCGTCGGGACGATCACGGGCGTGCGGATCGCCGGTCCCGGCCAGGAGTTCCTGGTCGACGACGAACCGGTCGACATCTTCATCGACGGCGGCCGCATCAGCGACATCGCTCCCACCGGCGCGATGACCCTGCAGGGAGAGGTGCTCGACGGGCGCGGCGCCTGGGCGGTGCCGGGCCTGTGGGACAACCACGTGCACACCGTGCAGTGGGCACTCGCGACCGAGCGGGTCGCTCTGGGCGGAGCGGCGTCGGCGGCGGAGGCAGCGGCGATCATGTCCGCATCCGCGCCGTTGCCGGACGGCCGCAAGGTCGGCAGCGGATTCCGAGACGCCATGTGGCCGGATGTGCCGACCCTCGCGCTCCTCGACGGCGCCACAGGGTCGATACCCACGTATCTGATCAATGCCGACGTGCACAGCACGTGGCTCAACTCCGCGGCGCTGTCACTCGAAGGCTTCACGAGCTCGGATGGGATGCTGCGCGAGCAGGATGCGTTCGAGATCTCCCGCAGGCTCAACGCCGTCGACCCCGATCGTGGCGACATCGCCGTGCGGGCGGCAGGGGAGCGGGCAGCATCCCGCGGCGTCACCGGCCTCGTCGACTTCGACATGGCATGGAACGCCGATGCCTGGCCGCGGCGGGTGGCGGCGGGCTTCGCCTCTCATCGCGTCGAGTTCGCTGTCTATCCGTTCGATCTGACCCGCGCCATCGCGGCGGGTCTGCGGAGCGGGGAACTCCACGAGGCGCCGGACGCGCCGGAGGCCGGACGCGGTCTGGTGCACGTCGGACCGCTGAAGATCATCAGCGACGGATCCCTGGGGACGCGGACCGCGGCGTGCTCGCACTCCTACCCTGGCGATCCCGAGAACTTCGGAGTGCTCACGGTCCCGCCCGCAGAACTCACCGAGCTGCTCACAGTCGCCACGGGAGCCGGGCTATCGGTCGCCGTGCACGCGATCGGGGATCGTGCGGTCACCGGCGCTCTCGATGCCTTCACCGTGTCGGGGGCCGTGGGCACGATCGAGCATGCTCAGCTCGTGAGGCATGCGGATCTCGCCCGCTTCGGCCGGCTCGGAGTGATCGCCAGCGTGCAGCCGCAGCATGCTCTCGACGACCGCGATCTCGTCGGGAAGCACTGGGCGGGGCAGACGTCGATCGGGTACCCCCTCGGTGCCCTGCGCGACGCGGGAGTGGAGCTGAGGTTCGGCTCGGATGCCCCCGTCGCTCCCCTCGACCCGTGGCAGGCGATCGCCGCGGCCGTGACGCGCACCGATGACGACCGCGACCCGTGGCACCCCGAAGAGAGGCTGACGCGTGAGCAGGCCCTTCAGGCGAGTGTGCGCACGGCTCTCCGACCGGGAGAGCTCGCTGACATCGTGCTGTGCGGGTTCGACCCGCTGACCGCGTCGGGCAGCGACCTGCGGGGCATGCCGATCATCGCGACGATGGTCGCCGGTCGTGTCACGCACGGAGCCTGACATCCAGCACGAATGAGAGAGGGCACCGGGAGAACCCGGTGCCCTCTCTCATGAGGTGCTGCTTACGCGGCGATGTGCGACACGAGGAACCAACGGTCCTTCTCGAGTCCGCGCATCACCTCGATGGCGACGTCCTGGCTGGTGAGGTCGACCTCGTCGAGACCGTCGATCGCGGCCTTCACGTCGACGAGGATCGCGTCGATGTCGGAGATGACGGCGCGGACGAGCTCGTCGGACTGCGTGAAGCCTGCGGGGACCGAGGTCGCGCTGCCCTTCGCGGCCACGGCGCTGATGCGCGCGTCGATCGGGAGGCCCAGGGCGACGATGCGCTCTGCTGCGGTGTCTGCGAAGTCACCGGCGTGGGCGACGATGGTGTCGAGCAGCTCGTGGACACCGACGAAGTTCGCACCGCGGACGTGCCAGTGCGCCTGCTTGCCGTTGACCGTGAGCGCCTGAAGTCCGAGGACGACGGGCGAAAGGAACTGTGCCGCTGCAGCTGCCACGGTCGGGTCGCTGGCGGTGGTGGAAACGGTCTGTACCTTGCTCATCTTCGGCTCCTCTGAAGTGCTCTTCTCGTACCTGATGAAGACAACGCTACTCACTTGAAAACATTCCGCAAGCAAGCGAAGGCTCGGCTTAGTGCCCCGGAATCACGCGGAAATCGGGGGAGGTGAGGGTAGTCTCGCCTCATGAGCATCGCTGCCGGATCCTCCGTTCTCGTACTCCCCGGGAAGACTCCCTCGATCGACGGAGATGCGTTCGTCGCAGACGGCGCACGTATCGTCGGCGACGTCTCGCTGGCTGCGGGAGCGAGCGTCTGGTACAACGCCGTGCTCCGCGGTGATTCGGCGGGCATCGTGATCGGCGCCGGGAGCAACGTGCAGGACAACGTGTCGGTCCATGTCGACTCCGGACATCCCGTCGCCGTCGGCGCGAAGGTCTCGATCGGCCACAATGCCGTGGTCCACGGGTGCACGATCGGAGACGGAACGCTCATCGGCATGGGAGCCGTGATCCTCAGCGGCGCGATCATCGGTGCGGGATGCCTCATCGCCGGCGGCGCTGTCGTGCTCGGGGGAACCGAGGTGCCCGACGGCTCGCTCGTGGCCGGGGTGCCTGCGAAGGTGCGGCGGACGCTCAGCGACGAGGAACGCGCAGGACTGATCGCGAACGCGGACATCTACCTGGGGCACCTGCAGACCCACGCCGAGGCCACGCCGATCTGACCGAGGTCGACCGGTAGGCTGGTGCTCACGGGGCGGTGGCCAAGCTGGTTAAGGCAGTGGGCTCATAACCCAACGATCGCGGGTTCAAGTCCCGCCCGCCCTACTTCCGCAGTCCTCTCGCTCGCCGCTCTGTCGCTGACGTTCGAACGAGCGTGCGCGAAGCCCCAGGGGTGACGCTCGAGGCGTGCCATGGCTATCCTCAGGATGTCCGCCACTCTTCAGGAGGCATCATGACAATCGGTACCGGAATCGCGCTGTTCGTGATCGGGGCGATCCTCGCGTTCGCCGTGCACGTGCAGATCCCATGGATCGACCTCAACATGGTCGGATACATCCTGATGGCCGCGGGTGTGCTCGGCGTCATCATCGGTGTGATCATACTGATCGTGCGCCGCGGGCGCACCGGTGGATCGGTCGACGACCGGGTCCTCTGACGCGCCGGACTCCTCCGCCGGTCAGCGCGGGGCGACTCCTGCGAGCTGCTCCGACGGCTCGAGGAGCTCGTCGACGAGCATGATCCCGCCGCTCGAGTTCGCCGAGTGCGCCAGATCCTCGATCCACCGACGGCTCAGCTCGGGAGCCTCGGCCTCATCGAAGACGAATCGGAGAGGGATGGACGGGTGCAACCACACGGTCGAGCGCCCCTCGGACTGGCCGTCCTGGTGCTTCCACGTCAGAGTGAAGCTCTCGTTGCGGCGCAATTTGGTGGCCACGACGACCTTGAGGTGGGCGAGCGCACGATCTTCGATCTGGATCGGCTCCGAGGCGCCGTAATAGAGGGAACCCATACCTCGGAATCTACGATGCGCGAAGGAACGGATCCGTCAGGACCGCCCCGGCGCGCGAACCATGCGAACACTCTGTTCGCGCGATGTCATCGACGGTGCGTCGCCGCCGTCACGGAGGGAAGTACGCCGAAGCTCTCCCGGTAGGCGACCGCGAACCGGGACGGATGTGAGAACCCCCACTTGCGGGCGACGGCCGCGACGGTGCTCGGGGCTCCGGAGCGGAGATCACGGTGGGCGCCGTCGAGGCGCGCCCGCTTGAGACACTCGGCCGGGGTCGTGTCGAGCGCGCGTCGGAACGCGTACTGCAGCCCGCGGGTCGAGATGTGGACCGCCGACGCGACGTCGTCGACGGTGATGGGGCGATGCGCGTTCTCGGCGATGAAGTCCAGGGCTCGGCGCACTGTCGCCGGCGCGGGGGTCGTCTGAGTGGGCCGATGCCTGTGCAGCTGGCCCGTCGTCGAGAACGTGGCCAGCGTGGTCGCTGCGGCATGCCGAGCGAGTTCGTTCCTGAGCACCGCGTCGCCGTCGCCGTCGTCGAGGGAGTCGACGCTCTGCTCGAGGTAGGAGAACATGCGATCCCAGGCGGCGGCGGCGTGAGCCGATCGCGGCGAGAGGTCGGTCACGTGCAGCGACAGCGTGTCGTCTCCGCTGATCTGCTGGGCGAGTCTCTGCAGGGAGGCGCGTTCGAAGATGAGCGCGGTGACCCTGGCTCCGCGTTCCCATTTCGCGTGCACGCGAGGCCCGTCGGACAGCCAGGGGCGACTCGCGTCGAGCTCGGATCTGTCGGAGCGCACCTGGGCATCGGGACCCTCCACGCGGCAGGCGAGGAGCTGATCTTCGGGTTCTGCCGTCGACCGCACTTCGGCGGCGAGGTCGTATCGGACCAGAGTCACCGCACCGAGGTCGGCGGACTGCCAGTCGAAGTAGAAGCGATGGGGATCCACGTCGTGCAGGACTGCCGAGGGCACGAACTGCTTCCAGGTGCGCTCGACGCGTGCGACATCACCCGTTCGGAACCGCATCCGCATTCACCCCCTCGGAGGTGCGGCGGGCACGAACCGGCCAGGTGCCGTCGAGGCGATCGTCGGGATCGAGGCGACCGATGCGGATGAAGTACTCCGTGAGGCTCGCAGCCTGAGAACGCGCCCATCCCACCTGCCGCGTATGGAGTTCCTCGAGCGTCTCGGGCAGCGTGAACTGGCGGGCGAGGGCCTGGGCCACACGGCCCGCCGCGACGGCATCGGCCGCAGCCTCGTGCGCGTCCTCGAGCTGCACCGCGTAGAGCGCGGCGACCACCTGGAGCGTTCGCTTGCCCGGACGGTAGCGGTCGTAGGCCTTGTCGATGACGAGCGGGTCGATGATCGGCGAGGGGTTCTCGAGAGGGGTGATCCCGTGTCTGCGGGCCTCATGCGCCAGGAGGGAGAAGTCGTACGCGGCGTTGTACGCGACCACCGGAACGCCCTGCGACAGCAGCGAACGCAGAGCAGACGTCACTTCGGCGACGACCTCGCCGACGGGACGCCCGAGTCGGCGAGCGTGCTCGGTCGTCACGCCGTGCACTGCCGTCGCACCCTCGGGGATCGCGATGCCCGGATCTGCGAGCCAGTCGCGCGCAGCGATCTCTCGGCCTTCTGCATCGAGCAATCCCACGTGAGCCGTCACGACGCGATCGTTCTCGACGTCGACGCCCGTCGTCTCGAGGTCGAACACGCCCACGCGAGTGATCCAGTGCGGGAGTGGAGGAGCCGGCGGCATGATTTCACCGTAGATCCGGGTACGGACATCCGGGTGGAGCCACACGGGGAGCATCCATTCGGCGACCCTAGAATCGGAGTATGACCGTGCTCTCGCCCTACGCCGACCGCCTGCAACGCCTGGCGGTCGAGCGCCGCGAGGTGGAGGTGCGTGGGGGGACCACGGCCTACTGGGAGTACGGCCCTGCGGATGCCGAGGTCACCGTGATCGCCGTCCACGGCTTCCGCGGTGAGCACCACGGCCTCGAGTCCGTCCTCGCGTTCCTGCCGGAGGCGCGCGTGATCGCGCCGGACCTGCCCGGATTCGGCGAGACCGATCCCGTGCCGGGGCGCACGTACGACCTGGCGGAGTATGTCGCGTGGCTCACGGAGTTCGCCGCAGCGGTCGCGCCCGGTGCGGTCATCCTCGGACACTCGTTCGGATCGATCGTCACCTCGGCAGCGGTCGCGAGCGGCCTCGAGACCCCGCGCCTCATCCTGATCAACCCGATCGGCGCTCCGGCGCTCGAAGGGCCGAAGGGCATCATGACCCGTCTCGCGGTCCTGTACTACGCCCTGGGGGCCCGGCTGCCCGAGAAGCTGGGAACCGCGCTGCTGCGCAACCGTCTCATCGTCAGGGTGATGAGCGTGACGATGGCCAAGACGTCCGACCGTGAACTCCGCCGGTTCATCCACGACCAGCACGACACCTACTTCTCGCGCTTCGCGGACCGTGATGTGCTCCGTGACGCGTTCGTCGCGAGCGTCTCACACGATGTGAGCGAGTTCGCTTCCGCGATCGACGTGCCCACGCTGCTGATCGCCGCGCAGCGCGACGACATCACGCCGATCGAGGTGGAACGCGAACTGGTGAAGCGCTTCGATGACGGGACGCTGGTGGAGATCGCGCACGTCGGACATCTGATCCACTACGAGACGCCCGCCGAAGCGGCAGGCGCCATCCGCCGCTTCCTCAGGATTCCCGCCGCGCGAGGCCGATGAGTCCGGCGACCCGGAACGGGATGACCTCGCCCATCGCGAGCGACGTCTCGGTGCGTTCGACGCCGTCGATCGACAGGATCCGGGCATCCGTGTCGAACAGGTGCCGTGCGTCGCGGCAGGCGACTCGCGCGAGCAGGTCGATCGAGCCGCTGAGCCCGTGGGCCTGCACGACCTCCGGGATGCGCGCGAGCTCGTTGATGATGCGAGGCAGCTCGGTCTGACGGACCCCGATGCTGACGAATGCTTGCAGCGGGAAGCCGAGGACATCGGTGGAGAACGAGCGCTCGTACGACATGAACACGCCGGTCTGCTCCAGTCGCGCCATGCGGGCCTGGATCGTGTTGCGTGAGAGCCCGAGATTCTCCGCCAGAGCGACGATCGTGACTCGCGGGTCATCGGCGAGAGCTGCGAGAAGTTCCAGATCGATGCGGTCAAGTCCAGCCATAGTGCCAAACCATAGCAGGGGTGCACGGCCTCGAATTGGGCAACATGCTCAAGACGATCACGGTTGCTTGAGCGAGGTGTTGAGCAGACGTACGCTCGAGTGAACCGGCGAAGATGCCGGGGCCGCGCGTAGAACCCGTGACGACGGCCACTGATGAGGAGGACGATGATGTCACCGCAGATCACCCCGATCGCCGACACCGCACAGGATCTCGAACTCGCAGAGCGCATCCTCACCCCCGATGGCACGCGCATCGCGAACCACCAGCTCGACGCGTTCATCACCGACGTCGATGCGGCATCACTGCGGGCGCTCCACAGGGACATGATCATCCTCCGGCGGATCGACGCCGAGGGCGTCGCACTCCAGCGGCAGGGACAGTTGGGACTCTGGGCGCCGTGCCAGGGCCAGGAGGCGACGCAGATCGGAACCGCCCGGGCGCTCGCGCCCCAGGACTACGTCTTCCCGAGCTACCGGGAGACCGGTGTGATCTACGCGCGCGGCGCGAAGCCCGGCGACTACGTGCGCATGTGGCGAGGCGAGGAGGGCGCGGGGCACGACCCGGCCGCACTGCGGGTCGCTCCGCTGCAGATCATCATCGGCGCACAGACTCTGCACGCCGTGGGCTACGCGCTCGGCATCCGCCACGAAGGAGCCGACGAGGTCGCCGTCACTTACTTCGGCGACGGGGCGACGAGCCAGGGAGACGTCAACGAGGCGATGATCTTCGCCTCGTCCTATCAGGCGCCCGTGGTCTTCGTGTGCCAGAACAACCACTGGGCCATCTCGGAGCCCGTGTCGGTGCAGTCGCAGTATCCGATCGCCGGCCGCGCTCCCGGATTCGGGATCCCGAGCCTCCGGGTCGACGGCAACGACGTCCTCGCCTGCATGGCCGCGATGCGGTGGGCGCTCGCGCATGCCCGCTCGGGCAAGGGGCCCGCCTACATCGAGGCCGTGACGTACCGCATGGGGCCGCACACGACGGCCGATGATCCGACTCGCTACCGCAAGGAGGACGAGCTCGACGCCTGGCGTCGTCGTGATCCGATCATCCGACTGGAAGCGCACCTGCGTGCGATCGGCGAGCTGAGCGACGAGCAGGTCGCGGAGACGCAGGCAGCCGCCGATGTCGTCGCCAGGGAGATGCGTGCGGAGTGCCTCGGCATGGTCACGCGTCCTCCGCTCGCCGTGTTCGACGGCGTCTATGCCGAGCCGCATACCGCTCTCGAGCGGCAGCGCGGCGAGTACGCCGCCTACCTCGCGTCGTTCGAAGGCGAGGTATGACCATGACGGAGCTCACTCTCGGAAAGGCCTTGGGGGCGGGCCTGCGCCAGGCGATGCGCGACGACGAGAAGGTCGTCCTGCTCGGCGAGGACATCGGGAAGCTCGGCGGCGTCTTCCGCATCACCGATGGGCTGCTCGACGAGTTCGGCGCTTCGCGAGTCATCGACACGCCTCTCGCGGAGTCCGGCATCGTCGGCACGGCGGTCGGACTCGCGTTCCGGGGCTACCGCCCTGTCGTCGAGATCCAGTTCGACGGCTTCGTCTATCCCGCCTTCGACCAGATCGTCGCGCAGGTCGCGAAGCTCCACTATCGCACTCAGGGGCGTGTGAAGATGCCGATCACCATCCGCATCCCGTGGGCAGGCGGCATCGGCGCGGCAGAGCATCACTCCGAGTCGCCCGAGGTGTACTTCGTGCATACGGCGGGTCTCCGCGTGATCGCGGTGTCGAATCCCGAAGACGCCTATCGGAGCCTGCGCCAGGCGATCGCCTCCGACGACCCGGTGATCTTCTTCGAGCCGAAGCGGCTGTATCACCACAAGGGCGACGTCGACCTCGACGCACCGCTGGCGGATGCCGCGCCCATGGGCCTCGCGCGCGTGGTCCGATCCGGCACGGATGCCACCCTGATCTCGTACGGCGCCATGGTCACCACAGCTCTGCAGGCCGCAGAGGCAGCTGAGGACGAGGGGATCTCGCTCGAGGTCATCGACCTGCGTTCGCTCTCGCCCGTCGACTACGACACGGTCGCGGCCTCGGTCCGGAAGACGGGACGCGTGGTTGTCGCTCACGAGGCTTCGCGCGAGGCCGGGGTGGCGGCAGAGGTCATCGCGAGCATCACGGAGTTCTGCTTCGAGTACCTCGAATCCGCACCTCTCCGGGTGACGGGCCACGACGTGCCGTACCCGCCCGCGAAGCTAGAGAAGTATCACCTGCCGGATCTCGATCGTCTGCTGGATGCGGTCGATCGGGTGCTCGATCGGCCGAACAGCCTGACGGGAGCGGACGCATGATCGCCGAATTCCGTCTTCCCGACCTGGGGGAAGGGCTGGCCGAGGCCGAGGTGGTCCAGTGGCTGGTCGCTCCCGGCGATACGGTCGCGCTGAATCAGACCCTCGCCGAGGTCGAGACCGCGAAAGCCGTGGTCGAGCTGCCGTCGCCGTACGAGGGTGTCGTCTCGACACTGCACGCGGAGGCGGGGGAGACCGTCGCCGTCGGCTCGCCCTTGATCGCCTTCGACGTGGAGGGAGCCGAGGAGTCGCCCGTCGCGACTTCACCTGGAGAGGAGAAGGCGCAGCCCAACCTCGTCGGGTACGGCGCTGCGCCGTCGGCATCCGGACGCCCGGCTCGGCGCGCTCGGCGCGCGGGAGGGGCGACGCCGGTCACGGACACCGCGGTGCTCGAAGCGGCACCGCACGACGCATCGCCGGCCGTGAGCGTGGAGACGGTCGTCGAACGTCCCCGCTCGACTCCGCCCGTGCGGGCCTACGCGAAGCGCCTGGGGATCGATCTCGTCCTCGTCGCGGCAGCGGTGGGGGATCGCCGCATCACACGCGACGACATCGACGAGCATGCGGCGCGTGTCGGCATCCGTGCCGAAGAGACCGCGGCACCGAGAAGTGCCCCGCTCCCGGACACCGCGGCTGCGCTGCACGAGGGCGTTCGCGAGACCCGGATCCCGATCCGCGGGGTTCGCAAGCACACCGCGGCCGCGATGGTCGAGAGCGCATTCACGGCGCCGCACGTGACGGTGTTCCACACGGTGGATGTCACCGCGACGATGGACCTCCTCGCTTCGCTCAAGGAGGATCGCGGTCTGTCGGCGCACAGGATCGGCCCGCTCGCGGTGGTCGCGAAGGCCGTGTGCCTGGCGTTGACACGGACGCCGGGGCTGAATGCCCGGTGGGATGAGCCTGCGGGAGAGATCGTCCAGTACCACTACGTCGATCTCGGGATCGCAGCGGCCACCGAACGGGGGCTCATCGTGCCGAACATCCGCGACGCCGAGCTGCTCACCCTCGTCGGCCTCGCAGACGCGCTGAAGGCACTCGCCGAGACCGCGCGGTCTGGGAAGACCTCGCCGGCGGAGCTGTCGGGCGGCACGTTCTCGATCTCGAACATCGGGGTGTTCGGAATCGACGCCGGCACGCCGATCCTCCCGCCGGGGCAGTCCGGCATCCTCGCGGTCGGCGCGGTCAGGCGTCAGCCGTGGGAGCACCGCGGCGAGATCGCGCTGCGCCAGATGATGACCCTCAGCCTGTCGTTCGACCACCGTCTCGTCGACGGTGCGGAAGGAGCTCGGTTCCTCAAGGACGTTGCCGACGTGCTCGAAGAACCGGGGCGGGCGATGCTGCTCAGATAGTCGCGCGCAGCGCCGACTCCGCCATCGCGGCGAGCACTGTCGCGGTGGCGGATCGCTGGCGGGCAGCGGCGCGCGTGCTGTGCGGGGTCGAGTTGATGAGGCCGAAGCACGCCTGCACGCGCAGACGCAGCTCGTCAGCGTCGGCATCGACGAGCGGGGCCAGCGTGCTGATCCACAGCTCGATGTAGGCGCGCTGCAGACGCCGCACCTCGGCGTGATCGCGGGCATCGAGTTGCGCGACCTCCCTGTCGTGCACGCGGATCACGTCGGCATGGCCGAGGGCGAAGTCCACGTGGAAGGCGACCAGCGCGCGCATCCGCTCTTCCGGCGTCGCGCCTTCGGCCGCCACCCTGGTTCCGCCGGCGACGAGGTCGTCGCTCACCTTGACGAGAACCGCGCCGAGCAGAGCCTGTTTTCCCGCGAAGTGGCGGTAGACGGCGGGGCCGGACACGCCCACGGCGGTGCCGATGTCCTCGAGGCTCACGCCGTTGTACCCGCTGTCGGCGAAGAGCCTCGCGGCCTCGCGGAGGATCGCGTCGGAGCGCTCTGCCTTGGCGCGATCTCGCGCGGTGACGGGGCTTGTCATCTCAGTTAATCCTCGCTAACCTGATGCAATCGGTTAGTGAACACTAACCGAGAACGCATCGAGTGCGCCAGAGCGAAGTGGCCGGCGCCACGTGGGTCGAGGAGGACAACACGATGCCCGCAACCCAGCAGTCCCTCGCTGCCGAACTGCACCACCGGCTGAAGATCGTCGCGCAGGGTGGGCCGGAGGCCTCTCGCGAGCGTCATGTCGCGCGAGGAAAGCTCCTGCCGCGCGAGCGCGTGACCCGTCTTCTCGATGAGGGAAGCCCCTTCGTCGAGGTCGCTCCGCTGGCTGCCGACGGCCTGTACGGGGGCGAGGCGCCCGCAGCGGGCGTCATCGCCGGCATCGGTCTCGTGCACGGGAGGCACGTCATGGTCGTCTGCAACGATGCGACGGTCAAGGGCGGCACCTATTACCCGCTGACGGTGAAGAAGCACCTGCGTGCGCAGGAGATAGCCCTGGAGAATCGCCTGCCGTGCCTGTACCTGGTGGACTCGGGCGGGGCCTTCCTCCCCAAGCAGGATGAGGTGTTCCCCGATCGCGAGCACTTCGGTCGGATCTTCTTCAACCAGGCGCGGATGTCGGCAGAGCGCATCCCGCAGCTCGCAGCGGTCCTCGGCTCGTGCACGGCCGGTGGGGCGTATGTCCCGGCGATGAGCGACGAGACGGTGATCGTCCGCGATCAGGGCACGATCTTCCTCGGCGGCCCGCCTCTCGTGAAGGCGGCGATCGGCGAGGTCGTGTCCGCAGAGGAGCTCGGGGGCGGCGAGCTCCATGCCCGCCGCAGCGGCGTCGTCGATCACCTCGCGGAGGACGACGAGCATGCCCTCGAGATCCTGCGGGACATCGTCGCCACACTCCCCGCCCCGCCTCAGGCCGCCTGGGAGGTGCACGACAGCCGGGCCCCTGCCGAGCTCGGATCGCTGTACGACGTCGTCCCGGTCGACGTCAACGCGGCATACGACGTGCACCTCGTCATCGATCGGCTCATCGACGCCGACAGCTTCCGCGAGTTCAAGGCGGAGTACGGGAAGACCCTGGTCACGGGATTCGCCAGGCTCCACGGCCACCCGGTCGGGATCGTCGCGAACAACGGCGTCCTCTTCAGCGAATCGGCGCTCAAGGGCGCGCACTTCATCGAACTCTGCGACCAACGCGGCATCCCGCTGCTGTTCCTGCAGAACATCACGGGTTTCATGGTCGGCTCGGATGCCGAGGCCGGCGGGATCGCCAAGGACGGCGCGAAGATGGTGACGGCTGTGGCGAGCACTCGAGTGCCCAAGCTCACCGTGATCATCGGCGGCTCCTTCGGTGCGGGCAACTACTCGATGTGCGGCAGGGCCTACTCTCCGAGATTCCTCTGGACGTGGCCGGCCAGCCGCATCTCCGTGATGGGCGGGGCGCAGGCCGCCTCCGTGCTCTCCACCGTCAAGTCCGACCAGCTCGCCGCTCGGGGTGAGGACTGGAGCACCGACGAACGAGAATCGTTCGAGACCCCCATCCGCGACCAGTACGAGACGCAGGGCGAGCCCTACTATGCGACCGCACGTCTCTGGGATGACGGCATCATCGATCCCGCCGAGACCCGCGACCTCCTCGGCCTCGCTCTCGACGTGGTCGCCCGCAGCCCACTGCCCGAACCGCGTTTCGGCCTCTTCCGGATGTGATGGCCATGACGTTCCAGAACACTCACACGTTCGATACAGTCCTCGTCGCGAACAGAGGCGAGATCGCACGCCGGATCATCCGGACGCTCCGAGAACTCGGCATCCGCAGCATCGCCGTCTACAGCGACGCTGACGCGGATGCACCTCACGTGCGGGAGGCCGACGACGCGGTGCGGATCGGGGCGGCTCCCGCAGCGGAGTCCTACCTCGACATCGACTCCGTGATCGGCGCCGCACGCGCCGCCGGCGCTCAGGCGATCCACCCCGGCTACGGCTTCCTCTCGGAGAGCGTCGGGCTCGCCGAAGCGTGCGCGGAGAGCGGGATCGTCTTCATCGGCCCGTCGGTCGACGCGCTGCAGATCATGGGCGACAAGGCCAAGGCGCGCGATCACGTGGTGCGATCCGGTGTGCCGGTCGTTCCCGGGTTCGATGCCCGCGGTCTGTCGGATGCGGAGATCGCCGAAGAAGCGGTCGCCGTCGGATTCCCGCTGCTGGTCAAGCCGAGCGCAGGAGGAGGCGGCA
>NZ_LMOU01000001.1:469713-573305 GCF_001423615.1 Microbacterium sp. Leaf159 | reverse complement strand
CGCAGCGTCGGCGTTCGGTGATGACGCGCTGATCCTCGAGCGACTCATCCGGCGTCCTCGGCATATCGAGGTCCAGGTCTTCGGAGATGTCCACGGGACGGTCATCGCCCTCGGCGAGCGCGAGTGCACCCTCCAGCGTCGTCATCAGAAGGTCATCGAGGAGGCGCCGTCGGCGGGCATCCCGGGGGAGACCAGGAATCGACTCCTGACCGCGGCGATCCAGGCGGCGGAGAGCGTGTCGTACGTCGGGGCCGGCACGGTGGAGTTCCTCATCGATGCGGATGCTCCGGAGCAGGTCTTCTTCATCGAGATGAACACGCGTCTGCAGGTCGAGCACCCCGTCACCGAGGAGGTGACCGGTCTCGACCTCGTGGCGCTCCAGATCCGGGTCGCCGAAGGAGGGCGACTCGACCAGCCTCCTCCCGTGCGCGGGCACGCGGTCGAGGCTCGCGTCTACGCCGAGTCGCCGGAGCGCGGATTCCTGCCGTCCACCGGCCGGGTGCTGCTGTTCGATCCGCCTCAGGGCGTGCGGGTGGATGCCGCGGTGGAGACGGGCTCAGAGGTCACGGGCTTCTACGACCCGATGATCGCGAAGGTCATCGCCGTCGCCTCCGACAGGCAGACGGCCCTTCGGCGTCTGGATGAGGCGCTGGCGCGCACGGTCGTCCTCGGTGTGGACACGAACATCGCCTTCCTGCGCACGCTGTGTCGCGATTCACGGGTGATGGCAGGGGATCTCGACACCGGCCTGATCGACACTCTGCTGCCGCTGCGGATCGAGCACCCGACGACGTCGATGCTGGCCGCCGCGAGGGCCGGTGTTCTGCGCGACAGCGTCTCAGGTTCAGACGACAGGAACTCCCGCCGTGCCGGCGCCGTTTGGGCTGCGCGCAGTGGTGTCGCGCCCCGTGAGATCGCGTTCCTCACCGATCAGGACGAGCTCCTCTTCGCATCCGAAGCGCCAGCCGGTCACCGCCAGGAGGTCGCCGTCGCCACCGACGGCGACGGCGCCGTCTGGGTGAGCGCGGACGGGCGTAGCGCACGACTCCGTCCGATCGACCGCCGCCAGCGCATGCAGCGACGCCTGCAGGCACGGGATGAGCGCGCCGTGGCGACCGGCCCAGATGCCCGTGCCCCGATGCCGGGGAGCATCGTCGCCGTGCACGTGGCCGACGGTGACCCGGTGACGGCGGGCACGCCGATCGTCTCGATCGAGGCGATGAAGATGGAGCACCCGGTGCTCGCCCCGCATGACGGGGTCGTGAGCCTGCTGGTCGCCGTGGGCGATCAGGTGCGGCGCGACCAGCCGGTCGCCCGCGTGACGACGGAGGAGAACCGATGATGGAAGATCTGAACGACGAGGAGCGCGAGCTCGCCGCGATGGTGCGCGACTTCGCTGACAGCGTCGTCGCGCCGCAGTCGTACGAGGCCGACCGCACGCACACGCTCTCGATGGACGTCGTGGGACAGATGGGCGATCTCGGGATGTTCGGCTTGCCCTTCCCCGAGGAGCACGGCGGACAGGGCGGCGACTACATGGCCCTGGGCATCGCGATCGAGGCTCTCGGTCGCGTCGATCAGTCGATCGCGATCACTCTCGAGGCGGGAGTGAGTCTCGGGGCGATGCCGGTGTTCCGATTCGGAACCGAGGAGCAGAAACAGGAGCTGCTCCCGGATCTGCTCGCCGGTCGCGCTCTCGCGGGATTCGGGCTGACCGAGCCCGAGGCCGGCAGCGATGCGGGGGCGACCCGCACGACGGCCCGCCTCGACGGTGACGAGTGGGTGATCGACGGGTCGAAGCAGTTCATCACGAACTCCGGGACCCCCATCACCCGATTCGTCACAGTCACCGCCGTCACGGGGAGCGAGGGCGGGCGCAAGGAGATCTCCACGATCATCGTCCCGAACGGCACCCAGGGTTTCACGGTGGAGGCGCCGTACGACAAGGTCGGATGGAACGCCTCCGACACGCATCCGCTGACCTTCGACGGTGTGCGCGTACCGGCGGCGAACCTCCTCGGAGGGCGGGGGAGCGGCTTCCGCAACTTCCTGAGCATCCTGGACGAGGGGCGCATCGCGATCGCGGCGCTGTCGACCGGCGCTGCAGAGGGTTGCCTCGAGGCTTCCGTGGACTATGCGAAGAGCCGCACGATCTTCGGAAGTGCGCTCAGCACCCGTCAGAACGCCCAGTTCACTCTGGCCCGGATGCGCGCTCGGGTGCACACGGCCCGGCTCGCCTGGCATCACGCGGCGAGGCTGCGCGACGAGGGACGGCCGTTCGCCGAGCAGGCGGCGATCGCCAAGCTCGTCGCGGGGGAGGCAGCCATGGACAACGCCAGGGATGCGACCCAGATCTTCGGAGGCAACGGGTTCATGAACGAGTTCCCGGTGGCTCGTCACTACCGCGACTCCAAGATCCTCGAGATCGGCGAGGGTACGACCGAGGTCCAGCTCCTGGTGATCGCGCGGGCGCTCGGACTCGCCGGGTAGCGTGGCAGCATGCGACGTTCCGATCGACCGAGGGAGCCGAAGTGAGCGCACACGACATCGTCCAGCGGGGGCTCTACTTCGAGGAGTTCGACGTGGATGCCCGGTATCTCCATCGACCCGGGAGGACCGCCACCGAAGCCGACAACGTGCTCTTCACGACGCTCACGATGAACACGCAGGCGCTGCATCTCGATGCGGCGTTCGCTGACGCGCAGCAGCCCTTCGGCGCTCGCCTGATCAACTCGATGTGGACGCTGTCGACGATGGTCGGTGCATCCGTGGCCCAGCTGACGCAGGGAACGCTCGTCGCGCAGCTCGGCTTCGGCGACGTCGCATTCCCGCACCCGATGTTCGCAGGCGACACTCTCTACACAGAGAGCGTGATCACCGAGAAGCGTCTCTCGGCCTCGCGTCCCGGACAGGGGATCGTGACCATCGCCCACACCGGACGCAACCAGGACGAGACGGTCGTCGCCACGGCCACGCGTTCGGTGCTCGTGTACTGCCTGCCCGATGGGGGAGACCGATGACCTTCGAACTAGGACCGGCACTGCTGTTCTGTCCGGCTGATCGCCCTGAGCGCTTCCGCGGGGCGCTCGATAAGGCGGATGCCGTCATCCTCGACCTCGAGGACGCCGTGCTCCCCGACGCGAAGGCGGCCGCTCGGGGCCATCTCATCGAGGCAGACCTCGATCCCGATCGGGTGATCGTGCGGGTCAACCCGCCAGGGTCCGAAGGGTTCGGCTCGGATCTGTCCACGCTCTCCCAGACGGACTTCCGCACCGTCATGGTCGCCAAGACCGAGAGCCCCGAGAGCCTCAGCGCCTTCGACGAGAGGTTCTCGCTGATCGCGCTGTGCGAGACGGCAAGAGGCGTGCAGGCAGCCGACCGGATCGCGGCGCATCCGCAGATCGTCGCGATGATGTGGGGCGCCGAGGATCTGGTGGCGTCTCTCGGCGGGACGTCCAGCCGTCTGCCGACCGGCGGCTATCGCGACCTCGCTCGCTATGCACGGTCTCGGGTGCTTCTGGAAGCCGGCGCGCACGGCAAGGGTGCGATCGATGCGGTGCACATCGACATCGATGACATCGCCGGGCAGAAGACGGAGGCCATCGACGCGTCGGCGTCGGGCTTCGCGGCGACCGCCTGCATCCACCCGAGCCAGGTGGCGGTGATCCGAGACGCCTACGCACCCGCAGCGGATGCTCTCGATTGGGCGCGAGCCGTGCTCCTCGCGGCAGAGTCCGAGCGCGGCGTCTTCCGCTTCCAAGGACGGATGATCGATGAACCGGTCCTCCGGCATGCTCGTTCGCTGATCTCTCGAGCGCGCTGAGCGGCTCGGAGCCTGAAGTCGCCCTCGGCCAGCGAGTCAGATGAGGACGGACTGATCCAGCAGGCGCAACACCCCGGGCGACACCTCGAAGCGGTGCGCGGATCCGTTGACGATCGGGTCGCCGGCGTGGGGCAAGGTGCCACCGGACACATGCGAGATGAGCGACCGGATCACGCCGCCGTGAGCCACGACGATCACGGATTCGGCGACAGGTGTCGAGCGTCGACGAGAATCACGGGCGATCTCGTCCAGAGCATCCATCGCCCGTACGGCCACCTCGTCGAGCGTCTCTGCGCCCGGCACCGGCGCCAGCCAGTCCCCGTAGGTCTTCATGTACTCGGAGACGAGCATGCCCTCGCCTTCTCCGAACTCGCGCTCCCGGATGTCCGGCACGAGCACGGGCGCGCCGAGTCCGAGCCGGGCCGCGATGATCTCGGCGGTCTCCCGCGCCCGCAGAAGCGGACTGCTGTAGATCGCGTGGTGCGTGCTCCCCTCGAGACGGTCCGCGGCTGTCCGCGCATCGGCGCGACCTGTCTCGTTCAGCGGGATGTCGGTTGCACCCTGGATGCGTCGAGCGAGGTTCCAGTCGGTCTGGCCGTGGCGTACGAGGGTGAGCAGGGTCATTCGAGAAGCTCCTGGATGGCGGGGAGCACGTCGCTGGTGCCCGCGGCGATGGTGACATCGGCCCAGACATCCGCGCGCGTCGGCTCGCGGTTGATGATGATGAGGGGGATGCTGCGGCGGCGCGCGCGCTCGACCAGCCGCACCCCGGAGTTCACGACGAGAGAGGAACCGGCGACGATCATCGCGTCACTCGCACGGAGCAGCGATTCCGCGGCCTTGAAGCGATCCTGAGGGACGTACTCGCCGAAGAACACGACATCCGGTTTCAGCATCCCCGCGCACACTGTGCAGACCGGGACGATGAAGCCGTCGGTGCTCTCGGGCAGCACGTCGCCGTCCGGCGCCAGCGCGACGTTCTCGGGCACCGAGATCCACGGATTGCGCTCTTCGATCTGCACAGCGATGTCGCGACGGTCGAACACCTGGCCGCACTTCAGGCAGAGCACCCTGCGCATCGTGCCGTGCACCTCGATGACGTGCGAGCTGCCTGCGCGCAGATGCAGGCCGTCGACGTTCTGCGTGATGACCCCGCTGACCAGGCCCGACGACTCCATCGCGGCGAGCGAGAGATGACCGGGATTCGGCTCCGCCCTGGCGAACGCGCGCCATCCGAGGTGCCCACCGACCCAGTAGCGACGCCGAGCGGCTTCGTCAGCGAGATACCGTTGGATGGTCATCGGGTCGGACCGGTTGCGCGAGCCTTCGCCGCGATAGGCGGGGATCCCGGAATCCGTCGAGATTCCCGCTCCGGTGAGCAGTGCGATCTTCCGTCCGCGAAGGAGTTCGGCGGTGCGAGCGACGGTGGCCGACAGCTCGACCGGACTCGATGCGCTCACAGGACCTCCTCCTGCGAGTCTACGGCGTGCGGCGCGACCGAGGCTTCGCCGCCGACCGCGAGGCGGCCGGGCGGAGCGATGGCAGACTGGGGCGCGTGGAACTGCTGCGCGTGACGAATCCGGACGATCGACGACTCGACGACTACCGAGCGCTCACCGACACGGCGCTCCGCACCGTGAGCGACCCCGCCGGCGGGCTGTACATCGCCGAATCGACCAAGGTGATCGCACGCGCCGTCGCCGCAGGTCACCGTCCGCGATCCGTCCTCGTGCAGGAACGCCGCGTGGACGACATCAGAGCGATCGTCGGCGATCTCGACGTGCCGGTGTACGTGGTCCCCGACGCGGTGGCCGAAGCGGTCACCGGTTTCGCCGTGCATCGCGGCACGATCGCATCGATGCATCGGCCTGAGTTGCCGACCGTTCGTGAGGTGATCGACGGCGCGACGCTCGTGCTGATCCTCGAGAACGTCGGAGATCACACCAACGTCGGCGCGGCATTCCGGGCGGCGGCCGGGCTCGGCGCGGACGCGGTGCTGGTGTCGCCCGGGGGAGCGGACCCGCTGTACCGACGCAGCGTGCGCGTCAGCATGGGAACCGTGTTCCAGGTGCCGTGGACCCGCATCACGGACTGGGAGTCGGCGGTCTCGGACCTGCACGCGGCGAAGTTCGATGTCGCAGCTCTCGCTCTGCGCGATGATGCCGTGACGCTCGATGCCTATGTCGCCGATCGCCCTGAACGGGTCGCGGTCGTGATGGGAGCGGAAGGCGACGGGCTCTCCCGCACTGCCCTCGAGATCGCAGACACGGTCGTGACCATCCCCATGTCCGGCGGCGTGGACTCTCTGAACGTCGCGTCGGCCGCGGCGGTGGCTCTGTGGGCGCTCACGTCGGGCTGACTCCCGAGCGGGGCCGTCAGTCGAGGCCGGGGAACACGACCGGCGACGGCTCCGGACGCTTCGCCATGATGTGATCGCCCGAGGACTCGTGGCGCAGACGTCGCAGGACCCAGGGAACGAGGTGCTCGCGCGCCCAACCCAGATCCTCGGAGCGTGCCTCGCGCCAGGTGCGGATAGGCAGCGCCTCCGGCTGCATCGATTCGAGATCGTTGGGGACGTTGAGGGCGCGGAGTGCCATCCTCGCGATCTCGTGATGCCCGAGCGGGTTGTAATGCAGTCGGTCATCGTCGAAGAAGCGCATGTCCTGCACGACCTTGAGCGCCCACTGGTCCGCGACGATGCAGTCGTGGCGCTCGGCGATCGCTCGGATGTTCTCGTTGTAGATCGCGACCTTGCCGCGGAAGGCGCGGAAGACGGGGGTGAACGCCGTATCGACGCCGGTGAAGAGCAGCACGGCCGCACCGGTGGAGGAGAGCCGCGCGACGGCATCCTCGAGCTGCACGGCGATGGCATCCGGATCAGTGCCGGGGCGTATCACGTCGTTCCCGCCGGCGCAGATCGAGATGAGATCAGGGTGCAGATCGATCGCCCGTTCGATCTGGTCGCGAACGATCTGGGCGATGAGCTTGCCGCGCACCGCGAGGTTCGCGTACGCGAAGTCGTCGACCTGCCGCGACAGAACCTCGGCGACCCGATCAGCCCAGCCGCGATGATTCCCGGGGTGCGAGGGGTCGGGGTCCCCGATGCCCTCGGTGAACGAATCGCCGATCGCGACGAAACGTCGCCACGGGTGCGCGCTCTCGTTGTCGAGATGCGGGGTCCGGGTCGAATCCTGGTCTGTCATCCAGCTCTCCTTCGCGAACGGACGCAGCACATCGATGGCGGCTGCGCAGTGACCGAGCCTACTCGGGTGCGAGCATCCGCGGCGAGGACGCGCGCGGGGGAGGCCGCGAGCGTGCCGAGTGTCGGCGGCAGCGATTATCGTTGTCTCGATGCTCTCTCCGTCCTTCCCACAGCGCGCCCCCTGGGGCACCGCCAACAAGCTGCGCGCGTGGCAGCAGGAGGCGCTCGAGCAGTACTTCCAGGCAGACCAGCGCGACTTCCTCGTGGCCGCGACACCCGGCGCCGGAAAGACGACGTTCGCCCTCACCCTCGCGGTCGAGCTCATGCGCATGGGCGAGGTCGACCGCATCATCGTGGTCGCGCCCACAGAGCACCTCAAGACGCAATGGGCCGATGCCGCGGCACGCGTGCACATCCGACTCGACCCCCGGTTCCGCAACAGCGACTGGGCGCCGGCCCGGCACTATCACGGCGCCGTCGTCACGTACGCCCAGGTCGCCGCGAAGTCGTCGGTTCACCGACATCTCACCGAGGATGCCAAGACGCTCGTGGTCCTCGACGAGGTGCACCACGGCGGCGACGCGCTCAGCTGGGGCGACGCGATCCGCGATGCCTACGGGCCGGCGAAACGGCGTCTGCTCCTCTCGGGCACCCCGTTCCGCAGCGACACCGCACCCATCCCGTTCGTCGAGTACCACCCTGACGAATCCGGGGCGCGGATCTCCCGCACCGACTACAACTACGGCTACGGCCGCGCCCTCGCCGACGGTGTCGTCCGACCCGTGCTCTTCCACATGTACGCGGGCAAGATGCGCTGGCGCACGAGCACCGGCGATGAGCTCGAGACCCATCTCGGGCAGGACAACACCAAAGACGTCACGTCGCAGGCCTGGCGCACGGCGCTCGACCCCGAGGGTGAGTGGATGCCTGCCGTGCTGTCCGCCGCCGACCGCCGCCTCACCGAGATCCGCAACCATGTGCCGGATGCCGGGGGCCTGGTCCTCGCCACGGATCAGACCGTCGCCCGCGCGTACGCCAAGATCCTGCACAGCATCACCGGCCAGCGCCCCACCGTGGTGCTGTCGGACGATGCCACCGCATCGGAGCGCATCGAGAAGTTCAGCGCCAGCGAGGATCGCTGGATGGTCGCGGTGCGCATGGTGTCCGAGGGCGTCGACGTCCCTCGCCTCGCGGTCGGTGTCTACGCGACCTCATCCTCGACTCCGCTCTTCTTCGCCCAGGCGATCGGGCGCTTCGTACGTGCCCGGCGCCGCGGCGAGGCCGCGAGTGTGTTCCTGCCCCAGGTCCCGGTGCTCATGGGGCTCGCGAACGAGATGGACAAGCAGCGCGAGCATGCGCTCGACCGGCAGTCGAAGGATGACGACGGCCTCGAGGACTCGCTGCTCGATGCCGCGAACCGCGAAGAGGAGACCTCAGACGCGCTGACCCAGGAGTTCAGCTATCAGGCACTGTCGTCGGTGGCGCATTTCGACCGCGTCGTGTTCGAGGGACAGGAGTTCGGTCAGCTCGCCGAACCGGGAACGCCCGAGGAGGAGGAGTTCATCGGATTCCCCGGACTCCTCGAGCCCGAGCACGTGCACGAGCTGCTCATGCAACGCCAGGCGCGGCAGTCGCGCCTGCGAGAGGTCCGCGAGGCCGAGGCAGGACCCACCGAGACCACGACGCTGCCCGCACCCCTGCACCGCACGCTGCGCGAACAGCGACAGCTGTTGAACAGTCTCGTGGGACTGTACGCCCGGCAGAAGGGCGAGCCGCACGGGTCTGTCCACGCCGAGCTGCGACGCATCTGCGGCGGCCCCGCCGTCGCGCAGGCCACGGTCACACAGCTGCAGTCGCGCATCGAAGTGCTGCGCAAGCGCGTCCGCACCTGACGCCGGCCCTGTTCGGCGCCTACCGGTTCGACACCGACCGGCTCGGCACCGACCGGCTCGGCACCGACCAGTCCGACACCGGGAAAATGCCCGGTTCGGAACCCCGAAAAGCTGGCAATCCCGGCCTCGGTGCCGTAGGCGAGGTCACCCGAAGCTAGCGTTGAACGGTTGCCCCCGCTTGGGGCTCCGTCGATCAGGAGACGTCATGACAGCCCCCGCTGCCGCCGAGCCCGCCGCTGCAGAACCCACCGCCGCAGACCGCCGCCGTTGGGCGCGCTATCTCGTCGAGGAGCGTGCCGAGGGCACGGTCTATCAGAGGCTCGCGCATCGACGCACCGGTGAGGAGCGCGAGATCCTCCTCAGCCTCGCCGACGCCGAGCGCCGCCACGAGCAGCACTGGCTCGACCTGCTGGGCGCTGAGCCCTCGAGGCTGCCCCGAGCCGGCATCCGCTCCCGACTCCTCGGCTGGATGGCCGGTCGGTTCGGATCGATCTTCGTGCTGGCTCTCGCGCAGAATGCCGAGGCGCGCTCTCCGTACGACTCGGAGCAGTATGCGACCCCCGCGATGCGCGCCGACGAGAAGGTCCACTACGAGGTCGTGCGCGGCCTCGCCGCACGAGGAAGGCGGCGGCTGTCCGGGTCGTTCCGCGCGGCCGTGTTCGGCGCGAACGACGGTCTGGTCAGCAACCTGGCCCTCGTGCTCGGGATCGGGGCCACCGGGGTGAGCTCCGGATTCGTGCTCTTCAGCGGGATCGCCGGGCTTCTCGCGGGCGCACTGTCGATGGGAGCGGGAGAGTTCGTCTCCGTGCGGTCGCAGCGAGAGCTCCTCGCGGCCACCGAAGCCAACGAGGATGCCGCTGCATCCGCGGCTGACCTCGACATCGACGAGAACGAGCTGGCACTCGTGTATCGCGCTCGGGGGATAGGCCAGGAAGAGGCCCTGGCCCGCGCGGGACGCATCGTCGCTGCGGCCCGAGCGGGCGTCGAACGCACCACGACGGGTCCCGTCAGCATCCACGCGGGCGATGACCATGAGATCGTCGGCAGCGATTGGACGGCGGCGATCTCGAGCTTCCTGCTGTTCGCCTCCGGTGCGATCATCCCTGTGCTGCCCTGGATCTTCGGTCTTGACGGCGCTACAGCCGTCATCGTCGCGCTGGTTCTCGTCGGGGTCGCGCTGCTGACCACCGGCGCCATGGTCGGGATCCTGTCGGGCGGACCGCCCTTGCGTCGGGCCCTGCGGCAGCTCGCGATCGGCTTCGGAGCCGCGGCGATCACGTACGTGCTCGGCCTGGTGTTCGGAGTGGGAGCGGCCTGAATCGAGCAGCATCCGGCATATGAGGGTGCGGGGCGGGGTCCGGGAGGAATTCCGCCCCGAGCGGCCCGGACGCGAATCGTTCTCCGGGAACGAAGAAGGCCCCGGATATCGTGACGATATCCGGGGCCTGTCTGTGCGCGGAGGGGGACTTGAACCCCCACGCCCTTACGGGCACTACGACCTCAACGTAGCGCGTCTACCATTCCGCCACCCGCGCAGGTGTTGGATGTTCGTTGCCGAACGAAGATTTACATTAGCACGAGCTTCGAGGCTCCCTGAAACCGACGGCGACGCCCGGGCGCGCCACGGCGTTTCGATAGCCTGGGCACATGACCGATCCGTCCGTTCCCGAGGTCGTTCGCATCGCGAGCGACCTGATCCGCTTCGACACCTCCAACTTCGGCGGCGGCAATGCGAAGGGCGAGCGCGAAGCCGCCGAGTACGTGGGCGCGTACCTGCAGGAGCTGGGGCTCGAGGTCGAGTACTACGAACCGATCCCGCGCCGCACGAATGTGATGGCGCGCGTCCCCGGCCGGGATTCGAGCAGACCGGCGCTGGTCGTCCACGGTCACCTCGACGTCGTTCCGGCGATGGCCGAGGACTGGACCGTCGATCCGTTCGCCGGGATCGTCAAGGACGGGATGCTGTGGGGTCGCGGTGCCGTCGACATGAAGAACATGAACGCGATGATCCTCACTGCCGTCGCCGACATCCTCCGAGCGGGGGAGCAGCCGGAGCGGGACCTCGTTCTGGCGTTCTTCGCCGACGAGGAGAACGGCGGGGTCGAGGGCTCGGCTCTCGTCGTGCAGAACAAGCCCGAGTGGTTCGCCGGCGCCACCGAGGCGATCAGCGAGGTCGGCGGGTACTCGATCACCGTCGACGACCGCCGCGCCTATCTGCTGCAGGTGGGCGAGAAGGCGCTGATCTGGATCCGCCTCGTCGCGAAGGGGCGCGCCGGTCACGGCAGCCGCCTGCACGACGACAACGCCGTCACGAAGCTCGCGGAGGCCGTCGCGGCCATCGGACGAACCCGGTGGCCGTTGCGGCTGACCTCGACCACTGAGGCCCTGCTGCAGGGACTCAGCGACCTCACCGGACGCTCGGTGGACGACCCGGATGCTCTGGCAGCCGCCGCAGGACCCGCGGAGGCGTTCCTGCGTTCGTCGTTCCGCACCACCACCAACCCGACGGCTCTGACCGCCGGATACAAGCACAACGTCATTCCCGAGCGCGCCGAGGCGCTGATCGACGTTCGCGTGATCCCCGGGACCGAGGACGATGTGCTCGCAGAGCTGCAGCAGATCGTCGGCGACGACATCGAGATCGAGATCGTCGTGCGCGACATCGGCATGGAGACGCCGTTCGCGGGAGAACTGGTCGACGCGATGGTCGCGAGCCTCGGTCGCCATGACCCGGGGGTGCCGGTGATCCCGTATCTGCTGGGAGCGGGCACGGACAACAAAGCGCTCGCGTATCTGGACATCACCGGATACGGTTTCGCTCCGCTGCGGCTTCCTGCAGACCTCGACTTCACGGGCATGTTCCACGGAGTCGATGAGCGCGTACCCGTAGAATCGCTTGTCTTCGGTCAGCGGGTGCTGGCCGATCTGCTGCGCACGTACTGAGCCTTCGGCTCGTCGTCCGCGCACCACGATTCAGAAAGCTCCTCCATGCACCTGCTCGAAGCGCTCATCCTCGGCATCGTCCAGGGACTCACCGAGTTCCTCCCGATCTCCTCCAGCGCGCATCTGCGCATCTTGGGCACGTTCCTGCCCTCGGGTGAGGACCCGGGTGCGGCGTTCACCGCGATCACCCAGATCGGCACCGAGGCAGCGGTCGTGGTGTTCTTCTGGCGTGACATCGTGCGCATCATCGCGCAGTGGTTCCGCTCACTGACCGGACGGGTTCCGCGCAGCGATCCCGATGCCCGCATGGGGTGGATGATCATCATCGGCAGCATCCCGATCGTGGTGCTCGGACTGCTCTTCCAAGACCAGATCGAGACCGTCTTCCGGTCGCTGTGGATCGTCGCGATCATGCTGATCGTCTTCGGCATCCTGCTCGGGATCGCCGACCACGTCGGCGCCAAACGACGAAAGCTCGACCAGCTGACGTACCCCCACGGCATCGCCTACGGGTTCGCGCAGGCGCTCGCGCTGATCCCCGGCGTCTCCCGCTCGGGCGGAACGATCACGATGGGACTGTTCCTCGGCTACGAGCGCGCCGCTGCCGCCCGTTACGCGTTCCTGCTCGCGATCCCTGCGGTCTTCGGAAGCGGGTTCTACCAGGTGTTCAAGAGCTGGGACGAGCCCTCGTTCTTCTCGTTCGGCGACACGCTGGCGGCGACCGGCATCGCGTTCGTCGTGGCGCTCGGAGTCATCGCATTCTTCATGAACTACATCTCGAAGCGCAGCTTCCTGCCGTTCGTGATCTACCGGATCCTACTCGGAACCGTCCTGCTGGTCCTGCTCGGCACCGGCGTCATCGCCGCCTGAGTGCGGACGGGCGGCCAGGGGGCTAGCGCTTATGGTCTCCTGGGCCGTCGCCGCGGCGCTTGAGGTAGCGCTCGAAGGCCTGGGCGATCGCATCGCCTGAGGCATCGGGGGAGTCCCACGTGTCTCTCGTGCGCTCGAGCTGCTGGATGTACTCCGTCATGTCCTCGTCGTCCGCGGCTGCGGCATCGATCGAGGCCTCCCACGCCGCGGCCTCGGTGCGCAGGTGATCGCGCGGCACGTCGACACCGGTCAGCTCCTCGAGCCGATCGAGGAGCGCGAGGGTCACCTTGGGCGACGGCGTGGCCGAGGCGACGTAGTGCGGCACGCTCGCCCAGAGGCTCGCGGTCGGGATGCCCGCGCTCTCGGCGAAGTGCTCGATGACGCTCAGGATTCCGACCGGGCCCTCGTAGAGGGAGCGCTCGAGCCCGTGGGCCTCGCGGACCTGCTCGTTCTGGCTCGAGGCGAAGATCGAGATCGGCCGGGTGTGCGGGACGTCCGACAGCATCGCGCCGAGCGTCACGAAACCGGTGATGTCGTCGCGGAGCGCGATGTCGATGAACTCCGAGGCGAAGGACTGCCAGGTGCGTGCGGGCTCGACACCGGTCAGCACCCAGAACTCCGGACCCGGACCCGGGTCGCGTGGACGCCACAGTCCGGCCTCCGGCCAGGTGAGCTGACGACGCCCCTCGGCATCCATCTTCGTCGCCGGGCGCGTGTACTGGTAGTCGAAGTACAGCTCGGGATCGATCGAGTGCACGAGGTCGTAGTCGGTGGTCTCGCGCAGTGCCGTGATCGCTCCGCTCGCAGCCTCACCCGCGTCGTTCCACCCGTCGAAGGCGACGATGACGATGCGTGAACCGAGGACATCCATCATGGGCTCCCTTCGCGATATCGGATCGGTATCCCTCCAGGCTAGTCCGACCGCGCGGGGAGGGGGGCGGAGCCACGGCTAACATGGTTCAGTGAGCAGACAGCCCCGCGCGATCCTCTGGGACATGGACGGAACACTCGTCGACACCGAACCGTATTGGATGGCTGCAGAGACGGCGCTGGTCGAGTCCTTCGGGGGCTCGTGGAGCCACGATGACGCACTCCAGCTCGTCGGCAACGGTCTGATCGACAGCGCGATCATCCTTCAGAACGCCGGCGTCGACATGGACGCCGAGGCCATCGTCGCGCTTCTCACCGACGGGGTGCAGGAGGCGCTGCGCACTCAGGGCGTGCCGTTCCGTCCGGGGGCGCGCGAGCTGCTGCAGGACCTGCGATCGGCGGGGATCCCGACCGGACTCGTGACCATGTCCCTCCGCCGGATGGCCCTCAGCGTCGTCGACCTGATCGAGTTCGACGCGTTCGACATCGTCGTCGCCGGCGACGACGTGACCAACCCCAAACCGCATCCGGAGCCGTACCTGCACGCAGCAGGGCTGCTCGAGATCGACATCGCCGACGCCGTGGTCATCGAGGACTCGCCGACCGGGCTCCGCGCCGGAATCGCCTCCGGCGCCGTGGCGCTCGGCGTCCCGCACATCGTGCCGCTCGACCATGTCGGAGCGCACGAGCTCTGGCCGACGCTCGACGGCCGCACCGCCGCAGACCTGATCGACCTGTTCGATCGCAAGAACTCCATGACGGGAGCCACCCGATGACCTCCACCAGCTCACAGCGGCCGAGCGGGCCGTTCCGAGAGGGCGACCGGGTACAGCTGACCGGCCCCAAGGGGCGCCTGCACACCGTGACCCTCCGCGAGGACGGCGAACTCCACACCCACCAGGGCGTTCTGCGGCACCGCGACCTGATCGGCCTCCCCGACGGCTCCGTCGTGGCGAACAGCTCGGGGCATGACTACCTCGCGCTGCGTCCGCTGCTGCGCGACTTCGCGATGTCCATGCCCCGTGGTGCGGCGATCGTGTATCCGAAGGATGCGGCGCAGATCGTGATGCAGGCAGACATCTTCCCCGGCGCCGTCGTCGTGGAGGCGGGGGTGGGGTCTGGAGCGCTGTCGCTGTCGCTGCTCCGCGCGATCGGCCCCGCCGGCCGTCTGGTCTCGTTCGAGCGTCGCGAGGACTTCGCGCAGGTCGCGCGCGGCAATGTCGAGACGTTCTTCGGTGCGACTCCCGGCACCTGGGACGTCGTCGTCGGAGATCTGGCCGAGGCACTGCCCGGTGAGTTCCCCGCAGGCTCTGTCGATCGGGTCGTGCTCGACATGCTGGCTCCGTGGGAGTGCATGGACGTCGTCGCCGACGCCCTGACGCCCGGCGGAGTCGTGCTCTGCTACGTCGCCACCGCCACGCAGCTGTCGCGTGTGGCGGAGTACATCCGCAGCACGGGGCTGTTCACTGACCCTGAGGCCTCCGAGACGATGGTGCGCGGCTGGCACGTCGAAGGTCTGGCCGTGCGGCCGGACCACCGCATGGTGGCGCACACGGGCTTCCTGCTCACCGCGCGCCGACTCGCTCCCGGTGCTGTCGCACCCCAGGTCAAGCGCCGGGCGTCGAAGAGCAGCTACGGCGACGCCGATGTCGAGCAGTGGACCCCCGGAGCCGTCGGCGATCGCGAGATCAACGACAAGAACCTCCGAAAGCGCGCTCGTGAGGCTGCCAAGGCGGCGGAGGGCGCGCGTCTTGCATCCGGTTCGCGCGAATCCGAGCCGTCTACGGAATAGACTGGAGCGCGTGCGTAAAACGTCCGCCGTTCTGGCCACTCTCAGCCTCGCCGTCCTCACTCTGACCGGATGCGCCGCGGGTCCGACGTTCGCGGGCGAGGTCTGCGATCGGACCTCCCACGCAGGCTCCGTCGAGGACTCCGTGACCGTCGAGGGTGACCTCGGCGAAGCACCGGATGTCACCGTGTACACACCGGTCAAGACCGATGAGACCGCGTTCGCGGACATCATCACGGGCGAGGGCGAGACGCTGACCTCGACGGTGCAGCCCATGGTGCTCGACATCGCCTTCTACGGCGGCGAGAGCGGCGAGAAGCTCTACGAATCCGAGTACAACGGCGACACGAGCCGGGTGCACAACATCTCGTACTGGGCCCAGCGCTCTCCGGGCCTCGAGTCGGTGCTCGAGTGCGCCACCGGCGGCAGCCGTGTCGTGGCGGTGCTCACCCCCGAGGACTTCGGTGAGGCGAACGTCGAGGCCTTCGGTCTCGCGAAGGACGAGAATATCGTCGCCGTCGTCGACGTGCTCGATGTCTACCTCGCACACGCCGAAGGCGCGTCGCAGTTCAACGACGCACGGGGCCTTCCGACCGTCGTGCGCGCACCCGACGGCACGCCGGGTGTCATCATCCCCGACAGTGCAGCGCCCGAATCCGCAGTGACCCAGACCCTCATCAAGGGTGACGGCGCGAAGGTCGAGAAGGAATCGACCATCGTGACGAACATCATGGCGCTCGGCTGGGATGACAAGACCGTCACCTCGAGCACATGGGGCGCCGAGCCGAACATCGGCCCCGCCGCGAAGGAGCTCGTGGGTGCGACCGTCGGGTCTCAGCTGCTGGTCGTCGTACCCGCGGCAGACGGCAACCCGGCGACCGTGATCGTCGTCGACATCCTGGGCATCGTTCCCGTCCCGGAGCAGTGATGGCAGCCCGTATTCCGGCGGAAGAGCGTCTGACGAACCTCGTCGTGGCGCTCATGGCGACGGAGATCGGGCTCACGAAGCAGCAGATCCTCGACAATGTGTCGGGGTACCGTCAGCGAGCGGATGCCGGTGTGCGCTCGGATGCTCTCGAGAAGATGTTCGAGCGCGACAAGGACGAGCTGCGCACGCTCGGAGTTCCTGTCGAGACGATCGGTGATCAAGCCGATCCCAATGATCTCCGCGAGGCGCGGTATCGCATTCCGCAGGCGGAATACGACCTGCCCAGCGACATCGAGTTCACTGCTGCCGAGCTCGCCGTGCTTCAGCTGGCCGGCAGCGTGTGGAGCGCGGAGTCCGCGTCGGGCGACGCCAAGGCCGGGGTGCGCAAGATCCGCGCGCTCGGGATCGACGGCGACGAGCCGATCATCGGCTTCGCGCCGCGCATCACGGCCCGCGATGCGGCGTTCCCGCAGCTGCAGGAGGCCATCGAGAAGAGCCGCGTGGTGCTGTTCGACTACCTCAAGCCGGGAGAGGACTCGCCGCGCCGCCGCAGCATCCGCCCCCTGGCGCTCGTCGACTACGAGGCGCGCTGGCATGTGTTCGGCGTGGACGTCGACATCGAGGCCGACCGGATGTTCCTGCTGAGCCGGATCGTCGGCGACGTGAAGATCTCGCCCAAGAGCTTCGCTCCGGAACTCCGTGACGGAGCGGGGGAGCGTGCACTGGCGGGTCTGGAGAACGTCGCTGCGCAGAACTCGGCCCTCCTCGAGGTCACGCCGGGCACTGAGGCGTCGCTGCGCCTCGGTCGACGCGCGACGCCCGCTGCCACCCAGGGGATCCTCGTGCCGTTCGTCGATCTGCACATCCTCGCCGACGAGCTCGCTTCCTACGGGCCGGAGGTGCGAGTGGTCGAGCCCGCCGCGCTCCGGGATGCCGTGGTCGATCGGCTGACGGCCGTCGTGGCGACCAACTCGGATGTGGAGGAGTCATCGTGAGCGCTCAGCCGAAGCCATTGCTCGCCGCTGACCGCGTGCGCGTCTATCTCACCCTGGTGCCGTACCTGCTCGAGCATGGACAGGTGTCTCTCGCCGAGGCGTCCGAGGAGTTCGGAGTCACTCTGGCCGAGATGCGTCAGATGGTGGAGAAGCTCACGGTGATCGGTCTTCCCGGTGACTCGGGATTCTGGCAGCAGCCGCAGGAGATGTTCGACATCAACTGGGATCTGCTCGACGATGAAGACGTCATCGAGATCACGAACGACGTCGCCCTCCGACGAGTGCCGCGCTTCACTGCACGCGAAGCTGCGGCCCTGCTGGCCGGCCTGCAGATGGTCGCCGCAGTGCCGGCGGTCTCGGATTCCGGACTGGTCAGCGGTCTCATCTCCAAGCTCTCACGTGGAGCGGCCGATGCGCCCGCAGAGGTCGTGGTGGCGCCGAGCGCCGTCGACGAGGTCCGCCAGGTGGTGTCGCGCGGGGTGCAGGACGGCGTGGCCGTGGCATTCACGTACCAGGCACCGGATGCGGCTCCGACGACACGCACCGTCGACCCCGTCCAGGTGATCATCACCAACGCGCAGTGGTATCTGCAGGGCTGGTGCCACACACGTCAGGCCATGCGCACGTTCCACCTCGACAGGGTGAGCGACGCCCGCCTGACCGACATCCCGATCACGCATGCGAGCGATCAGGTGCCGGAGGCCTTCTCCGCCGTCGACGACGAGGGCGAGGTGCAGGTGCGCCTTCCCGAGCGGGTGGCGCCGCTTCTGGGTGACTTCCTGACCGCCGACAACGTCGAGGTCGAGGGTGGAATCGTCAGCGCGCGTCTGCATCTGGCCGATCCTCGCGGCATCAAGAGGCTGGCCGCCCGCTTCGGCGGAGCGCTCGAGGTCGTCGACCCCGGCATCGCGCGAACGGCGACCCGTGAATGGGCCGAGGCCGGACTCGCCCTGTATCGCCACCCGGACAGCTCCAACCCCGGTTAGACTTCTACAAACGACGAAGGAGAATCATGGGCGCTTTCGGTTGGCCACATCTGCTGATCATCCTCGCCGTCATCCTGCTGCTTTTCGGTGCGGCGAAGCTGCCGGCATTGGCGAAGAGCCTCGGTCAGTCTGCCCGGGTGTTCAAGGGCGAGATGAAGGCGATGAAGAACGAAGACGCGAGTGACGCCGCAGAGCCGGGCGCTCCGACGCCCACGGCTTCTGTCGCGGACACCTCGGTGACAGCCCGCGACACGGATCCGGGTCAGCCTCCTCGATCCGCATAGTCCGTGTCGGCTCTCGAATCCGCCGACCAGGAGGCCCCCGGCCGCGACAGGAGGATGTCGCTCGGCGCCCACCTGGTCGAGCTGCGCAAGCGGCTCTTCATCGCTGCGGGCGCACTCGTGGTCGGGATGATCATCGCGTTCATCGTGACGGAGCCGATCATCGAGCTCCTCTCGGTGCCGATCCGCACGATCGCCGCCGAAGCCGGGCGTGAGTACACGGGTCTCAACTTCACTACCGTCACGAGCGGATTCGATCTGCGCATGCGGATCGCTTTCGCCATCGGCCTGCTGCTCTCAGCGCCTGTATGGCTCTGGCAGGTGTGGGCCTTCGTGATGCCCGGCCTCACGAAGAAGGAGACCCAATACACGTGGGGATTCCTCGGGGCGGCCATTCCGCTGTTCTTCGGTGGCTGCACGGTCGCGTTCTTCGTGCTCCCGCATGTCATCGAGATCATGGCGGGCTTCGTGCCGAAGGGGATGGCGCAGTTCTTCGACTATTCGACGTACTACGACTTCGTGTTCAAGTTCCTGCTGGTGCTCGGAATCGCCTTCGTGCTCCCGGTCTTCCTCGTCGCGTTGAACGTCGCGGGGATCGTCTCCGGGCGCGACATCCTCAAGGGGTGGCGGGTCGCGATCCTGGTCTGCACGATCTTCGCGGCGGTCACCACACCGCCCGCTGATGTCTTCTCGATGCTGCTGCTGATGGGATCCATGATCGTGCTGTACTTCGCCGCGACCTTCATCTCGATGCTCTTCGATCGACGTAAGCGCAAGCGCGACAAGGCAGCGGGCATCGAGCCCGTGACCGCATGACCTCGCCCTCCGAGCGATACGCCGCGGCGCGCGAGGCGGCAGGACACCCGGCGACGGTCGCCTTCGCCGCAAGACAGAAGTTCGCGCTCGACCCCTTCCAGATCGAGGGCTGTCACGCGCTCGAAGACGGAAGCAGCGTGCTCGTCGCCGCTCCCACCGGTGCGGGGAAGACGATCGTCGGAGAGTTCGCGATCAACCTCGCTATGCAGACCCCCAGCGACAAGGCGTTCTACACGACGCCGATGAAGGCGCTGTCGAACCAGAAGTTCCGCGAGCTGGTCGACGTGTACGGCCCGGACGAGGTGGGCCTGCTCACCGGCGACACGAACATCAACGGCAACGCACGGATCGTCGTCATGACGACCGAAGTGCTGCGCAACATGATCTACGCGGACTCGGCCGCGCTGCGAGATCTCCGATACGTCGTGATGGACGAGGTCCACTACCTCGCTGATCGCTTCCGCGGCGCGGTGTGGGAAGAGGTGATCATCCACCTCCCGCAACATGTGCGTCTGGTGTCGCTGAGCGCCACCGTGTCGAACGCCGAGGAGTTCGGCGACTGGCTCGACACCGTGCGAGGTGACACCGAAGTGATCGTCTCGGAGATCCGCCCTGTTCCGCTGGAACAGCATGTGCTGGTGCGCGACGACCTGCTGCCGCTGTTCGACGACCGCGCGGGCATCGCCACAGCGCAGGTCAACCAGGAGCTGATGCGCATCCGCTCGTTCACGGGCTCGAACTACGAGAACAATCGTGAGGCGCAGTCGTACCGCAGCAATCGCCATGCCGGACGGCAGGCTCAGCGCCCGCCGCGGGGCGGGCGGCGCCCTGTGCGCGCCTCGAACGTGCGGCGGATCGAACGCATGGATCGACCGGACGTCATCCGGTTGCTCGAACGCTCCAACCTTCTTCCGGCGATCTTCTTCATCTTCAGTCGCGTCGGCTGCGATGCGGCTGTCCAGCAGGTGCGGCGGTCGGGGGTACGGCTCACGACGACCGAGGAGAAGGCCGAGATCCGCGCGATCGTCGAGGATCGCACCCGCTCGCTGCAGGACGAGGACCTCGGCGTGCTCGGATACTGGGACTGGCTGGAGAACCTCGAACGGGGCGTCGCCGCCCACCACGCGGGCCTCCTGCCGGCCTTCAAGGAGGTCGTCGAGGAGCTCTACAAGCGCAAGCTCGTCAAGGTCGTCTTCGCGACCGAGACCTTGGCGCTCGGCATCAACATGCCCGCGCGCACGGTCGTGCTCGAGAAGATGGAGAAGTTCAACGGCGAGGCGCGAGTCGCGATCACCTCCGGCGAGTACACGCAGCTCACCGGCCGCGCGGGCCGCCGCGGCATCGACGTCGAGGGGCACGCGGTCGTCCAGTGGACCGAGGGGATGGATCCGCAGGCTGTCGCCGCACTCGCCTCGCGACGCACCTATCCGCTGAACTCCAGCTTCCGGCCGACATACAACATGGCCGTGAACCTGATCGATCTGTTCGGCAAGGCGCGCGCCCGTGAGGTGCTCGAGTCGTCTTTCGCGCAGTTCCAGGCAGACCGCGCCGTCGTGGGACTCGCACGCCAGGTGCGAGAGGCCGAGGAGTCTCTCGAGGGCTACAAGGCGGCCATGGTCTGCGATCACGGCGATTTCCTCGACTATGCGGCGATCCGACGGGAGCTCAGCGACCTCGAGAAGAAGAACCGTCAGGATTCTAATGCTCCCCGAGTCTCGCGGGACAAGCGGATGAAGCAGATCCAGAGTCTGCGCACCCGCATGCAGCGGCACGGATGCCATCGGTGCCCCGATCGCGAGGCGCATGCGCGCTGGGCGGAACGGTACTGGAAGCTCAAGCGTCAGAACGACCGCATCCGCCGCCAGATCGAGACCAGGACAGGAACGGTCGCGCGAGTCTTCGACCGTGTGGTCGAGGTGCTCGAGACGCTCGACTATCTGCACCGCGACGGCGATGACGTGACTACGCTCACGGATGCCGGGCGCACGATGCGCAGGATCTACGGCGAACGCGACCTGCTGGTCGCCGAGTCGCTGCGACAGGGACTCTGGAACGGTCTCGACGCGCCCTCACTCGCCGCCATGGCCTGCTGCCTCGTGTACGAACCGCGCAGGGACGAGGCGAACTCGGGGGAGAGGGACCTGCCTCGCGGTGCGTTCCGAGCCGCGTACGAGAAGACCACGACGCTGTGGGCGGAGCTCGACGACCTCGAGAAGGATCATCATCTGCCCGGCAGCGAGCCGCTCGCGGCCGGCCTTGCGGGCGCAATGCACTCGTGGGCGCGCGGCGGCATGCTCGATCGCGTCCTGATCGATGCCGACATGGCGGCGGGGGACTTCGTCCGCTGGGCGAAGCAGACCATCGATCTGCTCGACCAACTGTCGATCGTCGCAGAAGACGGCGCACTCGCTCGCAACGCGCGAGTGGCGCTCGACGGCGTGCGCCGTGGCATCGTCGCCTATTCGTCGATGTGAGAATAGGACGGATGTCTGAACCTCGCGCGCGACAGCGCCCTCTTCTGCCGCTCTCGCTCGCTCTTCCCGCAGCGGCGATGGCCGCGCTCCTGATGGACCTCTCGTATCCGGACGCCGCGGTATGGGCTCTCGCGTTCCCCTCGACAGCGCTGCTGCTCATCGCACTGATCGGCCGCCGGGCCGGGGGAGCGCTGCTGGTGGGCGCTGTCTACGGCATCCTCTTCTTCGCTCTTCTCGTGTCGTGGACCTCCCGCTACCTCGGCCCCGTGCCGTGGGCCGCGCTGAGCATCCTCGAAGGAGCGCTCACGGCGCTGGCGCTCATCCTCATCACCCTCGCGTACCGGTGGATCCCGAAGGCGTTCTCCGGTCGCTGGGCGCGGCTTCTGCTGCTCCCCGCGGTGGTCGCGGCCCTCTGGGTGGGGCGCGAACTCTTCGTGGGGTCCTGGCCCTACGGCGGCTTCCCCTGGGCTCGCCTCGGCATGACCCAGGCGGAGAGTCCGCTAGCGCCGGTCACCTCCTGGATCGGCGTGAGCGGGCTCAGCTTCCTGATGGTGTTCCTCGTCGCTTCGATGATCGAGATCGTGCGCATGCGGGAGTGGAGACGCCCGACCGCACTGATCACCCCGGTGCTCGTGACGATCGTGCTCCTCGTCACTCCACTCTTCCCGACGACCGCCAGCGGGTCGATGCGCATCGCCGCCGTGCAGGGCAACGGCCCGAGCGGCTACTTCGACGAGCGCGAGCAGTACTCCATCGTGCAGGCGCAGACCGATGCGACAGCGCCGCTGTACGGAGAGGACGCGGATCTCGTGGTGTGGCCGGAAGGGTCACTCGACTACGACCCGTTCCAGTCCGACGCACTCGCTCGGCGCATGACTCTGGTCGCGACGCGCATGGGTGCGCCTCTGCTCGCGAACGCCGCGACGGAGCGCGACGGGCTTTACTACAACACGTCCCTGCTCTGGACAGAAGAGGGGACCGCCGAGCAGATCCACGACAAGCGGCACCCCGTCCCCTTCGGTGAGTACGTGCCGGACCGAGCCTTCTTCAACGCTCTCGCCCCTGATCTGATCGGCCTCATCCAGCGCGAGTACACCCCGGGATCGAACCCTCCGGTGGTCGATGTCGACGGCGTGAAGGTGGGACTCGCCATCTGCTTCGACGTGATCTACGACGACGTGATCAATGAGGGGCTCGGTGCCGGTGCCGAGGTGCTCGTGCTCCAGACGAACAACGCCGACTTCCGCGGCACCGACGAGAACCTTCAGCAGCTGTCTTTCGCTCGCATGCGCGCCATCGAGACGGGCCGCAGCGTGGTCAACATCTCGACCGTGGGCACCAGCCAGATCATCCGCCCCGACGGTTCCACCGTCGCGAGCCTGGATGCGGGAAAGGCCGGAGCGCTGCTCGAGGATGTCGAGCTGCGCTCCGGCCTCACAGCGGGAGTGGTTCTCGGCCCCTGGATCCAGCAGATTCTGCTGTGGGGCGGGCTGGGCGCGCTGGCCTTCGGGTGGCTGCGCGCCAGGAGGCGCTAGGCGCCGATCTTCTCGCGGGTCGGGTCTTCGCCGGCTCCGCGGCGTGCACGGATGAACGCGAGACGCTCTTCGAGGAGCTCCTCGAGCTCGGCGCGTGTGCGGCGCTCCATCAGCATGTCCCAGTGCGTGCGTGCGGCCTTCTCGTCGCTCGCGTCGAGCGTGACGGCCTGGCCGTCGACGTTCAGACGGGCGTCAGCGCCACAGGCGCGGCATTCCCAGGTCTGAGGCGGTTCGGCGTCCGCCGCGAACATCAGGTTCGTGACATGGCCGCAGGCGTCACAGGTGTAGGTGGTTTCACGGCGCTCCATGAAAACGACGCCCTCTTCGCTCTGTAGGCTCTGGGCGCCGAGTCGGATGCCGCGTAGGCTGCGATCTGCCATTGTGTGGTCCTCTCGTCGCTGTCAGGTATAACGCTCCAGCCTGTGCGCTTCATCCACGCAGCCGGATTCTCGGTGCTTTTCACAGCGGAATCCCAGCGCGAGAGCGTAATGGCGGCGTGGCGCGCTCAGCGCGCGAGAACGGCCAGAGCGAGGTCCGCGCGGTCCGAAACGATCCCGTCCACACCGCAGGCGACCAGCCGACGCATGTCATCGGCATCGTTGACCGTCCAGACGTGGACCTCGACCCCATGCCGGTGCGCAGCCCGGAGCAGGGCTGGCGTGAGGATCCTGAGCCTCGAATGCCGCTCCGGGATCTGCAGCGCGTCGATGTCCCGCAGCACCCGGGTGGGGGAGAGCCGGAGCGCGGAGAGCGAGCGGAGCGCGGCGATCGTGCGGCTGCCGCCGGATGTTGCCGGGCGCAGGGCCGCACCGGCGCGCAGCGTCGAGGCGATCGCGGCGCGACGGTTGGCGTCGGAAAAGCTGGTCACGAGGACGCGGTGCGTGTGTTCGACGAGAAGCGGACCGATGAGGTCCGGCGCCTGCGCGGTCTTGACGTCGATGTTGAAGCGAGAGGTCGGAAAGGACGACAGCGCTTCCGCGACCGTGAGCAGCCCGCCGTGGTCGGCGAAGATGCGCGCGAGATCGCGAGTGCGCACCTCGCGGATCGCCCGAGGGTCGCCGGTGAGTCGCTCGAGGGTCTCGTCGTGGAAGAGCACGACGTCGCCGTCGGCCGTGACCTGGCAGTCCGTCTCGATGTACTCGGCACCGGCCGCATGCGCGGCGGCGAAGGCGGCTGCGGAGTTCTCCCACACACCGGAGTCCCCGCCCGCCGCGGTGACCAGACCGCGGTGAGCGAGGACTCGGGGGTGTCGCGCCTTCTCGAAGTACGGGTGCGTCACGCGCCCGGATAGTTCGTCGGAGGCTGCCCGGGCTTCGGCGTGAAGGCACTGCCGATTCCCTTGAGCGCCTCGGTCAACTCGCTCGGGATGATCCAGAGCTTGTTCGACTGTCCTTCGCTGATCTTCGGCAGCATCTGGAGGTACTGGTAGGCGAGCAGCTTGTCGTCCGGCTCACCCTGATGGATGGCGGTGAAGACGTTCTGGATCGCCTCGGCCTCACCCTGCGCGCGAAGCACCGCGGCCTGCTTGTCACCCTCGGCGCGAAGGATCTCGGCCTGACGCGCGCCCTCGGCCTCGAGGATCGCGGACTGCTTCGTGCCCTCTGCCGTGAGGATGGCGGCACGACGGTCACGCTCTGCGCGCATCTGCTTCTCCATCGAGTCCTGAATGGAGATGGGCGGGTCGATCGCCTTCAGCTCTACACGGCCCACGCGGATGCCCCACTTGCCGGTCGCCTCGTCGAGCACGACACGGAGCTGCCCGTTGATGTTGTCGCGGCTGGTCAGCGCCTCTTCGAGGTTCAGGCCACCGACGACGTTACGGAGCGTGGTTGTGGTGAGCTGCTCGACGGCACCGAGGTAGTTCGCGATCTCGTACGTCGCGGCGCGGGCATCCGTCACCTGGAAGTACACCACCGTGTCGATCGAGACGACGAGGTTGTCCTCGGTGATGACGGGCTGCGGCGGGAACGAGACGACCTGCTCGCGCATGTCGATGAGCGGACGGAGCCGGTCGATGAACGGCACCAGGATGTTGAGACCGGGCATGAGGGTCTTGTGATAGCGGCCGAGCCGCTCGACCACGCCGGCTGTCGCCTGCGGAATGATGCGGATGGCTCGCGCCAGTGTGACCACCACGAAGATGATGATCGCGATCACGAGGATCCACAGGATCGCGGTCGGGATGAACGAGGAATCGTTCACGGAACTCTCCTACCTAGTCGTTGACGGGACGGACGATGGCGGTGGCTCCGTTGATCGCGGTGATCGCGACGGGGGAGCCCTGGGGGATGGCGACGACCGAGCCCGATCGTGCGGTCCAGGTGTCGCCGTTGCTGAGCTTCACCTGGCCGGAGACCTGAGTGACGTCCTGCAGGGCGATGCCCCGGAGATCGAGCAGAGCGTCGACGTTCGACTTGGTGGGGTCTTCGCCGCGCCGCAGGCGCCGGAGCAGAGGAGGACGGAGGAAGAGGATGAAGGCAGCCGCGGCCACCGCCGCGATGATGACCTGCGCCCAGACCGGGAGGCCGACGAGATCCGTCACGAGTCCCACTGTGCTGCCGAAACTGAGCATCAGGAACGTGAAATCGAGGGTGAGCATCTCGATCACGAGGAACAGCGCGATGAGGACCAGCCAGCCGATCCACGCCCAGTTCTCGACCAGTTCGATGAAAACGGGGAAGTTGTCCATGCGGCCTCCTTTGCGGTCAACCTATCACGCGGTCTCGCCGCGCTTCGGGCGCCGCAGCGCCCGCTTGGTAGTCTGGAGCGGCCGTGCGATCACGGCGTTCCGCGCATTCAAGGAGTCACCGTGACCGACGTTCTTCCCGCAGGTTCCCTCGACGGCAAGGTCGCCCTTGTCACCGGCTCGTCCCGGGGCATCGGCGCCGACACGGTCCGCTACCTCGCTGAGGCCGGCGCTGACGTCGTCATCAACTTCCGGAACAAGGCGCCTCGTGCCGAGAAGCTCGCCACGCAGCTGCGCGAGCTCGGACGCCGCGTGCTCGTCGTCGGTGCGGATCTGACCGACCCGGCGTCGGTCGGCGAGATGTTCGACGCCGTGAAGGCCGAGTTCGGTCGTCTGGACGTGCTGGTGCTCAACGCCTCCGGCGGCATGGAGTCGGGGATGGCCGAGGACTACGCACTCCTTCTGAACCGCGACGCGCAGCTCAGCGTGCTCGACGCAGCCACGCCTCTGCTCAGCGACGATGCGCGCGTGGTCTTCGTCACCAGCCACCAGGCGCACTTCATCCGCACGACGCCCACGATGCCCGAGTACGAGCCGGTGGCGCTGTCGAAGCGCGCGGGCGAGGATGCCCTCCGTGAGCGCATCCCCGGCCTCGCCGAGAAGGGGATCGGCTTCACCGTCGTCTCCGGCGACATGATCGAGGGAACAATCACCGCGACGCTGCTCGAGCGCGCGAACCCCGGTGCCATCGCGGAACGCCGCGAGTCGGCAGGCAAGCTCTACAACGTATCCGAGTTCGCCGCCGAGGTCGCTCGTGCCGCGGTCGACGCCGTGCCGGCCGACAACACCCGTCTCGTGGGCGATGTGAGCGCATTCTCCGCCGAGTGATCTGCGTCGGCTCCGAGTGATCGGAGAGAACGACAAGAGGGCCCCGTCCGAGTGGACGGGGCCCTCTTCTCGTGTGCGCAGGCGTCAGCGCACGGCGTCGGACTCGACCGAGGCGACGAAGCCCTTCGCGTCCTTGCCGAGCGTGATCGCACGAACGATCTGCACGATGCCGAGAACGACGAGCGAGATGCCGAGAACCAGCCACAGCACGGCGGCCGCGTACAGCGGCGAGAAGAGCACCACGATTCCGGCGACGATGCTGAGCAGCGCGTAGAGGAGCGTCCAGACGCGCGAGCCGTCCTGGCCGAGCAGCGACAGGGCGACCACGCCGTCGACGATCCAGCTGATGCCGATGAAGATCACGACGACGAGGGCGAGGGTCGCCGCGGCGACACCCAGGTTCGCGAACGCGATGACACCGGCGACGATGTAGACCAGACCGAGGACGATGTGCCCCACACGGGCCCAGCCGCCCTTCGCCCGGGAGAAGATGCCGAGGCCGATGTAGACGAGGCCGGCGACCACGAGGTAGGACGCGAAGATCCCTGTGACGATGACAGCGGACTTGGCCGGCCAAACGAGCAGGATGATGCCCGCGATCAGAGCGATGACGCCGGAGACCGCGAGCACGATGCGGATGGACTTGAACAGTGACTTCGCTTCGGTAGCGAGTGGATCAGACATGGTTGGGGACCCTTTCTGAGAAATCCCTGTGAGGGATGCTGCCAGAGTAGCGCTGTCCGAGCCGGAAGTGGGGGAGGGCAGTATCGATATGTCGCACATGTTCACAGTGCGACCCCGGGCGTCATGGCAAAATCTAGTCGTGACCCCTGACGATGACGCCCGGCTGCGTGAGCTCGTCGTCATGCGCAAGGTGCGCGACAGGATCGATCGCGAGTACGCGAAGCCGCTCGACGTCGAAGCCCTCGCGAAGGGCGTGCACATGAGCGCCGGTCATCTGAGCAGGCGGTTCCGGGACGCATACGGCGAATCCCCGTATTCGTACCTGATGACCCGTCGCATCGAACGGGCGATGGCGTTGCTGCGACGAGGCGACCTCTCGGTGACCGAGGTGTGCTTCGAGGTCGGGAGCTCGTCGCTCGGCACCTTCAGCACGAGGTTCACCGAGCTCGTCGGTGTCTCACCCAGCGTGTACCGTGAACGCGCGACCAACGCCGAAGGCATTCCGACCATCCACGCGAAGCACGTCATCAGACCGATCAGGAATCAAGAAGCACCGCGCACGGACGCGCACCTAACCTGAACCCATGAACATCAGCATCCACTACGCATTCCTTCCGCACACGGACGCCGAGGCAGCCCTCGGCTTCTATCGTGACGCCCTCGGATTCGAGGTGCGCAACGACGTCGGCTACGACGGTCTCCGATGGCTCACGGTCGGCCCAGAGGGCCAGCCGGGAACCTCGATCGTGCTGCACCCGCCGGCGACGGACCCGGGGATCACGGACGCCGAGCGGCAGACCATCCTCGAACTCATCGCGAAGGGCAGCTACACCGCGCTGACTCTCGCGAGCGACGATCTCGACGGCCTGTTCGAGCGACTGGTCGCGCAGGGGGCCGATGTCGTGCAGGAACCCATGGACCAGCCGTACGGTGTTCGCGACTGCGCCTTCCGCGATCCCGCGGGCAATCTTCTCCGTATCAACCAGGCCGGCTGAGCAGGCCGAGAAACCCGAGGACGACCATGACACACGCTGCAGACGGCCACGAGCTGATCCGCGTTCAGGGTGCCCGCGAGAACAACCTCAAAGAGGTCAGCGTCGACATCCCGAAGCGTCGACTGACGGTGTTCACGGGCGTCTCGGGATCCGGCAAGAGCTCTCTCGTCTTCGACACGATCGCCGCCGAGTCGAGGCGGCTGATCGACGAGACCTACAGCGCCTTCGTGCAGGGATTCATGCCGTCAGTGCCCCGGCCGGACGTCGACGTCCTCGAGGGACTCACGACCTCGATCATCGTCGATCAGGAGCGCCTCGGGGCGAACCCTCGCTCGACCGTCGGTACGGTGACCGACGCGAACGCGATGCTGCGCATCCTGTTCAGCAAGCTGGGTCAGCCGTACATCGGCGGGCCGACGGCGTTCTCGTTCAACATCCCCACCCAGAAGGCCAGCGGCGTGATGACGGGTCCGGGCGGTGAGAAGAAGATCGTCAAGGACGCGATCTACCTCGGCGGCATGTGCCCCCGGTGCGAGGGCAGGGGAACGGTCTCGGACCTCGACCTCGCCCAGATCGTCGACGAGTCGAAGTCGCTCGACGAGGGCGCGATCATGGTTCCCGGATACACGGCGGACGGTTGGATGGTGAAGGGCTTCTCCGCGTCCGGCTTCTACCCGGCCGACAAGCCGGTCGCCGAGTTCACCGAGAAGCAGCGGCAGCTGTTCCTGTACGGCGAGGTCACGAAGGTCAAGATCTCGGGCATCAACATGACCTACGAGGGACTGATCCCGAAGATCACGAAGTCGATGCTCTCGAAGGATCTCGACGCGCTGCAGCCCCACATCCGTGCCTTCGTCGAGCGCGTCGCGACCTTCGCGACCTGCCCCGAATGCGACGGCACTCGACTCACCGAGGGCGCTCGCTCGTCGAAGATCGACGGGATAAGCATCGCTGACGCATGCCGGATGCAGGTGACCGACCTCGCGGTATGGGTGCGCGGTCTCGAGCTTCCCGGTGCCGCGCCGCTCCTCGAGGCACTGAGTGCCAACCTCGACGCTTTCGTCACGCTCGGACTCGGATACCTGAGTCTCGAACGTCCGTCGGGCACGCTGTCCGGGGGAGAGGCGCAGCGCATCAAAATGCTTCGCCACCTCGGATCGTCCCTGACGGATGTGACCTATGTGTTCGACGAGCCCACGATCGGGCTCCACCCGCACGACATCCAGCGCATGAACACGCTGCTGCTGCGGCTGCGCGACAAGGGGAACACCGTGCTCGTGGTCGAACACAAACCCGAGACGATCGCGATCGGCGACCACGTGGTCGACCTGGGACCCGGCGCAGGAAGCGCCGGCGGCGAGATCTGCTTCGAGGGCACCGTCGAAGGACTCAAGGCCAGTGGTACGCGCACGGGCACGCACCTCGACGACCGAGCGACGCTCAAGCCGTCTGTGCGCACGAGCGACGGGGCGATCGAGGTGCGCGGCGCCACGGCGAACAATCTGCAGGATGTCGATGTCGACATCCCCACCGGCGTGCTCACGGTCGTCACGGGAGTCGCGGGTTCGGGCAAGAGCTCGCTCATCCATGGTTCGGTGTCGAAGCGGGAGGGCGTCGTCGCGATCGACCAGGGCGCGATCAAGGGATCGCGCCGTAGCAACCCGGCCACCTACACCGGTCTGCTCGAGCCCATCCGCAAGGCGTTCGCGAAGGCCAACGGGGTCAAGCCGGCACTGTTCAGCGCGAACTCCGAAGGCGCCTGCCCGACATGCAAGGGTGCGGGCGTCATCATCACCGAGCTCGGATTCATGGACACCATCGAGACGCCCTGCGAGGACTGCGGCGGCAAGCGCTTCCAGGCGGCTGTGCTCGAGTACAAGCTCGCAGGCAAGGACATCACCCAGGTGCTGGATCTACCGGTCTCCGAGGCGCGAGTCTTCTTCTCCGAGGGTGATGCGAAGCTCCCGGCGGCAGCTGCGATTCTTGGGCGCCTGGAAGATGTCGGGCTCGGCTACCTCTCGCTCGGACAGCCGCTGTCGACACTCTCCGGTGGTGAGCGCCAGCGCATCAAGCTCGCCATCCAGATGGGGGAGAAGGGCGACACGTACGTGCTCGACGAACCCACCACAGGGCTCCACCTCGCCGACGTGCAGAACATCCTGGGGCTGCTCGATCGGCTCGTGGAATCGGGTAAGACCGTGATCGTCATCGAGCACCACCAGGCGGTGATGGCCCACGCCGACTGGATCATCGACATCGGGCCGGGAGCCGGGCACGACGGCGGGCGGGTCGTCTTCGAAGGAAGCCCTGCCGATCTCGTGGCGGCGAAGTCGACGGTGACGGGGGAGCACCTCGCCGCGTACGTCGGAGCGTAGCGCGGAGCCTGCTCAGGCGACGTCGGGGCGGGTCATCAGCGGGGATGTCGCATGCGTGACCAGGTCCGTGCCGGTCAGAGGAACGGTCGCCCACGTCAGCGTCGCCGTCGCATCTCGGACGTTCAGATGAACGCGGTGTGGCGTGTTCAGGAGGTGGACCTCTGCCACGAATACGGGTCCCTGCCATGCGCCGGCTGCTGCGATCGCACGTCCGAGCGGAGCGCTCCGTTCCCAGCGACCGAAGCCGACCGGCACCTCGAGGCGCGCGCCGATTCTGAGGAGCCAACCGCCCGGTTGAGGATGAAGGACCACCGGCGTGTCGCTCGGGAGCGCGGAGTCGGGGTACGAATCATCCACGATCGCCTGGGTGTCGGTCGAGGTGGATCCCTGGTTGCCGTGGACCATCGGAAGGGCAAGGTGTCGGAGCCTGCGCATGAGTGCGACATCGCCGTCGAGGTCTCCCGGCGCGTCGATCCCGGGCAACAGCGATTCCCAGATCGCGTCGAGCGCATCCTGCGCGTGACGTATCTCTGTGTGCGCTGCGGTGAGGACGACGACCAGCTCGAGTTCAGGCACGACGACGCACTGCTGGCCGTACGCTCCGTTGCCGTGAAAGCCGTGAGCGGATATCCAGATCTGATATCCGTAGCCGGAATGGAAATCCGTAGCCGAGGCTCCTGGTGAGAAGTGACGGCTGTCTATTTGCTTGTGCGTCGCCGAAGCCATCCACTCGCGAGACAGCAGCTGACGCCCCTGCCATTCGCCGCCACGCAGCATCAGTTCACCGAAGGCGGCTACTGCTTCGGTGGTGAGATGCAGCCCGTGGAACCCGAACACGGCGCCGCTGCCGACGCGATCCCACTCGACATCCGTGATACCCATCGGTGCGAACAGTCGCTCGTCCAGCAGGCGGGGTAGCGTCTGCCCCGAGACGCGCTCGATCATGCGGGCCAGCACGAAGGTCGTCGCGTTGTCGTAGGTGTGCTGCGTACCGGGCGCGGCCGCGAGCGGCATCCGAAGGAAGCCGCGCACGAGATCGCTCGGCTCGAGCTTCCATGCGCCGTCAAGGGTGTCTTCGGCATGGCCGGCGGTCATCGTCAGCAGATGCTCCACGGTGAGAAGGCCTGCTCCCGCCGGCATATCGTCGGGAACATGATCCGGCAGTACGTCGACGACTCGATCATCGAGGCTCAAGAGTCCGTCGTCCACGACGAGACCGACTCCCATCGCGGTGAAGGACTTCGTCAGCGAGTACAGCAGGTGCGGGTCGTCAGCGGCGCAGGGAGTCCACCAGCCTTCTGCGATGACGTGGCCGCGCCGAACGATCATGAGTGAATGGCACTCGATCCCCTCAAGGCCGAGACGATCCAGGAACCCGTCGACCGCCGAGGACGAGACGTCGAGGGATGCGGGGGAGGTACGGGGCAGAGACACCCGGTAATAGTACGGACCCGACACCGATATGGCAGGCCCGCTTGAGTCAGTCCTTGCGCGCGACGATCGTGAAGGTGCAGGGGATGAGGTTGCGCTCGGCCTCGGGCCAGGCATAGCCGCGTGGGACCTCGACCATTCGAGGGCTGAACCGCCAGGGGAGTGTACGCCCCTCGTCGAAATGGACCAGGCGAAGCCCGGCACGCAGAAGCGCACCGAGGATCTCGGAGAGCGGATGCGGCCACTCGTAGGTCCGGGAATGTGCGACCGTTCCGTCTCCGGCGTACGTCGATTCGTCGTCCCACTGCTGTGCACGACCATCTCCGAAATACGAGTATCTCGTGGCGAATCCCTCGGCGTCTTCGTCGAGGGCGAGCAGGGCGGGGTGACCGTCCCTGATGAAGAACGTCCCGCCAGGACGCAGCAGGGCAACGATCTGAGCCGCCCAGCGATCGAGATCCTTCAGCCAGCAGATCGTGCCGATGCTCGTGTACACGACGTCGAAGTCGCCCGACACCGCGTTCCTGGCATCGAGGACATCGGTGTGCACCCACGTCGCTGCGACTCCGGTTCGCTCGGCGAGAGCCGCTGCCGCCCGCAGCGCAGGCTCTGAGAAATCCACGCCTGTCACACGAGCGCCGGCGCGCGCCAGCGAGATGGTGTCCGTGCCGATGTGGCACTGCAGGTGGCACAGATCGAGTCCTGACAGGCTTCCACCGGTTGCGAAACGGTCGAGCACCGGCAGATCGTCGCTGACGACGTCGCTGAGATGGTTCGGGTCATCGAACGCATCCAGTCCGTAGGCGGCCTCATGCAGTGGCACGCGGTCATCCCAGTTCTGCAGATTCGCGGTGCGTGCAGCTTCCCAGTTGATCTCGACGTTGCTTCCGTTCACGGATCGAGCCTATCGACAGCCCCGATCACTGTCGTCGTAGTAATGCCGATAATGCACATTATGTCAGCTCAAGTGGGAAACACTGCCCCGAAGCGCCTGCACGACGGTCGCGCGTGAGGATCACCAGGGGGTGCCATTCAGATCGATGTCTCCATGCGGCCACTGCCCTGCTCGAGCATCCGGGTTCGCGCCGGCGGCGAAGACGAGAATAGGCCCGCTGGCAGATGTCACAGTGGCCCTCGCATCGATCATCGACACATGACGCTCCACAGCGTTCACGCGTGACCAGCCTGTCCGCTGGTAGAACGACACGACCTCCTCTCGGCAGCCGAGATAGCCGAATTCCACACGATCGTCGTCGCGCATCGCCTGCTGGGCGTGGGTCATCACCCGACGTCCGGCCCCGCGGGAGCGCCAGTCCGAATGGACCAGGACTCCCCCGGTTCCGGCGACTGCGACCGTGAGCTCCCCGACCCGTATGACGCGTCGCTGAAAACCGACGTGGGCAACGGCCACGTCCCCGTGGAAGATCATCGTGTGCACGTCCGCAGGAGAATAACCGTACGGACGGTCAGGGTCCCACTCGCCGTGCGTCTCTCGGTACTCGGAGTCGAAGAGGTCGCGTAGCGCAGCTGTCTGAGACTCCGACAGCGCTCCGTGTTCGACGGTGATGACATGCTCGGCGACGGGCGCTGGCTTCGGTCTCGGCGCCCTCACTGTCAGGATCGTCCGTCCATGTTCGCCGGTCGGAAGATCGTCGCCTGAATCCTCAAAACCGAGCTTCTCGAGAACACGGCGCGAGGCGACATTCCAGTCCCATACGCTCGCCCAGAGGCGGTCATATCCCTCCGCGTCGGACCACGCGAGGACGGCTCGGGCGGCTTCCGTCGCGTAGCCGTGATTATGGACCTTGCTCAGAAGCTCGAAGGCGATCTCCGGCTCGTCCGCTGATCCTTTGCCTGCGAAGATGAGCCCGCAGTATCCATACACCTCGCCGGTCGTCGCGTCTTGGACGGACAGCAGGTCGGAGCGCCGGTCTCGCTCCTCGGCGATGTGAGCCGCAATGTCTGAGACCGTCGGGTGGCCAGTCGTGTCGAGTCTGCGGTCCGGCGGCACCCGGTCGTCGCGTTCGGTCCACAGCCGGTGGAACACCTCGGCGTCCGCCACCACCTGCGGGCGGAGAGTCAGCCGATCCGTCCGCAGGGTCGTTTCCCCCAGCGCTCCCCGTGCGGGAGTCGAACCGGTCGAGTTCATATCGCCCCGGATTCGGCGAGGTCGGCCAGAGCTGACGTCACCGATCCCCAGCCCTCGAAGAAGCCGAGATCCTCGTGCAGGTTCCGCGCAGCGGGATCTCCATGGCGGACGATCGCGCGATACGTCGTGCCCTCGGGGTGCTCGTCGAGAGTGATCTCCGCCGTCATCGAGACGGGTTCGGGCGTCGCCGGCCGCCAGCAGCTGTCGACGACGTTGGTGAAGACCAGTCGCCGCTCGGGCTCCACGACGAGGAAGACGCCATCCGTGTGCGGGGCGTACTCCCCCGCTCCCTCCCGCATGCTGGTCACGAAACCACCGCCGGGCCGTACGTCGAGGCGATCGACGCGCGCCTGCATGGGTGCGGGAATCCACCACTGGGCGAGAAGCTCCGGGTCGGTCCACGCGCGCCACACCGCCGACGGTGACGCCCGGATCGTCCTCTCCAGAGTCAGGTCGAGCCGCGGGTCGGGGGCTGTGCTGGTCATCGGGTCTCCTTCGGATCGGTCACCAGGGATTCGAGGCGGTCCGTCCGCTGATCCCAGACCCGACGCTGCTCGTCGAGCCAGTCCGCGACGACGGCGAGGCGGTCGTGGTCGAGCACGCAGGTGCGCACTCGTCCGCTCTTCGAAGTGCGGATGAGCCCACTGCCCTCCAGTGCACGGATGTGCTTCATGAACGACGGAAGCGTGATCGCGAAAGGCTGGGCGAGCTCCCCCACGCTCGCGGGGCCACGCCCGAGCGCTCGGATGACCTCGCGCCGCGTCGGGTCGGCGAGAGCGAGGAAGACCTCGTTCACCCCGTGATGGTTAGCCATGAGGATAAGTATTGCGTACGCAGAAAGTTAGCGCAAGGGCACAGTATGGTCCGGTCTCATCATGCAGACGAGTCCCTCGCGGTCATCCCACGATGCGACCCGTTCGAACCCGCGGGATTCGTACAGCCGGATCGCCGGAGCCCGCCAGTCCCAGACGGACAGGCGAACGCGCCCGGAGGTCAGCGCCAGCGCCGCATCCAGCAATGCGGATCCGAGTCCGCGCCCGCGAAAGTCCGGATCCGTCCACAGGCGCTTGATCTCGGCATCTCCCCCGTCGATCCGGATGATCACGACCCCGACAGGCTGCCGCTCGATCATGGCGACCATCGTCGTGCAGTCGGCGTAGGAATCGCGCGGGTCCGCCACCTCACGCTCGTATCGTGGCGGCAGCGCCGCGATCGACACAGGAGACTCGGCCCGACCGTGCTCGTGCTTCTCCGCTTCGGTCTGCAGAAGGTAGGTGCGGACGAGCGCACTCACCGCAGCCGTATCGGCTTCGTCCCACCGCGATTCCCGGACATGGAACGACAGCCGGGGTTCGTCAGGCGACGAGTGCGGATGCAGTGAGGTCACACCGCTATTCTGCCCTCACTGGGCTGCCCAGACTCCCAGCTCATTGCCGCTCGGGTCCACGAAATGCAGTCGTCGACCGCCCGGGAAGTCGTACGGCCCCTGCGTCACCGCGCCACCGGCTTCCGCTATCGCGGCGTGCGTGGCATCGAGGTCATCGGAGTACAGGAGCACGAGCGGACCGCCCGCGGGACGCGCCTGATCGGACAGCAGAAGGCCGCCCACTTCTGACCCGTCGCCGGTCGGCGAGGCGATGCCCGCGTAGGCGGGACCGTAGTCGACGAAGACCCATCCGAAGGTGTCGCCGTAGAAGCGCTTCGCGGTCTCGAGGTCGTTCACGACGAGCTCGACGTAGTTGATGGAGTGGTGCACGGGTTCAGGTGTCATGCGGCCACGGTAGCGACAGCATCCGACATGCGGAAGGAGGCGCCGCGGTGCTGCGCGCGACCGGCGGTGTCGCACACGAGGAGTAGCGTGGAAGGGTGCAACAGGTTCCCCGCTCCCCCGTCACCGACCCGGGGTGGAGGGCCTGGCTCATCTGGGGCGTGGGCGTAGCCGCCTACGTTCTCGCGATCACCAACCGCACATCGCTGGGCGCCGTCGGAGTCGAAGCGGCCGACCGGTTCCAGGCCGATGCCTCCACGCTCGCGCTGTTCGCCGTGGTGCAGCTCGCGGTGTACGGAGGCATGCAGATCCCGATCGGGATCCTCCTCGACCGGTTCGGATCGCGCCCCATCATGACGGTCGGCATGCTGCTCATGGCAGCAGGCCAGCTCACCATGGCGCTCTCCCCCAGCATCGGGATAGCGGTGTTCGCGCGCATCCTCCTCGGGGCGGGCGATGCGGCGATCTTCCCCGCGGTGCTGCGTCTCGTCGCCACCTGGTTCCCCGCGCAGCGCGGCCCGATCATGGTGCAGTTCACCGGCATCATCGGACAGGGGGGACAGCTCATCGCGCTCGTTCCGCTGGCCGCTCTCCTCCACGCGACCACCTGGACGATCACGTTCGGCAGCATCGCAGGACTCGGCGTGCTCTTCACGATCCTCGTCGCGCTCCTCATCCGCAATCACCCGGTCGAGCGCGGCGCTGACGTCTCTGTCGACACCGACACGGGCGTGATCAGGGTCGTCACCTCGGCGATCGACACGGGTGTCGGCATCCGTGCGGCATGGGCCCACCCCGGTACGCGACTCGCCTTCTGGTCTCACTTCACGACGCCATTCGCCGGCACCGCCTTCATCCTGCTGTGGGGAATGCCGTTCCTCACCGCGGCGCAGGGGCTGGACACCGCCCACGCGGCCGGGATCATCTCGGTCTACGTGGTCGCGGGCATGGCGCTCGGTCCGATCATCGGCGACCTCTCGAGACGGCTTCCCAACCAGCGCTCGGTAGCGCTCGTGCTCCCGGCGGTCGGCGTGCAGATGGTCGCGTGGGTCGCCGTCATCGCCATGCCGGAACCTGCGCCGATCTGGCTTCTGTACGTGCTCGCGGTGGCCCTCGCCACGGGTGGCCCCGCGAGCATGATCGCCTTCGACCATGCCCGCACGCACAACCCCTCGCACCGTCTGAGCACGGCGACCGGGGTGACCAACGCCGGAGGCTTCATCGCCGCGCTCATCGCGATCTGGCTGATCGGCCTCGCCCTCGACATCCAGGGCGCCGGAACGCCCGAGACCTATTCGTTCGAGGCGTTCCGCATCGCGTTCCTGATGCCGATCCCGCTCTGGATCCTCGGGGTCGTGTTCATCGTGATCGAGCGCAAGCGCACCCGCATCCGGATGGGTCTGGATCCCGAGAAGCGACGCTGACAGCTCCTAGGATGAAGCGCATGCCCGCAGCTTTCACGTTCTCCGCCGACCCGTCTCTCATCGACCGCGACCTCGTGCACCACTGGCTCAGTGTCGAGTCCTACTGGGCTCAGGGCCGCCCCAGAGAGACCCAGGACGCAGCGATCGACGCGTCGAGGAACTACTCGGTGCGCGATTCCGACGACCGACAGGTGGCTTACGCCCGCGTCGTCACCGACGGGGTGACGTTCGCGTGGCTGTGCGACGTGTTCGTCGACGAATCCGCTCGAGGCAACGGGATCGGGCGGATGATCGTCGAAGGCGTCATCCAGGACCTGCAGGAGTCGTCGACGGTGAAGCGGATCGTGCTCGCCACGAGCACCGCAGACGGCCTGTATGCGCAGTACGGGTTCGCCGAGTCTCCCGGGCCGAACCGCTACATGATCAAGCAGATGCCGCGCGACTGAGGCTGCGCGGCGTCAACGCGCGAGGTGCTGGAAGGTCTCGAGGATGAGCTCGATGCTCACGCGCTCCGGGACCTCGGCATCGCCGGCTTCGAACTCGGCGAGCTCGACTCCCCTCACGGAGTCGGCGGGCAGGGCGGCGAAGATCGCCGCGATCCGGTGCGGCAGCAGTCCCTCGGAGACGCGGTAGGCGGCCGGGATGTAACCGGGCTCGAGAACGTCCCAATCCACGTGGATCCAGACGGGGCGGCCGGCGACGAGTTCCATCACCCGTTCGGGCGTGCTCTCCGCCGGGGCGAGCACCGTGACGCCGGCGTCGGCGAGCAGCTTGCCCTCTGCCGTGTCGATGTCGCGTCCTCCGACGACGATGACCTGTGCGGGGTCGAGTCCTGCGCCATGCCCGCTCTCCCACAGCCCGCATGCCGCGGCGACCACCATGCCGCCGAGGTAGCCGGAGTCGGTCGTCGCCGGGGTGTTGAAGTCGCCGTGCGCATCGATCCACAGCAAGACGGCGTCCGGATGCCGTTCGGCGACGGTCGGGAGCGTGCCGAGGCTCGCCGCGCACGTATTGGTCGCGAGCAGAGGAATCGATCCCGCGTCGATCGCGTCCCGCACGGCGTCGCGCAGGCCATGCAGCGTGCTCGCGGCCTGGGGTAGAGCGACCGACCAGTCGTCTGTGACCGCCGGGGACGGCGCTCCGACGATCCTCGGCTCCACGTCGAGGAGATCCCCGAGTGCCGAGCCGACGAGACGGGCTCCGATGAGGGCGCCGTCCGTGCGGTCGGCCACGCGGCCCTGGGAGACGATGAGAGCGAAGCGGGACATCATGATCTCAGCTTTTCACTCGCACCGAGCATCGGGCAAAACGAGTCGACGCGCGCGCGTCGAGGCAGTGGCCCGCTCAGCTCTCCGCTGCCGATTCAGCGCCCAGGACGTCGCAGCGGCGTCCAGCCGAACGGCACAGGGCCGTCGAACGCGGCCCGTTCACGATCTGCGCGGTCCGACCAGCCCTGCGCCTCTCCAGGCGTGTCGAAGGCGCCGCGGGCCACGCGGAGTCCGACATCCTCGTGGTGCATGCGCGGGGCTCCCCCGCGTCGTACGGATGCCCGCACGCTCCATGAGTCGTCTGCGAAGCCGCCACCGCGGAACACGCGGTAGTCGTCGTACCGGGCGGGATCCAGCAGGTCCCAGCACCACTCCCACACGTTGCCGAGCGTGTCGAACAGCCCGTGGAGGTTGGGCAGTCTGCCCCCGACGTCCTGAGGGGTCGAGACTCCGTCTGCGCTCGTCCACGCGGCGTCTGCCAGCGGAGCATAGTGCGGCCCGGTCGAACCGGCTCTGCAGGCGTACTCCCATTCGGCCTCGGTCGGCAGTCGGTAGCCGTCACCCGTGACATCCCAGGTGACGTCTTCTCCGTCGAACCGATATACCGGATCGAGCCCTTCCCACTCCGATGCTGCGTTGCAGAAATGCACCGCGCGGAGCCAGCTCAGATCTGCGGCCGGTCGGCGGGGGTGCCTCGAGGGGATCGGCAGCACCTCGGCGAGCTGCTCCTCGGTGATCGGGAACACGCCGATCTCGAAATCCTCGACATCCACCGTGCGCTCGACCTTGCGACGCGCGTCGTGCAGCGTCACCGCGCCTCCGCTGATGCGGCGCATCTCGATGTCGGTCACGCCTGAGGCGCTCTCTCGACCCACTCCGGGTACTTCGCGGCACGGCCGTCACCGGACGACGTGCGCGTGACGCGGCGCTTCACCCACGGGCCTACGAACTCCCGGTAGTAGGCGATGCCCGCGGGTCCGCCCGCGGTGAGCGACGTCGGCGACCACCACGTCGCCGGCGGCTCGAAGCCCAGGCCGTGCAGAACGCGAGCCGCGACCCGATGATGGCCGGCCGCGTTCATGTGCAGCCGGTCCTCCGACCAGTACTTCGCGCCGGCGAGCTCCCGGTCGGGCCAGTTGAGCGCCCGCACCACGTCATCACGCCCCTCGACCCTGCGCAGCACGGCGTCCGAGAGCTGGTCGCCGCGGCGCTGCACGAGCGAGCCCATCGGCAGCTGACCGCTCGGGTTCGCACCCGACAGCAGAATCAGCGTCACGCCCTCTTCATCGCACCGTCGGAGCACTCGGCTGAACGCATCGGCGATGTGCTCGAGGTCGGTCCGCGGACGGAGCATGTCGTTGCCACCGCCGTTGAAGGAGAGATGCGTGGGCCGGAGCGCCAGTGCCGGTTCGAGCTGCTGCTCGACGATGGGCCACGCCAGCTTGCCGCGGATCGCGAGGTTCGCGTAGCCGATCGAGTGCCCCGCAGCATCCGCCCACCCCTGGGCGACCAGGTCGGCCCAGCCTCGCTCTCGGCCGTCCGGCAGCACATCACCCACTCCCTCGGTGAAGGAATCGCCGATGGCCACATAGCGCACGTCTGTCACCACGACAGCCTATTCCCGCTCGCGGACATGCGGCTTCATCAGCGGTCGTCGAGTGCGACTCCCCCACGATCGACCAGGCCCCACGCGGCGGCCGCCGCGGCGACGAAACATGCCCCGAACACCACGAACAGCACGGGCGCTCCCCCAGCCACGAGGATGACGGGGACGGCGAGCGGAGCGACGATCGAAGCGATACGCCCCACGCCGGCCGCCCAGCCTGCGCCCGTGCCTCGGAGCGACGTCGGGTAGATCTCGGGAGTGACGGCGTAGAGGGCGCCCCACGCCCCGAGATTGAAGAACGAGAGCGCCATGCCGGAGGCGATGATCGCGGCCTCGGTGGTCGATGTGCCGAAGAAGACGGCAGAGACGGCGGAGCCGATGAGGAACACCGACAGGGTCGTGCGGCGACCCCAGACTTCGATCAACCAGGCGGCTACGGCGTAACCGGGCAGTTGCGCGAGCGTGATGATCAGCGTGAACCCGAAGGAGCGGACGAGATCGAACCCCGCGTCGACGAGGATGCTGGGGATCCAGATGAACGCGCCGTAGTAGGCGAAGTTCACGCACAGCCAGACGATCCAGAGGCACACCGTGCGCACGCGGAACTCTGCATTCCAGAGCGTCGTGAGGCGCGCCCTGGTGGTGATGGCGATCGCACGCGAGACCGGCTCTCGTCTGATGGCGGGCCCCGGTTCGACGCCGGCATCGGCCTCGAACGTCGAGACGATTCGGTCGGCCTCGGCGATGCGCCCGCGGGACGCGAGCCACCGCGGCGACTCGGGGAGCCCCCAGCGGACGATCAGCGCGTAGACGGCGGGGATCGCGCCGAGCGCGAAGGCCCAGCGCCATCCGTCGTCGGACGCGGGGATGACGAAGAAGCCGATGAGCGCAGCTGCTGTCCACCCCAGGGCCCAGAAAGCCTCGAGGATCACGATGAGGCGCCCGCGGATCCGCGCGGGAGCGAATTCACTCACATATGTCGAGGCCACGGGAAGCTCGGCGCCGAGCCCGAGCCCGACGAGGAATCGCAGCACGAGGAGAGCGGCCAGTCCGCCGACGAGAGCGCTCGCGCCCGTGGCGATCCCGTAGATCAGGAGCGTGAGCGCGAAGACCTGGCGTCGTCCCAGTCTGTCGGCGAGGAGGCCTCCGAGGGTCGCGCCGAGCGCCATACCGATGAATCCGACGGATGCGATCCACCCGGCGTCCGTCTTCGTGAGGCCCCACTGCTGGGTCAGTGCGGCGAGGATGAAGGAGATGAGGCCGACATCCATCGCATCGAGCGCCCAGCCGACGCCCGAGCCGGTGAGGAGCCGCAGATGGCGACGCGTGAACGGAAGGTCGTCGAGACGACCGGCGATCGATGCCCGGCTCGGCAGCTCGGTGTTGGCCATTCCTACATCGTAGGGGCGTGGACCGGGCTGCCGAGCCCGGACGTCAGTCGCGGTCTGCGAGCAACCGGCGCACGCGCGGGATGACCTCGGAACCGTAGAGCTCGACGCTGCGCATCATCGCTTCGTGCGACAGAGTGCCCGTGGCGTACTTCATGTCGAAACGGCCGAGTCCCAGTGTCGTGACGGTGTCGGCGATCTTCGCGGCGACACGATCGGGCGAGCCGACGTACAGTGCGCCCGCGGGCCCGATGTCGTTCTGGAACCGTGCACGGCTGTAGGGAGGCCACCCGCGCTCGCGTCCGATGGTGTTGTTCATCGCCTCGAAACCGGAGTACGCGGCTTCCCACGCCTCGTCATCGGTGTCGGCGATGTGCCCCGGCGAGTGCACGGCGATCGGATGCGACGTCGTGCCGAACGAGGCCACCGACCGATGGTAGAGGTCGACGAACTGCCGGAACCGCCCCGCGGGCCCTCCGATGATCGCGAGCATGAGGCCGAGCCCGTGCCTGGCGACGCGCACGACGGACTCCGGGCTGCCGCCGACGCCGACCCAGGTGCGCAGGCCGTTCTCGCTCTTGGGGAAGACGTTCGCATTCTCGAGCGACGCGCGCATGGTTCCCGACCACGTCACCGGCTCCTCCTTGAGCAGCTCGACGAACAGCTCGAGCTTCTGCTCGAACAGCGCGTCGTAGTCGCGCAGGTCGTAGCCGAACAGAGGGAAGGACTCGATGAAGGATCCACGGCCGAGGACGACCTCTGCCCGTCCGTTCGAGAGCGCGTCGAGAGTCGAGAAGCGCTCGAACACTCGCACCGGGTCGTCCGAGGACAGCACGGTCACCGCGGTGCCGAGACGGATGTCCTTCGTGCGTCCGGCGATGGTGGCCAGAACCATCTCGGGAGCCGAGACGGCGAACTCGGTGCGGTGGTGCTCCCCCACTCCGAAGAAGTCGACGCCGACGCTGTCAGCCATCTCCGCCTGCTCGACGATGTTGCGGATCGTCTGCGCTCCTGTGAGGAGCTCGCCGTCGGCGCCCCTCGTGATGTCGCCGAAGGTGTCCAGCCCGAACTCGATGCTCATGTCAGCCCTTTCTATTCAACTGAATGAACACGGCTCGGGCCGGACACATTCCCTCACCGGGCGAGAAGGGCCGTCCGAAGCGTGTCGAGCCCGACCCCGCCCATGTCGAGAGCCCGCTTGTGGAACTCCTTGACATCGAAGTCCGCGCCGCGCTCGGCCTGGTAGGCATCGCGGACCTGCTCCCAGATGCGCTGACCGACCTTGTATGAGGGGGCCTGCCCGGGCCAGCCCAGGTAGCGGTTGACCTCGAACTGCACGAACTGGTCGGACATGTTCACGTTCTTGCGCATGAAATCGAGCGCATAGTCGGCGTCCCAGATCCCGTCACCCTCGAGACGAGGCTTGCCGAGGTGTACGCCGATGTCGAGTACGACGCGTGCCGCGCGCATCCGTTGCCCGTCGAGCATGCCGAGCCGATCGGCAGGATCGTCGAGGTAGCCGAGCTGCTGCATGAGACGCTCGGCGTAGAGGGCCCAGCCCTCGGCGTGACCGGACGTACCGGCGAGCAGGCGCCGCCACGAGTTCAGTTCAGTCCGGTTGTAGACCGCCTGCGCGATCTGCAGGTGATGTCCCGGAACGCCCTCGTGGTACACGGTCGTCAGCTCGCGCCATGTGTCGAACTCGGTGACACCCTCCGGGACGGACCACCACATGCGGCCGGGGCGCGAGAAGTCATCCGTCGGCCCCGTGTAGTAGATGCCACCTTCTTGGGTCGGGGCGATCATGCACTCGAGCGTGCGGATGGCCTCGGGGATGTCGAAGTGCGTCGCACCGAGCTCGGCGACCGCTCGGTCGCTCGTCTCCTGCATCCACCGCTGCAGCGCCTCGGTACCCACGAGCTTGCGGGCGGGGTCTGCCTCGAGGTGGGCGACGGCCTCTTCGACGGACGATCCGGGAAGGATCTCGTTCGCGATCGCCGTCTGCTCGGCGACCATTCGCGCGAGCTCCTCGCGACCCCACTCGTAGGTCTCGTCGAGATCGATCGTCGCGCCGAGGAACCGACGTGAGTTCAGGGCGTAGAGCTCTCGGCCCACGGCGTCTACTTCGGTCGCGGCGGGAGCCAGCTCCTCAGCGAGGAAGCTCCGCAGCTCGTCGTAGGCGACGCGGGCCGCCGCGGAGTTGTCCGCCAAGGTGCGGGCGAGGGATGCCGGGAGGTTGCCCTCCTGCGGAGCGGCGTCCGCGACGAACGCGGCGAAGAATCCGTCGTCGGCCGTGTAACGGTCGATCTGGGTGGCGACCTCGACGACCTGACGACGCGCGGGCGTGACGCCGGAGGCGATACCCGCCCTCAGCGTCTCGGTGTAGCCGCGGAGCGCATCTGGCACTGCAGCGAGTCGAGTGGCGATGACCGACCAGTCGTCTGCGGTCGCGGTGGGCATGAGGTCGAACGCCGAGCGCACGTCCTGCGCCGCCGAAGCGATCACATTGAGGTCGCGCAGGTGCCACTTCGCGTCGTGCAGCTCGAGATCGAGGCTGAGCTCCGCCGAGAGGTCGGTCTTGGTCACCTCGTCGATCGCGTCCGACGGTTCGAGCGCGGCGAGTTTTGCGAGCGTCGAGCGGGTGGCTGACGCGATCTCCTCGTGACCGGCGGGGCTGAGGTCGCCGAACCGATCATTGACCTCGTCTCGACCGATGTAGGTGCCGAGCGTCGGAGCGAGCACCGCGATGGTGTCGACCCACTCATCGGCGACTTTGTCGATGGCAGACGGGGTGCGAGGAGATGAGGTCATCCCTCCAGCGTAGCCCCGCACCATCGGCGCAGGATATCGGTCTGGGGTGCGACGGCGGTCAGTGAGCGGCCTCGTTCCAGTCGTGCCCGCGCCCGACCTGCACGTCGAGGGGCACCGTGAGATCGGCCGCATCGCCCATACGGGTACGGACGATCCGCTCGGTCGCCTCCCACTCCCCCGGGGCCACCTCGACGACGAGTTCGTCGTGGATCTGCAGAAGAGCGCGCGACGTGAGGCCCTCGGTGCGCAGATCCTCGTGGATGTGCAGGAGCGCGATCTTCATGATGTCCGCGGCGCTTCCCTGGATCGGTGCATTCAGCGCCGCCCGTTCCGCGTTCTCACGCAGCACGCGGTTTGGGCTCGCGAGATCAGGGAACGGACGGCGGCGTCCGAAGATCGTCTCGGTGTAGCCGACCTCCTTGGCCTTCATCACGGACGCACGGAGATAGTCGCGCACCGCCCCGAATCGGGCGAAGTACTCGACCATCAACTGCTTCGCCTCGGACTGCTCGATGCGGAGCTGCTTCGACAGACCGAACGCCGAGAGACCGTAGACGAGGCCGTAGGACATTGCCTTGACTTTGGTTCGCATTGCCGCGGTCACATCGCCGGGTTCGACTCCGAACACGCGCGCGCCGACGAAGCGGTGCAGGTCCTCGCCGCTGTTGAACGCTTCGATCAGGCCCTCGTCGCCGGAGAGGTGCGCCATGATGCGCATCTCGATCTGCGAGTAGTCCGCGGTGAGCAGCGACTCGTAGCCTTCCCCGACCTGGAACGCACTGCGGATGCGGCGCGATTCCTCGGTGCGCACAGGGATGTTCTGCAGGTTCGGGTCGGTGCTCGAAAGCCGGCCGGTCTGGCTGCCCGTCTGCACATAGGTGGTGTGCACTCGGTCGTCGGTGCCGATCGCCGTGTCGAGCGACTCGATGATCTGCCGCAGTTTCGTGGCCTCGCGGTGCTGGAGGAGGAGACCGAGGAACGGATGCGGGTGCGACTCCTGCAGGTCGGCGAGCACCGCGGCATCCGTCGAGTACCCCGTCTTCGTCTTGCGGGTCTTCGGAAGCTGCAGATCGTCGAAGAGCACCTCCTGCAGCTGCTTCGGCGAACCGAGGTTGAACTCGCGGCCGACGATTCCGAACGCCTCCTGCGCGAGCCCCTCGGCGCGCGTGGCGAGCTCGCCCGAGAACGTCGAGAGAACTTCGTGCGACACGGCGACGCCGGCCACCTCCATGTCGGCGAGAGTCAGCAGCGTGGGAAGCTCGATGTCGGTGAGGACGGCGGCCACCGACTCAGGGATGTCCTCGCGCAGCGCAGTGGCGACGCGCAGGGCGAACCAGGCCTCCTGCGAGGGAGTGGCGCCTTCGGTCTCGGGGACCAGCTGAGACGGATCCGCCTCGGGAAGCTTCTCACCGAGGTACCGCTCGACGAGGTCGCCGAGCGTCTTGTCGGGGAAGCTCGGGCGCAGCAACCAGCCGGCGAGGCTGGTGTCGTAGGCGAGTCCGTGCACACGGACCCCCTGTCGCAGCAGCGCCTTGACCTGGGGCTTGGCGTCGTGGAGCACCTTCGGGTTCGTCGACTCGAACCACGGGCGCAGCACCTCGACGGCGTCATCGGTCCAGTCGAGTTCGCGGAGCTCCTTCTCGGTCGCGGCACCCACTCGCGTGGGCACCCCGCCCTGCACCAGGATCCGCACCGCGACATCGTCGGTCTGGGCATCCGCCCACGTGACGAATTCCGCGGCGCTGACCTGAGCGGGCTCCGGCAGTACCACTGCGGCAGCCGGATCGTCGGCGACCTCGCCGGCTCCGACGGCCTCGAAGACGCGTGGCAGAAGCGTGCGGAACTCGAGACGGGCGAAGATGTCGCGGACTGCCTGAGCGTCGATAGGTGCCACCGCGAGGTCGTCGGGAGCGACGGGCAGCTCGACATCCGTCAGCAGTCGGTTGAGTCGACGGTTGCGCCGCACGTCTTCGATGTGGTCGCGGAGGTTTCCTCCGACCACACCCTTGATCTCCTCGGCTCGCTCGAGCAGATCATCGAGGGATCCGAACTGCGTGAGCCACTTGACGGCGGTCTTCTCGCCGACCTTGGGCACACCGGGCAGGTTGTCGCTGGTCTCGCCCACGAGGGCGGCGATGTCGGGGTACTGCTCGGGGCGTACTCCGTAGCGCTCCTGTACGGTCACCGGGTCGTAGCGCTTGAGCTGGGAGACTCCCTGCACCGAGGGGTAGAGCAGCGTCACATCATCGGTGACGAGCTGGATCGTGTCCCGGTCTCCGGAGACGACGAGAACGTCGTAACCCTGCGCAGCACCCTGGGTCGACAGTGTGGCGAGGATGTCGTCGGCCTCGACGCCCTCTTTCGTGAGCACCGGGATCGACATCGCGGCGAGGCAGTCCTGCAGCAGTGGGATCTGGCCGCGGAACTCCTGGGGCGACTCCGACCGGGTCGCCTTATACTCCGGGTACTGATCGGTGCGGAAAGAATGGCGCGAGGTGTCGAACGCGATCGCCATATGCGTGGGCTGCTCGGCCTTGATGAGGTTCACCAACATCGACAGGAAGCCGTAGATGGCGTTCGTGTGCTGGTTGTCCTTGGTCGTGAAGTTCTCGACCGGAAGGGCGAAGAAGGCACGGTAGGCGAGCGAATGGCCGTCGACGACCATGAGGGTAGGCTTTGCGGAGTCCGTCACCCTGTCAGCCTAACGAGGACGACAGACACCCGCTGAGGAGGATCCATGACCGAGACCGCGACGAGCGCAGGACTCGACTGGGCGACAGCCCGTGGGATGGGCGCACTCGCCCAGAAGATGGGCATGGAGTTCCTCGAGTTCACCACGGAGCGCTGCGTCGCGACGCTCCCGGTCGAGGGCAACACGCAGCCCGTCGGCCTCATGCACGGCGGAGCCTATGTGGTCCTCGGCGAATCGCTCGGCTCGATGGCGGCGAACCTGCACGCAGGCCCCGGCCGGCTCGCGGTCGGAGTGGACATCAACGCCACCCACACGCGCTCCGCGACGTCGGGCGTCGTGACAGGCGTCTGCACCCCCGTGCATCTGGGACGCAGCATCACGGTGCACGAGATCGTCGTCTCCGACGATCAGGGGCGCCGGTGCTCGACGATCCGCATCACCAATATGATCAAGGATGCTCCGGGAGCCTGACCCGGATGTCAGACCGACGATTCTCCGTACGTCAGATCGTTGGCCGGCGCTAATCGCAGCGCCGGGTGCCGCTCGACCCACGCCGCCTGCTTCAGGATGTCGGTGACCGTGGTCTCTTCGACCACCTCGGCACCTCTCGACAACGCCGGCACCACGTCCAGATCGACGAGCCAGCCGACGCGCAGCTGCACGCGACGCAGGCGATCCTGCGCGTCCAAGTAGGGGATGTCGACGAAATCGCATTCGTAGGTCCACGACAGAGCGAGAGAATACCTGTGGACCGCCTCCGCCACCAGATCACCGGTGAGGAAGGTCCCGAAGGGCGTCACGATCTGCTTCATCAGAATCCCCGCTCGCTGAAAGACGATGCGCCGGGGTCTGGGGCGTGCCTGCGATTCTACGCACTCCTGGCAGCCCTCACGCACGCACCCCCACCGGGCGACGAGCTCACTCGAGGGTCAGACGCCGTTCCACGATCTGCCGCGCGACGTCGCCGAGTCGCATCGAGTTGCTTCGCGAATGATCGCGGATCAGGGCGAAGGCGTCTTCGATGGGAACCCCGGCGGTGTATGCGACCACGCCCTTGGCCTGTTCGATCACGATCCGGCTGTTGAGGGCATGCTGCAACTGCTCCGCGAGGATCTCGGTCTCGCGCAGCACGCGCTCGTGCAGGATGCCGATGGTCGCGACGTCCGCCAGTGCACGCGCGACGAGCAGGTCGTCTTCGGACGGCTCGCTTCCTGCCGCCTGCAGCAGCGTGAGTGTTCCGATCGTCTTGTCGCGAAGCCGCAGGGGGATCACGAACATCGAGGTGTAGCCCGATGCACGTGCGGCTCGGCGGAACTCGTCTGCGGCGGAACCCAGATCATCGAAATCCGGAACGGCGACCACGGATCCGGACTCGTAGCTGCCGAGCGCGGGGCCCTGGGAGCCGAGCAGGAGCGATTCCACGACTGTGCCCGCCTCGCTCGTCGACGCCACGAGTTCGAGCTCGCCGTTCTGATCGGCGAGCAGGATCCCGGCTGCTGAGATGTCGAGCTCCTCGCGGCAGGCATCGGCGAGCTGCTGCATGAGCTCGACGACGTCGTACTCATCGACGAGCGTGTCCGCGAGTTTCGCGAAGGTACGCAGCAGACGACGGTCGCGTTCGAGTGAGGTCACGTGTCCACCTCGATCGGGCCCGAGTCGTTGCTGAACACGATCTGTCCGGCGAGGACGCCGTCTGCGACCTCCATCACGCTGCTCTCGGTGGCGAACGCGTGTGAATGAAGGAGCAAGCGAGCCTCGTCGGCATCGATGTTGAGCTGTGCCAGGACGATTCCGGTCGCCTGGTGGACCTTTCGCCTGGAGAACGGAGACAACGCGCTCTCGTCGGGGACCTCGAGCTCGCCGATCCTGTCGCGCAGGACGCGACGTGCCACGACCGCGGCAAGCGCGGCGGCACGGGTCGTCTGCACCCTGTCCAAGGTCACCGGCAGATCGGAATAGAGATCGATCGCGCCGAAACGAAGACTGCCCACCGCGAGGGGGAACGCGAAGATCGAGGCGATCGGACCGGACTGGACAGCCCTGCCGAACGCCGGCCAGCGTTCTGTTCCTCGCCTGCCGAGCATCTGGGGCTCCATGACAGGACGGTCCAGCCTCATCGCATCCCAGCAGGGGCCCTCACCCAGATCGAACTGCAGCTCGTCGAGCCATGCAGCCGCTTTGTCCGTCGCCGAGATGGTCTGGCTGCCGAGAAACCCGCCGAGCGTGGAGACGGATGCTCCCGTCACCGGGAGGACGGAGAGGAAGGAGAACGGAAGCTCTTTCACCTGGGTCGCCGGATCATCCAGCCCCTTCAGGGTCGCGCTGAACGCGTCTTCCATGTTTTCACCTCGTCTCCTCCACGCTAGTGGCGCCGGGCATCCATGGCAACGAGCCCGGCCGCGCCGGCGGCGATCGTCTGGCGACGCGCCCAGACCGTGCGATCAGAGGAGCAGCTGGAACAGCAGGTGATCCTGCCACTCCCCCGCTATCCGCAGATACTGCGGCGCGGTCCCGATGCGCTCGAACCCGGTGTCCGCGAGGACGCGCGGCGACCCGGTGTTGTGCAGCAGAGTCGCCGCCTGCAGCCTGTGCAGTCGCGCTTCGTCCCGTGCATACGCGGCGACGTGACGAACACCTGCGGATGCGAGACCGCGACGAAGTCGGGTCCTGTCTATCCAGTAGCCCAGATCGGCATTCCAGAACGCACCGCGGACGATGTTGTTGAGGTTGATCCGCCCGCGGATCTCGCCGTCGGAAGACTCGATCACGAAGCGGATGTTCCGACCGGCGGAGGCTTCGATCACGCACTGCTCGGCGTGGAACTCCTGCCATTGCGGCGTGAAGAACTCCGGCTCTCTGAGCGGTTCCCATGGCGCAAGATGCTCGCGATTCGCAGAGTACGCTCGCGCGAGCGCAGCGCCGTCGCCGATCTTGACCGGACGCAGAATGTGCTCCGCGTCGAGCGGAACCACAGACTACTTCTTAGGCGCGAGCTGCTCGATGATCGCCTTGGCCACGTCCTGCATCGTGAGGCGGCGATCCATCGACGCCTTCTGGATCCAGCGGAACGCCTCGGGCTCCGAGAGGCCCATCTTCTCGTTGAGCAGGCCCTTTGCCCGATCGACGAGCTTGCGGGTCTCGAAGCGCTCGACCATGTCCGCGACCTCGGCCTCGAGCGTGATGATCTGCTCGTGACGTGCCAGAGCGATCTCGATGGCCGGCAGCAGGTCGTTCGGGGTGAAGGGCTTGACGACGTAGGCCAGTGCTCCGGCCTCGCTCGCTCGTTCCACGAGCTCCTTCTGGCTGAATGCCGTCAGGAGCACGACCGGAGCGATGTTGCCCTTGTGCAGCTTCTCGGCCGCGCTGATGCCATCGAGCTGCGGCATCTTGACATCCATGATCACGAGGTCGGGGCGCAGCTCGGTCGCGAGCGCGACGGCGGTCTCACCGTCACCGGCCTCACCGACGACATCGAAGCCGTTGTCGCGGAGGATCTCGACGATGTCGAGACGGATCAGCGACTCGTCCTCGGCGACGACGACGCGTCGGGGTGCGGATGACGTGGGCTGCTCAGCTGCCTGTTCTTGCTCGGTCACGTATCCATCCTAGTGGAGTCGGTCTCCGAGGTCCCGATGGGCGCGGCGCGCGCCCGTGATCATGCCTGCTCTGCGCTACAGTCGAAGACGCGATACACGAGCCGGCGTGGCGGAATGGCAGACGCGGAGCACTCAAAATGCTTTGTCCGAAAGGGCGTGTGGGTTCGAGTCCCACCGCCGGCACACAGCGTGATCGAACCGGGTCCCGCGTCGACTGCACGGGCCGAGCCGGACGCCGCAGAGGTCACTCCCCAGGTGCGGACGCGAGTCGCATCCAGATCTCTCCGTCGATCAGCAGGTACCGATCCAGAGAAGGACGCATCGCGCGAAGCAGTTCGCGCTCCGCGGCAACGGGGCTGTCGGCCTGGAGGAGCTCTACGGGGACGAGACTCTGGATGAGGGTGTCGAGGTTCCGGTCCGACGCCGTGACCGCAGTGCCGTCCACCAGCATCGGTTCATACGCGCGGCCGCCGTGGATCCGCTCGCCGTCCGGGCCGAGGACGGTGTCGCCCCCTCGCGCCTGCGCGAGGTAGGTCGGCACGCAGGCGTACGCATCGCAGGAGCGGAAGCGGCGCTTGAGTCGGTAGCGGACGCCGATGCTCCCGGGCTTCATCGGCGACAGCGGTTCGAGCTCCGACTCGGCGGATGCGCCGGGGAGACCGCTCCCGGGCGCGCCGATCGTGAGCGGGGCGCCGTCGGGGCGCTCACGCGTGTCGGGTTCGAAGGTCACGTCATCCATAGGTGGGGCGAAGACGTGTCGGCCACGGCAGCACCTCGACCAGAGTAGCCGTCCGGTCGCCGATCGTGCATCTGTCGCCCGCCGGAATGATGCGCTAGACAGATCCCATGCATCCGCGCCGAACCGCCGACATCTGGAACCGCACCAGGGCTCGGCGCCGCGGGTTCCTCATCGCTCTGCTGGTCGTCGCGCTGATCGCCGGTGTCTTCGCCGTCGATGCCGTCCGGCGACACGTCGAGGGCGAGGCCGATCTGCAGACCGATCCTGCCTTCTACACCGTCCCCGATCCGCTTCCCGCAGGCGAGCCCGGCGAGATCATCCGCGTCGAGGCGATCGCCAGCGCTCCCCTCGGGTCGACCGCGTGGCGCATGATCTACCACTCCCGTGATCTCTCCGGCACGGACATCCCCGTCTCCGCGGTCGTGATCGTCCCCGACACGCCTGCTCCTGCGCAGGGACGGACCGTCGTCTCGTGGGGACACCCCACGACGGGAGCTGCGCCGAAGTGCGCACCATCGCTCGCCGTCGACCCGTTCCAGCTGATCGAAGGCGTCCATGAGCTCCTTCTCGAGGGATACGCCGTGGTCGCCACCGACTATCCCGGGCTCGGGGCGCAGGGGGCTTCGTCGTATCTGCTCGGGATACCCGAGTCGAACAGTGTGCTCGATGCGGTGCGCGCGGCACGGGGCATCAAGGATGCGCAGATCGGCGCGCAGTTCCTGCTCTGGGGGCACTCGCAAGGCGGGCAGGCGGTGCTGTTCGCAGCCGAGCGCGCCGAGGAGTACGCCCCGGAGCTGACGCTCCTCGGAGTCGCCGTCGCCGCTCCCGCCGCTGACCTCACCGAGCTGATGAGCGACGACATCGTGGACGTCTCCGGTGTCACGATCGCCTCCTACGCGATCCCGGCCTACGAGGCGGCGTACGCGGACAGATACTCCGCCGATGAGCTCGCGGGGATCCTCACACCCGCGGGCATCGCGGCCACCCCCGACATGGCGGCGCTCTGTCTGCTCTCCGAGAACAAGGAGATCCACGCGATAGCCGACCCGCTCATCGGGGGCTACGTGACGAGCGACCCGTCGAAGACCGAACCCTGGAAGACGCTGCTCACCGAGAACAGCGCGGGCTCCACGCCCATCACGGTTCCGGTGTTCGTGGGACAGGGGCTGGCGGACCAACTCGTGAAGCCGACAGCGACGGAGGACTACGTGACGCTCCTCTGCTCGCAGGGGGTCGATGTCAGCTTCCATCGGTATCCGGATGTCGACCACGGCCTCGCCGCATACGCGTCGTTGCCCGAGATGCTGATCTGGCTCTCCGGCGTGACGTCGGGCGCCGCTCCGACGAGCGACTGCCCATAGCGCAGATCAGCCCTCGGCGAGGGCGGCAACCTCGGCGAGGACGCGGGGATCCGCGAGGATGCGGAAGTGCCCTCCGGTCTCGATGCGCACGTTCTTGCGCGCACCGACCAGCTCGCTCCCCTCGGGGATGTGCGGGTCGAATGCGGCGTACACCGACACGATCCTCTCGTTCACCTCGAGATGTTTCGCGAGCTCCACGATCGACGGGTCCGAGGGCGAGAACGCCCACAGTGAGCGGACCGGGAGGAGCCGCGCATAGCGGGATCCTCCGAACGGCGTCGCGACCGCGAGCATCGCGCGGATGCGGCCTCCGGAGGCACCGGCCATCGCGAGCTTTCCCGCAAGCCCGCCCTTGCTGTGCGCGACCAGGATCACATCGGTCATCCGGTTCGTCTCGAGGTACTCCTCCACGACCCGCGCGGCGTCGGGCACCGGCCGCTGATTGCGTTCGAGACCGTCGAGGACGTGGACGGGATGACCGCGATCATGCAGCGCGGTGATCAGCGGCTGCATGAACCTCCAGGTCTCGTACACCCCCGGAAGGATGAGGAGCGGTGCAGCATCACCGCTCGCGAAAGCTGTCGCCTCCTGTCGATCGAACGCCGCCCGGAACTGCCAGTAGACGGCATACGCGTAGTCGGCGATCCACCAGCCAGCCCTCTTCACGAGAAAGATGATCCACTCCCCTGCCACTCTCGCCGACGCGGGTGCGTCCCGCTCGACGATACGCCCGAGGCGATGCTCGGTGCGGCGCCGCCCCGGGGTACGACGAAGGGGCGGAACAATCGCTCCGCCCCTTCGCTGTGAAATCCGATCAGACCGTGGCTTCCTTGTAGATCGGAGCCGCGCCGTTTACGGCGTCCCCGACCTTGTGCACGCGGATGTCATTGGTCGAACCCACGATTCCGGGAGGGGAACCGGAGATGACGACGACCTTGTCTCCCTCGACGGCGAGACCGCTCGAGAGCAGGTAGTCGTCGACCTGCAGGTACATCAGGTCGGTGTGCTGGACCATGTCCACGAGCTTCGACTGGATGCCCCAGGTCAGCGCCATGCGACGGCGGATGTTCGGCTCGGGAGTGAACGCGATCATCGGGATGCGCGAGCGCAGCCGCGACAGACGACGAGCCGAATCGCCCGACTGGGTGAAGACGCAGAGGTACTTCGCCTCGACGAACTCCGCGACCTCGAGGGCTGCGAGGGTGATCGCGCCACCCTGCGTACGGGGCTTGGTCGTCAGGGGCGCGATGCGCTCCAGGCCATGCTCCTCGGTCGACTCGATGATGCGGGCCATGGTCTCGACGACGACGACCGGGTAGTCGCCCACACTGGTCTCGCCCGAGAGCATCACGGCATCGGCACCGTCGAGCACCGCGTTCGCGACGTCCGAGGTCTCGGCGCGCGTGGGCACGGGGCTATTGATCATCGACTCGAGCATCTGCGTCGCGACGATGACCGGCTTCGCCATGCGGCGCGCCAGCTCGACGGCGCGCTTCTGCACGATCGGAACGGCCTCGAGCGGGAGCTCGACGCCGAGGTCACCGCGGGCGACCATGATCGCGTCGAACGCGTCGACGATCCCCTCGAGCGCGTCGACGGCCTGCGGCTTCTCGACCTTGGCGATGACGGGGACCTTGACGCCCTCTTCGGCCATGATCTCGTGCACGCGGCTGACATCCTCCGCGTTGCGGACGAACGACAGGGCGATGAGGTCGGCGCCGATGCGCAGACCCCAGCGGAGGTCGTCCTCGTCCTTCTCGCTCAGTGCGGGGACGTTGACCGCGACACCGGGAAGGTTGATGCCCTTGTTGTTGGACACGGCTCCGGCGACGATGACGCGCGTGGTGACGGTGACACCGTCGGTCTCGACGACCTCGACGCGGACCTTGCCGTCGTCGATCAGCAGGAAGTCGCCCGGCTTGACGTCCTGGGGCAGGCCCTTGAAGGTCGTGCCGCAGATGTCCTTGTTGCCGATGATGTCTTCGGTCGTGATCTTGAAGATGTCGCCCTTGGCGAGCTCGTAGGGGCCGGCCTCGAACTTGCCGAGGCGGATCTTCGGTCCCTGCAGGTCGACGAGGATGGCGACCGCGCGGCCGGCGTCGTCGGCTGCACGACGCACGTTGGCGTAGTTGTTCTCGTGCACGGAGTAGTCGCCGTGGCTGAGGTTCAGACGGGCGACGTCCACGCCGGCGTCGATGAGTGCACGTACGGTCTCATACGTGGATGTGGCGGGGCCCAGGGTGGCGACGATTTTCGCGCGTCTCAAAGATTGCTCCAGGGTAGTGGGGGATGGAAATCAGGCGACGGTGCCGCGGCTCAGCCTACGCGGGCTGAAGGCCGATAGCGACTTCATGCGGACGCACCGGCTCGGGCAGCACGGTGGTTCCCATGAGGAACCGGTCGACGTTCGCGGCGGCCGCACGGCCCTCGGCGATCGCCCAGACGATGAGCGACTGCCCGCGGCCCGCATCACCGGCGACGAAGACGCCGGGAACGGTGGACTCGTAGCTGTCGTCGCGACGGAAGGCGCCACGGTCTGTCAGCTGCGGAAGAGTGTCTTCGGTGTAGCCGTCCTGCTCGGGTCCGGTGAAGCCCATCGCGATGAGAACGAGGTCAGCGGGGATCTCGCGCTCGGTGCCGCTCTTGGGCACGCGACGGCCGTCGATGAACTCGGTCTCGGCCACGCGCAGAGCCCGCACCTCGCCCACGTCGTTCGAGAGGAACTCGACGGTCGAGGCGAGGAAGACCCGCTCGCCGCCTTCTTCATGAGCAGACGCCACCTCGAACAGGGTGGGCATCATCGGCCAGGGCTGGTGTCCGGGACGCTCGGTGCCCGGCTGCTTGCCGATCGCGAGGTTGGTGACGCTCAGCGCGCCCTGACGGTGAGCCGTACCGATGCAGTCCGCACCGGTGTCGCCGCCTCCGATGACGATGACGTGCTTGCCCTCGGCCGTGATCTGCTCGGGGACCTTGTCACCGGCGACCGCGTGGTTGGACTCGACGAGGTACTCCATGGCGAAGTGCACGCCGTCGAGGTCACGGCCGGGGATGGACAGGTCGCGGGGAACCGTGGACCCGGTGGCGATCACGATCGCGTCGTAGCGCGCCCGGAGGTCGGCCCAGGAGATGTCCTTGCCGATCTCGACTCCAGCGCGGAAGCGAGTGCCCTCTTCCTGCATCTGGCGAAGGCGCGATTCGAGCTGCCCCTTCTCCATCTTGAAGTCGGGGATGCCGTAGCGCAGCAGACCGCCGATGCGATCGTCGCGCTCGAAGACCGCGACCGTGTGGCCTGCCCTGGTCAGCTGCTGAGCGGCGGCGAGGCCCGCGGGCCCGGAGCCGACGACGGCGACCGTCTTGCCGGTCAGCCGAGCGGGAGGCTGCGGCTCGACCCAGCCCTTGGCGAAGGCCTCGTCGATGATCGAGACCTCGATCTGCTTGATCGTGACCGCGGGCTGGTTGATGCCGAGCACGCACGAGCTCTCGCACGGGGCGGGGCACAGACGGCCGGTGAACTCCGGGAAGTTGTTCGTGGCGTGCAGACGATCGATCGCCGCTCGTCCTTCGCCGCGCCAGGTCAGGTCGTTCCACTCGGGGATCAGGTTGCCGAGGGGGCAGCCCTGGTGGCAGAACGGCACACCGCAGTCCATGCAGCGACCGGCCTGGCGCTTGAGCACCGCCTGATCGCCCGCCTCGTAGACCTCTTTCCAGTCCATGATGCGCACCGGCACGGGGCGACGCTGGGGGAGCTCACGCTCCGTGGTCTTCAGAAAGCCTTTGGGGTCAGCCACCGGTCACCTCCAGGATGCGGTTCCAGACGATGTCGCCGTCGGGATCGATGCCCTCGGCCACTGCTTCCTCGCGCATGCTGCGCACTGCGGCGTAGTCCCTCGGAAGCACCTTCGTGAACTGGCCGGCGGTCTCATCGAACCGCGCCAGGATGTCGGATCCGAGCGGCGATGCCGTCTTCTCCACGTGTGCGACGATCAGGCTGCGCAGCACCTCGAGATCGGCGCGGTCGAGCGGCTCGAGCCGGAGCTCGCCGCTGCCGAGCGACTGCGCGTTCACCTTGCCGGTGTCGAGCGAGTGGATGTAGGCCACTCCCCCGGACATTCCGGCGCCGAGGTTGCGACCCGTCGATCCGAGGATCACCGCGACGCCGCCCGTCATGTACTCGAGGGCGTGATCTCCCACGCCCTCGACGACCGCGGTCGCCCCCGAGTTCCTCACGAGGAACCGCTCGCCGACGACACCCGACAGGAACATGGTTCCCGCCGTCGCGCCGTAGCCGATGACGTTGCCGGCGATCACGTTCTCGTGCGGCGCGATGGCCGAACCCCGTGCCGGACGGATCGTGATGTCGCCGCCCGAGAGCCCCTTGCCGACGTAGTCGTTGGCATCGCCCTCGAGACGAAGCACGATGCCCGAAGGCAGGAACGCGCCGAGCGACTGTCCGGCGGTGCCGTGCAGTGTGACGTCGATCGTGCCGCTGGGGAGCCCTGCCGCGCCGTGCCGAGAGGTGACCTGGTGGCCCAGCATCGTCCCGACCGCACGCTCCGTGTTGGCGATCGGCAGCTCGACGACCACGGGCTCGCCGTTCAGGAGAGCGGGCTTCGCGATGTCGATCAGCTGCACGTCGAAGTGCTTCTCGAGCTCGTGATCCTGGGTGCGGCGGCTGCGACGCGGTTCGCTCGCCGGGAATGCCGGTCCGTCGAGCACCGGGCTCAGGTCGAGACCCTCGGCCTTCCAGTGCTCCAGCGCGGCGTTCGCCTCGATCAGCTCTGCGCGTCCGACGATCTCGTCGATCGAGCGGAAGCCGAGCTCTGCGAGCAGCTCGCGCACCTCTTCGGCGATGAACTCCATGAAATTCACCACGAACTCCGGCTTGCCCGTAAAGCGCTCGCGAAGAACCGGGTTCTGGGTGGCGACGCCCACGGGGCAGGTGTCGAGGTGGCAGACGCGCATCATGATGCAGCCGCTGACGACGAGGGGTGCGGTCGCGAAACCGAACTCCTCCGCGCCGAGCAGCGCGCCGATGATGACGTCGCGGCCTGTCTTCAGCTGACCGTCGACCTGCACCACCACGCGGTCGCGCATGCCGTTGAGCATGAGCGTCTGCTGCGTCTCGGCAAGACCGAGCTCCCACGGGGTTCCCGCGTGCTTGAGGGAGTTCATCGGGCTCGCACCCGTGCCTCCGTCATGACCGGACACGAGGATGACGTCGCTGAGAGCCTTGGCGACACCTGCGGAGACCGCTCCGATGCCGGACTGGCTGACGAGCTTGGTGTGGATGCGCGCCTCGGGGTTCGCCCGCTTCAGGTCGAAGATGAGCTGCTTGAGGTCTTCGATCGAGTAGATGTCGTGGTGAGGAGGGGGCGAGATCAGACCGACACCCGGCGTTCCCCCACGCGTGCGGGCGACCCAGGGGTACACCTTCTGCGGGGGCAGCTGACCGCCTTCGCCGGGCTTGGCGCCCTGGGCGAGCTTGATCTGGATGTCGTCGGCCTCGGTGAGGTACAGGCTCGTGACGCCGAAGCGACCGGATGCGACCTGCTTGATGGCGCTGCGACGCTCGGGGTCGAGCAGACGGTCGGTGTCCTCGCCGCCTTCACCGGTGTTCGACTTGCCGCCGATCCGGTTCATGGCGATCGCGAGGGTCTCGTGCGCCTCTTTGGAGATCGAGCCGTAGCTCATGGCCCCCGTGGAGAAGCGCTTGACGATCGCGGAGACCGGCTCGACCTCGTCGAGAGGAACGGGCTTGCGGGTCCCGGTGCGCAGCGTGAACATCCCACGCAGCGTCTTGAGCTCGGCAGCCTGGTCGTCGACGAGCTTGGTGTACTCGCGGAAGATGTCGAAGCGGCGCTCACGCGTGGCGTGCTGCAGCTTGAACACGGTCTCGGGGTTGAAGAGGTGCGGCGAGCCGTCACGACGCCACTGGTACTCGCCACCGGTCCAGAGACGCTCGTGGGCACGAGCCGCCTCGTCTTCGGGATAGGCGTAGTCGTGACGCGCCTGGTTCTCGATGAAGATCTCTTGGATGCCGATGCCACCGAGCTTCGACTCGGTGCGCGTGAAGTAGCGGTCGATGAACTCCTCGCTCAGACCGACGGCTTCGAACACCTGAGCACCGGCGTACGAGGAAACCGTGGAGATGCCCATCTTCGACATGATCTTCAGCACACCCTTGCCGAGCGCGTAGATCAGGTTGCGGACGGCCTTCTCGGGGCTGATGCCCGTGATGTAGCCGGTGCGCACGAGGTGCTCCACCGTCTCCATCGCGAGGTACGGGTTCACCGCCGAGGCGCCGTAGCCGATCAGGGTCGCGACGTGATGGACCTCGCGGACGTCACCGGCCTCGACGATCAGACCGACCTTCATACGGTTCTCACGACGGATCAGGTGGTGGTGCACGGCCGAGACCATGAGCAGCGACGGGATCGGGGTCAGATCCTTGTTCGAGTCGCGGTCGGACAGGATGATGAACTCGGCACCCTGCTCGATGGCCTCGTCGACCTCGTCGCACATCTCCGTCAGACGCTTCTCGAGCGTGTTCGATCCCGCGTCGAAGTGGTACAGGCCCCTGATGGTCACGCTGGAGCGATCGGGCATCGCCTTGTCGATGTGGCGGATCTTCGCCAGCTCGTCGTTGTCGATCACCGGGAAGTCGAGCGACACCGTGCGGGTGTGGTCGGGTCCCCAGGTGAGCAGGTTGCTCTCGGGGCCGAGGCCGAGCTTGAGGCTGGTGACGACCTCTTCGCGGATCGAGTCCAGCGGCGGGTTGGTGACCTGCGCGAACTGCTGCGTGAAGTAGTCGAAGAGCAGACGCGGACGCTTGCTGAGCACGGCGATCGGGGTGTCCGATCCCATGGCGCCCAGCGGCTCCATCCCGGTCTGCCCCATCGGGGTGAGGAGGATCCGCACCTCTTCCTCCGTGTAGCCGAAGGTGCGCTGACGACGGGTGATCGATGCCGGCGGGTGCACGATGTGCTCACGCTCGGGGAGATCGGCGAGACGCACCGATCCGGCATCCAGCCACTCCTGCCAGGGGTGCATGGTGGCGAGGTCATGCTTGACCTCTTCGTCCTCGATGATGCGCTTCTGCGCCGTGTCGACGAGGAACATCTTGCCGGGCTGCAGGCGCCCGCGGCGCTTGATGCGCTCGGGCTCGAACGTGAGCACACCGGTCTCGGAGCCGATCACGATCAGCCCGTCGGTGGTCTCGGTCCAGCGCCCCGGGCGCAGTCCGTTGCGGTCGAGGGTCGCGCCGACGACCGTGCCGTCGGTGAAGATGAGCGCTGCGGGGCCGTCCCACGGCTCCATCTGGTTCGAGTGGTACTCGTAGAACGAGCGCAGCTCCGGCGAGATGTCGGACTGCTTCTCGTAAGCCTCGGGAACCATCATCATGATGGCGTGCGGCAGGCTGCGTCCTGTGAGGGTCAGCAACTCGAGCACCTCGTCGAAGGACGCCGAGTCGCTGGCTCCGTCGGTGCAGATCGGCAGCAGGGGCGCGACATCGCCGAGCAGCTCGGACTCGAGCTGAGACTGACGCGCGCGCATCCAGTTGCGGTTTCCGCCGACCGTGTTGATCTCGCCGTTGTGCGCGAGCATGCGCAGCGGCTGCGCGAGCGGCCACGACGGGAACGTGTTGGTCGAGTAGCGCGAGTGCACGACCGCGAGCTCGGACATGAAGCGCTCGTCCTGCAGATCGGGGTAGAACGGCTCGAGCTGCAGGGTCGTGACCATTCCCTTGTACCCGAGGGTGCGGGCCGACAGCGATACGAAATAGGCGCCGAGCTCGTGCCCTGCGCGCTTGCGCAGACGGTAGGCGATGCGGTCGAGGGCGATCCCCGTCAGAGGCGCCTGCGAGTGCGTCGCTCCCCCAGCGCTCACGAAGAGCTGCTCGAACGCGGGGCGCGCCTCGTCGGCGAGCTTTCCGAGGTTGTCGTTGACCGTGGGCACCTCGCGCCATCCGAGGACGCGCAGGCCCTCGGCGCGGGCGATCTTCTCGATGCCGGCCTTCTGCTGGCGGCGCTCGCTGGAGTCACGCGGGAGGAATGCCAGACCCGCGGCGTATTCGCCGACCGGGGGCAGTTCGAAATCGGTGACCGCTCGCAGGAACGCGTCGGGCATCTGCGTCAGGATGCCCGCACCGTCTCCGGTGCCGGCGTCGGAGCCGATCGCACCGCGATGCTCGAGGTTGCGCAGCGCTTCGAGCGCCAGCGCGATGATGTCGTGGCCGGCTTCGCCACGCAGAGTGGCGACCATGGCCAGGCCGCAGGCGTCCTTCTCGAACGCCGGGTTGTACATGCCCTGCTTCGGCGGGTAAGCGCCGGAGGCGCCGTAGGGAGGCTGAAAATACACCAGTACCGTCCTCAGATCTTCAGATGACCCGGGGACGTCATTGGCCGGGTGGATGCGATGGGGTCCGCACGGACCGGTCGGCTATCGAGCGCCTTCCGTCTCCGTGGGAGCGGTGCTTGTGGCGCTGGCTCCTGCGGCGACTTCTTCGGACGGAGGCTCACTCACGTCCACGAAATCGGAGGTATTGTCCTGCGATTCTACATCAGCGTCCAGGTCCTTCCGGCCGCGACCGGGCTGGTACGGCGAAGGCTCGAGTCCGGGGTGACGGCGGGACTGCACCACGAGGATTGCGAGACCCACCACGATGCCGATGATCGCAGCCCAGACGTTGCTGCGCAGCCCGAGGATGATCTCGCTCGGATCGATGCGGATCGACTCCCACACGACACGGCCGGCGCTGTACCAGATGAGGTAGATCGCGAAGAGCTTTCCCCACTGGAACGCGGTCGCCTTGCGGCTGAGCCACAGGAGCACGATGACGCCGAGGACGTTCCAGATCACTTCGTAGAGGAAGGTCGGGTGGAACAGCGTGCCCTCGGGAAGGCCCGGGGGGAACGCCGAGTTGTCGGAGGGGATCTCGAGACCCCACGGCAGGTCGGTCGGGAGTCCGTAGAGCTCCTTGTTGAACCAGTTGCCGAACCGACCCATGGCCTGTGCGAGAAGGAGGCCGGGTGCCAGTGCGTCGGCGAAGGTCCAGAAGCGGATGCCGGTCCAGCGGCAGCCCAGGTAGGCGCCGATGGCGCCACCGATGAGCGCGCCGAAGATGGCGATGCCGCCCTCCCAGATGGCCCACACGGAGCCCGGCTCGAACGGGTTCCAGGTGTTCTTGCCCTCGCCGAAGTAGAAGTTCGGGTGAGTGAGCACGTGGAAGATGCGTGCGCCGATGATCGCGATCGGAACGGCGAGGATCGAGATGTCGATCACGACCCACGGCTCTGCCCCGCGCTTGGTGAGGCGGTGGTTGGTCAGCAGCACGGCGGCGATGATGCCGGCGATGATGCAGAGCGCGTAGAAGTGGATCCGGAGCGGGCCGAGGTCGATGTACGAGACCGGAGGGCTCGGGATGCTGGCGAGCACGCCGCTGAAGGTGCTGTGGAGCGCGAGGGACATGGTTGCGATTCTAGTTCTCGTGTGCGGGGCGCGACGACGACGTGCCGACGGCCAGGTTTCGGGTGACCTCTGCGAGGGCGGGGATGCCCCCGTCGCGGAGGGCTCGGACGAGTGCGGTGCCGACGATGGCGCCGTCGGCGTACTCGGAGACACCGGCGATCTGCTCGGCGGTCGAGATGCCGATGCCGACGCAGGCGCGGATGCTGCCGTGTTCGCGGAGGCGACCGACCAGGGTGCGCGCCGCCCGATCGAGCTCGGTGCGCTCCCCCGTGATGCCCATGGTCGAGACGGTGTAGACGAAGCCCGTCGACGATTTCACGACGAGCTCGAGACGCTCATCGGTCGATGTGGGGGCGGCGAGGAAGACGCGGTCGAGACCGGTCCGCTCGCTCGCGGCGATCCACTCGCCTGCGACATCGGGTGTGATGTCGGGAGTGATGAGTCCTGCCCCACCGGCCGCCAGCAGATCGTCGGCGTAGCGATCGACGCCGTACTGGAACACCGGATTCCAGTACGTCATCACCAGCACGGGGACATCGGTGGCGGCGGTGATCGCCCGGACCGCCGTGAAGAGGTCCTTCATCTTGAACCCGTTCGCGAGCGCAGCGGTGGTGGCCTCCTGGATCACGGCGCCGTCCATCACAGGGTCGCTGTAGGGCGGGCCGAGCTCGATGATGTCCACGCCGTTCTCGGCAAGGGCGATCGCGGCCTGGATGCTGGTCTCGAGATCGGGGAATCCCACGGGGAGATATCCGACGAATGCGCTGCGACCCGCTTCGTGTGCGGCGGCGATCGCCTGTTCTACGCGACTCAAAGCTCCGGCTCCCCCTTCGACGCCGACTGCTCTTCGGCGCTCTCCTCGGAGACGTCGTGCGCGAGCGCCTCGGCGTCGTAGAGATCGAAGTACCGTGCAGCGGTGTCCATGTCCTTGTCGCCGCGGCCCGAGAGGCAGATCGCGATCACGGCATCCGGCCCGAGCTCACGCCCGATGCGCAGCGCGCCGGCCAGAGCATGGGCCGACTCGATCGCGGGGATGATGCCCTCGGTGCGGCTCAGCAGTCGCAGCGACTGCATGGCCTCGTCGTCGGTGGCCGGGATGTACTCGGCTCGTCCGATGTCGGCGAGCCAGGAGTGCTCCGGACCCACGCCCGGGTAGTCGAGCCCGGCCGAGATCGAGTGCGACTCGATCGTCTGTCCGTCCTCGTCCTGCAGCACATAGGTCTTCGCGCCGTGCAGGATGCCCGGACGTCCGCGCTCGATGGACGCCGCGTGACGGGGCGTGTCGACGCCATCGCCCGCGGCCTCGACGCCGTAGAGCCTGACGCCCTCGTCGTCGAGGAAGGCGTCGAACATGCCGATCGCGTTCGAGCCTCCGCCGACGCACGCGACGACCGCATCTGGCAGGCGTCCGACCTCGTCGAGCAGCTGCTGACGGGCCTCCTCGCCGATGATCTTCTGGAAGTCGCGCACCATCGCGGGGAACGGGTGCGGGCCCGCGGCGGTGCCGAAGATGTAGTTGGTGTTCTCGACGGTCGCGACCCAGTCGCGGTACGCGTCGTTGATGGCGTCCTTCAGCGTGCGGGATCCCGACGTGACGGCGATGACCTCGGCGCCCAGCAGACGCATCCGCGCGACGTTGAGCGCCTGGCGCTCCGTGTCGACCTCGCCCATGTAGATCGTGCACTCGAGCCCGAACAGCGCGGCGGCGGTGGCCGTGGCGACGCCGTGCTGGCCGGCACCCGTCTCGGCGATCACACGCGTCTTGCCGAGGCGCTTGGTCAGAAGCGCCTGACCCAGCACGTTGTTGATCTTGTGCGAGCCGGTGTGGTTCAGGTCTTCGCGCTTGAGGAAGACCCGCGCGCCGCCGGCGTGCTCGGCGAAACGCGCGACCTCGGTCAACGGCGACGGGCGCCCCGCGTACGAACTGAGCAGGGACGCGAGCTCGGAGCGGAAGGCCGGGTCTGCGATCGCGTCGGCATACGCCGCGGAGAGCTCGTCGATCGCGGCGATCAGCGATTCGGGCATATACCGTCCGCCGTAGTCGCCGAACAGTGGACCATGCTGATCACGCAGGCTCATCACGCCTCCAGGAAGCTCTTGAGTGTGGCGACCGGGTCGCCCGTGACGAGCGCCTCACCGATCAGGACGACGTCGGCGCCCGCAGAGCGGTAGTGCGTGACGTCTGCGGGGGTGAGTACGGCGGACTCGGCGATCTTGACCGCGGAGTCCGGGATGCGCTCGACCAGGCGGCCGAACAGGTCGCGGTCGAGCTCGAGGGTCTTCAGGTCGCGAGCGTTGACCCCGATCAGAGGCGCACCGAGGTCGATCGCGACCTCGAGCTCGTCAGCAGAGTGCGTCTCGACCAGAGGGGTCATGCCGAGCTCCGTGATGAAGCCGAAGAGGTCGTCGAGGACCGCGCGCTCGAGTCCGGCGACGATCAGCAGCACGAGATCGGCACCCGCGGCACGCGCCTCGAGCACCTGGTAGCGGTTCGCGATGAAGTCCTTGCGGAGCACCGGCAGCGAGACGCGGGCGGTGACCGCCTCGAGGTCGGCCAGGCTGCCGCCGAAGCGGCGCTCCTCGGTGAGGACGCTGATGGCCGAGGCTCCCCCTGTCTCGTAAAGCGACGCCTGCAGTGCCGGGTCGGGGATCTCGGCGAGGGCGCCGCGAGACGGGCTCGCGCGCTTGACCTCGGCGATGATCTTGACCCGCTCGGCGGGAGCGAGGAAGGAGAGTGCGTCTTTGGCGGCGGGGCGCGCCAGAGCATCGCGCTCGACCTCGGCCAGCGGCCGGGTGAGTGCGCGACGTTCTGCGTCAGCGACTGCGCCGGCCGTGAGGTCGGCGAGGACCATTAGTGCGCCTTCGGCGAGTACTTGGGGCCCTTCACGCCGTAACCGGCCTTCGCGAGCAGCCAGCCCACGAGCGCGCCGATCGGGACGATGGCGGCGCCGACCCAGATCAGGGCGACCCACACAGGGCTGAACTCGGCGAGGCAGAATGCCAGCGTGCCGATCGTGAAGCCCGCGAGCATGATGATCACGGCGGTCCATGCTGCCGGCGAGTGTCCGTGGCCGGGGTCAGCGATCGGGTTGGTCATGGTCTCCTCCGGGGGACGACGTGGTGGGTCGGTTCAAGTCTATCGGGGTCATCGTGTGGGGTCGGTTCCGCGGGACAGGTCGTCCCACGAATCGATCGCGTCCACAGGGCCTGCGGCGGCTTCCACGTGCGCGGCAGCGGTGCGGTAGCGGCGCCCGCCCGTCTTCCAGCGACGCCAGGTGAGCAGGACCACCAGGGACGCTGCCAGCAGGACGACCCACCCGATCAGCGTCATGACCGGCCAGGCAGAGAGCTCGATGCCCGCGACGACGTCGGCGATCGCCGAACTCCCCGCGAGTCCTGTGGTCTCGGTCACCGTCGGTCCGACCGCGCTCAAGGGTTCGGAGATCAGCAGCTGGAAGGTCGTCCACCCGAGGAACAGAGCGCTGGCAGCGCCGAGCACACCGAACACGAGACGGACCACCGGGCCGACGATCGACAGGGCGATGCCGAGCGCGAGCACGGCCAGGCTCAGCGGTGCGAGAAGCGGCAGCGCGGAGGCTCCCGGAACCAGGATCGCCTCGCCGGCATCGGCACGCGTGACGGTCAGCCAGGTCTGGGTCGACGAGATGATACCGATCGCACCGGACAGCAGGAAGCCGGAGACGGCGATGGAGCGACCTCGACGGGCGAAGGTCATGCGGATGCGCCCCCTTCGACGGCCTCGAGGTCGTTCGAGTCGAAGCAGGTTCGCGTGCCGGTGTGGCAGGCGGGCCCGGTCTGGTCGACGCGGAGCAGGATCGCATCGCCGTCGCAGTCGAGGCGGGCCTCGTGCACGACCTGGATGTGGCCGGAGGTGTCGCCCTTGCGCCAGTACTCCTGCCGTGACCGCGACCAGTAGACGGCGCGACCCGATGTGAGGGTCCTGCGCAGCGCCTCGGCATCGACCCACGCGAGCATGAGGACCTCTGCGGTGTCCCACTGCTGCACGATGACGGGGGCGAGCCCGTCTGCGTTGAAGGCGACCTGAGCGATGCGCTCCTCGACGTCGGTCATCGGACGATCACTCCCTCGGCGCGCAGCGCGTCCTTCACATCGCCGACGGTGAGAGCGCCCGTGTGGAACACGCTCGCGGCCAGCACGGCGTCCGCCCCGGCCTTGATGGCAGGTGCGAAGTCATCGGCCTTGCCCGCGCCGCCCGAGGCGATGACCGGCACGGATGCCGCCTCGCGCATGAGCTTCACCAGTTCGAGATCGAAGCCGTCGCGCGTGCCGTCGGCGTCGATCGAGTTGACCAGCAGCTCTCCGGCACCGCGCTCTGCGGCTTCCCGCGCCCAGTCGAGCGCGTCGAGAGTCGTCTGTGTGCGTCCGCCGTGCGTGGTGACCACGAACCCGGAGGGGGTCGTGTCTGCACGCTTGACGTCGAGCGAGAGCACGAGCACCTGCGCACCGAAGCGGTCGGCGATCTCGCCGATGAACTCCGGTCGCGCGATCGCGGCGGAATTGACGCCGACCTTGTCAGCACCGACCGAGAGAAGACGCGCCACGTCGTCGACGCTGCGCACTCCCCCGCCGACCGTCAGCGGGACGAAGACCTGCTCCGCCGTGCGCTGCACCACGTCGTACGTCGTCGCGCGGGCATCGACGGTCGCTGTGACGTCGAGGAAGGTGATCTCGTCAGCGCCCTGCGCCGCATAGTGCCGCGCGAGCTCGACAGGGTCGCCCATGTCGCGGAGGTTCTCGAAGTTGACACCCTTGACGACGCGCCCGTCGGCCACGTCGAGACACGGGATGACTCGGCTCGCGAGCGTCATCAGAGCCTCGCGTTGTGGATCGCCGTGACGAGGATCGCGCGGGCGCCGAGTGCGTACAGCGCGTCCATCACGGGGTTCACGCGTGCACGCGCCACCATCACGCGAACCGCGACCCACTCCGGGTCGCGCAGCGGAGAGACGGTCGGCGACTCGATGCCCCCGGCGATCTTCACCGCGTCGTCGAGCAGCGCCAGCGGCAGGTCGTAGTCGATCATCACGAATCGGCGGGCGACCATCACTCCGCGCAGGCGACGCAGCAGCGTCTCGGAGCCCTCAGCGTCCTGCGGGCCGGCGATCAGGACGGCTTCGGACTGGAGGATGACAGGACCGAAGACGTCGAGCCCCGCCTGACGCAGGGTCGTGCCGGTCTCGACGACGTCCGCGACGGCGTCGGCGACGCCGAGGCGCACGGCCGACTCGACCGCACCGTCGAGCGGCACGAGGTCGACCGCGATGCCGCGCTCATCGAGGAAGGCGTCGACCAGCCCGGGGTACGAGGTGGCGATGCGGAGCCCGTCGAGCTCTGAGACGTCGGTGTAGCGGCCGGAGGGCGCAGCGAAGCGGAACGTGGAGCCGGCGAAGCCGAGCGCCTCGATCTCGCGCGCACCCGGCATGCGGGCGTCGAGCAGGAGATCGCGACCCGTGATGCCGACGTCGATGGCTCCCGAGCCGACGTAGGTGGCGATGTCCTTGGGACGGAGGTAGAAGAACTCGACGTCGTTTTCGGTGTCGACGACGTGGAGGGTCTTCGGGTCACGACGACCGGCGTAACCGGCCTCCGCGAGCATGTCGGCGGCCGTCTCGGAGAGAGAGCCCTTGTTGGGAACAGCAATGCGCAGCATGGGATGCCTTCAGATCGAAGCGAGTGGGGCGGAGCGCTTCACAGATGTCGGTAGACGTCCTGAAGGCTCAGGCCCTTCGCGATCATCATCACCTGCACGTGGTAGAGCAGCTGCGAGATCTCCTCGGCCGCGGCCTCATCGGATTCGTACTCGGAGGCCATCCAGACCTCAGCGGCCTCTTCCACGATCTTCTTGCCGATCGTGTGCACACCGCCGTCGAGCTCTGCGACCGTCCCCGATCCCTCGGGTCGGGTCTCGGCCTTGAGGCTGAGCTCGGCGAACAGCTCGTCGAAAGTCTTCACGATTCCAGGCTAGCGGCTCTGGCGCGGTCCCTGAGCCCAGTGACGGCCGCTTCGACGTCATCCGCGCCGTACACGGCGGACCCGGCGACGAATGTGTCGGCCCCCGCGGACGCTGCCGCCTCGATGGTCGCATCCGAGATGCCGCCGTCGACCTGCAGCCAGACGTTCGACCCGCGTCGCTTCGCCTCATCGGCGAGGGCCCGGAGCTTCGGCATCGTCTCGGGCATGAATCCCTGCCCGCCGAAACCGGGCTCGACGGTCATGACGAGGATCTGATCGAACTCCTCGAGGACGCTGTAGAGGCCCTCTGCGGGAGTGTCGGGCTTGATCGCGACCCCTGCGCGAGCGCCCATGCTGCGAAGCGTGCGGGCGAGCGAGATCGGGTCGGCGGCCGCTTCGAGGTGGAACGTGACGCTCGCCGCCCCCAGCTCGGCGTAGCCCGGCGCCCACCTCTCGGGGTCGGTGATCATGAGGTGCACGTCGAGCGGGATCGGGCTGGTCGCCTGGATCCTCTCGACCATCTGCGGCCCGAAGGTGAGATTCGGCACGAAGTGGTTGTCCATGACGTCGACGTGCGCGAAGTCGGCCGTGGCGATCTTCGCGAGATCACGCTGCATGTTCACGAAGTCGGCGGCGAGGATGCTGGGGTTGATGCGCGGTGCGCGGGGAAGATCCACGGCTCTAGTCTCCTTCTTCGGCGTTCGCGCCGCTCGGCTCAGTCGCCGTGCGCTGCAGGAGCGCGAGGAACATGGCGTCGGTGCCGTGACGGTGCGGCCACAGCTGCACACGCCCCGACCCGTCGGTCCCGAGGTCGATCGGCGATTCGGAGATGCCGGAGACGACGGCTCGCGCGTCGAGTTCCGTGATGTCGCTGCGTCCTCGGAGCACCTCCTGCACCACGCCCGTGGTCTCGGCGAGATGCGGAGAGCAGGTGGCGTAGGCGACTATGCCACCGGGGGCGAGCGCGTCGAGCGCAGAGCTCAGGAGCTCGACCTGCAGCGGCACCAGCTCGGCGACGTCGGCCGGGCTCTTGCGCCACCGCGCCTCAGGGCGCCTCCTCAGGGCCCCGAGACCGGTGCAGGGGGCATCGACGAGGATGCGATCGAACACACCGCTGTGCGAGGCGCCGAAGGATCGGCCGTCCTCCTCGTGCACCACGACGTCTCCGGGCACGGCCCTCAGCGCGTTGCGGACGAGTCGCGCCCGCGTCGGGACGACCTCGTTGGCCTCGAGTGTCACATCGTGCTCGCGGGCGATCGACGCGAGCAGCGCGGTCTTGCCTCCGGGGCCCGCGCAGAGGTCGAGCCATCGCTCGCCCGCCGCGATCGGCGCGGCCTCGGCCAGCGCGAGAGCGACCAGCTGAGATCCCTCGTCCTGAACACGCACGGTGCCCCCGGACTCGGAGATCACCCGATGCGGGTCACCGCCCGGCGAGCCGTAGGCCGTCGGCGCATAGGGCCGACGCGGCTCGCCAGGCTCGGCGAGACCCGGCAGCGCCACGAGCGTCACCTCGGGCGAGGCATTGTCCGCGTCGAGGAGGTCATCGAGCTCATCGGCCCTGCCCTCGGCCGCCAGCGCACGGCGCAGCGCGCGGATGACCCACACCGGATGGGCCGATCGCAGAGCGAGCCGCTCATCGTCAGAGCGGGCGGAGCCCTCGATGCGCTGCTCCCACTCCCCCGGTGTCTCGCGCGAGATCCGACGGAGGACGGCGTTCGCGAAGCTCGACGCACCTCGGCCCTGCGCCGCGGCGACCAGGTTCACGGACTCGTTGACGGCGGCATGCGAGGCGACCCGGGTCGCGAGGAGCTGATGGGTCGCCAGCCGGAGAGCGTCCAGCACCGCCGGATCGATCTCCTCGGCAGGACGGTCGGCGGCGGCCGAGATGATCGCGTCGTAGGTGCCGCGACGGCGGAGCGTGCCATAGGCGAGTTCGGTGGCCAGCGCCGCGTCCTGCGGGTTCAGCCGTGCCTCAGCGATCGCCGGGGGCAGGACCAGATTGGCGTACGCATCCGACTCCGACACGGCGCGGAGCACGTCGTAGGCGACCCGACGGGCCGGCTGCACCGTACGCTGCGGGCCCGTGCGCTGCGGGCCCGTGCGCTGCGCGCCGCGCTGCTGAGCATCGCGAGGCTGTGGCGCACCTGACGCGGACTGACCACGCTGTCCCTGCGACGAACCGCGGCGTCCCTGCGAACGACCTCGGGGGTCTCCGGTGCGTCCTGCGCGAACCGGACGGTCGCTCTGCTCGCCGCTCATGCTCCGGCCCGCACGTTCTCGGTGTCGCGCTGACCACGCCACCAGTCGACCGCATTCATAGCGCCCTTTCCTGCGGGCTGCACCCGCGTCACCGACAGCGGTGCGGATGCCGTTCCGATGAACAGCGCCGCCTTGGTCGCGACGATCTCGCCAGGCTCCAGTTCCGGACCGTCGCCTGCGGGCACCGCCTCGAGGATCTTCAGCCGCAGACCGTCGACGGTCGTGTGGGCACCGGGTTCGGGAGTCACTCCGCGGAAGCGCGCGAACACGCGGGCGAGCGGCTCGTCCCACTCGAGCTGTCCGTCGTCGAGGGTGAGCTTCGGCGCCACCGTCGGCTCGCCCTCCTGCGGCACCGAGCGAGCCGTGCCGTCGGCGATCGCGGCGACGACCTCGGACGTCAGATCCGCGCCGTCGATCGCGAGGGTCTCGAGCGCCGCATCGGCCGTGGCCTCCGAGGAGACGTCGACGATGCGGGTGGCGAAGACGTCACCCGCATCGAGCGCGGGGACGAGCTGGAAGACGCTGGCGCCGAGCTGTTCGTCCCCGGCGATCAGGGCTCGCTGCACCGGGGCTGCTCCTCGCCACTGCGGCAGGAGAGAGAAGTGCAGATTGATCCAGCCCTTCGCGGGGGTCGAGAGCAGCGGCTCGCGGACGAGTCCGCCATAGGCGACGATGACGCCCAAGTCGACCGTGAGGGCGGCGATGGCATCCGTGGCCTCGGCATCCAGGCGCGCAGCCTTGATGATCGGCAGACCGAGCTCGGCGGCGACCTGGGCGACCGGCGACGGCGTCAGCACCCGCTTGCGACCCAGCGGCGCGTCGGGCCGCGTGACGACCGCGGCGATGTCGTGCTCCGTCGCGAGGCGACGGAGGGTGGGGACGGCTGCCGACGGTGTGCCGGCGAAGACGAGACGCATGAAGGTGCTCCGGAGGGATGCGGGGGTGGATCGGGTGAGGACTGACGGTGTTCGCGATCAGAGCTCTGGGTCGAGGATATCGAGCCGAACCGAGAGCGCGCTCCGAGTCGACTTGCCCTTGCCCCGACGAGCGCTCACGGCCTCGGCGACGACAGAGGCGCGAAGCGTCGTCGCGACCTTCGCCCCTGAGCCGTATTCGAAGCGCACGAGCGCACGGACACGGGGCGGATGGTCGTCGGACTCGATCGGCACGGGGCCGAGAACCGCATCGGCCGGGAGCTTGAGTTCCTGCAGCGACGCCAGTGCGCGGGCGACGGCTGCCGTGGAGCCTTCGACGAGCGCCACGCGAGTCGCGGGCGGCATATGAAGCGGTGCGCGCTCGGCGAGCTCGGACCGCGCGTAACCGGACTGGTTCCAGGTGGCGAGTGCCCGAGCGATCGAGCCGTCGACTCCGACGAGGTGGATCGGGGCACCGGGAGCCGCGAGGGCTGCGGCGTTGGACCACCAGCGCAGACAGGCCTCTCCGATGCGGAGATCGGGTGCCTGCAGCATCCGCGTTCCGTCGAGCAGGACGACCGCCCGGTAGCCGCCGTCAGCCAGCGGTTCCGCTCCACGCGTCGCGACCACGAGTGACGGCTTGTCAGCGACGCGTTCCACGGGGTGCGCGCTGTCGGCCACGATCACGCGGATGCCGGGGAACGCCTTGCCCAGCTCGTCGGCCGTGCGCTCACTGCCCGACGAGGCGAGACGGAGTTTCGTCGACGAGCACGCAGGGCAGGCCCACGCCCGTGCGCCGCGCCCGCACCAGGCGCAGACGGGGACGGCACCGCGATGCTTCGCACCCAGAGGACCGCCGCAGTGGGCGCAGCGGGCAGGAGCCCTGCACTCGGCGCAGACCAGCGAGGGTGCGAACCCGGGGCGGGAGACCTGCACCAGCACCGGCCCCTCTGCGGCGGCGTTGCGCGCCGAGAGGAACGCGGACGACGGCATCCGCTGCGCTGTGGGAGCGTCCATCTCCTGAGGCGTGCTCAGCACCACTCTCGGGAGGACCCGGCGCGCGGCCCTGACATCCTGCAGCCAGCCGTGCGCGACCAGCCGCTCGACGTCTGTGGTGCGCGTATGCCCGACGAACAGGAGCGCCGACTCCTCCTGTTCCTGACGGAGAAGCGCCGTGTCCCTGGCGTTGATGTAGGGCGCGAGCGGCTCCCCGAGCAGCGGATCCCCGTCGTCCCACAGGGCGACGAGCCCGGCGCGCACGGGTGCGTACACGGCCGAGCGGTTGCCGACGACGATGCTCGGTGCGTCTTCCAGAGAGCGGAGGAAGGATCGATAGCGATCGGGGTTGGTCTGCCGCGAGTCGTACCGGGCGACGGCTTCGGCGGGGACAGCCGTGGCGAGCACGGCGAGGAGCTGATCGAGATCGCGGTGATCAGGAACGACCAGGATGCTCGACCTGCCGGCGGCGAGCATGCGTGCCGCCGATGACGCCAGCAGCGCCGCCCAGCCGGGCGCACCGTCGTGGTGCACCGGGATCGCCTCGACGGCGGCGCGTCGGCCCGAGTCCAGCACCTCCTCGAGACCGTCGTACGACGCGATCAGTCCGACCGCGCCCGCGAGGGCCTCATCGCTCGGGACGACCGGGGTCGAGTCCGCCTTCCAGGCCTTCTCGACGCGCACCTGTCTCTTCGGGATGACCAGTCGGAGCACGTCGGATGCCGAACCCGCCGCTCGGTCTGCCGCTCGCCGCGCGAGACGGTACAGCCGGTCGGGCAGCACCGGCACCTGCGACACGATGCCGTCGACTTCGGACAGTGGGCGATCTGCGTCGTCTTCGGTGTCGACCTCGATCACGTAACCGTCGATCACTCGACCTGCCGTACGCAGGGGCACGCGCACGCGGACTCCCGGCGGGACGTCGCCGAGCTCTTCCGGCAGCGCGTAGTCGAAGAGTCGGTCGAGCTGCGGGAGCGGCGAATCCAGGAGCACCCGCGCGATGCGTCGGCTCTGCGTCGTCAGGGGCGGAGCGCTCTCATCAGGCACCTGCCCGTCGGAAGGTGTCGGCTCCGGCCGGTCAGAAAGTTCACGCGCGTCGGAAGGCATCGGCCCGCGAGATGGCATCGACCCGTCAGGTGGCATCAGGCCACCTGTCAGAGGCCGGCAGCGCGTCGCAGCTCTTCAGCGCGGTCGGTGCGCTCCCACGTGAACTCCGGCAGCTCGCGCCCGAAGTGGCCGTAGGCAGCGGTCTGCGCGTAGATCGGGCGGAGCAGGTCGAGCTGCTCGATGATCGCCTGCGGGCGCAGATCGAAGACCTCGCTGATCGCACGCGTGATGACCTCGTCTGAGACCTTGCCGGTGCCGAAGGTCTCGACGTAGAGGCCGACGGGGCGTGCCACGCCGATCGCGTACGCGACCTGCACCTCGAGGCGGTCGGCGAGACCAGCGGCGACCGCGTTCTTCGCGACCCACCGGGTGGCGTAGGCCCCCGAGCGGTCGACCTTGGACGGATCCTTGCCGCTGAAGGCACCACCACCGTGACGAGCTGCGCCGCCGTAGGTGTCGATGATGATCTTGCGTCCGGTGAGACCGGCGTCGCCCTTGGGGCCGCCGGTGACGAACGGGCCCGCGGGGTTGATGTAGTACGTGATGTCGTCGAGATCGAGCCCCGTGGACTCGAGGATCGGGGCGATCACGTGCTCACGCACCTGCGCCTTCAGCTCGTCCTGCGAGATGTCGGGGTGGTGCTGCGTCGAGAGCACGACCGCATCGACGGTCTTCGGAGTGAAGCCGTCGTACCCGAGCGTGACCTGCGTCTTGCCGTCGGGGCGCAGGAACGGCAGCACCCCTGACCGACGGACCTCGGTCAGCCGCTCTGCGATGCGGTGCGCCGTCCACGCCGCCATCGGCATGAGCTGAGGCGTCTCGTTGGTGGCGAACCCGAACATGATGCCCTGGTCGCCTGCTCCGAGACCGTCGAGAGGATCGATCGATCCGCCGTCCCGGTGCTCCTGCGCGTTGTCGACACCGTGGGCGATGTCCGTCGACTGCTCACCGACCGAGATGCTGACGCCGCAGGAATCGCCGTCGAAGCCGGTCTCGCTCGATGTGTAGCCGATGCGGTTCACGACCTGGCGGACGATGGTCGGGATGTCGACGTAGGCCTCGGTGCGGATCTCGCCGGCGACGTGCACGAGTCCCGTGGTGACGAGGGTCTCGACCGCGACCCGGGAATCCCGATCTTTCGCGATGAGCCCGTCGAGGATGCTGTCCGAGATCTGGTCGCAGATCTTGTCCGGGTGCCCTTCGGTGACGGACTCGGACGTGAACAGACGCAGGGCGCTCATCAGGGCTCCAGAACGGGGTCGGACGGAAAGAAGGGGGTGGCTCCCATGATGGACCGCACCGCCGACATCAGCCGGCGGTGCGGTCATCGGACGTCACTCGGCGTGACGGAGGCGGAGCTTGTCCTCGTTGATCTCGTGCAGAGCGATCGTCAGCGGCTTGTCCTCGACCGAGGAGTCGACCAGAGGACCGACGTTGTCGAAGAGGTTTCCCTCGTGCAGGTCGGAGTAGTAGTCGTTGATCTGGCGCGCGCGCTTGGCGGCGTAGATCACGAGCTCGTACTTCGAGTCGACACGGTCGAGCAGGTTGTCGATGGGGGGATCGATGATTCCGTTGGTGTGGTGTCCGGCCATGGTGGGACCTCCTGATCAGGCGACGGGATCGTCGCGAAGACGGTGCAGCGGGCGCGCGAAGACGCTCAGCGCGCAGAGCTCGAAGACAATTCTACGACCTCTGCGGCAGCGGTGGCGACGTCCTCGTTCACGATCAGGTGGTCGAACTCGTTCTGCGCGGCCAGTTCGACCTTCGCGGTGCGCAGTCGACGAGCGCGTTCCTCGGCACCTTCGGTGCCGCGTCCGACCAGTCTCTGCACGAGTTCGTCCCACGTCGGCGGCAGCAGGAAGATCAGGGTCGCGGCAGGCTCGGCCTTTCGCACCTGACGTGCGCCCTGCAGATCGATCTCGAGCAGAACCGTCCTGCCCTCGGCCAGTGCGGCGTCGATCGGTGCCCGGGGAGTGCCGTAGCGCGAGCGGTTGTGCACGACGGCGTACTCGAGCAGCTCGTCCTCGGCGATCAGTCGGTCGAACTCGGCGTCGTCGACGAAGTAGTAGTGCACCCCGTCGACCTCACCCGGGCGCGCGGGCCTGGTGGTCGCCGAGACCGACAGGTGGATCTCGGGATTGTTCTCACGGATGTGGGCGGCGACCGTGCCCTTGCCCACCGCGGTCGGACCCGCCAGGACGAGCAGGCGGCTGCGGGCTCCGCGCGGTTCCAGGACGGGGAAACGCGAGTCGAGCCAGTGCGAGAGGGCGACGCGCTGACGCACGCCCAGACCACCCAGTCGCTTGACCGGCGAGATGTGCAGCTCGTCGAGGATGCGGTCACGCTTGCCCGCGCCGATCGCCGGGAGGGCGAGCAGGAAGTCGGTGATCCGCATCGAGCCCTCGACCGAGTCCGGATCGGCGGTCGCGCGTTCGAGCACGGCCTGCGGGGTCACGACGCGCATGGTCAGATCGCGCTTGAGTGAGGCACGTGCACGGCGTCGCTCGACGGCCTTGCGGGCGGCGGCGGCGCGATCGACCTCTGGGACCGGACGAGACTCAGCCACGGCCGGCCTCCCTGTACTCTGCGACGCGAGCGTCGATTGCGGCGACGAGGCCGGCGGGCCCCGTCGAGAGAATGCTGCGGCTCTCGCTGGCGATGACCGCTCCGCTCATCGCGCCGAAGCGGCGATGGAGGTCGGCGGGGGTCGCACCCTGCGTGCCGAACCCGGGAGCCAGGATGGGCGCTGTCGGCGTGAAAGCGGCGATGCCGGCATCGGCCCAGTCGACCGTGGCGCCGATGACGAAGCCGAAGCTCCCCCACTCCCCCGCGTTCGACTGCTCCGCGTTGCGGGAAGAGACCACGGCGATGATGTCGGCCGACACCGCGCGTCCTGTCTCCGAGACCGCGCGCTGCAGCCCCTCTGCCTCAGGATTGCTGGTCGCCGCGAGGACGAACAGACCCTTGTCGTGCTGGTGCGCCAGGGCGAAGGCGCCGTCCAGCGCACCCACACCGAGGAACGGATTCACGGTGAGCGCGTCGGCCTCCAGCGGAGACCCCGGCGTGAGCCAGGCTTCGGCGTACGCATCCATGGTGGATCCGATGTCGCCGCGCTTCGCGTCGGCGATCACGATCAGACCGGCGGCCCGTGCCGCGGAGAGGACGTCTTCGAGAGCGGCGATTCCTGCGGAACCGAACCGCTCGAAGAACGACACCTGCGGCTTCACGACGCCGACCCGGCCTGCCGCGGCCTCGACCGTCCGCAGTCCGAAGTCACGGACCCCGCGAGCATCATCCGTGAGTCCCCAGGACCGCAGGAGCGACGCATGCGGGTCGATGCCCACGCAGAGCGGGCCGTGCGCCGACAGGGCGGCACGGACCCGCTCACCGAAGCGTGCGCTCACAAAGCGGCCTTCCGGTCGAGGGCGTACTCCTGCAGGCTCTTGACCTGGAAGCCCTCGTGGGCCGCATCCATACCGCTCACCGCTGCGCCGAGAACGGCCATCGTGGTGAACAGCGCCTTGTCGGCGGCGACGGCTGCCGCGCGGATCTCGTAGCCATCCGCACGTGCCGCTCCCCCCGAGGGGGTGTTCACGACGATGTCGATCGCACCCTCGTTGATCAGGTCGACGATGTTCGTCGCGCCCGACTCCTGGGTCTCGCTGTACTTCTCGACGACGGTCACGGCGATGCCGTTGCGCGACAGGATCTCGGCCGTGCCCTCTGTGGCCACGATGGTGAAGCCGAGCTGCTGCAGGCGGTGCGCCGGAAGGATGACCGCGCGCTTGTCGGAGTCTGCGACCGAGATGAACACCGTGCCGGACGTCGGCATCCCGCCGTATGCGGCCGCCTGGCTCTTCGCGAACGCCGTCGGGAAGTCGCGGTCGATGCCCATGACCTCACCGGTCGAGCGCATCTCCGGTCCGAGGATCGAGTCGACCGTCTTGCCGTCTGCGGTACGGAAGCGCTTGAAGGGCAGCACGGCCTCCTTGACCGATACGGGGGCGTCGAGGGGCACGCGCGAACCGTCCTGCTCGGGCAGCATGCCCTCGGCGCGCAGCTCCGCGATCGTCGATCCCACCATCACACGGCTCGCTGCCTTGGCCATCGGGATGCCCAGCGCCTTGGAGACGAAGGGCACCGTGCGGCTCGCGCGCGGGTTCGCCTCGATCACGTAAAGCACGCCGGCGCTGATCGCGAACTGCACGTTCAGCAGGCCACGGACGCCCACACCCTTCGCGATCGCCAGCGTCGCCTCGCGGACGCGATCGATGTCGGTGCGCCCGAGCGAGACGGGAGGAAGGGTGCAGCTCGAGTCGCCGGAGTGGATGCCGGCCTCTTCGAGATGCTCCATCACGCCGCCGATGAACAGCTCGGTGCCGTCGTAGAGGGCATCGACATCGAGCTCGATCGCGTCATCGAGGAATCGATCGACGAGCAGGGGCTTGCCCTCCTCGATGATGACCTCGCCCGCCGTGCGCACGAAGTACTCGCGCAGCGACTCCGAGCTGTAGACGATCTCCATCCCGCGTCCGCCGAGCACGAAGCTCGGGCGCACGAGCACCGGGTATCCGATCTCCTCCGCGACCGCCACCGCGCCATCCGCGTCCACAGCGGTGCCGTGGCGGGGGGCGATCAGGCCTGCCGTGTCGAGAAGCTGTGAGAACAGCTCGCGCTCTTCCGCGATGTCGATGGCCTCAGGGCTGGTGCCCAGCACCTGGTAGCCGGCCGCCTCGATGCCCTTCGCGAGCCCCAGAGGGGTCTGACCGCCGAGCTGGCAGACGACACCGAGGATGGTGCCGCTCGCGGCTTCCGCATCGAGGACCTCCAGCACGTCCTCGAGCGTGAGCGGCTCGAAGTAGAGCCGGTCCGAGGTGTCGTAGTCGGTGGACACCGTCTCCGGGTTGCAGTTGACCATGATGGTCTCGAAGCCGGCATCCGAGAGGGCGAACGACGCGTGGACGCACGAGTAGTCGAACTCGACCCCCTGGCCGATGCGGTTCGGACCCGACCCGATGATCACGACCTTGGTGCGATCCGACGGAGTGACCTCCGTCTCGAAGTCGTAGCTCGAGTAGTGGTACGGCGTGAGAGCCGGGAACTCGCCGGCGCAGGTGTCGACGGTCTTGAACACCGGGCGGATGCCGAGCCCGTGGCGCACGCCGCGGATCTCCGCCTCCTTCTCGCCTCGCAGCTCGGCGATCTGCAGGTCGGAGAAGCCGTGCTCCTTCGCGTAGCGGAGCGTCGCGGCATCGAGTTCCGGTGCTGCGGCCACGATCTCGGCGACCTCGTTGATCAGCACGATCTGGTCGATGAACCACGGGTCGATCGCCGTGGCGTCGAATGCCTGCTCGACGGTCGCGCCCTTGCGGAGCGCCTGCTGCAGCGTGACGATGCGCCCGTCGGTGGGCACCTTCGAGGTCTCGAGCAGCTCTTCAACCGAGCGCTCCTCGGTGCCCCAGTGGAAGCTGGAGCCGCGCTTCTCGAGCGAGCGGAGCGCCTTCTGCAGGGCGGTCGCATAGTTGCGTCCGATCGCCATGGCCTCGCCGACGGACTTCATGGTCGTGGTGAGCGTGGCGTCCGCGGCGGGGAACTTCTCGAAAGCGAACCGCGGCACCTTGACGACCACGTAGTCGAGCGTGGGCTCGAAGCTCGCCGGGGTGACACCCGTGATGTCGTTCGGGATCTCGTCGAGGCGGTAACCGAGCGCGAGCTTGGCGGCGAGCTTGGCGATCGGGAAGCCGGTCGCCTTCGAGGCCAGGGCACTCGAACGCGAGACGCGCGGGTTCATCTCGATCACGATGATGCGGCCGTTGCTGGGGTCGACGGCGAACTGGATGTTGCATCCGCCGGTGTCGACGCCGACGGCGCGGATGATGTCGATGCCGATGTCACGGAGCTTCTGGTACTCGCGGTCGGTCAGCGTCAGCGCCGGGGCGACCGTGATCGAGTCGCCCGTGTGCACACCGACCGGGTCCACGTTCTCGATCGAGCAGACGACCACCGTGTTGTCGGCGGTGTCGCGCATGAGCTCGAGCTCGTACTCCTTCCAGCCGAGGATGGACTCCTCCAGGAGCACCTCGGTGGTCGGCGAGTCGCGGAGCCCTGCGCCACCGATGCGGCGCAGGTCCTCCTCGTCGTAGGCGAAACCGGAGCCGAGGCCGCCCATGGTGAACGACGGACGGACGACGAGCGGGTAGCCGAGCTCAGCGGCGCCCTCGAGCAGATCGTCCATGGTGTGCGCGATGATGCTGCGCGCCACGTCTGCGCCGGCATCCAGCACCAGCTGCTTGAAGATCTGACGATCCTCGCCCTTGTTGATGGCCTCGAAGCTCGCGCCGATCAGCTCGACGTCGTACTTCTCGAGGATGCCGTGGTTGTGCAGCTCGATCGCGGCGTTGAGCGCGGTCTGACCGCCGAGGGTCGGCAGGATGGCATCCGGACGCTCCTTGGCGATGATGGTCTCGATGACCTGCCAGGTGATCGGCTCGATGTACGTCGCATCGGCGAAGTCGGGGTCGGTCATGATCGTGGCTGGGTTGGAGTTGACCAGGATGACCCGCACGCCCTCCTCGCGGAGGACGCGGCACGCCTGGGTGCCGGAGTAGTCGAACTCGCAGGCCTGACCGATGACGATCGGGCCGGAGCCGATGACGAGAACGGAATTGATGTCGTCGCGCTTGGGCATTACTTGGCGTCCTTCTTGCTGGCGATGACCATGTCGCGGAACCGGTCGAAGAGGTAGTTGGCGTCGTGGGGGCCTGCGGCCGCCTCCGGGTGGTACTGCACCGAGAACGCGGGGATGTCGAGGGCGCGGAGTCCTTCCACCACGTTGTCGTTCAGTCCGACGTGGCTGACCTCGACCTTGCCGTAGCCGTTCGGGCTGTCGAAGGAGCCCTCGAGCGGGGCGTCCACCGCGAAGCCATGGTTGTGCGCCGTGATCTCGACCCGACCGGTCGACTTGTCGAGCACGGGCTGGTTGATGCCGCGGTGACCGAACGGCAGCTTGTAGGTGCCGAGGCCCAGCGCGCGACCGAGCAGCTGGTTGCCGAAGCAGATGCCGAAGAACGGGAGGCCGTCGTCGAGGACCGCACGGAGCAGCTCGACGTGATCGCCGGACGCTGCGGGGTCGCCGGGTCCGTTCGAGTAGAAGACCGCGACCGGATCGATCGAGCGGATGTCGTCGATCGTGACGTTCTGCGGCAGCACGTGCACCTCGAAGCCACGGGCCGCGAGGTTGTCGATCGTGGCCTGCTTGACGCCGAGATCGAGGACAGCGAGGTTGCCGACCCTCTCACCCATGGCCGTCGTCACGGTGGCGACGACGACGGACACCTGCGCCGAGAGGTTCTGACCGGCCATCTGCGGCGCTTCACGCACGATGCGCAGCTGCTCCTCGGCGTCGAGCCGCGCGGCCTCTCCCGAGAAGATGCCGCCGCGCATGGAGCCGGCCGACCGGATGTGGCGCGTGATCGACCGGGTGTCGATGCCGCTGATGCCGACGATGCCGTCCTGCACGAGAACCTCGTCGAGCGAGGCGTTCGCACGCCAGTTCGAGACGACGCGCGAGGGGTCGCGCACGATGTAGCCGGCCACCCAGATGCGTCGGGACTCGGGATCCTCGTCGTTCATGCCGGTGTTGCCGATGTGCGGCGCGGTCTGCAGCACGATCTGTCCGGCGTAGGACGGGTCGGTGAGCGTCTCCTGGTAGCCGGACATGCCGGTGGCGAAGACGACCTCGCCGATCGTCGTTCCCAGCGCGCCGTATGCGCGGCCGGTGTGGCGGGTCCCGTCTTCGAGGACGAGGACGGCGGGTTCGGGGAGGGCTGTCATGACGTTGCTCCTGTGTCGGGGGCGGCGGTGTCGTCCGAGGCGCCGGAGGCGGGGACGAGTCGCTGCAGTTCTGAGATGAAGTTCTGGGGGTCTCCGTCGGTCAGACGGAGGTAGGAGTCGACGATCGTGTCGTCATCGGTGCTCCAGGCCACGCGGACGAGGCCGCCGGGCTCGACCACCCGATCGATCGTGACCGTCGCACGGTCGACGCTCTCGAGACGGGACGAGGCCAGGAAGACCGTCGGCGCGCCGTCGAGGCACAGCGCGAGACCGCGATCGGTGACCGCGACCTCTCCTCGGGCGCGGTACGCGAGAGGAGACAGCGTCAGTCGCTCGAGCGGCTGGTCGTGCTTCGTGGTCGACACGTACAGCACCTCGTGGCGGTCGAGGACCTCGGCGTGCTCGGGAACCCCGAGCGGCGCGGTGAGACCGGAGTCGCGTCGGAGTCGTCGTCGCCATGCGGTGAACATCGCGAGCAGCACGAGCGCGGCCACGGCGATCGTGATCGCGATGGCGATGTCCCTGGTGCTCATGCGTTCAGCTCCTCGACGACGGCGCCGCCGGCGACCGTCAGGATCCCGCGGTGCACGGTGTACTCGACCCGTCCGGGCAGGTCACGCCCGAGGTAGGGCGAGTTCACGCTGCGGCCATGCAGATCCGACTCCGTGAACACCCCGGCGACCGAGGCGTCGTAGAGCGCGATCTGCGCGGGAGCGCCGACCTCGAGAGGCGTGCCGTGCCCTGAGAGGCGACCGATCCGCGCGGGTGCCGCACTCATCACCCGTGCCACATCCTCCCAGCCGATCAGGCCGGTCTGCACCATCGACTGGTGCACGACGCGCAGGGCGCTCTCGAGGCCCACCATGCCGTTCGCGGCGGCCTGCCACTCGCATGCCTTGTGCTCGCTCGGGTGCGGCGCGTGGTCGGTCGCGACGATGTCGATCGTGCCGTCCGCGAGACCCTCGCGCACGGCGAGCACGTCTTCTTCGCGGCGCAGGGGCGGGTTGACCTTGTACCGGGCGTCGTACCCGCGCACGAGTTCGTCGGTCAGCAGCAGGTGGTGAGGGGTGACCTCGGCGGTCACGTTGATGCCGCGCTTCTTGGCCCAGCGGATGATGTCCACCGAACCCGCGGTCGAGAGGTGGCAGACGTGCAGGCGCGAGCCCACGTGCTCAGCGAGGAGCACATCGCGGGCGATGATCGACTCCTCCGCCACGGCGGGCCATCCGGCCAGTCCGAGCTCCGCCGAGACGGTGCCCTCGTTCATCTGGGCGCCCTCGGTGAGGCGAGGATCCTGCGCGTGCTGGGCGATGACGCCGTCGAAGGACTTCACGTACTCGAGCGCGCGGCGCATGATCAGCGGATCGAAGACGCAGAAGCCGTCGTCACTGAAGACGCGCACCTGAGCGCGCGACGTCGCCATCGCGCCCAGCTCGGCGAGCCGCTCCCCCTTCTGCCCGACGGTGACCGCGCCGATCGGCTGGACTGTGGCGTAGCCTGCGGCCTCCCCGAGCGCGAGCTCCTGCTCGACGACTCCGGCCGTGTCTGCGACCGGCGACGTGTTCGGCATCGCGAAGACGGCGGTGAAGCCACCGGCCGCCGCCGCGCGGGTTCCGGTGAGGATCGTCTCGGACGCCTCGTATCCCGGCTCCCGCAGATGCGTGTGCAGATCGACCAGCCCCGGGAGGGCGACCAGGCCCGCAGCGTCGATGACGCGGGCGCCCGCGCGACTGAGTCCTGCGCCGATCTCGGAGATCACCCCGTTCTCGACGATGATGTCGGCGCTCTTCGCACCGAGAAGCTGTGCGCCGGTGATGACGAGGGTCTCGCTCACTGGTCTCCCCCTCGTTCGTCGTCTCGTTCTCCTGCAAGAAGCAGGTACAGCACTGCCATCCGGATGGACACCCCGTTCGTCACCTGTTCCAGCACGGTGGAGCGCGGGGAGTCGGCGGCTTCGGAGGAGATCTCCAACCCCCGGTTCATGGGTCCGGGGTGCATCACAATGCTACCGTCCGGAAGGCCTGCGACTCGCAGTGCGTCAAGACCCCATCTTCTGGAATACTCCCGCTCAGTGGGGAAATACGCGGCGCTCATCCGCTCGAGCTGGATGCGCAGCATCATCACGGCGTCCGGGCCCTCCGCCAGCGCCTGATCGAGGTCGTAGACGACCTTCGCGGGCCAGAGCGAGACGTTCTGCGGCACGAGGGTCGGCGGGGACACCAGGGTGACCTCGGCACCGAGGGTCGCGAGCAGCCAGACGTTCGAGCGCGCGACCCGCGAGTGCAGCACGTCCCCGACGATGACGACGCGGACGCCGGCCAGATCACGGCCCCGGCTGTCGGCGCCGAAGCGGCGCTTGCGGATCGTGAACGCGTCGAGAAGAGCCTGCGTCGGATGCTCGTGCGTGCCGTCGCCGGCGTTCACGACACCGGCCGAGATCCAGCCGCTCGTGGCGAGCGTCTGCGGAGCGCCGGAGGCGGGATGACGGATGACGACGGCATCCGCGCCCATCGCCTGCAGCGTCTGGGCGGTGTCCTTCAGGCTCTCGCCCTTGGAGACGCTGGAGCCCTTGGCCGCGAAGTTGATCACATCGGCCGAGAGGCGCTTCGCCGCCGCCTCGAAGGAGATGCGGGTGCGCGTCGAGTCCTCGAAGAAGAGGTTGACGACGGTCTTGCCGCGCAGCGTCGGAAGCTTCTTGACCTCGCGCGACTGCGTGTCGGACATGTCCTCGGCGACGTCGAGGATGCGCAGAGCGGTCTCGCGGTCGAGGGTGCGGGTGTCGAGGAGATGTCTCATGCTTCGATCGTCACCTCCTCGGCGCCGTCGTCTTCGGTGAGGCGCACGTTGACGCGCTCCTGCCGGGACGAGGGGATGTTCTTGCCCACGAAGTCCGGGCGGATCGGCAGCTCGCGGTGGCCACGGTCGACGAGGATCGCCAGGCGGACGACCGCAGGGCGACCGATCGACTGCAGCGCGTCGAGGGCTGCGCGGATGCTGCGACCCGAGAAGAGCACGTCGTCGACGAGGACCACGGTGCGTCCGTCGATCCCGCCGACAGGGATGTCCGTCGGACGCGGCGACCTGGTCGGATGCTTGGCGAGATCGTCACGGAACATCGTGACGTCGAGCGCTCCCACCGGCACCGAGGTCTGTGCGATCTCGCCGATGACGGCGGCGAGGCGACGGGCGAGAGTGACTCCGCGGGTCGGAATGCCCAGCAGAACGAGGTTCTCAGCCCCTCGGTTGGATTCGAGGATCTCGTGTGCGATGCGGGTCAGAGCCCGCGAGATATCGGCTTCGTGCAGAACGGTGCGTGCACTCATCAGCCGCTCCCTTCTCCGCCTCACAGGACGGTGTTAAAGGTTGCTTGATGCGTCCAGTCTAGCGCGCGGTCAGCGCCAGCCGAGAACGTCGCGGACGACCGCCTGGGAGGCGGGCGATCCGTCGTTCGCGATGCCGCGCAGGGATTCGTGGGAGAGCATCGCTCCCTCAGCCCCCGCCGCCGCGGTGATCTGCTCGAGCGCGGCGGCGACCCGCGGCGCCGCAGCTCGCGCATGGGTGGCGTCGCCGCGTGCGGACGTGTGAGGGAAGACGACGAGCTCTGCGACCCCCGATGCCACCGGGCGCGCGGAGGCGACGACCAGCGTCGGCGGAAGAACATGCTGGAGCGCATGCGGCATCGGGAACGGCAGCTCGTCGGTCAGAAGGCCGCGCCACCAGCTGCGATGCGAACGCGTCTCGTCACCGATCTCGAGGGCTGTCGCCGTCCACTCCGAGCCGCGCTCGCGCAGACTCTCGGCGAAGCCGTCGGCTCGCGTCTCGAATCCCTCCTCGGTGAGGAAGTCGGCGGCTATGCGCACGAGGCGCTCCGAATCGGAGCGCACGATCCACCGAGCACCCAGCCATGGTCCCTTGTACTCGAGCCGCGACGTACGTGCGTCACGGCCGGAACCCTGCGGGTGCGGGGAACGCGGCACGTCAGCTTGCCTCGCTGAGCACGGCGTCGGTGACCTCGTCGATCTTGGTCGAGCGGATCGGGTGACCGCTGGTCGAGAGGCAGCGACCGGTCTTGAGGTCCCACTTCCAGTCGTGCATGCTGCACGTCAGGATGCCGTCCTCGTCGACCTTTCCGGTCTTCGTGAGGTCGGCGCGCAGATGCGGACAGCGTCGCTGCACGACCCAGTCGCCGACTTCGGCGTCCTCGGTCTGGTCGGTCTGCTCCTGGTACCAGTTCTCGACGTACTCGATGCGGTCGACCGAGAGGCACTTGAGGAACGTCGTGAGGAACTCGTTGAACTTGCCGCTGCGTCCGACCTGGAACTGCATCGACAGGAAGATCGAGTTCGACCAGTCGATCTCATGGTCGCGGATGTTCGTCGAGACGAGATCGGCGGGGATCGTGTACCAGTAGATGCAGTCCTCGCCGGCATACTCCCGCACCTTGGCGCGGGGGAAGTCGACGACCATGTCGAGGTCGCCGATCTTGAACCGGACGCACCCGCCGACGCCGAGGCGGATGGTGCGCGACTTCTTCAGCAGCGGCTCCCACCAGCTCTTGAGGGCTTCGAGGATCTCGGCGGCGGGAAGGACCTCGGCACGCGACGCCTCCTCGTCTCTGATCTCCTGCTGCCGCGACGACCGCTGCTCTTCGAGGTAGTCCCACTTCTCGTCGAAGATGTGGGCGAGTTCCGACTCGGTGTAGAGCGACTGCTCCGTGGCCACGTCTCCCCCGGCGACCGTGACGACCGTGCCGGGGACGAACAGGTGACCGTCGTACTGCGGCGACAGCTCGTTCATGTGAGCGAGGAACTGCTTCTGATCCGTGAAGATCGACTCGCCGTTGCGGCCGATCCCGTTGAAGTCGAAGAGGTCGTCGCGCAGGAACATGGGCGGCCCTGCCATCGGGAACACGTGCGGCGCGTCCACCTTGTCGATGTAGTACATCGCGCGCTTGTTCTGGGCGTCGCGCTTGAGCTTCGCGAAGTTCTGCTTCGCGTCCATCGGCAGGTCGTAGACCATGGGCCACCAGATCGCCCCGGACACCTGCGTGAAGTACGCGTCGGGCTTCCCGAAGTGCAGCAGCGTGTCGAGATCGAGGGGATGCGAGTCGTTCTGGTTGAGCACGGACGCAGTGCCGTCGTCGACACTCAGCGACGAGTCGCCGATCGGGCCGTCGCTCGGGGCGCGCAGCGGCGTGATCATGATCTTCAGTTCGCCGCGCTCGATGATCTCCCCGGCGGGCGCGTAGGTGATGTTCGTGTAGCCGAGCGCCCTGATGTCCTGCTCGAGGTCATCGATCGGGTACTCCGGCAGCAGCACCTCGATGTCCTTGCGGATGTACCGCTCGAGAAGAGTGGGATCGAAGTGGTCGCGGTGGCGGTGAGAGATGTAGAGGAAGTCCGCCTCACGGCCGAAACGCTCCCAGTCGAGCCCCCGGTTGTCGGGGAACGGGAACCACGAGCCGAAGAAGGAGGGCCCGAGAACGGGGTCGCAGATGATGTTCCCGCCGACCGTCTCGATGAACATCCCGGCGTGGCCGAGTCCCGTGATCCGCATGCATTCCTCCTGAAGTGAACCGTTCGATTCTACCGATGGGCCCCTGAGCGGAGGCGGTGACCGGGCCGGAACAAATCATCGTTCCTCGAAGAGGCCCTTGATGTCGTCGGCCGTGATCGACTGCGCGAACAGCTCGTCGTCGTCCATGACGGCGGTGAAGAGGCGGGCCTTGCGCTGCTGCAGCTGCAGGACCTTCTCCTCGATCGTGCCCGTCGAGATCATCCGGTAGACGAACACCTGACTGGTCTGCCCGATCCGGTGCGTGCGGTCGATCGCCTGCTCCTCCGCAGCCGGGTTCCACCACGGGTCGAGCAGGAAGACGTAGTCGGCCTCCGTGAGCGTCAGACCGAAGCCTCCGGCCTTCAGGCTGATCAGGAAGACCGGCTGCTCCCCCGCCTTGAACGCGTCGATGACCTGCTCCCGATGCCGCGTCGACCCGTCGAGGTGCGCGTACGGGATGCCTGCGGCTTCGAGACGTGCGGCCGCGAGGTCGAGGAACGACGTGAACTGGCTGAACACGAGGGCTCGGTGCCCCTCCGCCTGCAGCTCGATGACCCGCTCGAGCAGTGTGTCGAGCTTGCTGGAGCCGATCTCCGCATTTGCCTCGTCGACCAGACCGGGGGCGAGGCTCAGCATCCGCAGCAGAGTCAGCGAGCGGAAGACGATGAATCTGTTGCGGTCGAGATCGTCGAGGAGGCCGAGAACCTTCTGACGCTCGCGCTGCAGAACCACGTCGTAGAGCGCCCGATGCTCGGGGCTCAGCTCGACCTCGAGCAGCTGTTCCTGCTTCGCCGGAAGGTCGGAGGCGACGAGTTCCTTCGTGCGCCGCAGCATGAGGGGCCGGACGCGCCGACGGAGCTGGGCGAGGCGTCGAGCGCGGTAGTCGCCGCCCTCCTCGTTCTCGGGGACCTTGCCCTTCTCGATCGGCTGGATGTAGCGGTCCCGGAACTTCCGTGCCGACGGGAACAGTCCGGGAGCCGCGAGAGACAGCAGCGACCAGAGCTCCGACAGGCTGTTCTCCATGGGAGTGCCGGTCACCGCGTACGTCACGTCGGATCGGAACGTCGCGATGGCCCGATGCAGACGCGTCTTCGGGTTCTTGACGAACTGGGCCTCATCGAGGATCAGTGCCGCCCACTCGACGGTGCGGAACTCCTCTTCGTCGAGCCGGGCGACGGTGTAGGAGCTCACGACGAGGTCGGCCGTCTCCGCCGCGGTGCGGAGCGCGTCCGCGCGCCTGCCGCTGGTGCTGTCGACGATCGACACCCGCAGTCCCGGCGTGAATCTGGCTGCCTCCGACCGCCACGTGCTCAGCACCGATGTGGGAGCGAGGACCAGGAACGGACGCGTCTCGCCCTGATCCTTCGCGTGCTGGATGAAGGTCAGCAGCTGCAGCGTCTTGCCCAGGCCCATGTCGTCGGCGAGGATGCCGCCCATCCGGTGCCGCCAGAGGAACGCGAGCCAGTCGAAACCGGTCTTCTGATACGGCCGCAACTCCGCCTGCACTCCCGCTGGCACCGGCGTCTCGGGAACCCCCGTGGCCTGACGGAGTCCCTCGGCCGTGGCCCGCCAGTTGACCGCGGGCTCGGCCTCGTCTGCGAGGTCTTCGAACTCCTCCCAGAGATCGGTCTGGTAACGGCTGATTCGGGGTCCGGTCTCCCACTCCTGCAGCTCACCGGCCTCTTCGATCAGGTCACGCAGACGATCCAGAGCCGGGTGGTTGAGCGAGAAGTACCCGCCGTCGGCGAGCAGCAGCTTCTTGCGGCCCTTGCTCAGCGCGGTGAACAGCGGACCGAACGGGATCCGTCTGCCGTCGATCGTCACGAGGATGCCGAGATCGAACCAGTCCGAATCGGTCGTCTCGACCGTCGTGACCTTCACCTCCGGAGCGCCGGTCAGCTCGCGGTACTCCTTGGGGGCGCCGACCGACTCGACGGTGACGCCCACGGCCTCGAGGACGGGCACGCCTTCGGCGACGAAGGCCGCGGCATCGATGTCGTGGAACGAGCCGGCCGGCCGGAAGTTCGTCGCCCGGAACTCCTGCCAGGCCTCCTCGATCCGTGCTCGCGAGGTGGTCTCGGCGGCGGCGTCGCGCACGGCGGCGTCGGTCCAGGCGAACGGCACCCGCCCGAAACGGCCGTAGGACCATTCGAACGAGTAGCTGACGACATCGCCGCGCTCATAGGTGATCGTCAGGACGGGCTTCGGATCGGGCACCTCCGGCAGCGAGACGGCGCCGACCGTGCGCACCACACCGCGCCTCGCGAGCAACGGGTAGGCGTCGGAGATGAACGCCTGCTCATCGGACGCCGGGACGACGATCTCTTCGGGAGCGGCCAGCAGCGCGCGGATCTGCTCGCTCAGCGGCGCCTCCGCGAGCACGATCTCGATGCGCGCGCCGATCAGGCCCGCCGAGTACACGCCGGTGCGGCCGATCGGATGCACCACGGATGCGGCGACGGGTGCGCCGTCGATCTGCACCTCGGCTGCGACGGACAGCGAACCGTCGTCGACCCGCGTGATGCGCGCCGACGCCTCGGCCGACGTGGCGAGCCGCACGGATGCGCTCTTCTGACTCGCGACCAGCGGTATGCCGAGCTCCGCACCCGAGCGGAGCTGGCCCCACAGCAGCGGCGACTCGACCTGATCGAGCACGAGCCAGTCGCCGGCGTTGCCGGAGAGCAGCGAATCGCGGGAGATGCTCAACAGGTCGCCGAACCAGCGATTCTGCATGCGTCCGAACTGAGCGGCATCCCGACGCACGGCATCCCACCCCGCACCGCCCTGGATCCAGGATCCCGTCTGCGCGCTGCGCATCAGCGGTCGGATCGCGAGCAGCAGCTCCCCGGTCGGTCGGGCCAGATCCCGCGCGGTCGCCGCACGCACCGGGCGCGGACCCCAGTGGTTCTCGGACCTGGACTCCCGATGACGCAGCTCGACTCCGAGCGCCAGCGGCTGCGGATGCCGCGAGACGGCCGGGTCGAGCAGGCTGCGCCACGACGGCGTCGCCGTGGCCGGGGCCGGGGCCGGAGTGTCGATCGGGTCGGCTGGCCTCTTCAGTGCTGCGGCCTGCTCGGTGTACTCGTGGACGTTCGATGCCAGCAGCGTCGCGACGACGTGCTTGCAACCGCTCCGCACCGGACACGAACAGCGGGTCGTGCGGACCCGCCGCGTGCCGTTCGACGACAGGAAGACGATCTCGGTCTGGTACTGGGCGTCGCCACTGCCGCTGACGTGGCCCTCGAGCTCGAGGAGATCCTCATGCCAGACGACGTCGAGCACATTGCCCTCGCGGAAGTAGGCCAGACCGCGCTGATATCCGCCCACGTCCGTGATCTGCATGAGGTCGCGGAGGTCGACGTGCGGCGCGGGCATGACCCCATCCTTCCCGCGGCCCCGGACATCGAGGTCGCCGCCGCCTGATGCCTCGCTCAGGCTGCGCGAGAGACGCGTGCGAGCACGCCGTGCACGAACGCACCCGAGTCGTCGGTCGAGAACTCCTTGGCGAGCTCGACCGCCTCATCGATGGCGACCGCGGTGGGCACCGCGTCGTTGAAGAGGATCTCCCAGACGCCGATGCGCAGCAGAGCGCGATCGACGGCCGGCATGCGCTCGATCTTCCAGTCGCGGCTGTGCGTGGTGATCTGCTCGTCGATCTCGTCACGATGATCGATGATGCCGTCGACGACCTCGCGGGCGTACAGCCAGGAGGCCTCACGGGCAGGCTCGCTCGCCGCGCGCTGCGCTTCGGCGGCGAGAGTCACCGCGACGTCGTCGCCACGGACGTCGGCGGAGAACAGGATGTCGAGTGCGCGCTTGCGCGCCTTCGTGCGGGCGCTCACGCCTTACTTCTCGCGACCGAGGTAGTCGCCCGTGCGCGTGTCGACCTTGACCTTGGTGTTGGTCTCGACGAACAGCGGAACCTGGATCTCGTAGCCGGTCTCGAGTGTCGCCGGCTTCGTGCCCGCCGACGAGCGGTCGCCCTGCAGACCCGGCTCGGTGTACGTGATCTCGAGGATCACGGATGCCGGCAGGTCGATGTAGAGCGGGTTGCCGTTGTTGAGCGCGATCGTGACCTGCTGGTTCTCGAGCAGGAAGTTCTTCGCGTCGCCGACCGTCGCCGCGCTCACGGTGATCTGGTCGAAGTCGGTCTGGTCCATGAACACGTACCCGTCACCGTCGGTGTACAGGTAGGTGTAATCACGACGGTCGACGTTCTCGATCTCGATCTTCGCCCCGGCGTTGAACGTCTTGTCGACGACCTTGCCGCTCATCACGTTCTTGAGCTTGGTACGGACGAATGCGCCGCCCTTGCCGGGCTTGACGTGCTGGAACTCGACGACGCTCCAGAGCTGGCGCTCGATGCTGAGGACGACGCCGTTCTTGATGTCTGCGGTAGATGCCATGCGCTGGACTTTCCGTTTCTAGAGTCTGGGGGCCGTTCTCGTCCCGGTGGACTGGGTGGGCCGACAGTCGATTCTACGGGATGAGCGCTGCGAGCTGCCGCACAGCGCTCGCATACCCGTCGACGCCCTCGCCGATCACTCGCACGGCGGCGACGTCGTGGAGGTAGGAATGGTGCCGGAACTCCTCGCGGGCGTACACGTCCGAGATGTGCACTTCGGCGAAGGGCAGTGCGACCCCGGTGAGCGCGTCCCGCAGCGACACGGAGGTGTGGGTGAGGCCCCCCGGATTGATGATGATCGCCACGCAGTCCTCCCGAGCGGCGTGGATCGCGTCGATCAGGACGCCCTCGTGGTTGCTCTGGACGGCGCGCACCTCGAAGCCCACGTCGGCGGCGGCCTCTGCGGTCAGGCGCTCCACGTCCGCGAGCGTCGCCGTGCCGTAGACCTCGGGTTCACGGCTGCCGAGCAGGTTGAGGTTCGGACCGTTGACGAGGAGGATGCGGCGCGTCATTCGCCGATCTCCTGGTATGCGGCGAACAGCAGAGACTCGTCGGGGGCCTGCAGCACCGTGGGCTTCGCGATGTCGTCGAGGAGGATGAATCGCAGCATGCCGCCGCGGCTCTTCTTGTCGCGCTGCATCGTGGCCAGCAGCTGCGGCCACGCCCCCGCGCGGTAGCCGGTCGGAAGACCCAGCGACTCGAGGATCGTGCGGTGGCGCTCGGCCGCCTCGTCCGAGAGGCGTCCGGCGAGTCGTGACAGCTCCGCCGCGTACAGCATCCCGATCGAGACGGCTGCGCCGTGGCGCCAGCGGTAGCGTTCGGCGTGCTCGATCGCATGACCGAGGGTGTGACCGTAGTTGAGGATCTCGCGCTGCCCCGCCTCGCGGAAGTCGTCGGAGACGACCTTCGCCTTCATGTCGATAGCGAGTTCGACCGCGCGCCGGAACTCCGGGGTCGTGGTGTCGACGGCCCGAGCGGGGTCGGCTTCGATGATGTCGAGGATCTCGGGCGCCCAGATGAAACCGGCCTTCGCGACCTCGGCGAAACCCGCCGTCGCCTCGTTCGGGCTGAGGCTCGAGAGTTCGTCGAGGTCTCCGATCACCGCGCGCGGAGCCCAGAACGCACCGACGAGGTTCTTGCCCTCTGCGGTGTTGATCCCCGTCTTCCCGCCGACCGATGCGTCGACCAGTCCGAGCACGGTCGTCGGCACCTGGACGACCTGCACGCCGCGCAGCCAGGTCGCCGCGACGAAGCCGGCGAGGTCGGTGACCGCGCCGCCGCCGTAGCCCACGACGGCATCCGTGCGGGTGAAGTCGGCCTGACCCATGACCTGCCAGCAGAACGCCGCGACCTCGATGCGCTTGCCCTGCTCGGCATCAGGCACCTCGGCCAGAAGCACTTCTCGCGGTCCGTTCTCGACGTCCGCGAGCAGCCGATCGCGCAGCTCCGCGGCACGGGCCGCGAGCGTGGGCGGGTGCACGACGAGGATCTTGCGCACGGCCGGATCCAGGGCTGCGGAGACCTGATCGAGGATCCCGCGTCCGATGCTGATGTCGTAGGGGGTCTCCCCCGTCACACTGATGGTGGTGGTGCTCATGCTCGTTCTCTCCTCCATGCCACGATGTCGTCGGCGATGCGCTGCATGGGGCGGCGCGACGTGTCGAACGTCACGGATGCCACCTCGTCGTACCAGCCTCGACGTTCTTCGAAGATCTGCGTCCAGCGCCCGACCGGATCGTCCCCCGCGAGCAGCGGTCGGCCACCCGCGTTGATGCGGTGCACGACCACCTCCGGCGACACGGTCAGGAAGACGACGGGATGCTCGCGCAGCAGCGCCCGCGTTCCGGGATCCGTCACCGCGCCGCCTCCGAGGGAGATCACCCCGCCCACGCTCAGCGCATTGGCGACCTCCGCCCGTTCGAGCGAGCGGAAGTGCGCCTCGCCGTGGTCGGCGAAGATCCCGGGGATCGGACCATGGGCGGCGACGACGCGCTTGTCGGTGTCGATGAACGGCACACCGAGCTTCTTGGCGACGCGTCGACCGACGCTGGTCTTGCCGGCCGCCATCGGACCGACGAGCACCAGCGTCAGCTGCTCAGCCTCGCTCGTCATGCGCGATGAGCGCCGCCTCGGACGCCGGGGTCGTCCGCAGCTCGGCCGGGATGCCTGCCAGGTACCCGTCGAGGTTGCGACGCGTCTCGCGGATGCTGTCGCCGCCGAACTTCTCGAGCACCGCGTTGGCGAGCTCGACGGCGACCATGGCCTCGGCCACGACACCGGCCGCGGGCACGGCGCACACGTCGGAGCGCTGGTGGTGGGCCGTGGCATCCTCGCCGGAGGCGATGTCGATCGTGCGGAGGGCGTGCGGCACGGTCGCGATGGGCTTCATGCCCGCACGGACGCGCAGGACGGTGCCGGTCGACATGCCGCCCTCGGTGCCTCCTGCACGGTCAGAGCCGCGCGAGATGCCGTCGGCCGTGGCGAACAGCTCGTCGTGAGCGGCGGAACCACGCCGACGGGTCGTCTCGAAGCCGTCGCCGACCTCGACGCCCTTGATCGCCTGGATGCTCATGAGCGCCTGCGCGAGACGCGCGTCGAGACGGCGGTCCCAGTGCACATGCGAGCCCAGCCCGGGCGGCAGACCGTAGGCGAGGACCTCGACGATGCCGCCGAGGGTGTCGCCGTCCTTCTTGGCGTCGTCGACCTCGGCGACCATGAGTGCGGACGTCGCCGGATCGAAGCAGCGCAGCGGGTCGGCGTCGAGCGTCTCGACGTCATCGGGCGTCGGAAGCGCGGAGCCTGCCGGCACCTGCACGGGACCGATCGACAGCGTGTGGCTCACGAGACGGATGCCGAGCTCTCCCAGGAACGACCGGGCGATCGCACCGAGTGCGACACGGGCGGCGGTCTCGCGCGCGCTGGCACGCTCGAGGATCGGGCGCGCCTCGTCGAAGTCGTATTTCTGCATGCCCACGAGGTCGGCATGGCCGGGGCGCGGTCGGGTGAGCGGCGCGCTGCGACCCCTCGACTTGTCGGTGAGCTCGACAGGTTCGGGGTTCATGACCTCGATCCACTTAGGCCACTCGGTGTTGCCGATACGCAGGGCGATCGGGCTGCCGAGCGTCTTGCCGTGGCGGACGCCGCCGGAGATGGTGAGCTCGTCCTGCTCGAACTTCATACGCGAGCCGCGGCCGTAGCCGAGCTTGCGACGTGCGAGATCGGCCTGGATCGCCTCGGAGGACACGGGGACGCCCGAGGGCAGACCCTCCATGACGGCAATGAGTTCTGGGCCGTGCGATTCGCCGGCCGTGAGCACGCGGAGCATTGCTCTAGTCTCCCACGCGTTTCGACCCGACTCGTGCCGCATGTCGTCGGCGGTTACAGAACCGCCCTCATCGCAGCGACCACGGCATCTTCACCGGGCAGCGCGGCGGTCGGATCCCCGTGCACGAAGATCCGGATCTGTCGGACAGCCTGCCAGAGCAGCATCCCCTCTCCGGAGATCGCCTGGCCGCCCGTCCAGGCTGTGGCGAGTGCAGAGGGCCACGGCGAGTAGGCGACGTCGAACAGCACTCCCCCGCGCTCGCCGAGACGCGCGGCGGTCACGTGGTCGAGGGCCGAACCGCTCGGAAGGGTCGCCACGGTGAGATCGACCTGGTCGGCGTCCGCGTCGAACGCGTCAGCGGTCATGTCGACTCCGAGTCGCTCACCGAGCGCGATGAGCGTCGCTGCACGCTCGGGGCGACGCGCGCGCACCTCGATCGACCGGGCGCCGAGTTCGACGCACGCGACGACGGCGGATGCCGCGGTCGCACCGGCCCCGAGGACACGCACCCGATCCACGTCGACGAGGCCGTGCTCGCCGAGGGCGTCGATGATCCCGCCGACATCGGTGTTGAAGCCCTGGACGACATCCGTCAAGAGCAGCGTGTTGACCGCGCCGGTGAGCTCGGCGTGCCTGTCCCGAACGGCTGCGGCCCGATGGGCCTGCTCCTTCAGCGGCATCGTGAGCGAGAGGCCCAGCCAGGAGCCGTCGAGCGACGCGAGGGCATCGCCGAAACCGTCCTCGTCGACCTGCCGTCGCGTGTACTCCCAATCGAGACCGAGCACGCCGTACGCGGCCGCATGCAGCCGCGGCGACTTCGAGTGTGCGATCGGGTCGCCCCACACCGCGAGATGCCGAGGGGTCATCCGGCCGAGCATCCCCCGTCAGGGTTCTCCTGGCACCACTTCTCCCACTTCTCGACGCCCTGGAGGTGTTCCTCGTACGTCACCGAGAACTGGGTCTCGCCCGTGGCGAGGTTGATGGTGACGAAGTACAGCCACGGACCGTCAGCCGGGTGCATCGCCGCATCGATCGCGGCGTCGCTCGGGCTGGCGATCGGCGTGATCGGCAACCCCGTGTGCACGTAGGTGTTCCAGTCGTTGGGATCCTCGAGCGCCTCTGCAGAACTCGAGACGACGCCCTCATGCAGCGAGCCGTAGCCGTACTGCGCGGTCGAGTCCATCTGCAGCTTCATGTCGATGTCCAGGCGATTCTGGATCACCCGCGACACCTTCGGGAAGTCCGCCGTGAGTCCCTCGCGCTGGATGATCGACGCGATGGTCAGCACACGCTGCGCGTCTTCGGCGGGAACGCCGGCGGCATCCAGCGACTCCTTGGTGCGATCGACCATGCGCTGGATCACCTGCGTCGCGGTGACCCCGGGATCGAACGTGTAGACGGCAGGGAAGAGCCATCCCTCGAGGTTCTGCGCGGTCACTCCGTAGGTCGCCGGGTCGGCGTCGACGGCGGCCTGGAGGTCTTCGATCGGCATCCCGAGCGACTCCGCCATGCCGGGAAGCGACGACTCGATCGTCGCGCCCTCTCCGACGCTCGCCGAGTTCTCGAGCTTGTTCGCAGGGTCCTGAAGAGCCTCGAGCGCGGCCTCGGCGGTCATCTTCTCCTGAAGCCGGTAGATGCCGGGGTAGAACGTGACGGCGATGTTCTCCTTGACGAGGTAGTCGTAGAACACCTCGTCGGTGCGGGTCACGCCCGCTTCGTACAGTGCAGTCGACACGGGTGAACCGGTGTCGCCCTCCTGAACGGTGACGAGCACCTCGCCGGAGGCGATGCCGGGCTCCCAGTCGGCCGGCTCGCCCCATCCGAGGGCATCGCTGATCTTGTCGCCGTACGTGTTCCACGCCCAGATTCCGGTGCCGACGATGCCGCCGATGACGGCGAGCACGATGATGAGCGCGACGAGGCAGCCGGTGCGGCGCTTCTTCTTCTTCGGAGGGCGGCTTCCGGAGTCCTCATCGGTGTGCGCGTGGAAGAGATCCTCGAGCCGTCCGCCGGAACCCGCAGCGCCTGCGGCAGCTCCGGTCGCAGGAACGCCTGCTCCTACACCTGCACCTGCGCCCGCGGGCACCGGAGCGTCATCGCGCTCTGCATCGGAGGCGGGAACACTCCTGCGAGCTGTCGAGTCCTCGTCGCGGGGGCGCGTCACCGAGTCGGCGACGTGCGCGTCCGACCGCTGCGCGGGACCGGTCACAGGAAGTGCGCGGGTCGCCGAGTCGGCGTCCGAGCGAGGCTCCTGCGGTTCGGACGCAGGCGCAGCACCCTCGCCACCGGGCATCTGCGCCGCGGCGGCCTCACGGGCGGCTCTGCGCGAACCGGGAGCCGGCGGCGTGTTGTCGACCGTCGGGCTCTGCTGCGACGGATCGGGAAGGTTCTCGAACAGGTCGCCGAGGCGGGCGTCCGGATCGTGCTGAGGTGAAGAACTCTCACGTTCGGGCATTAGCGTGGGGACTCCTCGTCGAGCGGAATCGTGTCACCGGGCGGGTTTCCGGTGCTCTTCTCCGTGTCGATCGCCTGCTGCAGCAGAATCACTGCGGCGATCTGATCCACAATGCTACGAGAATTCTTCTGAGATCTACCCGAAGAACGCAATGCGGCGTGTGCGGTGACCGTGCTCAGACGCTCGTCCACCAGACGGACGAGCGTCCCGGTGCGCGACTGCAGCGCCGCCGCGAACTCCCGCGCATCGGTCGTCGATGCCGTGTCGGCACCCTGCAGATTGACCGGAAGTCCGACCACGAACTCGAGCAGGTCGAAGTCCTGTGCGATCTCCGCGATCCGGTCGATCGCCGAGTCGTTGCGCTGGACGGTCTCCACCGGGACGGCGAGCATGCCGTCGGGGTCGCAGCGAGCGACCCCGACACGTGCACGTCCGACGTCGATACCGAGCCGCACGCCGCGGCGGAACCCGCTCACGCTGACTGCAGCTCCTGAGACACGGCCTCGAGAGCAGCCGGTAGTGCCGCCGCATCCGTGCCGCCGCCCTGGGCGACGTCGTCACGTCCGCCGCCGCCGCCGCCGAGCACGGAAGCCGCGCGCTTCGCCAGCGCACCCGCCTTCGCCCCTGCCACGCGGGCGGCGTCGTTCGTCGCGACCACCACCACGGGGCGACCGTTCACGACGGCACCGAGAGCGACGACCGCCGCGTCTGATCCGAGGCGATCGCGCACGCCGAGCACCAGTTCGCGTATGTCGTCGGCCGAGGCCACCTCACCGAGAGACTGTGCCGCGACCCGGAAGGCTCCGATACGACCCGCGGACTCCGCGATGGCCGGGACCTGACCGGCGCGCTCTTTGGACTCGAACTGCGCGATGCGCTTCTCTGCCGCCTTCAGACTCGCCGAGAGATCCGCGATGCGCTCGGCGAGCTGATCGCGCGGCGTCTTGAGCGAGGTGGTCAGCTGCGAGACGAGAGCGCGCTCGGCAGCCAGCTCGCGGAACGCGTCCTGCCCGACCAGAGCCTCGATGCGACGGTTCGACGCGCCGACCGACGACTCGCCGACCACGCTGACGAGACCGATCTCGGCGCTCGAGCTCACATGGGTGCCCGCGCAGAGCTCACGCGACCAGGGCCCTCCGATGTCGACCATGCGCACGACGTCGCCGTACTTCTCGCCGAACAGCGCCATGGCGCCCGCCTCCTTCGCCTCGTCGAGGGTGAGGATGCGGGTCGAGACCTCGAGTGCGTCGTTGACCGCGCGATTGGTGATCTCCTCGATCTCGGTGCGGGTGTCGGTGGACAGCGCCTGCGACCACGAGAAGTCGAAGCGCATGTAGCCGGCGCGGTTGAGCGAGCCCGCCTGCGTGGCGGTCGGGCCGAGCGTGTCGCGCAGCGCGGCATGCACGAGGTGCGTCGCGGAGTGCGCCTGCCGAGCGGCGCGGCGGTTGGCCGCGTCGACCACGGTGGTGGCGGCGTCATCGACCGCGACGACGCCACGCGTGACCTCGACGGTGTGGCTGATGAGACCGGGAACCGGACGCTGCACGTCGAGCACCTCGAGTTCGAATCCGGGTCCGACGATCACGCCCTTGTCGGCGACCTGTCCACCGGACTCCGCGTAGAGCGTCGTCTCGGCGAGCACGACCTCGGCGATCTGGCCCTCCGCAGCGCTGCGAGCCGGCTGGCCATCGACGAGGATGCCGAGGATGCGCGAGTCGACCTCGAGCTCGGAGTAGCCGTCGAAGCCGGTCTCGCCGAGCGCGCGCAGATCGCGGTATACCGAGACGTCGGCGAGCTGGCGCTTGCGGTTGCGTGCATCGGCCTTGGCACGGGAGCGCTGCTCCTGCATCAGGGTGTCGAACGCCGCCCGGTCGACGTCGAGTCCGGCCTCTTCCGCCACCTCGAGGGTGAGGTCGATCGGGAAGCCGTAGGTGTCGTGCAGGAGGAACGCCTCGGGGCCGCTGAGCGTCGTCGCGCCGCCCTTCTTGGTCTCGTCGAGCGCGAGGTCGAGGATCGTCGACCCGGAAGCGAGCGTGCGCCGGAAGGTCTCCTCCTCGGCGAAGGCCGCGACCGACAGCGTCGACCAGTCCTTCTCGAGCTCGGGGTACGCCGACTTCATGGCGTCGCGCGAGGTGGCGAAGAGCTCGGGGAAGACCGGCTCGTCGACGCCGAGCAGACGCATCGAGCGCACCGTACGGCGCATCAGGCGTCGCAGGATGTACCCGCGGCCCTCGTTGGACGGCCGGACTCCGTCGGAAAGCAGCATCAGCGAGGAGCGGACGTGGTCGGCGACGACGCGGAAGCGGACGTCGTCTTCGTGCACGGCCCCGTAGCGGCGACCGGAGAGCTCGACGGCCCGATCGAGCACCGGGCGCACCTGATCCGTCTCGTACATGTTCTCGACGCCCTGCTTGAGGAACGCGACGCGCTCGAGCCCCATGCCCGTGTCGATGTTCTTCTGGGGCAGCTCCCCCACGATGTCGAACTCCGTCTTGCCGCGGATGTTCTCGATGAAGTCCTGCATGAACACGAGGTTCCAGATCTCCAGGAACCGCGAGTCGTCGGCCGCAGGGCCGCCGTCCTTGCCGTAGGCGGGGCCGCGGTCGAAGAAGATCTCGGAGTCCGGGCCGCCGGGGCCGGGCTGGCCGGTGTTCCAGTAGTTGTCGGCGCGCCCGAGGCGCTGGATGCGCTCGGGCTTCAGGCCGATGATGTCGCGCCAGATGGATTCGGCCTCGTCATCCGTCTCATAGACGGTGACCCAGAGGTCTTTCTCGTCGAACCCCATGCCGCCGTCGGCCTCGGAGCTCGTCAGCAGCTCCCACGCGTAGCGGATCGCGCCCTCTTTGAAGTAGTCGCCGAAGGACCAGTTGCCCATCATCTGGAAGAAGGTGCCGTGACGCGCGGTCTTGCCGACCTCTTCGATGTCGTTGGTGCGGATGCACTTCTGCAGATCCGCGATGCGCGGATGCGGTGCGGGGACGACGCCCGTGAGGTACGGGATCATCGGCACCATTCCGGCGACCGTGAACAGCAGGGACGGGTCGTCGCTGACCAGGGAGGCCGAGGGGACGATGACGTGGTCGTTCTTCTCGAAGTAATCGAGGTAGCGCTGCGCGATCTCCGCAGTTTTCATAGGGGTGCCAGGTGTCCTTGCGTGCTGAGTGTGAAAGAGACGACGGAACCGCGTCCGAAGAGGAGCGGTGGTCAGTCGTCAGCGGGGTCGGTGAGACGTGCCTTCTCGTCGCGGTAGGAGTCGCCGATGATCGCGGTGAACTCGTTGATCCGCGCGTCGACCTCGGCGAGGATGTCGTGACCGCGCGGGTCCTTGTTCATGAAATGAGCCGCGACGAAGCCGCCGATCACTCCGATCAGGAACCACAGCACGTTCTTCATGTCGCCATCCTTGCCCTTGACCCGCGAAGGCGCGGTGCCTCCATCGTATGCGGAAACGACAGAAGGCGTCGGGTGAACCCCGACGCCTTCTGCGGAAAAGCTGAACTCAGCGAGCTGCGTAGTACTCGACGACGAGCTGCACTTCACAGGTCACGGGGACCTCGGCGCGCTTCGGACGACGAACCAGGCGAGCCTGGAGCTTGTCGAGCTCGACCTCGAGGTAGCCGGGAACGGGAGGCAGGACCTCGGCGTGACCGCCGGCCGCTGCGACCTGGAAGGGCTCGGTGCCCTCGCTCTTGGCCTTGACGTGGATGAGCTGACCCGGCTTCACGCGGAAGGACGGGCGGTCGACGAGCTGGCCGTCGACGAGGATGTGACGGTGCACGACGAGCTGACGAGCCTGCGCGGTGGTGCGGGCGAAGCCCGAACGCACGACGAGAGCGTCGAGACGCATCTCGAGGAGCTCGACCAGGTTCTCACCGGTCAGGCCATCCTGACGACGAGCCTCGTTGAACGTGTTGCGCATCTGCTTCTCGCGGATGCCGTACTGCTCGCGCAGACGCTGCTTCTCACGCAGACGGACGGCGTAGTCGCTGTCAGCCTTGCGCTTGGTGCGGCCGTGCTCACCCGGAGCGTAGGGACGCTTCTCGAGGTAGCGGGCGGCCTTCGGGGTGAGCGGGATGCCGAGGGCACGGCTCAGACGAACCTTGCGGCGGTCCTGGGACTTCGTGGTCACGAAGCTTTCCTTCCGATGACGTGGTCGCGTCTTTCACGACTCACGGACGTATCGTCCGCGTTCTGCCTTGGAGCGCACGCCGGGGCGCCAGCAAGGTGTGGTGTGAACGAGGAGATGCCCGAAAACTCGGTTTCGAGCCGATCCAGTCTAACAGATCCCGACTCAATGCCCGTCGAGGATGCGACGGATGCGTTCGAGACGCGCCGAGATGTCCCGCTCCGCTCCGAGGTTCTTGGGTTCGTAGTAGCGCCTGCCCTGCAGTTCGTCCGGCAGATACTGCTGCGGGAGGATGCCGAACTCGCTGTCGTGGGGATAGACGTACCCGCGTCCGTGACCGAGTCGCTTGGCACCCGGGTAGTGGGCGTCGCGCAGATGGAGCGGGACCCGGCCGAACCCGCCGGAGCGGATGTCGGCGATCGCTGCATCGATGCCCGTGTACGCGGCGTTCGACTTCGCGGTGGTCGCCAGATACACCGTCGCCTCGGCGAGCGGGATCCTTCCCTCGGGCATGCCGATGAAGGCGACCGCATCGGCGGCCGCGACCGCGATCGTGAGCGCCTGCGGGTCGGCGAGACCCACATCCTCGGAGGCCGAGATCACCAGACGCCTCGCGATGAAGCGCGGGTCCTCCCCCGCCTCGATCATGCGAGCGAGATAGTGCAGCGCCGCGTCGGGGTCGGATCCCCTGATCGACTTGATGAACGCGCTGATCACGTCGTAGTGCTCGTCGCCCTGGCGGTCGTACCGGAGCAACGCCTTGTCGACGGCCTGCGCCACGTCGTCGGCGGTCGCGGCCGGCACCGCGCCGTCCTCGCCGTTGGAGAGGGCGACGGCAGCCGCGGCCTCGAGGCCGGTGAGCGCCCGCCGGGCATCACCGGAGGCGAGCCTGATCAGCGCGGCGCGCGCGTCGTCTGCGAGGGTGACCGCACCGTTGAGCCCGCGTGCGTCGGTGACGGCCCGGTCGACGAGGAGCCCGATGTCGTCGTCGGTGAGCGGCTGCAGGGTCAGCAGCAGCGAACGGGAGAGCAGCGGGGAGATCACCGAGAACGAGGGATTCTCGGTGGTCGCCGCGATCAGCAGCACCCAGCCGTTCTCGACCCCCGGCAGCAGTGCGTCCTGCTGCGCCTTGGTGAAGCGGTGGATCTCGTCGAGGAACAGGATCGTCGTCTGCCCGTACAGGTCGCGCTGCGTGATCGCCTCCTGCATCACCTCGCGCACATCCTTCACTCCGGCGGTGATGGCGGAGAGCTCGACGAACCGCCGACCCGACGACCGTGCGATGGCCTGGGCGAGGGTGGTCTTGCCGGTCCCCGGCGGGCCCCAGAGGATGATCGACACAGCCCCGGGCGACGTCGCCGCCGGATCTGCGAGGGCCACGATCGGCGAACCCGCCCGCAGCAGATGCTTCTGTCCGGCCACCTCATCGAGGGAGACGGGGCGCATGCGCACCGCGAGGGGCGTCTGCCCGGAGAGCAGTGCGGCGGCGGAGGTCATCCGTCCAGGCTAACGCGGCACACCGACACTGCGGGCAGGATCAGCGTGCACCGATCGCAACGGTAGGCTCTCAGGCGACGGTGCACATTCACGTCCAGTAAGGGAGCACGCCAATGGCCGGACGCGGGTCCAAGAGCGCGCAGTCGCGCACCGAAGCGGAGCGCGTGCGTCTCCACACCGCCCGCAGGGCCTGGCACGACGGGCAGATCCGTCGTCGCGTGCGCGACAACACGATCGCGAGCATCGTCGGGTCGCTGATCGTCGTGGCCGCCATCGGCAGCCAGGTCGCCTACGCGCAGGCGAATCCGCCGGCACCCGAACCCACTCCCAGCGTCGAGCCGACCGAGGCTCCGCTCCCGACGGATACGACCGTCCCCGAGCCCGTCCCCACC
>NZ_LMOU01000001.1:430524-469707 GCF_001423615.1 Microbacterium sp. Leaf159 | reverse complement strand
CACCCGTCGAGTAGCAGAGACGCACCCGTCGAGTAGCAGAGACGCACCCGTCGAGTAGCAGAGGGGGCCCGATTCCTGGGCTGCGGTCAGTCTTCAGTGACGGCGAGGCGATAGCCGCGTTTGACGACGGTATGCACGAGTTCGTTCCCGCCGAGCGACTCCCGAAGTCTCGCGACCGCGACCTCGACGGCGTGAGCATTGCGCTCGGCTCCGGGGAGCACGCTCCCGAGCTCGGCTCGGGACAGCACTCGTCCGCCGGCGGAGGCGAGGGCTTCGATCAGCGCGGCCGCAGACCGCGAGAGCGGGATGAAGTCACCCCCGACGAGCACTCCGCCGCTTCGGACCTCCACCCGTCCGGCATCCGTCGGCAGGGATGGCGCACGTCCGCCACCGAAGTGCGCGATGACGGTTCGAGCGAGCGAGCCGAGACGTCCTCGGTCGGCGATGGTGGTGCGCAGATTCGCCGCGTGCAGTGGTGCGGCGGTGATGGGTCCGACCGATGCCAGGAGCAATCGGCCCGATTCCGCACGCCGTCTGATGGCGTCGAGCGCGCCGGCCTGCTCGGCCACCGCGATCCACGACGCCGCCCCGGGCGCTGAGGTGAACAGCACCGCGTCGGCTTCGCCTTCTGCCGCCTGCAGCGCCGACCGCCTCACGACCTCGGGGTTCGGAGGCGGGCCCCACCGGTACACGGTGATGCTCAGCACGTCCGCTCCGGCCGCTTCGAGCAGTTCGTCGAGTCCGTCGGAGCCTGCGCCGTGATGCTGGACGAGGATGCGTTTGCCCGCCACCCCGGACGCGAGCAGGTACTCGCCGACCTCTGCGGACGTCTCGGATTCGGCGACCCAGTCTGCGGCGAATCCCGCCTGCTGGATCGCGCCGTGCGCTTTCGGCCCTCTCGCCACGAAGTGGGCGCCCTGCAGGGCACCGTCGAGCTGCGCATCCAACCCGTGCTCGTGCGCAGCGTCCATCCACCCCCGGAATCCGACGCCCGTGGTGGCGATCACGATGTCTGGCGGTGCGGCGATCACGCGTTCGGTGCGTGCGAGCAGCTCGGCATCATCGGCGTTGGTGACGATGCTCAGCGCCGGCGCCCGGTGGACGACGGCCCCCCGACGCTCGAGTGCGGTCGCGAGATCCACGGAACGGCGATCGGCTGCGACGATGATCGTGCAGCCGGCGAGTGCGGAATCGAGGGTGCGCGCGGTCGTCATGTCATGCTCTCGGCGATCATGGCCGTCGTGGGCAGAAGCAGCCCCGCGCGGGCTACCTCGCCGATCACGATCACCGCCGGGTTGACGACCTGTGCCGCGGCGGCGTCCTCGACCACATCGCGGATCGTGCTGCGGATCGTGCGCTGTCTCTCGGTGTGCCCGTTCTCGACGATCGCCACGGGCGTCTCACCGGAGACGTGATGATCCGCGGCGGCGGCCACCAGCCTCGGCAGCGACGCCACACCCATCAGCACGACCGTCGTGACGGTGGGATCGTCCATCGAGGCGAGCGCGCCCGAGGAGAGGTCGCCGTGCCCGTTCACGATGTGCACGGCCGACGCGACGCCCCGATGAGTGACCGGGATCCCCGCAGCCTGCGGCACCGAGATCGCGCTGCTGACGCCGGGCGTGACCGTGACCGGCACGCCTGCGGCCTCGCACGCGAGCACCTCCTCGCCACCGCGTCCGAGCACGAACGGATCGCCGCCCTTCAGACGCACCACCCTGAGGCCGGAGAGCGCCCGATCGACCAGCAGCGCATTGATCTCGTGCTGCGGCACCGGATGGTTGCCCGGCCGCTTGCCGACGTCGATCACCTCGACGTGCGGTGCCAGTTCGTCGCGCAGCTCCTCGAAGGGGCCGAGACGATCGGCGACGACCACGTCGGCGGCCATCAGCAGGCGATGCGCGCGGACGGTCATGAGGTCGGCAGGACCCGGGCCTCCGCCGATCAGGTCGACCCTGCCGACCCGCGCGCGCCTCATGATGCGACTCTCTCCGGCATGCCGACGTAGACGTCCTGACCGTCGACCGCGACGGGCCAGACCCGTAGCGGACCACCGACCTTGCCCTGCGTCTCGAGGCACTCGCCGGTGCGCAGGTCGAACACCTGCTTGTGCAGGGGCGAGGCGACCGTCGGCGCCTCACCTCTGCTGCCGACGATGCCTCGGGAGATCACGTGCGCTCCGCTGAAGGGATCGAGGTTGTCGACGGCGTGGACGGTTCCGTCGGGAAGCAGGAAGAGCGCGACCTGCTCCCCCTCGATGAGGGCGGCGCGACCCCGCTCGGTCTCCAGGTCGCTGAGGAAGCACACCCGTACTCCGCGTCCGGCAGCGGTCGTGATGGTCATCTGCGGACCTCCAGTGCGGTGCCGGCGATCAGGACGCCGCCGCCACGTCGTTCCTCCGGGGTCGCCGGGCGGATCTGTCCACGCTCAGCCACGTAGGCGAGAGACGGATCCGGTGTGTCCGCGGCGTTCACGAACGAGCGGAACCGCTCGAGCTTCACCGGGTCGCGGAGCGTCGCCGCCCATTCGTCCTCGTAGCGGTCGACATGCTGTGCCATCGCCTCGTCGAGGTCCGAGCAGATGCCGAGGCTGTCGTCGAAGATCACGCTCCGGAGGCCGTCGAGACCGCCATCCAGCTCCTCGCACCACGGCGCCGTGCGCTGCAGTCGATCCGCCGTGCGGATGTAGTACATGAAGAACCGGTCGATCGCACGGATCAGCCCGTCGTCGTCGAGGTCGGAGGCCAGAAGCTCGGCATGCCGGGGAGAGAACCCTCCGTTGCCCCCGACGTACATGTTCCAGCCGGTCTCCGTCGCGATGACCCCCACGTCCTTGCCCCGTGCCTCCGCGCACTCCCTGGCGCACCCCGACACCCCGAGCTTGAGCTTGTGCGGCGCGCGCAGACCCCGATACCGCAGCTCCAGCTTGACCGCCATCCCCACGGCGTCGAGGACCCCGTATCGGCACCAGGTCGACCCGACGCAGGACTTCACCGTGCGCAGCGACTTGCCGTAGGCCTGTCCCGACTCGAAGCCGGCGTCGACCAGCCGCTGCCAGATGACCGGCAGCTGCTCCAACCGTGCACCGAACATGTCGATCCGCTGGCCGCCGGTGATCTTCGTGTAGAGGGCGAAGTCCTTCGCGATCTGGCCGATGGCGATGAGCCCCTCCGGGGTGACCTCGCCTCCGGCCATCCTCGGCACGACCGAGTAGGTGCCGTCCTTCTGCATGTTCGCCATCACGTGGTCGTTGGTGTCCTGCAGCGTCGCGTTCTCGCCGTCGAGCACGTGCGCACCGACCAGCACCGAGAGGATGCTCGCGATCGCCGGCTTGCAGATGTCGCAGCCACGCCCCCGACCGAACCGCTCGACGATCCCGCTGAACGTGGTCAGCTGTGCGACCCGGACAGCGTCGAACAGCTGCCGTCTCGAGAGATCGAAATGCTCGCACAGCGCGTTGGACACGCTCTGACCGAGTTTGGTGAGCTCCTTCCCGACGACCTTCTTGACCATCAGCACGCATGACCCGCAGGTGGCGCCCGCCTTGGTGCACCCCTTCACCCCTGCGGCGTCCGTGCAGCCCTCCTCGTGAACCGCCTGACGGATGCGACCGGCTGTCACGTTCGAGCACGAGCACACGACGGCCTCGTCCGGCAGCTCGCCGCCGGGCGCCTCATTGCCTCCCTCGGGCAGCAGATAGGCGCCGGGGTCGGCACCGAGCCTCGAACCGACCAGCGGGCGCAGCGCACCGTAGGCGCTCGCGTCTCCCACGAGGATGCCACCGAGCAGGGTCTGCGCGTCATCCGAGAGGACGAGCTTCTTGTAGACGCCGGCCACCGGATCCGCGTAGACGACGTCGAGAGCATTCGGGGTCGTCGCCATCGCGTCACCGAAGCTCGCGACGTCGACGCCGGAGAGCTTCAGCTTCGACGAGTCGTCGTAGCCGGGGAATGCGGCGTCGCCACCGAGCAGTCGCGTCGCAGCGACCTCGGCCATGGCGTATCCCGGTGCCACCAGTCCGACGCACCGGCCGCCGAAGCTGGCGACCTCGCCGATCGCCAGGATGTGCGGGTCGGAGGTCGAGCACCGCTCGTCGATGATGACGCCGCCACGGGGGTCCACATTCATCTCGGCATTGCGGGCGAGTTCATCACGAGGACGCACGCCGACCGTGAACACGACGACGTCTGCGCGCGCGACCGAACCGTCCTGGAATTCCAGAGCGGTCACGGCGCCCGTGGCATCCGGATCCAGTCGGGTCGTGCGCGACTGCGTGCGGACCGAGATGCCACGCGCCTCGAGCAGGCGCTTGAGCATCCCTCCACCCGCTGAGTCGAGCTGAGCCGACATCAGACGGTCGGAGTACTGGACGACCGTCGAATCGACGTCCATCCCCTGGAGCGCTCCCGCTGCCTCCAGACCGAGGAGCCCTCCGCCGATCACGGCGCCGCGTAGCGGGCGTCCGAGCGCGCGGCCTCGCCGCTCGACGAACTCCTTGAGACGCTGCACATCGTCGAGGGTCCGGTAGACGAAGCATCCGGGGAGGTCCGCACCGTCGACGGCGACCTTGGCGGCATAGGAGCCCGTGGCGAGCACAAGCGTGTCGTAGGCGATCGTCTGGCGCGAACGAGTGGTGACCGTCCGCGCGGAACGATCGATGCGCAGAACTCGGTCATCCGCCATGAAGCGCACGCGGAAGTCGTCGAACACGGAGCGGTCGAGCTCCAGCCCTTCGGGCGTCACGCCGGCGAAGAAGCCGGTCAGCCCCACCCGGTCGTAGGGATGGAGTCCCTCGTCACCGATCACCGTGACATGCATCGGCTTCTCAGCCCTGCTGATGAGGCTCTCGACGAATCGGTGCGCCACCATGCCTGCTCCGACGACCACGATCTCCTCCGTGGTGAGGATGGCCTCGTTCATGCTGCTCCATTCGCCGGGGGACGTCGTGAAGGCGACGATAGGAGCACGGTGTTTCCCGCATGTGACGCGCAGTGTTTCCTGCGTCGAACGTTCTGCTCACAGATCGGTAACGACCATTGTGAGAAGCGGCCACCACATCGGATGCTCCCTGGCGTACTAGGCTGAAGATCGTCCTTTCCGCCTCCCGCGGGCCCTACCGCGCAAGGAGAATCACCGTGTCTGCCACAGAGCCGTCGAAGCCGACTCCCCCCGTTCCCACCCGCCCGGCCGCACCACTGCCGCGCAAGCTGCCCAAGCCCGCTGCCGCCACTCCGGCCGCTGCCGCTGCCACGCCTGTCAGTGCGTCGTCCGCCGCAGACGCGGCCAAGTGGGGTCGCGTGTCCGAAGACGGCACGGTCGAGGTCCGTGAGGGTGAGGACTGGCGCGTCGTCGGACAGTATCCCGACGGCACTCCCGACGAGGCTCTCGCGTACTTCGTGCGCAAGTACGACGACATCGCCTTCAAGGTCCATGCCCTCGAGCAGCGGCACCAGTCCGGTGGCGCGTCCGCCGGCGACCTGGTCAAGCAGGCGGGTCATCTGCTCGACGAGGCGACGGATGCCGCAGCGGTCGGCGACCTCGCCGGGCTCCGCGAGCGACTGAACACGCTGACCGCGTCGCTGTCTGAGGCGACCGCGCAGGAGGCCCAGCAGGCCAAGGAGCTCGTCGACCAGGCCGTCGCCGAGCGCACTGCCCTGGTCGAGCGCGCCGAGGCGATCGCCGCGCGCGATCTGTCAAAGGTGCAGTGGAAGCAGGTCACGGCCGAGCTCGGCGAGCTCTTCGACGCCTGGCAGGCACATCAGCAGAACGGTCCTCGTCTGTCGAAGAGCGTGTCGCAGCAGCTCTGGAAGCGATTCCGTGACGCGCGCGGCACCGTCGACAAGGCGCGCCGTGCGTTCTACTCGGAGCTCGACGACACGCACAAGAGCGCCCGAGACGCGAAGACCCGTCTGGTCGAACGCGCCGAGGGCCTCGCTCCGCGCGGCGTCGACGGCATCCCGTCGTACCGGAACCTCCTCGACGAGTGGAAGGCCGCTGGCCGTGCAGGCCGCAAGGCGGACGACGCTCTCTGGGCACGGTTCAAGGCCGCCGGTGACGCGCTGTATGCGGCACGCGCCGAGCAGTCGGCCGCGGAAGAGGCCGAATCCGGTCCGAAGATCGAGGCTCGCCAGGCTCTTCTCGAAGAGGCGAAGGCGGTTGCCGACGAGCCGAACATCAAGCGCGCCCGCGCGCTGCTCACCGGCATCCAGCGTCAGTGGGACGAGCTCGGTCGCATCTTCCCGCGTGAGAAGGAGCGTGCACTCGACGATCGCCTGCGGACGATCGAACAGGCGCTCAAGGCTCGCGAAGAGGTCGACTGGAAAAAGAACAACCCCGAGACCAAGGCGCGCGCCAACGACATGAGCTCGCAGCTGCTCGAGGCCATCGAGAAGCTCGAAGCCGAGCTCGCGGCGGCCGAGAAGTCGGGTGACAAGAAGGCGGCCAAGACCGCAGCGGATGCGCTCGAGGCACGCCGCACCTGGCTCAGCGCCCTCGGAGGCTGACCCTCTCCACAGATCCACGGATCGACTCGGAACGCGGGATGCAACGCGCCAGACTGGCGGGATGCATCCCGCGTTCCTGTATCTGCCGGGTGGCCGGCTGACCGTCCCCGAGCTCAGCGCTGCTCGGCTCGACGGTCACCTCGTCGAACTCGGTGAGGGGTACATCCCCGCCGATCTGGTCGAGAGCTCGAGCGCACGAGCCGCCGCGATCGCCAGTCTCATCCCCGCGGACACCGCGGCGTCGGGGCCGACGGCCGCCTGGATCCACGGTGCCGGTGACGCTCCCCCGGCGCGCCACCACATCAGACGGGCGGTGCAGAGGCGGATCAGACCCGTCGTCCCCGCGCGCGTCACCCTGCACGACACCGCACTGCCCGCATCCGATCTCGTCTGGATCGGCGGAGTGCCGGTCATGACGCCCGCGCGCACCATGACCGACCTCGCACTCGGCCTCTATCGCGACGAATCGCTGCGGCGATGGATGGTGCTGCTGTCGCACGTCGATCCGCGGCTGGTCTCTGAAGCTCTCCGTGATCTGGAGGCGCTGTCGCGGGTACCGGGAAAGCGCGCCGGTCGCGGAGCCCTCGAGAGGCTGCTGGTCAGGACGATGTGACGCGGTACACGTCGTAGACCGCGTCGATGCGCCGCACGGCGTTCAGCACCCGATCGAGGTGCACGGCGTCGCCCATCTCGAACACGAAACGGCTGATCGCGAGGCGCTCGTCGGTCGTGCTGACCGTCGCCGAGAGGATGTTGACGTGGTGCTCGCTGAGCACCCGTGTCACATCAGAGAGCAGGCCCGACCTGTCGAGCGCCTCGACCTGGATCTGCACACGGAAGACGCTCTTCGTCGTGGGTGCCCAGGACACCTCGACGAAGCGATCCTCCTCGCCCGCGAGTGCCTTGACGTTCGGGCAGTCCGTGCGGTGCACCGAGACGCCGCTTCCGCGCGTCACGAAGCCCACGATCTCGTCACCGGGAACGGGTGTGCAGCACTTGGCGACCTTGACGAGGATGTCGGAGGCGCCCCGCACCAGCACACCCGAGTCGCCGGCACGCGGCTCGCGGCTCGGCATGCTGCCCGGGAGGTCGATCGGTCCGGTCGCGGGGTCGGTCGCCGCGACGAGCGCCGTGACCTTCTCGAGCACCGACTGCGTCGACACATGGCCTTCGCCGACCGCGGCGTACAGCGCCGAGACGTCTTCATAGCGGAGCTGGTGAGCGACCTCGGCGAACGAGTCCTGGCTCATCAGGCGCTGAAGCGGCATGTTCTGACGGCGCATCGCGCGGGCGATGGCCTCCTTGCCCTGCTCGATCGCCTCTTCGCGTCGCTCCTTCGTGAACCACCCGCGGATCTTGTTCCTGGCGCGCGTGCTCTTGACGAAGCCGAGCCAGTCCTGGCTCGGACCTGCGTCGGGGTTCTTGGACGTGAAGACCTCGACGACGTCACCGCTCTTGAGCTCGGACTCCAGCGGCACGAGACGGCCGTTGACCTTCGAGCCCATCGTGCGATGGCCGATCTCGGTGTGCACGGCGTAGGCGAAGTCGACCGGAGTCGCTCCTGCGGGGAGGCCGACAACGCGCCCCTTGGGTGTGAAGACGTAGACCTCCTTCGCCCCGATCTCGAAGCGGAGCGAGTCCAGGAACTCACCGGGATCGGCGGTCTCGGCCTGCCAGTCGGAGATGTGCGCGAGCCAGGCCATGTCGCTGTCCGACGCGCGGACCTCGGCCTTGCCGCCGTTCATCCGCTCCTTGTACATCCAGTGCGCGGCGACACCGTACTCCGCCTGCTGGTGCATCTCGTGCGTGCGGATCTGGATCTCGACCGTGCGTCCGGACGGACCGATCACGGTCGTGTGCAGGGACTGGTAAAGGTTGAACTTCGGGGTCGCGATGTAGTCCTTGAACCGACCGGGCAGCGGCGTCCAGCGTGCGTGGATCGCGCCGAGAACGGCGTAGCAGTCGCGCACGGACGCGACGAGTACGCGGATGCCGATGAGGTCGTAGATGTCGTCGAACTCGCGGCCTCGGACCACCATCTTCTGATAGACCGAATAGAGCTGCTTCGGACGCCCGACGACCTTGCCGCGGATGCGCAGATCGCGGAGGTCCTCGTCGATCTCCTCGACGACCTGGGCGAGGTACTTCTCGCGCTGCGGGGTGCGCTGGGCGATCAGGTTGTGGATCTCGTTGTAGATCTTCGGGTGCAGCACCGCGAACGAGAGATCTTCGAGCTCCGACTTGATCGCCTGGATGCCGAGGCGGTTGGCCAGCGGCGCGTAGATCTCGAGCGTCTCCTTGGCCTTCTTCGCCGCCTTCTCGGGCGGGACGAAACCCCAGGTGCGCGCGTTGTGCAGGCGGTCGGCGAGCTTGATGAGCAGGACGCGGATGTCCTTCGACATCGCGACGATCATCTTGCGCACCGTCTCGGCCTGTGCGCTCTCGCCGTACTTGACCTTGTCGAGCTTGGTCACGCCGTCGACGAGCATCGCGACCTCGTCGCCGAACTCGGCCGTGAGGTCGGTCAGCGCGTAGCCGGTGTCCTCCACCGTGTCGTGCAGGAGTGCCGCGGCGATCGCGCGAGGGCCGAGACCCATCTCGGCGAGGATCTGGGCGACGGCGAGCGGGTGCGTGATGTACGGCTCACCGCTCTGGCGCTGCTGACCCGTGTGCTTGTCCTTGGCCACGGTGTAGGCGCGTTCGATGACCGCGAGGTCACCCTTCGGATGGTTCGCCCGCACCGTGCGGATCAGGTTGTCGAGGTCGTTGACCCTGGGCGCGCGGGAGAAGATGCGGGGAACCAGTCGTCTCAGGCTCGATCCCTGCGACGCCGTCTGCGGTTCCGCCATCCGCTCACCTCCGAATCACATCAGTTTACGCGTGCTCTGCGGGGCGCGGCCCCGCAGAGCGGGAACGATCAGGCCTCTACGGCGGCCTTCTCGCGAGCCTCTCGGACCTTCTCGTCACGGGCCTTGATCTGCGGCTCGTTCTCACGGAAGAGCGAGTACAGCGGTGCGGCGACGAACAGGGTCGAATACGTCGCGACCAGGATGCCGACGAAGATCGACAGCGAGATGTCGGTCAGCGACTCGGCACCGAGCCAGAAGGCTCCGATGAAGAGCACCGCGCCGACCGGCAGCGCAGCGACCACGGAGGTGTTGATCGAGCGCACGAGCGTCTGGTTGACGGCGAGGTTGACCGACTCTCCGAAGAGTCTCGCCGAGTTCTCGCCGTCTTCCGTCGTGTTCTCTCGGATCTTGTCGAACACGACCGTGGTGTCGTACAGCGAGTACGACAGGATCGTCAGGAAGCCGATCACGGCTGCGGGCGAGATCTCGAAGCCGGCCAGCGCATAGACGCCCACCGTGATGACGAGCACGTCGAGCAGGCCGATGATCGCTGCGGCCGACATCTTCCAGGTGCGGAAGTAGATCGCGAGGATCAGGAATGTCAGCGCGAGGAAGATCGCGAGACCCCACAGCGACTGCTTGGTGACGTTCTCACCCCAAGCCGGGCCGATGAACGATGACGTGACGCTCTCGGGCTCTACGCCGTAGGCCTCTGCCAGGGCGTCGGAGACCTGCTGGGTCTCCTCTGCACTCATCTGGTCGGTCTGCACGCGGATGTCGCTGCCGCTGACGACGACGACCTTGGTCGCCGCACCCGGCACGACGGACTGGACGGCATCCGTCGCAGTCTGCTGCTCGGTGGAGTCCGGCGCCTGGACCGTGAACTGCGACCCGCCGGTGAACTCGATCGAGAACTGGATCGGGCGGATCAGCGGCACGAGAGCGGAGCCCGCGACGAGGATGATCGCGATGATGAACCACAGGCGGCGCTTGCCGACGAACGGGAAGGACGTCTTGCCCGTGTAGAGGTTGTTTCCGAACTCGTTCATGGAAGCCATCACGCGTCCCCCTCACTTCCGGTGCTGGTGGATCTGTCACCGGCGAGTGCTTCGGCGCGCTTGCGCTCAGCGATGGTCTGACGGCGATCTGCCTCGCCGCGTGAACGGGCGTTCTTCGCTCCTCGGCCGGCGGTCGCCGTCGAGACCTGACGGAACTGCGAACGGCTGCGGTAGACGGCGCCGAGCGATTCAGGGTCGAGACCCGAGAGCTTGTGGCCGCCGCCGAAGAACTTGGTCCTCGCGAGCAGCTGCATCACGGGGTGAGTGAAGATCACGAAGATGAACACGTCGATGAGGGTGGTGAGACCCAGCGTGAACGCGAAGCCCTTCACCGTGGCATCCGCGAGGATGTACAGCACCACGGCCGCGAGGATGTTGATCGACTTCGAGATGTAGATCGTGCGCTTGGCTCTGCCCCAGCCGTCTTCGACCGCCGAGGTGATCGACTTGCCGTCTCGGAGTTCGTCTCGGATTCGCTCGAAGTACACGATGAACGAGTCGGCGGTGAATCCGATCGACACGATCAGACCGGCGACACCGGCGAGCGAGAGGCGGAAGCCGAGTCGCCAGGCGAGGATGCAGATGATGACGTACGTGAGCACGGCCATCACCGCGATCGATGCGATGATCACCGACCCGAGTGCGCGATAGACGATGAGCGAGTAGATCGCGACGAGGGCGAGACCGATGAGTCCTGCGATCAGGCCGATCTGCAGCTGCTGGGTGCCGAGGGTCGCCGAGATGGTGTCGGAGCTCTGCACCGTGAAGCTCAGCGGCAGTGCACCGAATTTGAGTTGATCGGCGAGGGTGGTGGCTGTCTCCTGCGTGAAGCTGCCCGAGATGCTGGGTCGGCCGTCGAGGATCTGGCCGTTCATCACCGGCGCGCTGATCACGGTGCCGTCGAGGACGAAGGCGAACTGGTCGCGGGGCGACAGATTGTCGAGACGGTTCTGGTTGAGGCGTGTGCTGACCTTGCCGAACGCCTCGGTGCCGTCGCCGTTCATGGTGAGCTGCACGAGCCACGCGCCGGACTTCGGGTCACGGCCAGCGGTGGCATCCGTGATCGCGGTGCCGGTGAGCTCCGTCGGGCCGAGCAGGTACTTGGCTCCCCCGGTCGGATCGCAGGCGATCAGCGGTTCGTCCTGCGGAGCGCTGGAGGGGTCGTTCTCGGGATTCGCACAGTCGTAGGCCTGGAATTCGGCGGCGAGCCTGTCGGTCACCCACGACATGTCGCTCGCGTCGGTCGGCTCGGCGGTCGGAGTGTCGCTGACCGAGTCGTCCGGCGTCGGGAACGCGGTCTCGTTGCCGTCTTCACCCACGAAGGTGTTCGCGCCCGCGGTCGTGTACAGCACCGGACGGAACTCGAGCTGAGCGCTCGACTGGATGCGCTCACGGGTCTGCTGGTCGGCGACGCCCGGGATCTGGACGACGATGTTGCGGCCACCCTCGGTGGTGATGTCCGCCTCGGCCACACCCGACGCGTCGACGCGCTGACGGATGATCGCCGCGGCCTGGTCGAGCTGCTCCGACGAGGGCGCCGCTCCGTCCTCGGTCTCGGCGCTGAGTACGATCTGCGTTCCGCCCTGGAGATCGAGCGCGAGCTCAGGTGCCCACGAGCTCTGCTTGAAGACGTAGACGCCCAGTGCGTTGATGCCGAAGAGGAGGCCCGTCACCAGGACGAGACCGAGAAGGACTCGCCAGGCGTGACGGACCGGGGAAGAAGTGGCCACGTGTGATCAGCTTTCTTAGATGCCGGAGTGCCGAGGTGGTGCAGCGGTGAAGACTACTTGTCGTCGGCGTCGCGCTCGAGACGACGACGGGTCTCCTCGGTGGTCTCGATCGCCGGAGCGTCGTCGAGAGGTGCATCGTCGACCACGACGACCGAGTCGTCGGCCTCGTCGATGACGGCATCCTTGGGCTCCACGATGCGGAGGATGGCCTGGCTGTGCACCTCGATGACCGTGCCGGGCGCGATCTCGACGAGAGCGGGCGAGTCGAGGTCATCGTGGTCGTAGGCGACGATCGTGCCGTAGATGCCGCCCTGCATCAGGACCTTGACACCGGGAACCGTCTTGGTCGCCTTCTCTTCCTGCTCCGCCTTCATCTGCTTCTGGCGCTTGCGTCCGTTGACGAACATGAAGACGACGAGCACGGCGAGAAGGCCGAAGAGGAGGATTTCCATGGGCATGGTGACTGGGGGCCTTTCTCAGGTGCGCGCACCAGAAGACGGGCGCGCAGTTCTATCGGGGGAAGTCTTCAGCGATTATAGGTCATCAAGGCGAAGCGCCCCGTCCGGATGCACCACGCCGAGGTGCGCATAGGCCTCCGGCATCGCGACGCGGCCGCGGGGCGTCCGCCCGAGGAAACCGATCCGCACGAGATACGGCTCGACGACGCTCTCGACCGTCTCGGCCTCTTCTCCGACCGCCACCGCGAGCGTGCTCAGGCCCACGGGGCCTCCGCGGAACCGTCGCACGAGGGCCTCGAGAACGGCCCTGTCGAGTCTGTCGAGCCCGATGGGATCGACGTCGTAGAGTTCGAGCGCCGCTTGCACGCCGTCGAACGATGCCGCCCCTCCCCCGTGCACGAGGGCGTAGTCCCGCACGCGCCGCAGCAGGCGGTTCGCGATGCGGGGCGTGCCGCGCGATCGACGTGCGATCTCGGAGAGCGAGTCACGGGGTACGTCGACTCCCAGCATCTGCGCCGAACGGGCGATCACCCGCTCGAGCTCGGGCTCGTCGTAGAACTCCAGATGGCCCGTGAAGCCGAACCGGTCGCGCAGCGGATTGGGCAGCAGGCCGGAACGGGTCGTCGCGCCGACCAGTGTGAACGGCGCGAGGTCGAGCGGGATGCTGGTCGCACCTGCGCCCTTGCCCACCATGATGTCGATGCGGAAGTCCTCCATGGCGAGGTACAGCATCTCTTCGGCAGAGCGCGCCATGCGGTGGATCTCGTCGATGAACAGCACCTCACCGGGCACGAGGCTCGACAGCAGCGCCGCGAGATCGCCGGCGTGCTGGATCGCGGGACCGCTCGAGAGCCGGAGAGGGCGCTCGCTCTCGTGAGCGACGATCATCGCGAGCGTGGTCTTGCCGAGTCCGGGAGGACCCGCGAGCAGGATATGGTCGGGAGGCCGGTTCTGGATGCGCGCCGCGTCGAGCAGCAGCTGGAGCTGACCGCGCACCTTCTGCTGGCCGACGAACTCGCCGAGGCTCGTCGGGCGCAGGGCGCCTTCGATCGCGAGCTCGGTGTCGTCGGAGGGCTCCGTGGCGTCGAGGGCGTCAGACACGCGCAGGCCCCAGAAGCGCCAGCGTGCGACGCAGCAGCGGCGCGACGGTCGCACGCTCGGCGTCGGTGGCCTCCGCAGCGGTCTGCGCTGCGGCCTCGGCGGCGACCTTCTCTGACCACCCGAGGCCGACCAGAGCGGCGGTCACCTGATCCACCACGTCGACGGGTCCGCTCGTCGTCTGCTTCGTCGGCGAGCCCACAGGGTGGACCTTACCTGCGAGTTGGAGGACGATGAGCTTCGCCGTCTTGGGCCCGATCCCGGACACTCGTCGGAACGGCGCATCGTCCTCGGCCGTGACCGCGTCGGCGATCTGATCCACGGTGAGATGCGACAGCACGCCGAGCGCCGATTTCGGCCCCACGCCCGTCACGCTGATCAGCAGCCCGAAGATCTCGAGTTCACTGCGGTCGGCGAAGCCGAAGAGCGACAGCGAGTCCTCGCGCACGATCAGGCTCGTGTGCAGCAGCAGCTTCTCGCCGACTGTCGCGGTGTGGGCCACGTCTGCGGGGACCGCGACCGAGAACCCGACGCCTCCGACATCGATGATGACCTGATCGGCGGTCGAGTGGAGGACGGCGCCGTGCAGCGAGGAGATCATCCCCTCAGCCTACGCACCCGGTCGTATATATGTTCGAGCGACACGCTCCGCGTCGGCCCAGGCGCGCTGGGCGGGCGTGAGAGCCCCCTGCCCCGGCGCACCGGCGGCTCCTCGACGCCAGGCATGGCACAGGGCGATGGCGAGGGCATCCGCGGCGTCGGCGGGCTGAGGAGGAGCATCCAGACGCAGGATGCGCGCGATCATCGACTGCACCTGCCGCTTGTCCGCCGAGCCGTATCCGGTCACGGCCGCCTTCACCTCGCTCGGAGTGTGCGTGGCAGCGGGAAGACCCGCCTCGGCCGCGAGCAGCAGTGCCACACCGCTCGCCTGCGCCGTGCCCATCACGGTATGGGTGTTCTGCTGAGCGAACACACGCTCCACAGCCACGGCATCCGGGTTGTGCGCCGCGATGACCTCGCGGATGCCGGCGGCGACGAGGGCGAGCCTCTCGCCGATCGGCAGGTCGGGCGCCGACCGGATGACGCCGACGTGCACGAGTGTGCCGCGGCGCGATCCGTCGACGTCGACGACGCCGACACCGCAGCGGGTGAGGCCGGGGTCTATGCCGAGCACGCGAAGCGAGGAAGTCACTCCCCCAGGCTATTCGTCGTCATCGACTCCCGACGCTCGCCGCGCCTACGCGTCGTCGTTCTCGAGCTCTGCCTGCACGTCGGCGGTGAGGTCGAAGTTGGTGAAGACGTTCTGCACGTCCTCGCTGTCCTCGAGCGCGTCGATCAGGCGGAAGATCTTGCGCGCGGTGTCGGCGTCGATCTCGACCTTGAGATTCGGCACGAACTCCACGTCGGCCGACTCGTAGTCGATGCCGGCCTCCTGCAGCGCGCTGCGGACGGTCACGAGATCGGTCGCCTCGGTGATGATCTCGAAGCCCTCTGCATGGGGCTCGATCTCTTCTGCGCCCGCTTCGAGGGCGGCCATCATGACGTCGTCCTCAGTCGTCCCCTCGGAGCCGACCACGATGACACCCTTGCGGCTGAAGTTGTAGGCGACGCTGCCGGGATCGGCGAGAGTGCCGCCGTTGCGGGTGAGCGCCGTGCGCACCTCAGCCGCTGCACGGTTCTTGTTGTCGGTCAGACACTCGATCATCATCGCGACACCGTTGGGTCCGTAGCCCTCGTACATGATCGAGGTGTACTCGACGGCTTCGCCGCCGATGCCCGCTCCGCGCTTCACCGCGCGGTCGATGTTGTCCTTCGGGACGGACGTCTTCTTCGCCTTCTGCACGGCGTCGAACAGCGTCGGGTTTCCCTGCAGGTCGGCTCCGCCGAGCTTGGCGGCGACCTCGATGTTCTTGATGAGCTTGGCCCAGGACTTGGCGCGCCTGGAGTCGATGATGGCCTTCTTGTGCTTCGTGGTGGCCCACTTGGAATGCCCGGACATAAGTCTCCGCTCGTCGTATCCGCCCGTGGGCTCGGCCCAGGGCATCGTCCATTCTATCGAACCATGCCCGCGCCATGCGGCTGCGCACGTGTCGACGCGCACCAGCCGACCGCTGATAGCGTCGATCGGATCAGCCGACCGCAGAGGACACACGCGATCATGATCCCAGGAGCCGACCGCCTCCGCCCGGAGTGGGCGTCGCTGCCCCCTGTCATCCGCTCGGAGATCGTCGAAGCGATCGGTGGTCGGTTCGTCTCCGACTCCCCCGCACACGGCGGCTTCAGCGCCTCGTACGCCGGCGTCGTCATGACGACCGTCGGGCGCGCCTTCGTCAAGGCATGTGGCGCCGACTGGCACACCGACTCCCTGCATTTCCTCCGCGAGGAGATCCGTACCGTCTCGATGCTCCCACCGCATCTCGGGCCGTCGGTGCACGCGACGATCGAGACGGATGCCGGTGCGGCGCTGGTGCTGGAGGCGATCGACGGCCGGCATCCTGGAACGCCCTGGACCAGGGGCGATCTCGACGCCATCGCCGCGAGCATGGCTCGACTGTCGGGCACTCCCGCTCCCGAGCAGATGGAGCGGGCGGAGGACAGGATGATCCCGGGCTTCACTCGATGGGCACAGATCGCGGAGGATCCGCTCCTTCGCGCCGGACTGCCGACGCCTCTGCGTGCGCACGTTCCGGTTCTGGTGGAGGTCGAGAAGGGTTTCGGCGACGCTCTGCACGGCGACGTCGTCGTCCACGACGATCTGCGCGCCGACAACATCCTGATCAGCGACGGTGAGGCGCGTCTTCTCGACTGGCCGCACGCCCGCCGCGGAGCGGAATGGGTCGATCTTCCCTGCTTCCTCCCCAGCGTCGAGGCGTCGGGCGGTCCGCGATGCGAGGATGCGTGGCGGATCTTCGAGGCCCACGGCGCACCGAATCAGCACACTCTGCTCCCCGTCATCTCGGGGTTCGCATCCTTCCTCTGGTTCAACCAGGCTCAGCCCGAGATCCCCCAGCTGCCGGGGTTGCGCGCGTTCCAGAGACAGCAGGCCGTTCCCGCTCTCCGGTGGCTGACGCGCCTGCTGACAAGCGCGACGGTGGACGGCATCCCTCTGGTGTGAGGAGGATCACGGGTGTAGTCCTGACTCATGGACGACAGCGTCGACGACAGGACCCGCGGATTGGACGCCGCCCACCGCGCGGCCCTCGATTTCCTCGCCTCACTCGAGGACAGACCGGTCTGGCCGCGTGCGACCCTCGCCGAGATGGTCGATGCCTTCGGCGGGCCGCTGCCCGCTGAGGGAATGGGCACCGAGGCCGTCATCGATCAGATCGTGTCGCGGGCGGACCCCGGCCTCGTCGCGATCCCCGGCGGGCGCTTCTTCGGATTCGTGATCGGCGGCACGCACCCCGCCGCTCTCGCCGCCGACTGGCTCGTCTCTGCATGGGACCAGAACTCGGGTTCGGCGCTGCTCACGCCGACCACCGTGGCGCTGGAGCGCGTGGCCGGGCGATGGATGCTCGACATCCTCGGCCTGCCCGAGTCGGCGAGCGTGGGCTTCGTCACGGGCGGCCAGATGGCGAACTTCACCTGCCTCGCGACGGCCCGCAACGCCGTGCTCGCCCGAGTCGGATGGAACCTCAGCGAGCAGGGGCTTCGGGAATCTCCGCCGATCCGCTTCGTCGTGGGCGCCGACCGTCACGGGTCGATCGACCGAGCGGCTCGCTTTCTCGGGATCGGCCGCAGCGAGATCACGGTCGTCGAATGCGACGACGAAGGGCGCATGCGCCCCGAAGCACTGAGCCGCGTGCTCGAGAACGGCTCAGGACCGACCATCGTCTGTCTTCAGGCCGGCGAAGTGCATACCGGCGCATTCGACGACTTCGCAGCCCTCGTGCCGATCGCTCACGAGCACGGCGCCTGGGTGCACGTCGACGGGGCGTTCGGTCTGTGGGCCGCGGCATCCGAATCGCTGCGACCGCTCACGGCGGGCATGTCCGACGCCGACTCCTGGGCCACCGATGCGCACAAGACGCTCAACGTGCCCTATGACTGCGGGATGGCGATCGTCCGCGACCCCGCAGATTCGATCGCCGCGTTCCGCACCGGCGGCGACTACCTGATCTACACGAGCCTGGATCCGTGGGACGTCACCCCCGAGCTGTCGCGTCGCGCGCGCGGCGTCCCTGCCTGGGCGGCGATGCGCGGTCTGGGGCGGGACGGCATCGCCCGTCTGATCGACCGACTGCACGAGAACGCGGTCGCGATGGCCGCGGGGCTCGCCACCATCGACGGCATCCGCATCCTCAACGACGTCGACTACACGCAGGTCATGTTCCGGCTCGACGACGACGATGCGACCCGCGCCCTCGGCGAGGCCGTCCTCGTCGAGGGCACGGCCGCACTCACCGGCGCCGAATGGCGAGGTCGCGCAGCGCTGCGCTGCTCGATGTCGTCCTGGGCGACGACCCGAGACGACATCGACCGCACGGTCGGTGCGATCCGGACCCTCGTCGCCGAGTGAGCAGCGGCGAGTCCGATCACTCGCCCGCTGCCGGCAACCCCACCTTGGGACGGGCCCAGGAGCGACCGCGGGTGTCCTTCAGGATGTCGTACTCGACGTCGACGTGCGGCTCGATCGCGCTGTATTTGTCGTTCGGCGCGCCGATCACGAGCTGGAAGCCGAGACCCCGCCAAGCGCCGATCGCACGCTTCGTGAAGTGGGCGTCAGCCTTGATGAGGGCCTCGTCCATGAACACCGGCGCGTACCGAGGACGCGCGGCCCCCGCGTCGCCGAGCTGATATCGCAGCGCGGCGCCGACGATGAACGCGACGAGCTCCTGCGACTCTCCGCCCGACTTCTCTCCGATGTGGTCGTAGAGCGCCACGTGCTCCCTGGTCGTGGCGTGGATCCGCTCCGCACTCACCCTGACGTGGTTGCGCACATCGATGAGCTCGGCGAAGTCCGGTGCGGTCCGCCGCATCCGGCCGATCAGGCGACTCATCCTCCGGTAGACGCTCTCGCGATCGGCATCCGTCGTCGCCGCCTCGATGAGGCCCCGCACCTCGCGCAGCTCCCGGCGGAACCGTCTGCGCGCCTCGGACTGGTTCTCGCGCGGCGTGATCTGCAGGCGGTGCTCGTCGTCGTAGAACGGCAGCTCCTCCATGATCCTGTTGATCGGGTCGATGCGGTTCTTGATCTCACGCAGCGAGCGGCCGAGAGTCGAATCGAGACTCGTCAGATCGTTACCGGAGAGCTTGAGCAGGCTGTCTCGCCACTCGGATTCCAACTCGTGCAGGCCGTTGGTCTCGAGCGCCTCGAGAATGCCTTCGAACTCGGCGACGGACTCGTCCGGGTCGGGCAGGATCGTCAGCGTGTCCCAGCGTTCCAGGAACCCCGTCATCAGGCGTCGCATCTGCTCCCGCTGGTCGGCGTGCGCGGCAGCTGCCGACGTGCGATCCTCGAGCAGCCTGGTCGCCGCGGTGCGCAACGCGGAGTCGAGGTGGGCGAGTCGCTCCGACGCGGTGACGCTGACGGCCGAGTCCGCACCGAGGAAGCGCGCGTCGAGGAAGGAACGGTGCCGCTCCTCCACCGCGATCTCCGACGCTTCCGCCGCATCGACGATCCGCTGACAGGCGTCGACCTGGTCTGTCACCTCGACCCACCGGTCCTGGGCGAGCGTGAGATCGCCGCCCAGACGGGAGTTCTCATCACGCAGACGGCCCGCACGCTTCCGGAGCTCTTCGGCCTGCGCACGCAGCTCGGCGATCTTCGGGTTCTCGTCGGTGACCTCGGCCTCGACCGCCAGCCAGCGCGCGCGCTCGGCGGTGACGGCTTCGACGTCGAGCTGATCCCAGGTGAAGTCCTCGATCTTCGCGTGCGCCTTCGCTGCGGCCTCGATCCTGTCGAGGCCGCCCTCCGCCTCGACGGCCGCCGAGGCCGCCGCATCCCGCCGGTTCTCCAGTTCGCTGATCTGCTCGTCGAGCTCGCGCAGACGGCGTGCGTTGGAGAACCCGAGCATGTTCGCGCGGCCGTGCCCACCATGCGAGCCGCGGTCGCCCTGCGACACCTGTCCCGCGAGTGTCAGCGCACGAGGGTGCTCGGCGAGCTCGGCCGACGAGTCGACGCACACGTAGTCGAACCGCTCGCGGAGTCGCTGCTGGAGCCACCCGGTGAACGGGGTCGACCGGTGATCGAGACGACCGGGAAGCGTCCGCGGGTCCGACGTCGTCGACTCGGCGAGACCGGTGTGCACGCCTTCGTAGCTGATGCGCTCGGCAGTGCGGACGGTGTCGATGGCGGCGCGGAAGCGTCCGAGGTTCTCGACATCGATCAGCAGCGTGCGTGCGAATCCGCCGAGCGCGAGGTTGAACGCCTCGCGCCACGGCTCGAACTCGGTGCGCACCTCGATCAGCTCGCCGACGAAGGGCAGATCCGTCGGAGCGAGCCCGGCGGCCTGAGCGAGCAGGGCCCGCGACTCGTGCAGATGCGCAGGTATGCTTCCCCGCAGCTCCCGCGTGCGGTCCCGCTCGGCCTGCACTCGGGCAAGCTCCGTCGCGGCCGATCGGCGCGCGGTCTCAGCGTCCGCGAAGGCCGCGCGCGCACCCCGGACACCCGTCTGCGGGAGTTCGCGACCTAGTCGGGCGAGCAGGTCCTCGAACCCGGCGGCGTCGTGCACCTCGGCGCCGAGCTCGGCCGCCGCGGCGTCGAAACGGGCCCGCTCGCGCTGGATGTCCTCGAGGCGGCGCTCGACGCCGCGCAGCTCACGCTGAGCGGTCTCCAGGCGATCGCCTCCCGACTGTCGCAGCACATCGAGAAGCCCCTCGCGCTCGACCTCTGCAGCGGAGATGAGGGCGTTCTTCTCTCTGACCGCCAGCTGGAGCGCCTGGGTCCGGTCGCGCAGGTCCGTCTCCACCTCGCGCAGCAGGTCGAGACGACGCTCGGCGCTCCACAGAGCCGCGAGCGAGGTCGACTCGGAGAAGACCCCCACCTCGTCGACGACCTGCATCCGCTCGGAAGCCGCTTCGATGCGCTGCGCGATCCCTCGGATCGGCTCGAGAGCCGCCACCTGCTGCTTGGCGACCAGCATCCGCGTGCGCGTGCTCTCCAGCTCGTCGAAGTGAGCGACCACCGCGTCCGCGGTCGCCATCGTCTCGGGTTCCTCGAGCACGAGCTTCTTGTACAGGTCGTCGACGGTGGTGATCTGCTGGCCGGCCTGGATCCGGGCGAGAAGGCTGATCGCCTTCGCCCCGGAGCCTGCGGCGCCGATGCCGAGCACCGCGTGCAGGCGCGCCGAGAACTCGCGATCGGTCGCGACGGGATCGAGCCCGACGGCGCGCACCGATGCGTCACTCAGTCGCTGCCCAGCGGCGCGCTCGAGATGCGTGAGGTCGAAGGCCCCCTCGATCGTGGCGCGCAGCCTCGTGGTGTCCTCGAGCGTTCGGGCGTCGGCGGGGATGTACCACCCGCGCACCGCCGTGAAGCGCGAGCCGTCGTGGTCCAACCAGGTCATCGAGACGGCGCTCCACGTGTCCTCGCCGTCACCGCGCAGCACGCGGAGCTTCGTGCCCTCGTCGGTGCGGGACTCGTCGATCTTCCCCCGACCGTACGAGAGGATGTTCCGCTGCTCCTCACCGCGCGGGCGTCCCGTGACCCCGCCGTTCGAGGCGCCGTTGAAGGGCGTCGTGTGCGGCATCATCAGCGCGATGTAGCCGTCCATGAGCGTGGACTTGCCCGATCCCGAACCACCGCACAGCAGGGTCGCATCCGAAGAGAACCGCACCCGGTGCGGCCCGCCGTCGTAGCCACCCCAGTTGATGAGCTGCAGTTCTTCTGCGACCCATTGCTGGCCGCGGGAGCTCGCGGGAATCATCCCGAAGAGCGTGTCCATCATCGTCATCGCGCCACCACCGCCTGGGCTCGCAGCCACTCCCGCAGCTCCTTGAGCGTCTCGGCGCTGAGCACCACCTCGACGAGAGCGGTGATCCGATACCGTCCGCTGGTCTCCTCCTGCACGATGCCCTCTCGGTCCAACCGGTCCAGCGCACTGCGGATCGCCCGCTGCTGCTTCGCGGTGCCGCCGTCGACGTCGGCGAAGTAGCTGAGGACCGTCTGCTCCACGTCCTCGACGTCGATCCGCACGGAGCCCTCGCCGGACGCCGATTCGCGCTGGTAGACGGTCCGCAGGTGTACCAGGACGAGCGTCTCGGCACGTGAATACGGAGAGTCCTTCAGCAGCACGGGCATCTCGACCTCATCGGAGCGCAACTGCTGCTTGTACGCGAATCCGCGGGCGTGATCGATGATCAGACGCAGGTAGATGTCGTTGAGTCGCGACTCGATCACCTGCTGGTGCTCGAGCAGCAGCGTCCACTCGCGTCGGTTGCGCTCCATCGAGAGGAAGCGGCGCTGGAGGAGGTGTACGAGCACTCGCCTGATCTCGGGGTCGAGCGTTCCGCGGTCGCCCGGGAAATGCGCCTCGAGGTCGTCCTCCATCGCCGTGGGGGCGATGAACCCCTCGTCCACGGCGGCTGTGGTGAGGTCGTCGTCACTCATCTGCATCCTCTTTCGTGCTGCGGGCGGTCACGGTGCCGAAGGCGAATCGACGAGTCGTCCCGTCGGGTCGCAGCGCTTCGACCGTCGAGATCCCGTCTCCGTCGGTGAGACCGTTCCGGTGCGCGATCTCGAGAAGACCGAGCAGATCGACGGGGCGTCGAGCCGCGTCAGGCACCGCGCGGAACGCATCGGCGAGATCGAAGTCCGCGCCGAGGCCTGCGACGTACGCCTCGAGCTCCGCATATCGCGGACCGCCCCACGCGCGGGTGTCGTGATCGAGGAAATCGACGTCATCCGCGTCGGTGAGGGGTGCCGGAGCACGCGGAGGACGGATGTCGCTGGTGGTCTGACGCAGATGCCCGAGGTCGATCAGCGGCATGCTGCGCACCGGGTCGACGACGGTTGCGGGGCCGGACCACCCGTGGAGTCCTGCGATGACGTCTCGGAGGAGGTCGTCGATCTGACGATCGCGCAGCGGATCGTGGGTCTTCACCTGTCCGGTGATGACGTGCGAGGCGCGGCGCTGTGCGGCCAGCACCTCCTCGACCCCCAGCTCCACTCGTCGCGCGATCGCGTCGAGCTCGGCACGCTGCGTGCCGTCGAGCATGCGGGCGAAGGGCAGGCCGAGAAGGCCGCGGAGCTGCTCGGTGAGGGCGTCGATGCGGTCGGGGTCACCGATCAGGCGCAGGGCTCCCGCGAAGGCGCGTCCCTCCGGAGTCGACTGCATCACGTCCTGCGCGCGCTGGAGGTACTCGCGCAGCACCTCGCTCGTCGGCCTCTCGTCCCTCCGGAGGTGCGCGACGACGTCGCGCTGCATCGCTCTGAGCGACTCGGCGACTCGCGTGAAGTCCGCAGGGAGTTCCCGTGCCAGGTGCAGCACGTTCTCCGCCTCTTCGAGGAGCTCCTCGTCGTCCGCAGGGTCCGCGTGACCGGACTCCTGGATTCGAGCGATCTCGGCATCGAGCAGCTCGCGCTCGGCGTGCAGTCGCGACAGGCGACGAACCGGGTCGACCTCGGCGCTGACCGAGAGATGGTCCACGGCATCCAGCAGGGTGCGGACGCGCGAGTTCGACACGCGAGTGCGCCCTCCGCCGGTGCGGCCCGAGATCTCGAGTGCGGCGACCGCATGGGCCGACAGGCGATACACCTCGACGTCATCGTCGATCTGCTGGATCAACCAGCCGAGACGCACCCAGTTCCGGCACACGTCGCGTCCGCTCCCCGAGGGCAGCTTCCGGTCGTCCTCGTCGTACCCCGCCGCGCGGAGCTCGTCGAGCACCTCGGCCAGTTCGGCGTGCGCATCCGCGACCGCGACCGAGGCCCGGTCCGCGTTGAACAGAAGGGTGAGCGACGCCACGACGAACGGGGCGAACCGGCCGTGCAGGAGATCGAGGGTCGGGGTGCTGAATGCGGTGACGGCACGCGTATACGCGGCCTCAGCCCTGGATCCAGTCACTCGAACGAGAATAGTCCGCCCTCGGGCTCCCATTCGTCAGGCGCTGGTTCCTGGCGGGTCGCAGGGCGCCGCTGTCAGCGCCCGGCGACGTGTTCCCGGACACCCTCGAGGAACAGCTGGTGGAACCGGGTCTCGCCGTCGACCTCGGGGTGGAAGCTGGTTCCGAGAAGCGCCCCCTGGCGCACCGCGACGATCCCGCCGTCGGGCAGCGAGGCGAGCACTTCGACCCCATCGCCTGCGCGCTCGACGATCGGCGCACGGATGAATGTCGCGTGCACCGGCTCGTCGCCCAGCACCGGCACGTCGAGGCCGGTCTCGAACGACTCGGTCTGACGACCGAAGGCATTGCGGCGAACACTCACGTCCATGCCGCCGAACGACTGCTGCCCCTCGATGCCGTCGAGAACCTCGTTCGCGAGCAGGATCAGTCCGGCGCACGTGCCGTACACCGGAAGGCCCACTGCGATCGCGGCACGGATCGGCTGCTGCATCCCGAAGGTGCGCGACAGCTTGTCGATCACGCTGGACTCACCGCCGGGGATGACGAGGCCGTCGACGGCCGCCAGCTCCTCCGGGCGGCGCACCAGCGCGACCTCGGCTCCGAGTCCCGCGAGCAGGGCGGCGTGCTCGCGCACGTCGCCCTGCAGAGCGAGGACGCCGACCCGTGAACTACCAGCCACGCTCGGCCAGGCGGTGCGGGGCGGGGAGGTCGGACACGTTGATGCCGACCATCGCCTCTCCGAGTCCGCGCGAGACCTCGGCGATCACCTTCGCGTCGTCGAAGAACGTCGTCGCCTTGACGATCGCCTTGGCGCGCTCCGCGGGGTTTCCCGACTTGAAGATGCCGGATCCGACGAACACGCCGTCGGCACCGAGCTGCATCATCATCGCGGCGTCCGCCGGAGTCGCCACGCCACCCGCGACGAAGAGCACGACCGGGAGCTTGCCGGTCTCGGCGATCTCGGCGACGAGCTCGTAGGGCGCCTGCAGCTCCTTCGCCGCGACGAACAGCTCGTCTTTCGGGAGTGCCGTGAGAGCGGCGATCTCGCCGCGGATCTTTCGGATGTGCTTCATCGCCTCCGAGACGTCTCCCGTGCCGGCCTCGCCCTTGGATCGGATCATCGCCGCACCCTCGTTGATGCGGCGGAGAGCCTCGCCGAGGTTGGTGGCACCGCAGACGAAGGGCACCGTGAAGCCGTACTTGTCGATGTGGTTCACGTAGTCGGCCGGCGAGAGCACCTCGGACTCGTCGATGTAGTCGACTCCGAGCTCCTGCAGCACCTGCGCTTCGACGAAGTGGCCGATGCGTGCCTTCGCCATGACGGGAATCGACACGGACGCGATGATGCTGTCGATCATGTCGGGGTCGCTCATGCGCGAGACCCCACCCTGCGCCCGGATGTCGGCGGGAACCCGCTCGAGTGCCATGACGGCGACGGCGCCCGCGTCTTCGGCGATCTTCGCCTGGTCGGCGGTGACCACGTCCATGATCACGCCGCCCTTGAGCATCTCGGCGAGACCGCGCTTGACGCGCGAGGATCCGGTGGTGGTCTGTTCGGTCATGAGAGCTCCTGTCGGGGAAGCACGATGTGCATGCGGGTATCGAACGATGTCTCGTTTGATCTAGGCCAAACAGTAGCACTGTCCGGAACGACCTAGAATCGGTGGTGAGGAGACATGAGCGACCAGATCACCGGAACGACCGCGGCGGACATCGCCGACAGCGTGCGCGGCCTGCGTGACCGCGGTGTGCTGCGCGCCGGCAGTCCCCTGCCTCCCGTGCGCGAGCTCGCCACGCTCCTCGGCGTCAACCGCAACACCGCGGTCGCCGCCTACCGACAACTCGCCCAGGCCGGGCTCGTCATCTCGCGGGGGCGCGCCGGCACCGTCATCGCCGGTCTCGAATCGGTCGCCCAGGAGGGCTACGCCTCCGACACCGTGCTGCGTGACGTCGGCACGGGCAACCCGGACCCCCGTCTGATCCCCGATCCGTCGCCGGCGCTGGCCACGGTGGCCGGTCGTCCGGTGCTCTACGGCGAGCCCGTGATCGACCGCGGACTCGATGACTGGGCGCGCGAATGGATCGCGCAGGATCTCGGTCACCTCGACTTCGGCATCACCATCACGAGCGGCGCCGTCGACGCCGTCGAGCGCCTGCTCGCCCAGGCGCTGATGCGCGACGACGCCGTCGCCCTCGAGGACCCCTGCTTCCTGGCGAGCATCCACACGGTCCGGCTCGGCGGGTATCGAGCCGTACCCGTGCCGGTCGACGAGCAGGGGATGACGGTCGAGGGGCTTCGCGCCGCCCTGGACGCCGGCGTCCGCGCCGTGATCTGCACCCCACGTGCTCAGAACCCGACCGGGGCGAGCCTCACGGCCGCTCGTGCCGCGGAGCTGCGTGCCGTGCTCGCCGAGCATCCGTACGTGCTGATCATCGAGGACGATCACTTCTCGATGCTGTCGCAGCGCGCCTACGAATCGCTGATCGGCCCTGATCACCGCCGGTTCGCACTGGTGCGCTCGGTGTCGAAGTTCCTGGGTCCCGACATGTGCCTCGCCATCGCCGCGACGGATGCCACCACGGCCGAGCGCCTCGCCATGCGCCTGAGCCCCGGGACCACCTGGGTCAGCCACCTGCTGCAGCGTCTCACGCTCACACAGCTGACCGACGACGCGGTGCTCTCACGCATCGCAGACGCCCGTGAGCATTACGCCGCGCGCAACGAGGCCTTCGCCTCGCGCCTGCGCGAGCACGGCCTCGACTCCCCCACCACCGACGGCCTGAGTCTGTGGATCGAGTTGCCGAAGCCCGCGCGCCTCGTCGCCGAGCGGCTCATGCGCCGAGGCTGGCTCGCACGCACCGGCGACGACTTCGCCCTCGATGAGCGCGCCGACCCGTCGCGCCACCTGCGCCTCACGGTTCACGACCTGTCCGAAGACGACACCGCGACGCTCGTCGCCGACCTGGTCTCGGCCGCACGATGACCCACCGCACGATCACCCACCGCCGCGGGAGCACTCCCGCCCTCATTGAAAGGATCGGGGAATGAAGGTCCTCTCCATCCAGTCCGCCGTCGCGTACGGCCATGTCGGCAACTCCGCCGCGGTCTTCCCGCTGCAGCGCATCGGCGTCGAGGTTCTCCCGGTCTACACGGTGAACTTCTCGAACCACACCGGCTACGGTGCCTGGCGCGGCCCGATGATCGATCCGAACGATGTGCGCGAGGTCCTCACGGGCATCGAGGAGCGCGGCGTCTTCGGCGAGATCGACGCCGTCCTCAGCGGATACCAGGGCGGCGAGGGCATCGGAGACGTCATCATCGACGCCGTCGCCCGCGTCAAGGCCGCGAACCCCGACGCGGTCTACGCCTGCGACCCGGTGATGGGGAACGCGAAGTCCGGATGCTTCGTCGCGCCGGCGATCCCGATCCTGCTGCGTGAGAAGGTCGTGCCTGCCGCCGACATCATCACTCCCAACCAGTTCGAGCTCGGCTTCCTCACCGGGACCGAGCCGGACACACTCGAGTCCACGCTCGCCTCTGTCGACCTGGCGATGGCCATGGGACCGCGCACCGTGCTCGTCACGAGCGTCGAGCGCCCCGACCGAGAAGAGGGCACCATCGAGATGCTCGTCGCCGACTCGGCAGGCGCCTGGATCGTGCAGACGCCTCGGCTGCCCATGAAGGCGAACGGCTCGGGCGACGTGACCGCTGCGCTCTTCACCGCGCACTACGTCGAGACCGGCGACGCGAAGGCGGCGCTCGAGCGTACGGCGTCGAGCGTGTTCGACCTGCTCGCCGCGACCCTGGAGTCCGGTGCGCGCGAGCTGCAGCTCGTCGAGGCGCAGGAGTTCTATGCGAACCCGCGGATGCAGTTCACCGCACGCCAGGTGCGCTGAGCGGATCGAGCGAGCGCGGCGCGATTCGTCTCGTCGCTGCGCTCCTCGCTCAACGGCCGGAGGTCGGCCAGGCGTTCGCCACGGCTTCTCGCACTTCGCCGAGCAGTTGGGGCAGCGCCTTGGTCTTGGCGATGATCGGGAAGAAGTTGGCGTCCGACGTCCACCGCGGCACGATGTGCTGGTGCAGGTGGCCATCGACGCCGGCACCGGCGACAGCGCCCTGGTTCATCCCGAGGTTGAACCCGTCGCAGCGCGACACCTCGCGGAGAACGCGCATGCCGATCTGGGTCAGCGCCCCGATCTCGGCGACCTCTTCGGCCGTGGCCTGGTCGTAGGTGCCGATGTGGCGGTACGGACAGACCAGAAGGTGCCCCGAGTTGTACGGGAACAGGTTGAGCAGCACGTAGGCCGTCTCGCCCCGCGCGACGATCAGCCGCTCGGCGTCCGGGAACTTCGGCGCCTCGCAGAACGGGCACTCCTCTCGCAACGGCTCGGGGCCCGCCTGGATGTACGCCATCCGGTGCGGAGTCCACAGCCGCTGGAACTCGTCGGGGACGCCGGCGAACTCGCCGGCGTCCTCCCACGATGCAGGCGGCGTCGTCACGCCAGATCCCCTGCTGTCTGCACGAGCGTGTGCGCATCGATCGCGGCGCGGATGCGAGAGACCGCGTCCGCGATCGGAACGCCGTTCTCCTGCGTGCCGTCACGGTAGCGGAACGAGACGGTGCCGGCATCGCGGTCCTTCTCGCCCGCGATCAGCAGCAGCGGGACCTTGCCGGTCGTGTGCGTGCGGATCTTCTTCTGCATCCGGTCGTCGGAGGCGTCGAGCTCGGCGCGCACGCCCTGCGTGCGGAGCGTCTGAACGATCTCGCCCAGGTAGTCGGCGAACTCGTCGGCCACGGGGATGCCCACGACCTGCACCGGAGACAGCCACACGGGGAAGTCGCCCGCGTAGTGCTCGAGCAGAATGGCGAAGAACCGCTCGATCGAGCCGAACAGCGCGCGGTGGATCATGATCGGACGCTTCTTCTGTCCGTCCTTGTCCATGTACTCGAGCTCGAAGCGCTCGGGCAGGTTCGGGTCGACCTGCACGGTCGAGAGCTGCCAGGTGCGGCCGATGGCATCACGCGTCTTCAGGTCGATCTTCGGTCCGTAGAAGGCCGCCTCACCGGGGACCTCGGTGAGCTTGAGACCTGATGCCACGGCGACGCGGCGCAGAGCATCCGTCGACGACTCCCAGAACTCCTCGGAGCCGATCCACTTGGACTTCTCGTCGTCCTTCATCGACAGCTCGAGCTCGAAGTCGGTGAGACCGAAATCGCGCAGCATCGACAGGATGAACTCGAGGACCTTCGAGACCTCGTCCTCGAGCTGCTCGGGAGTGACGAAGAGGTGCGAGTCGTCCTGGGTGAAGCCGCGCACGCGGGTGAGGCCGTGCAGCGCCCCCGACAGCTCGTTGCGGTAGACGGTGCCGTTCTCGGCGAACCGCAACGGCAGGTCGCGGTAGCTGCGCGCACGCTCCTTGTAGATCAGGATGTGCATCGGGCAGTTCATGGGCTTCAGGTAGTAGTCCTGACCCTGCTTGGTGATGTTGCCCTCGTCGTCGCGCTCCTCGTCCATGACGATCGGCGGGTACATGCCCTCCTTGTACGTGACGAGGTGGTTCGAGGTGAGGAAGAGGTCTTCCTTCGAGATGTGCGGGGTGTACACATACGTGTACCCGCCCTCGATGTGGCGCTTGCGCGCGTGCTGCTCCATCTCGCCGCGGACGACGCCGCCGCGCGGGTGCCAGACCGAGAGACCCGAGCCGATCTCCTCGGGGAACGAGAACAGGTCGAGCTCCTTGCCGAGGCGCCGGTGGTCGCGCTTGGCGGCCTCCTCGAGACGGTGCTGGTACTCGCGCAGTTCGTCCTTCGACGGCCACGCCGTGCCGTAGATGCGCTGCAGCTGCGGGTTCTTCTCGCTGCCGCGCCAGTAGGCGGCGGCGATGCGGGTGAGATCCCAGCCGTTGCCGATCATGCGGGTGTTGGGCAGGTGCGGCCCGCGGCAGAGGTCCTTCCAGACGACCTCGCCGTCGCGGGTCGTGTTGTCGTAGATCGTCAGCTCGCCCTCACCGACCTCGACGGATGCGCCCTCTGCCGCCTCCTTGCCGCCCTTGAGACCGATGAGCTCGAGCTTGAACGGCTCGTCTGCGAGCTCCGCCCGCGCCTCGTCGTCGGTGACGACGCGGCGCACGAAGCGCTGGCCCTCACGGACGATGCGCTGCATCTCCTTCGTGATGGCCTTGATGTCCTCGGGCGTGAACGGAGTGTCGACGCCGAAGTCGTAGTAGAAGCCGTCGGTGATGGGCGGGCCGATGCCGAGGTTCGCCTGCGGGTTGATCCGCTGCACCGCCTGTGCGAGCACGTGCGCCGCCGAGTGACGGAGGATGTTGAGTCCGTCGGGGCTGTCGATCGTGACCGGCTCGACCTCGTCGGCATCGGTCACTGTCGCGGCGAGATCCTTGAGGGTCCCGTTGACGCGCATCGCGACGACTGAACGGTCAGAGAACAGGGCGAAGCCGTCTTTCGGCTGAGCATTTTCAGGCACTGCACACTCCATCTGGGTCTGGATCTAGGCTACTCGCATGCCCGGGGGCTGCTGACCGCTACGACACCGCCTCGGTCGCGGTGTTCGCGGCCGTCGGCGCCAGGATGATGATCGCCGCACCGACCAGCGCGATCGCCGAGCCGACCCAGTCCCAGATCGTGGGCTTGAAGCCGTCGATGATGATCCCCCACGCCAGGGATCCCGCGATGAACACGCCGCCGTACGAGGCGAGCACGCGTCCGAAGTTCGCGTCGGGCTGCAGCGCCGCGATGAATCCATACGCGCCGAGCGCCATGACCCCGAGCACCGCGAACAGCCACCCCCGGTTCTCCTTGACCGCCTGCCAGATCAGCCACGCCCCGCCGATCTCGGCGACGGCGGCGAGCACGAAGAGGATGCTGATGCGCAGGACGGTCATGCACTCAGTGTGGCAAAGACCCGCGACCCGCGTGTCAGCTGCCGGCCGTCACCAAGCCCGACTCGTACGCGAGGATCACGAGTTGCGCCCTGTCGCTCGCCGAGACCTTCGCCATGATGCGGTTCACGTGGGTCTTCGCAGTGTGCGGCGAGATCGTCAGCCGGATGGCGATGTCATGATTCGTGAGTCCCTCGGCGACGAGCTCGAGAACCTCGCGCTCCCGTGGCGTCAGCGGAGCGAGCACGTCCACCCAGCGCTCCGAACGCGGTGCTCCGCCACGACGCACCGTACGCTCGATCAGCGCCCGCTCGATCAGCGCCCGGGTCGCGGATGATGAGAGCAGCGCCTCCCCCTGGTGCACGGTGCGCACGGCGCGGACGATCTCGTCGGGTTCGGCACCCTTGCCGATGAATCCGCTCGCGCCCGCGCGCAGCGCTGCGACGACGTTCTCGTCGTCCTCGAAAGTCGTCAGGATCAGCACCCGCGGGCGGTGCGACGCATCTCCGTCTGCGGAGGCGGGTGCGTCCGCGCAGATGAGTGACGTGGCGGCGATGCCGTCGAGTTCCGGCATCCTGATGTCCATCAGTACGACATCCGGCGCGGTATCGACGACCGCATTCACCGCATCACGCCCGTTGGATGCCTCCCCGACCACGAGAAGACCGCCATCGACGAGGATGTCCCGCACGGCATGCCGCACGAGAGGCTGGTCGTCGACCACGAGCACCGAGATCGTCATGGCTTCGCGACCGCCGCGGTCGGGATCCACGCCTCGAGCGAGAAGACTCCGCCCTCGCTGCCGAAGTGCACGGCACCTCCGACGGCGGCGACGCGTTCCTGCAGTCCACGCAGCCCGTGGCCGGCACGGGGAGGATCCGACGACTCGTGCGCGGTCGGGTTCACGATCGTCAGGTGCACCGCAGCCCCTTCGGTGCGGAGGGCGACGGTCGCGGTGCCGCCGCGGCCGTGCTTGTGCGCGTTGGTGAGGGCCTCCTGCAGCACCAGATAGGCGACGTGATCGCCGGCCGGCGACAGAGCGAGGCTGCGGTGAGGACTCCGCAGATCGATGCGGAGTCCGGCAGCACGGAAACCGACAAGGAGCGCATCCAGGTCGGCCAGCCCGCTCTGCGGGTGGAGCTCACCCTCGCGCTCGGCTGTGTCAGGGTCGGTGTCGGTGTCAGCGTCGGTGTCGGCGCGCAAAAGCGTCATGAGTCCGCCGATGTCGGCCAGAACCGTCCGTGAGGCGCTGCGCACGGTTGTCAGGGCCTCGCGTGCACGCTCGGGTCGAGTCTCGAGAGAAGACGAGGCGACTCCCGCGTTCAGGCTGATCACGGCGATCTGATGCGCGACCACGTCGTGCAGGTCGCGGGCGATCCGCACCCTGTCTTCCGCGACCCGTCTGCGCGCCTCATCGTCGCGATTGCGCTCGGCCCGCTCTGCGCGCTCGGTCATCGCCACGGCGAACTCCCGTCGCGAGCGGGCGGTGTCCCCCAGCGCTGCGCCCAGGAGGATGATCAGGATGAACTGCAGAGCCGTCGAATCGAAGAGGTCGCCTCCGAGCGCCCATCCGTCGGCCAGGAAGGCGACCACGACCGACGCGCCGAGGGCGAGCACACCGATGCGGCGCCCGAGACCATCGAGCACCGCGTAGCAGGCGATCGCGACGGCGAGGAGCGCGCTCGGCGAGATCGACCCCGCCGCGGCGACGGCGACCACGCACGCCAGGCTGACGCCCAGCGCGGCGAGCGGCCACCGGCGCCTGAAGGGGATGATCACGGCCGGCGCGAGTGCCGGGATGAGGAGCATCCCCGTGGTCCTGAAGGTCTCGTCGGGGAACGGCAGGACGGCGAAGATCACGATCAGCGCGACCACGAGGACATCGCTCATCCGGAACCCGTCTCGGGTGGCACGGGTGGTCGGCATGCATCCAGTATTTCGTGTCTGCACCCGCTCCGGATCCGCCCGACGGATGACTCCCGCGTACTGCGAACGCGGTACCGAGGTGTCCACGCCGGGCTGACGCGCCCGCGGATTCCACGATCCAGGCTGGAAGGACAGGCGCGCGCCACCCTCCCGACACCCGTGCGCGCCGGGAAGGCCATCGTGCGCAAGTCCCTCAGAAGAGCCCTGATCGTTGCGGGGGCCATCGGCACCGTGCTGGCGGTCGGGCTGACGACCACGACCGTGGTGAACGCCGTGTCGACCGAGACGGAGAAGAACCGCATCGAGTCCTACGGCCAGACCGTGTCCGTCGACGGACGGTCGATGAACGTGGTCATCACCGGCGAGGGCGATCAGGACGTCGTTCTGCTCCCCGGCTTCGGCACCGCTTCTCCGGCCCTCGACTTCGGGCCTCTGGTCGCAGACCTCGCGCAGGATCACCGCGTCATCGTCGTCGAGCCGTTCGGCTACGGTCTGAGCGACGGCACCGAGCGGGCGCGGACGACCGACAACATCGTCGAGGAGATCCACGAGGCGCTGCAGTCGCTCGAGGTCGACCGCTACGTCCTGATGGGGCACTCGATCGCGGGCCTCTATGCGATCGAGTACACGAACAGGTATGCGGACGAGGTGACGGCCTTCGTCGGGATCGACACCAGTGTGCCGGGTCAGCCGAACATGGACACGGTCTTCCCCACCGGCCTGTTGGCCGCGGCGAAGAACCTCGGCCTGATCCGCCTCGCCGCGCAGATGACCGGTGACGGTCTCGACGGCCTGGACTACGACGACCGCACGCGCGACCAGATGTCGCTGATCAGCCACCGGAACTCGCTCACCCCCACCTACCTCGACGAGATGACGCACATCCGGACCAACTTCGCGGATGCCGCGGGCACCGGCTTTCCCACCGGACTCCCCCTCCTGCTGTTCGTGGTCGCCGACAACGCCGGCAATCCGGAGTGGATCGACCTGCACGATCGTCAGGCGGCGGAGGTCGACGACGGGACGGTCATCTCTCTCGACGGCGAGCACTACCTGCATCACACGCACGCCCCCGCGATCGCAGACGGGTTCCGGCGGTGGGAGGCTGATCGCCTGCTCGCCGCCCACTGACCCGGTGCGACGCGCCCCGGCGAACAGCGTGCCCTCGGATGCCGTCGGGGTAGCGTGAGCGGATGATCAGAGCACTGGCGCGTTGGATCCTCGCACTCGCCCTGGGGGCGATCGGCATCGTCCATTTCGTGAGCACCCGCGGATTCCGGGTCGTCGTCCCGGACTGGGCGACGAAGGCCACCCGCCTCGACAAGGACGCGATCGTGATCGCCTCCGGTGCTGCCGAGGTCGCGCTCGCTGTGGGACTCGTCGCGCTGCCCAAGGAGCGGCGACGCGTCGGCATCGCGACCGCCGCGTTCTTCGTCGCCGTTCTGCCGGGGAACGTGCACCAGTGGCGGACCCACCGCTCGACCCCTGGTCTCGACACCGAGGCGCGGCGCTTCGGGCGGCTGTTCCTCCAGCCGCTGCTCGTGCTGTGGGCCCTGTGGGCGACCGCTCCCGAGCCTCTCCCGGCGGGCCGCGGCCGGCGTCGTAGCCGCTGAGGTCGGCGGCACGCAACCCCTCTCCGCCGATTCCGTCGCACGGGCGAGAATGGAGCCATGTCCTCCCCCTCGATCGTGTGGCTCCGTGACGACCTCCGCCTCGCCGACAACCCGGCGCTGCGGGCAGCGATCGATCGCAACGAGCCGATCGTCGTGCTCTACGTGCTCGACGAGGAGTCCCCCGGCATCCGTCCGCTGGGCGGCGCTGCGCGCTGGTGGTTGCACCACTCGCTCGACTCGCTGAGCGGGCGGCTGCGTGAGCTCGGGGCGACGTTGACGCTGCGCCGTGGGCCCGCCGAGCGCGTCGTCCGCGAGGCTGTGGCGGACACGGGAGCGAGCGCCGTGTTCTGGAATCGCCGGTACGGAGGAGCGGAGCGCGACGTCGACGCGGCGTTGAAGACGTCGCTCCGCGACGACGGGCTCGAGGTCGCATCCTTCGCCGGCTCTCTGCTGCACGAGCCGTGGACGGTGAAGACCGGAGGTGGCACGCACTTCTCGGTGTTCACACCGTTCTGGCGTGCCTGCCTCGCCCTCCCCGCGCCCCGCGCGCCGCTCCCCGCACCACGGAGCCTCGACGGGGCATCACCCAGCCCCGCCTCCGACGACCTCGACGACTGGGGCCTGCTGCCGACGCGACCTGACTGGGCCGGCGGCCTGCGCGAGACGTGGGAGCCCGGCGAGCCTGCTGCACGGGCCCGGCTGAGATCGTTCCTTCACGACGACATCGGCACATACGACCGGGCGAGGGACGAGCCGTCCGCCGGAGCCACCTCGCTGCTCTCGCCGCGACTGCGCTGGGGCGAGCTGAGCCCGTTCACCGTCTGGCACGAAGCGGTCGACGCGCACGGTGCCGCGGGATTCCTCTCGGAGCTGGGCTGGCGCGAGTTCGCGTGGCACACGGTGTTCCACTCCCCTGATCTGGCGACCGTGAACCTGCGCCGTCAGTTCGACGCGTTCCCCTGGCCGCGCCTCGACCCGGCCCAGCTCGCTGCGTGGCAGCACGGCGACACCGGTGTGCCTCTGGTGGATGCCGGGATGCGAGAACTCTGGCACACCGGCTTCATGCACAACCGCGTGCGCATGGTCACCGCGTCGTTCCTCGTCAAGAACCTGCTGATCGACTGGCGGCGCGGCGAGGAGTGGTTCTGGGACACGCTCGTCGACGCCGACGGCGCGAGCAACCCGTTCAACTGGCAGTGGGTCGCCGGATCGGGAGCCGATGCGGCACCGTACTTCCGCGTGTTCAACCCCGAGCTCCAGGCCAAGAAGTTCGATCCGCACGGCCTGTACATCTCGGAATGGGCATCGGATGCGCCGACCGAGCCGATCGTCGACCTCGCCGCCACCCGCAAGGCGGCTCTCGCCGCCTACGACGTCGTCAAGCGGTCCGCCCAGTCGACGTCGTGAGCGCGGCGCCCGCGCGTCAGGAGGCGTAGCGCTCGACGCGGAGCACGCAGTCGAGGGCGTCGTCCTCCACGGCGACCGACGTCTCCCAGTCGGCGCTCGCGCCGGCATCGATCGACTCGACGTCGACCTGGGTGAGCGACCGCGTGTCGCCGCCCTCGGTGAGCAGCGAGACGTAGATCCGGTACGACGCCGCGGCTTCGCTGGAGTTCGTCACCGAACCCGCGATCTCCCAGTGGTCGCCCGCGAGCTCGCACGTCTTGACCTCGGCATCCGCGAGCGCGCCCACGAGACCTTCACCGGAGCCAGGCGTGTCGGTGATGTCCGTGACGCCCGCTTCGGCCTGCTCGGTCGCGGTCGGCGTGGGCGTGGGCTCGGGGGCGGAGTCCGTGCACCCGGCGAGGACGAGGCCGAGAGCCACGGCGATGCCGGCCACGACCACCCCCTTGGTCGCCGTGCGGCGTCCTGCGGTGGACGGGGAGGTTGAGCTCAGGTTCAGCATCGTGTGGCCTTTCAGTGCGGATTGCTAGGAGGAGAGGTTCTGGGGGCGCATCGAGCGACGACGGCGTGCGGCGAGCATCAGCACGAGGCCGGCGAGCAGCAGCAGTGCGGACCCGCCGACCAGAGGCAGCGGGTCGCCGCCGCCCGTGAAGGGAAGCAGGCCCGTCGGGGTCGGCTGCGGGAGGTTCACCGCGTCTGAGGCGACGTCGAGCACCTGCACCCCGGACTCCGCCTCGACGCTCGTCACCACAGCGCGAGAGGTCACCACGGTGCCTTCCATCGCGGGGGTGATGATCACGGTGGCGGTCGCTGTGACGCTCTGGCCGGGGAGCAGCACGCCGGGCTCACCGGGCCACGCGTAAGTGATCGCCGAGAGCCCCGGGTACGGGTCGGCGATGCGCACGCCGGTGAGAGTCGTGGTGCCGGTGTTCGTAACGGTGTAGCGGAAGATCAAGGTGTCGCCCGCGAAGCCCTTCTGGCCGTCCTTGACCGAGATGCTCATGCCGAGACTGATGCTCGGGGCGTCGGGCACCTCCACCCGCACGGAGTCGGATGCGTCGACGGTCGAGCCGTCCGGCGCGGTGCCCACCACGGAGGCGGTGTTCTCGATGTGCTGGCGCACGACGTCCGCGGCCGTGATCACGTAATCGGCCGTGACGGTCACGCTCTGGCCTGCGGCCAGCACGCCCGGCGTACCGGGCCAGGTCACGGTCGGTGCACCGAGTCCGGCGAGCTCATCGGTCACCTCGACATCGGACAGCGTGACGTTGCCGGTGTTGGTCACCGTCACCACGTACCGGATGCCGCCGCCCTGCTGCGCTGCGCCGTTGAGTTCCGCCGTCTTCTCGAGCGTGAGAGCGGGTGCCGCGGTGATGACCGTCTCACCCGGGGACTCGTCGCGCACGATCGTGCCGTCGCCGTCTCCCGTGGCCACCGCGACCGAGGTGATGACACCCGCGTCGACATCCGCCTGGGTCAAGGTGTAGGTCGCGGTCGCCGTCGCCGACTGGCCGGGAGCCAGCACACCGATCTCGCCCGGCCACGCGATGCCGAGCGCGCTGAGACCCGCCTGACCGTCGGAGAGCGTGACACCGCGAAGCGTGGTGTTCCCGGTGTTCGTGAACGTGAAGGTGTACTCGACGAGGTTACCGGGGCGACCGGTGGCGCCCTGCGCGAGCACCTGGGACTTCTCGAGGTCGATCGCCGGAGCCGCAGCGATGGTCGTGACGACCGACTCCGGGGAATCGGCGGTCACCGGGTCACCGCCCGGCGTCAGCGCACCGGCCGACGCGATGTTCCGCACCTCGCCCGCGTCGATGTCCGACTGCAGCAGCGTGTAGGTCGCCGTCGCGGTGACGGATCCTCCCGGCGCGAGACTTCCGACCGCGTCCGGCCATGCTCCGTAGGAGATGTCGGACAGTCCGTCGAGCGAGTCGGTCAGCGCGACGGAGGAGAGCGAGAAGGTGCCGGTGTTCGTGATCACGAAGTCGTACCTGATCTGTGTGCCGACGCTGCCGTCGCCCAGGCGCGTGCCGATCTTCGAGACGTCGAGGGATCCCGTGCCTCCCACCAGCGGCACGATCGTCATCGGCGTGCGACTGCTGACGGCTGCACCCGTCGGGGGCGTGCCGGAACCCGTCGCCGTGTTGCGGACGGTGCCCGCATCGACATCCGCCTGCGTGATCAGATGCGACGCCGTGATCGTCACGGTCTGTCCGGGCAGCAGGCGACCCGGGTTCGCCGCATCCGGCCACGTGTAGACGAAGCCGGTGAGTCCCGTCACCGTGTTGCTGAGGGTCACTCCGTTGAGGGTCGTGTTGCCGGTGTTCTCAATCGTGAAGGTGTAGTCGACCGAGTCTCCGAGCACACCGACGTCTCCGGCGGCGAGTCCGGCGGTCTGGGTCGCACGGATCGCCTGCTCAGGGTTGGTCGGTGTGTCCGTGGCGATCGTGAACGGGGCGGAGCTGTCGGAGACGACGACTCCGCGCGGGGAGGTTCCGAACGACGTGGCGACATTCGTGATCGAGCCGGCATCGACGTCGTCCTGGGTCACCGTGTACCGGGCGACGCCGGTCGCGGTTCCCCCGGGCGGAAGGATGCCGGTGGCCGACGGGAACTCGATCTGCGGGGTGCCCAGACCCTCCAGGTCGTCCTGCAGGCGGATGAGGCGCAGGGTCACGTTTCCGGTGTTCGTGATGTCGAACGTGTACTCGATGATGCTGCCGACACCGCCCGTGCCGCTGACGTACGAGCCGCCCTTGACCGTCTGGATCGACGGATCGTGCTCGGCTGTCTGGATGGGCTCGATCGTCGAACGGGTCGAGAGCACCTCACCGGCCGGCGTCGTGCCGCGGACGGATGCCGTGTTCTGCACGGATCCCCGATCGACGTCCTCCTGGCTGATGTCGTAGGTCGCCGTGCCGCGTGCGATCTGTCCCGGCGCGAGCACACCCGCGGCAGCGGGCCAGTCGACGGTGATCGGTCCGATGCCGACGAGCTCATCCGTGATCGCCACGCCCGAGAGCGTCACGGTGCCGGTGTTCTCGATGCGGAAGTCGAAGGTCACGCCATCTCCGGCGCTGTTCGCGCCCGCGGCATCCAGGCCGCCCGTCTTCGTGAACACGAGACCGGGAGCTGCGACGAGCGACACGGTGGCGGGCGTCGTGGCCGCAGCCCGAGCACCCGTCGGCGGTGTGCCGGTTCCGGTGACGAGGCTGGTGACGCTGCCCGCGTCGACGTCGGCCTGGGTCAGGACGTACGTCGCTGTCGCGGTGACCGACTGACCTGGCACGAGGACGCCCTCCGTGCCCTGCCACACATAGGCGGGCGCGGACGCACCGACGAGGGCGTCTGCGAGGGCGGCGCCGGTCAGAGTCACGTTGCCGTCATTGGTGAGGACATACGTCCACGTCACCACATCACCGGCCCGTCCGGTCGCTCCCGGAGCCAACGCACCGGAATCGGTCACAGACACCGCCGGAGCCGCAGCGACCGTCGCCACCACACTCTCCGGCGACACCACCGTGATCGGCTCACTCCGCGCCGGCACACCAGACGCCGACGCCGTGTTCACCACACGACCCGCATCCACATCCGCCTGCACGATCACATACGACCCCGTCGCCGTCGCCGTCT
>NZ_LMOU01000001.1:430389-430498 GCF_001423615.1 Microbacterium sp. Leaf159 | reverse complement strand
CCCCCGGAGCGATCACACCCGGAGCCCCCGCATCCGGCCACACCACACCCGACAACACCACACCAGGAACCGCATCAGACAGAACCACACCCGACACCGTCACATTGCC
>NZ_LMOU01000001.1:210741-430301 GCF_001423615.1 Microbacterium sp. Leaf159 | reverse complement strand
AGCAAACGCCGCCACCGACGCCGTATTCTCCACAAACCCCGCATCCACATCCGCCTGCGTCAGCAGATAGAAGCCGCGCCCTGTGGCGGACTCCCCCACACCCACGCGACCGGGAACGGCTGGATCCGGCCAGGCGATGGAGACACCCTGGAGCCCCTCCATCGGGTCCACGAGGATGCCGCCGGTGACCGTCACGTTGCCCGTGTTCGTCACCACGACGGTGTAGTCGATCCGATCGCCGACCGCGCCGATGTCTCCCGCAGCGAGCACACCCGTCTTCACCGCGGACAGCGCCGCCCCGGGGGTGATCGGAACGGTCGCAGCGGCAGGAGCGGGCGCGAGGGTTCCTCGTACGGGGGTACCCGTGACCGTGACGGCGTTCGACACCGCGCCGGCGTCCACGTCGGACTGCAGGAGCACGTAGGTCGCGGTCGCCGTCGCTTCGGCGCCGGGAGCGAGCACGCCGGGGCGCGCCGCATCGGGCCAGGTGATCACCAGAGGGCTGAGCCCGGCGAGGGCATCGTCGAAAGCGATCTCGCTGACCGTCACATCGCCCGTGTTGACGACCGAGAAGCGGAACTCGACGGTGTCTCCCGCGCGGCCGGTCGACCCGGCGGCGAGAGTACCGCGCTTCGTCGTCGTCAGCGCAGGGCCAGCCGCAGCGAGCGGGGTCGTGACCTCGGCCTCGGTCGATGACACATCGACCTCGGTCGGGGTGGTTCCTGTCGCGATGGCGGTGTTGAGGACCTCACCGGCATCGACGTCTGCCTGGCCGATGGTGTACTGCGCGGTGGCCGTCACCTCTTGCCCGGGAGCGAGGCGTCCCGTCTCACCGCTCGGCCATGCTCCGAACACGATGCCCGAGATTCCCTCGAGCTCATCGGCGATCGCGATGTCGGTGACCGTCGTGTTCCCGGCGTTGCGCACGGTGAACGAGTATCCGATCGAGTCTCCGAGCACGCCGTCGCCGGAGAGCTCATCCGCCTTCACCAGTTCGAGTGCGGGCGCCCTCGTCTCGGTGGCGAGCGTCACGATGTCGGATGCGGACACCGCGGCGTCGGACGGCGTGAGGCCCGTGACCGTCGCGATGTTGCGGACGCCCGCAGCATCCACGTCCGCCTGTGTCACGGTGTACTGCGCCGACGCGCGCACGGCACCGCCCGGGGCGAGCGTTCCCGTCGCCGACGGCCAGGGACCGAACGTGATCGCCGACAGTCCGGGGAGCGGATCGCTCAGCGCGATGGCGTCGATCGTCGCCGTGCCCGCATTCGTGATGTCGAACGTGAATGTCACGATGTCGCCGACGGCCAGGTCCTCGGTCTGCGATGCGGACTTGTCCAGCGTCAGACCGGCGGTCGAGGCGATGGTCACCGTCGCCGGGGCGGTCGCGGTGACGACGGCACCCGTGGGTGCCGTGCCGCGCCCGGTCACGAGGCTGATGATCGAGCCCGCATCGACGTCGGCCTGGGTCAGCACTGTCGTGGCCGTCGCAGTGACCGTCTCCCCCGGGGCGAGGATGCCTGCCTGGCCGTTCCACTGGTAGACGGGCGCCGTCGTGCCCGCGAGAGCGTCAGACAGCGCAGAACCGCTCAGGGTCACGTTGCCGGTGTTCTTGAGCGTGTAGGTCCAGGTCACCGTCGACCCGGCCGCGGACCCTGGCGGGAGCGAGCCGCTGTTCGTGACCGCGACGGACGGCGCTGATGCCTCCACCGGCACGATGCTCTGCGGTGAGGTCGTCGACACGGCGCCCGCAGGCGCGGTCCCCGACGCCGTCGCGGTGTTCAGCACGCGCCCGGCATCGATGTGTGTCTGGGTGATCTCGAGCGTGGCCGTGGCGGTCACGCTCTGCCCCGGATCGAGCACGCCGTCGGCGCCCGGCCAGTCCGCCACGATGTCGGACAGCCCGACCAGCGGATCCGAGATGACGATCCCGGTGACGGTGACGTTTCCGGTGTTGCTGAGCACGAAGGTGTAGGTGATGTCGTCGCCGAGTCCCGCCTCGCCCGGCAGCGTCGTGCCCGACTTGCTGAGCCTGAGCTCGGACCGCTGCGCACCCGTCGCGACCTGGACGGAGTCTGTCGCCGTCACGTCGGCCCCGGTCGGCGGCGCACCCGACGCTGTCACGGAGTTCGGCACGGATCCGCTGTTCACGTCGGCCTGGGTGATCTCGTAGACGGCCGTGGCCGTGGCCGTGGCGCCGGGAGCGAGGACGCCCGCCGATCCCGCATCGGGCCAGGTGACTGTCGGAACGAGACCGGGGATGCTGTCGGCGAGCTCGACATCCGTGAGAGTGACGTTGCCGGTGTTGACGACCACGAAGTCGAACCGGATCTGGTCGCCCGCCTCACCGTCTCCCACTCCGTCACCGACCACCGTTCCGGTCTTCGACACGCCGATGGATGCCGACGGAGCGATCGGGACGGTGACGTCGTCGTTCTCGGTGATCGACGCGCCACCCGGAGCGGTACCCGAACCGCTCACGACGTTGTCGACGGCCCCCGCGTCGATGTCGGCCTGCGTGAGCGCATAGGTCGCGGTAGCCGTGACGACCTGGTTGGGAGCGAGGACGCCCTCTGCGCCCGGCCACGAGTAGACCAGCGGAGAGACGCCGGGCTCGAGGTCGGCGAGTGCGACGCCGGTGAGCGTGACGTTGCCGGTGTTGCGCAGCGAGAACGAGTAGGCGACCGCATCGCCCGCACGAGCCGTCGCTCCGCCGGCGAGCGTGCCTGTCTTCGTCACCTCGATGTCGGGGGTCTGGGCCGCCGTCGCTGTCACGACCGTGTCGGACGGATCGGTCACGGCCGGCCCCGTCGGGGGCGTACCCGTCGACGCCGCCGTGTTCGACACGGAACCGGCATCGAGGTCTGCCTGGGTGATGCGGTGCGTCGCCGTCGCCGTCACGGACTCACCCGGCTGAAGGGTGCCGCTGGCGCCCGGCCACGGCCCATAGGCGAGCGGGCTCAGCCCCGGAGCGGGATCGGACAGCGCGACGCCGGTGAGGGTGACGTTGCCCGAGTTGGTCGCACGGAGCGTGTAGGTGATGAGGTCGCCGAGCTGTCCGGGCCCGCCGACCGACGCGGTCTTCGTCGTCAGGATCGCCGGGGCGGGAGTGGCGGTGCCGAGCACCACGGTCTGCGAGGTCGCCGACACGGCTGCGCCCGTGGGCGGGCGCCCCGACGCGGTCGCCACATCGGTGATCGAGCCCGCGTTCACATCGCTCTGACGCACCTGGTAGGTCGCCGTCGCGGTGATCGTCTGGTTGGGTGCGAGTGTGCCCGTCGTGCCGGACGCCCAGGCGCCATAGCTGATCGTGGAGAGTCCGCTGTGCGGATCGCTCACGGCTACTCCGGTGAGCGTCACGTTGCCTGCGTTGCGCACGGTGTACGAGTAGGTGATCGTGTCGCCGACCGACCCCGTACCCGCGGTGTAGGCGCCCGATTTCTGGATCGTGAGCGCCGGTGCCGAGGTCAGCGGAACCGTCGCCGAACCCACCGCCGACGTGGCCTGGCCCCGCGAGGGAGTGCCGATCGCCGTCGCTGCATTCGACACCGCACCTGCATCGACGTCGGTCTGACGAACGGTCGAGGTCGCGGTCGCCGTCACCACGTCACCCGGCGCCAGCACACCTGCGGTGCCCGACGGCCACACTCCGTAGGCGAGGTCGCTGATACCAGGGAGGGAGTCGGTGGCAGTGACGCCGGAGAGCGTGACGTTGCCGGTGTTCCGGATCGACACCGTCCAGGTGATGGTCTCCCCCGCCACGCCCGTGGCGCCCCCGGGGAGCGTGCCGGACTTGACGACCTGGAGCCGCGGATCTCCCGCGGCTGTCGGCGCGGTGACAGTGCCGGATGCCGCGCTCACGGGCGTGCCGTTCGGCGACAGCCCGCTTCCGGTGGCGACGTTGACGATCGAGCCCGCATCCACGTCGGCCTGCGTGATCGTGTGGCTCGCCCGCGCGACGACCTGTGCACCGGGCGCGAGCACGCCCGCATCACTGGGCCAGGTGTATGTGAAGGGTGTGAGTCCCGCCATCGGGTCGCTCACCACGACGCTGCGGAGCGTCACATTGCCGGTGTTGGTCACGCGCACCGTGTAGTCGACGACGTCGCCCACGGCCCCGGTGCCGCCGACGGATGCCGACTTCGCGGTCGTCAGCGCGGGGCCGGCGGCGACGGTCGGGAGCGAGACGGTCTGCGAGTCGGCACCGACCGCAGGACCGCTGGGAGGCGTGCCGGTCACCCGTGCGGTGTTGCGCACGGTGCCGGCGTCGACGTCGGCCTGCGTGACCGTGTACGTCGCGGTTCCTACGACCTGGGCACCCGGCGCGAGCGCGCCGGCCGTACCGGGCCAGGTGAGGGCGATCGTGCTGAGGCCCGCGTGCGGGTCAGTGACCGCGACGCCGGTGAGTGTGACGTTTCCGGCGTTGCGAGCCGTGAACGTGTACGTGATGACGCTGCCGACCGCGCCGCTCCCCTGCGTGTAGACCGCGGTCTTGCCGAGTGTGAGGAGGGGGCCGGCGATCAGCGGGAGAGTCGCAGCGGCCGTCGCCTGCACTGGGTCACCGGTTGGCGGCGTGCCTGTGGCGGTGGCGATGTTGGCGACGGAGCCGGCATCGACGTCCGACTGCGTGAGCGCCCGCGTCGCGGTCGCCGCGACGCTCTGCCCCGGCTGCAGTGTGCCTGTCGCGCCGGGCCAGCCCGTGTACGCGATGGTCGAGAGTCCTGGCAGCGTATCCGCGATGCCGACACTCGTGAGGGTGACATTGCCGGCGTTGCGCACGGTGAAGCTGTACGTGACGACGTCTCCCGCGCGACCCGTCGCGCCGGGCGCCAGGCTCGCGGTCTTGTCGAGGGTCAGCCTGGGGGCAGCGGTGACCGTCGGAGTCACGACGTCTGCGGACGACGCATTGACCGATGCGCCGCCAGGTGCCGTGGCAGCTGCGGACGCGCGGTTGCGGATCGATCCGGAGTTCACGTCGGTCTGGGTGATGACGTAGGTGGCCCGAGCCGTCGCCGTCTGCCCCGGTGCCAGTACGCCGTTCGCGCCTGGCCAGGTCACCGAGAGCGCGGAGAGCCCCGAGAGCGGATCGCTCAGCGTCACGCCGGTGAGCGTCTGGTTGCCGCTGTTGGTCGCCCGGATCGTGTAGGTGATGACATCGCCCACGCGCGTTCCGGCCGCGGTGTCACCGCTCTTGGTCACGGTCAGCCCCGGTGCGGCGACGCTCGTGGGCACCACGGCCTCTGTGGACGTCGCGCTCACCACGGCACCCGCCGGCGGTCGACCGCTGACGCTCGCCGTGTTGCGCACGGATCCGGCATCGACGTCGGCCTGCCGCACGGTGTACGTCGCCGTTCCGGTAGCCGTCTGTCCCGGGGTCAGGGTGTTCGGCGAACCGGGCCAGGTGATCGACGGAGCACTGAGCCCTGCGAGAGTGTCGGTGAGCGTGACGCCGCTGAGCGTGACATTGCCGGAGTTGCGGATCGTGAACGCGAACGTCACGGTGCTGCCGACCTCGCCGGACCCAGTAGTGACCGAACCGGTCTTCTGCACGGCGATCGATGGGACCGCGTCGATCCGCACGGTGGAGGGAGCGGTTCCGGTCACCGCTGCACCCCGCGGCGGTGTGCCCGTGGCCGTCGCGGTGTTCGCCACCGCGCCCGCGTCGACGTCGGTCTGCTTGACCGTGTAGGTGGCGGTGCCGGAGACGCTCTGGCCCGGCTGCAGGGTGCCCGCGGCTCCGGGCCAACCCGACAGCGGCACCGGTGCCTGACCGATCAGCGGGTCGACGAGAGACACGCCGGTGAGGGTGACGTTGCCGGAGTTGCGCACGGTGAAGGCATACGTGATGGTGTCGCCCGCGGCACCGGTTCCTGCGAGCGTTCCGGTCTTGGTGACCGAGACGGCGGGGGCGCTCGTGGCCGTCGGGGTCGTCACCGCTCCGGATGCCGCGGTCGCGGTCGTTCCTCCGCCGGTGCCGGTGGCGGTCGCCGTGTTCGTGACCGATCCGGCGTTCACGTCGGCCTGCGTCACGGTGTACGGCGCGGTGGCGACGACGGTCTGCCCCGGAGCGAGCGTTCCCGCAGCCCCCGGCCACTGGTACTGCAGCGTCCCGAGCCCTGCCAGCGGATCGGCGATGCCGACGCCCGTGAGCGTGACGTTTCCGGTGTTGCTCGCGCGGAAGGTGTACGTGATGACGCTGCCCACACCACCGCCGCCGCCCGAGGCGGTCTTGGTGATCGCGACGCCGGGCGCTGCAGCGATGGTCGCGACCGTCACCTCACCGGAGGATGCGGTGATCGCGGCCCCCGTCGGCGGGGTGCCGCTCGCGCTCGCGGTGTTCTTGGCCGAGCCCGCATCCACATCCGACTGACGCACCGTATACGTGGCGGTCGCGGTCACCGTCTGGTTAGGCTGCAGCGTGCCTGCGGTCGCCGGCCAGGTGTATGCGATCGTCGAGAGGCCTGCGTGCGGGTCGGTGATCGCGACGCCCGTGAGCGTGACGTTTCCGGTGTTGCGGGCCGAGAACGTATAGGTGATCGTGCTGCCGACGGAGCCGTTGCCCGAGGTGACCGCACCGGTCTTGGTGAGCACGAGGCCCGGAGCTGCGGCGAGGGACACGGTCGCCGGCGCCGTGCTCGTCACTGCAGCTCCGGTGGGCGGGGCTCCGGAACCGGTGGCGGTGTTGCTCACGGCACCGGAGTTCACGTCGGTCTGCGAGATGACGGACGTCGCGGTGGCAGTGACGGTCTGTCCTGGCTGCAGGACTCCCGCCGTGCCGCTCGGCCACGTGCCATAGCTCGGCACGGAGATGCCGGGAAGAGAATCCGCGACCGCGACTCCGGTCAGGGTGACGTTGCCGGAGTTCCGCAGCGTGATCGACCAGACGATCGTGTCGCCCGCCCGGCCGGAGGAACCGCTCTGCAGTGCACCGGACTTCGTCGTCACGATCCCGGCGGATGCGGGCACGGTGTTCGTCGTGACGGTGCCCGAGGTGCTCGTCACGGGCGTCGTGCCGTAGACGGCGGTGGACGACGCCACGTTGCGCACGGATCCCGCGTTCACGTCGGCCTGCTTGATCGTGTAGGTCGCGACCGCTGTCACCGTCTGCCCTGGTGCGAGTCGCCCCGAGGCTCCCGGCCACGTGTAGGTGAAGGCCGACAGGCCCGCGAGCGTGTCGCTGACGGCGACGTCGGTCAGCGTGACGTTCCCGGAGTTCGTCGTGCGCACGGTGTAGGTGACGACGTCGCCGACCGCGGCAGTGCCTGACACCGTGGCGGTCTTCGTCGTCGTGCTCGCCGGAGCTGCAGCCACCGTGTTCACACGGGTCGTGGGTGACGTACCCGTGACCGATGCTCCGCCTGGGGTGCGCGCCGACGCCGTGGCCGTGTTGGTCACGGCGCCGGCATCGACGTCCGCCTGGCGCACGGTGTACGTCGCGCGGCCCTGCACCGTCTGACCCGGTGCGAGGGTTCCTGCGGTACCGGGCCAGGTGTAGGTGACGGCCGAGAGGCCGGGAAGGGGATCCGCGATCGCGACCTGTGTCAGCGTCACGTTGCCGTTGTTGGTCGCCGAGAAGCTGTAGGTGACGGTGCTGCCGACGCCGCCCGTCCCCGCTGTGACGGAGCCCGACTTCAGCACGGTCAGAGCACCGGTCGGGGTGACGGGCAGGGTGGACGACCTCGTCTGCGACAGACGTGCACCGCTCGGCGGCAGTGCCGACGCCGTCGCCGTGTTCGCCACAGACCCTGCATCGACGTCCGACTGCTTCAGCGTGTAGGTCGCGGTCGCCGTGACGGCCTGGCCCGGCGCCAGTGTGCCCGCGGCTCCCGGCCAGGTGTACGTCAGGGCGGAGAGCCCCGCCAGCGGGTCGGCGATCGCGACCTCGGTGAGCGTGACGTTTCCGCTGTTCGCGAGGCGGAACGAGTAGGTGACGACGTCACCCGCCTTGCCCGTGCTACCGGGCGCGAGAGCACCGGTCTTCGTGAGGTTGACCGAAGGAGCGGATGCCGCGGTCGAGACGACCGACTGGCTGCTCGGAACTGTGAGGGTCGCACCTGCGGGTGTGCGGGCCGTGCCGGTGGCGGTGTTGCGGACCGCTCCGGCATCCACGTCGGCCTGGGTCACGGTGTACGTCGCGGTCGCCGTCACGGACTGGGCCGGGGCGAGGGTTCCTGCGACTCCGGGCCACGAGTAGGTGAGCGCCGAGAGTCCGGCGAGCGGATCGCTGATCGCGACGTTCGTGAGCGTCGTGTTGCCGGAGTTGCGGGCGGTGAAGGTGTAGGTGATCGTGCTGCCCACTCCCCCGCTGCCCTGGGTGATGGATCCCGACTTCGTCGTCGTGAGTCCTGGCGCTGAGGCGATGGTGGGAACGGTGACCTGCGGAGAGGAACCGGAGACTGTGGTGCCGCCCGGCGTGCGGGCTGTGGCGGTGGCGGTGTTTCGGACGCTGCCTGCGTCGACATCCGCCTGGGTGATCGTGTAGAAGGCTGTCGCGGTGGCGGCCTGACCGACGGGGATGACTCCTGCCGTCGCTGTGGGCCAGGTGATCGCCGGTGGCGAGAGCCCCGGCAGCGGGTCGACGAGCGACGCGTTCTCGAGCGTCACATTGCCGGTGTTGCGGACCGTGAAGGTGTAGTTGACGCGATCGCCCACACGGCCCGTGGTCCCGCTCGCGAGCGCCCCGGTCTTGGTGACCGTGACGGCGCCGGCGGCGGCGATCGGCGTCACACGGTTCGCGGAACCGGAGGGACGGATGCCTCCGTCGTCATCCGCCGCGCTCACCGTCGCCGTGTTCGCCACAGAACCGGCATCTACATCGCTCTGCTTGAGCGTGTAGTTGGCCGTGGCAGTGACCGACTGCCCGGGCGTCAGCGTGCCCGCGGTTCCCGGCCAGGCTCCGAACGTGATCGCCGACAGTCCCGACAACGGGTCGCTGATCACGATGCCGGTGAGCGTCGACTGTCCCGTGTTCGTGACGGTGAACGTGTAGATGACGACGTCTCCCGCGCGCCCGGTGCCGCCGGGAGCGAGGGCACTGGTCTTGGTGAGTCCGATCGCGCTGAGGAGCACAGTCGTGCTGTCGTTGTCCTGCGCGAGGAAGTCCCCCACCACAGTCCTTGCGGTGGCCTCGGCCGTCGAGACGTACCCGGTCGCCGACGGAGCCGTCGCCGTGCAGGTGTAGGTGGTCGTCTGCAGCGGTGCGAGGGTCAGCGCGCCGAGACTGCGTGCGCAGTTGGCCTGGTCATCCGTCACCACGATGTTGCGCAGGGTTCCCGCGCCGGTGTTCGTGATGCGGATCGTGAACGTCGCGAGCTCGCCGGCCGTTCGCGACTGACTGTCCACCGTGCCGTCGAAGGTCTTCACGATCTGCAGCCCGGCTGTGGGGACAGAGAGCATCGCGTTGCGGAGAAGGTAGGAGTCGCCGGATGTGCCCAGACGCAGGTTCACGGTCGAATCGCCCGCGACGACGTTGGTCAGCGGAACTGTCGCGACGTCGACGTTCTGGTTGGTGAACGCGGTGCCCGCGGTACCGGTGTATCTGACTGATCCCACTGCCCGCGAGATGCCGACGTTGCCCGTCGCCCCCGCGGCGTTCGCGATCTCCGTGTACGGCGTGGAGCCGCCCCGCGAGTACGAGGCCGAGTCCCCGGTGATGTTGCGATCACCCTCGAAGAGCGTGAATCCGGCGCGAGTTCCCGCAGCCACGGCCGTGAACCCGTTGAAGGCGACGGTGAGGTCGGCGTCGTTCGCGCCCTGACGCACGTGTCCCTCGTAGTAGATGATGTTGTGCGGCACCGAGGCGGGGTTGTCGGGGATGAAGGTTCCGTAGTCGTAGACCACGTTGATCGACCAGCCCGCATAGCAACCGGCGCCGGTCGGAGTCCAGATGTTGCCCGCCGAGATCGTGACCTCGGATCCGGTCGGCACGGCCGCGAACGCCGCGGTCACATCGGCACTCGCGGAGTAGTAGAGCGCCGTCGCCTGCGATGCGGGGTCGGCGAGCATGCTCTGCGGCGAGACGTTGGTGACCGAGCTGCCCGCGACCTTGAGTTGGATGGCTCGCGAGGTGTACCCGGTGGCGCTGCCCGAGGGCATCGTCGCCACGCCGCGTGCGGCTGAGTACTGAGCGCAGAGACGGCGCGTGTCTCCCGTGTAGACGCCGGTGTTCGCGCTCCAGGTGAGGAAGGCCTTCACGACGGTGGCGCCGGCGGGGATCGTCATCGTCGCGCTGCTCGAGTTCGAGGTGAAACCCGCGACCGAGTTGTTCTGGCTCATCACGAAGTTGTCGTTGACGTTGTTCGCGTTGGTGCTCGAGGCTGCGTGCAGATCGGCGCACGTGCCGTTCGTCGTGGCCGTCGTCGCCGAGCAGGCGAGCACGCCGTTTCCGGCCATGATGAAGTCGCCGTTGACGTTGGCCTGATAGTTCGGAGCGGTGCCTGAATTCGTGCCCCACTGCACGACGGCGGCTTCGGCGGCCTGCGGTGCGCCGAGCGTGAACCCGGCCGCGATCACGGCGATGGCGGTGGTCATGGCGATGGCGGATCTGCGCCAGCCACGACGAACACCTCCCCCGACCATCACGACCCCCCTCAGAGTCCGTCGACACCCGTTGTGGGTATACGACGTCTTTTCACCCTAGGCGAGATGCTCCTTTGTTGACAATGGTGCAGTTGTGACAGATGCGAAATGTGCGAGTGGGTTTTATCTGACAGTTGTCGGATAAACTGGAGACATGGATGCACGGTCGCGACGTTCGCGCGAGAGTCTCCGCGCGGCGGTCCTCAGGCTGGCGGGTACGACCCCGATCACCACGGTGACGGCATCGGCGATCTGCGCAGAAGCGGGTGTCACCCGCGACACGTTCTACCGCCACGCCGACAGCCCGGTGAGCCTTCTCGCCGACGCGCTGGCCGCCGAGATCGACGAGGCCATGGAGGTCCTCCCCCACACCGATGCGATCGGCGACGGCGAGCGGGCCCTGCTCGAGCACGTGCACCGGCGAGCAGATGTGTACCGCGGCGCGATGCATCCGCTGCTCGCAGCCCCCGTGCGCAGCAATCTCGAGCGGTCGATCAGCGCAGGTCTCGTGCTGTGGGCAGAGCTGCACCCGGGGATCATCCCGTCCGAGTTCGCCAGCGACGCCACGGCCATGCGGATCGCCGTCGCGTACGCCGCGGCAGGCACTGTGGGAGCAGTCGAGGAGTGGTTGCGCAGCGAGGACGACGACATCGAACGTGCCGTGAGGCTGATCCTCGCGGCGTCACCCGAGTGGTGGCTGCGTTGACGGCCACCCGGAAGAGGAGAAGAAGAAGATGAAGGCCGCACAGTTCCATGCCAAGGAGGACCTCCGGATCGAGGAGGTGCCCGAGCCCACGCCCGGCCCCGGACAGGTGAAGCTGCGGAACGCCTTCGCCGGAATCTGCGGGTCCGACCTCCACGTGTACTACAGCCCCGAGGCCGCAGGGCTCGACTTCGATCACCCGCACCCCGTCACCGGGTCTACGCTCCCCCAGATCCTGGGTCACGAGTTCTCCGGCACGATCGTCGAGCTCGGCGAGGGCGTGGACGACGTCGCCGTGGGTGACCGCGTCGCGGTCTGGCCCATCTACTACTGCGGCGAATGCCCGGCCTGCCGTCGCGGAATGTTCAATGCCTGCCAGAAGATCGGCTTCCATGGGCTGAGTTCGCACGGCGGCGGCATGGCGGAGTTCACCACAGTGGATGCCACGAAGCTGCATGTGCTTCCCGAGAACGTCGACCTGCGCATGGGCGCCCTCGTCGAGCCGATGTCGGTCGCATGGCACGCCGTCTCGCGCAGCGGCGTCGACGCCGGAGGCTCCGCGATGATCGCCGGCGCCGGTCCCATCGGCATCGGCGTCTGGTTCGCCCTCAAGGCGCGCGGCATCGAGAAGGTGCTCGTCTCGGAGCCGAGCGCCGACCGTCGGGCGATCATCGCCGCACTCGGTGCGACGGTCGTCGATCCGGTGAACGAAGACCTCGCGGCCGCGGTCGCGACGCTCAGCGATGGAGACGGCGTGGATGTCGCGTTCGACGCCGCCGGTGCCGGCCCCGCCGTCACCTCGTCGCTCGCCAGCCTCGTGCCCGGCGGACGCGTCGTCGTCGTCGCGATCCACGAGCGACCCATGGAGTTCCTGCCCACGCAGCTCGTCATGGCCGAGACCGAGATCGCCGGAGCGCTGGCGTACCTCCCCGAGGACTTCGACGCCGTGATCGAGGCCATGTCCCGGGGCGTCTACGACACCACCGGCTGGGTGCAGGAGGTCGCGCTCGAGCAGGTCGTCGATGCCATCCACTCGCTGCGCGGCGGTGCCGGCGCGAAGATCCTCGTGCAGGCAGACTGACCGACGAACGCAGACGGAGGGTCGAGCGGATGCTTCCGCTCGACCCTCCGTCGCATCCGCCCGACAACGAAAAAACCCCCGGTTAACCGAGGGTTTTTATCTGTGCGCGATACTGGGATCGAACCAGTGACCTCTTCCGTGTCAGGGAAGCGCGCTACCGCTGCGCCAATCGCGCCCAAGTGGGCTATTCAGTTTGTGAGAGGTGGCGACGGGATTCGAACCCGTGTAAACGGCTTTGCAGGCCGGTGCCTAGCCGCTCGGCCACGCCACCGTGTGGATTGACCCCACGTGCCGAAGGCCTTCCGAAGAAGGCCCCTGCACTTGAGCGGATGACGAGACTCGAACTCGCGACCCCAACCTTGGCAAGGTTGTGCGCTACCAACTGCGCTACATCCGCGTTGTTCCCGGTTGTTGTCCCGGGCACTTATGAAACATTAGCCGATGATTCCCGACTGTCCAAACCCGAAGCGAATCTCGCGCGTGTCTCTCAGCGTGGTCAGCAACGCCTCGGACCGTCCGGTAGTATCGGTTGACGTACCCCACGGGTATGGGCGATTGGCGCAGTTGGTAGCGCGCTTCCTTCACACGGAAGAGGTCATCGGTTCGAGTCCGGTATCGCCCACAGACACAAGCCCCGCACAACTAGAGTTGTGCGGGGCTTTCTCGTACCCACGAGCCGCCCCACGGGTCCGCATGTGGCCGCCGTCCGCCTTCCCCGCGAAGAAAGAGCCCCCATGACCGACTCCCCGCACGTCTCCACCAGGGACACACGATCCAGCACGCTGTCGATCGTGGCGCTCGCCTTCGCGTTCATCCTTCCGCTGGTCGGCTTCGTCCTCGGGCTCGTCGCACGGGTGAAGTCGAAGGCCGCCGGCACGCCGTCGGTGGTGGCGACCACTGCCGTCGCCATCGGCGCGATCCTCAGCGTCGTCTGGACGGTCGCGATCGTGCTCCTGCTCAGCTTCGGAGGCGTTCTCTCCGGCGAGGCCGAGCCCACGACGCCCGAGACCCCCGCGCCGTCCGAGTCCACGCCGCCGTCAGGGTCGGAATCCGGCGACGAGCTCGTCATCCAGGTCACGGCGGAGCGCGAGGTGGACTCGGCGACTCTCGCCGCCGCCCGCACCGCACTCGCCTTCTACGGCGAGAACGCCGGCATCGAGGTGGTCGACATCACCGAGACGGATGCCGACGATCTCACCGTGACGTTCGGTGCGGATGTCACGAGCGCCGACATCGACGCGTTCGCTCGCGCCATCTCGACCCCCGCTGCCGAGGGCTTCTACGCCGTCGACGCCGTGCACCCGGCGACGGGAGGCGCAGACCTCGGCGACGGTTCGGCGACTCCCCCGTGCGACGCACTGCGGTTCGGTCCGATCACCGTCGAGGGGCACGTCCTCGCGTGCGACGAAGCGATGCTAACCCAACTGCTCCTCCCCTCCTCCGCGCGCCTCGTCGGAAACGCGATCGCCGAGGTCGAGGTGACCGGCGACGTCGTGGCCGTGACCCTGTCCGACCCTGCCGCCGAGGATTTCGCCGCGTGGACCAGAGAAGCGGCCACCGCGACGGCGCCGGGCAATCAGATCGCGCTCGTCGACTTCATCGGCGTCATCAGCGCTCCCACGGTCGCCGAGGAGCTCGCCGGCGAGTTCCAGATCTCCGGCGCGACCCTCGATGCCGACCTGCTCGCCGCCCGACTGCAGCTGCTCAGCGCCGGGGTGTCGTTCACCGCGCGCTGAGCACGTCCGATCGCCGTGGTAACTTAGGGTGACCTAACCACGACCGCGAGACGACAGGCGGGGAGATGATGTCGCTGACCGGACAGCACCCCGACGAGTCCGTCATCTGGCGCATCGGAACCCACTCCTTCGAACTCGCGGACCACGTCGAGTGGGACGCGCACTCCCATGACGATCAGCACGAGCTGCTGTGGGGCACACGGGGAGCGCTGACCGCCGAGACGGACGACGGCTACTTCGCCATTCCCGGGTCCCTCGGGCTCTGGATCCCCGCCGGCGTCACGCACCGGGTGGTGGCGGCAGCAGGCACCACGTTCCGCTGCACATTCATCGATGCCGACATCCACCCGATCGCCTCCCGCACCACAGCCGTCGCGATTCCCGAAGTGGTCCGCGCGGTGCTCGACAGGCTCGAAGCACCCCCGTACCTCTCGGCCTCCCCACGCGTGCACGCCGAAGAGCTGGCGCTGAGCCTGCTCGAGCCGGTCGAGGTGTCGACGATCGACCTCCCCCTCCCCCTCGACATGCGCACGCGCCTCGTCGCGGAAGCTCTCCTCTCGGACCCCGCCGACGATCGGTCCATCGAGGACTGGGGCCGCCACGTGGGCGCCAGCGCCCGCAACCTGTCACGACTCTTCGTCGCCGAGACGGGGCTGAGCTTCTCCACCTGGCGCACTCGCGCCCGCATGCGCCGTGCCATCGAATGGCTGGCCGCCGACCACACCGTCGCACACGTCAGCCGTCGCTCCGGATACGCGACGCCGAGTGCGTTCGTGCAGGCGTTCCGGCGTGAACTCGGTCGCACCCCGGGGGAGTTCGCCTCGGTGCGCAACGAAGCGACCAAGAAGTCGGCCTGAGCACGACACCGGCTGGCATCTGTGCGACACGGAGCCGGTTCATACTAGGTAAGCCAAGCCTTAGCTAACCTCCTTGGCGCCCTCCCGAACTCACTCCTGGAAGACGATCCATGCGCTCCACGCCCCTCTCGCTCGTCGCGCTCGCCGCGACCGGCCTCCTGCTCACCTCCTGCGCCGGCTCCACCGCAGCCGGCTCCTCCGGCGACGCCGAGACCGTCGAGCTCACCACTCCCGCCGGCGTCGACATCGAGATCCCCGCCGAGCCGCAGTCCGCTCTCGGCTTCTACACGACCGATCTCGACATCCTCATCACCCTCGGCTTCGAGCTCGCCGACACCCAGCCGATCCGCGACGACTTCACCGCGTTCCCCGAATTCTTCCCCCAGGAGGAGCTCGAAGGACTAGAGACCTTCGGCAACTTCCCCGAGTTCAACCTCGAGGCCGTACTCGAGGCCGACCCGGACTTCATCCTCAACGGTCTGGGCTATGAGGAGGACCTCGACGGCAAGCTGCAGAAGATCGCGCCGACGTACACGTACAACGCCTTCGACGGCGGGGACTGGCGCGATGTGGTCGCACAGGCGGCATCCGATCTCGGACGCGAAGACCAGTGGCAGGCCTGGGTCGACCAGTACGAGGAGCGCGTCGCCGACATCAAGGCTCGCCTCGATGCCGCGGACATCCACCCCGTCGTCGCCGACGTCGGCTACTTCGAGGGTCAGGTCACCACCTCCTGCTACGGCGTGCCGTGCCTGGTGTTCGCCGACCTCGGCCTCGAGATGCACGAACTCATGAACGCGACCGACGAGGGACTCCCCGCGAGCGACGACTACACCGAGCTCAGCCCCGAGCAGGTGGGCCAGCTCGAGGGCATCGACGTCGTCTTCACCGGAGCCGACGAGGACGGCACGGTCTGGATCGAGGACGACGCCGCGCTGCAGCAGAACCAGCTCTGGCAGAATCTGTCGTTCGTTCAGGACGGCGCCTACTTCCCGTACAACTACGAGATGATCTACGGCTCGCCCAGCGGCATGGACGCGTTCCTCACCGTCGTCGAGAAGGCGCTGCTCGGATGACCGTCAACCTGATACACCGCATCGTCGTCCAGCGCGTCGAGCGTCTGAGCCCCGGCATGGTCCGGATCGTGTTCGGCGGAGACGGACTCGACGGATTCGTCTCGACCGAGGTCGGCGACGAGTACTTCCGGGTGTTCTTCCCCTCCGAGGGTCAGCACGAGCCGAACCTCCCCTTCCCCACGGATGACGGCTACTGGGACTTCCCCGACGGTGTCGAGCCGGCACCGATGCGCACCTACACGGTGCGGGCGTGGGATGCCGCGGCCGGCGAGCTCACGATCGACTTCGTCGTGCACGACGGCGGCGTCGCCGCGGCCTGGGCCCTGCATGCGAAGCCGGGCGACGTGGTGGGCGTCAACACCCCGAAGGGGCTGTACGACCCGCCCGCCGACATCGAATGGCAGCTGCTGATCGCCGACGCGACCGGGCTCCCCGCTGCCGCGCGCCTCGCCGAGAACGCCCCGTCTGGCATCCGCACCCGCGTGGTGCTCGAGGTCTCCACCCCCGAGGACGAGCTCGACCTCACCCCGGCGGCGGGCGTCGAGCTGCACTGGGTGCACGGCGGCAACGGCCATGCCCCCACTCGCATCGAGGAGATCCTCCGAGCCTCCGAGCTTCCCCGCGGCCTCGGGTACGTCTGGGTCGCCGGAGAGACCAAGGCGACCCGTGGCGTGCGCAAGCACCTGCGGCACGAGCTCAAGCTTCCCGCGTCCGCATACAAGGTGATCGGCTACTGGACCGAGAACGCCGAAGCCTGGCGTGAGCGGTACGAGTCCCTCGACGAGTCCACTCACGCGCGTCTGATGGCGATGTGGGACGACGAGTCCCGCCCCGCAGAGGACATCGAGGAAGCCTACGAGGCCGAGCTCGAGAAGCTGGGTCTGTGATCACCGACTCATGACCGCCGTTCTCTCCGAGGACCAGGCGACCCAGGTCACGGCCACGCGCCGGGGCCTGGTCGTCCTCGTCCTCGCCATCGCACTGGCGATCGCCTCTGTCGCCAGCATCTTCCTCGGCTCCCAGCGCATCAGCGTCGACGAGGTCTGGAGCGGACTGACGACAGGCGCAGGCGACCCCGGCGCGATCGTCCAGGGCATGCGCGTCCCCCGCACCCTGATCGGTCTGGCGGTCGGCGCGGCGCTCGGCATCGCCGGAGCGCTCATCCAGGGCTTCACCCGCAATCCGCTCGCAGACCCCGGGATCCTCGGCGTCAACGCGGGCGCGAGCCTCGGTGTCACGATCGGTGTGGCGTTCTTCGGACTCACCGCCGCCAGCGGATACATCTGGTTCGCCTTCGCCGGAGCGATCGTCGCGACGGTGCTCGTGTACCTCATCGGGTCGGCGGGCCGCACCGCCCCCGACCCGATGCGCATGACGCTCTCCGGCGTCGCGCTCGGCGCCGTCATGGGAGGCGTGGTCGCGGCGATCGGGCTGTTGAATCCGAAAGCCTTCGACTCGATCCGCTCGTGGAACGCAGGATCACTGTCGGCGCTCACCCCGGATGTCTACACGGTGCTCCCCTTCCTCCTGATCGGACTCGTGCTCGCCTTCTGCCTCGCGCCCTCGCTCAACGCCCTGGCGCTGGGCGACGACCTGGCGACCGCTCTCGGCTCGCGCGTCGTGCTCACGCGGGTACTGTCGATCCTCGCGGTCACGCTGCTCTGCGGAGCCGCCACCGCCGCGGCCGGGCCCATCGCCTTCGTCGGCCTGATGGTGCCGCACGCCGTCCGCTGGTTCGTCGGGCCGCATCAGGGATGGATACTCCTGGGCACCGTCTTCGCCGCTCCCCTGCTCCTGCTGACCGCAGACGTCGTGGGCCGCCTGGTCCTTCGCACCGGAGAGCTCCCCGTCTCCGTCGTCACCGCGCTGATCGGCGCCCCCGTGCTCATCGCCCTCGTCCGCAGGAAGAAGGTGAGCGGACTGTGACCGTTCTGCTCCCTCCGTCGACCGAGGTCGATGCCGGTCGCCGGGTCTTCGCACCCCGGACCGATGTCTTCTCGCGTCGCATCGGGGTCCGCGCCACCATCGTGACCGTGGCTGCGCTGATCGCCGCCGTCGCCGTCGGCGTCTTCGCCCTGACTCTCGGCGACGCCCCGTTCTCTCCGGGCGAGGTGCTCATGACGCTCCTCGGCTTCGGTGAGCCGCGCGCGGAACTCGTGATCATCGAGTGGCGACTCCCCCGTGTCCTCGCGGCCCTGGTGTTCGGCATCGCGCTCGGCATCGGCGGTGCGATCTTCCAGTCATTGACCCGCAATCCGCTGGGCAGCCCCGACGTGATCGGCTTCGACGCCGGCGCCTACACCGGTGCGCTCATCGTGATCACCACCATGGGCATCAGCGTCGCCTCGACGGCCGCAGCCGCATTGGCGGGCGGCGCGGCGACGGCTCTGCTCGTCTACCTGCTCGCGTTCCGTCGCGGATTCACGGGCTTCCGCCTCATCATCGTCGGCATCGGCGTCGCCTCGATGCTGGCGTCGGTGAACACGTGGATCATCCTCAACGCCGACCTGCGGATCGCGATGCTCGCCAGCGCATGGGGCGCGGGGTCGCTCAACGTCATCACCGCCGAACAGGTCGCCATCGCCGCGTGCGTCATCGTCCCGATCGGCATCGCCGTGGCCACGCTCGCCGATCGGATGCATCTGCTCGAGCTCGGGGACGACACGGCCTCGGCGCTCGGCGTCCGCACCGGCGGGACACGGCTGACCCTCATCATCCTCGGCGTCTGCCTCACCGCCGCCGTGACGGCGATGGCGGGTCCGATCGCGTTCATCTCGCTCGCCGCCCCGCAGATCGCCCGCCGTCTCACCGGATCCGCGAGCGTGACCCTGACGGCGTCCGCCGCAGTCGGTGCCCTGCTGCTGGTATCCAGCGACGTGCTGGCACAACGGCTGTTCGCGCCCACCCAGATCCCCGTCGGAATCGTCACGGTCTGCCTCGGCGGCGTCTATCTGGTGTGGCTGCTCATTCAGGAAGCGAGAAAGCGATGACCGTCATCGACACCTCCACTGCGCGGCTGCGCGCAGAAGACCTCACGATCGGCTACGACGGCCGTGTCGTCTCCGAGCACCTCGGCGTCGACATCCCCGCAGGCGCCTTCACCGTGATCGTCGGGCCGAACGCCTGTGGCAAGTCGACTCTGCTGCGAGCCTTCGCCAGACTCCTGAAGCCCAGGAGCGGCCAGGTACTGCTGGACGGTCGTGCGATCACCGAGCTCCCCACCAAGGAGATCGCGCGACGCCTCGGCCTGCTTCCGCAGACCTCGATCGCCCCTGACGGCATCCGCGTCTCCGACCTCGTGGCGCGAGGGCGCCATCCGCACCAGACGATCCTTCGGCAGTGGTCTCATGACGACCAGACGGCCGTCGCCGCCGCACTCGCCGCGACAGGGACCACGGAGCTCGCCGGCCGACTCGTGGACGAGCTCTCGGGAGGACAGCGCCAGCGCGTGTGGGTCGCGATGCTGCTCGCACAGGAATCTCCGACCATGCTGCTCGACGAGCCGACGACCTTCCTCGACATCGCACACCAGTACGACCTGCTGCGCCTCTTCCACGGCCTGCATCAGCAGGGACGCACGATCGTCGCCGTGCTGCACGATCTCAACCAGGCGGCGCGGTTCGCGGACCACATGATCATGATGCGCGACGGTCGGATCGTGGCCTCCGGCGACCCCGCGTCGATCGTGACGTCCGAGCGCGTCCAGGAGGTGTTCGGGCTGGACTGCTCGATCATCCCCGACCCGCACACGGGCACCCCGCTCGTCGTTCCGCGCTGAGGCGCGTTGTGGGCGGCGCTCTGCATGCGGAAGCGCCGCCCACGGGCGTGCCTCAGGCGGTGCCGAAGGGGTTGTCGATCGCGTAGCGCCAGCCGTGCTCGTCGTCGTGCACGGCGACGTCGGCCGTGCTGCCGCCGAGCTTGACCTCGGAGCCGTCGGGGCCGGTGCCCTCGAGCGTCCGATCGGCGATGGCGAGTCCGACGGAACCCGCCTCGAACACGTGCCGGACGCTCATCGTGATGGGCAGCCCGAGCGCGAGGAACTGCTCGAGTGCGCCGCGGATCGCCTCCTCCCCCTCGACGGGGTGGCCCGGCGCCGGGGCGAACACCGCGTTCGGCAGGTTCAGGGCGAGCAGACCATCGACATCGCGGGCGTTGAAGCGCTCGGCGAACGCGAGGTTGAGCTGGTCGAGCGAGGTGACCGGGGTCGTGGGCATGATGTGCTCCTTCGTCGTGTACGAGGCCGCGAAAGGCGGCCCATCGAGAAAGACGTTGAGGAGCGAAGGATGTGACAGAGCCGCGGATAGGGCAGAGTCGCGGATAGCGCAGCGTCGCGGATCAGGCCCGCAGCGCCCGGCGTGCGCGGGACACGCGCTGACGCGCCGTGACCGTCGTGATCGAGAGCCTCCGTGCGATCTCCTGCGCCGTGAGACCGTCGACGACGCTCATAAGGAGAGGGCGGCGGAGATCGTCCGGGAGTGCGTCGATCGCGCGGAAAGCGGCCTCGAGGCGATCTCGCAGCTCCGCCTCGGCCTCGACGTCCTGCGGCGAAGCGAGGCGCTCGCACAGGACCTCGCCGAGGTCGTCCTTGCGCGCACGGTTCATGTCGATGGCGGTCGTGCGCACGATGGTGTCCAGCCACGCGCACATCGGCCCGGCATCGGCCGAACGGAGGGCTGCGAGTGAACGCCAGGCGCGGAGCGCCGCATTCTGCGCCGCATCCTCGGCATCCGCCAGCGGCACACCGAGCGAGATACTGCGCCTGCGCAACCGGTCCGGCTCCGTGCGAAGCATGGTGTCGAGACGCGCGGAGGCGACGGCGATGGCTTCGGCGTTCACACGGATCCCCTCGTGGGTTCGGGCGGTCGGCCTCATGCTAGCCGAGCACGGACGCGTCGGACGGCGGAACCCGGTGCCCCGCGGACTGAGGCGGCACCGCACAGAAGTCTGACGTCCGTGGCCGCCGGTAGCGTGCCGACGGTGAAGACGCCCCCGCTGCCGAGCCCCTGTGCACTCTGCGGTCACGATGACGCGGTGCGAGTGGCGGCGGCTCTGATGTGCGCGTGGTGCGGGTGGCGCTACGGCGACTCCCCCGACCCCGACCTCCCGCGCCCGGTGATCGAGGTCGTGTACTACCTCCGCTACGACCGTCGGGTGAAGATCGGCACGAGCGGACGCCCGCGCCGGCGACTTGCGAGCATCCGTCACGAAGAGCTGCTGGCTTTCGAACAGGGAGGGCGTGCGGTGGAGCAGGCGCGGCATCGGGAGTTCGCCGACATCCGAGAGGGCGGCGAGTGGTTCACGCTCACCCCGCAGCTCGAGTCCCATATCGCCGGGCTCCGCACCGTGGGCGACCCCTGGCAGCTCTACGCGCGCTGGGTGAGCCTGGCATTGCAGAACTGAAGCCCCGCACGGGGCCGACGTTCCGTGCGGGGCTTCAGAGTTCAGCGGGTCAGGCGCGTGCGGCCTTGACCTTCGCGGGCTGCGGCTGCGAGAACAGCACCACGATGATCACTGCGACGCCGACGACGACGTGGGGCACCCAGACGTTCGGTGCCTCGGTCGAGAAGCCGAAGATCCACGGCGACAGCGCCAGGAACAGGCTCGCGACGATGTCGAAGACGAGGTGGACGGGCATCGGGATGAAGCCGAAGGGGCCCCATTCGTACTTCGTGAACAGGCTGTAGACGATGAGTCCGACACCGAGCACGATCGGGATGATCACGGCAGGGCCGCCCATGCTCGCGAAGCCGAACAGCCACGGAGCGGCGATCAGTGCCACTCCGACGATGTAGTCGAGAATTCCATGGACCTTGGTGGGGATGAAACGCATGATTCCTCCTGTGGTGTCGTCGCGTGCTGCGACTCACAGATGGTTCGCAGCCCCCGACGAAACGGATTGCCCACGTCCCCCTCCTACGCTGGACGGATGACGTCGACGCCACCGCCCCCGCGCACCGTCTCTGCTCTGAGGCTCGCGGTCGGAACATCGGTGACGGGCATCCTGCTCTACACCTACGTGATCGGGATCCCCCGTCAGGGTGCGAGCCTCGTCGACTACTTCGGCTACTTCACCAACCTGACCAGTCTGCTGACCGCCGGCATCCTCATCGTGACGGGCCTGATCTCGCTGCGTGGGAAAGCGGTGCCGTCACCTCTCATGTCGGCGCGCGCTGTGGCGGTCGCCTGCATGATCATCGTGGGGATCGTCTACAACGTCCTCGTCCCCGGCACGGGGAGCGCGCCGCCCTGGGTGAGCGCGACCCTGCACACGATCTTCCCGATCCTGCTCGTGCTCGACTGGATCTTCGTCGACGACCGTTCCCCGTTGCCCTGGCGCCGCCTCTGGGTGGTACTCCCCTATCCGGTGGTCTGGCTCGGAGTCGTCCTCGTGCGCGGGGCCACCGACGGATGGGTCCCGTACGGCTTCCTGCTCCCGGAGCGAGGCGCGGCATCACTCGCGACCCACGTCGCGGGCCTGCTCCTCGCCCTGCTCGCGTCGGGCGCGCTCGTGTGGGCACTCAGCCGGATCCGAACCCGGAGACGCATCCCGGCGGTCAGGCGTTCGCCCACCCGTATCGGCGCGTGAGCGCGGAGGCGACCCGACCGTAGCGTGACCGGTCGAGCACAGCGGCCTCACGGCGGAGCCCGGTCTCGTGCACGCTGTAGAGCTGCTCGATGTCGACCCAGGACTCCCGCCCCTGCGAGTCCCAGCCGCCCGAGCCGATCGACAGGTAGTCGCGGTCGCCGTCGTGCGCCTTGCTCGTCATCCGCACCGCGTAGACGCGGTCTGCGGATTCCCGTCCGATCACCAGCACCGGCCGGTCTTTGCCCCGACCGTCGTTCTCCTCGTACGGCACCCACGTCCAGATGATCTCGCCCGCATCGGGCGCACCGTCCCGGTCGGGTGCATACCCGATGCGGACGTCGTCGATGCGGTCGGGGTCGATCCGCACGGTATCGACCCCACGCCCCCGGCCCTGCTCGGCTCGCGGCACCGACTCATGGACCTCGTCGGAAGTGCGCAGACGCGAGACCGGGCGTCTCGGACGAGTTTTCGTCCGAGACGCCCGGTCAGATCCCAGTGCTGTGAAGAGGATCTCCGCGAGTCGTGCCAGGATGCCGTTGGTATTGCTCACACGGTCACCCTAACGGCAGTTCACGCGTCAGCGAGCGCGTAGCCCTCCTCGCCGTGGACGACCTGGTCGACACCGGCGATCTCGTCTTCGCTCGTGATGCGGAAGCCGATCGTCTTCTCGATCGCGAAGCCGATGATGAAGGCCACCACGAAGGAGTAGATCAGCACGCCGAGTGCGGCGATCGCCTGGACGGCGAGCTGGCGGGCGTCGCCACCGACGAACAGTCCGGTGTCGGTCGCGAAGAAGCCGAGGTAGAGGGTTCCGATGAGACCACCGACGAGGTGGATGCCGACGACGTCGAGCGAGTCGTCGAAGCCGAGACGGAACTTCATCTCGACGGCGAGTGCGCAGACGATACCGGCGACGGCACCGAGCAGCAGCGACCAGCCGGGAGTCAGGTTGGCGCACGCCGGGGTGATGGCGACGAGACCGGCGACCGCACCGGATGCCGCACCGACCGACGTGGCCTTGCCGTCCTTGATGCGCTCGATCAGGATCCAGCCGAGGATCGCGGCCGCCGTGGCGCCGAGGGTGTTCAGACCGATGAGTCCGACGCCGCCCATGTCCTCCGCGAGCCATTCCGCACCGGCGTTGAAGCCGAACCAGCCGAACCACAGGAGCGCTGCGCCGAGGAGCGTCAGCGGCACGTTGTGCGGCTTGAGGATGCCCTTCTGGAAGCCGATGCGCTTGCCGAGGACGAGTGCGAGAGCGAGAGCCGCAGCACCCGCGTTGATGTGCACGGCGGTTCCACCGGCGTAGTCGATCACGCCGATTCCGCTGTCCTCGCCGAAGAGCGTGGTGCCGAGGTTCATGATCCAACCGCCGCCCCAGACCCACGCGGCGACCGGGAAGTAACCGACGGTCGCGAACACGCCGGCGAAGATCAGCCAGCTGCCGAACTTGGCGCGGTCGGCGATCGCACCCGAGATCAGGGCGACCGTGATGATCGCGAAGGTGGCGCCGTAGGCGACACCGAGGAGCGCGACGTTCGAGCCCTCACCGGCCGCGAGGCTCGAGAGGCCGAAGTCGGCGAAGGGGTTGCCTGCGAAGGCGGTAGGGCTGTCGACGGCGCTCATCGAGAATCCGAAGAGGATCCAGAGCACTGCGACGAGACCGATCGAGCCGAAGCTCATCATCATCATGCTGACGACGCTCTTGGCCTTGACGAGGCCGCCGTAGAAGAAGGCGACGCCGGGCGTCATGAGCAGTACGAGGGCGGTCGCGGTGATCGCCCAGGAGATGTTGCCTGGAGCATCCATAGTCAAACCTCACATTCGGGAAACTGAGAGCTTCAGTGTGACGAGGCCCGATTTCCGGAATGCGTGAGGTTTGTTGCGCTGGCGTTACAGAGCGGCTCTGTGTGTGAACATCGCGTTACGCGACACTGCGATCCGCGTGTGTAAGTGCATTGAGTCTGGAGATAGCGCGCAGATACTTCTTGCGGTATCCCCCACCGAGCATCTCGTCGGCGAACACCTGGTCGAGGCTCACACCGGTGGCGACGATCGGGATCTGCGCGTCGTAGACGCGGTCGACGAAGGCGACGAACCGCAGCGCCTCGGACTGATCGGTCAGGACGTGCACGTCCCGCAGGCCCACGAGATCGAGGCCGGCGATCACGCGCAGGTACCGAGAGGGGTGAACGCGCGCGAGGTGGCGGATGACGTCGGCGAAGGAGTCGTCGGATGCCGTTCCCGCGGCCGCGCCCGTCTCGACGGCCGTCTCGTACTCACCGGTCTCGCTGACGACGGCATGCCCGTCGAGCGCGCGCTGCCGGAAGTCGACCCCGTCGATGCGGATCGTCTGGAAGCTGTCGGACATGGCATGGATCTCACGCAGGAAGTCCTGCGCCGCGAAGCGACCCTCGCCGAGCGCGTTGGGCGGCGTGTTCGAGGTCGCCGCGAGCTTGGTGCCTGTCGGCACGAGCTCGCCGATGAGACGGGTCATCACCATCGTGTCGCCGGGATCGTCGAGTTCGAACTCGTCGATGCAGAGCAGATCTGCGCCCTTGAGCAGGTCGACGGTGTTCTTGTAGCCGAGTGCGCCCACGAGAGCCGTGTACTCGATGAACGATCCGAAGTACTTCCTCCGCGCGGGCATCGCGTGATAGATGGACGCGAGCAGGTGCGTCTTGCCGACGCCGAAGCCGCCGTCGAGGTACACGCCCGGTTTGACCTCGGGCTCCTTCTTCGCACGACTGAAGAAGCCGCCGCGCTTGACCGGAGCGCCGCGCCCTGCGAAGCGGATGAGCGTCTCCTTCGCCTCATCCTGCGAGGGATACGCCTCGTCCGCCCGATAGCTCTCGAAAGTGGCTCCGTCGAACTGCGGCGGCGGAACGAGGCTCGCGAGCATCTCGGGACCGGTGACGGTCGGCTGGCGATCGGTCAGGTGCACGATGCCCGTGCGGGTGGGCGTGTCGGTCATCACGGTCCTGTGTCGGGGGCGCACCTGTGTCGAAGTCTTACGAATCGGGTGCAGGGCGCACGGCGTGGATCTATCGTCGAAGTATCGGCTCCACATTACGCCGTCAAAGCCCTGCATCATCGCCGCTCACCGTCTGAGGAGATCCCTGTGGCCATCGAGTTCGACACCACTTCGTCCAAGTTCGCCGAGTACGCCGAGCCCGGCCGCCTCGTCACCACCGAGTGGCTCGCGGAGCGGCTCGGCAACCCGGGTCTGGTCGTGGTGGAGTCCGACGAGGACGTGCTCCTGTACGAGACGGGACACATCCCCGGTGCGGTGAAGGTGGACTGGCACACCGAGCTCAACGACCCGGTCGTGCGCGACTACGTCGACGGTAAGGGCTTCGCGAAGCTCCTGAGCAGCAAGGGCATCTCGCGCGACGACACCGTCGTGATCTACGGCGACAAGAACAACTGGTGGGCCGCCTACGCGCTCTGGGTCTTCTCGCTCTTCGGTCACGAAGATGTGCGCCTGCTCGACGGTGGCCGCGACCGCTGGATCTCCGAGGGCCGCGAGATCACGCGCGAGGCACCGACGCCCACGCCGACCGACTATCCGATCGTCGAGCGCGACGACTCCGTCATCCGCGCCTACAAGGAGGATGTGCTCGCGCACATCGGCAGCCCGCTGATCGACGTCCGCTCCCCCGAGGAGTACAGCGGTGAGCGCACCACGGCACCGGCCTACCCCGAAGAGGGCACACTGCGCGCCGGCCACATCCCGACTGCGCAGAGCGTGCCGTGGGCGAAGGCCGTCGCCGAGGACGGCGGGTTCCGCTCGCGCGCCGAGCTGGACGCCATCTATCGCGACGGTGCGGGACTCGCCGACGGAGACGACGTCGTCGCGTACTGCCGCATCGGCGAGCGTTCCAGCCACACCTGGTTCGTGCTCAAGCACCTGCTGGGCTTCGAGAACGTGCGCAACTACGACGGATCGTGGACCGAGTGGGGCAGTGCCGTGCGCGTCCCGATCGTGACCGGCGCGGAGCCCGGTTCCCTCTGACCGTGTGACAATGACAGGGATGAGCACCAGCGAAGTTCCTGACACCCTCGCCGAGATCCGCGACGGATTCCTCGAGACCCCTGAGGCAGATCGCCTGCTGCTCCTGCTGGAGTACTCGGACGAACTGCCCGAGGTCTCCGAGGAGGTCGCGAACCATCCCGAGATGTGCGAGCGCGTGGCCGAATGCCAGTCGCCCGTCTACATCTACGTCGAGGTGAACGACGGGATCGTCACGATGCATGCGACGGCTCCGCCGGAGGCACCGACGACCCGCGGCTTCGCGAGCATCCTCGTGCAGGGCATCTCCGGTCTGACGGCAGACGAAGTGCTGGCGATCCCCGACGACTATCCGCAGTCGATCGGACTCACGAGAGCCGTCTCACCTCTGCGCATCGGTGGCATGACCGGAATGCTGATGCGGGCGAAGAAGCAGGTCAGGCAGAAGCGCTGAACCCCTGTGCGCGGAGCCAACCGGTGATCGCGTCGCTCCACCCCGCCTGGTCGTAGTTCCACAGCTTGGTGTGGCGCGCCACCGTGAACCGTGGCATCGTCACGAGATCGGGTCTGGCCTCCTGGAGCGCATGCGAGGCGTCGGCGGGGACGAACCCGTCGTCGTCGCTGTGCAGGATCAGGATCGGCACCGCCAGCTCCTCGGCCCGGGCGACCATGTCGAGGCGATCGAACGGGATCGCATCGTCCGCACCGCTGAGCCGCGCCGTGAGCGGCACCGAGAGAGCGCTCATCGCGAGGTCCGGCAGCGGAGCGCGCATGCCGGCTTCCCGTGCCTGGAAACGCAGCACCGTGCGCCAGTCGACCACGGGCGACTCGAGGATGAGGCCTGCGATGCGGTCGCGGTTGCCCGAGGAGACGGCGGTCTGCAGGGCGACCGCCCCGCCCATCGACCACCCCATCAGGATCACGCGATCGGCGCCGTGGCGCAGCGCGTACGAGACGGCGGCATCGACATCGCGCCATTCCGATGCTCCGAGGGCGTACGCGCCACTGCGACTGCGGGGCGCCTCACCGTCGTTCCGGTACGACACGACGAGATTCGGGAAGCCGGCCGCGTGCAGCACAGGTACCGCGCGAAGGCATTCGGCGCGCGTGACGCCTCGTCCGTGCACCTGGATGACCCAGGTCGACGACTCCGCCGGGAAGAACCATGCCGGGCACGGCCCCGCGGGCGATCCGATGAGCACGTTCTCCCACCGCAGATGCAGCTCGCTCGGGGTGGAGTAGTACCAGCCGCTGAACGCGGCGTTGCGGTCGACGCGAGCCCCTGGTTCGATCTGCGTCAGCAGCTTTCGGCGCACGGTCGTCGCGTCGGCGCTCAGCACCGCACCCAGCTTGACGTAGCCGTAGGTGCCCGACGTGAACAGCCCGTAGCGGCCCGGCAGCTCGGTGTCGCGCGTGCGGGTGAGTTCGATCGTCTGGGCGCCCGTGTCGACGGCGAGGATCTCGGCATCCGCGGGGCGTTTCGCCGGGATCACCACCCGTCTGGCGATGCTGAGCACGAGCAGGGCCATCGCCGCCCCGAGTGCGAGCAGTGCAGGGACAAGGAGCGCAACGGCGTGCCTGAGACTCTTCATCGCTTCCTGACTCTAGCCTGTTGCCGTGACCGCACACCCCGATGCCGGGACGATCTTCGACGCCGCAGTGGCCGAGCTGCGTGATATCGCGTTCCGAGCGGACATCACGATCCGTGAGATCCCCACCCCTCAAGGCCTCGCCCCGCACGCCCTCGCGCTCGCCGCCGACGTCCGTCCGGACGACGAGGGAGAGTCCGCCTACGGGACCGGCAGGTTCGTGCTCCTGCACGATCCCGATACGCCCTCCGCATGGGACGGTGCATGGCGGATCGTGATCTTCGCGCAGGCGCCGCTCGAGACCGAGATCGGAACGGACCCGCTGCTCGCGGACGTCACGTGGTCGTGGCTGGTCGACGCACTGGACTCCCGGGGCGCCGGATACCACTCCGCATCCGGAACCTCGACCAAGACGCTCTCGAAGGGCTTCGGCGGCCTCGCGGACGAAGGCGACGGCGCACAGATAGAATTGAGGGCGTCCTGGACACCCGAAGGCCCCTTCACACCCCACGTCGAAGCATGGGTCGAACTGGTCGGAATGCTGGCGGGTCTTCCGCCGGGTTCCGAGGGCATCGCCGTGATCGGCGCGCGAAAGGCAGCACGTGACTGAATACTCCGTGATCTCCGACGTCTCGGAGTTCCGTGCGGCATGCGCCGTGCTGGCCGCAGGCACAGGCCCTGTCGCCGTCGACGTCGAGCGGGCATCCGGATTCCGATACTCCCAGCGCGCCTACCTCGTGCAGGTGTTCCGCAGAGATGCGGGGGTGTTCCTCTTCGACCCGCCGCCGCTCGGCGACTTCAGCCCCCTGCAGGAGGCGATCGGCGACGTGCAATGGATCTTCCACGCCGCGAGCCAGGACCTCCCTTCGCTGCGCGAGCTCGATCTGCTCCCTCCCTCGATCTTCGACACCGAGCTTGCCTCGCGTCTGCTCGGACACGAACGCGTCGGTCTCGCCGCCGTCGTCGAGAACACCCTGGGCATCACGCTCAAGAAAGAGCACTCGGCCGCGGACTGGTCGACAAGACCACTGCCCGCGAGCTGGCTCGAGTACGCGGCCCTCGATGTGCTGCACCTGATCGACGTCTACGAGGCGCTCGAGGCCGAGCTCGAGGAGCAGGGCAAGACCGAGTACGCGGCCGAGGAGTTCGCAGCGACCCTCACTCGCCTCCCCAAGCCGCCTCGAGAGGACCCCTGGCGCCGGCTGAGCGGGCTGCACCAGGTCCGCGGATCCCGCAACCTCGCGGTCGCCCGGTCGCTTTGGCAGGCGCGAGAGGCCTTCGCACAGGATCAGGACGTCTCTCCCGGTCGCCTGGTCCCCGACCGCTCGCTGATCGCGGCGGTCCTCGCGAACCCGCAGAGCAAACAGGCGCTCGCCGGAGTCAAGGACTTCCAGGGGCGCGCCAGCCGCACGCAGCTCGACCGCTGGTGGCAGGCCTTCGTCGACGGGCGCGCGACCGAGGAGCTTCCGCGCGAACGCGTCCCCAGCGATGCCCTGCCACCGCCTCGTGCGTGGTCGGACCGCAACCCCGAGGCCGATGCGCGACTCAAGGCCGCACGTCCCGTGATCGAGGCGACGGCAGAGGAACTGGGGATGCCGACTGAGAACCTGCTGACCCCCGACTACCTTCGCCGCGTGGCCTGGGATGTGCCGGGCACGACTCCCGAGGCCATCGGCGATGCCCTCGCGGCGCTCGGTGCACGCCCGTGGCAGATTGCACAGACCGCACAGAAGATCGCCGACGCCTTTGTAGAGGCGGCGCAAACGCCGGACGAGGCCCCCACCCCCGCTTCGTAGGTTCGATCCAACCGATTCTTCCCGGTTTCCGGCCCTCCATAGACTGAGGCCACCGCACAAACTTGGAGGCAGAGTGGCCGAGATCTCGGACGTCTTCTTCGTCGATGGAGTGCGCACCCCCTTCGGGCGCGCCGGCGAAAAGGGCATGTACTGGAACACCCGCGCAGATGACCTCGCCGTGAAGGCGACCATCGGCCTGATGGAGCGGAACGCAGCAGTCCCTGCTGATCGCATCGACGACGTCGCCATCGCGGCGACGAGCCAGACAGGAGACCAGGGCCTCACCCTCGGCCGCTCGGTGGCGATCCTCGCAGGGCTTCCGCAGACGGTTCCCGGCCTCGCCGTGGAGCGCATGTGCGCGGGCGCGATGACGAGCGTCACGACGATGGGCGCATCCATCGGCGTGGGGATGTACGACTTCGCCCTCGCCGGCGGTGTCGAGCACATGGGCCATCACCCGATCGGCGGCAACGCCGACCCCAACCCCCGATTCGTCGCGGAGCGCATGGTCGACCCCGGCGCCCTGAACATGGGCGTCACGGCCGAGCGCATCTTCGACCGCTTCCCGCACCTCACCAAGGAGCGCTCCGACCGGTTCGGCATGCTCAGCCAGCACAAGGTGCAGGCCGCGTACGACGCCGGCAAGATCCAGCCCGATCTCGTGTCCGTCGCGACCAAGACCGCAGACGGAGCCTGGGGACTCGCCACGGAGGATGAGGGCCGGCGCCCGCAGACGACGATGGACGACCTCGCCGCGCTCAAAACGCCGTTCAGGCCGCACGGTCGTGTGACCGCCGGCACGTCGTCGCCTCTCACCGACGGTGCCACGATGTCGCTGCTCGCCGGCGGCGGTGCGGTGAAGGAGTTCGGTCTCGCACCGAAGATGCGCATGGTGTCGTTCGCGTTCGCGGGCGTCCAGCCCGAGATCATGGGCATCGGCCCGATCCCCTCGACCGAGAAGGCGCTGAAGAAGGCCGGGCTCACGATCGCCGATATCGGCCTGTTCGAGCTCAACGAGGCCTTCGCGATCCAGGTCATCTCGCTGCTCGATCATTTCGGGATCGCCGACGACGACCCCCGCGTCAACCAGTGGGGCGGCGCGATCGCACTCGGACACCCGCTCGCGGCATCCGGTGTGCGTCTGATGATCCAGCTCGCGGCGCAGTTCGCCGAGCGTCCCGACGTGCGCTACGGCCTGACGGCCATGTGCGTCGGGCTCGGGCAGGGCGGCTCCGTCATCTGGGAGAACCCGCACTTCGACGGCAAGAAGAGGAAGTAAGCGCCGATGGCACACTCGATTTCCGAACAGTACGCGAACGTCGACTTCTCCCCCATCCAGGCCCTCACCGACGGCGAGGTGATCACGCACTCGCCCGTGCGCGACATCCGTCTCGCATCGGGCAAGGTGCTCGCCCTGATCACCCTCGACAACGGACGAGACCACACGCGTCCGAACACGCTGGGACCGGCGACGCTCACCGCTCTCGGCGAGACACTCGACGGCCTCGCCGCTCGCGCCGCCGCCGGAGAGATCCAGGCCGTCGGGATCACCGGCAAGCAGTACATCCTGGCCGCCGGGGCCGACCTCTCGGACATCAGCAAGGTGGGCTCGCGTGACAACGCCCGCCTGATCGCGCAGCTCGGCCACAAGGTGCTGGGCAAGTTCGGCGAGCTCGGCGTGCCGTCGTTCGCGTTCGTGAACGGGCTGGCGCTCGGCGGCGGCCTCGAGATCGCGCTCAACTCCAGCTACCGCACGGTCGACGCGTCCGCCGCGGCGATCGCTCTCCCCGAGGTCTTCCTCGGCATCATCCCCGGCTGGGGTGGCGCCTACCTGCTGCCGAACCTGATCGGGATCGAGAACGCGCTCGAGGTCGTCATCTCGAACCCGCTCAAGCAGAACCGGATGCTGAAGCCGCAGCAGGCGTTCGATCTGGGCATCGTCGATGCGATCTTCCCCGCGGCGAACTACCTCGAGAACTCGCTGGCCTGGGCCGACGCGGTCCTCGGCGGCAAGAAGGTCGAGCGCAAGAACGAGCCGGGCAAAATCGAGCGACTCACCAAGTGGCCGATCGCCATCAAGATGGCACGCGGCATGCTCGAGTCGAAGATCGGCACCGTTCCGAAGTCGCCGTACGCCGCGCTCGAACTGCTCGACCGGGCGAAGAGCGGCACCAAGGCCGAGGGCTTCGCTCGCGAGGACGAGGCTCTCGCCGAACTCGTGACCGGCGACCAGTTCGCGGCATCCATGTACGCGTTCGACCTCGTGCAGAAGCGCGCGAAGCGGCCCGTCGGCGCGCCCGACAAGGCTCTCGCCAAGAAGGTCACCAAGGTCGGCATCATCGGCGCGGGGCTCATGGCGAGCCAGTTCGCGCTGCTGTTCGTGCGCAAGCTGCAGGTGCCGGTGCTGATCACCGACCTCGACCAGGCGCGCGTCGACAAGGGTGTCGCCTACATCCACGAAGAGATCGGCAAGCTCGAGGGCAAGGGCCGACTGGACGCGGACTCCGCGAACAAGCTGCGTGCGCTCGTCACCGGCACGACCGACAAGAGCCTGTACGCGGACTGCGACTTCGTCATCGAGGCCGTCTTCGAAGAGGTCGGGGTCAAGCAGCAGGTGTTCGGCGAGATCGAGAAGATCATCGCCGAGGACGCGATCCTGGCCACCAACACCTCGTCGCTGTCGGTCGAGGAGATCGGCGCGAAGCTCGCTCACCCCGAGCGCCTCGTCGGATTCCACTTCTTCAACCCGGTCGCGGTGATGCCGCTGATCGAGATCGTGAAGACGCCCGTCACCTCGGAGGGTGCGCTCTCGACCGCGTTCGTCGTCGCGAAGAACCTGGGCAAGAACGCGGTGCTCACCGCGGACGCGCCCGGTTTCGTGGTCAACCGTCTGCTGGCCAAGGTCATGGGCGAGGCCGCTCGCGCGGTGTACGAGGGCACGCCGATCACGGAGGTCGAGAAGGCCTTCGCGCCTCTCGGGCTGCCGATGGGACCCTTCCAGCTGATCGACCTGGTCGGATGGAAGGTCGCCGCTCACGTGCAGGACACGATGGCGCACGCCTTCCCGGAGCGTTTCTACGCGAACGAGAACTTCCACGCTCTCGCGGAGCTCGACGCGGTGATCGAGAAGGACAAGGGCGGTCGGGTGACCGGCTGGACGAAGCAGGCCGAGAAGCTGCTGAAGCCCGCGGTCGGCAAGACGCCCGCGTCGGCCGAGACGATCCTGCAGCGGGTGCAGGACGGTCTCGCGAGCGAGATCAAGCTGATGCTCGACGAGGGCGTCGTCCCCGAGGTCGAGGACATCGACCTGTGCCTCATCCTCGGCGCCGGCTGGCCGTTCATCGATGGTGGGGCCTCGCCCTACCTCGACCGCGAGGGTGCCTCGGAACGCGCCTTCGGCGGAGAGTTCCACACCCCGCAGATCCGCGGTATCGAGAGCCACTGATCGGACGCATCGAAGGGGGTCGCGCTCTGCGCGGCCCCCTTCGTCATGCCTGCTGAACGGGACGCTCGTCGACCTCGCCGGAGCGCGGCCAGAACGACATCGCCCGCTCCGCGAGGGCCGTGATCGTCAACGACGGGTTCACACCCGGATTCGCGGGTACCGCGGCCCCATCGACGACGTGCAGCCCGGGATGGCCCCACACGCGGTGGTAGCGATCGACGACCCCGGTCGCAGGAGACGCCGAGATCACGGCACCGCCGAGGAAGTGCGCGGTGAGGGGGATGCCGAAGACCTCAGGCCAAGAGCCCCGCGCCTCTGCCGGCACGCCACCCTCCTTCTGCATGCGCGCGGCGATCGCCGCAGCCGCACGGTGCGCCTGCGGCAGGTGGCTCGGGTTCGGCTCACCGTGCCCCTGCCTGCTCGTCATCACCAGGCGTCCGAATCGGCGCCGCAGAGACAGTGTCAGCGAGTTGTCGACGGTCTGCATGACGAGGGCGATGATGCCGCGCTCGCTCCAGTGCCGGAGAGACCCCAGGCGCAGCTGACGGATCGGCGCCCGGAGGAACCGCCCGACGAGACCGCCCAGTCGGCGACCGAGAGGCATGTCTCCTGGCACCATGATCGACGCCAGCGCGCCCATCAGATTCGAGCCCGGCCCGTAGCGCACGTTCTCGACATGGGTGCGCTCGTCGACGTGGAAGGAGGTGGTGATGGCGACGCCCTTCGCGAGGTCGAGGGAAGCCGGAACCCGCGTCGCGATCGCGCCGTCGAGCGCCTCGGAGTTGGTCCTCGTGAGTCGCCCGACAGCGTCGGACACACGGGGAAGAGCACCCGAGTGCTTCATCCGATGCAGCAGCTGCTGAGAGCCCCAGGTGCCCGCGGCCAGCACGACCTGACCGGCGCGCACAGTGCGGCGATCACGACGAAGCCAGGCACCGCTGCGCTCGCTCGTCACGGCGAACCCACCGCCCGCGAGCTCGCGCACCTCGGTGACCGTGCGGAGCGGCTCGATCACCGCGCCACGGCGCTCCGCGAGTGCGAGGTAGTTCTTCATCAGCGTGTTCTTCGCGCCGACACGGCATCCGACCATGCAGTTGCCGCAGAGTGTGCAGCCGGTGCGATCGGGGCCCTCTCCCTCGAAGAACGGATCAGGCGTGCGCTCCCCCGGCGTACCGAACCACACGCCCACCGGAGCGCGCCGGAACGTGCTTCCGACGCCGAGATCCTCTGCGGCACCCGCCATGATGCGCTCGACGGGGCCGGAATGGGGGTATCGCTCGACCACGCCGAGCATCCGCTTCGCCGTCGTGTAGTGCGGAGACAGCTCGGCATCCCAGTTCGCGAGTGCGCTCCATTGGGGATCCGTGAAGAAGCCGCCGCCCGGCTGGTAGAGCGTGTTGGCGTAGTTCAGCGATCCTCCGCCGACACCCGCTCCGGCGAGGATCATGACGTGCGGCAGACGATGGATGCGCTGGATGCCGTAGCAGCCGACCGCCGGCGCCCACAGGTAGCGACGCAGGTCCCAGCTGGTCTTCGCGAAGTCGTCGTCTTCGAAGCGGCGTCCCGCCTCGTAGACCCGGACGCGATAGCCCTTGTCGACGAGCCGCAGCGCCGAGACGGATCCTCCGAACCCCGAACCGATCACGATCACGTCCTCGTCGAACGCCGCGCTGGCACGTGCCTTGCTGCCGGCGTCAGTCATCACCCGTCTCCTTCGCTGCAGGCACCAGGACGGTGAGCGCGGCCGGGCGGATCCCGATCGTGCACTCATCCACACCGATGCGCTCTCCGTCGGCGTAGACGACGAGTCCCGGTGCACTCACCGTCACGGAACGGGCACGTCTGTGCGCCACCTCGCGGCGCGACAGGTGGGTGCCTCGGAGCAGCAGCGGGAACAGCCGCAGCAGACGAAGGCGGCTCAGCGGTGCGACCTGCACGAGGTCGAGGAGACCGTCGTCGGCCGCCGCGCCGACACACACAGGCATGCCGCCTCCATAGCTCTCGGTGTTGCCGACGGCCACGAGCGTGCCAGGAGCTGCCACGGCGTCGGAGCCGTCGACGGACACCGTGAACTCCATCGGGCTCAGGCGCAGGAGCTCGATCACGAGGGCGAGGTAGTAGCGCAGCACACCATGGGGCCAGCGCAGCCGGTTGGTGCGATCGCTGACCTTCGCGTCGAAGCCGAGAGCCGCGATCGTCAGGAACGGCGTGACTCGGCCACCGGTGCGTATCTCTCCGACATCGATCGCCCTGGCCACTCCGGAGAGCGCGAGCTCCGCCGCGGCGACCGGGTCGTGGCGAGGGAGCCCGAGCGCCCGCGCGAGGTCGTTCCCCGTGCCGGCCGGCACCAGTGCGACGGGGACGGCGCTCTCGCAGAGCAGGTCGAGGATGCCGGAGAGCGTGCCGTCTCCCCCGACTATCACCAGCACTCGAGGCGCTTCATCGAGTGCCTGCGCCGCGAGCACGAGGCTCGACTCGGCGGAGTGCCCTGTGAAGGCATGGATGTCCGCGCCGCGTGCACGCAGGTGGGCCAGAGCAGCGGCTGCCTCACGCCCGGCGCGCCCCTTGCCTGCGGAGGGATTCGACAGCACGGCGATGTGATCGGCCACGTCAGCGCATCCGATCAGCGGCGATCACGGCGCCGGGGTTGAGGATCCCCGTCGGGTCGAGCTCTCGCTTGATCGCGGCCAGGATCCGCACGCCGGTCTCGCCGATCTCCTGCTCCAGCCACGGCGCGTGGTCCCGACCCACGGCATGGTGGTGGCTGATCGTGCCGCCGCTCGCGATGATCGCGTCGTTGACGCGCGCCTTGACCTGACCCCAGATCTCCAGCGGGTCGGACCGGATGCCGGCCAGCACGGTGAAGTACAGCGATGCACCCGTGGGGTAGACGTGGGAGACGTGGCACATCACGGAGGACTTCACCCCGGCATCCGAGAGGCCGTCGCGGAGGGCCGCCGTGACCGCCGCCTTCAGCATGGAGAGGTTCGCCCAGGTGGTCGCCGTCTCGAGGGTCTCGCAGAAGACTCCGGCATCGAGCAGTGCGTCGCGCAGGTACGGGCCGTCGAAGCGTCCGTCCAGCCATCCCTCTGCGGCTCCCTCACCGGAGGACACTCCACCGGCACCGGCCAGCAGAGCGGACGTGCGCGCCCGGCGCTCGACGATGCCGTCGCCCTCGTACACGGTGACGACCGCAGCGCCCTTCGAGAGCGCCTTGCCGATCCGGCCGACCTGCGCGAGGCTGACCGCGGTCTCCGCCTCGTCGGAGAGGCGGATGACAGTCGGCCCGCCACCGTGCTGCGCCACGGCTCTGAGGGCATCGGTACCCGCCACGAAATCCGGGAAGGTCCAGGACTCGAGAACACGCTCACGCGGGATCGGATGGATGCGGACGCGGACCTCGGTGATCACCCCGAAGATGCCTTCGGAGCCCAGGAACACGCGGACGAGGTCTGGCCCCGCAGCCGAACCCGGCGACCGCCCGAGATCGATGTCACCGGTCGGCGTGGCCACCCGGATGCCCGTGACCATCGTGTCGAAGCGACCGTGACCCGCAGAGTTCTGTCCCGACGATCGAGCCGCCGCGAACCCGCCGATCGTCGCGTAGCGGAAGCTCTGCGGGTAATGGCCGAGCTCGTATCCGTGCGCGCCGAGCAGCGCCTCTGCATCGGGCCCGGTGGTCCCTGCGGCGAGGACGGCTTCGCCGCTGACCTCGTCCAGGCGGAGGAGACCGGTGAGTCGGCGCAGATCCAGACTGATCACGGCATGGTGACGACCGCGCTGCGGATCGAGGGCCCCGACCACGCTCGTCCCGCCGCCGAAAGGGATCACCGCGACCCCGCGGTCAGCCGCGACGGCGAGCACAGCAGCGACCTCGTCGTGCGTGTCAGGAAGGACGACGGCATCCGGGGTGGCCTGATGCACCAGTCGCCTTCGCAGCAGGTCGGGCGTGGAGCGGCCGCCCGCGTGGCGGATCCGAGCCTCGTCCGAGACATCGACCCGATCGTCGCCCACGACGACGATGAACGCCGCGATGTCGTCGGGAGTCAGCGCAGAGGCGTCGAGGAGCACGTCCCCGAGCTCGACGGGCGCGGCGGGCTTGCGGATACGCCCGAGCAGCAACGGGAGCAGCGCCCGCACGGCGCGGGGCAGGTCATCGGCCTTCGCGGGGTCGCCCCAGCCGTTCCACCGCATCTCCGATCGTGCGGCGACTCTGCCGTTCTCCTGACCCATGCGTTACAGTGTGACACATCATGGAAGAACGTCAAGTGAATGCCGTAGCGCGGCTCGCGCAGCATCCGCTCTGGGACGCCACCCAGGCGCGCATCCTCGACGCGGCCGATGAGCTGATCAGCCGCAGAGGGGTGCACGGAGTCACCATCGCAGAGCTCGCGCGACGCGCAGGCCACAGTCGCCCGACGATCTACCGCAGTTGGAACGACGCCGACGACGTCGTGCGCTCAGCCCTCCTCCGCCGGGTCGCCGGCATCGTCTCGCAGTTTCCGACAGATCCCCTCACCCGCCACGATCTCGTCGACGACGTGCTCCGTTTCTCGGCGGCCTTCCGCTCCGACGAGCTCTACGGGCGACTGCTCGCAGACGAGCCTGAGGTCTTCACCCGCTACACGCTGCAGCGGGTCGGATCGAGCCAGCGGTTGATCCTGCAGTGGCTCGCCGCGGCGATCCGGACCGCGCAACAGGGCGGGAGCGTCAGGCCGGGAGAGCCGACCGAGATCGCGGTGATGCTGCTGCTCATCGCGCAATCGGCGGTGCTGTCGCACGGCACCGTCTCGGAGCTGATCTCCGAGGAATCGTGGGAGCGCGAGCTGCGTGCGGCACTCGACGGACTGCTCCGGCCATGACCACTCACTCCCCCGACCTCAACGTCGTGCGTCGGGCCGCAGACCTCGCTCGGGCCGCCGACGAGACCGTCGACGTGCTCGTGATCGGCGGCGGGATCACCGGCACGGGAGTCGCTCTCGACGCCGCATCCCGAGGGCTGACCGTCACGCTGCTCGAAGCGGATGACCTCGCATTCGGCACGAGCCGGTTCAGCTCGAAGCTCGTGCACGGCGGCCTTCGCTATCTCGCCACCGGTGATGTCGCGACCGCGAAGGAGAGCGCCCTCGAGCGGCACCTGCTGATGACGGTCATCGCACCGCATCTCATCAGACCGCTCGGCCAGCTGATGCCCTTCGCCGTCGGAGTGAGCCCCGCGCAGCGCACGGCGGGCGTCGCGGGGATGGCCATGGGTGATCTGCTGCGGATGCGGTCCCGCACGCCGCGCGCGGTGCTGCCCGGACCGCGATTGGTCTCCGCGCGCGCCGCCCATGGTCTGGTCCCGGCGCTCGACCGCCGAGGACTACGGGGCGGCATGCTCTCGTACGACGGGCAGCTCGTCGACGATGCGCGACTGGTCGTGACGGTCGCACGCACGGCGGCGGCTCTCGGAGCGCGCATCCTCACCCGGGTCCGCGCACGCGAGCTCCGCAGCGACGGGGCGATCGCCGAAGACGCGCTGACCGGCGAGAGCCTCGACATCCGAGCCCGCTCGGTGATCAACGCCACCGGGGTGTGGGCCGGGACCCTCGACGAGTCGATCACCATGCGTCCCAGCCGCGGAACCCACATCCTCCTGGACGCCGCGGACCTCGGCCACCCGTCGGCGGCGCTGACCATCCCGCATGAGGGCTCGATCAGCCGCTACGTGTTCGCCCTGCCGCAGCAGAGCGGCCGGGTGATCGTCGGCCTGACCGACGAGGACGCTCCGGGCCCCGTTCCCCGGATCCCCACGCCGACCGAGGGCGAGATATCCTTCCTGCTCTCGACGCTGAACCGGGTGCTCGCGGAGCCCATCGGACGGGACCGAGTGCGCGGGGCGTTCGCGGGCCTGCGCCCGCTGGTCGACACGGGCTCCGATTCGACCGCGGACATCTCCCGCCGCCATCTGGTCGCCGTCTCCGAGGCCGGGTTCGTCAACGTCCTCGGCGGCAAGCTGACGACGTATCGGCGGATGGCGGAAGACGCGGTCGACCTCGCGGCACGCGTGCACGACCTGGATGCCGCACCGAGTCGGACGGCATCCCTCCGGCTCACCGACACGGCGCCGGACTGGTCTCACCCCGGTTCTGACGTCGACGGCGCGGTGAGCCGTGCACAGATCGAGTTCGCCGTGCGCGCCGAGGGTGCGATGACCGTCGACGACGTCCTCGACCGGCGGACCAGGGTCGGCCTCGTGGACGCCGACCGCGAGCGGGCGTGGGCCACGACCGAAGCGCGGCTCGCCGAGGCGCTCGCGGACCTCGACTGAGGAGCGTCGAGCCACATGCGCAGCCGCGGCGTATCCGCCTCGCGGCGTCGCGGGTAACGTCCACGGAACAGCGCGTGAACAGCGACGTCGGAGAGCGGCGAATGGCCGCGCGCAGAGGCAGGACACGGCACAGTGGTGTCATGGACATGCTCCTCACGATGCTGGGCGGTAAGGGAATGTCGGGTCTGTTCAAGACCGGCACGGCGATCCTCACGATCCTGCTGGTCGTCCCGGCCCTGTTGAAGATCTTCGTCGTCACAGTGGATGAGGGGTGGGCGGCGATCCGCACCCGGAACGGCAAGCCGATCATCCGCAACAGACCCCAGCGGCGGCCCACCTCACGCGGGGGCGCGGTCGGCGAGGTCGTCGTGCTCGATCCCGGATCGCACGGCGCCTTCCCGTTGTTCTACTGGTACAAGCTCATCGACGTCCGCTGTCGCGCGACCGACCTGCCGGCCCGCGAGATGACCGGAGCCAGTGGGCATCAGCACCGTGTGCACGCGTCCTTCGAGTGGAGACCGCTGGCTACCGGCCGAGATCTCCGGGTGTTCGAGCTCGACGTGGTGAACGTGAACGAGCGCGCGTCGAACATCGTCGGCGCCGCGCTGCGAGACGTCATCCGGAGCCTCGACGGCGCGGAGCTGCCGCATAACGACGAGATCAACACCCGCGTCATCGCCGCCAGCGCCGAGGAGGTGCGACGTTCCTGCGGCGTCGAGCTCGTCCGGGTGATGGTCACGGGCGACGCCCTGACCGACGGCTATCTGCTCTCCACCGCGCTCCGCGACACCGACCGCGGCGCCGAGGCCGTCGCGGCTCTCCACGCCCTCAACTGACCGGGCGGGCGCTCACGGGCGTGCTGCCCGCGATCAGCTCCGCTCGTGCAGCGGGAGATCGACGGCGCCGGTCTCCCCCGACTGGCGAGCGACCGGAATACGAGTGCCGAGCACCTGGGCGACGACGTCCTGCGCGATCTTCGACGCCGTGAGCCCGGCATCCGCGAGGATCTGATCGCGTGAGGCGTGATCGATGAACTCGTCCGGCAGTCCCAGCTCGTCGACAGCCGTGTCGATGCCCGCCTCGCGGAGCACCTGACGCACGCGCGTGCCGATGCCTCCGACGCGGATTCCGTCTTCGAGCGTGATGACGAGGCGATGACGCGCGGCCATGCTGACGATCGAGGGCTGCACCGGGATCGCCCAGCGGGGGTCGATCACGGTCGCTCCGATGCCCTGAGCGCGCAGACGCTCGGCGACATCCATCGCCAGCGCGGCGAACGGCCCGATCGCCACGAGCAGCACGTCTTCGGACTCGCCGCGGGCGAGCACGTCGACACCGTCGTGCAGGCGCTCAAGGGCGGGCAGCTCAGGCGCGACATCGCCCTTGGGAAAGCGGATCACGGTCGGGGCGTCTTCGACGAGGACGGCCTCGTCCAGGGCTTCCTGCAGACGCGCGCCGTCTCGCGGAGCCGCGATGCGGATGTGCGGGACGATCTGCAGCATCGCCAGGTCCCACATTCCGTGGTGACTCGGACCGTCGGGACCGGTGACACCTGCACGGTCGAGGACGAACGTGACGCCCGCACGGTGGAGCGCCACATCCATCAGCACCTGATCGAACGCGCGGCCCATGAACGTCGCATAGAGCGCCACGACAGGGTGCAGCCCGCCGAAGGCGAGACCTGCGGCGGACGCCACGGCGTGCTGCTCGGCGATTCCCACGTCGTACACACGATCGGGGAATCGCTCCGCGAACGGAGCCAGCCCGGTCGGGCGGAGCATCGCGGCGGTCATGGCGATCACGTCCGAGCGTCGCTCGCCGACCGAGACGAGCGCATCGGAGAAGACATCGGTCCAGCCGGTCCCTCCCGACGAGAGCGTCTCACCGGTCGTCGGATCTATGCGCCCGACGGCATGGAACTGATCGGCCTCGTCGTCGCGGGCGGGCTGGTAGCCGCGGCCCTTCTCGGTGATGGTGTGCACGATGACGGGTGCGCCGAACGACTTCGCGAGTTCGAGGGTCTCGAGAAGCGCAGGAAGATCGTGTCCGTCGACCGGGCCGAGGTACTTGATGTCGAGATTGGAATACAGCGCCTCGTTGTTCGTGAAGCGCGAGAGGAACCCGTGCGTGCCGCCCCGTACGCCGCGGAACACCGCGCGGCCGACGGGCCCGAATGCTCTGAAGAGGCGATCCGACTTGTGATGCAGCTCCTTGTACGCCGCCGCGGTGCGCACACGGTTCAGGTAACGCGACATCCCACCGATGGTCGGCGCGTACGAGCGCCCGTTGTCGTTCACCACGATCACGAGGTTGCGGTCGTTGTCGTCGGAGATGTTGTTGAGCGCTTCCCACGTCATGCCGCCGGTCAGGGCCCCGTCTCCGACCACGGCGACCACATGGCGGTCTGCGCGCCCGGTCGCGGTCAGTGCGCGCGAGACGCCATCGGCCCAACTCAGCGAGCTGGATGCATGGGACGACTCGACGACGTCATGCGGGCTCTCGGAACGCTGCGGATAGCCGGCGAGCCCTCCGCGCACTCGGAGCGACGAGAAGTCCTGACGCCCGGTGAGCAGCTTGTGCACGTACGACTGGTGCCCGGTGTCGAAGATGAACGGGTCGTCGGGAGACGAGAAGACGCGGTGCAGGGCGATCGTCAGTTCGACCACACCGAGGTTCGGGCCCAGATGCCCGCCGGTGCGCGACACGTTCTCGACGAGGAACTCACGGATCTCCCCCGCGAGCTCGATGAGCTGATCCTCGGACAGCGAGTCGAGGTCACGGGGTCCTGAGATGCTCGGAAGAATCGGCATCTGCACCTCCTCATAGGCACCGTTCGCGGCATCCGATTCCGGTACGGACGCCTGCTCGATCCTACCCCGGGCATCCGGGAAAGCTCGGAGAGCGACTCCCCCTTGACACAGGCGCTGGCACGCGGAAAGGGCCCGGTTCCGAAGAACCGAGCCCTCTTCGACTGTGCGATCAGACCAGCGAACGCAGCACGTACTGCAGGATTCCGCCGTTGCGGTAGTAGTCCGCCTCACCGGGGGTGTCGATGCGGACGACCGCGTCGAACTCCACGACCTGCTTGCCCTCGGGCGAGTCATCGGTCGGGGTGGCGGTCACGCGGACCGTCTTCGGGGTGGTGCCGTTGTTGAGCTCCTCGAGACCCGTGATCGAGACGACCTCGGTGCCGTCGAGACCCAGCGACTCCCAGCTCTCGCCGGCCGGGAACTGCAGCGGGACGACGCCCATGCCGATCAGGTTCGAGCGGTGGATGCGCTCGAAGCTCTCGGTGATGACCGCCTTGACGCCCAGCAGGCTCGTGCCCTTGGCCGCCCAGTCACGCGACGAGCCGGAGCCGTACTCCTTGCCGCCGAAGATGACGAGCGGGGTGCCCTGCTCCTGGTAGTTCATGCTCGCGTCGTAGATGTACGACTGCGGGCCGCCCGCCTGGGTGAAGTCGCGGGTGTACCCACCCTCGACGACCTGACCGTCGTTGACGGCCGAGACCATCATGTTCTTCAGGCGGATGTTCGCGAAGGTTCCGCGGATCATGACCTCGTGGTTGCCTCGACGCGAACCGAAGGAGTTGAAGTCCTTGCGGTCGACGCCGTGCTCGGTGAGGTACTGAGCGGCGGGCGTGCCGGCCTTGATGTTTCCGGCGGGCGAGATGTGGTCGGTGGTGACCGAGTCGCCCAGGGTCGCCATGACGCGCGCGCCCTCGATGTCGCGCACCGGGGTGAGCTCCATCGTCATGCCGTCGAAGTACGGGGCCTTGCGCACGTAGGTCGAGTTCTCGTCCCACTGGAAGATGTCGTCGTCCGGGGTGGGCAGACTGCGCCAGCGCTCGTCACCGTCGAAGACCGTGGCGTACTGCTTGATGAACTGCTCGCGCGAGATCGACGAGTCGACCAGCTCCTGGACCTCGGCCGGGGTGGGCCAGATGTCCTTCAGGAAGACGTCCTCACCGTCGGTTCCCTTGCCGAGCGCGTCGTTCTCGAAGTCGAAGTGCATCGACCCTGCCAGCGCGTAGGCGATGACCAGCGGCGGGCTGGCGAGGTAGTTCATCTTCACGTCGGGGCTGATGCGACCCTCGAAGTTGCGGTTGCCCGAGAGCACGGCGGTCACGGCGAGGTCGTGGTCGTTGATGGCCGCGGAGACCTCTTCGATCAGCGGACCCGAGTTGCCGATGCAGATCGTGCAGCCGTAGCCGACGGTGTAGAAGCCGAGGCCCTCGAGATCCTTGTCGAGTCCGGACTTCTCGTAGTAGTCCGTGACGACCTTCGAGCCGGGGCCGAGCGTCGTCTTGACCCACGGCTTCTGCTTGAGGCCCTTCTCGAGCGCCTTGCGGGCGACGAGACCTGCGGCGATCATGACCGACGGGTTCGAGGTGTTCGTGCACGACGTGATGGCCGCGAGCGTCACAGCACCGTTGTCGAGGATGTACTTCTCGCCCGAGGGCGTCGTGACCGGCACCGGCGTCGACGCGTTGGCCGGAGCACCGCTGTTGATGTGCACCGGACGGGTGGTCGGCGCCTCTTCTCCGGGAACCTGACCGGGGTCGGACGCGGGGAACGAGTGCTTCGACTCGAGGTCGACGATCGAGTCCGAGGTCGACGCCGATGCGTACGACAGGATGTCGTGCTCGAACTGCGTCTTCGCCTCCGAGAGGAGGATGCGGTCCTGCGGGCGCTTCGGGCCGGCGATCGACGGCACGACGGTGCCGAGGTCGAGCTCGAGGTACTCGCTGAAGGTGGGCTCGTGAGACGCGTCGTGCCAGAGCTTCTGCTCCTTGGCGTAGGCCTCGACTAGTGCGACGGCCTCATCGCTGCGCCCGGTCAGGCGCAGGTAGTCGAGCGTGACGTCGTCGATCGGGAAGATCGCGGCGGTGGAGCCGAACTCCGGAGACATGTTGCCGATCGTGGCACGGTTGGCCAGCGGCACGGACGCCACGCCCTCGCCGTAGAACTCGACGAACTTGCCGACGACGCCGTGCTTGCGCAGCAGGTCGGTGATCGTGAGGACGACGTCGGTCGCCGTGACACCGGCCGGGATCTCACCGGACAGCTTGAAGCCGACGACGCGCGGGATGAGCATCGACACAGGCTGGCCGAGCATCGCGGCCTCGGCCTCGATGCCGCCGACGCCCCAGCCGAGCACGCCCAGACCGTTGACCATCGTGGTGTGCGAGTCGGTGCCGACACAGGTGTCGGGGTACGCGCGCAGCACGCCGTTGACGTCTCGGTCGTAGATGACCTTGGCCAGGTGCTCGATGTTCACCTGGTGGACGATGCCGGTTCCGGGCGGGACGACCTTGAAGTCGCTGAAGGCCGTCTGGCCCCAGCGGAGGAACTGGTAGCGCTCGCCGTTGCGCTCGTACTCGATCTCGACGTTGCGCTCGAGCGCGTTCTCGGAACCGAAGAGATCGGCGATCACCGAGTGGTCGATGACCATCTCGGCGGGCGAGAGCGGGTTGATCTTGTTCGCGTCGCCGCCGAGCGCCGTCACTGCCTCGCGCATGGTGGCGAGGTCGACGATGCAGGGAACACCGGTGAAGTCCTGCATGACCACGCGGGCCGGCGTGAACTGGATCTCGGTGCTCGGCTCTGCCGCAGCATCCCACGAACCCAGGGCTTCGATCTGCGCCTTCGTCACATTCGCGCCGTCCTCGGTGCGAAGCAGGTTCTCAAGGAGGACCTTGAGGCTGAAGGGGAGCTTGTCGAAACCGGGCACCGTGTCGATGCGGAAGATCTCGTAGTCGGTGCTGCCGACCGTCAGGGTGCTCTTGGCACCGAAGCTGTTCACCGTGGACACGAATCCGTCTCCTTCTATTCGGATGGGAGCGACAGGCGCCTCCATCTTGCTCGCCAGCGAGCCCCTGCGGCTAGCAAGGCAGACCTAACCAGTCTGCTCTGCTCGGCCTCCGGGCGAAAGCCTGCAATTTATCTTGATGTCAAGATAAATCTATCACGACTGGGCAGGCGCCTCGGCATCCGACGCGCGCGGGTAGAGCGCGCGCACGACGAGCCACGTGACCGCGATCAGCGGTGCGAACAGCGGAAGACCCATGATGAGCTTGAGCGTGCCGAGCGCCGTGACGTCGCCTGCGAGGTACAGCGGGAGCTGCACCGCGAGCCGAGCGAAGAACAGTGCGGCCCAGGCGACCCCGAGCCAGAAGAATGCCCGGCGCTTGCGGCGGTCGCCGCGCCAGGCGGTGCCCTCCCCCATCAGGAAACCCACCGCGAGGCCGATGAGCGACCACCCGATCAGCGCGGAGACGAGCATCGCCGTGCCGTACGCGGCGTTCGTGATCAGTCCGGGGACGAAGTTGTCCTCGCCTCGTCCTGTCCACAGGGCGAGTGCCGCGGCTGCGGCCGCAGCCACCAGGCCGCCGATGGCCGCCGATGGCGGAGACTTCTGCACCAACCGCACGATCGTGAACACGGCCGCGAGTCCCACAGAGACCCCCAGCGGAAGAATCAGCGGCTCCGGGCGGATCGTGAAGAGGATGACGAACGCGAGGCTCGGCAGGACGGATTCGAGGATCCCGCGCCACCCGCCGATCGCGGACCAGACCACCTTGTGGGTCGCGCCGCTCTCGTTCGGGTCGAGTCCTGCACGCCGGGCGGCGCCACCGAGCGCGGCGCCGACGATGTCCGATGCGCTCTGCTCGCGCTCGGGCTCCGAGGCCGGGGCCGGGGTGCTCACGCGGAGCCGGGAGTCGCGGGCATCTTCAGCGGGATCAGGTCGCGCGGAGGCATCGGAGCCCCACCACGGACGACCACGATCGACCGGAAGAGGTCCTCGACCTTCGCAGCCGCCTCGAGATCGGACGCGGCGGCACCGCCGATCACGCCGCGGAGGAACCAGCGCGGACCGTCGATGCCGATGAACCGGGCGAGCCGAAGCTCCGAGCCCTCGTTCGCGGCGGCCGGCACCTCGGCGAGCAGCTCCTTGCCGAGAGGGCCGTCCCGCTCCTCGACGCGACCGCCCTGGCCGCGGACCTGATCGCGCAGCTGCACTCGCGTCTCGTCCCACAGCCCGCCCGAGCGCGGTGCGGCGAACGGCTGCACCTGCAGGGAGGAGTCGGCGTAGTCGAGGCCGACGGCGACGATGCGCTTGGACTGCTCCTCGACCTCCAGGCGGAGGTTCAGTCCCTCGCGCGGAAGGATCTTGATTCCGCCGAGGTCGATGTAGGGGCGCACGGGGTTCGCCTCTGAGTCGTCGAATGGACCCTGAGTCGCGCGGTCGTCCGGAGCCGACTTCGAGGGAGTCGCGTTGTTGTCAGTCATTGGCCTGTCCTGCCGAAGGGGAATGGGATCCTGCCTGGTAGCCGGTCGAACCGAAGCCACCTTCGCCGCGGACGCTGTCGGGCAGCTCCTCGACCGGGATGAACGTGGCTCGCGTCACGGGCATGACGATCAGCTGCGCGATGCGGTCGCCGACGGCCACATCGTACGCGCTGCGGATGTCGGTGTTGATCAGGCTCACCTTGATCTCGCCGCGGTATCCGGCATCCACCGTGCCAGGAGAGTTGACGATCGAGATGCCGTGCTTGGCCGCGAGGCCGCTGCGCGGCACCACGAACGCCGCGTATCCCTCAGGCAGGGCGATGCGCACGCCCGTCGCCACGAGGGCGCGCTCCCCCGGGCCGAGATGAACGGCCTCCGCCGCCACCAGATCGGCTCCGGCATCGCCGGGGTGGGCGTAACCGGGCACCACAGAGGCGATAATGGGGACATCAACGGAATCAGTCACCCCACGAGGCTAATGCAGAACATCGCTCCTGACGCGCGGACCCGCTACCGCGAGAGACTGTCCCCCAGCCTGTGGCTGCTGGTGACGGTCGCACTCGCGGGCCCGATGGTCGCCCTCATCTTCGTCCCCGTCGGCTCCACGATCGCGCTGATCGTCGGCGCCGCGGTGTCGGCACTGCTCGTGATCGCATTCATCGCCCTCACGCCCGTCGTGTCGGTCGAGGGCGACGTGCTCCGCGCCGGACGGGCGCACATCGAGACTCGACACCTCGGCACGCCGACGGCGCTGAGCGGCGAAGAGGCACGCCAGGCGCGCGGTCCCGGCCTGCCGGCCCGCGGATGGCACCTGATCCGCGGCGGCGTCGACGGCATCGTCGTGGTGCCCAACATCGACCCGGACGACCCGGTCGACACCTGGACCGTCTCGACCAGGACGCCCGACCGCCTCGCGGCGGCGATCCTCGCATCCCGGGGCTGACGACACCCGCCCCCACGGACAAAGACGACGCGCCCCTGACCGAGAGGTCGGGGGCGCGTGGAATCTCGTTCGCGTGCGCTCAGGCGGCGCACTCCTTGCAGATGGGGCCGGAGGAGCCCTCGTGATCGAGCTGTGAACGGTGCTTCACGAGGAAGCAGTTCATGCAGGTGAATTCGTCCTGCTGCGCGGGCAGCACGACGACATCGAGCTCGAGGTCGGAAAGATCGGCTCCGGGAAGATCGAAGCTGGACGGGTTGTCCGCATCTTCGTCTCCCGAAGAGCCGGAGCTCTTGTCCGGCACACGCTCCTTGAGGGCTTCGATCGACTCGGAGTCGTCTTCACTCTTGCGGGGAGCGTCGTAGTCGGTTGCCATGTGGTGAATCTCCACTTTCATGCGAGTGGGTGGTGCGCCGTCGGGGTAATCGGCGGCCATAGTTTGCACGACTGTGAGGCAATAAGCAAATGCCGGTGCGTGCGACAGACCAAACTCACGGCACGCCCAGAGTATTCCCGGCTGAGAGGCACCCCGCGTGACACCATGAACGCACACCCATCAGAGGGGCATTCGCATGGAAAACGTCACCATCGTCGGCACAGAAGCAGGTCTGCTCGTACTCGCGACCGAGTCGGGCGAGCGCTTCGCGCTGCCCATCGACGACGTCCTGCACCGCGAGATCCGACGGGCGACGCGACAGAGCGAGCCGACCGCTCAGCGACTCGCCGCGAGCCCGCGCGACATCCAGGCGCAGATCCGCGCCGGACTCACGGCCCCCGAGGTGGCAGAGCTCCTCGGCATCAGCGTCGACGACGTCATCCGCTTCGAAGGCCCCGTGCTGGCTGAGCGCGAGCACGTGATCGGCCAGGCTCTCGCCGTTCCCGTGCTGATCGGCAGCGATGTCGAGCCCGACGCGCAGCCGACGTTCGGCACCGCCATCCGCGCCAAGCTCTCCGAGATCGAGGCCTCCGCCGAACGCTGGGCGAGCTGGAAGGACGAGAGCGGCTGGATCATCAAGCTCGAGTTCGCCGCGAACGAGGTCGAGCACGATGCCCGCTGGAGCTTCGATCCGCGTCGCAGTGCCCTGTCGCCGCTCAACGCCGATGCGACACAGCTCTCACGCCAGGGCTCACTCCCCGAAGGTCTCATCCCGCGACTGCGAGCGGTCGAGGCCGAGCGCCAGGCATCGCCCTACAAGGACGACAGCCGCTTCGACTCCGGCGCCTTCGGACCTCGACTGATCGCTGCCCCCGAGGCCGATGTCGAGGACGTTGCCGCGCCCGAGCGCTCCCCCGCGGCGGTGCAGGATGCTGCGATCAAGCGCGCACCGGAGTCGGCGACGACGAGCCCCGAGACCGCCGACCTGCTCGAAGCCCTTCGTCGTCGTCGCGGACAGCGGGAGACCGCCCCGATCCTGGAGACATCCGAAGACGACCAGGACGATCGCAATCCGATCGCGCTGTTCGATGCCTTCGAGAGTTCCGCGCCCGATGAGGACGACGAGCCCGAGGTCGCTCCCGAGCCGACGAACGACAACTCCGGCCGACGCAAGCGACGGAACGCCATGCCCTCGTGGGACGAGATCGTCTTCGGGGCACGCACCGACGAGTAGAGTCCGCGGGTCGGACGCGAGCGCTCCACGGGTCGGCTCAGAGACCGCTCAGCGGGCGAACGCACCGAAGCGGAGCAGGGGCACCTGACGTTCCTCCGGAGTGAGGCCGCCGTGCTGACCGATCATTCCCCGGCTGCGCTGATCCTGCGCGGTCCCGTCATAGACCGCACCGTTGCCGCGCGCGACGACGAGCACGTCGCCGATCCGCGATGCGGCGGCGGCAGTCACCTCCGGGCCGAACAGCCCCGCCGCGATCGCTTCCTGACGGGTGCCGACATCGGCGCGTCCGTCGAGATCGCGCGTCCATCGAGCGGCGACGGCCGCGGCCTCGACGTCGGGATCGACGTAGACGTGCAGCATCCGCGGTTCCCCGCCGATGTGACGCACATCGGCCAGATGCTCGACTTCGAGCACGACCTGCCGGTGCGCGGGTACATCGACCATGCCGTGGTCCGAGGTGACGAGCACTCCGACTCCCGGCGGCACCCGCCGGGACATCGCGGCGTCGATCTCCTCGAGCGCCGACACCCACTGCACCGAATCCAGGCCGTAGCGGTGGCCCGCCTTGTCCGCCTCCGGCAGGTAGCAGTACACCAGCGAACCGGGGTGCCGTTCGGCCAGGTCGTACGCGACCTGGACCCGCTCTGCCGGCGTCTGCGCGGCGACGAAGTCGGCACCGCGCAGCGTCGCTCGTGTGAACCCGCTTCCGGCGTAGGCGGCGACACCGACCGCGAAGGTCGGTCGCCCCTCGGCACGGGCGCGCTCGAAGATCGTCGGCGCAGCCTGCCAGGTCGCGGGGTCGATCCCTTCGGACTCCCAGCCGGTGAGCTGATTGACCAGAGTGTCCTGTGCGGGGTCCAGCACGCTGTATCCGACCAGCCCATGCTCGCCGGGCCACACGCCCGTGAGGATGCTCGTGAGGGCCGCCGCGGTGGTCGAGGGGAAGACCGAATGGGCCACATCCTTCTTCGCCATTCCCGCCGTCAGTGTGCGGGCGTGCCCGGCATGGGCGCGCAGGCTGATCGCGCCGAGGCCGTCGATCAGCACGAGCACGACGGATTCGGCCCGCGGCAGGGTCGCGGACTCGCCGCGCAGAGCGGCGAACACGTCGTCCGCCACCCCGACGACGCTCCGGACTGCGAGCGACTCGGACGGTAGAATGAAGGGCATCCGAGCCAGTCTGACACAGGCTCCCGTACGCCCTCAGCCTCGCACCCATTCAGGATGGCCATGCCGAAGACCCCGCCTCCCGAGCTCGCCCCGGAGAGAATCCAGGACATCGATCTCGAAACCGAGATGCAGGGTTCCTTCCTCGAGTACGCGTACTCGGTGATCTACTCGCGGGCACTGCCCGACGCTCGCGACGGGCTGAAGCCCGTTCAACGCCGCATCCTCTACCAGATGGCCGAGATGGGGTTGCGGCCCGACCGCGGTCATGTGAAGAGCGCCCGCGTCGTCGGCGAGGTCATGGGAAAGCTGCACCCGCACGGCGACACCGCGATCTACGACGCCCTCGTGCGACTCGCCCAGGAATGGGCGCTGCGCGTTCCCCTCGTCGACGGCCACGGCAACTTCGGCTCACTCGACGACGGTCCCGCCGCCGCCCGCTACACCGAGGCACGCCTGGCATCGCCGGCGATGGCGCTCACCGAGAACCTCGACGAAGACGTCGTCGACTTCATCCCGAACTACGACGGCCAGTTCCAGCAGCCCTCGGTGCTCCCGGCCGCCTTCCCGAACCTCCTCGTCAACGGAGCGAGCGGCATCGCGGTCGGCATGGCCACCAACATGGCACCGCACAACCTGATCGAGGTCGTCGCCGCCGCCACTCACCTGCTCGAGAACCCCGACGCCACGACCGAAGAGCTCATGGAGTTCGTACCGGGGCCCGACTTCCCCTCCGGCGGCATCCTGATGGGTCTCGACGGTGTCAAGGACGCGTACACGAACGGGCGCGGCGCGCTCAAGGTGCGAGGCAAGGTCTCCGTCGAACCTCTCGGCCCGCGCCGAACCGGCATCATCGTGTCGGAGCTGCCGTACATGGTCGGCCCCGAGCGACTGATCGAGAAGATCCGCGATGCGGTGCAGGCGAAGAAGCTGCAGGGCATCAGTGATGTGACCGACCTCACGGACCGCAACCACGGTCTGCGCGTCGCGATCGGCATCAAGACCGGGTTCGACCCCAACGCGGTGCTCGAGCAGCTCTACCGGCTGACGCCTCTCGAAGATTCGTTCAGCATCAACAACGTGGCCCTGGTCGACGGACAGCCACGCACGCTCGGCCTCAAGGAGATGCTGCGGGTCTACGTGGCTCACCGTCTCGAGGTCATCACTCGACGCAGCCGGTATCGGCTCGCACGGCGCGAAGAGCGGCTGCACCTCGTCGAAGGTCTGCTCATCGCGATCCTCGACATCGACGAGGTCATCCAGGTCATCCGCTCGTCCGACGACTCCGAGCAGGCACGCTCACGACTGCGTTCCGTGTTCGACCTCAGCGAGCTGCAGGCCGAGTACATCCTCGAACTGCGTCTGCGCCGACTGACGAAGTTCTCGCGCATCGAACTCGAGACCGAGCGCGACGCCTTGCTGGCCGAGATCGCCGCGCTGCGCGAGCTCCTCGGCAGCGACGTGCTGCTCCGGGCTGCGGTCGCGAAGGAACTCGATGCCGCGGCAGACGCATACGGCACTCCTCGCCGCACGCTCCTGATGAACGCCGCTCCCCCGAAGCCCCGTGCGACGAAGGGCGCCGCGGTCGATCTGCAGATCGCGGACGCTCCGACCGTGCTCGTCCTCTCGACGACCGGTCGAGCGGTGCGGGTGGATCTCGGCGAGGGCGAGGAGCTCTCGCTGCCGCCTCGCCGCAGCAAGCACGACGCGATCCTGACGACGATCGAGACGACGGTCCGTGCCGAGATCGGCGCGCTGACGACCGAGGGGCGCGTGCTGCGGTTCTCCCCTGTCGACCTGCCGTCGGTGCCGTCGTCGTCCGTGCAGCTGGCCGCAGGAGCCCCGCTGCGCGATTACCTCGGGATCACCACCCGAGGAGAGCGCATCCTGGGCTTCGTCCGCTTCGACAGCGAGGTGCCGATCGCGCTCGGCACGGCACAGGGCACCGTGAAGCGGATCGTCCCGTCGACGCTGCCCGTGCGCCCCGATCTCGAGGTCATCGGCATGAAGCCCGGTGACACGGTGGTCGGTGCGGTGGCTGCGCGGGACGATGACGACCTCGTCTTCGTGACGAGCGACGCCCAGCTGCTCCGATTCTCCGCGTCTGCAGTGCGACCTCAGGGTGCACCGGCGGGTGGCATGGCCGGCATCAAGCTGGGCGCCGGCGCCTCGGTGCTCTTCTTCGGTGCGGTGAACCCCGAGTCCGATGCCGTGGTCGCCACGGTGTCCGGAGGCGACAGCAGCCTTCCGGGAACCGAACCGGGCCGCGCGAAGGTCTCGCCGTTCTCCGAGTACCCCGCCAAGGGCCGGGCGACCGGCGGTGTGCGGGCGCACGCGTTCCTGAAGGGCGAGGACCGTCTGACGGTCGCCTGGGTGGGACCGAGCCCGGCTCAGGCTGTCGACCCGACGGGTGCCGTGCGCAAGCTCCCCGAGTCGGGTGCACGACGTGACGCCTCGGGGCAGCCCATCGACGGTGTGATCGGGAGCATCGGCCGCACCCTGGTGTGAGCGCGGGCGGGCCGGGCGTCACTCCTGCCCGGAATCCTCCCCCAGGTGATCCAGCCCCTCCGTGAGGATCCGGGCCAGCAGCACCGCGTGAGCGCCGGTGGGATCGAGATCGGGGTCGAACACGGTGACGGAAGCGCCCCATGCCCGAGGCGCCAACTCCTGGAGCAGGCGCACCAGGTCATCGGGCTCGATGCCACCGGGATCCGGGCTGTCGACCGCCGGCATGCACTCCGGGTCGAGCACGTCCACGTCGACCTGGATCCAGAAGCCGCGTTCGAGCCGCGGCTCGGCGAGCACCCGGGATGCGGCGCGTGCGGCTCCGTGCAGGATGATCTGGTCAGCCGGGATCGTGACGGCGATCCGCTCGGTGACCTCGGCGAGCTCCTCGTCCTCTCTCCGGCACCCGATGTGCGCCGTCGACGCCGCCTCGAAATAGGGGCCGAGTCCATCGATGTCGGCGATCTCGGGCAGGTGCTCGCCGATCGCCGCCGCGAGATCCTCGCCCGCGAGGGATCCGATCGACGCGCTGTTCCCGGGGTGCCGGAAGTCGGTGTGGCCATCGACGTGAACCAGGCCGCCGGCTCCGGTGACGCGGGACGCGAGGCCTGCGGCGACGAGGAGGCTGCAGTCGCCGCCGAGCACGAGCGGTGCGTACCCGCGACGCCGCAGGTCGACGAGGCGAGCGGCCAGGCGACGCGCGTGGTCGATGATCGCGTCCTGATTGCGCAGTGTCTGCTCTGCGCGGTCGGGGTCATCGACATAGCGTCCGGGCAGTACCGCACCTGCATCCACGGCCCCGCGTGTGGCCAGAGCGTCGTACAGCCCAGCCTCGCGCAGTGCCTCGGGCGCCTTCGACGTGCCGGGAACCGCTCCGGGCGCAGGAGGCCGAAGGCCCAGGTTCGAGGGAGCCGAGACGAGTGCGATCATCACCTCATCCTCGCAGCCCGGAAGGATCTCAGAGTCGGAGCGCGAGGATGTTGGCCGTGAGACCAGCTGCCGTGCCGCAGAGGATCACGGTGTCACCGGCGCCGACCCGACCGCTCTCGAGCGCGCGAGCCAGCATGAACGGCACCGATGACGACACCATGTTGCCGAAATCCCTCACCTGGTCGATGCGGCGTTCGACCGGGATGCCGAGGCGATCGAGCATCGGTCCGAGCGCGGCCGACGCCTGATGCGGCACCCAGAGCGCGACATCGTCGTAGGAGATCCCCGAGCTCCGGTGGAAGGCGTCGAAGAACTCCGGCAGCACGCGCATCATCCCGAGCAGCGCTCGGCGTCCGTCCATGTCGAACAGGTAGTCGGCGGGGTCTGCCGTGGCATAGGCCTGCGCGGGCGAACCGGACAGCCCTCCCCTGATCTCGGTGTCGTGCGCGTAGGCGGGCCAGGTGCGCTGCGTGCTCGCGATCACGCCCCGGTCGGCGTCTGCGGAGCGGCGGAGCACGACGGCTGCACCGGCATCGCTGAAGAGCTCGAAGCTCTCGCGCTGCTCGGGATTCAGGAAGCGGGTTCCCACGTCGCCCGCGAACACGAGGATCGTGTCGTGGTCGCCGGCGTCCAGGTACCGAGACGCGACGTCGAGAGCCGTGATGAAGCTCGTGCAGGTCGAGTTGACGTCGAAGGCCGCAGCGTGACCGGTGAGGGTCAGTCTCTCGAGCACGAGCGCGGCCGTGCACGGGATGGGCTGGATTCCAGCTGCCGAGGCACCCAGGACGAGGTCGATCTGATCCGCCGTGACGCCCGCGTGTGCGAGCGCCCGTTCGCACGCCTCGGTCAGCATGTCGAGATGCGACACGTCGTCCTCGATGCGATACCGCGTCTCATCGTCGAATCGCACCGTCCGTGCGGGAAGCGACGTGCCCCACCCGACGATCTCGCAGTTCCTCACCATCTCCGGTCCCCCCATTCCTGCACCACCCGGCGCAGCTTCACCGAACCGTCTCTCACATAGTCCACGAACGTGAGATCGGGCCGCTCGCATCCGAGTCTGTCGGCCAGCGTGCCCACCTCGTCCTCGACGCGGCGCCGAGACCGATCATCGACCGTGTCCAGGGCGATCTGCAGCCGCGACGCGCCGATCTGAGTGATGCGGTACTCGTCGAAGCCGTCGGCGTAGAGAAGCGCACGGGCGATCACATCGGCGAAGACCGGGACGTCACGCCCGTCGAGGCCTCGGAAGACCAGCGTGTCGCCCTCTCTGCCCTCGATGCGCTCGATCGCCGTGAGCGCGCTGCCACAGGGGCAGCGTCGATCCCGCTCGCGAAGGACGTCGCCCAGCCGATACCGCACGATCGGCTGGGCGCGGCGGCGGAGGTCGGTGATGATCGGCGTGAACCGCTCGGCATCCAGAGCCTCGCGCTCGACGAGGATGTTGTCCTCGTTCAGGTGGATGACGCCGCGCTCGCAGGTGTGCGCGAGGAAGCCCTCCGTGCACTGGTACAGCTGGTGCAGACGGGGTTGTCCGAGCGACTCCCTGATGCGGTGCTCGTCGGCGATCTCCAGCACCTCGGCCACCGAGTACACCCGTTCGGGCACGACGTCGAAGGCTCCGGCATCGGCGGCTCGCGCGATCAGTCTCAGGACGGACGGCGGGGCGACGAGGATGGTCGGGCGGTACTCCTGCAGCCGGGCGATGTTCTCGTCCATGTCGGAGTACACGTCGAAGTATCGGAACGACACCGCTCGTGAACCAACCGACTCGTAGAGGCTGTTGTCTGCCCGGAGGAACAGCGCGATCCGATGCCCGAGGAGCCTGCCTCGCGGGAGGGTGCGGGCGAGCACCGTTCCCACCCAGGCATCGCGTTCGGGGCTGCTGACCACGAAGAGGCCGCGGTGGCCGCTCGTCCCGCTCGAGAGCCCGACCGAGTTCGAACCCAGATCCGCCTCGAAGTCTCGGGAGCGCTCGTTCTCGATCGCGAGGGCGAGCGCCTCGTCGCGTCCGGCGCCCACGGTGTTGATCTCGTCGAAGCGGCTCATCATGACGCTCTTGTCCATCAACGGAAGTTCGGAGAAGGGTCGGGTCGCGAGCTGCTCGCGGAAGTACGGTGATCGCTGCCGCAGGAACCGCAGGTGCGACCGCAGCAGGCGACGCTGACGTCGTTCGACGGCCGCCCTCGTGCGCAGCGGCCGGAACCAACGCACCGTGACGAACTCACGCAGGATCGCGAACTTGGTCATCAGTCCAGCAGTTCCTTCGCGCCGAGCGGGTCATGGCTGCACACGACTCGGATGCCGGCGGACATGAGGCCACCGAGAACGCGCGCTGTGGCGGCGTACCGATCCGCATCGTGCTGGACGAGCCGGGGCAACGTCTTCAGACCCTCGGTCGCCTCGATCAGATCGGTTCCCCAAGCCGCATCCCCCGCCAGCAGCACTCGGTGCTCGATGAGCGCGCCCAGGTGCCCGTCGGCGTGGCCGGGGAGATCGACGACCAGGTAAGAGCCGTCGCCGAAGAGGTCGTGAGCGTGCAGTGCGACGCCGCGGATCTCGACCGTCGAGAATGCGTCGACGTCGAGCACGCTGCGGCCTGCACCCGGGAACCACTCGGGGAACAGCCCCGGGAGCACTCCCGTGCGCAGACGCGGTGCCGAGAGCGTCCGCTCGTGTCCGGCGCTCAGGACGAAGGTGGCGTGCGGAAACCGACGGACTCCCCCGACATGGTCCGGATGCAGGTGGGACAGCACGACATGCGAGACGGATGCCGGATCGATGCCGTCGGCCCTGAGGCGTGCGGCGACGTCATCCGCATCGTCGACGCTCGGCGGCAGCAGCCGCCGGTAGACGGCACCGCGCCAGCCGGTGTGCCACTCGCCCGTCGCGTAACCGGTGTCGAACAGCACGCGCCGTCCGTCTGCACCGTCGTACAGGAACACCCCGGACGGGAACTCGCGGACTCCGTGCGACGCGCCGTGGAACATCGCACCGATATCGTGCGAAGTGCTCCCGCACACGTAATGGCGGAGTCTGGCGGTCACGCGCTCGCCCTCAGATGTGCGGCGACCGTGGCGAGGGCATCGTCCAGCGTCACCTCGGGGCGGTATCCGAGCTCCTCGCGCGCACGCGTGATGTCGAGAGTCTGCGAGTAGGCGATGGTGCTGAGCGTATAGCGGGTGAGCGCAGGCTCCGGCCGGCCGGGAAGCACCGCGCACACTCCTTCCAGAACGGAAGCGAGGGTCCATGCGGCCCGTCTGCTCATCGGACGGAACCGAGGCGTCTGCCCCATCAGCTCGAGCAGCGTCGTCAGCAGCTCGCGGAACCGCCGTGGGTCGCCGTTCGAGATGTTGTACACCCCTCCGGCGCCGTTCCCCTCGGTCACCGCGAGTCGCAGCGCCGCAGCGACGTTCTCGACCGCGGTCACGTCGATGAGGTTGTCGCCGCCGCCGAAGAGGGGCACGCCGATCCGCGCGTGCACATCGAGCAGTCTCGGCACGAGGCTCGGATCCCCCACTCCGATGAGCCCCCGAGGGCGCACGATCACGACCTCGGGGATCGTTCCGGCATCCAGCGCCTCGAGCAGAAGGTCCTCAGCCGCGATCTTCGAGCGGATGTAGCCGTTGAGGCGGTTGCTGCGATCGACGTCGGCCTCGCGGATGGCGATGCGGTCGCGGGCCGCGGCATACACGCTCGGAGACGACACGTGCACGATCCGTCGGACGCCGTTGCGTCGGGCGAACTCGACGACATGACCTGTCCCCTCGATGTTCGCCTCGCGGAAATCCTTCCACGGACCCCAGGGCGTCGACAGCGCCGCGCAGTGGATCACGGCATCCACAGGAAGATCGCGGGTGCGGAGCGAAGCGAGATCACCGGGGACCCGGTGCTCACTGTCCGCGACCTGGGCGAGGGCCGCCGTGTCGCGCCCCGCCGCGAAGACCTCGAACCCGTGGCGCTGCAGTTCGGGCACCACGTAGCCGCCGAGGAACCCGCTCGCCCCCGTCACCAGCACACGGGCTCCGGACATGCACATCACCCTAGCCGTCCTATTGTGGTCGAGTGCGCATCGCCATGGTCACCGACTACTACCTGCCGACTCTGGGCGGCGTGCAGACCGTGATCAAGGCGCACAGGGAGGCCCTGGAGCACGCCGGGCACGAGGTCTTCGTGTTCGCTCCCCTGGCTGCGCCCAGCGTCGATCCGCACATCGTGCGGCTGCCCACAGCCCGCGGCTTCGCGCCGGACGGCTATCCGTTCACGTGGACGCCGGCAGCCGCGGCGGCGGCGCTTCGCGACGGTCTGAGCACGCACGGGATCGAGATCGTCCACGTGCACACCGAGCTGTTCGCGGCGCTCGCCGGCTTCGAGGCCGCGCGGGCCCTCGGCATCCGGATCGTGCAGACCATGCACGGGCGCATCGACGTCTACACGCGGTCCGTGCTTCCGCTTCCCTCGGTCACGACGGCGCTGCTCGCGGCGATGCATCGACGACGCCTGAGCCACGACAGGGCGCGCATCGACTCGACCGCTGCGTACGCGAAGACGCGGATGGCCCAGCGGATGTGGCGGCTCATGGTGAGTCAGGCGAACCACGCCGACCAGGTGATAGTGCCGTCGGCGCATTTCGCCGAGAAGCTGGTCGCCCAGGGCGTGCAGACACCGCTGACCGTGCTGTCCAACGGACTCGAGTCGAGTGTGCTCGACCGGGTCGGCTCACCGACGCCGCGGATCGTCACGCCGGACGAAGAGCTCCGCGTCGTGTGGTGCGGTCGGCTGTCGCCCGAGAAACGGCCCCAGGTCTTCGTCGACGCCCTACGGCAGTCCCCCGGAGTCCGCGCCGAGATGTTCGGCGACGGTGTCGCGCGTCGCGCTGTCGCGGATGCCGCGGCGGATCTGCCGTCGGGGCGCCTCACGGTGCACGGCGGAGTCCCCCAGTCCCGGGTGCTCGACGGCATGCGTCAGGCGCACGTGCTGGTGTCGACCTCGCTCGACTTCGACAACCAGCCGATGGTCATCCTCGAGGCGATCGCGTCGGGGCTGCCGGTGATCGTCACCGACCCGGATCTCGCCGAGATGCTCCCCGACGGCGGCGGAATCGTGACCGCCACCCCGGATGCGACGGGGCTCGCCCAGGCATTCCGTGCGCTGCGCGACGACCCGGCCGCCGTCCGGTCGATGAGCACGGCTGCGATCTCCCACCGCGATCAGGTCGCGCAGGACACCCACCGGGATGCTCTGATCGATGTCTACCGCGCCGCACTGTCGCTCGCGCGGTGACGATCAGGCGTCGATCGACTCCCGCGACAGGCGGTCGGAGGAGTCGATGATGAACTCGCGGCGCGGGGCGACCTCATTGCCCATCAGCAGCTCGAAGACGCGACCCGCCGCCTCGGCATCCTCCATGCGCACGCGGCGCAGAAGCCGTCCGCCACGATCCATCGTGGTGTTCGCGAGCTGCTCGGCGTCCATCTCGCCCAGACCCTTGTAGCGCTGGATCGGCTCGTGCCAGCGCTTGCCGGCCTTGCGGAGCTTGGCCAGGAGCGTGTGCATCTCCTGCTCGCTGTAGGTGTAGATCGTCTCGTTCGGCTTGGAGCCGGGATTCATCACGATCACCCTGTGCAGCGGCGGCACCGCGGCGAACACGCGTCCGTGCTCGATGAGTGGACGCATGTACCGGTAGAAGAGCGTGAGGAGCAGCGTCCGGATGTGCGCACCGTCGACATCGGCGTCGCTCATCAGGATCACCTTGCCGTAGCGCGCGGCGTCGATGTCGAAGCTCCGACCCGACCCCGCACCGATGACCTGGATGATCGACGCGCACTCCGTGTTCGACAGCATGTCGCCGACGGAGGCCTTCTGCACGTTGAGGATCTTGCCGCGGATCGGCAGCAGGGCCTGGAACTCGCTGTTGCGCGCGTTCTTGGCCGTACCGAGAGCGGAGTCCCCCTCGACGATGAACAGCTCGCTGCGCTCGACCTCGTTCGTGCGGCAATCGACCAGCTTGGTCGGCAGCGTCGACGACTCCAGGGCGTTCTTGCGTCGCTGGGTCTCCTTGTGCGCGCGAGCCGAGACGCGGGCCTTCATCTCGGCGACGATCTTGTCGAGCAGCTGCGTCGCCTGGCTCTTGTCGTCTCGCTTGGTCGAGCTGAAGCGCGCGGCGAGATCCTTGCGGATCACCTGGGCCACGATCTGGCGCACGGCCGGTGTGCCGAGGATCTCCTTCGTCTGACCCTCGAACTGCGGCTCGGGGACGTTCACCGTGAGCACCGCGGTGAGGCCGGCGAGGACGTCGTCCTTCTCGAGCTTGTCGTTGCTGCCGACCTTCAGCCGTCGTGCGTTCTGATCGACCTGCGCGCGCAGCACCTTCAGCAGCTCCTGCTCGAAGCCCTGCTGGTGCGTGCCCCCCTTGGGGGTGGCGATGATGTTGACGAACGACCGCGTGGTCGTGTCGTAGCCCGTTCCCCAGCGCATCGCGATGTCGACGGCGCAGACGCGCTCGACCTCTGTCGCGATCATGTGGCCGTCGGCCTGCAGAACCGGCACTGTCTCTTTGAAGGTGCCTTCGCCCTGGATGCGCCAGGTGTCGGTGACGGGAGCGTCGTTGGCGAGGTACTCGACGAACTCCGAGATGCCGCCGTCGTACCGGTAGGAGGTCTCGATCGCCTGGCCTTCGACCTCGGACCCGTTCGCCGCGCGCTCGTCGCGGATGACGAGCTCGAGGCCGGGGACGAGGAACGCCGTCTGTCGAGCGCGGTTCACCAGATCGTTGAGCTGGAACGCGGCATCCTTCGTGAAGATCTGGTGATCAGCCCAGTAGCGGATGCGCGTGCCGCTGGTGCCGCGCGGCGCCTTGCCGACGACACGCAGCTCGCTCTTGTCCTGGAACGGCGTGAATTTCGCGTCCGGTCGCTTTTCACCGGAGTCGGCGAAGAGTCCGGGCTCGCCGCGGTGGAACGACATCGCGTACGTCTTGCTGCCGCGGTCGACCTCGACGTCGAGGCGTTCGGACAGGGCGTTGACCACCGAGGCACCGACACCGTGCAGACCACCGGATGCGGCGTACGATCCGCCGCCGAACTTGCCGCCGGCGTGCAGCTTCGTGAACACGACCTCGACGCCGGTGAGACCGGTGCGGGGCTCGACGTCGACGGGGATGCCGCGGCCGCGGTCATGGACCTCGACGCTGCCGTCCTCGTGCAGGATGATGTCGATCTTCGAGCCGTTGCCCGCGACGGCCTCGTCGACGGCGTTGTCGATGATCTCCCAGAGGCAGTGCATCAGGCCCGGGGATCCGTTCGAACCGATGTACATACCGGGACGCTTGCGGACGGCCTCGAGCCCTTCGAGCACCTGGAGATGATGGGCGGAATACTCGGCGGTCACAATCTCCGAGTCTATTCGCGATGCCTCCCCGGGGCCTGCAGACACTCCCCGTGGGCTACCACTGCGACCGCTGCGCGTACGCGCTGAGCGAAACACGCCGCAAACCGGGCATTACTACAGCCACAGCGTGGTTACATTGATCACGCCCAACCAGCGAACCCGACACTCTCAAGGAGGCACCGAGATGAACGCAACGACTGAACGTGAGACCTCCGCCGTCGAGTTCCGCCTGACCGCCATGGATCGCTGTGATTCGTGTGGCGCTCAGGCCTACATCGCGGCCGAGGTCAACGGCTCCGAGCTGCTCTTCTGCGCCCACCACGGACGCAAGTACGAAGAGAAGCTCCGCAGCATCGCCACGAGCTGGCACGATGAGACCGCTCGTCTGATCGACTGAGCCACTCGGTCTGATCCGCCTCGGAGCCCGTCATGCGACGGGCTCCGCTTTCGTTGTCCGGCCCCGCGCGTCGACACACGACCCGTCGTCAATCGACACACGACCCGTCGTCAATAGACGACGACGCGTCGCACGCGAGGGGTCAGCCGGGTGAGGATCTCCTCCCCGACCGTGTCGATCCTCTCGGCGAGGGTGGTCGCGCTGGATTCCCCGTGCTCCCCCGCCCCGAAGAGTCGGACGGTGTCGCCCACCTGCATTCCCGGCCAGGATGCGACCACGGACGTCGTCATGTCGATGCGGAGCAGTTCGCGTGGTCCGTCCGGTGTGCCGACGTCTGCGCCCACGAGCGTGGACGGGATGCCGTCGAAAGCGCCGATCGCGATCACCGCGCCGTTGTCGCGGACTTCGATCACCGTGGCCACGAGCTCTGCCACAGGCACGATCCCCTCCAGGTTCGGGCCGTCGGCCGAGCGGACGCCGTAGCAGAACGCGCCGATCCGAGAGACGGAACCGCGCAGCTCGGGGCGCCACCATGATGCTGCGGATGCCGTCAGATGCAGTGCCTCGGGGGTGTCCCCGGATTCCTCGACCACGCGGACGGCATCGAGGAACGCCGCCTGGGCCTCGTCGTCCTCGGCGTCGCTGGCTTCGGCGAGATGGCTCCAGATCCCGGCGAGCTCGAGCTGGCCCGCGGTCTCGCCGGCACGCACCTGCGCGATCGTCTGCGCCCATTCCTCCGGAAGCAGTCCGTTGCGGTGCAGCCCGGTGTCGATCTTGAGATGGATCCGCGCGCGGAGGCCGAGGTGGTCGGCCCGCGCGACGATGCGCTCGAGGTACTCGGCGCTGCCGACGCCGAGGTCGATCCGCTGGCGTAGCGCCTCGTCGATCTCGGGATCGGTCGATGTGACCCAGGCGAGCACGCGCCCGCTCTCGCCCAGTACGCGCCGTGCCTCGACACCGCTGCCGACGTCATAGGAGCCGTACCATTCGACGCCGGCGCTCTGGGCCGCCTCGACCGCCCAGCGGAGCCCGTGTCCGTACGCGTCGTCCTTGAGGACCACCATCAGGGCCGACGGAGCGATGCGCTCGCGCACGGCGGCGATGTTCGACACGAATCGATCGGTGCGGATGCGCAGTTCCGGGCGGCTCATGCCTCCCACCCCCGCTCCGCGTGCGACCCGGCCACGGCGATGAGCTCGGCGATCGTGAGTCCGGTCACAGCGCTCCAGCGCGCGAGCCCAGGGCCGGCAGGTCCCGGCCCGCCGAAGTAGGTGGCGTCGACACCCGGCTGGGCATCGGTGGCATCCTGCAGATCGATCACGCAGACATCCATCGCGACGCGCCCGACGATCGGACGTTGCACGCCGTCGATCTCGACGTGAGCCGCGTTGCCGAGCGCCCGAACGATCCCCTGCGCATATCCGCCGGTGATGAGTGCTGCTGTGGTGTCGCGCGCTGCTCGATGCGTGTAGCCGTACGAGACCGCGTCTCCGGCCTTCAGCGGCTTCGTCGAGAGGATTCGTCCGGCGAGGCGCATCACGGGGGTCGTGCGCAGCGTCCCCTCGACGTCGGGCAGCCCGTAGAGCAGTGACGGATCGATGTCGGCCGCGCCCTCGGTGACCGCCTCGATGCCCTCGAGTCGCAGCATCTCGGCCTCTTCGGCATAGTCCACGAGCACGGCGGCAGCGCCGGCACCCGTCACGGCGTGCGCGATCGCGAGCACTCCATGCCCCCAGGCATCCCTGCGGAGATCCGCGATGCGGCCTCCGGCGTCGACGGCTGCGGACGCGGACGCGGCCAGAGCCGACCGCGAGATCATCGCCCTCGGACGGGAGCTGGATGTCTTCTCACACACGGTTCCAGCCTAGCTCCGCCTTCTCAGGATGCCCTGCGTGCCCCCCGTAGACTGGATGGGACCCCGACCTTGGAGATCCATGTCACGCTTTTCCCTCGTGCCCCGCGTCCGCTATCTGCTGACGCGCGCCCGCCGCATCGACGTCGCCTCGGTGATCGAGAGGGCCAAGGAGTCATCCGCCCAGCACGGCAAGGCCGTGCCGCTCGTGGTGGTCGACATGCTGTGGTCGGCGGGTCGACACAACGTCGGATTCCAGGACTACATCGACTACGACTTCGCGATCCTCACCAAGGCCGAGCGCGACACCTTCATGACGCACCCGGTCTCCAACGAGATCTCCCAGAAGTACGACCACCCCGACTACCGGCACCTCTTCCACGACAAGGCCGAGTTCAACGCCGTCTTCGACGCGTTCCTCAAGCGCGAATGGATGCTCATCGCCGAGGGCAATGCCGAGCAGTTGCGCGCCTTCACAGAGCGCCAGGGCACGATCGTCGTCAAGGAGACGCACGGTCAGGCCGGCACCGGCGTGCACCGCTACCACGCGGCCGACGTGACCGACTGGGACGCCTTCCACGCGGAACTGCTGTCGAAGAAGCAGGTGCTGGTCGAAGAGGTCATCCGTCAGCACTCCGACCTCGCGGCCGTCTGCCCCGGCACCGTGAACACCACCCGCATCACCGCGTTCTTCGACGGCGAGAAGACGCACATCCTCGCCATGGCGCAGAAGTTCGGGCGCGGAGCCGTGAGCGACCAGATGAGCTTCGGCGGTTTCTACACGATGCTCGACGAGAACGGGCACTCCGTCGGTTCGGGCTACGACTCGCACGGTCACGTGCACGTGACGCACCCTGACTCGGGCTTCCCGATCGCCGACTTCCAGCTGCCGATGATGGACGAGGTCCGGGAGTTCGTCGACCAGGTGGCTCGCGTCGTGCCCCAGGTGCAGTACGTCGGCTGGGACGTCGTGGTCACCCCCGAGGGGCCCGTCCTGGTCGAGGGCAACTGGGGAGCCGGTGTGTACGAGAACAAGCCGAGCGTCACGGGCATCCGCACGGGCCACAAGCCTCGCTACCAGGCCGCGATCGGGTTCTGACCCGACTGGGTTCTGACCGACTCAGGCACGAAGAAGGCCCGGATGCTGAGCATCCGGGCCTTCTTGCTGTCAGTGCGACTCGCGAAGGTCAGACCTCGCGGACGATTCCCATCGGCGTCGACTGCGTCGCCTGGCCGAGCGGATTGTCGCCCAGGATCTGGACGAGCCGGCGCTCACCGGCCTTGTCGAGGGTCGAGCCGAGGATGTTGCCGCCGATGTCGTTGATGTCGACGACCGCGACATCCACCTGTCCGCCGACCAGCTTCTGGACGCGGAGCGCGACCTCGCGCGGGTTCTTCGGCCCGAGCACGACCGCCTGGTTGTAGGGAGGGATCGTGTTCTTCGTGGGTCCGTCGATCGCGCGGGCCTTGTCGCCCGCGATGCGATAGAAGTCACCGCGACGGCCGAAGGCCTTCGTGATCACCGAGACGCCGGCCGCGAAGAGGATGCGCAGGGTGCCGCACTCGCGCAGGGCCATCTCCATCGTCTCCGGCATGCCGAGACCGATGCCGTAGGACGTGCGTACGACGTACCGCGAGAGGAAGCGCGCGAGCGGACGTGGAGTGATCTCGTCGAGACGGTATGAGCGTCCCTGCGTGATCGCCACGATCTTCTCGGTCACGAACAGCAGGTCGCCCGGCTGCACGGCGCCCTTCGCGTACTCCGTGATGACGGAGTCGAGGTCGTCGTCAGGCATGACGACGCGGGTGCGCAGCGGAATACGTGCGTAGCTCTTGCCGTCGACACTCGTCTCGAGCGCCTTGCCCTCGTTCGCCTGCATCACTCGAGGTAGTCCCGCAGCGACTGCGAGCGGCTCGGGTGGCGCAGCTTCGCCATCGTCTTCGACTCGATCTGACGGATGCGCTCACGCGTCACGCCGAACGTGTCACCGATCTGGTCGAGCGTCTTGGGCTGGCCGTCGCCGAGTCCGAAGCGCATCCGGATGACACCGGCCTCACGCTCCGAGAGCGAGTCGAGCAGCTGCTCGAGCTGACGCTGCAGCATCGTGAAGCCGACCGCGTCCGCGGGGACGACGGCCTCGGTGTCCTCGATGAGGTCACCGAACTCGCTGTCGCCGTCCTCACCGAGGGGGGTGTGCAGCGAGATGGGCTCACGGCCGTACTTCTGGACCTCGACGACCTTCTCAGGCGTCATGTCCAGCTCGCGGCTGAGCTCTTCCGGCGTGGGCTCGCGGCCCAGGTCCTGCAGCATCTGGCGCTGTACGCGGGCCAGCTTGTTGATGACCTCGACCATGTGCACCGGGATGCGGATGGTGCGGGCCTGGTCGGCCATGGCGCGCGTGATCGCCTGACGGATCCACCAGGTGGCGTACGTCGAGAACTTGAAGCCCTTGGTGTAGTCGAACTTCTCGACCGCACGGATCAGACCGAGGTTGCCCTCCTGGATCAGATCCAGGAACTGCATGCCGCGGCCGGTGTAGCGCTTGGCGAGAGAGACGACGAGACGCAGGTTGGCTCCGAGCAGGTGGCTCTTGGCGCGCTGACCGTCGCGGGCGACCCACTGCAGGTCGAGTCCGAGCTGACCTGCCTTCTCAGCGGCGGTCATCGTCGAGAGCTTCTCTTCGGCGAACAGACCGGCTTCGATGCGCATCGCGAGCTCGACCTCTTCGGCCGCGTTCAGCAGTGCGACCTTTCCGATCTGCTTCAGGTAGTCCTTGACGGGGTCGGCCGTCGCACCGGTGATCTGCGTCGAGTAGACCGGCACGTCCTCGTCGTCGTTCGACGAGATGACGATGGCGCCGGTCGGCAGCGGTTCGGTGAACTTGGGCTTCGAGTCCTCGTCGTCCTCGTCGGGTTCTGCGGGCGGAGGAGTCTCGTCGTCTTCGACGATGTCATCGGCCTTCTTCTTCTTGGCGGGCGCGCGCTTGGCAGCGGCCCGCTGCGCTGCGGTCTTGGGAACCGGCTTCTCAGCGGCCTCCTCGACCGGGGCGTCGACCTCGGGAGCGTCGGCGGTCTTCTTCGTCGTCCGGGTCTTCTTCGTCGTGGCAGGAGTCACGTTTCGCCTTTCACGGGGCCGCTCGCAGGCCCCGGAGCATTTCGGACACTAGTAAGACCCTTGTCAAGTCAGATCTCCGGAAAGATCGATTGACAACGGGTCAGAGTCCTAGTATCGCACACGTGTGGGCATGCAGGTGCATTCGACTGAAGTTCACGACCCGGATGGCAACCCCGACGTCAACCTCGGCCGGGCTTGTCCTCGTCGCCGCTGGGACGTGAGGCGAGGTACCGCTCGAGCTCGGCGGCCAGTTCGTCGGCGCTCGGGAGATCGCGCTCGTTGAATCCGCCCTCGTCGTACGAGCCATCCTCGGGGTCGCGGCCGGCCATGTAGGCGTCGTAGCGACGCTCGAGACCCTGCACCATCTGCTGCAGCTCGTCGTTGCCGAGCACCTGCTCGTCGACCCGCGTCAGATAGTCCTGGCGGCGCTCCTGCACCTCGTCGAGCAGGATCACGAGGCCGGTGGCGGCCATGAGCTTCTCGGCGGCCGCGATCACGGCTTCCGGATTCTCGGTCTCTGCGAGGTAGTGCGGAACGAGCAGGACGAAGCCGACGACGCGGGCGCCGTGCTCGGCGAAACGGAACTCCAGCAGATGCCCTGCGGTCGCCGGCACCTGCGTACGCGGACGCCACACGGAGTGCGCGACCGTGAGCTCGCGACGGTTGCCGCTGACCGTGGTGCCGATCGGACGGGTGTGGGGCACGGGCATCGCGATGGAGTGGACCCAGTTGAGGCCGGACACCTCGAACTCGTCGGCGAGGTCGAGCACCGTGCGCGCGAACTCGTTCCATGCGAAGTCGGGCTCGTAGCCCGCGAGGAGCAGGAACTTCTGACCGAGGGCATCTGTCGCGAGCGAGAGCTCGAGCCGCGCCGGACGGAATTCCGTGAGGTGGTCCTGATCGAACGAGATCACGGGGCGACGCGCCCGGTAGTCGAGGAGCACGTCGTTGTCGAAGACCGCGATCGGCTCGGGGGAGGTCGTCTCACGGAGGTGCTCGATGAGGCCTGAGACAGCGTTGCCCGCATCGGTGAAACCCGTCAGGAGCAGTACAAGGGGCAGCCCGCGCGGCACCGCCGGCGCGTTCGCTACACGTTCATGGATCTCTCCGGAGAAGGGCATGAGTCCATGCTACGAGCAGGTTCCGACGGGCGGGCGGTGGCCGTCATGCTGAGAGCGAACACTCGCTCCGCGTCTCCCCTTGCAGGCTTCCCTAGGATGGAGTCATGACGCTTCCCGCGCTCTCGCGCACCTCAGATCAGTTCCCCGGAAGCGCTGCAGACGCCGCAGTGCTCGTCATCCCCGACATCTCCGACTCCACAGAGTCGTTGTCGGACCACCCGGGACTCGCCGCCTCTCTGAAGGGCATCGGCTTCACAGGCTCGCCGTCCGCGTTCACCCGCGTGTACGCCCCGGAGGTCACGGAGCTGCCGTTCGCCGTCGTCGGTGTCGGACGCACCGCCGATGCCGCCGCTATGCGGAACGCGGTCGGTGCAGCGCTTCGCTCCCTCACCGGTTTCGAGAAGGTCTCACTCGGACTCGCTCCCGGACTCGAGGAGTTCGCCTCCGCGGCGGCAGAAGGCGCAGTCCTCGGCGGCTACCGATTCGACAGCTACCGCCGCGAGCCCGGCAAGAGCCGTGCCACGTCGGTCGTGCTGCATGCGGAGCTCGATGATGAGGAGCTCTCTCGAGCAGTCGCGGTCGGCGAGGCCGTCGCTCTCGTGAAGGACCTCGTGTTCGTGCCTGCCGAGTGGCAGAGCCCCACCCAGCTCGCGCAGAGCGCCGCGGACAGCGTCGAGGGCCTCGACGTCACGGTCGAGATCCTCGATGAGGATGCACTCGCCGAGCAGGGCTTCGGCGGAATCCTCGGCGTCGCCCAGGGCTCGGACCGTCCTCCGCGTCTCGTGCGACTCGACTACGCACCCGCGAACGCCACCCGGCACATCGCGCTGGTCGGCAAGGGGATCACGTTCGACACCGGCGGACTCTCGCTCAAGCCCGCGGCATCGATGGTGGGGATGAAGTTCGACATGGCGGGCGCCGCGACGAGCGTCGCCGCCCTGCGCGCGATCGCCGCGCTCGGTCTTCCCGTGCACGTCACGGCCTGGCTCTGCATCACCGACAACATGCCGTCCGGTCGGGCGCTGCGCCCCGGCGACGTCATCAGGATGCTCGACGGCACCACCGTCGAGGTCCCGAACACGGACGCCGAGGGTCGACTGGTCATGGCGGACGGCCTGGTCGCCGCGAGCCGCGAGAACCCCGACGTGATCATCGACGTCGCGACGCTCACCGGGGCGATCGTCATGGCGCTGGGCCACCGTCACACCGGTGTCTTCGGCGCCGATGACGCCGTCACCGAGTTCCTGGGCGCCGCACGGGCCGCAGACGAGCTCGCCTGGCACATGCCTCTGCCCGAGCACATGGAAGACTCGCTCGATTCGCCCATCGCCGACATGCAGAACGCGAACATGAGCGACCGCATGGGCGGTGCGTCGTATGCAGGGCTCTTCCTGCGACGCTTCGTCGGACGTGTCTCCGACGAGAAGGACGCCCCTCGCATCCCCTGGGTGCACCTCGACATCGCCGGATCCGGCGAGCACAACGGTGCGCCGTACGGCTTCACCGACAAGGGCCCCACGGGCGCGATGGTCCGATCGATCATCGCGTTCGCCGAAGCATCCCACACGGAGGCATGACCATGACCACGCACACCTTCGACATCGTCGTCCTGGGCGGCGGAAGCGGCGGATACGCCGCGGCACTGCGAGCGAGCGAGCTCGGCAAGTCCGTCGCGCTCATCGAGAAGGACAAGGTCGGCGGCACCTGCCTGCACCGGGGATGCATCCCCACCAAGGCGCTCCTGCACGCCGCAGAGGTGGCGGAGCACGTGCGCGGCGCCGCTCATGTGGGCATCTCCGCGACGCTCGAGGGCATCGACCCCGCTGGGGTGCGCGCTTACCGCGAGGGCATCGTCGCGAAGAAGTACAAGGGCCTCGAAGGTCTCGTCAAGGCCCGCGGCATCACGACCGTCGCCGGCATGGGCCGCCTGAACGCCGACCGCTCGGTCAGCGTCGGAGACGACGTCTACGTCGGCACGGACGTGATCCTCGCCACCGGCTCGTACAGCCGCACCCTTCCCGGCCTCGAGATCGGTGGGCGGATCCTGACGAGTGAGCAGGCGCTGGCTCTGGACGTCATCCCCGAGCGCGTCCTGATCCTCGGCGGTGGCGTGATCGGCGTCGAGTTCGCGAGCGTGTGGCGCTCGTTCGGCGCCGAGGTCGCGATCATCGAAGCCCTCCCGCATCTCGTCCCGAACGAGGACATCGCGATGAGCAAGGGCCTCGAGCGCGCGTTCCGCCGCCGCGGCATCCAGTACTCGCTCGGCATCCGGTTCCAGACCGCCACGCAGGACGACGCCTCCGTCACCGTCACGCTCGAGGACGGCAAGGAGTTCTCCGCCGACTATCTCCTCGTCGCTGTCGGACGCGGTCCGGTCACCTCCGACCTGGGCTTCGAGGAGGCGGGTGTCGCCCTCGACCGTGGTTTCGTCACGGTCGATCAGGACCTCCGCACGGGCGTCCCCGGAGTGTGGGCCGTCGGCGACATCACCCCGGGTCTGCAGCTCGCGCATCGCGGCTTCCAGCAGGGCATCGCGGTCGCGGAGCGGATCGCCGGACTCTCCCCCACGAACATCCCCGACATCCAGATCCCCAAGGTCACCTATTCGAGCCCCGAGGTCGCGTCGGTCGGCGTCACCGAGGAGGCAGCCGTCGCCGAGCACGGCGCGGATGCTGTCGTCGCCTACGAGTACAACCTCGCCGGAAACGGCAAGAGCGAGATCATCGGCACGGGCGGGCTCGTGAAGGTCGTCCGGCTGAAGGACGGACCCGTGATCGGCGTCCACCTGCTCGGCGACCGGGTGGGCGAACTCATCACCGAGGGCCAGCTGGCCGTCGCGTGGGAGGCCCATCCCGAGGACATCGCACCCCTCATTCACGCTCACCCGACTCAGAGCGAGGCACTCGGCGAAGCCTTCCTCGCGCTCGCCGGAAAGCCACTGCACGCCCTCTGAACACCAACCGGTGAACAGTTCACTAAGCTAGACACGCGTCATTTAACTTCTTGAAGGAGACTCAGTCATGAGCACATCCGTCGTCCTCCCCCCTCTCGGCGAGAGCGTCACAGAGGGTACGGTCACCCGCTGGCTCAAGCAGGTGGGAGACACCGTTCAGGCGGATGAGGGCCTGCTCGAGATCTCGACCGACAAGGTCGACACCGAGATCCCCTCGCCCATCACCGGTGTGATCGAGGAGATCCTCGTCGCCGAGGACGAGACCGTCGAGGTCGGCGCGCTGCTCGCGCGCATCGGCGACGGCAGCAACTCGGCCCCTGGCGACGATGCTCCTGCCGCAGCGGCTCCGGCCGCCGAGCAGGCGCCCGAGCCGGCCGCACCGCAGGCCGAGGCACCCGCTGCACCGGCAGAGCCCGAGGCCGCTGCCCCCGCTGAAGCCGCGCCCGCCGCCGCTCCGGCGGGCGATGCCACCGACATCGTCCTTCCCGAGCTGGGCGAAAGCGTGACCGAGGGCACCGTCACGCGCTGGCTCAAGCAGATCGGTGACACCGTCGAGGTCGACGAGGCGCTGCTGGAGATCTCGACCGACAAGGTCGACACCGAGATCCCGTCGCCGGTCGCCGGCGTCCTCCAGGAGATCGTGGCCGCTGAAGACGAGACCGTCGCCGTCGGCGCCGTGCTCGCCCGTGTCGGCTCCGGTGCTGCTCCCGCGGCTCCGGCAGAGGCTCCGGCGGCAGAGGCTCCGGCCGCTCCCGCAGAGACTCCTTCCGCCCAGGCTCCGGCCGCGCCGGCGGCTGAGGCCCCCGTGACACAGGCTCCCGCTGCCGAGGCGGCCGCCGCACCTGTCGCACCCGCTCCTCCGGCCGCACCGTCGGAGCCCGCACCCGCTGCGGCTTCGGCACCAGCCGAGCCGAAGCTGTCTCTCCCCACGGAGAGCGACAACCTGTATGTGACCCCGCTCGTGCGCCGCCTGGCTTCGCAGCAGGGCGTCGACCTCGCCAGCGTCACCGGTACCGGCGTGGGAGGACGTATCCGCAAGGAAGACGTCCTCAAGGCCGCCGAAAGCGCCTCGTCTGCACCCGCTGCAGCCGCCGCTCCTGCCGCACCGGCTCCGCTCGAGGTGTCGCCGCTGCGTGGCACCACGCAGCCGATGTCGCGTCTGCGCAAGGTCCTCGCGAAGCGCGCCGTCGAGTCGATGCAGCAGACCGCTCAGCTCACCACCGTGGTCGAGGTCGATGTCACCGCTCTCGCGGAGTACCGCGACAGCGTCAAGGGATCGTTCCTCGAGAAGACCGGCGACAAGCTGTCGTTCCTGCCGTTCTTCGCTCTGGCTGCCGCCGAGGCGCTTCGCGCCTTCCCGATCGTGAATGCCACGGTCGACGGAGAGAACATCGTCTACCCGGAGTCCGAGAACGTGTCGATCGCCGTCGACACCGAGCGCGGTCTGCTCACGCCGGTTCTGCGCGATGCCGCATCGAAGAACATCGCGGAGATCGCCCACGAGATCGCCGACCTCGCCGCACGCACGCGTGACAACAAGCTGAAGCCCGACGAGCTCGCCGGCGGCACGTTCACGCTGACCAACACCGGTTCGCGTGGCGCGCTGTTCGACACCCCCGTCGTGTTCCTTCCGCAGTCCGCGATCCTCGGCACCGGAACGGTCGTCAAGCGCCCCGGTCTGGTCAAGGTCGGCGGCGCAGACGCGATCGCCGTCCGCTCGTACGTGTACCTCGCACTCTCGTACGACCACCGCATCATCGATGGTGCCGACGCCGCCCGCTTCCTGGGGGCTGTCAAGGCACGCCTCGAGTCGGCGCAGTTCGCCGCGCAGCTCGGAGCCTGACCACAGCATCACCCTGGCTGGTCCGCGACGTCGTAGGCGTCGCGGACCAGCCATTTCTCATTGACCCGCACGACCACCACCATCTGCTCGATCTGCTGCGGCGCCGGCCCCTCGCCGATCACTGCGATCGACGAGACACGGATCACCGCGACATCGCCGTACTCGTCGACCGCGGCCAGCTCCGGCACCTTCTCCCCCGATGCCGCCCCGGTGAGCGCCTCTACGATTCCGGATGAGCCGGCAGCCACCGCGTCGGAGCACGCCAGGTCCCCCATCTCGGCGCAGTGCCGTATGGCGAGCAGAAGCGCACGCGCCGCCACCACCGGGTCCTCGGAGCCGGTGGACTCGTCTGTCGACTCTGCGGCCGGGATCGGAGATGTCGGCGTCGTCGGTGTGGTCGTCGGCGAACCCGCAGAACTCCGACTCGCTGCGGGCGACGGTCGGACTTTCCCCGCCGCGGGCTCCCCGGTCGCACCACCCGGCCAGAGCAGGCCTCCACAGAGCACGACCGCGGCCGCACTGCACGCCACGACCAGTCTGCGTCCACGGCGCCGTGGCTCGGGATCGACAGCACCCGTGACGGCGTCTGAGTGTGCCTTCTCATGCCTGGGTGGCCTGTCTCTGCGGGTCTTGATACCCCGCCGGCTCCATCGTTCCTCGAACGCGGTCCTGCCCTCCTCCAGCCAATGCCTCGCCCACTCCATCGCTCGATCGACCGCACCCCGGGGTCCCCGCTCCGTCGAGTGATCCGAGCCCCCTCCCCGCGCCTCACGTCTCGTCCCGGGCACCGGCACGACGCGGCGGGCGACGTCGAGGTCTCGTGCCTGCTCCGACGCGTGCACGTCGCGCCTGAGCGGCCGCGAGGCTGCGGTCGCGAACAGCTCCGCCTCCCAGCGCTCAAGCTGTCGAACCGGCATCCCCGGACGCTCACCACTCTTCTGCAGCCCGTCTCTGATCTCCCCGAGCAAGCGGCTCAGCGAACGATCGCCGCAGTCCCGCTGCATCCGTTCGACCAGACGCCACGTGGCCGACCGCGCATCGTCGCCCTCGCCGATCACGAACATCGGGCGCCCGTCGTCCGTCAACCACCAGTCCCCGGTGACGGCGGGACCGTCGGCGCGACAGAGTTCGCCCAGCCCCCTCAGAAGACTCGCCACCATGGTGGTCAGCTCACCGGCGGCGAACGCGACCTCGGCCACCGATCGGCGTCCGAGAAAAGCACCGATCCGCTCCGTGCACCAGGGAAGCAGGACGTCGTGGCCGTCGTGGCGCCGCACGACGTCGACCGGACCCGCGACATGCTCGTCACCCGCGTGGCCCCAGCCCGCCCATCCCGCGAGCGTCTCACAGTCGATCTGCACCGCCACGGACTCCCCGCGGATGACGAGCGCTCCGGCGTACGGGCCCTCCTCGGCGTCGAGCTGTCTGATCACGCGGTGCACCCCGGGCACCAGCGACGCACCGCGGTGGGGCACTTCTGCGACTGTCATGTCTCCATGTCAACGCATCGCTCGCCCCCCGTGGTCTCCAGGTCGGCGATGTGGAGGGATCCGAGCACTTTCCACGCCGTGCAGGACGGGTGCCCGGTGCGCGAATCCGCCTGACGCGAACGACGACATGAGCGCGGCCCGGAGTCGGTATTCTTATGGACATGGCAAACCGTTCGTCCGCGCCCGAGAAGCGTCCGGGGTTCTTCTCCCAGATCAAGTCCCTCTTCAAGTTCACGAGAGAGATCTACCCCTGGCTTCCCTGGGCGCAGATCGCGCTGCTGGTGCTCGGTGTCCTGATCGGACTCATCGTCGGATACCTCATCCCGCCGTTCCAGGTCTGGACGCTGATCCTCTGGGGCATCTCCGGCCTGATGCTCGGCATCCTCGGCGCGATGTTCCTGATGACCCGCCTGTCGACCTCGGCCATGTACCAGAAGATCGACGGCATGCCCGGCGCCACCGGCCACGTCATCAGCACGAGCCTCGGCCGCAACTGGCAGGGCTCTGAGACGCCGGTCGGCATCAACCCCAAGACGCAGGATGCCGTGTACCGCACCGTCGGCCGTGGCGGCGTCGTGGTGGTCGGTGAAGGCTCTCGCGGACGCCTGACCCGCCTGGTCAACGACGAGCGCAGCAAGGCCGCCCGCGTGGCCCACGGTGTTCCCGTGACCGTGATCTACGTCGGACACGGCGACGACGACGTGGCGATCGCCGACCTCGCCAAGACCATCAAGAAGCTTCCCAAGGTGATCGACAAGGCGACGATGGGTGCCGTCATCCGACGCATCGAGTCCGTGTCGCAGTCGATCTCGTCGTTGCCGATCCCCAAGGGGATCGACCCGACCAAGGTCAGGGCGCAGCGCCCGCGCTGATCCAGCCCGCATACGAAGAAGCGCGGCCGCACCTCGGATGAGGAGCGGCCGCGCTTCTTCGTTCACTCCGAGAGCGGCTGACGCGGAAGCCGTCGCACCTTGGCGCGTCGACGGCGACGCTCGGGCACCATCGAGCGCATCTCGTCGAGCTTGCCGAAACAGAACAGCCGATCGTCCGCCTCGAGGACGACGTGCTTACGGGGGTTCGGAATGACCGAGACCCCACGGTGGAGGGTGAGCACCGTGATGTCGCGCTCCCAGAGACCCGCTTCGCCGAGCGTCTTGCCGACGAGGTCGACCGCGCCGTGCACCATCAGCTCGGCGACGCCGTAGCCCGTGGAGACCGTGAGGCGCTGGCGCACATCGATCTCGGGGAAGGCGACCTGACCGGCGATGTAGTCGATGATCGCTCCGGCCACGTCGAGCTTGGTCGCCGTCTCGATGCCCTGCAGCCCCGGAGAGGAGTTGACCTCCATGACCAGAGGACCGTCGTCGCCCTCGAGCATGTCGACACCCGCGACGCGCAATCCCATGATCTGGGCGGATCGCACAGCCGCGCGCTCATAGATCGGATCGAGCTCGACAGCCTCGACAGATCCGCCGCGGTGCACATTCGAGCGGAACTCGTCTCCCGCGGCCGAGCGACGCATCGCTGCGACGACTCGATCCCCCACGACGAGTGCACGGATGTCGCGTCCGCGACTCTCCGAGATGAACTTCTGGATGAGCACGTTCTGCTTGGTCGAGTGCAGCGTCTCGATGATCGCCTCGGCGACCTTGACCTGCGGCGCGAGGATCACGCCGATCCCCTGTGTGCCCTCGAGCAGCTTGATGACGACAGGGGCGCCGCCGACACGCTCGATCGCCGGACGCACATCGGCGCGGTTGCGGACGAACGCCGTCGGCGGCATCGCGATGTTGTGGCGGGAGAGGATCTGGTTTGCGCGGAGCTTGTCACGCGCACTCGAGATGCCGTTCGCCGTGTTGGGCGTGTACACGTCCATCTGCTCGAACTGGCGGACCACAGCAGTGCCGAAGTAGGTGATCGAGTTGCCGATGCGCGGCAGGATCGCGTCGTAGTCGCTGAGTTGACGCCCGCGGTAGTGCAGATCCGGTTCATCGGCCGTGAGATCGATCGCGAAGCGCAGCGTGTTCAGCACCTTGACGGTGTGACCACGCTGGAGCGCGGCAGCACGCAGTCGTTGGGTGGAGTACGCCTGCGGCGCGCGAGAGAGCACTGCGATCTTCACGGGGGGATTTCCTGCCAGGATGGTCGGGTGAGTAAGTCATCCCATTCAAACACTCTTATCGGGTGGCGAGAATGGGTGAGCCTGCCCGATCTCGGCGTCGATTGGCTCAAAGCCAAGATCGACACCGGCGCACGCACCTCCTCGCTGCACGCATTCGAGATCCAGGAGTTCGAGCGCGACGGCGTGTCGTGGGTGCGCTTCCGAGTGAAGCCCTGGCAGGACAGCCAGGAGGACGCGGTGGTCGTCGAATCCCCCGTGCATGATCGCCGTGCGATCCGCAGCTCATCAGGTCACGCGCAGGAACGACTCGTGGTCGAGATGCTCATCCGCCTGCACGACCGCGAGGTGCTTGCCGAGGTGACGCTGAGCAACCGAGACGAGATGGGATTCCGGATGCTCATCGGCCGTGAAGCCCTGCGCCAGGGGTACACGGTTGATCCTGCGCGATCGTTCCTCGGCGGACGAGCGCCTCGCGAGGCCAGACGCCGCAACCGCGGCAAGGAGTGACGTCGTTCAGGCTCGGATGAGCACGAGCCCCGCCGCCTTGTCGTGAAGACCGCGCTGGTCGGCATCCCAGATGACTGCCGGGATCACGACCACGAGAAGCAGCGTGCGCACGAGCGGACGCCACAGCCCCACCCATCCGCCGTCGAGACGCACGACCCGCATGCCGAGGATGCGGTGCCCGGGGCTTCCACCGGCTGTCGGGATGAACAGGATCTGCAGCACGGCGAAGACCGCCATGGGGGCGAACTGCGTGAGTCCCGCCTCGCTGGGAAGCGCAAACTGGTCGTATCCGAGGAAGCCGGTCGCGATGATCGTCGCCGCGAGGTAGTCGATCAGCAGAGCACCGATCCGCCGGCCGGGGCGGGCGATGCTGCCGGTCCCCGTCTGCGGCATTCCGAGTCGTTCTCCGGGGTACGTGTTCACAGCGTCCGTCACGTATCAAGCCTACCGGCGCGTAACATGCCGGAAACAAAGCGGATACCGTGGGGTAACGCCCCGCACGTACTGTGCACAATGGCCGTGAAGCCATCGATCCGCAATCCAGGAGTCGTACATGTTCAAAGATTCGTCCGAGGTGCTGTCCTACATCAAGGAGAACGACGTCAAGTTCCTTGACATCCGATTCACTGATCTCCCTGGTGTCCAGCAGCACTTCAACATCCCTGCCTCCACCGTCGACGAGGACTTCTTCGTCAACGGTCAGCTGTTCGACGGCTCCTCGATCCGAGGCTTCGCGAGCATCCACGAATCCGACATGCAGCTCATCCCGGACGTGACCACGGCCTACGTCGACCCGTTCCGCGAGGCGAGCACCCTCGTGATGGTGTTCGACATCTACAACCCGCGCACGGGTGAGATCTACTCGAAGGACCCGCGTCAGGTCGCAAAGAAGGCGGAGAAGTACCTCGCTTCGACCGGCATCGCCGACACCGCGGTCTTCGCCCCCGAGGCAGAGTTCTACATCTTCGACGACGTGCGCTACTCGGTCACCGCCGGCGAGAGCTTCTACAAGGTCGACTCGGAAGAGGCCGCCTGGAACACCGGTCGTGAGGAAGAAGGCGGAAACCTCGCCAACAAGACCCCGTACAAGGGCGGCTACTTCCCCGTCAGCCCGGTCGACAAGACCGCTGACCTGCGTGACGACATCACCCTGAAGCTGATCGACGCCGGGTTCATCCTCGAGCGCTCGCACCACGAGGTCGGCACCGCCGGCCAGCAGGAGATCAACTACCGCTTCGACACCATGGTGCACTCGGCGGACGACATCCTGAAGTTCAAGTACATCGTCAAGAACACCGCCGAAGAGTGGGGCAAGGTCGCCACCTTCATGCCGAAGCCGTTGTACGGCGACAACGGCTCGGGCATGCACACGCACCAGTCGCTGTGGAACGACGGCAAGCCGCTCTTCTACGACGAGGCCGGCTACGGCCAGCTCAGCGACATCGCGCGCTGGTACATCGGCGGCCTGCTCGCGCACGCCCCCGCAGTGCTCGCCTTCACCAACCCGACCCTGAACAGCTACCACCGTCTGGTCAAGGGCTTCGAGGCTCCGGTCAACCTGGTCTACTCGGCAGGAAACCGCTCGGCTGCGATCCGCATCCCGATCACGGGCTCGAACCCGAAGGCCAAGCGCATCGAGTTCCGCGCGCCTGACGCATCGGGCAACCCGTACCTCGCGTTCGCCGCGCAGCTCATGGCCGGCCTCGACGGCATCAAGAACCGCATCGAGCCGCACGAGCCCGTCGACAAGGACCTCTACGAGCTTCCCCCCGAGGAGGCCAAGAACATCCCGCAGGTTCCGAACTCCCTGCTGGATTCGCTCGAGGCTCTGAAGGAAGACCACCAGTTCCTCCTCGAGGGCGGCGTGTTCACCGAGGAGCTCATCGAGACCTGGATCTCGTACAAGTACGAGAACGAGATCCTGCCGATGGCCCAGCGCCCGCACCCGTTCGAGTACGAGCTGTACTTCGGAGTCTGACCGGTCGCGACGCGGGATTCCCGCGCAGAGAAAGCGAGAAGCCCCCAGCAGGTCAGCCTGCTGGGGGCTTTCGTGTGTCGCTGCACGGCGCCGTGCGGCGTGCGAAAGGGCGGACGGCGCACGCACCGCCGACGAACACGGTCCCGCCATTGCGCCGCGATCCAGGGCGAGGCGGACTCCACGCGGTACCGTCAGACTTATGAGTCCCCACTTCGTCTCTCGACTGCTCGCGAGCACCGCAGCGATTGCTGTCGCACTCGTGGTGTCCGGCTGCGCGACCATACCCGGAGCCGTGCCGGTGCCCACGTCCACCGCGACCGCGACGCCCACCGACCCCGCCCCCACCACGACACCGACCCCCTCAGCCGTGCCTCTCACGTTCGGCGACTTCACCGGTGACCAGTTGGCGCAGATCTGCATCGACCAGACGCGTTCGACGTTCAGCCCGGATGTGACCTTCGACACGGAGAGCACACGCATCGAACGACGCACCGTGACTCCGGAATGGCTCGTCATCGTCCCGGCGCGGACCGGAGGCATGGAAGGGCGTTCTCTCTGCACGATCGGCGGAACGCCCGACTCCCCCGTGGTCGAGATGGCCTCAGGGTCGATCGATGAGCTACCTGAGGAGCAGATCCAGAGGCTGATCCGGGGAGAGAACGAAGGGACCAATCCCTGATGTGCAGCACCGACGCGGATGCGTCCCCACCCGGCCGCGAATCGCGCCGTGGTCTCTCGCGCCGGACGGTTCTCCTCGCGACCGGGCTGGCATTCGGGGTGACCGCGCTCAGCGTGGATATGTTCTCCGCGCCGCTGCGCGCGTCGGCAGCAGGTAGCTACCTCCGTCCGTGCGGCGACGTCCCCATCTCGAGCACGTGGACGGGACACCGCAATCGGAAGCCCCCTTCGGGTGAACCCGGAACCGACTACGCGGTCCCCCGCGGCACACCGATCCGTGCGGCGACCGCCGGCGTCATCGTCGACCGCAAGGACACGACGGACTCCGCCACGGGGCGTTACATCGCGCTGCGCGCGGATGACGGCAATTACATCCGATACCTCCACCTCGCCTCCAGCTCCGTCGCCAACGGAAGCCGGGTCAGCCGAGGTCAGATCATCGCTTACTCGGGGGCGTCCGGATTCGGCAGCGAGACCGGATACGGCTCCCACGTCCATGTCTCCCTCTGGATCGGCGGCACGCCTAACCAGCTGGGTTTCGCCAACACCGTCAACTTCGAGAACTTCGTCGAAGGAGGCCCCCTACCCATCTACCCGGAGGACGACCCCGTGCCCACCCATCAGTCGACCGACTTCGCCAACAACGTCGCCCTGCCGGCGAACGTCTGGACCACCATCGCCGTCTCCTACGGGCAGGTCTACCTCGGGATCGCCGGCGTAGGGATCGTCGAGACCGGAGACGTGTCGCTCAACCTCAAGGCCAACGGGCTCACGACCGGCCTCCAGGTGAGACTCGTCGCTGAGAAGCTCGCCTCCAACGCGGGGCCTGTCGTCTCGACCCAGGTCCAGCCGGTGACAGAGATCCGGGCCACCGCCGCCGCAGGCAGCCCTACCCAGGGACAGCATGCCCAGTCTTACCAGCTGGTCGGGCCGATGCGCCTCTTCGTTCAGGTCATGGCGCTCAACGCCGGTGCGACCCTGACCGGCGTCTCGGTCAGGAAGAACTACTGGACTTCCTGAGGTCGAGAACCCATTCGTTCATCGTCAGTTCCGCGCCGCGGAACTCCTCGGTGAAGGTACCCACCAGCTCGAACCCGGCTCGCCTGCAGACGCCGTTCGAGCCGGGGTTCGTGACGGACGGGAAGGCGACGAGGAATCGCCGGCCGCCGCGGTGCTCTCGAACATCCTCGATCAGAAGCCGCAGTGCCCGTGAGGCGACTCCCCCGCCCTGAGCATCGGGGACCACGAACCAGCCGGCCTCGAGAGCTGATTCGCCGCGCCAGTCGGCATGCCAGAAACCGATCGAGCCGACCGCGCGACGATGCTCGTCTTCGATGACGAACATCCTCGCCTCGCCTGCTCGCCACAGGCGCAGATAGCGCTCGTTGCGTTCGATGAGCTGTTGCTCGGTCTCGATGCCGTTCAGGTGCGCGGTCATCTCGGCGGTGTTCGCGATGCGGAGCAGACCGAGGTCGTCGGCGGACCAGCGTCTGAGCGTGAGAGTCTCCATCCCGGAACGCTCCCATGCCCCTCCGACATCCGGCTCCGTTCTCGCGCAGACCATGACCGTGTCGCGCTTGCTTCGAAGGGCTGCGGGTGGTGCACTGAGAGGTCGGGAACTACAGAGGGGACGACGCCATGCGCCGGAAGACCGAGAAGCAGCTGCTCAGGCACACGACGGAGACTCCCCCGGCGCAGCCGAAGTCGGCGGCCGCGGCGATCGCCCGCATCAACCCGTTCATGTACGGCCTGCTCGGAGCGCTCGGCGTTCTCGTGGCTCTCATGCTCGGCGGCATCGTCAACCAGCTCGCGACCGTGCTGGTCTACATCGGCGTCGCGATCTTCCTCGCACTCGGACTCGATCCGATCGTCTCATTCCTCGAGCGCAAGCTCCCCAGGCCTGCGGCGGTCGCGATCGTGGTCGCCGGAGTCGTGCTCGCCTTCGCAGGCATCATCCTCGCGATCGTCCCGATCCTCGTGGAGCAGATCGCGAACCTGATCGAGAACGGCCCGCAGATGGTCAAGGACATCATGGCCTCGGCCTGGTTCAAGGACCTCAACGACCAGTTCGGCTCGACCTTCGAGGATGCCGCGAACGGCATCCTGTCGTTCCTGCAGGATCCGGGCAACCTGGCAGACATCGGCGGCGGTGTCTTCGCCGTCGGTGCCGGCATCGCCGGCGGATTCACCGGCGTGACGATCGTGCTGATCCTCACGCTGTACTTCATGGCGTCGCTGCGCAGCATCAAGAAGGTGGCCGCGCGCTTCGTCCCCGCCTACCAGCGCGACACCTTCAGCGGTCTCCTCGACGACGTCTCGGGCGCTGTCGGGCGCTATGTGATCGGCCAGGCGAGCCTCGCGCTGGTCAACGGCGTTCTGAGCCTGATCGTGCTGAGCATCATCGGCGCACCGGTACCGGCGCTGCTCGCTCTGATCGCCTTCATCGGGTCGATGATCCCCCTCGTCGGAACTCTGAGCGCCTCGATCATCAACTCGCTGATCTGCCTGATCGTGAGTCCGGTCACCGCACTGATCGCCTTCATCTACTACCTGGTCTACATGCAGATCGAGGCATACATCCTGTCGCCCCGCATCATGAACAAGGCAGTGGCCGTTCCCGGCGCACTCGTCGTCATCGCGGCGGTCGCCGGTGGAGCGCTCGGCGGCATCCTGGGCGCGCTGGTCGCCATCCCGGTCGCAGCGAGCGTCATCATCATCGTTCAGAAGGTCGTCTTCCCGACACAGGACCGCAAGGTCGTGCCTCCGGGAACGCTCAGCGAACGATGAGTGCTGCGGGCTGAACCCGCACAGAGAACTTCGAGACCTCGCCGACCTCTTCGCCGTCGATCTCGAAGGCCAGCGGCGACGACAGTTCGATCGTCGCCTTCTCTGCCGAGATGTGGCGCGTGGAGTCGCTGCTGACGGCCTCGTCGACGCTGCCGAGAATACGACGGATGCCGTTCTCCCAGACGAACGTGCGCACGGTGTCGAGCCACTGGAGCGGCCCGTCGGCGCTCACCAGCAGCATGTCGAGCAGACCGTCATCGAGAACCGCGTCCGGAAGCAGACGGATGCCGCCCTGCACCATCCCGCAGTTGCCGATCAGCATGGTGTGGCCGCGCAGCTCCTGCGCGTCGCCGTCATCGAGCGTGACAGTGATGTCGGTCATCTCGGTGCCGGCGAGTGCGCGACCCATCGCCTCGACGTAGGCGAGCCAGCCCGCTTTGTCCTTGAGGTCGTCATCGGTCTCGACGAGCATCTGCGCATCGATCCCGAAGCCGACCATCACGACGAACACGTGTTCGGTGCCGTCCAGGTCCACCCAGCCGATGTCGATCTTGCGCGGGTCCCCGTCGCGGACGCGCTTCAGCGCCGCGGGGATGTTGTTGAGCGGAATCTCGAGGTTTCGCGCCAGCAGGTTGCCTGTTCCCTGCGGGACGATTCCGAGAGCCGTCTCGGTGCCCGCGAGCGCTTCGGCCACCGCTCGCACCGTGCCGTCGCCCCCGACGGCGACCACGACGTCGCAGCCGGCCTCGACGGCCTGAGCCGCCATTCCGCGACCGGGATCGTCGACGCTGGTCTCCCACCACTCGACGTCCGAGGTGAATATGTCGGACACGGCGGTGCGCAGTTTGCCCTCATCGATTTTCGAGGGGTTCCAGATCACACCGAGCTTCGAGATCGTCATGCGCTCAGCCTGAGCGACGAACAGGCGAAAAGCAAATGACGCGCCCGCCCTTGACTCGCAGGGCAGCGCCTACCCGTAGAAGAGGTGCTCGAACGCCCGCCGCGCACGACGAGTGACACCGAGGTAGTCGTCGTCGAGCACGCTCGCCGAGCGGTCTGGGTAGCCGAGCAGCCGGCCGATCGCGTCGAGCTCACGGGGGTCGGTCGGCAGCACGTCGCTCGTCTTGCCCGTGTACAGCGTGATGGCCGAACGCAGTCGGCTCGACAGGAGCCACGCATCGCGCAGCAGATCAGCCGACTCTGCCGGGACGTACCCCGCGGCGACCGTCGCCTCGAGGGCCCCGAGCGTCGATGTGGTGCGCAACTCGGGCACCTCGTGCGCATGCTGCAGCTGGAGCAGCTGGACCAACCACTCGACGTCGCTCAGAGTGCCGGGGCCCAGCTTCAGGTGGCGCCGTGGATCGACGCCCTGGGGAAGCCGCTCTCCCTCGACGCGGGCCTTGATGCGCTTGATCTCCCTGCTGCCCTGCAGATCGATCTCGGCGGGATACCGGATGCTGTCGGCGAGGGCCGTGAACTTCTCGATGAGCGTCGTGCTGCCGGCCACTCCGCGCGCCCGCAGCAGCGCCTGCGCCTCCCACGACAGCGACCAGCGCCGGTAGTACTCGGCGTAGGCGTCGATCGATCGCACGACCGGCCCGTTGCGTCCTTCAGGGCGCAGATCCGCATCGAGATCCAGCGGCACCCGGTGATCCGTGAGGTGTTCGCGCAGCCCGGAGACGATGCGTGTCGCGAGGGTCTGGGCGCGCTGCGGCTCGACACCGTTCGCGTCGTAGACGTAGAGGATGTCGGCATCCGACCCGAAACCCAGCTCCGCGCCGCCGAAACGCCCCATGCCGATCACGGCGAAGTCGAGCGCCTCGTCCTCCGGCGGAACGAGCTCGCGGCGCACGGCACGGAGCGCGGCCTGGATGGTCGCATCGGTGATCTCGGTGAGCGAGGTGGCGACCTGCTCGATCGAGAGCACGTCGAGCACACCGCCCATGGCCGTGCGCAGCAGCTCGCGGCGACGGAGCGCGCGGACAGCCTGCAGAGCGTCGCCGACGCTCGTGTGGCGGGTCTGGATCGCCCGCGCCTCCTCGTCGATCGCGGCACCGCTGCGCGGGCGCAGCAGATCGCTGCTGTCGAGCCACGCGACGGATTCAGGGATCCACTCCATGAGCTCGCCGACGTACCGCGACGACGACAGGAGCCTCGTCAGGCTCTCCGCGGCACCGGACGAGTCGCGGAGCATCCGGAGGAACCAGGGCGTGTCGCCGAGTCGCTCGCTGATCCGGCGGAATGCGATGAGGGCGTAGTCGGGATCGCTGCCGTCGGCGAACCAGCGCACCATGACCGGCATCAGGTGCCGCTGGATGGTCGCCTTCCGGCTGAGGCCGGTGGTCAGGGCGCCGATGTGACGGAGCGCTCCGGCGGGGTCGCGGAAACCGATCGCCATGAGACGGTCGTGCGCCTGCGCCGTCGACAGCGTGCGTTCCTCTTCGGGAAGCGAGGCCACCGCGCTGAGCAGGGGGCGATAGAAAAGCCGGGTGTGGATGTCACGCACCTCGCGGCGCACACTCTCCCACCGCGCCCAGATCGCCTCACCGGACTCCCCCAGACCGGTGCTGCGCGCGAGCACGCGGAGCCCCGCGGGCGTTCGCGGCATCAGGTGGGTGCGACTGAGCTCCTTCAGTTGAAGACGATGCTCCATCAACCGCAGGATGCAGTAGTCGTCGGCGAACGATGCGGCCTCGGCCCTGCCGATGTAGCCGCCTTCGACCAGGGCATCGATACTCTCGAGGGTTCCCCTCGTCCGCAGACGGGGGTCTGTGAGGCCGTGCACGAGCTGCAGGAGCTGCACGGTGAACTCGATGTCCCTCAGCCCGCCTGAGCCGAGTTTGAGCTGGTACGGGGCATCCTCCGGATCGATGTGCTCCATGACGCGCTCGCGCATGCGCTGCACGCTGTCGACGAAGTTCTCCCGAGCAGCGCTGGAGAAGACCTTGGGCTGTACGGCGGCGATGTATTCCGCACCGAGGTCGGGGTCGCCCGCGAGGGGCCGAGCCTTCAGCAGGGCCTGAAACTCCCAGCTCTTGGCCCAGCGGTCGTAGTACGCCAGGTGCGAGGCGAGCGACCGCACCAGAGCGCCCTGCTTGCCCTCGGGGCGCAGCGCCGCGTCGACCTCCCACAGCGGCGGCTCGACCTCGATCCCGCTGAGCCCGCGCATCGTCTCCCTGGCGAGGCGCGTCGCGATGTCGATCGCCCGGGCCTCGGACACGATCTCCTCGTCGGTCGTGCCGCCGACGAAGATGACGTCCACGTCGCTGACGTAGTTCAGCTCCCGCGCACCCGCCTTGCCCATGCCGATGATCGCGAGCTGGGTCGCCGCGACCTGCTCCCGGCTCAGGGTGTCTGCGAGCCGTCGGCGGGCGACCGCGAGCGCGGCCTCGAGCGCGGCTCCCGCTATGTCGGCCAGCGCCGCGGCGACGTCGCCCACGATGCGCACCGGATTGTGCGCCGTGAGGTCGAACGCGGCGATCTCGGCGAGGTTGCGCCGGTAGGCGACGCGCAGCGTGACCACCGCCGCATCGTCTGCGGACTCGGCGAACCCGTCGCGCGCCCCCACCGCGTCCAGCAACCGCTCGCGCAGCTGATCTGCCGACGGCAGCTCGCTCGTGGCCTCACCCAGCACCGTGATCTGGTCCGGGTGCCTCAGGAAGAAGTCCGCGAAACCCTGCGATGCGCCGAACACCCGCCAGACCCGTCGACGCGACTCCGGGTCGACGAACAACGCGGCCAGCGGCGCGGGGTCGCGCCGCGCCACGCGCAGCATCCCCTCGACCGCGGCATCGGGGTCGGCGCCGTCGGCCTCACCGAGCAGCAGCGATCGCTCGACGCCCAGCAGGGTCGCCAGCTCCGCGAGGTTGGCCGCGGCCTCGCTGAGCTCGGCGAACCCGAGCCTGGCCAGCGCGGAGAGAGAGACGGAGTCGTCCGAACGGGCCATGCGCGACGCTCAGAGAAGCTCGAGGTTGTTCTTCAGCTCCAGCGGCGTGACCTGGCCTCGGTAGGCCTCCCACTCCTTGCGCTTGTTGAGCAGCACGTAGTTGAAGACCGACTCCCCCAGCGTCTCGGCGACGAGCTCGGAGCTCTCCATGTACTCGAGCGCGTGGTCGAGGCTCGCCGGCAGCGCCGAGTAACCCAGAGCACGACGCTCGGCGTCGCTGAGCGACCACACGTTGTCCTCGGCCTCGGGAGGCAGTTCGTACTCCTCCTCGATGCCCTTGAGGCCGGCGGCGAGCATGAGCGCGTAGGCGAGGTACGGGTTGGCCGCGGAGTCGAGTGCGCGGTACTCCACGCGCGAGGAGCCGCCCTTGTTCGGCTTGTACATCGGGACGCGTACGAGCGCCGAACGGTTGTTGTGGCCCCAGGTGACGAAGCTCGGAGCCTCATCGCCACCCCAGAGACGCTTGTACGAGTTCACGAACTGGTTCGTGACCGCCGCCATCTCGTTGGCGTGCCGCAGGAGGCCTGCGATGAAGTGCCGGCCCGTCTTCGAGAGCTGGTACTTGGCGCCCTCTTCGTAGAACGCGTTGCGCTCGCCCTCGAACAGCGACATGTGCGTGTGCATGCCGCTTCCCGGGTGTCCGCTCAGTGGCTTCGGCATGAAGGTGGCGTAGACGCCCTGCTCGATCGCGACCTCTTTGATGACCGTGCGGAAGGTCATCACGTTGTCTGCCATCGTCAGCGCATCCGCGTAGCGGAGGTCGATCTCGTTCTGACCGGGGCCGCCCTCGTGGTGGCTGAACTCCACCGAGATGCCGAGATCCTCGAGCATCCGCACCGAACGACGACGGAAGTCGTGCGCGGTTCCGCCCGGAACGTTGTCGAAGTAGCCGGCCGAGTCGACCGGAACCGGACCCTCGGGACCGAACGACGAGGACTTCAGCAGATAGAACTCGATCTCGGGATGCGTGTAGAACGTGAACCCTGCGTCCGCCGCCTTCGCGAGCGTGCGCTTGAGCACGTGCCGGGGGTCGGAGACCGCAGGGCGACCGTCGGGCGTGGTGATGTCGCAGAACATGCGCGCGGTGGGGTCGATCTCACCGCGCCACGGCAGGGTCTGGAAAGTGGTGGGGTCCGGCTGCGCGAGCAGGTCGGACTCGTAGCTGCGGGTGAGTCCCTCGATGGCCGAGCCGTCGAAGCCGATTCCCTCGGCGAATGCTCCCTCGACCTCGGCCGGGGCGATCGCCACCGACTTGAGCGTGCCGATGACATCGGTGAACCACAGGCGCACGAACTTGACGCCGCGCTCTTCGATCGTCCGGAGGACGAAATCCCTCTGCTTGTCCACGGTTACTCTGCGCCCTTGCCGATGCCGGCGTCCCAGCCGCTCTCGGCTGCTTCCTCGTCGGCCCAGGCGCGCGAGCGCTCCTGCATCTTCTCCGGGGCATGGGCGGCCTCATGCTCGGTGTCGAAGGGACCGACCCGATCGGCGGACGGCGAGATCATGCCGAACTCCACCTGACCGGTCTCCAGGTTGTACCAGTACTTCTCATCGCCGTTCGACATGGCAGATCCCCTTCATCACGTGGTGTCATCGATCCTACTGGCGCTGGCGGCGGTCGCTAAGCTATCGACCATGGCAAAAGCGATCGGCGTCGACATCGGCGGCACGGGTATCAAGGCAGGTCTGGTCGACCTCGAGCACGGCATCATGGCCTCCGACAGGGTGCGCGTCCCCACTCCTGAGGGCGCATCGCCCCAGGACGTCCTGGCGGCCGTGAAGACGGTTCTGAAGACTCTCGACGTGCACGACTCGACTCTCCCCCTCGGCGTGGCGTTCCCCGCCATCGTCAAGCGCGGCAAGACGCTCTCCGCCGCCAACGTCTCGAAGGAGTGGGTCGACTTCGACGCCGAGCGGTTCTTCCGAGACGGCCTCGGGCGCAACATCGTCTTCGTGAACGACGCGGATGCGGCCGGCGTCGCCGAGGCTCGCCACGGCGCCGCCCGCGACGTGCGCGGCTTCACGCTTCTCACGACCCTCGGCACCGGCATCGGGTCGGCGTTCCTCTACGACGGCGTGCTGCTTCCGAACACCGAGCTCGGTCACCTGAACTTCGGCGAGTACGAGTCCGTCGAGACCTACGCCGCGACCTCGGCACGCGAGCGCGAGGGGCTCAGCTGGGCCGATTGGGCAGAGCGTCTGCAGAAGTTCTACTCGCACATCGAGTTCCTGTTCAGCCCCGATCTGTTCGTGGTCGGCGGCGGCGTGTCGAAGAACGCGGGAGACTTCCTGCCGCTGCTCGACCTCAAGACTCCGATCGTCCCGGCGATCCACCGCAACAACTCGGGCATCATCGGCGCGGCGTCCCTCGCGGGCGACTGAAGCCCCAGATCACGAAGAAGGCCCCGCTGGATCAGCGGGGCCTTCTGCACGTCTGGGCGAATGGGCCGACCTGTACGCCGGGTTCTGTTCCGGGGTTCTTCGCCCCTTCGACGGCCATCTCTCTCGGCGACACGTTGCCGTGGCACTCTAGCGGTCTACCCGAGGACTCGGCGAGCCGCGTCAACATCCTCTGTCTGACCTTGCTCCGGACGAGGTTTACCTGGCGGGCCATGTCACCATGGCCCCCGGTGGTCTCTTACACCACCCTTTCACCCTTACCCCTTGCGGGGCGGTCTGCTCTCTGTGGCACTTTCTCGCGGATTGCTCCGGGTGGGCGTTACCCACCGTCCTGCCCTGAGGAGCCCGGACGTTCCTCGGTGCGGTCACCCGCCACGCGGCCGTCCAGTCGACCCATTCGCAGTCCCAGTCTACGTCGGCGCGTGACTACTTCTCGGCCGACTCCGCGATGCGCAGATCCAGCGGCACGTCGATCGGGAAGCCGCCGAAGAGCCGCCGGGTGGCGACCGCTGCGGCCTCGCGCACGGCATCCGCCGCCGCCTCCGCCTGATCGGCCGGAACGTGCAGGATCACCTCGTCGTGCAGGAAGAAGGCGAGGTGCGCTCGGGAGCGGAACACTCCGGATGCCGTCGCCGGCCGTTCCGCATCGGGCAGCGCCTGCAGGCGATGCCTGATCTCGGCCAGCCAGATCAGCGACCACTCGGCAGCCGTACCCTGCACCACGAAGTTGCGGGTGAACCGGCCCCAATCCCTCGCTCGTCGTCGCGCGAGAGCGACGTCTGCAGGATCGGCGTCGGCATCGGTCGCCCGTGCCTGCATCGCCTCCCATTCCGTGGACGGACGAGGCGAGGATCGTCCGAGCCAGGTCGAGACGACTCCGCCGTCCTCTCCGAAGCGTGCGGCCTTGTCGACGAGGGCCATGGCCCGTGGATACACCTTGCGCAGGCGCGGCACGAGGCGGCCGCTGTCGCCCGTGGTCGCTCCGTACATCGCGCCGAGCACGGCGTACTTCGCCTCTTCACGAGTGGCGACGGCCCCGGACTCCACGACGCCGGCATAGAGGTCCTTGCCCTGCGCGGCCTTCGCCATCGCCCGATCGCCCGCCATGCCCGCGAGCATCCGCGGTTCCAGCTGCGCGACGTCGGCGACGACGAGCGTCCACCCCTCATCTGCCCGCACGGCCGCGCGGAGGTTGCGCGGCAGCTGGAGCGCACCGCCGCCGGCGGACGCCCAGCGCCCGGTCACGACGCCCCCGGTGATGTAGATCGGCCGGAAGCGGCCCTCGTGCACCCACTCCGCGAGCCAGGCCCACCCGTTGGCGCTGAGGAGGCGTGACAGCTTCTTGTACGCCAGCAACGGCTCGACGACCGCGTGGCTGTGCTGGGCCAGCTCCCATCGGCCCGTGGACTCGACCTGCACGCCCACCCGGTGCAGTGCGCGGAGCAGTTTGGGCTGGCTCTCGAGATTCAAGGTCGGGTCGCTGAGGATCGCACGCACACGCTCTCCCTGCGCCACCATCCGGCTGGGCAGGCCCCCTGCGGCAGGGCGCGTGCCGAGGATCTCGGTGAGGATCGCGTCATGCGCCGCTTCGTTCCACGGCAGACCCGCGGCGCGCATCTCCTCGGCGATCAGTCCCCCCGCCGATTCCGCGGAGGTCAGCAGCGTCAGCCTCCCGTCCTTGCCGTCGCGGAGCACGCGGCGCTGCTCTCGATACTGCTCGAGCGCGTCGCCCACGGGGTCGCCGGACTCGCTCTCCTCGACGACGTCGAAGAGAGCAGGCGCTTCGTCGACGGGCTCACGACGTACCCATGATGAGGAGGGTGCGAGCGGCCTCGCCACCTTGTCGGTGTCGCGGAGGATGGCGTGGCAGAGAAGCAGGTCGTGCGAGCGGCCGAGGAGAACGCCCGCATCGAGCAGTACGGGATAGATCTCCCGCGCGCTGCGGATCACCCAGCGCGGCGGGTTCGTCGCCTCCTGATCGGACACCCACCGCGGCATGTCGGACGCCGCGAGTTCGACGCGTCCGACCTCGGAATCGTCGGCGGCGAGTTCCACTGCCGTGTATCCGCCGGGTCGGGCCAGCAACGCCACACGCCGTTCGGTGTGCTGTGGCGAGCTCACCGCCGTCGCGCGCGCGGCGCGGAGATCACAGCCCGGATTCCTCGGTGCGGACGAGGATGCAGCCGCACTCGGGGCACGAGACCACGAGGTCGTCCGCCGCGTTGCGGATGTCGTTCAGGTCGGTGCCCGGAAGGAACATGCGGCAGCCCTCGCAGGTGCCGCGCGTGAGAAGAGCGGCGCCCGCGCTGTTGGCGGCACGGCGTGTGTACTCGGCGAGGAGCGGTGCGGGAATGACCGCGGTGACGGCCTCACGGTCGCGCGTCAGCTGCGCGCCGAGCTCGGTGGCCGATGCGACGTCGGCCTTGGCCTGCGCGGTGAGCGCCGAGCCCTCGGCAGTGGTCGTCGCGAGCAGGGCCTGCTGGGCGGCGACCGCCGCATCGGCATCCTCGACCCGTCCCATGACGTCGAGCTCGATGTCTTCCAGGTCGCTCTGGCGCTTCGTGAGGCTGGCGATCTCGTGCTCGAGCGCCTGCGCGTCCTTGGGATTGGTCGCGACGGCAAGACGGTCTGCGTCGCGGGCCCGGCGCTGCTCGACGAGCTTGACATCGGACTCGAGCCGAGTCAGCTCGGTGCGTACGTCGTCACGCGTTCCGGTCAGGCTCGTCAGCTCGCGGAGCTGCTCCTGGCGGATCGCGACGAGCTCGGTGATCCGAGCCGCCTGCGTGGGCTTGGTGCGTGCGCGCTCCGCCTGCGCGATGCGCCGGTCCAGGTCGGCGACGTCGAGCAGGATGCGCTGGTGTTCTGGGCTGGCGTTCACGCTCTCAAATCTAGTCGCTGCGCGGCCGCGCGCATCACCCGACCTGCCCGTCGAGGTACAGCCACGACCGCCCCTCCCGCACGAAGCGGCTGCGCTCACGCAGCGAACCGCGCTCCGCGCCCTCTCGGAAGAACGCCTCGAACTCGACGACGCCCTCACGGTCGAAGGGGCCGCCTGCGACACGATCGACGATCACGAGCCTTTTCCAGACCAGGCCGTCGTCGAAGTCGATCGTCGCCGGGCGGGTCGACGTATGCCAGCTGGCACGGAGGTACGGCGCATCGTGCAGCGCGAAGGCCGTGAATCGCGACCGCATCAGACGCTCGGCTGTCGGGGCGGGAGACCCGGCGAGCAGCGGGCCGCAGCATCCGCCGAAGACGTCACCCGACCCGCACGGACACCGGCTCATGTCACCCGGCACACCGCCGTCATCGACCGCCACACTTCGCGCTCCCGTCATGCCACAAGCGTACGCTGGCGGCATGACGGCTCTTCCTCGGTTCACCGCACACAACGGCTTCGCTCTTCCCGCGCTCGGCTTCGGGACATACGCCCTCAACGGCGATGCAGGGGCAGACTCCGTGGCCACGGCCATCGGTGCGGGCTACCGCCTTCTCGACTCGGCCTTCAACTACGAGAACGAGGGTTCCGTCGGGCGCGGAGTGCGCGCGGCCGACGTCGACCGTGCCGAGATCATCATCACGACGAAGCTTCCAGGTCGCCACCACCCGCGCGACAAGGCACGCACCAGCATCGAGGAGAGCCGCTCGCGTCTCGGCGTCGACGCGATCGACCTGCACCTGATCCACTGGCCGAACCCGCACCAGGACGAGTACGTGCAGGCGTGGGAGGCACTGGTCGAGGCACAGCAGCGCGGGACCGTCGCTCAGATCGGAGTGTCGAACTTCCTTCCCGAGCACCTGGAGCGCATCGAGCGCGAGACGGGCGTCCGCCCGGTCGTGAATCAGATCGAGGTCCACCCGTACTTCCCGCAGGACGAGCAGCTGGCGTATCACCGCGAGCATGGGATCATCACCGAGGCCTGGAGCCCGCTGGGACGCGCCAAGGAGCTGATCCAGGAGCGGGTGATCGGCGAGGTCGCCGCAGCGCACGGGATCTCCCCTGCGCAGACCGTTCTGGCCTGGCATGTCGCCCGCGAGACCGTCGCGATCCCGAAGGCGTCGTCTCTCGAGCATCAGGCCTCGAACCTGGCTGCGGGCGAGATCGTGCTCTCCGCCTCCGAAGTCGAGGCGATCACCGCGCTCGGACGCCGCGACGGCCGCCTCTTCGACGCCGACCCGGCCACGCACGAGGAGTCGTGATCGGAACCCGCTCGTAGACTGGCGAGCATGCCCGTCATCGCAGGCATCCGCATCACTCCGGTGACGGCGCGGGTGTATTTCGCCCTCCAGGCTCTCGCGGGGGCACTCTGGTGGATCGCGGTCCCGCTGTCGGACGCGGTCCGTCGTGCCACGCTCGGAGACCTTCCTGTCGCACCTGTGGCGATGCTCGACATCCCGCTCTTCGTCGTCGCGTCCGCGCTGGTCGCCGCCGGGTTCCGCTGGGCGCTCTGGGTGGTCGCGCCCTGGACGGCGCTGGTGGCGGCGGCGATGTGCGTCTACGCCACGCTCACCTCGCTTGCCGGGTGGGGTGCCCTTCTGATGGTCGTCGCCGCCGGAGCGAGCATCGTGTCGGCGATCATCCTGCTCCTCGGCAGAGTTCCGGTGGAGTGGATGGTCACCGGCCCGCTCGCCTTCCGATCCGCCGATCGGGTCGGTACAGGGCGGCTGCTCGCCCGCACCGGACTGCAGACGCTCTTCTTCTGGGGAACCTTCCTCCTGGTGATCCCCGTCGTCGTGTCGCTGGTCGAGGCGCGCTGGATGCTCCGCATCGACGTCCCTCTCGGCGTGCGGATCGCCGGGGGCGTGCTGCTCGTCTGCGCGACGGCTCTCGGGATCTGGTCGGCCGTGTCGATGTCGGTGAAGGGCGAGGGAACGCCGCTCCCCTCGCAGATGGCGCACCGACTCGTGATCACCGGCCCCTACCGCTACGTGCGCAACCCGATGGCCGTGGCCGGTATCGCCCAGGGGGTCGCGGTCGGCCTCCTGCTCGGATCGTGGATGGTCGTCGCTTACTCGCTATTCGGCTCGATCCTCTGGAACACGGTCGTCCGACCGCTCGAGGAGGCCGATCTCGAGTCCCGATTCGGGTCCGAGTTCGCCGCCTACCGCAGCCGCGTGGCGTGCTGGGTGCCCGTCAGACCCGTTGCGTCCCGAGCACTCTGAGAAGCTCGAGCTTGCTCGCGGCGTCGCTGCCCGGGGCGGCGGTCAGCACGATGAGCGCCTGCGACTCGTCCTCGGTGAAGAGCGCCTGGCAGTCGACCTCGATCGGCCCTATCTCCGGGTGGATGAGCACCTTGTGGTCCTCGAAGCGCCTGCGCACCTCGTGCACGTCCCAGAGGTCGGCGAACTCGGCGCTCCGGGAGGAGAGCTCCCGGACCATGTCGCCGGCACGCGAGCGCTCGCCGAGCGCTCCATAGGCAGCCCGCAGCGAGGCGACGAGCACCCGACCATGCCGCGGATGGTCCTCCAGCGGGTAACGGCCACGCTCCTCATCGGGGTGCGCGAACCACCGGTAGATCCCGCTGCGCTCGAGTCCCTCCAGTCCGCTCGAGTCGCCGAGCAGCGCACGCGCGGCGTCGTTCTGGATGAGCACCTCGTCGAGCACCGACACCACGAAGGCCGGTGTGTCGTCGAGGCGATCCAGCACCCGGAGCATGCCGGGGTGCACGTAGTCGGTGAACATCGTGCGGTCAGGGGCGCTGTGTCCGCAGATGCGATGCAGATAGTCGCGCTCATCCGGGGTGAGTCGCAGCGCCCTCGCCAGTGACGCGAGGATCTGCACACTCGGCTGCGGTCCTCGCTGCTGTTCGAGACGGGCGTAGTAGTCGGTCGACATCGCCGCCAGCTGCGCGACCTCTTCCCGGCGGAGGCCCGGTGTGCGACGCCGCGCTCCGGCACCGAGACCGACATCCGACGGCTTCAGCTGCTCCCTGCGGCGCACGAGGAATTCTGCCAGTGCTTCTCTGTCCACCTCTCGAGTATCCCGTGCGCGCCGGCAGTCATCCAGGGATCGCGGATCCCTGGATGAGCGCTCTCTGGTGGGCCGATCCCCTCGGACGAAGAGTGGAGGCATGAACATCAGCGGAAACACCATCTTCATCCCCGGGGCGACCAGCGGCATCGGGCTCGCTCTCGCCCAGAAGTTCGCCGAGCGCGGCAACACGGTCATCGTCGGCGGACGCCGCACCGAGCTGCTCGATCGGATCGCCGCCGAGAACCCCACCATCGACACGGTCACGATCGACACGGCGGATGCCGACAGCATCCGTGCCGCGGCGCAGACCGTGCTCGCCGACCACCCGGACCTCAACGTCGTCATCACGATGGCGGGCATCATGCGTGCCGAGGACTGGACGACACCGGCCGGGTTCCTCGAGACCGCAGAGGCGACCGTCACCACCAATCTGCTCGGCCCGATCCGTCTGATCGCGGCATTCATCGAGCACCTGCGCACCGTTCCCGACGCCACGATCATGACGGTCTCGTCAGGCCTGGCCTTCGCGCCGCTGCGAGTGACGCCGACGTACAACGCCACGAAGGCAGCGATCCACATGCTCAGCGAGTCGCTGCGCCTGCAGCTCGATGGCAGCACCGTGAAGGTGCTCGAGCTCGAGCCACCGGCCGTGCGCACGTCTCTCATGCCCGGCCAGGAGTCCAGCGACTTCGCGATGCCTCTCGATGACTTCGTCGACGAGGTCGTCGGGCTGATCGAGACGCGACCGGAGGCGACCGAGATCCAGGTCGAGAACGTGAAGTTCCTGCGCTACGGCGAAGCGCGGGGCGACTACGCCCAGGTCGTGGAGACACTCAACCGACGCGACCCGCACGGGCACTGACCCGGCAGAGCGGTCGACCCGGTGGCATCAGAGCGCCGCGTCGACCGCCTGCTGCGCAGTCGTGTGCGTGAACTCGAAACCCGATCTCTCGAGCGCCGTCGGCCGCACGTCCGCATCCGACAGGAGCAGCGAGTCGGCGGCGGATCGGCTCAGCGCGAGACGGAGCGCGAAGGCGGGCGCGGGAATCCAGAACGGGCGACGCATCCTCTTCGCGAGCGCCCGACCGATGTCGTTCGCCGACGCCCGCGTGGGACCGGTGAAGTTGACGGGGCCCTCGAGACGAGCATCGATCACATGCCGGATGCCGCGCACCTCGTCGTCGAGCGAGATCCATGGCCAGATCTGGGTGCCGGGTCCGATAGGACCGGCCACACCGAATCGGGTCAGCTGGATCAGCGGCTTGAGCACGCCCTGGCGGTGGATGATCGGGGCGGTACGCAGCAGCGCCACCCTGCTCTGCTCCCCCGCGCGCTGCGCCTCCTGCTCCCACCGGACGCAGAGCTGTGCGAGGAACGTGTCCCCCGCGAGCGACTCCTCGGTCAGGGTCTCCCCCGGCGCCGAACCGTAATAGCCGACGGCGGATGCCGAGACGAACGCCGGAGCGTCGTCACGCAGCGTGCGCACGGCTGTCGCGAGCGTACGTGTCGTCGTGAGGCGGGAATCGACGAGCTCGCGGCGATATCGGCGCGTCCAGGGAAGTCGGCCGACGCTCGCGCCACCGAGAGCGACGACGGCGTCCGCCCCCGCCAGGACGTCCGGGTCGAGTTCGCGCTCGCCGGGCGACCATTCGACCTCGGAAGTCGCACGAGGCGTCCGGCGCACGAGAGTCGTCACCTCCACACCGTCGGCGCGGAGCGATGAAGCGAGCGCTGTGCCGATCAGACCCGATGCACCGCTGATCACGATCCGCTGCGCCATGGCTGCTCCCTCTGTCCGTGTCCCGGACTCGTCCGTCTCCGCGAGTCTGTCACGTCCGGTCCTTCCTCGCGATGTCGGCGGCCGCGGGTAGCGTCCTCGCGTGACCGAACCCGTGCAGTCGTGGTGGGCGAGACGCCAGTTCTCGCGCGGACTCGACGTGCCCTATGAGAAGGGCACCTACCGTGCGGCCTGGGCGGCGTATCCCGAGTTGATCCGCCAGTACCACCCCGAGCTCAACCACGGGATCGCGCTGTCGCAGGTGCCGCTAGCGGCCGACGTGCTGCTCTGCTGGGAATGCCGGATGGGTCACCGCTTCGCAGCCACGCCCACCGAACAGCGCGAGCGTCCAGGGCGGGTGCGCCGTCAGTCGTCGTGGTGCCCGGAGTGCTCGGCTCTCGCCCGACCGCAGCCGGTGATCCTCGGCGAAGCCCGCGCGATCCCGAGGCGCCCCAAGCCGCCCACCACGCTGTGCACGAAGACCCCCGACCTCCCCGTCGGCGAGGCGTTTCTGAGTGTGTGCGCCCCGGCACCGGCGTCCACCGCCGAGGCGAAGCTGCGCGCGGCGATCGAGTTCCGGCTCCGCGTCACCACCGGGGTCAACGCCGTCAAGGTCTCCCGGCCGTTCTTCCGGCATACCGAGGTCTGGCCCGACATCCTCCTGCCCGAGCTGAGGGTCGCGATCGAGTACGACACGGTCGGCCGACACGGGCTAGAGCATGTCGGCAAGCGCCAGGACGCCGACCTGCGCAAGGATCGCGCCCTGCGTGCCGCCGGCTGGGAGGTCATCCGCATCCGCACGGGAAAGCTCGAGCCGCTGGGGCCGCACGATCTGCAGATGCCGTCGGTCACGGCGCGCGGCGTCGAACGCGTGATCGAGGCTCTGCGTGCCATCCGCGGGTCACTGATGGTCGACGCCTACCTCGTCGAGGACTGAGGGGCGCGCGCTACGCTCCGTCGACCTCTTGCTCGGCTTCGCGGACGACCGCATCCCACTCGGATCGCAGGAACCTCGCATCACCTGCAGCCACGATCTGGGCGTTGTCGTTCGGTCCGACCTCGGGGCGCATCGTCAGCCCGCCGACATCCAGGCTGGGAATGCTCCGCCGGATGCACTCGACACTGCCGCGCACGAGCAGATCGGCGGTCTGCTCGGGAGACGTCGCAGCGCCGATCACAGCGTCGTCGTGCGCGATGAGGACGGCGCGCCACACGGGTCGTCTGGCGTCCGGATCGAGTGTGTACTGCATCAGTCCCTGCGGCGCCGCCTCGACCATGATGACGATCGAACCGTCGACCGGCTGCTCCACACCTGCGTACCCACCCATGACGGCCCCCAGACCCCGGACGTCCCCACGCCCGCTATCCGCTCAGGCTACTGCGAAAATCGCTCCACGATCGCCTTACGGCACGCAGATCTCGACCGATATGTACAACGGGGAGCGAAGGAGGAGGACCTTGACCAGCACCTACATCGAGACGGGTGGACACGTCCGCGTCTACGACGACGCCGTCCGCACGCATCAGGTGTTCCCTCTCGGCACCTACCGGGTGCATTTCACCTCGAAAGAGGGCTTCAGCCTCATCAAGGTCGACGACCTCACCGTCGGTACCGAGCGCATCTACGGCGGTCGCGACAGGAAGGTCGACAAGATCTTCCGCTCCTATGCGCTCACCGACCGCAGTCTGGGAGTGATGCTGTCGGGCGACAAGGGCATCGGCAAGACGCTCTTCCTGCGCATGGTCGCCGAGGAGGCCCGTGAGCAGTGTCTTCCGGTCGTGATCGTCTCGGAGGACAACGACGGCATCGTCGAGTTCCTCGACACGCTCGACGAGTGCCTGATCATCTTCGACGAGTTCGAGAAGATCTTCCCCGCCGGCCGCCGCGGCGGCGGAGACGGAAGCAACCGGCAGAACCAGTTCCTGTCGCTGTTCGACGGGCTCTCGTCCGTGAAGCGCATCTACTGCCTGACGGTGAATGACATCGCCGACGTCAGCACCTACATCGTCAACCGGCCAGGACGATTCCACTACCACATGCGCTTCGAGTATCCGGGGCCGGACGAGGTCAGGCAGTACCTGATCGACCAGGCGCCGAACGCCAACCCGGACGAGATCGAGAACGTGGCGCTGTTCTCACGACGCGCGCGACTGAATTACGACCACCTCCGCGCCATCGCTTTCGAGCTCGAGCAGCCGGACACGCTGTTCTCGGAGGTCGTCGAAGACCTGAACATCAAGTCGGTCGAGCCGAGCACCTACCGCATCGAGGCCCGGTTCCCCGACGGGAAGGTCTGGTCGGACGAGGTCGAGATGAATCTCTTCGAGCGCGGCGACGTCGGGCGCACCTACGAACTGCGCAACTCGACGCGCTCGATCTTCGCCTCGTTCGTGCCGAAGGATCTCATCTTCGAGCCGGACGGCAGCATCTTCGTGCCGATCCACAAGCTCGACCTGCTCGACGACGAAGACGAAGAGCCCGAGGTCTACCCCACCACGGTCAGCCTGATCCTGGTCGGGCAGGCCAGCTACGGCTTCGGTCTCTGAGCACAGACCGAAGGGCCGATGCCGAGAGCCGCGCGGCGCGTGCGGTCAGGCGCCGACGGCGTGCGACAGGATCGCCCGCGTGAAACGCTGACCTCCGCTCGCGAGCCGCTCGAAGTACGCCTCGAGAGCGGATGCGGAGGAGCGTGACGTCGGCGCGGTCTCACCGAGAGGCGCATCCGCGTAGTGACGGTCGAGGGCATCGCGGAGCATCCGCACCGCCTCGGCGCGCTGCTGCGACACGGCGGCGTGGGAGACGCCGAACTCGTCCGCCAGCTCCTTCACGCTGCGGTCCTCGAAGTAGATCGCGCGGATGATCTCGCGCTTGCGCTCCGGGAGCGCGTCGACGGCGCGGCGGAGGAACTCGTCACGCTCGGACGCGATCGCCTGCTCCTCAGGGAGATACCCGGTCCAGACGATCTCGGGCGCATCCGGGGCGTCGAGGCTCAGGAGCATACGCTCGGCATCTGCCAGTCCCTCGCGCACGGACCCGGTGTCCACCCCCATCGCAGCCGCGATCTCCGCGACGGTGGGAGTGCGCCCGAGAGCCGCCGACAGCGTCTGGCGCACCTTCGTCGTCTCCCTGGCCCGGACGCGGATGTCGCGCGGGGCCCAGTCCATCGACCGCAGCTCGTCTTTCAGCGCCCAGTTGACGCGCCCGCGTGCGAAGGCGCCGAACGGGACGCCGAGAGTCGCATCGAACTTCTCCGCCGCGCGGACGAGCGCGAACGCACCCGCCGAGGCGAGGTCATCGCGGGAGACCTGGGTGAGGCGGGACGCCACATATGCGGTCGCCGCACCGACGATGTGCAGGTGTTCGACCACGAGCTGGTTGCGTGCGCGCATCGGCATCGAGTTCCGTCTCTTCCACTGTAAGTGCAAGCCCTCCCCAGCGACTCACAGCGAGGCCCCTCCCCAGCGGCCAGAACTACATTCAACTACATGCTAGGGGCGCGACGGGCAAGAAAGATCCCCGAAGGTCGAAACCTCCGGGGATTCTCGTTTACGTTCAGATAACGATGGCTAGTCGTTCACCTTCACACGTCGGTTCACTTCGCGCGTCGCGGAGAACTTCAACACCGTGTAGTCATTGACCTCGGCGTCTCCTTCGTCCTTCGCGAACTGCACGCGATGCCCCTTGTGCGTCTGCGGGTAGAACTTGCCGAAGTTGGTGAGAGTCACCGTGTTCCCCCGGCCGACCAGGTCGAGCAGCTCGTCGATCATCGCGTTGTACGCCGTCTGCGCGGCCGGGACCGAGATGCCCCCTCGTCGCGCGAATCGCTGCACGAACTCGCGCTTGCTCACCCTGTTCGTCTCGAGCGTCCTTGATGTGCTCATGTCGTCTTCCGTCCCATGGAATGTCGCCCGTCACCGGGCTTCTCTGCGCTGTACCCCTACCAGCCGCATCCGCAGCGCGCGCAGGTCTCCCATCTCCTGCGACGACGCCGGGATCTGCCAGTACCCCAGCCTGTGCTCTCAGAGCCTAAAGGCTCTTCCTTGGTATATGCGGTGAATCTCGGTTTCCTTTGCTTTTCCGACGATCACCGCACTTCCTCGGCTATCTGCGCGCGAGGGCATCGCCCGCCGGCTCACTGACGAGGGCGCGCGCCGCATCGCGCGCCCTCCGCGCCGCAGCCACCGAGTCGGTGATCTGCGCACGGATGTCGCGACCGTCAGCGTCCTCGCCGACCGAAAGCTCGGTGGGCGCCAGAGTCTTGGTGTTCACGACGACATCTCCGCTGTTGATGAGCAGGTCCGCCCTGACGCCGAAAGCTCTGCCGATGACCTTCCCCGACGCATCGGTCAGATCGGTGACGTTGTCGGCCGCCGCCTGCTCGATGGACGCCAGCTGCAGCGGTGTGTACCGTGCCGAGTTCGCGAAGCCCGTCGTCGACCTCGTCCCCTTCTTCGACACGAGCGCGAGACTCGTCTGCCCCGGCGCCCTGCGATCACCCGGGTGCACCCGAGCATCGAGGTAGTGAGCGGTGACCGCACCCTCGGCGTCGGACGCGAAGCGGTCATGAAAGGCCATCACTACGAGGTTCACCGCCTGGGTCGCCCCGGCGCCATGGATCTTCGATCGCAGATCGACCACGTCATCTCTCCTGTGCGTTCTGGTCGGCGGCTCGTCGCGGCACGCCGATCACTGGGTGTTCGCGCGCGGTCTCAGTCGCCGAGGAGCGCGCGGATCGGGTACGCCTGGTCATCCAGGATGACCTGCGCGGCCCGCCCCGTCACGCCGTGCACCAGAACGGGGGCTCGGAGATTGATGTAGACGCCGTCGTCGGCGGGATTCGCCACCACGAAGACGCGGATCTCCGAGTCGGCGGCTGCGCCGAGCTCGGACAGCACATCGGCGGGCAGGGCCGGGGCGTACCCGTAGTCGCCCGAGAGCGGATCCAGGAGGAACAGCCGCACGTCTGCATCCGCAGCACGCAGCGCGTACAGCCCTTCCGCGCCGGCGATCTGCTCGAGCGTGAACGCCCTGTACGGGCTCAGGCCGTGCATCGGCGTGGTGAACTCGACGGCGAAACCCGTCGCCTCGACGGTCGTGGCGGTCATCGGATGAACTCCAGGAGGTTGGTCTGCAGAGATTTCGCGGTCACCTGCAGAGCGGATTGGAAGACGAGCTCGGCCGACTGCAGCCGCACGAGCACCTCGAGGCTGTCCACGTTCTCGACCTCGGCACGCCTCGCTTCGAGATCGATCGATGTCGAGAGGTTCTGGGACGAAGCTCTCTCGAGCTGCACCTGGCGCGCGCCGGTCGCGCCCCTGGCCGCGATGACGTCCTTCAGACGCCCGTCGATGTCGGCGAGGCGGGCACCGACCTCCCCACCGCCGCGCAGCTCGGCAGCGATGTCGTTGAGCAGAGCGAACGCGCTGTTCGCCCCGTCGCCGAACGCCTGCGAGCCGTCGAAGTCGACGCGGACCGTCTCGTTGTCGCTGATGCGCCGCTGCACTCCGGCTCCCGGACTGCCATTGAAGGTGAAGGTCCCCGGATCGAACGCCGCGCCCGAATCGCTGGTGCCGGCGAAGACGCTGCGCCCGAGGACGGTGGTGTTCGCCTTCGCCAGCAGCTCGGCGCTGATCGACTCCAGCTCCTGCGCGATGGACTCGCGGGCCGTGGGGCTGAGCGCACCCGAGTTCGCGCCCTGCGCGGTGAGGTCCCTGGCACGGTTGAGCAGGTCGGCGCTCGCTCCGAGAGCGGTGTCGACCGTGGTCACCCACGCCATCCCGTCGCTGAGGTTGCGTGCGAACTGCGCGACTCGCGACTGGTCGCCGTGCACGCCCAGCGCCGTCGCGGCCGCGGCCGGATCCTCGCTCGGCGAGCGGAAGGCGCGCTGCGAGGCGGCCTGGTTCTGCAGCCGCTCGCGATCCGCGAGGTTCGTCTGCAGCGTCCGCAGCGACTGCTGCGTCATGGTGTTGCTCGTGATGCGACCGATCATGATGGCTCTCCCCAGAGTCAGCGGCCGACGAGGCCGGTGCGGTTGATCAGAAGGTCCAGCGCCTCGTCCACGGCCGTGAGCACGCGAGCCGCAGCCTGGTAGGCGGTCTGGTAGGTCAGGAGGTTGATCGTCTCCTCGTCGCCGTCGACCGAGGCGTTCGACTGCTGGGCGGTGACCGCGGCCACGGCACCCATGTCGGCGATATCGGCGCGCTGTACATCACCCGCGACCGCGACCGCGAAGCCCGTGACGAAGCTCGACCACGTCTTGCTCGGTCCGGTCGCGGATGCGCCCAGAGCACTGATGCGGTCGGCGATCGTGGTGTCCTTGGCGCCCGCGCCGGGTGCGGCGAGAGCGAGGTCGTCGAGGCCTGTGGGAACCACGCCCAGCCCGAGGGCTGCGGGCCCGGTGCCGCTCATCGAGAAGAAGTCCCCGCCTGCGGCGCCCGACGGGGTGACACCCGTACGGTGGACGTCGTTCACGGCTGTCGCGAGTGCGGTGGCTGTCTCGTTGTACGCCGCGGCGACGCCCGCAAGCGTGCCGCCGTCCGCCGCAGGAGCCAGCGCGCTGATGGTGCCGCCGACCAGCCCTCCGGTGATCGTCACCGGCAGACCGGGGCGATCCGCCCACGCGACGCTGATGCGTCCGGCGTCCGCGATGTCCCGCGGCCCGCTCGCGACGAGCGCGCGGCTGCTGTCCGCGCTGACGAGCGCGTTCCCGTCGATGCGGAGGGTGAGCGTCCCGTCGGCTTCGACGTTGCCCTTGGCTCCGACCGTGGTCGACAGCTGCTGGGCGAGGACGTTGCGCTGATCGATCAGCTCGTTGGCGTTGCGGCCGGACTGCAGCGCGTCTCGGATCTGCCCGTTGAGGGTGGCCACCTGCCCCGCCATGGCGTTGACGTCGGCGATCTGACTGTCGACCTGACCACGGAGGTCGGCCCACTGCCCCGCGATCGACTGGTACCCGGCCGCGATCTGCCCGATCAGCACGTTCGCGTTGGTGAGCACGACCTGCGCCGCCGCCGAATCCGGGGTGTTGGTGAGGTCGGACCAACCGGCCCAGAACCGGTTCAGGTTCGCGGCGAGACCGTCTTTCGTCGGTTCGGCCATCACGGCCTCCGCCTGGCCGGCAGCCGTCGCCCTGGCTGCCCAGAAGCCGGAGGTCGACAGCGCGTCGCGCACTCGGGCGTCGAGGATGTCGTCGCCGAGCCTGGCGATGCCGGTGACGCTGACACCGCCGCCGATGCCGAGCCCGGACGGCCACAGTCCGGTCTGACCGGGAGCCGAGATCGGAACCTGGTCGACCCGCTGACGGGTGTAGCCGGGGGTGGTCTGGTTGGCGATGTTCTGCCCGGTGACGGTCATCCCCGCGCGAGCGGCGGAGAGAGCGGATTCGGCGAGACGGAGCCCTGCGAACGAAGACATCGCGTCTCACACCCTCGTGTCGAGGAGTCGGGCGTCACCGTCGCGGACGACGCCGCCCTGGGGGTCGTACTCGCCGGTGGGCACGCCGAGGCCGGCGATGGTCTCCTGCGTGACCCGGATGGCCGTGCGCAGGCGCTGCTCGTTGACCTTCTTCATGTCGCCGATCTCGTCGGCGAGGGCGGTCATGGCATCCAGATGGCCGGAGAGGACCTCGCGCCAGGCATCGGTCGGCGCGGCGTCGATCAGCTCGCGAAGCGTCGTCGCCTCGGGCACTCCCCATTCGTCCGCCACCGAGATGACGAGCGTGTCACGCGAGAGCGCCACCGTCGGCATCGCAGCGAGCACGCGCTCGATCTCGTTCGCCGCATGGTGGATCCAGCGGTTGCGCCCGGTCGCCAACAGCATCTGCTGTTCGTCGAGCTTGAAGAGCAGCACCTCCAGCAGATCGCGCTCTCGCATCAGTTGCATGCTCAGGTCGTGAGCGGCCACGATTCGTCACCTCGTCATGTCACGGTTTCCGTGACGGGATCGCCCGTCACATCCACGACTATCGCGACAACCCCCTGGACAGTAACTCCGCGCGAGGAGAACGGCGAGAGGACGGGTCAGGACGTGACGCCGGCGCGTCCGAGCACGCCCAACAGCTGCGACTCGGCCGACTCGTCCGACGACGCCTGGACGGCTTCCTGGTTCGCGTCGCTCACCGCGATGACGATCTCGGCGCGATTGATGCGCTTGTCGCGCGGGGCGTCGATGCCGACGCGGACTCCGCTCGGCGTCACCGCCAGGATCGTCACGGTGATGTCATCACCGATCACGATGCTCTCATTGGCGCGTCTCGTGAGTACCAGCATGCGTCGTCTGCCTTCCATGGCGTGAGCGCCGATGCGCCCTCTGCTCACAAACGTATCGCACTCGTCTCGTAAATGAGCAGATTCTGGAGCTACACCGCGGCACTGGGGAGAGCGGACTGCGTCATCCGGACCACCCCGACCACGTCGGTCGCGAGTCCTCCGGCTGCAGCCTCGTCGTATGAGAGCACCGGGAGGCCACTCACCTGTGACGAGACCATCCGGCGCACGGCCTGGCGCAGCGACGGCGCGCACACGAGCACCGGCTCCGGCCCGACCTGCTCGAGCTCGGCGACCGTCCGGCGGACGTTCTCGAGCACGTGCATCGTCGCCTCCGGCGTCAGCACGATCTGCGGGTTCCCGTCGATCACGCGCATCCCCTCGAGCATCTGCTGCTCGAGCATCGGCTCGAACATCACCACGCGGATGCGTCCGTCCTCGGCGAATCGTGCGGCGATCGCGGGGCCCAGAGCTGCTCGCGCCGCATCGATGAGGCCCGCCGTCTCGGTCGACGTCTTTCCGCGCAGAGCGAGAGCCTCATAGATGCGGGCGAGGTCGTTGATCGGCACCCTCTCGGCCAGAAGGCCTGCGAGGACCCGCTGGATGCCGGCGAGCGACAGCACGGCCGGCGTCAGCTCCTCGACGGTCGCAGGGCTCGACTGCTTGAGATGCTCGGTCAGCTGACGCACGTCCTCGAGCGAGAGCAGTCGGTCGGCCTGGCTCTGCACGATGTCGGAGAGGTGGGTGATGATCACGCTCGCGCGGTCGATCACGGTGGCGCCGGCCATGTCGGCGGCGTGCGACATCTCGGCGGGCACCCACTTGCCCTCGAGACCGAAGACCGGATCGACGACCGCAGACCCCGGCAGCTGCTCCAGCCCCGTGCCGATCGCGAGCACGTGACCCCGCGGCACGGATCCGCGCCCCGCTTCGACCCCGGCGATCAGGATCGAGTAGGTCTGAGCAGGCAGGTCGATGTTGTCCCTCGTCCGCACCGGCGGCATCAGGATGCCGATGTCGAGGGCGAGCTTTCGCCGCAGCGACTTCACACGGGTGAGCAGGTCGCCCGCTCCCCCGGAGGCCAGATCGACGATGTCGGGCGAGAGCGAGATCTCGAGGGCGTGCACGCGCATCCGGTCCATCAGCTCTTCGGGCCCCTCGACGCCCGCCTCGACGGCCTCCTGCTGCAGCGCGTCGGCCTCGAGCGCGGCGTCGCGATCCTCGTTCGCCTTGACCCGGGATGCGGCGAACAGGAGTACGCAGCCGATCGCCAGGAACACCACCAGCGGCATCCCCGGGATGAACCCCATCGCGATGGCCGCGAGCCCCGTGATGACCAGCGCGTTGCGGGACTGCATGAGCTGCCGGCCCGCTGCCTGCCCCATCTCGCTCTCCGCGTTCTCGCGAGTCACGATCATGCCGGTGGACACGGCCATCAGCAGCGCCGGGATCTGCGTGACCAGGCCGTCGCCGATGGTGAGGATGCTGTAGGTCTCGAGCGCGTCCCCCATCTCCATGCCGTGCTGGACCATGCCGATGATGATGCCGCCGACGAAGTTGATGACGACGATCACGATGCCCGCGATCGCATCGCCCTTCACGAACTTCGACGCACCGTCCATCGCGCCGTAGAAGTCGGCCTCTGCGGCCACCTCGGCTCGACGCCGGCGCGCCTCGGTATCGGTGATGAGCCCGGCATTGAGGTCGGCGTCGATGGCCATCTGCTTGCCGGGCATGGCGTCGAGGGTGAAGCGCGCGCCGACCTCGGCGACGCGCTCGGCACCCTTCGTCACCACCACGAACTGGATGACGGTGAGGATCAGGAAGATCACCGCGCCGATCACGAGCGATCCGCTGATCGTGATCTGCCCGAACGCCTGGATCACCTGCCCGGCGTGCGCCTCGCTGAGCACGAGACGGGTGGAGGCGACGTTGAGGCCGAGTCGGAACAGGGTGGCGACCAGCAGCAGGCTCGGGAACACCGAGAAGTCGAGCGGCTTCTTCACGAACATCGCGGTGAGGAGGATCAGCAATGCGAACGAGATGTTCAGCACGATGAGGACGTCGAGCAGTCCCGTCGGGATCGGGATGATGAGCAGGAGGATGATGCCCACGACGCCCACGGGCACCGCGCCCTTGGACAGGATCTGACCGATCATGCGTCTTCTCGTTCTCTCTACTCGTCCAGATGCGGATCCGGCGGCTCAGAGGCCGCGATCCCTGGTGCTGTCGAAGGGCATCGTGTGGGTGCCTCGCGCCGATCCGCGACGCTTGAGGTGCTCGATGAAGGCCAGTACCTGCGCCACCGCGGTGTACAGCTCCTCGGGGATCTCGCGGCCGATGTCGCATGCCGAGTGCAGGGCGCGCGCCAGCGGGATGTCGCGGACCATCGGGACACCGGCCTCCTCGGCCTTCTCGCGGATCTTCTGCGCGACGATGCCCGCGCCCTTCGCCACGACCCGCGGGGCGGACTTGCCCGGCTCGTACCGCAGCGCCACAGCCACGTGCGTGGGGTTCACCAACACGACGTCGCTGTCGCCGACCGCGGCGATCATCCGGTTGCGGCTCATCGCGAGCTGCCGCGAACGGCGCTGGGAGCGCACGAGCGGATCGCCCTCGCTCTTCTTGTGCTCGTCCTTCGCCTCGTTCTTGGTCATGTGCGTGTGCTTGCGATTGCGTCGCATGACCACGGCGACATCGATCGCCGCCAACAGGATGCCCACGGCCACGGCGACCTGCAGCAGCGACACCGCTCCCCCGGCGGCCTGCTCGAGAAGCCACGTGATGTTGTGGCTGCCGCTCGCCATCAGCACGGGCACGAGACCCGATACGACGATCCACAGTGCGACGCCGATGGCCGCCGTCTTGAGGAGCGCCTTCGCGCCCTCCCACAGAGCCTGCTGGCCGAACACGCGCTTGAGACCCGACACGATGTTGAACTGCTCGGTGCGCATCGTCACGCCGCGCAGGTGGATGCCGCCCTGGGCGACAGCCGTCGCCGTGGTCGCGAGCAGCACGACCGCCAGCATCGGCAGCAGGATGCCGCCGAGCGAGGAGATCGCAGAACCCAGCACATCCAGTGCGGCCCCGTCTGTGGGGTTCTTCGCCACCGGTGTCACGGCCAGGAACAGCTCCGTGAGCACCTGCGTGCCCGACGAGATCGTCGGCACCATCATCACCGCGGCGGCGGCGATGCACACCCACGCGGTGAAGTCCTGGCTTCGGCCGATCTGGCCCTTCCTGCGTGCCTCCTTGAGGCGACGGTCGGTCGCCTTCTCGGTGCGCTCGCCGCTGTCGGTCTCGCTCATCTGGTCACCCCCAGCAGGAGCTTCGCCGCGTCTTCGGCGATGACCGCGACGACACTGGGAAGCGCGGCGTAGACGAAGCCCACGAGCAGCAGCGTCAGACCGATCTTGACCGGGAAGCCCATCGCGAACGCATTCAGTGCGGGTGCGACCCGGCTGACGAGACCGAGCCCGACGTCGGCGAGGAAGAGCACGATCAGCAGGGGACCCGCGATCTGCACGGCGCTGAGCATCATCTGCCCGGCGGCTCCCACCAGCGCCTCCGCCGGCTTGCCCAGGTCGATCATCCCGGTCACCGGCACGGCATCGAACGAGCGGAACAGACCGCCGAGCACGAGCTGGTACCCGTCGGAGGCGAAGAGCAGCATGATCGCGGTCATCTGGAAGAGCCGCGTGAACTGGGCGCCGTTGATCGCCATGCCCGGGTCGAACGCCTGCGCCATCTGGAACCCGCCGAAAGTGTCGACCAGATGGCCGGCGCCCTGGATGGCGCTGAAGAGCACCATCACCAGGAATCCGAGCAGTGCCCCCGTGAGGGCCTGGCCCGCCAGAGCGAGCATGAATCCCCCGGTGTCGAGACGTTCGTAGCCCGCGGTCACCACCGGCGACACGGCGAGGGCGAGCCCGACGCCCAGCATCGCCCTGACTCTCATCGGGATCGTGCCGTGGCTGAACGGTGGCGCGAGCACCAGGAAGGCCGTGATGCGCACGCACGCGAGCGACGTGGCCTCGAGCCAGGTGAAGTCGATGGGGATGTTCATCAGCCGCCGTTCAGCAGCGACGGTATCCGCGCGAACATCTCGTTCGAGAAGGCGATCATCTCGGCGATCATCCAGTGCCCGCTGATCAACAGCGCGATGCCCACGGCGACGAGCTTGGGCACGAACGAGATGGTCATCTCCTGCACCTGGGTGATCGACTGCAGCAGCGAGATCGCGAAGCCGACCACGAGCGCCGTGATCAGAAGCGGGGCACAGAGCTTCGCGCCGACGATGAGCGCCGCCTGTCCGATGTCGATGACTGCTTCCGGGTTCATCAGCCACCCCCGTTGTACGACTGCACGAGCGCGGTGATGACCATGCCCCAGCCGTCGATGAGCAGGAACAGCAGGATCTTGAACGGCAGCGAGATCATCACCGGCGGGAGCATCATCATTCCCATCGACATCAGCGCACTGGCGACGACCAGGTCGATGACGAGGAACGGGACGAAGATGATGAACCCGATCAGGAAGGCGGCCCGCAGCTCGCTGATCATGAAGGCCGGCACGAGGGTCTGCAGCGGGATGCTGGCGGGGTCGGTCGGGTTGTCCATCTGCGCGGCCCGGTACATCAGGGCAATGTCCTCTTCACGCGTGTAGGAGAGCATCCACTCGCGCAGCGGTTCCTGGGCGAGCTCGAACGCGCGGCCGAAATCGATCTGCCCTTCCGTGAACGGGCTGACGGCGACGGCGTTGATGTCGGTCAGCACCGGCCACATGATGAACAGGGTCAGGAACAGGCTGAGACCCGCCAGCACCTGGTTCGGGGGGATCGAGGGCAGCGAGAGCGCGTTGCGGGTGAGAGCCAGCACCACGAAGATCTTGGTGAAGCTCGACATCATCAGCAGCAGCGCGGGGGCGACGCTGAGAACCGTGATCCCGAGCAGCGTGATGATGCTGTCGGACGGCGTGCCGTTGATGCCGTTGATCGTCACGCCCTCACCGTCACCGGTCTCCATGGGGACCAGAGCGGATGCCGCGTGCGCGCCCGTCGCGTCGAGAACCACCAGGACGGCCGCGACACCGAGGGCTGCCGCGATCAGAATCCACGCGCGTCGCGGCAGGTGCGGTGCACGCGCGAGCGGCGCGGTGGCAGCGGCGGCGGATACGGGCACGGCGGCACTCCGAAGATGGGTGACGTGGCCGATCCGTAGCCAGGGGGTCGAGCGATCCGTGCTCGCAGACGACTATCGCGACACGACGGCGTGCGCGTAACCGTAGGGCGGTCGCGCAGGGCCGGTCGGCGTCAGGCGACGGACTTCAGTGCCCTGTCGACGATGTCGTTCGACATGTCGTCGACGACAGGTGACTGCTCCGTCGTCGATTCCTCCTCGACGGGAGGCGCCTCCTGCGTGTCGACGACGTTGATCCCGTGCTCGGTCACACCGAGGACGTAGCGGATGCCCCCGAACTCGGCGACCACGAGCTGCGCCTTCCCGCCGATGCCCGACCGCGCGACGACCGTGATCTTCTCGGGCCGCGGCTTCGGGCCCGCCGCCGGGCGAGACGGCCTGAGCTCGGTGAGTCGTGCAAGCTTCTTCGGCATCAGCCCCGCGAGCGGGCTCACGCCCTTCGCCTGCGACTTCTGCAGTCGACGACTGAGGAACAGCAGCAGCCCGAGCACCGCCCCCAGGGCGACGATCGCACGCAGCGCGACGAGGATGTCGTCCATGGGTCAGACGGCCTCTGCGCCGTCGAGGATGCGCTCGACGCGGATGGCGAAGTCGCCCTCCGCGACCACGACGGTGCCGTGCCCGATCAGACGGCCGTTGAGCTTGATGTCGGCAGGTGATCCCGCCGCACGGTCGAGCTCGACGACACGGCCGGGTTCGAGGGACAGCACGTCGCGCACCGGCATCCGTGTGCGACCGATCTCGACCACGAGCTCCATCTCGACGCCGGCGATGCGGCTCAGACGCTGCGGTCCGGAGGACGCGGCGGCGGCCCGTGCTCCGTCGATTCTCACCGCGGCCCGTGCGACGACGCTGCCCGCGGCGTCGATCATGTCGAACACCTGGGTGCCCGCGTCGGTGAAGACCTCTGCGGCGGCGACCAGCTCACCGTCGCCGAGGGCACCGCTGCCGAGCACGGCGACTGCCGCCTCGAAGATCGGATGCAGTCGATCGGCCAGGGGTGCGTTCTTCGAGCCGTCCTCGAGCTGCGACGGATCGACGACCTGGATCGCGAGGCGGGCCCCGGGGCTGCCTGCGAAGGTGACAGCGACCGCCTCGCCGGAGGCGCCGGGATCGGTCGAGGGTGCGGGGATGACGGGGTAGCCGAACGGCAGCTTGCCGGCGATAGCCGCGGCGATGGCGGTCTCGTGGAAGGTGCTCATCAGTGGGTCTCCTCAGGGGTGGTCGTGATCTTGCAGGTGAGGCGCGAGCCTCTGCTCCCGGGGGTGGCGAGGGCGATGGGTGTATCCCCTGCCACGAGTTCGTACGGTCTGGTCTCGGGGTGCGGCAGCCGCAGCAGATCGCCGGGGGCGAGGTCGAGCACCTCACCCGTGCCGATCGTGATGGGTGCCAGGCGCAGTGTGATCTCCATCGGCGTGCTGCGCAGCTGCTCCAGCGTCTGCTCTGCCGTGTGTGCGGACCCCGCATCCGAGCCCGTCGCGGCGAGCCTGTCGACGACAGCGGACGCCGGGAGCATGACAGTCGCCGTCGTCTCGGCGTCTCCGAGCCGCATCGTGTACCGCGCGACGATGACCGCCGCAGTCGCTGCGATCACCTGCATGTACTGCGGGTTGTAGTGCACGGCGCTGAACCGCGGCGCCCCGGGGAGCAGCGCGTCGAGGCTCGCGTGGAGGTGCTCGAACGTGCCTTCCATCAGGTTGCGCACGAGCGCGAGCTCGATCGGCGTGAACGTCCGTGCTTCGGGCAGCGAGGTGCTGCGACCACCCATCATCTGCACGACCCACAGGAGCGCACTGTCGAGACCGAACTGCACCACACAGGGCTCTTCGCGATCCGCGAAGGCGCCCGCCACCATGGCGGTCGTGCCGGGCAGAGTGTCGGCGTACTCCTCGTACGACACCAGATCGACGGACTCGAGCGTCAGGTGGGCGCGCACGCGGATCTTCGCCGTCAGCTGCGACGACCACAGGCGCGCGAACGACTCGAATGCCGCCTCCAGATGCCGCGTGCTCTCGCGTCCGAGCTGGGCGGGGCGGCCGAAGTCGTAGGCGGGGTAGCGCGCGGCCGGGTCCTCGAGCACGGCGGCTGCGGTCATGGGGGTCTCCTCGACGGTGGTGTTCACGTGTGCTCAGCTCGCCGCTGCGGCGGCTGCGAGGGCCGGGATCAGCGCTCGCACCTGCTCTTCTTCTGTGGACTCGACGACGATGTCGACGCGTCTGTTGCTGGCCAGGGCCTGCGGGCTGTCTCCCTGCACGATCGGTCGTGTGTCCGAGAACGCGGTCGCCTTCACCCGCGGCCCGCCGACGCCCTCGTGCTCGACGAGGAATCTCGCCACCTGTGTGGCACGCCCTCCGGAGAGCTCCCAGTTGGTGGCGAACGGTGCGGCCGACACGCGGTGGTCGGCGTGCCCTTCCACGCTGACCTGGTTGTCGACAGTGACGAGCACGTCGCCGATCGCGTTGAGCACGGCATCCGCCTTCGCCGAGAGCTCGGTGCTGTTGTCGGCGAAGAACGTCTCGGCGCCGACAAGCCCGACCTGCAGCCCGCGGTCGTCGATGACGAACGAGACGGTGTCCTGGAGCCCCTGGGCGGCCAGGGCCGCGCTCATGCGATCACGCAGCTCCTCCAGCGACTCGTACTCGGCCGCTGCGCGGGCGGCGAGATCGACCACTCCGTCATCATCCTGCAGCTCGGGCGGGACGATCAGTCCCTCAGCACTGTCGGCCCCGCCCTCGGTGCTCTCCTGGCCGAATCCCGTCGCGAGACTGTTGGCGAGCAGCTCGAACTTCGTCTTGTCGACGTTCGACACGGCGAACAGCACGATGAACAGGCACATCAGGACCGTCACCATGTCGGCGTACGACACGGCCCAGCGCTCGTCCGGCTCGTCGTGCGAGTCGTCCTCATGCCCGCGGCCGCGCGCGCGGCGGGCCGGGCTCACAGGATGTCCTCCACGGAAGACTCCTGCTCCCGCTTCTGCTTCTTGGCCTTCGGCTTGACGCTCGACAGCGCCTCGAGACGCTCCTGCAGCAGGTGCGGTGCGCTCCCCGCCTGGATCGCGAGCATGCCCTCGGACACCAGTGTCATCCGCTCGAGCTCGACCGCACCGATGCGATTGAGTCGACCGGCGATCGGGTTCCAGATGAAGTTGGCCGACAGCAGACCCCACAGCGTGGCCACGAACGCGGCGGCGATCATGGGGCCGAGGTGGTCGGGCTCGTCGAGCTTCTCGAGCACGTGGGTGAGGGAGACGACCGTGCCGACGATGCCGATCGTCGGCGCGTAGCCGCCCAGAGAGCCGAAGAACTTCGAGGCGACGCGGTTGCGAGACGAGGTGGCCGCGATCTCGTCGTCCATCACCATCTGCAGGTCCTCGGCGTCCGTGCCGTCTGCGAGCGCCTGAAGCGCCTGCCGGGTGAACGCGTCCGGTGCGCCGTCGAGCTCCTGCTCGAGCGCGAGAAGGCCCTCGCCACGCGCCTTCTCGGCGTAGCCGACCAGGAACGGGATCACCGCCTCCGGAGTCATCTTCGGCCCGCGCACCATGCGCCCGAGGCTCTGCACCGCGAGGATGGTGTCGCGCAGCGTGTGGCTCGCGATACCCACGCCGATGGTCGAACCGAGCACCAGGATCATCGGGGCGGGGATGAGCAGCGCCTCGAAGCTCGCGCCCTCCATCGTGATCATCGCGACGAGAGCGCCGAACGCCAGGATGACGCCGATGATGAACGCGGGATCCACCGTCACGCCCCCGTCTGCGGGGTCAGCGCGTGGGCCGCACCGAGGACGCGTGCCCGGTAGGCGACGATCAGGTCGATCACGGCGTCGAGCGTCTCCTCGATGACGTAGACCTTGCCGTCGACCATGTGCAGAGTCGTGTCCGGCGACGAGTGGATGCGCTCGATCAGGTCGGGGTTCACCGCGAACCGGGTGCGGTCGAGGCGGGTGACGATGATCATCGCGGGGTCTCCGGGCTTCGGACGAGAGGGGAAGTCTGCCCCGACTATCGCGACGCGGCCCGCCCCCGGTAACCAGGGCGGGCCGCGTCCGACGGGCGGAGGCGCTCGAACTCGAGCGTCTGATCAGCGCTTCAGCTGGGTGAGCTCCTGCAGGACCTCATCGCTCGTGGTGATGATGCGCGCGTTGGCCTGGAACCCGCGCTGCGCGACGATGAGGTTGGTGAACTCCTGCGAGAGATCGACGTTGCTCATCTCCAGCGCGCCGGATACCAGGTTGCCGAAGCCCGCCTGCCCCGGCTCCCCCATGCGCGCGGCTCCCGAGTTCACCGAGACCCGGTATGCCGTGCCTCCGGCCTTCTCGAGCCCCTCGGGGTTCGCGAAGGTCGCCATCGCGATCTTTCCGAGCGTCTGGGTGGCGCCGTTGCTGAACGTGCCGACGATCGATCCGTCACCTGTGATGCTGTACGACTTCAGCGAACCGGCCGCCGAGCCGTTCTGCTCCGAGACGGCGACGGTCGACATGTTCGCGTAGCCGGTGACCGCGCCGAGGTCGACGCTCACGGTGCCCGCCGTCAACGTGAGACCGGCTCCCGCCTGCTTGCCGTCGGTGAACGTCAGCGAGCCGGTCGCTCCGCTGACGGGCTCCGTGACATCCCAACCGGTCGCGGTCTTCGTGAACGTCAGGCTCAGCGTCGACGGAGTGCCCTGCGCGTCATAGACGGTCACGTCGCGGACGAGCTCGTCACCGTCTGCCGCGGTCGAGGGGACGTTGCCGGTCACGGTGGCGCCGGTCGTCGCCTTCGCCGGTGAGACCGCGTCGAGCGGAAGCACGATGTTCCCCGTCGCCTGACCGGTGTTGACGACGCCGTTCTGCGCCGACCACCCCTGGACGACGGCGCCGTCGGCGGTGACCATCTTGCCCGTCGGGTCGAACGAGAAGCCGCCCGCACGGGTGTACAGCGTCTCTCCGCCCGAGCGGACGGCGAAGAACCCGTCGCCCGAGATCATCAGGTCTCCCCCGCGCCCTGTGGCCTGGGCCGAACCCTGCGCGAAGTTCGTGCGCACTCCGGCGACCTGCACACCGAGGCCGACCTGCGCGGGGTTGCGGCCGCCGACCTCGTCGTCGGGGATGCCCGGGTTGCCGATGAGCTGAGACAGCGAGTCCTGGAACAGCACGGACGAGCCCTTGAAGCCCGCCGTGTTGACGTTGGCGATGTTGTTGCCGGTCACGTCGAGCATGGTCTGGTGCGAGCGGAGTCCGGAGATGCCGGAGTAGAGCGAGCGAAGCATGTGATTCTCTCTTCCTGTGTGAGACGGAGGTCAGGCTGCGGCCGGGTTCGGCACGGCAGGGGTGGTCTTGGAGGTGACGCCGGTGATGGCATCGAGGGCGACGGTCTTGTCGCCGATCGTCACCTGCGGAATGGGCCCGTCGAACGACACCTTGGTGACGACGCCCGAGAGCGTCTTGCCGTCGGCATCCTTGTAGCTCGCCTCCTGGCCGATGAGCGCGCTCGCGGCCTGACGCATGTTCAGGGCGAAGGCCTCGGCGCCGTTGTCCGCGAGGGCGGTGAGCTGCTCCATCATGGCGAGCTGGGTCGTCTGCGAGATCATCTCGTTGGTGTCCATCGGACTCGACGGATCCTGGTGGGTCAGCTGGGTCACCAGGAGCTTCAGGAACACCTCGCCGTCCAGCACCTGCTTGCGCGCGGCGGGGTCGGTCGTGCCTCCTGTGTAGATCGAGCTCGGAGCGCTCACTGCGTCGACGGTCATGCGGTCGTCCTCTCAGGCGAAGATGTCGAGACCCGCGCCGACGCCGGCGTGGGGTGTGGTCTGGATGATGCGGGGAAGGTCAGGCGCTCGCTCGGCACCGGGGCGCTGTTCCGAACGTCCGCGACTCGCGTCGCGGTCGGCGCTGCCCCGGTCTCCGGCGGTGTCGCCCGCGCCCTGGCCGCTGCGGTCGCCGTTCGCGTCCGCTGCGGAGGTCTGGGTGAGGCTCAGCGTGGCGTGCGGCATCGCTGCGGCCAGGTCCCGGCGCAGATCGACGAGGATGCCGCGCAGGGCATCGCGCCCCGCATCCGTGGCACCGCTGAGCTCGACCTGCACCTCACCGCTCGCGCTGATGTGCGCACGCACGGTGACCGGTCCGAGGCTGTCGGGGTTCACCGTCATGGTGAGGTGGTGGGTTCCCATCGGTCGCTGGGCGACGCTCACGACCACCGGCGACACCTGGGCGGCGACGGCGCGGTTCGCGGACGCGGTCTCCGGGGTCGACACGGGGGTCGCAGCCGTCACGGAGGTCTGGGGTGGAGCGAGGGGTGCGATGCTCGGAGCGGGCTGGCTCGACGGTGCACGTTCACCGGAATCCATCCGCGCGGATGTCTCGCTCAACGGCGCGTTCGCCCCTGACGCATTCCCGGCTCCGGTGAACCCGGACGACGCCACCGCGAGGTCAGGAGTGGGAGCCGGAGCAGTCCGTCCCGCGGATGCGCCCGGGGACTGCACTCCGGGCGAGGGCTGCGCCCCGGGTGCGTCGGGCGCTGACGTGGAGGATGCGAGTGCCGGAGCAGAGGATGCTGCGTCGCCGGCCCCACCGTCGACCGGTGCGGCTGCGGCTCCGGCGGCTGGGGCGGCTGCGGCTGCGGCTGCGGCTACGGGTGGTGTCGCGCCCGCGTTCGCCGGCACGGGCTCGCCCTCCAGCTGCACCTCGACGACCGACGGCGCCGGCGCCGGTTCCGTAGACGTCTCGACGCCTGCGACCGCTGCGAGCAGCGACTGCTCGGAGCCGCCCTCGTGCTCATCCGAGTCCACCACCGCCTGTGCGTCCGGTGCGACGGGACGCAGCGGGGCCGCGAGCTCGAGCAGGGCGGTGGAGGCGGCATCCCCCTCGAGCGAGGTGTCGGATGAGGCGCCCGGCCGTCCGTCACCGGCAACCGCGTCGCTCTCCCCCTCCGTACCGGGAGACATCGCGGACTCGCCGTCAGCACCGACGAGCATCTGGCCCGCGGCGGTCAGCGCGTCTCCGAACCGTGATCCCGAGTCGCCGGCCGCGCGCCCAGCGCCCTCACCGTCGGTCGGGGTGGCGAGCGAGACCGCGAACAGGCTCACCGCGGTCATCCGAGCATCTCGATGAGCTTCTGCATCGACGCAGCAGATCCTGCCGAGCCCGATGTGTTCGCCGAGAACAGCGTCTGCAGAGCCGAGACGAGCTCGGCGTTGTTCGCGCTCGACGTGGCATCCGTCGCCGCACCCGCCGCTGACGTGAGGGTCGTCGTCTCGGTGGAGGCGGCCGCCTTCGCCGCCTCGAGCACGCCCGAGAACGTCGCCGCGCTGGCCGCACTCGTCGCGCCCGCCTCAGCGGTCGACTCGGTCGCTGTCGCAGCCGCTGCCCGAGCCGCCGGATCGAGTGAGACGATCTGGCTCTCGATCGCGTCGACGCGCGCGATCACGGACGCGAGGCCGCTCATGCGGCGCTCCCCTCTCGGCGTGAGGTGCGCACCACGGCGATCTCGTCGAGAGCCGTCTGCTCCGCGGCGAGCTCCGCCTTGGCGGATTCGACCCGGTGAGTGCTCTCGAGGCGCTCGAGACCCTTGAGCTCGCGGCGGGCATCGACATGGGCGGACTTCGCCTCCGACTCGGCGCCTCGCCGCATGTCGACGAGTGCCTGCAGGTCGCTGAGAGTGCTGCGACCCGCGGACCGGGCAGCCGCCATGGCCATCAGCGCGCGGGGGTCGTCGATCTGCGCGCTGATGTCGGCGAGGCTCGAGATCGCGCTCTGCTCGGCGGCTTCGGCATGCGCACGCTCGGCGCTCGCGCGGGAGAGCCGCTCGGCGGCGACACGCTCCTGGGCGCCTCGCACCCGGAGAAGACCGGCCAGGGGGAAGGTCATGGGGTGAGTCCTCCGAAATCGGTGGTGAGGGCGGCGAGCTGCCGCCAAGAGTCGTCGGATGCCGTGAGATCGTCCATCCGCTGCATGAGGAAACGCGAGATGGCGGCTTCATGCGTGAGTGCGGCATCCACCAGCGGATTCGCCCCCGGCCGATAGGCGCCGATGTCGATCAGGTCGTTCGCGCTGCGACGAGCGGCCAGCACGCTCCGCAGGGTCACGGCGTTCTGTCTCTGCTCGGCGGTGGTGATCTTCGACACCACACGCGATACCGAGCCGAGCACGTCGACGGCCGGGAAGTGTCCGCGGATGGCCAGCGCTCGGTCGAGCACGACGTGTCCGTCGAGGATTCCCCTCGCGGCATCCGCGATCGGTTCGTTGTGGTCGTCGCCGTCGACGAGCACCGTGTAGAGACCCGTGATCGATCCGACCTGCCCTGTTCCGGCGCGCTCCAGCAGGCGGGCGAGAACCGAGAACGTCGATGGCGGGTAGCCGCGTGTGGCAGGCGGTTCGCCGGCGCTCAGGCCGATCTCGCGCTGCGCCATCGCGACGCGGGTCAGCGAATCCATCATGAGCACGACGTCGAGGCCGTCGTCTCGGAACGCCTCGGCGATACGCGTCGCGACGAACGCGGACCGCAGTCGCGCCATGGCCGGCTGGTCAGACGTCGCGACCACCAAGACCGAGCGGGCAAGACCTTCAGGTCCCAGATCGTCTTCGAGGAACTCCCGCACCTCGCGCCCGCGCTCGCCGACGAGAGCGATGACGTTGACGTCTGCGGTCGAGCCGCGGGCGATCATCGACATGAGCGACGACTTTCCCACCCCGGAGCCGGCGAAGAGGCCGAGACGCTGTCCGGTGCCCACCGGCGTCATGGTGTCGAGCACCCGCACGCCCAGGCCGAGCTGGCTGTCGATGCGCTGACGATCCATGATGCTCGGAGCGTCGTGGTCGAGCGACACGAGCGTCGTGGTCCGCTCGAGCGGCCCCTTGCCGTCGATGGGGCGACCGAGACCGTCCAGCACACGACCGAGCAGAGTCCGTCCGGTCGGCACCTGCAGCGGCGCTCCCCCGTGACGCACGCGGGCGCGGGCCGTGATGCCGTCGAGACGGCCGAGCGGCATGCATCTTGCGGAGGCTCCATCGACGGCGACGATCTCCGCATCGACCGATCTGCCGTGCGCCGCATCGATGCGGATGCGGTCGCCGACGGCGGCATCGATGCCGAGCACCTCGACGCCGAGCCCTCGCACGGCCTTCACCGTGCCTGAGCGTTCGGCCTTCGCGGCGTCGAGGACCCGCTGCCATGACCTCGTCGCGGCAGTCACGTGATCACCTCGCCGCCGAGCTCGTCACCGAGCTCATCAGCGCCGCGATGCGCCGCCGCGGCACGGGCGAGGGCCTCGGCGATCCTCGTGTCGACGGCGCCGTCCTCGATCTCGACGATCGCGCCTCCCGGATCCACCGCAGGTGAGCCGACGATGTCGATCCCCCGCAACGGCTCGATCACCGGCGGGTCCGACCGGAGGGTCTGCAGGTCCTGCTCGCTGAACGACACACGCGTCCATCTGTCGACGGGCATCTCCGTGATCGCGCGTCGCACAGCGTGGGCGGCCGATCGCGCCGGATCCGAGAGCTCTGCCGCGAGGATGCCCGTCGCGAGGCCGACGGCGAGTTCCTCGATCCGATCCGCTGTGAGCAGGCTCAGCTCGTCGATCCGGTGATTCAGGAGTGCCTGCGCGGCCTCCAGCGCGCGCAACGCGGAGCCTCGCTCGTGCAGGTAGAGCTCCTGGAGCTCCTGCATCCGCTGTTGATGCGCGTGCTGCGCCATCTCGGCCTCGTCGAGCGCGAGGCGGCGCCCCTCGGCGAATCCGTCGGCGTATCCGCGGGTGCGTGCGCGATCGGCCTCGCTGCGGATGTCGATCGGCGTCTCGCCCACGCGCGGCACCACCAGGGGTGTGAAGGCGGAATCGAGCACGGTGGACACCTCGGGATCAGATGACGAGGCCTGTCCGTGGCCCGAAGGGCGAGCTATCCGTGCTCGCTGCGGACTATCGCGACAGTGCTCCGCGGCGGTAACCATGTGCGCTGAATCGCTCAAGGCCGCACGGTCACTCGATGAGCTCATCCTCGTCCTCGCGAGAGATCGTGATCTCCTCGGCGGCCTCCAGCTCACGGATGATGCGCACGATCTCTGCGCGGGCCTCGTCGACCTGGCGCATCCGCACGGGACCGAGCACGCGCGTCTCCTCCGCCAGGTTCTCCTGGTTGCGCTCAGTCATGTTGCCCTTCACCTTGTCGGTGATCTGCTCGTCCGCGCCCTTCAGCGCCAGGGCGAGCATGCGCAGGTCGATACCGCGCAGCACCCGCTGGGCGTCGCGATCCTCGAGGCGGGCGATGTCGGCGAACGTCACCATGCGGCTGCGGATGTCCTCGGCCAGCGCCAGGTCCCGCCCCTCCAGGCTCGCGAGCAGAGACTTCTCGAGAGCGGTGTCCGAACGGTTGATGATCTCGACCAGCGGCTGCACTCCCCCGATCGACTCGTGGTTGTCGCGCATCGCGAACACGCCGGTGCGCGAACGCAGCGAGTCCGCCACGATCGAGATCGCCTCCTGGGTGGCCGTGCCCATCGTGGCGATCGCCTGGGCGACGTCGGTGCGCAGCGGATCCTGCAGGGCCGCGAGCACGGCCGCCGCACGATCGGCGCGGAGGTTCGCCAGCACGACCGCGACCGTCGTGGGGAGCTCCCCCTCGATGATCGTGGCGAGCTGCGCGGGGTCGGCGGCGTTCAGGAAGTCGAACGAGACCGAGCCCTGCGACATCACGCGTCCGACCATCCCGACGGCCTTCTCGCGCCCGAAGGCGGTCTCGAGGAGGCCGGTGGCGAACTCCTGTCCGCCGCGAGACGGCACCGCCCCGCCGATGGCGATGCGGCGGAACTCGCCGAGTGCGCGCGCGGTCGAGGCGACGTCGACCCCGCCGAGCTGGGTGAGCTCCGCGGCCAGCATCTCGGAGCGCTCCTCACCGAGATGACGCAGCACCTCGGCGCTCGCGGCGCGGTCCATGTTCATCAGCACGATCGCGGCCTTGCGCAGGCCGCTCATCTCGGGGACCGGTGCGGCGACGGTGTCGGCAGAGGTCGACACCTCGACGGTGTCGACCTGGGCGTCCAGCACATCGGTGAGCAGGCTCATACCCTCGCCTCATCCATCAGCTCGGCCAGGGCGCTGGCGATCGAGTCGGGCTCGCGCTTGGCGAGGTCGTCGATCTCACGACGCCGACGTTCGACGAGCACCTTGTCGGGCTCCGGCTCGTCGTCGAGGTCCACCATCGCCGACGGGAGCAGCTTGGTCGGTGCCGTCGGAGCGATCGCATCGGCGTCCTTCAGACCGCGAAGCGACTTGAGCTTCTGCTCCTCGCTCTCGGTCACGGTGGCGAAGTACTCGATCGGACCTTCGTCGGTGTACAGCACCCGGCGCTTCATCCGACGACGCACGACCAGGAAGACGATCAGGATGATCACCGCGAGGAGTATCGAGCCGCCGATGATCGCGGACTTCAGCAGCTCCTGCTGGAACTGCGAATCGCGCTCGGCCTCCGCTGCCGCCAGAGCGGTCTGCGCAGCCGTGGCTCCCGACTCGTTGAACTCGACGAACTCTACGGCGATCTCGTCGCCGCGCTCGACGTCGATCCCGGCGGCCGATGCGACGAGCGACTCGATCTGGTTCGCGGTCACACCCGTGACGGTTCCGCGGTTCAGTGCGATGCTGACCGTCTGCCGCGTGACCTCGCCGGCCGGGGTGATCGTCTTCTCGGTCGACTTGTTGACGGCGTTGCTGCGCGAGGTCTCCTCGAACTCGTACGCGCCGTTCCCGTCCGCACCGTTCGGTACCGCGATGTTGTCGGGGCCGAGCACACCGGTGCCACCGCCCTGACCGCCCGTGTACGTCTCGGTCTTGGTCTGCTCGGACGCGCTCAGATCTCCCTCGGGCGCGGAGTAGGTCTCATCCATGCGCTCGGAGGTCGAGTTCGCGACGTCGGCCGACACCGTGACCGTCGCGTTGCCGGCACCGACGATCGTCTCGAGCATCTTGCTGACGGATGCGGCGACCTTCGCCTCGTGCTCGGTGGCCTGCTTCGACGAGGAGCCCGTGAGCCCTGTCCCGACGGCCGAGAGCACCCTGCCGTCCTGATCGGTGACCGCCACGTCTTCGGGCGTCATGCCCGGCACCGCGGCGCTGGTCAGGTGCACGATCGCCTCGATCTTCTCGTCGCTGAGAGTCGCCCCGCTGCGGGTCTTCACGAAGACGGATGCCGTCGGGCTCTGCCGCTCCGACACGAAGACGCTCTCCTCCGGGATCGCCAGCTGCACGGATGCGGTGGAGATCCCCTCCATCGCACCGATCGTGCCGGCCAGCTCCCCCTCGATCGCCCGCTTGTAGGTGACCGACTGCTGGAACTCGCTCGCGGTCACGCCCATCTTGTCGAGCAGCGTGTATCCCTCACTGGTGTCACCGGGAAGACCGGCGGATGCCGCAGCGAGCCGCTGCGCGTAGACCTGGTCGTCAGGGACGAGGATGGTCGCGCCGCCCTCGGTGAGCTCGTAGCCGACACCGGCGGACTTCAGCTGCTCGACGACGGCCGAGGCGTCGCCCGCGCTCAGACCGGTGAACAGCGGGCTCATCTGCGGCTTGGTCAGCCACGATCCCAGCGCGATCGCGCCCATGACGAGCAGCGCGACGCCGATGATGGCGATCGTGCGCTGAGCGAGCGAGAATCCTCCCACGACCTGCTTCGCGCGGTCGTAGTATCCCGTGAGCATCTTCGGCATCAGGCCTGCATCCTCATGATCTCGTTGAACGCCGACACGCTGCGGTCACGGACGGCGACCACGAGGTCGAGTGTCACCGAGGCGCGGGTAGAGGCGATCATCGCCTGGTGGATGTCCTGCAGATCGCCCGTGACGGCCTGCACGGCGAGTTCGTTCGATGTCGACTGCAGCTGTTGGAGGTTCTCGACGGCACCCGTGAGGGAGGTCGCGAAGGCGCCCGCCGACGACGACGCGCCTACGGCCTCGGGGCCGGTCTCGAAGCTCAGGGCTGCGAGCGGGGTGACGCCTGCGGCGGAGACCGCCTCGACAGCGCCGCTCATCAGTTGCGTCCGATCTGCAGTGCGGCCTCGTAGGTCGTCTTGGCGCGATCCACGACGGCGGCGTTCGCCTCGTACCCGCGCTGGGCGAGGATCAGCATGCTCATCTGGTCTCCGAGCTCGACGTTGGGGTACTGCACGTATCCGTCCTCGTTCGCGTACGGGTGCTCGGGGTCGTAGACGAGCTTGCCCTCGGCATCCGACTCGACGACGCCTGCGACGTAGACACCGGGGCTGTCGGTGCCCGCCTGCACCGTGACGAACTTCTCGCGGAAGGCCTCCTGGCCTGCGGGGGTCGCGGTGTTGACGTTGGCGATGTTGTCGCTGAGCGCATCGAGCCACTTGCGGTGCGCTGTCAGTCCCGTGCCGGCGATGCCGATGGCGTCGAAGGTCATGCGGAGGCCTGCCCGATCGCCTTGGTGATCGATGCGGCCTGGCCGCCGATCGCCTGGCTGGCGAACTGGAATCGCAGCACCGTGTCGATGTTCGACAGCGTCTCGGTGTCGAGGTTGACGTTGTTGCCGTTCAGCCTGGTCGGCTCGAGCGATCGCTCGACGGTGGCGGCGACCGTGCCGGAGCCGCTCTCGACAGCGGATCGCAGCTCGTCCTCGAACTGGACGCGCTTGGACTGATAGTCGGGGGTGTTGATGTTGGCGATGTTCTCGGCGATCGAGCGTTGGCGCAACGCCAGCCCGTCGAGAGCGCTGATCAGCGCGGAGGAGGTGACGGATTCGAGCACGGGGGCACTCCGGATGTTGGTGGAGAGGCCGATCCTTGGCCAATCGTCGAGCGATCCGTGCTCTGTGGGGACTATCGCGACAGTCGGCGCTCGCCGTAACCGCGAATGCTCACCCCTCGACGTCGAGATAGATGGGGACGTCATCTCGTCCGCTGGGGACGCGGCGCAGCGCAGCGATCTCGCGTGCCACGTGGGCGCGCGACGCGGTGAGTCCGCTGATCATGAGCTGCTGTCGGGTGAGCACCGCTTCTGCTCGAGCCCTGAGCTCATCGGGGATCGGGCCGGAGGGCGGCTCGAAGGCCCGGGGGTCCATCGTCTCGTCTGCGGCGTCGAGCGCACGCTCGAACTGCTCGAGGACCGCGAGCCACTCGGTCAGGTTGTCGGGCACGTCGCCTCAGCCCAGAGCCGAGACGCGGGGCGCGGCCGCGCTCGTCATCTCGGCGGCAGCGTGCCAGGCGTCACGCAGGGGTGCGACGAGGTCCCGGCACTCCGCGGTCGCGGCTCGATCGCGCGAGATGTTCGCCGTGATCAGGCGACCGGTGAGGTAGGTGTACACGCCGCGCAGCTCCTCCGCACCGTCCCAGACGTCGGTGAGCGAGCCGTTGAGCTCGGACACGATCCACTGCGCGTGCGTGAGGTGCGGGCCCGCGCCCGGCCAGTCCTCGGCATCCTGCGCCGATGCCGCGCGGTCGATGTCGACCAGCAGCCGATCGTAGAGCAGGGTGAGCAGACGCTCAGGAGTGGCCGATGCCACCTGCTGCTCCAGGTACTGCTGCTTGGCCCGGTCGAGGGAGGTGAGTGCCATGAGTGCGAGCTCCGATGCGGTGCGGTGTGGGGAAGACGGGATCTGGGTGCCGGAGGGTGTCAGGAATCCGAGGACGACGAGAGACCTGCGAGCTGGCTGGTCAGCCATGACGACTGCGACTGCAGCTTCGAGAGCTGGACCTCCAGCTGCGCGTACGTGCGCTCGAGAGTGGCCTGGCGCTGCTCGAGTCGGATGTCCCACCGCTCGACCTGGGTCTTGAGCGTCTTGACCTCGGCCTCCTGGCCCGTGATCCGCTGGGTGAGCAGACCGTCGTACTTGTCGGAGTACTGCGTGGTCACGCCCTCCACACGTCCGGCGATCGACGAGAACAGCTCCTGCGTCTTCTCGGGATCCTCGGCCAGCGCTTTCGCGAACTTCTCGGCATCGAAGGAGAGCACGCCCTTGTCGCTGATCGAGATGCCGATCGTCGAGGGCGAGACGCCGTCGACCGGATGCTGCATCGCGCTCGTGAGTGCACCGCGAAGGTTTCGGACCGTGCTGTCGCCCGTGAAGACGCCCAGCGTGGTGGCCTCCCCGACCGCTCCGACCGTCGCCGTCGATCCTTTGTCGATGCGGGTCAGGAGCGCCGCGATCTCTTTGACGAACGCCTCAGCCGTCGTGGTCTGCTTCTTGGCATCCCGCGCCACGGTCACCGTCACGGGGTCGGCGCTCGCGGTCGTCACGGTGACCTCGATGCCCTCGCCCACGCTGATCGTGTTGCTGGCGCTGTTCAGCGTCTGTTCGGCGGCCGTGCCCGCGAACAGACGGATGCGGGCGTCAGTGCCCTGAGTGATGATCGCGGCCCCAGGTTCGGCGCCGAGCTCCGTCGAGGTTCCGCCGGCGACGTCGGCCGCCGTGCCGCGGTGCACGGTGAACCCGCCGGCAGCCCCGGTCTCGATCGACGTCAACTGGATGCGCGAGAGCGGCTTGCCGTCGGCATCCGTCCCGGCCGGGACGACAGTCGCGCTGACGCCCGCCTTCGAGGCATTGATCGCCTTGGCGAGATCCTGCGGGCCGGTGCCCACCGGAGTCACTTCGACGGACTCGCCGTCGGAGCCGACGAGCGTGAACGTGCCACCCCACGCGGTGGATCCTCCTGCGGCGGTCACGACCGAGTGTGCGGTGGCGACGGCATCGACGACGACCGCGGTCGAGAACGCGCTGGCCTTCTCGCCGGCTGTGACGGTGACGGTGTCCGATGAGGAGGAGGCGGTGAACGAGGCAAGCGACGTCGCGCCCGCTGCGGTCTTCGCCTTCGTGACGAGATCCTGCAACGTGGTGTTGAGCGACTGGAGGTTCGTGATGATCGAGTTGCGATCTGTGATCTTGTTCGTGATCAGCGTCTTCGGGATCGCCGAGACGTCCATCAGCGCCTTGATGAGCTCTTCGGTCTTGAGCCCTGATACGAGTCCGTCGAGTTTCATCCCGGTCGTCNAGGCGCCCGAGCGGAGGTGACTCCGCCCGGGCGCCCGATGCGCCTCAGGCGCAGCGACTCAACGGAGAAGCTGCAGGACGCCCTGGCCCGACTGGTTCGCCTGCGCGAGCATGGCGGTGCCGGCCTGCTGCAGGATGTTCGAAGCGGTGTACTTGACCATCTCGGCGGCCATGTCGGTGTCCGCGATGCGACTCTTGGCTGCCGCGAGGTTCTCGGCCGAGACCTGCAGCGAGTTGATCGTCGACTCGAAGCGGTTCTGCACCGCACCGAGACCGGCGCGAGCCGTCGAGACACCCGTGATCTCCGTGTCGACCGTTGCGATCGCCGCGAGAGCGGTGGCTGCGGAGTCGACGGTCAGGCCGCTGATCGTCGCGCCGAGGCCAGAGAAGTCGGTCAGGGTGACCGCGATCTGGTCCTCTGCGGCCTCCGAGCCGGCGCCGACCTGGAACGTCAGCGTGCTCGCGCTGTCGAGCAGCTTGATGCCGTTGAAGTTCGTGCTGGCCGCGACGCGGGTCAGCTCCTCGCCGAGCGTGTTGATCTCGGTCTTGATGGCGTCACGCGACTCGGCGTTGTTCGAGTCGGAACCCGCCTGGACCGCGAGGTCGCGGACGCGCTGCAGGATCGAGTGGACCTCGGTCAGGGCGCCTTCTGCGGTCTGGATGACCGAGATGCCGTCCTGAGCGTTGCGGGCTGCGACGTTCAGGCCGTTGACCTGCGAACGCAGGCCCTCAGAGATGGCGAGGCCGGCGGCGTCATCGGCTGCGCGGTTGATGCGCAGACCGCTCGAGAGCTTCTCGAGCGACTTCGAGACGTCGTTCTGGTTGACGGACAGGTTGCGGTACGCGTTGAGTGCACCGACGTTGGTTGCGATCTGAAGACCCATGAGAATTCCTCCGTGGTTATGGGACCGAATGCGGGTCCATCCGTGGACCTGCACAACCGATATTCGCGACATGCGACGGCGGCGTAACCACCGATCGCGAAGATTCTGACGTCGGCTCAGCTCGCGACGAGGAGTTCGCCCGATCGGTCACGCATGTCGATGCGGGCGGGGCCGAACAGCGTCTCGAAGAACTCGTTCTTCGCCTTGGTCGAGCGGTCGCCCGTCGTGCCGTTCTCCCAGGCCTCCATCGCCTCGCGCACGAGGGCGAGACCTCGCGAGCGCAGCTTCGACACGTAGGCGTGGCTGACCTCGAGCTCCTCGGCGATGTCCTTGACCATGCGGTCCTCGAGGTAGATGCCGCGCACGACCTGCTGCATCGCCGCAGGAAGCGCGTCGACCACGCGATTCACCATCGCGCGCGTCTCGGACTGCTCGACCGCGTGCTCGGGGAGGATCACACTGTCGGTGAGATCCACTGCCTGACGACCGGTCTCGACATCGAAGTGCTCGTCGAAGCTGATGGCGGTGCGCACCATCTCGTCGAGCTGCGTCATCTCGGCGACGACGTCGACCTCGAGTCCTGACTCCTTCGCGAGCTCGGCCAGAGTCGCCGTGCGCCCGGTGCGGGCCAGCACGGTCTCGGCGGCCACGCGCACTCGTTCGATCTTGTCGCGACCGCGTTCGCCGGCGGGGTCTGCTCGTCGCATCTCCGAGAGCATCGCCCAGTTGATCTGACTGCTGGCGAAGGCTCCGAACGGGATGCCGCGGGATGCGTCGTACGTCATCGCCGCGCGGGCGAGGCCCAGTCGCGCGGCGGAGAGCAGGTCATCGAGATCGACATGAGTCGCTGACCGCGCCTTCTCGACCGCGAGAAAGGTCGCGAGCGGCATGTTGTCGCGCGCGAGCCGCTCGGGTGTGGCGGGTGCGTCGGCGACGGCGCCGGAATCAGCAGAAAGAGCAGAATTACTCAGCAATGTGACTCCGTGTCTTGATCAACTGTTTTACGAGTGAAGCTAGCACGAAGTTCACGTTTATGAGTAAAAAATGGTGGATCGAATCTCATGTCCTTCCCGAGTCGCACGGGCCGACATTTCACGATCGCCGAGGTTCCACAGGACATGGCAGACCGCCTGCGGTCCTTCGCCCGCGGGATCGGCGTACTTCCGCCTCTGTGACCCGACGCCGATGAGCACGAACCCCTCGTGCGCCGTGGCTGCGCGTCACTAGAATCGGTGCGTCACTGCGCGGGCCGACCTTCGACAGTTGTAGGACGGATCTTCCCCGTCGACGGGCTGGACTCACTGGACCGACGAAAGAAGACGAACATGGCTGTGATCTCCCGTGGATTCGGCGCACGGCGCAGAGAGTCCGACGACCGCCTGCCTCCCGGTCAGTATCTGACCGCGGACTTCCCGGTGCTCTCCGCCGGCCCCACCCCGCGGGTGCAGACAGACACGTGGGAGTTCGCGATAGTAGGGCTCGACGGCATCCGCCTCACCTGGTCCTGGGAGCAGCTCCATGAACTCCCGATCGATGACATCACCACCGACATCCACTGCGTGACCCGTTGGTCGAAGCTCGGCACACGGTGGCGCGGCGTCTCACTCGACCATCTGCTGCAGGATGCTGGCGACGGCGACTTCACCCGGGTCTTCTCGTACGGCGGCTACACCACCAACGTTCCGCGGGCAGACCTCTCAGGCGGGAAGGCGTGGATCGCGGTCGAGTTCGAGGGCGAACCGCTCGCACCGGAACACGGCGGACCCGCTCGCCTGCTGGTGCCCCACCTCTACTTCTGGAAGTCCGCGAAGTGGGTGCACGGGCTGGACATGCTGGAGCACGACGAACCCGGGTTCTGGGAGCAGAACGGCTACAACATGTACGGCGATCCCTGGAAGGAAGAGCGGTACTGGTGACGACCTCATCACCGTGGCTGGTCGCTCGAGTCGTCGCGACCCGACCGGCGACGCCGCACGGTCGAGTTCTTCACGTCCGAGTCGCCGGCTGGCCGGGCAACCTCGCCGGACAGCACGTCGACGTGCGCCTCACGGCCGAAGACGGCTACCAGGCCGTGCGCTCGTATTCCCTCGCCTCGTCGGGAGCAGACGAGATCCTCGAGCTCGCCGTCGACGAGCTTCCCGACGGCGAGGTCTCCCCCTACCTCGTCGAAGACGTTCTCCCCGGCGACGAGCTGGAGGTGCGCGGCCCCATCGGCGCCTACTTCGTGTGGACGCCCGACCGTTCCGAGCCCGTGCAGCTCATCGCCGGCGGATCGGGCATCGTCCCGCTCGTCGCGATGGCGCGCGTGCATGCCCTCGCAGCGAGCAGCGCACCGATGCGGATGCTGTATTCGGTGCGCTCGCAGGATGACGCGTTCTACGCCGATGAACTGACCGGCCTCGAAAGCGACGCCTTCACCGTCGACTGGGCCTACACCCGTTCGGCACCGCCGGGCTTCGCGAGACCGGCCGGGCGGGTCGATGCGGCGACGATCGCCGCCGCCACGATTCCACCGAGCGAGCGTCCGTCGGTGTACGTGTGCGGACCGACCGGCTTCGTCGAGGCCGTCGCCGACCTGCTCGTCGCTGCCGGGCACTCCCCCGACCGCATCCGCACTGAACGCTTCGGAGGTGCCTGATGAACGCCACCCACCCAGGTCATCACCACAGGGTCGACGGCAACGCCGCCGGAGGCCTTCTGCTCGAGATCTTCGGCAGAGACATGACGGCCGCACGCGCGACGTGCCGCCACTGCGCGCATGAGGCAGCGCTGGCCGATGCCGTCGCCGAGCTCGACGACGCCGGGGGGATCCTCCTCTGCCGCGGATGCCACCACACGCTCCTGACCTGTCTGACCCTCGACGGGGCGCAGACCCTGGCGATCGGCACTCTGAGTCGGCTGCGCTGGCCTTCCCTCGACGGTCAGAGCTCCACGGGCGGGGCGGGCTCGGAATCCGCAGCCTCCGGGTGACGCGCGAGGTTCACGATCGCGGCGATGAGGCCGCCCCAGATCGTCACCATCGCGATGATCATCATGACGATCGCTGTCGTGGTCATGCGCCCGCTCCCTTCTCCGTCGCGCCCGGTTCCGGAGTCGCGATCAGCGGGATCGACGACGTCTCGGCATCCGGTTCATAGTCTTCCTCGGTGAGGAACTCGTCGTACTCGGGGTCATCCTTCGCGTGCGAGCGGCCGCTCCAGGGCAGGGCCGACAGCAGCAGTGCGATCGCGACGAGCGCGATGACCATGCCCCATCCGAAGACGGCGAGGAACCACCCGGGGTAACCGCCGTACGGTTCGGAGATCTTCGAGATCAGCTCGGTGACGAGCAGATAGCCGAGCACCAGCGGCGCGAGCGCGCCGACGAGCAGCATCCAGAACCGGCCGACACGGAAGCTCGACCGTCGATCGAGATGCTCGACCAGGGCGGGCAGCTTGTGAAGCAGCCAGGCGACGACGATCACGGCGACGAGCGCGACCGCCATGATGCCGAAGGCGTTCACGAACGCATCCGCCGTGTCGAGCACCGACAGAGCCGTGGTGGTCGAGAACAGCGCCATCGAGACGATCGCGAGCGGGATCGAGACCGTCAGGGTCGTGCGGATGCGAGCCCAACCGAGCTTGTCCTGCAGTGCGGCGACGATCACCTCGAGGATCGAGATGAGAGACGTGATACCCGCGAAGACCAGCGCCCCGAAGAACAGGACGCCGATGATCGAGCCGCCGGCTGCTTGCGAGACGATCGTCGGGAAGGCGATGAAGGCCAAGCCGATGCCGGACGACGCCACCCCTGCCACCTCTGTGCCCTGCGCCTGCGCCATGAAGCCGAGGGCCGCGAACACGCCGATTCCGGCGAGGATCTCGAACCCGGAGTTCGCGAACGCGACGACCAGACCGGACCCGGTGAGGTCGGTCTTGCGCTTGAGGTACGACGAATAGGTCACCATGATGCCGAAGGCGACCGACAGCGAGAAGAAGATGTGGCCGTAGGCCGAGGCCCAGACGGCGGGGTCTCCCAGCGCCTCCCAGTTCGGCGTGAAGAAGGCGTTGAGTCCGTCCATCGCGCCAGGCAGGAACAGCGATTGCACGACGAGGATCGCGAACATCACCGTCAGCAGCGGCATCAGGATCATGTTCGCCCGGCCGATGCCGCGCTTCACTCCGAGCGCCATGATCACGATGACGATCAGCCAGACCACCACGAGCGGGATGCCGACCTGCGGCACGAACTCGGTCGAGATGCCCGTCTCGGCGACGTCCGCCGAGCGCAGGAAGTCGATGAAGAAGAAGTCGTTCTCGTTGCCGGGGCCCCAGGTCAGCTGGGCGGAGAACCAGGTGTACATGGCCGCCCACGCGATGATCACCGCGTAGTAGACCGCGATCACCACGCAGATCAGCACCTGCCACCAGCCGAGCGGCTCTGCCCTGCGGTGCATCCGGCGGAACGCCAGCGGAGCGGATCCTCGGAATCGGTGGCCGATGGCGTAGTCGAAGAAGAGGAGCGGGATGCCTGCGGTGAGCAGCGCGCACAGGTACGGGATGAGGAACGCACCGCCTCCGCCCTCATACGCCACGTAAGGGAAGCGCCAGATGTTGCCCAACCCGACGGCAGAGCCGATCGCCGAGAGGATGAAGACGTTGCGCGAGCCGAATGCCTCGCGTTTCGGGGTCTGCGTCGTTGCGGTGGCCATGCGCATGAGGATACCCGCCTTCGTCGGCCCGCCCTCGTCCCCCGCGGCATGACATGCCCGAGAGTCTGACATTCACTGATGGTGGGCCCTGCCGGGATCGAACCGACGACATCCACGGTGTAAACGTGGCGCTCTACCAGCTGAGCTAAAGGCCCTGGTGGTTCCACTCTAGCCAAGTGAACGCGATCACGTTCGTCACCGCACGAGCGGAACCTCCTCGTCGACGCGTCCGAGCTTGTCCGGGTTCGCCATCGAGTAGATCCGGGTGATCCGTCCGTCCTCGACGGCGATCGTGACGATCCCGGCGAGCTGTCCGTCGATCTCCACGCGGATCGCGGGTTCTGCGTTGATCGTCGTGATCACGGTTCGGAATTCACGGCTGAACTTGGCAAGACTGCCGATGAGGTATCGCGCGATGGCGTCCGCTCCGACGAGCGGCCTTCGCGCCGCACCTCGCACCTTGCCGCCGCTGTCTGCGACCGAGACCGCATCCGGGGCGAGCACGTCCATCAGCCCCTGGATGTCTCCGGTCTCCAGGGCGGCGAGCAGCCGGGTGACCGCCCGCTCGTGCTCGGAGGGGATCACGCGGATCCGCGGACGCCGCGCCGCGACGTGGTCCTTCGCACGATGCGCGATCTGCCGCACCGCGGCCGGTGTCTTCGCGACGGCATCGGCGATCTCGTCGTAGGGCACGTCGAACACCTCGCGCAGCACGAACACGGCGCGCTCCGCCGGGCTGAGCGTCTCGAGCACGGTGAGCATCGCCATCGAGAGACTCTCTGCCAGCTCGACGTCATCCGCGACATCAGGGGATGTGAGCAGGGGCTCGGGGAGCCACTCCCCGACGTAGTCCTCGCGGCGCCGGGAGGACGAGCGGATGTGGTTGAGCGCCTGCCGTGTCACGATCCGCACGAGGTATGCCTTGGGTGCGCCGATTCCCGCCTGATCGACAGCGGACCACCGGAGCCACGACTCCTGCAGCACGTCCTCGGCGTCCGCCGCGGACCCGAGCATCTCGTAGGCGACGGTGAACAGGAGGTTGCGGTGCACGACGAACGGATCGTCGTCGGCGTGCGTGACGCGGTCCATGTCGCGAGCCTACGCGGCGGACTGCGCCGCGTCAGGAGTCGCGGACCGCTGGGCGAGCGGAGGAAGCCCGCACGCGTCGGCGAACTCCTCGGAACGGATGCCGAGTGCCACGTTCATCCGCGCGCTCATGTTCATGAACGCCACACGCGCGGCGAGCTCCACCAGCGCCGGTGCCCCGAGATCTGCGAGCAGCGCGTCGGAGAGCTCATCCGTCACCGCCGGCGGGGTCTGGCTGGCGGCCTCCGCGTACTCCATCACCCGACGTTCGACAGGAGAGAAGACCGTCGCCTCGCGCCAGCGCGGCACCTGCCGGATCTTCGTCGCGTCGAGACCGTTGTTGTGACCGATGAAGTAGTTGAAGTCGAGGCAGAAACTGCAGCCGACGGTCGCCGCGGCCGCCATCCCCGCGTACGACGCGAAGTCGCTGTCGAGCTCTTTCCAGCCCTCGGTCTTCCGCCCGATGCCCATGGCGTCCTTCATGACCGCCGGGTTGTTCCAGAGGACGCCGACCGACTCCGGCACTCGGCCCATCATCTTCTTCGCGAACACCTTGATGATCGCGCCGTACACACCCGTGACCTCCGCCGCCGGGAGGCGACTCGTGCTGCTGCTGCTCATGATCGTGGCTCCTGTCCTGTCGTTTCCGACCTTCGACATGAAGACACCGGCCGCGCTCCGGATGTGACAGACGACTCGCATGACGCCTGCGGCATCCGGCCGTCCGTGAAGGGGGATAGGGTGAGGGAGGCACGCGTTGTGCACAGCCGACAAGGCTGCCCGCGTCGCTTCCCGTTTCAATGGCATGACCTGCCAGCTTGACGAAAGGCTCCCCCGTGACTGTGCACGACCAGGATCCGTATTCCCAGGGCCCCCTCGACAGCGATCCGGAAGAGACGGGCGAGTGGCAGCAGTCGCTCGACGAGCTCGTCGACGCCAAGGGCCACGGTCGTGGCCGCGAGATCATGCTCAGCCTGCTCAAGCGCTCGAAGGAGCTGCACCTGGGCGTGCCGATGGTCCCGACCACCGACTACATCAACACGATCGCTGCCGAGAACGAGCCCGAGTTCCCGGGTGACGAAGAGATCGAGCGCCGCTACCGGGCGTGGATCCGCTGGAACGCCGCGATCACGGTGCACCGGGCCCAGCGCCCCGGCATCGGTGTCGGCGGCCACATCTCGACATACGCCTCGTCCGCCGCGCTGTACGAGGTCGGCTTCAACCACTTCTTCAAGGGTGCAGACAACCCCGGCGGGGCCGATCAGATCTTCATCCAGGGCCACGCATCCCCCGGAACCTACGCGCGCTCCTTCCTCGAGGGCCGCCTGAGCGAAGACCAGCTCGACGGCTTCCGTCAGGAGAAGTCGCACGCACCGCACGGCATCCCGTCGTACCCGCACCCGCGTCTGATGCCGGAGTACTGGCAGTTCCCGACGGTCTCGATGGGTCTCGGCCCGATCAATGCCATCTACCAGGCGATGTCGAACAAGTACCTCGAGAACCGCGGTATCAAGGACACGTCGCAGTCGCACGTCTGGGCATTCCTCGGCGACGGCGAGATGGACGAGGTCGAGAGCCGCGGCCAGCTGCAGGTCGCAGCCAACGAGGGCCTCGACAACCTCACGTTCATCGTCAACTGCAACCTGCAGCGCCTCGACGGCCCTGTGCGCGGCAACGGCAAGATCGTCCAGGAGCTCGAGTCGTTCTTCCGCGGTGCCGGGTGGAACGTCATCAAGGTCGTCTGGGGTCGCGAATGGGACGACCTGCTCGCCCGCGACAGCGAGGGCGCGCTGCTCAACCTCATGAACGTCACCCCCGACGGTGACTACCAGACGTACAAGGCCGAGTCCGGTGCGTACGTCCGCGAGCACTTCTTCGGCCGCGACGAGCGCGCCGCAGCCCTCGTCAAGGACTACTCCGACGACGACATCTGGAACCTGAAGCGCGGTGGCCACGACTACCGCAAGGTCTACGCCGCGTTCAAGGCCGCGACCGAGCACAAGGGCAAGCCCACCGTCATCCTGGCGAAGACCGTCAAGGGCTACGGCCTCGGTCCGCACTTCGAGGGCCGCAACGCGACCCACCAGATGAAGAAGATGACGCTGGACAACCTCAAGACGTTCCGCGACGCGATGCACATCCCGATCACGGATTCGCAGCTCGAGGAGAACCCGTACCTGCCCCCGTACTACAACCCGGGCCCGCAGGACGAGACGATCCAGTACATGCTCGAGCGCCGCCAGGCTCTCGGCGGCTACCTCCCGGAGCGCCGTTCCACGCACGTCGGGCTCTCGCTCCCCGACGACACCGCGTACGCGCTGCCCAAGAAGGGCTCCGGCACGCAGGAGATCGCCACGACCATGGCGTTCGTCCGTCTGCTGAAGGACCTGCTGCGTTCGAAGGACTTCGGCCACCGCATCGTCCCGATCATCCCGGACGAGGCCCGTACGTTCGGAATGGACGCGTACTTCCCGTCTGCGAAGATCTACAACCCGAACGGCCAGCACTACACGTCGGTCGACCGTGAGCTCCTCCTCGCGTACAAGGAGAGCCCGCAGGGCCAGATCGTGCACGTCGGCATCAACGAAGCGGGCGCTCTCGCGGCGTTCACCGCGGCGGGCACCTCCTACGCCACGCACGGCGAGCCGCTGATCCCGATCTACCTCTTCTACTCGATGTTCGGATTCCAGCGCACCGGCGACGCCCAGTGGGCCGCCGGCGACCAGATGGCCCGAGGGTTCATCATGGGCGCGACGGCGGGTCGCACCACCCTCACGGGTGAGGGCCTGCAGCACGCCGACGGTCACTCGCATCTGCTCGCCGCCACCAACCCGGCGACGGTCTCGTACGACCCGGCCTACGGCTACGAGATCGCGCACATCATGCGCTCAGGTCTCGAGCGCATGTACGGCGGCAACCACGAAGACCCGAACGTCATGTACTACATCACGCTCTACAACGAGCCGATGGTGATGCCCGCCGAGCCGGAGAACGTGGACGTCGACGGCATCGTGCGCGGCATCCACCGTGTGTCGGTCGGCGAGGGCGAGGGCCCCCGCGCCCAGCTCTTCGCGTCGGGCGTCGGACTCCCGTGGGCCCTCGAGGCGCAGCAGCTGCTGAAGAACGACTGGGGTGTGATCGCCGACGTCTGGTCGGTCACCTCCTGGACCGAGCTGCGCCGCGACGGCCTGGCCGCCGACGAGCACAACTTCCTGCACCCGGAGGAGGAGCCCCGCACCGCGTACCTCACGCAGAAGCTGCAGGGCGCCGAAGGTCCCGTCGTCGCCGTGAGCGACTTCATGCACGCCGTGCAGGACCAGATCCGCCCTTGGGTCCCGCAGCGTTTCGCGACGCTCGGTGCCGATGGTTTCGGATTCTCCGACACGCGTGCCGCAGCCCGTCGCTTCTTCAAGATCGACGGTCCGTCGATCGTCGTCCGCACGCTGCAGTCGCTCGCCGAAGACGGGGTCGTCGACCGTTCTCTCGCCGCGCAGGCCATCCAGAAGTACAGCCTGCACGACGTGAACGCCGGCACCAGCGGCAACGCGGGCGGCGAAAGCTGAGCCATCGGTGACAGGATCCTCTTCGCGCGGTATGGACAAGACCGCGACGCTCACCTGGCTGCGCCGGATCTCCGGTGACATCGCCTCGGTGACGATCAAGCGCCTCGAGGACACCCTCCCCTGGTACGCCGACATGCCACCAGCCCGCCGCTCTGCGGTCGGGCTGGTGGCTCAGGCCGGCATCACCTCCTTCATCCAGTGGTACGAGGATCCGACCTCGACCCCCTGGATCGCCGCGGACATCTTCGCCGCGGCACCACGCGAGCTTCTGCGCAGCGTCAGCCTGCAGCAGACGCTGCAGCTCATCCGCGTCACGGTCGAGGTGACCGAGGAGCGCGTCGCCGGACGAGGCGAAGATCTCCGCGAGGCGATCCTGCTCTACTCGCGCGACGTCGCCTTCGCCGCCGCCGACGTCTACGCCCGCGCCGCCGAGGCACGTGGTCTGTGGGATGCACGACTCGAAGCGCTCGTGGTCGACTCGATCCTCACGGGTGAAGCCGACGAAGAGCTGCCGAGCCGGATCGCTGCGCTCGGCTGGCACGGCCACGGCGAGGTCGCAGTGCTGGTCGGCACGACTCCCCCGCAGTTCGACGTCGATCTCGTGCGCCGCACGGCCCGCAAGCTCGCGGTGGACGTTCTCATCGGGGTGCAGGGCTCGCGTCTCGTGCTCGTCATCGGTCGAGCCCGCATCGCGGGCCAGGAGCCTTCCGAGGGCGAAGAGGAGGAGCTCGGCTTCGAGGAGATCGCGTCCAGGCTCGAGCCCTCGTTCGGTCCCGGATACGTCGTCCTCGGCCCAGCCGTCGCCGCGCTCGTGGACGCGAGCCAGAGCGCGCGTGCCGCACTCGCAGGTTTCGCCGTCGCGCGCGCCTGGCGCAGCGCTCCACGACCTGTCGACGCCGACGACCTCCTGCCCGAGCGTGCACTCGCGGGCGATCCCCTCGCGAAGCAAACGCTGATCGAGCGGATCTATCGCCCGCTGCAGGCACACTCGACCGACCTCGTGACGACGCTGTGGAGTTACCTCGACAACGGCCGATCGCTCGAGGCCACCGCACGCGAGCTGTTCGTGCACCCCAACACCGTCCGCTACCGCCTGAAGCGCGTCAGCGAGGTCATCGGATGGGATGCCACAGGTCCGCGCGAGGCGCTGATCCTGCAGACGGCCCTCATCCTCGGCTCCATCGGCGCGGCCGATCAGGTCCGCCGTCGCCCGCCGCTGCGTCGCCCCTCCCGCTGATCAGTGCGGCAGACACCGATCTGCTGTGCGCCACACACAAGGGATCTTCGGAATCTTGTGATGGATCATCCACCACTTCGGGCAGATCGTTGGCAGACTGGGGTGGTGATTGTCGTCGTATGCCCAGGACAGGGCTCGCAGACCCCCGGTTTCCTCTCCCCCTGGCTCGAGCTGGACGGCGTGACAGAGACCCTCGCCGCCTATTCCGAAGCCGCGGAGGTCGACCTCCAGCAGCACGGGACGGTGTCGGATGCCGACACCATCCGCGACACGCGCATCGCCCAGCCGCTGATCGTCGCCGCCTCGCTCATCGCCGCGAACGCCCTGACGGCCCGTGCAGGCCGCCGTGCAGACGGAGTAGCCGGCCACTCGGTCGGTGAGATCGCGGCGCTCGTGGGCAGCGGTGTGATCGACGCCGAGACCGGGATGCGCCTGGTCGGCATCCGAGGTCGTGCGATGGCGGATGCCGCAGCACAGACCCCCACCGGCATGAGCGCGGTGCTCGGAGGCGACGAGGAGACGATCCTCACGCGCCTGAGTGAGCTCGGTCTCTCCCCCGCGAACTACAACGGCGGTGGCCAGCTCGTGGTGGCCGGCGAGCTCGCAGGGCTGGATGCCCTCGCCACCGAGCCCGTCAAGGGCACCCGCGTCATCCCCCTTCAGGTGGCCGGCGCGTTCCACACGTCGTTCATGGGATCGGCGGTCGCCGTCCTGCGCGACGCCGTGTCGGCCGTGACTCCCTCAGACCCTGACATCACCCTGTGGACGAACCGCGACGGTTCGGTCGTCGCCGAGGGAACGCAGGCTCTGAACTACCTCGTCGACCAGGTCTCCTCGCCCGTGCGCTGGGACCTGTGCATGGCCTCCTTCGCCGATCAGGGCATCACCGGCCTGATCGAGCTCGCTCCTGCGGGCGCGCTGACCGGGCTCGCCAAGCGCGGCCTGCGCGGCGTGCCGACAGTCGCCGTCAAGACCCCCGATGACCTCGATGCGGCCGTCGCGCTGCTGAACGGAGAAGCCGCATGAGCCCCACCCTGAACCAGGTCACCGGTCCCGCGTACACCCGGATCTACTCCTACGGCGCGGCCCGTGGTGAGAACGCGGTGCCGAACGACGACCTCATCGGCCCGATCGACTCGAGCGACGAGTGGATCCGCCAGCGCACCGGCATCGTGACCCGCGTCCGGGCAGACAAGGGCACGGATGCGATCGATCTCGCGACCACCGCTGCCGCCGAGGCGATCGAGAAGTCCGGCATCCCGGCCGACCAGGTCGACCTCGTGATCGTCGCCACCATCAGCAACCCCAAGCAGTCGCCCTCGGTCTCGGCGATCGTCGCCGACCGCGTGGGCGCCAACCCGGCGGCCGCCTACGACATCAACGCCGCCTGCGCCGGGTACGCCTACGCGGTCACCCAGGCCGATGCGCTGATCAGGTCCGGCGCCGCACGCTACGCCCTCGTGATCGGCACCGAGAAGCTCTCGGACATCGTCGACCCCGCCGACCGCAGCATCTCGTTCCTGCTCGGAGACGGCGCGGGTGCCGCGCTCATCGGCCCGAGCGACACGCCGGGCATCGCCCCGGCGGTCTGGGGTTCCGACGGATCGAAGGCCGACGCCGTCGGCATGAACGGCACTCTCACCGAGTTCCGCGACGGCGAGGTGCCGTGGCCGACGCTGCGCCAGGAGGGCCAGACGGTCTTCCGCTGGGCGGTATGGGAGATGGCCAAGGTCGCCCGCGAGGCTCTCGACAAGGCCGGCGTCGAGCCCGCCGACATCGCCGCGTTCATCCCGCACCAGGCGAACATGCGCATCATCGACGAGTTCGCCAAGCAGCTCAAGCTGCCGGAGTCCACGGTCATCGCTCGTGACATCGAGACCACCGGCAACACCTCTGCTGCGTCGATCCCGCTCGCCAGCCATCGCCTCATGGCCGAGCACCCCGAGCTCTCGGGCGGCCTCGCACTGCAGATCGGCTTCGGCGCGGGCCTCGTGTTCGCCGCTCAGGTCGTCGTCCTCCCCTGAGAACGCGCCGACCTTCCCTAGACTGTTCCACGGTTCCGATATACAACCCGTAAGAAAGAGGAAGACCACATGGCTTTCACCAACGATGAGGTCCTCGCTGGCCTCGCAGAGCTGATCACCGACGAGACCGGCATCAACGCCTCCGAGGTCGCCCTCGAGAAGTCGTTCACCGACGACCTCGACATCGACTCGATCTCGATGATGACGATCGTCGTCAACGCCGAGGAGAAGTTCGGCGTCACCATCCCCGACGACGAGGTCAAGAACCTCAAGACCGTCGGAGACGCCGTCAACTTCATCGTCGCCGGCCAGGAGTAATCCACGCAGGATGCCACCCCCGCGCATGCGGGGCGTGGCATCCTCCGCCTTGCCCGCCTTCTGCTCGACCCGCCTGACAAGGAACCACACATGACCAAGCGCATCGTCGTCACCGGCATCGGCGCCACGTCCGCCATCGGCGGGACAGCTCCCGACAACTGGACCAACCTGCTCGCAGGACAGTCCGGAACCCGCACCCTCGAACACGACTGGGTTCAGCAGTACGAGCTGCCCGTCACCTTCGCCGCCGAGGCGATCGTCCGTCCCGAAGAGGTCCTGCCCCGCCACGAGGCGAAGCGGCTCGACCCCTCCTCCCAGTTCGCCCTCATCGCTGCACGCGAGGCCTGGGCGGATGCAGGTTCCCCCGAGGTCGCTCCCGAGCGCCTCGGTGTCGACTTCGCCACCGGAATCGGCGGCCTCTGGACCCTCCTCGACGCGTGGGACACTCTGCGCGAGAAGGGCCCCCGCCGCGTGATGCCGCTGACCGTGCCGATGCTGATGCCGAACGCCGCAGCCGGCAACCTGTCGCTGCAGTTCCAGGCTCGCGCCTACGCCCAGACCGTCGTGAGCGCGTGCGCCTCCAGCACCGAATCGATCATCCACGCGTTCCACCACCTGCAGGACGGTCTCGCGGACGTCGTGATCGCGGGTGGCACCGAATCGGCGATCCACCCGATCACCATGGCCTCCTTCGCCTCGGCGCAGGCGCTGTCGCGCCGCAACGACGACCCCGCCACCGCATCCCGCCCCGGCGCGATTGACCGCGACGGCTTCGTCATGGGCGAGGGTGCCGCGGTGCTGATCCTCGAGACCGAGGAGCACGCCAAGGCTCGCGGCGCCAAGATCTACGGCTACGTCCTCGGCGGTGGAGTGACCGCCGACGCATACCACATCACGGGCAACGACCCCGAGGGCAACGGGGCGGCACGCGCTGTCACCCAGGCCCTCGAGGAGGCCGGCATCACCGCCGACCAGGTCGCTCACATCAACGCTCACGCGACGTCGACGCCGGTCGGCGACCCCAACGAGTACGTCGCGCTCAAGAAGGTCTTCGGCGACCGGATCGATGAGATCCCGGTGTCGGCCACGAAGGCATCGACGGGGCACCTGCTCGGTGGCACGGGAGCTCTCGAGGCGATCTTCTCGCTCCTCGCGCTCCGCGACCGCGTCGCTCCGCCGACGATCAACATGACCGAACCCGACCCGGCTGTGCCGTTCAAGCTCTCGGGCGAGGCGCAGCCCCTCGGCGACGGCAAGCTCTACGCGATCAGCAACTCGTTCGGCTTCGGCGGTCACAATGCCGTCGCGGTCTTCGCGAGCGTCGACTGACTCGCAACCTCAGAGAGAACGGCCCCCGGGTGATCCCGGGGGCCGTTCTCGTCTTCCGGCAGGTGGGACTATGCCCGGGCGAGCTGCCGCGAGCGGGCTGCCCGCAGACGCGTGGTCCAGGGCAGGAACCAGCCCACGAGGGGCCCGACCCCGAAGGCGAAGAGCACAGTTCCCACGCCGACCGGCCCTCCGAGGAGGAAGCCGATCAGCAGCACGCTGCCCTCGATCAGGGTGCGCACCAGCCAGACGGGCCGACCTGAGCGCGCCACGAGGCCTGTCATGAGTCCGTCCCGCGGTCCTGGGCCGAAGTCCGCGGCGATGTAGAGGCCCGTCGCGAACGCGAGCAGGAGGAGCCCCGCCACGAACATCGGCGCGCCGATCCAGATCGACGAGGGTTCGGGGATCACGAAGAGGGCCAGGTCGGCGCTCGGCCCCACGAGCAGCGCATTCAGCAGCGTGCCGAGGCCGACGCGCTGGCGGAGCGGGATCCACAGCACCAGAACGAGCACCGACACGAGCACGGTGACGACGCCGTACCCGATACCGGCCTTCCCGGAGATCCCCAGCGCGAGCACGTCCCACGGGGCGACGCCGACGCCGCCACGCACCATCAGTCCGAGAGCGACGCCGTAGAGGAACAGGCCCACGAGCAGCTGGACGACGCGCTCGACGATGTCGCGCCGGCTGGTGGCGGCGATGGGGAGGAAGGCGGAACGGAGGTGCATTGTTCCATGGTGGCCCCGCTGCTCTGCACGACGCCGAGGCCAGTCGGTGAAAAGTGGCCTGCTGCAACCAGTCCACTTTGCGGCATGCTGGAGTGATGACATCACGTTTGGTCGAGCAGCTGGGCGCGCGGAACGTCGCCGGGGCCACGGCCACGTCGCTCGCCGGGCAGATCCGCGCTCTGATCCTCGACGGTCGACTCACCGTCGGCGAGCGATTGCCCAGCGAGCGGGCTCTCGCGCTCGAGCTGCGCCGCTCACGGTCGACCACGACCCGGGTGTACGGGCTCCTCGAAGAAGACGGCTACGTGTCCCGGCTGCACGGGGGCAGCACGCGGGTCGCCCTGCCGCACTCGACGCCCGCATCCCCGAGTACGGACGACGACGACGCCATCGACCTCTCCATCGCCTCGATGGACTCGACGCCGGGCCTCTACGACGCCACGGTGAGGTCACTCCCCCGACTCGCCGCCCTCCGAGGCACGAGCGGCTATTCGCTGCGGGGGCTCCCCGAACTGCGCGAGGCGGTCGCGCGCCGCTTCACCGAACGCGGGGTCGAGACGGATGCCGACGAGATCATCATCACGTCAGGCGCGCTCAATGCGTTCCACCTCGTCCTCGCCACGATCGGCCGACGGGGAGAACGAGCCCTGGTGGAGCAGCCGACGTTTCCCCACGCTCTCGAAGCCCTCCACCGGCACGGTTACCGGCTGCTCCCCACGCCTGTGGACGTCACAGGCTGGGACGAACGCCACCTCAGCGACACTCTCCTGCGCAGCCGCCCGCACGTCGCGTACCTCATCCCCGACTTCCACAACCCCACCGGTGCGACTCTGAGCGACGCCGCGCGATCCCGCATCGCGACGACAGCGCGGAACTCGGGGACGCACATCGTCGTCGACGAGACCACCGCGGAGCTCGACATCGATCGAGGGTGGTCGCCCCTGCCGATGGCCGCGTACGGTCCGCAGATCATCACGGTCGGGTCGATGTCCAAGATCGCCTGGGGTGGGCTCCGCATCGGCTGGATCCGCGCCGAGCGCTCACTCATCACACGCCTGCTGGCCACCCGCCCCTCCTTCGAACTGGGCACCGCACTCCTCGAGCAGTGCATCGCGGTCGAGCTGCTCCAGGACATGCCGTCGCTCACCGCTCACGTCACGACGCGGCTGCGGGCGGGGCGAGAAGCGGTCGCGCACGGCCTCGCATCCATCGGCGGGCTGTCGGCGCCACCGACGCACGGTGGCCTCTCCACCTGGCTCGATCTCGGCGCGCCGATCTCGACGGCGCTCTCCCTCGCGGCTCGCGACCACCGTCTCATCCTGCCGCCAGGCCCGCGTTTCTCGACCGGAGGGGTGCTGGAGCGACGCCTGCGCATCCCGATCACGCTTCCTCCGGAGCGGACGGCCGAGGCGATGGGACGACTGCAGCTCGCGTGGAACGATGTGATGGCCGGCGGATCGTCCGCGCTCCGGGAGATGCCGAGCACGGCCGTCATCTGAGTGCAGACGAGGACCCCGTCCCTGATCCAGGGGCGGGGTCCTCGTCATGTGGAACAGGGATTCGCCTTCTCAGCGTCCGGGATCACTCACCGGCATCCGATACTCACGCCTTCCCGCTCCAGGTCTGTGCGGTGTCGTCGACTAGCCCACCTTGTGCAGCCAGACGACCCTGGCGTCGTCGCTCGCGTGACGGAAGGGCTCGAGCTCCTCATCCCAGGCCGAGCCGAGGGCGATGTCGAGTTCCCGCTGCAGTTCGCCGGCACTTCCGGCGGCGATCTCCATCGCGTAGCGGATGCGGTCCTCACCGATGACGATGTTGCCGGCCATGTCGGTCTGCGCATAGTGGATCCCGAGATCCGGAGTGTGCAGCCAGCGTCCGCCGTCGCTGCCGGGGGTGGGATCCTCGGTCACCTCGAAGCGGAGGTGCTCCCAGCCGCGGATCGCAGTGGCGAGAGCCGCACCGGTGCCGACCGGCCCGTCCCAGTAGAACTCGGCACGGCGTGCGCCGTCGAGCACCGGCTGGTCACTCCAGTCGAAGTTCACCGCGCGACCGATGGCGCGTCCTACCGCCCATTCCAGGTGCGGGCAGAGCGCGCGGGGTGCAGAGTGGATGAAAACCACTCCGCGTGCGTAAGCCGTCGCCATGATCTCTCCGTTTCATCAGGTGCGTCTTCCCCAACGACCTGAAACAACGAGAACTGGCGTGAATATGCGGTTATGGGGCTATTCTCGCCCAGACCAGGAGAAATCACAAGCATGTGATTCCACGAAGAAGGCCCCGGTCGCGTGACCGGGGCCTTCGGACCGTCGCCGGTCCTCGATCGGATGAGGCTCAGGCCTCGCTCATCGCCTGCTTGACCTGCTGACCCTTGGCCGCGTAGTAGGCGGCGCGGGCGGCGTCACGACGAGCCTGCTCGGCGTATCCGGCCTCGAGCACGTCCTGCGGGACCTCGACGTTCGGGACGTCCTGGGTGCCGTTGTACTTCTCGATGTAGGCGTCGAGCTCGGGGCCCGACGTCCACGACGTGATGAGGCAGTACCGGGGCTCGGTGCCGACGTGGGTCGCCGCGTGCCACAGACGCTGCGTGTCGACGATCAGCTGCGCTCCGGCCGGCAGAGCGATGCGGTACTCGATGCTCGGGTCGGTGCGGTTCTCGCGGAGGACGAAGAAGCTGTCCTTGTCGTCGCTGAGGTTGAAGAAGCCGCGGACGACCCAGCCGGTGCCGTCGGGGTTCAGACGGTTGTTGTCGTCCTGGTGGAGGTTGTAGAGGCACTCGCCGTACGGGGTCGGCTGCAGCTCGATCACCCGGCACCGACCGACGTTGGCACCCGGCTCCTGCGCGCGGCGCGTGAGGTTCGGGGCCTTCGACGTCTGCTCGTCGATCCAGACGCCGTCCTTGTCGGTACGCGGCGGCTTGTGGTTCCAGAAGCCGTTGCACTCGATCTCGCCCTTGGCGCTGGCGAGCGGCGCGAAGCGGGTGTCGCCCGACGACTTCCAGTCGTTGTACTCGATGTCGAGCCACTCCTTGGGGTCGAGCTCCTGGTCGTAGCTGTCGAGGACGACGAAGCCCTTGTCTTCGAGCGCCGCTGACTTGATGTATCCCATGATCTGAACCAGATCCTTTCATCGGGGGCCAGCACGTTTTAACAGGCCCTGATAAGGCAAGCCTAACAGGGCGCCTCTGGAGCGCCGCCGAGGGTCGCCGTGAATAAGCGAATAGACTGAACCGGGCGCCTGGCGACTCCTCGGCGCCGGGCGTTACGGGAGGACGAGACACCAGCATGAGCACTGCGACCAACGTCGAGGCGACAGCCGTCAACACGATCGAGTGGCTCGCAGAGGACTCCACGACCATCGTCGTGCCGGTGTACCAGCGCCAGTACCGGTGGGACATCGGCGGATGCGAGCAGCTGCTCTCCGACGTTCGAGCCGTCGCCCGCGAAGACGAGTCCCATCGGCACTTCATCGGTTCGATCCTGTCGGCCGCAGACGACTCCGACGCCGACACCGACCTCGTGCTGATCGACGGGCAGCAGCGCATCACGACGCTCATGCTGCTCGTCGCGGCGCTGCGGCACGCGGTGCAGGACTCCTCCCCCGAGCTCGCCGCCGAACTCGATCGTGTTCTCGTGCGCCCGGACGACGCCACCCGTACCAAGCTGCGTCCCCACGACGCCTGGGCGGAGCTGTACGAGTCGGTGGTGCTCGAGCGCGGCGACCAGGCTGACCGGGAGTCGCGTTTCGACGACAACTACGCCTTCTTCCGCAGCCAGGTGCACACCGACGAGGCTCCGATGATCTGGCGGGGGTTGCAGAAGCTCGAGCACGTCTCGATCACCCTGGGCGCCGAGGCCAACGCGCAGCAGATCTTCGAGAGCCTGAACTCCACCGGCGAACCCCTGCGTGATCACGAGCTGATCCACAACTACATCCTGATGGGGCTCACCCACACCGAGCAGCTCGATGTCGAAGAACGATTCTGGCTGCCGATCGAACAGCACACCGGTGAGACCATCGGCGCGTTCTGGCGGCACTACCTCGTCATGACCACGGGCCGCGAGGTCGCCGCCAACGGCGAGCACGGCGTGTACAGCGCGTTCCGGCACTCCTTCCCCCGTGTCGACCTCGACCACTTGCAGGCGGATGCCGAGGTGTGGCGGCACTATGCCGAGATCTACGGCATCCTGCTCGATCCCTCTCTCGAGAAGGACGCCGAAATCGGGCAGCAGCTGCGGTTCGTGAACACATTCGGCCGTGCGTCCTATCCGCTGGTGCTGAGCGTGTACAGCGACCACTCGCGCGGACTCATCGGCCGCGACGAGCTCATCGAGACGCTCGAGTGGATCCAGACCATGTATCTGCGCCGCACGCTGGTGAACCTTCCCAACGAGCGGCTCGTCGCGCGTCTCTGCCGCGCCCGCTCCGACGGCCGAGACGCGCTGGCCAGGGCCTTCGCGCGTATCACTCCGTCTGATGAGCGCGTGAGCGCGGTGCTGAAGTACAGCGAGCTGCCGCATCCCGCCTATGTGCTCGGGCGCCTGGAGGGTGTCCATGACGCCGCCGACTTCGACGTCGAGCACATCGTTCCGACCGTCCCGAGCGACAGCTGGTCGGGCGACGGCGTGCGCCCCTGGATCGACTACTCGGATGACGAGCGCAACGCTCACAGGGCTCTCGCCCCCACTCTCGGAAATCTCACCCTGCTCGAGCAGCACCTCGCGGAGCGCGTGTTCGGCGAGTCGTTCGCGGTCAAGCGGGACTCGGCGTATGCGCGCAGCACGGTCTCCGAGACGAGAGCCCTCGAGCAGATCGAGACCTGGGGCACTGCCGCCATCTCGGAGCGCACGGTCCGCCTCACCGCCGATCTGCTGCGCATCTGGGCGCGCCCGGCCCTGCCAGAGATCGACGACGACGGACTGACTCCCATCCTCGATGCCGTCCGTCGGCGCGGCTGGCCGGCGGGCTGGGAACGGGAGTTCGAGTACGTCGAGTACCGCGGCGAGCGGTGGGAGGTCTTCGACGTCCGGTATCTCTTCAATCGCGTCTTCCGTCGCGCGTGGACCGACACCCGTCCCGCCGCCGTCTCGTACTGCGCCGCCCACGGCGGACCGATCTACGACGGGATGGCGTGGAAGGGCCAGTGGGACCGGCTCGACGACTCGCACCACCTGTACATGGGGTGGGACTCGAACTACATGATGAACGCGGTGCAGGGCGTGCTCCAGGAGGCGGGGATCGCCTCCGAGGTGTTCGTCAAGTACTCCTATATCGGGAATGTGATGTGACATGACCACCACCATCCGCCGCCTGCTCGACCTCACCGTCGAGGAGCACACGCTCACCGTACCGCTCGTCTGGGGGGACCCGGCCGACACCCGTACGATCGACATCTTCGCCCGTGTCGTCACGCGCGAAGGAGGCGAGAGGCTTCCCTACCTCGTCTTCCTGCAGGGAGGCCCCGGGCACGAGGCGCCGCGCCCGTTCCACTCGTCCACCTCCCCGGCCTGGCTCGACGAGGCTCTCGCGCATTATCGGGTCGTGATGCTCGATCAGCGAGGCACCGGACTCTCGACGCCTGTCGGCGACGCCGACCTCGAACGCGGCTCGGCCGAGGTCGCCGAATACCTCACCCATCTGCGTGCGGACTCGATCGTCCGCGACTGCGAGGCGATGCGCGAGCACCTCGCGGCCGAGACGTGGAGCGTGCTGGGTCAGTCCTTCGGTGGCTTCACGACCCTGGCGTACCTGTCGACCGACGCGGACTCGATCGCCGACGTCTTCATCACGGGTGGGCTCAGCACCATCGACCGGCATCCCGACGAGGTCTACGCGCTCTGCTACGACAAGATGCGCTCGGCCTCCGAACAGTACTACCGTCGTTTCCCCGAGCACCGCGACGCCATGCGCCGGCTGGTCGATCGGGCCGAGGCCGGCGACATCGTGCTCCCGGACGGTGAAGTGGTCTCCCCGTCACGACTGCGTTCGGTGGGTTCTGCGCTCGGCACGAACGACGGATGGCAGACCGTGTGGTCGCTGCTCGAGCGCGACCCCCACTCGAACGCGTTCCGCCACGACCTGATGCACGCGATGCCCTACGGCGGCCGCAACCCTCTCTACTTCGCGTTCCACGAGTCGAGCTACGCGAGCGGGCACGCGACACGGTGGTCGGCGGAACGCACCGAGCCCCAGGACTTCCGCGACGACGTCACCCTGTTCACGGGCGAGCACATCCGACGCGAGTGGACCGAGACGGTGCCGGCATTCCGGCCATGGCGTGACGTCACACTCGCACTGGCGGAGTTCGAGTGGCCGCGGATCTACGACGACGTCGCCATCGCCACCTCCGGTGCGACGGGTGCTGCGGCGGTATATGTGAACGACGTCTACGTGCCGATGGAGTTCTCTCTCGAGACTGCCCGGCTGCTGCCGGGCGTGAAGCTCTGGGTGACCAGCGAGCACGAGCACAACGGTGTGCGCTCCGGTCCTGTGCTGACCCGCCTCTTCGACCTCGCGCACGGTCGCCGCATCCGCTGAGACTCCCCGTCCCGAATCATCCTGCAGGCGGATGCCGGTACGGCCCGCGCCGAATAGCCTGGACTCATGGCCGACACCCTCGGGATGCTCCTCACGATCGCGATCCTGCTCGTCGTCGTGATCGCGATCGTCGTCGTGATCGTGGCGACCTACGCGAAAGCACCTCTCGAGAAGAAGTACGAGAGTGCCGGCGGCGGGATGGGCGGATCGTTCGAGGCGGTCTGGATGCCCTCGGCGCATGAGGCCGGCATGGAACGCGACCGGCAGACCACGCGCACGGCTCCCGCACCCTCTGCCGGCGACCCGCCCAGCAGGATCGACGGCGAACGCATCGTGATCGACATCTGACGCTCGCCACGGGTACGACGAAGGCCCCGTGTTCCGAGGAACACGGGGCCTTCGAGTGCGGCGATCGTTACTTGGTCGATCCGCCGAAGCCCTTGAAGCGCTGGTTGAACTTCTCGACGCGGCCGGCCGAGTCCATGATGCGCTGCTTGCCCGTGTAGAACGGGTGCGATGCCGACGAGATCTCGACGTCGATGACGGGGTACTCGACGCCGTCGAGCTCGATGGTCTTGTCGCCCGTCACGGTCGAACGGGTGAGGAACGTCTCTCCCGAGCCCAGGTCGCGGAACACGACAGCCTTGTACTCGGGGTGAATGTCAGTCTTCATGGGATTCCTTAGTTGCTGCCCTGGATTGTGCCAGGGACGAGGGAAGTCTGCGGTGCAGAGAGCACCAAGGATCGATTCTATCAGATCGTGATCAGGATGCCGCGCGCGCGGCGTAGCGGCCGTCTTCGCTGGTGAGCACGATCGGCATGCCGAATGTCTCCGTCAGCGTCTCGGCCGTGAGCGTCTCGGCGACGGGGCCGGCCGCGACGATGCGCCCCTCACGCATCAGCAGCACGTGCGTGAAGCCCACGGGGATCTCCTCGACGTGATGGGTGACCATCAGCATCGCGGGGGTCGTCGGCGACGAGGCGTAGCCGCTGAGCAGGGCCAGCAGCTCTTCGCGCGACCCCAGGTCGAGCGACGCGGTCGGCTCATCGAGAAGGAGCAGCTCGGGGTCGGTCATGACTGCCCTGGCGATCTGGACGCGCTTCTGCTCTCCGTCGCTCAGCGTGCCGAACGTGCGGTCTGCCAGGTGCTCGAGACGCCAGTCGCCCAGCACGCGCAGTGCGCGGCGCTCGTCGATGTCCTCGTAGTTCTCGTTCCAACGGCCGAGCACCGAGTACGCGGCGGTGAGGACGGTGTTCAGCACAGTCTCGTCGCGGGGCACGCGCTTCGCCATCGCCGAGGACGCGAAGCCGATGCGCGGACGCACCTCGAACACGTCGGTTCGGCCGAGGGTCTCCCCCAGCACCGTCACGGTCCCGGAGGTCGGGTGCATGAGCGTGTCGGCCAGCTGGAGCAGCGTGGTCTTGCCGGCGCCGTTCGGTCCGAGGATCACCCATCGCTGATCGTCGTCGACCTGCCAGGTCACGTGATCGATGATGTTGCGGCCCTCGCGGCGCACGACGACGTCGGTGAATTCCAGAGCGCTCGACATGCCTCCAGCCTATCGGCTCAGGAGGTCAGCTCCGCGTACAGCGCGCGCGTGGTGTCGGCGATCGCACCCCAGCTGAACTCGTCCCGTGCACGCTCCCGCCCGGCTTCGCCGTATGCCCGCGCGCGCTCCGGGTCGGAGGTCACCTCCGTCAGCACCCCCGCCAGATCGGCGATGTAGCGCTCGGGATCGACGGGCGTGCCCGTGCCGTCCTGCAGCTGCTCGATCGGCACGAGTCGTCCGGTGACGCCGTCGGCCACGACCTCGGGGATCCCGCCGGTCGCCGTGCCGACGACTGCGGCCCCGCAGGCCATCGCCTCGAGGTTCACGATGCCGAGCGGCTCGTAGACCGACGGGCACACGAAGGTGGTGGCGGCGGTGAGTATCGCCGAGAGTTCGTCGCGCGGCAGCATCCGCTCGATCCAGACGACACCGTCGCGGGTCTGCTGGAGGAGCTTCACGCCCTCCTGCACCTCCGCCATGATCTCGGGGGTGTCCGGGGCTCCGGCGCAGAGGACGAGCTGCACCTCGGGCGGGAGCAGGCGAGCCGCCTGCAGCAGATAGGGGAGCCCCTTCTGCCGGGTGATGCGCCCGACGAAGACGACCGACGGTCGGGCCGGGTCGATCCCGACGGATTCCAGGAAGGCGGGGTTCTGCACCGGGCGCCAGCGTTCGACGTCGATCCCGTTGTGGATCACGCGCACCTTGGCCGGGTCGACCGACGGGTAGCTGCGAAGGATGTCGGCGCGCATTCCTGCACTGACCGCGATGACCGCTGCCGCGTTCTCGTAGGCGAGCTTCTCGATGCCGCTCGACACCGCGTATCCGCCCCCGAGCTGCTCGGCTTTCCACGGACGCAGCGGCTCGAGGCTGTGCGCGGTGAGCACGTGAGGGATCCCATGCAACTGCGAGGCGATGTGTCCGGCGAAGTTCGCGTACCAGGTGTGGCTGTGCACGAGGTCGGCGTCGGAGATCGCCGCGACGATCTCGAGATCGGTGCCGAGCGTCTGCAGCGCGGCGTTCGCGGAGGCGAGTTCGGAGGGCGTCCGATAGGCGAAAGTGCCCGCCTCGTCGCGAGGAGAACCGAAGGCTCGAACCTGTACATCGATATTCTGCCGGAGCGCCGTGACGAGCTCGGCGACGTGGACGCCCGCACCCCCGTAGATCTCCGGCGGGTATTCCTTCGTGATCATCTCGACGCGCATGTCTAGACGGTAGTGACTCACTTGTCCAGATGCTAGTTCGCCGGGCCGATTCGCCTCTATGGTTGGTGCATGTCCGCACCAAAGAAGATCTTCGGCATCATCCTCGCCGGCGGCGAGGGAAAGCGTCTCATGCCTCTCACGGCTGATCGCGCGAAACCTGCAGTGCCCTTCGGCGGACAGTACCGATTGATCGATTTCGCGATCTCGAACCTCATAAACTCCGGCCTTCGCCAGATCGTCGTCCTCACGCAGTACAAGTCGCACAGCCTCGACCGCCACATCTCGCAGACGTGGCGCATGTCCGCCCTGCTCGACTCGTACGTCACGTCCGTCCCGGCGCAGCAGCGACTCGGCAAGCGCTGGTTCTCCGGCTCCGCCGACGCGATCCTCCAGAGCCTCAACCTGATCAACGACGAGAAGCCCGACATCGTGGTCGTGATCGGCGCCGATCACGTCTACCGCATGGACTTCCGCCAGATGCTCGAGGCGCATATCGAATCAGGCGCGAAGGCCACCGTCGCCGGCATCCGCCAGCCCCTCGCGATGGCCTCGCAGTTCGGTGTGATCGATGCCGACACAGAGACCGGACGCATCAAGCAGTTCCTCGAGAAGCCGACCGACATCGCCGGCCTCGAAGACTCGCCTCACGAGGTGCTCGCATCGATGGGCAACTACATCTTCGACGCCGATGCTCTGATCGCGGCTGTCGAGGCCGACGGCGAATCGCCGACCTCCGGGCACGACATGGGCGGCGACATCGTGCCGTACTTCGTCGATCGCGGCGAGGCCGGCTACTACGACATGAAGCAGAACGACGTCCCGGGGTCCTCTCCGCGCGACCGCTCGTACTGGCGCGACGTGGGTACGATCGACTCCTTCTTCGACGCCCACATGGACCTGATCTCGACGCTCCCGATCTTCAACCTCTACAACATGGAATGGCCGATCCACTCGCAGGCGGTGAACTCGCCGCCCGCCAAGTTCGTGCGGGATTCGGTGGGCCGCATCGGAAACGCGATCGACTCGATCGTGTCGCTCGGATCCGTGCTCTCAGGCACCCACCTGGAACGCAGCGTCGTCGGCCCGTGGACGCTCGCGGGCGGCGGCTCGACGATCACCGACTCGGTGGTCTTCGACGGGGTGAGAGTCGGCGCGGGGTCACGCGTGCATCGCGCGATCCTCGACAAGAACGTGGTCCTCGCCGACGGCGCGACCGTGGGCGTCGATCGAGAGCGAGATCTCGCCCGAGGCTTCACCGTCACGGAGTCCGGCATCACCGTGGTCGGCAAGGGCCTGTTCATCGAACGGTGACCGCGTCGTCGTGAGTCGGGCCGCGCGTCGACCATCGCGGCTGTCGATAGGCTCTGAGGCGTGACCTCCGCGCGCTTCCTCGTCGTACTCGATGCCGATTCCACCCTCATCCGCAACGAGGTGATCGAGCTGATCGCCGACGAGGCCGGACGCCGTGCCGAGGTCCAGGCCGCGACCGAGGCAGCCATGCGCGGCGAGATCGACTTCGCGACGAGCCTGCGCTCACGCGTGGCCGCTCTCGCCGGGGTTCCTGTGTCCGGTTTCGCCCGGGTGCTGGCCCGCATCGAGCCGACCCCCGGGGTGCGCGAGCTCACGTCCGCCGTCCATGAGCGCGGCGGTGTCGTCGGCGTCGTCTCGGGCGGCTTCCACGAGATCCTCGACGACGTCGCCCCAGGGCTCGGCGTCGACCGCTGGCGCGCGAACCGCCTCGAGGTCGCAGACGGCACCCTCACCGGCCGAGTCGACGGCGAGATCGTCGATGCGGCCGCCAAGGCCTCGTCGCTGCTGTCCTGGGCTGATGAGCTGGGAGTGGCGCGCCACGCGACGATCGCGATCGGCGACGGCGCCAACGATCTGCAGATGATGTCGGTCGCCGGACTCGGTCTCGCGTTCAACGCGAAGCCTGCCGTACGCGCCGCCGCGAGCCTGGTCGTCGGCCCCCAGGACCTGTCAGAGATCATCGCGCTGCTCCCGTAGCGCATGTCGGTGGCCCGGTCTATCGTCGGGCCATGGACATCATCCTCATCCCGGGCCTCTGGCTCGATGCCTCCAGCTGGAACGACGTCGCCGCAGATCTCCAGCGCGCCGGCCACACCGTGCATCCGTTGACGATGCCCGGCGTCGGAGCCACTGCCGCCGACTCATCCGAGATCGGCATCTCCGAGTGGGTCGACGCCGCCGTGGCCGCGGTCGACGCGGTCGGCGGGCCCGTCGTGGTGGTCGGGCACAGCGGCGGTGGCAACGTCGCCTGGGGCGTCGCCGATGCGCGCCCCGACGTCGTGACCCGAGCCGTCTTCGTCGACACCGTGCCCCCGCCCTCCGGCTTCGGCATCAGCGAGTTCGAAGTGGTCGATGGCGTCGTGCCCTTCCCCGGCTGGGACTACTTCCCCGCCGAAGACGTCGACGATCTCGACGAGGTGACGCGCGCGCGCACCGCGCCACTCGCACGAAGCGTGCCCGCCAGAGTGCCCACAGACGAGATCACGCTCGGCCCCGGGGCTCGGCATTCCGTCCCTGTGACGCTGCTCATGGGCGGCATGGACCGAGAGACGCTCGAGTCCGAGCTCGAGCAGTGGGGCCCGTACGCCGACGAGTTCCGGGCGATCGCCGACGCCGAGGTCGTGCGCATCGGCTCAGGTCACTGGCCGCAGTTCTCGGTGCCGAGCAGGCTGGCCGACCTCATCGACGCAGCGGTCGCCCGCCGCTGAGGGAGCGCCCTGCGCTCGACTCAGCCCTGCGCTCGACTCAGCCCTGCGCTCGACTCAGTGACCCATCCCGAGTCCGCCGTCCACCGGGATGACGGCGCCGGAGATGTAGCCCGCGTCGTCCCCGGCGAGCCACGTGACGACGCCGGCGACCTCGTCGGGAGTCGCGAAGCGCCCCGCCGGGATGTTCGCCTTGTACTGCTTCTGCGTCTCTTCGGGGAGCTCCGCCGTCATGTCGGTCTCGATGAAGCCGGGCGCGACGACGTTGGCCGTGATGCCACGCCCGCCGAGCTCCCGCGTCAGCGATCTGGCGAAGCCCACGAGCGCGCTCTTCGACGCCGAGTAGTTCACCTGCCCGGCCGAGCCGTACAGGCCGACGACGCTGGAGATCAGGATCACACGGCCGAAGCGCGCGCGGAGCATCCCCTTCGAGGCACGCTTGACGACGCGGAAGGTGCCGCCGAGATTCGTCGCGACGACGCTGTCGAAGTCGTCCTCGCTCATCCGCAGCAGAAGAGTGTCCTTGGTGATGCCCGCGTTCGCGACGACGACCTCGACCGGTCCGAGCTGCTGCTCGACCTCGGTGAACGCGGCATCGAGCGCAGCGGCGTCCGTGACATCGGCGCGGACGGTCAGTGTCCCTTCGGGACCTTCACCGCTGCGCGCCGTGACGGCGACGCGGTATCCGTCGCGGACGAATCGTTCGGCGATCGCACGGCCGATGCCGCGGTTGCCGCCGGTGACGAGGACGACGCGAGAACTCATTTTCCACTCCTGATCTGGCCGGTGGGGGTCGGGGCCGGGTCGTCATCGATCCTACCGATGATGCCGTGACTCGATCGGGTCCGCGTTTGACAGCCCCTGCCCCGACTGGGACGCTGATCTCGACGAAAGGCATCACCGTGAGCGACAACAGCATCCCCACCCCTCCGGGCGGACAGCAGCCGACGCCGCCCCCGGCGCCGCCGCTCGCCCCGGCGCCGCCGGCAGCGCCCTACCAGTCGGCTCCGTCGGCTCCGCAGAGTCCGTCGTACCCTGCCGCCGCACCCGCACCGTCGTACCCCGCCGCCGCACCCGCACCGTCGTACCCCGCCGCCGCTCCCGCACCGTCGTACCCCGGTGCAGCACCGACGCAGTCCTACCCCGGTGCAGCGCCGTCGTTCGCGCCCGGACAGCAGCCCTACGGCGCAGCACCGGCACAGCAGCCCTACGGCGCCGCCGCCATCCAGCCCTACGGCGCAGCCCCGCAGCAGTACGGCGCGCCCGGTCCGGGCCAGCCCGGTGCGGGATACCCGACCTACGCCGCTCCGATCTATCCGCCTGCGCGCCCGGCGAGCGGACTCGCCGTCACCTCGCTCATCTGCGGCATCGCGGGCATCGTGCTCTTCTGGGCGCTCATCCCACTGCTCGCGTCGATCGTCGCCGTCATCACCGGCCACATGGCGCTGCGCCAGACGAAGGCGAATCCGGCGATCGGTGGTCGCGGCATGGCCTTCGCCGGCCTGATCATGGGCTACATCATGGTCGGCTTGCTGGTGATCACCATCGTCATGACAATCATCAGCTTCGTGTTCTTCGGCGCCTTCACGCTGCCGTTCATCTTCTCGTCCTGACTCCCTCGCTCGACGCGCGGCAGGGCGCGCCGTCGTGCCCGCACCGGCGTAGGCTGGAGTCATCGTGAAGAGCAAGCACCCGGTTCCTGCTGTCACCTCCCTGCCGCAGTCGCCGCAGGACGAGGCAGACCATCGCGTGCGCCGGTACGTCCTCACGATGGCGATCAGAATCGTGTGCTTCGCGTTGATGATGTTCATCCAGCCCTACGGCTGGTACACCTGGGTCTTCGCTCTCGCTGCAGCCGTGCTGCCTTATATCGCGGTCGTGTTCGCGAATGCCGGCAGCGACAGCACCGAGACCATCGCGGAGTCGCCCGTGCAGGAGCTCGAAGCTCCCGCGCCGGCCGAGACGCTCCCTGTCGTGCCGGAGGCAGCCCCCGGCGTGTTCACCATCCACGAAAGCCGCCAGGATCGCGAGTGACTGGACTGGAGTGCTCGCGGGCCGGATGCCGGAATGTCGCGACCATGCAGGTGGTGTGGCGCAATCCGCGCATCCATGCCGCCGACCGCGAGAAGATCTGGCTCGCCTGCGCTGAGCACGTCGGCTTCCTTCGCGACTACCTGGCAGCAAGGGACTTTCCCGTGACCGTGAGAGATGGTGTCCCCTCATGAGCGCCCGAATGGGTCGATGGACCGTGTACGTGCTGATCGCGATCGGCTTCGCGATCGCCTGCGCCTTCCTGTCCAACTGGCAGTTCGATCGGAACGAGACCAGATCCGAGCAGATCGCTCTGGTCGAGAAGAACTACGACGCGGATGCCGTGCCGCTCGCCGATCTCATCGGCGCCGACGGATCACTCGATCCCGGTGATGTGTGGCATCCGGTCGTGCTCACCGGCGAGTACGTCGCCGACGAGCAGCTCCTCGTGCGCAACCGCCCGCACGGCGGCACGAGCGCCTTCGAGGTGCTGGTTCCGTTCCGCGACGTCGACGGCCGGGTGTTCATCGTCGACCGCGGGTGGGTCCCACCAGGAGACGGGGATTCCCCCGATGCGGTTCCCGCTCCCCCGGCGGGCGAGGTCGAGGTCACCGTGCGGCTGCGTCCGGGCGAGCAGCTTCCGGCATCCGGACGAGGCGCACCCGAAGGCCAGGTGCCGACGATCAACCTCCCCTCGATCGCCGAGCTGGTCGACGGCGACGTGATCACGAGCGCTTACGGGCAGATCGTCAGCGAGGAGCCGTCAGGAGAAGGCACGCTGGGCGGATTCGACTCCCCCACCGACGACCCTGGCCCGCATCTGTCGTACGCGATCCAGTGGATCCTGTTCGCGCTCATGGGATTCATCTTCATCGGCTACATCATCCGCACCGAGATCGTGAAGCACCGTGAAGAGGTCGAGGGCGTGCCCGCTCCGGTCAAGAAGTCTCGGCGCCGCGACAAGGATGCGGATGTCGAGGACGAGCTCCTCGACGCGCGCTGACGCGCCTCAGTCCCAGCCCCTCACCTCAGAGATGACGGCGCTCTTGGGATATCCACCAGACGGAGCGCCGATCTCGAAGAGATCGATCAGAAGCATCATCGGATAGTCCGGAGACTGCGCGATGCGTCGCAGTACGCGCCCCTCGCAGCCGATCACCGTCTCGCCGTCGCCCCAGATGACGGTCCAGGTGTGCAACTCGCTTGCGTCGAACGGGAGCACCACCTCGGCCATGTCGGTCATGAGGCTCGGGTCATGGTGGGCCTTGATACCGGTCCGCGCTCGTGTCGTCGTCGAGATGGCGTCGGCATCGATCTCGAAGATGCAGATCTCACCCGCGTCTTCCTCGGAGCGCTGCTCGGTGCCCACGAGCCAGGCGGCGAGCATGCATCCCTCGTCGGTGGTGGCAGCGACCGTCAGATCGATCCGCCCGCGCGGCGGAGCGAACAGCTGGCGCGACGGCATCTCTGTGCGCACCTCGAGACCGTCTGGACGATGCCGATGAGTCCCGCGGGTCGACCCGACGGCTCCGGAGAAGACCGCGGTCTGCACATTCGAGACGCGCAGGGGCGCATCCTCTTCCCGCCAATCGAGTTGGTCGCTTTCGATACGCAGTTCCAGCCCCGCATCGACGATCGCGTAACGCGCCTGCGACCGCTCCGGCACGGTCCATTGCGGGAGGTAATGAGCGATCCATCTCTCCTCGTCGAGCCCTCGAGAGAAGTCGTCGGTGAAAACCGGTGCACGGTGCGGCGGAGGCGCGAGAGCCTCATCCATCGGTCAGTCCACCCACGGCATCGGCTTCTCGGGAAGACGGGAGCTGTCGTCGGGGAGGTGCGGGAGCTCCGTGCCGCCGGCTCGGACGCAGAGCCAGCGCAGTTCGCCGGTGCTGTCAGGTCGAGCGCGCCAGGTGCGGGCGACGTCCTGTCCGACGCGGATCACTGTGCCCGGACCGACCTCGACGACCTCATCGTCCAGCGCCATCTGTCCTCGACCGTCGAGGAAGACGTACAGTTCCTCGACGCGCGAGTGGACGTGCCAATAGCCGGCTTCCTCGCCAGGGGCCAGAGCATTTGCGGTGAGACCGATGTACTGCATCGTCAGCTCGTGATCGATGACCCGGCGTCCGTCGCGCGAACGCGCCGCATCGAACCCGCCATGATGCTCGCGCCACTCGTCGAGCGCACCGATCTCGACGACCTGGAAGCCCTTCACGCTCCCCGACCTTGCGTCAGCTGTTCCGCGGCTCCGCCGATGAGCGTTCGGGTCCAGCTCTCATCCACCGCGTCGTAGACCACACGCGTATGACGTCGGTCTCTCGATCCCTGCCAGAATTCGACCCGGGTCGGGATCAGTCGCCAGAGCGTCCAGTCACCGGCCGCTATGTCGGCACGCGCAGCCGCAGAGCGCCCGGCGAGGTCGGCGGCGCTCTCCTCCGCCGTGGCCTCTTCGACGCGTCCGCGCACTCTCACGGCACGCACCTGGGGCTGCCACCAGAAGTTCAACGCCGCCGCGGGTACGGCGGCGAGCTGCGCGCCCTTGCGAGAGGATCTCGTGCTCGCGAACGCCCACCCGCGCTCGTCGATCCTCTTCAGGATGAGCGTGCGGGCATCGGGAACGCCGTCCGCGTCCACGGTCGCGAGGGTGACGGTGTGCGGCTCAGCCACTCCGGCGTCGGATGCCTCGCGCAGCCAGCCGGCGAAGAGCGCGCTCGGTTCATCGGGCAGCGCACCGAGGTCCCAGACCGGGGCGACCCCGGTGAGCGCGTGCCTGCCCTTCAACCACTCGTTGAGCGAGAGAAGGTCCAGTTCCTGTTCATCCGTCACGCTATCGACTATGCCACCGACCGCGGACGGCGCAGGTCAGGCGAGCTCGATGAGGTCCTGGTACTCCTGGCTCCAGAGATCCTCGACGCCGTCCGGCAGGATCAGCACGCGCTCGGGATTGAGCGACTGCACCGCTCCCGGGTCGTGCGAGACGAGCACGACGGCGCCCTCGTAATGCGCGAGAGCGCCGAGGATCTCCTCGCGCGAGGCGGGGTCGAGGTTGTTCGTGGGCTCGTCGAGCAGCAGCAGGTTGGCCGACGACACCACGAGCGTCGCCAGAGAGAGACGGGTCTTCTCGCCTCCGGAGAGCACTCCGGCGGGCTTCAGCACGTCATCTCCCGTGAACAGGAACGAGCCGAGCACCCTGCGCGCTTCCATCTCGGTGATGTGCGGTGCGGCCGACACCATGTTCTCGAGGACCGATCGATTCACATCGAGGTTCTCGTGCTCCTGCGCGTAGTACCCGACCTTCAGGCCGTGTCCCGGCTCGAGCTGGCCGGTGTCGGGCTGGTCGACCCCCGCGAGCATGCGCAGCAGCGTCGTCTTGCCCGCGCCGTTCAGCCCGAGCACGACCACCTTCGAACCGCGGTCGATCGCGAGGTCGACGTCTGTGAAGATCTCGAGCGAGCCGTAGGACTTCGAGAGTCCGGTCGCCATCATCGGAGTCTTGCCGCAGGGAGCCGGCTTCGGGAAGCGCAGCTTGGCGACGCGTTCTTCCTGGCGGACGTCATCGAGGCCCGCGAGCAGCTTGTCGGCACGCGCGATCATCTGATGAGCGGCAGCCGCCTTCGACGCCTTCGCCCCGAAGCGGGCGGCCTGCAGCTGCAGGGTCGTGGCCTTCTTCTCGGCGTTGGCGCGCTCCTTCTTGCGGCGCTCCTCGTCGGCCACCCGCTGACGCAGGTAGTTCTTCCAGTTCATGTTGTAGGTGTCGATGATCTGGCGGTTCGCGTCGAGGTAGAAGACGCGGTTGACGGTCTCGCCGACGAGCTCGACATCGTGACTGATCACGATCAGCCCGCCCTTGTAGTTCTTGAGGAACTCACGCAGCCACACCACGCTGTCGGCGTCGAGGTGGTTGGTCGGCTCGTCGAGGATCATCGTCTCGGCATCGGAGAACAGAATACGGGCCAGCTCGATGCGACGGCGCTGACCACCGGACAGCGTCGACAGCGGCTGGTCGAGGATGCGGTCGGGCAGCGACAGGTTGTTCGCGATGGATGCCGCCTCAGCCTCAGCGGCGTACCCACCCTGCCCTTCGAACTCCTCGGTCAGGCGCGCGTAGCGCTTCATCGCCTTCTCGGCTACCGCGGGGTCGTCCGATCCCATCGCGAGTGCCGCTTCGGTCATCCCGAGGTTGAGCTGACCGAGTCCGCGCGCGTCGAGGATGCGGGTGCGTGCGAGGTCTTCGGGGTTGCCCGAACGGGGATCCTGCGGCAGGTAGCCGAGCTCGCCAGACCGGGTCACGCTGCCGCCCGAGGGGAGGACGTCACCGGCGAGCACCTTGGTGAGCGTGGTCTTGCCTGCACCGTTGCGGCCGACGAGACCGATCTTGTCTCCGTCGCTCACACGGAACGACACGTTCTCCATAAGGAGGCGTGCGCCCACGCGGATCTCGAGTTCGTGCACGGCAAGCACAGCGGGATATCCGTTCGTTCAAGGGGAATCGGCCGAGCGGCCAAACTCCCAGTATAGATCGATCGGCTGTGTGTTCAGTCGACGTGCAGTGTTCAGTCGAAGTAGAGATGGTGGTGCAGCCGGCATCCCGGATTGAAACCGGCCGAGCACTCGGGACAGCCCTGTGCATCGAGGTAGGCGTGGATGCTCAGCAGCGACCCGCACACACCGCACAGGACCGCCTGCGTCGTCCGCTCGTCCCGCCCCCATCGCCGCGCCTCATGACCGGCGATCTCCTCGTGGCACAGGTGGCACGGGTACCAGTCACCGCAGCAGGCGAACGCGATCGCGATGACGTCGAGAGCACCGCGGTAGTGCTCGCAGCGCGTCTCGCCGTCGACCACGAGTCCGTGGACCGTGATCTCACCGACGCGTGTCGGACGGTCAGCCGATCTACCTCTCAGGGTGGATGCGGTCGATACCTCAGGGTGATGCCCCACGTGTCACCTGCTTCCTAGCCTTCTGGGGTGGATGTTATCAACGAGCTCATCATGCAGACCGTCGCATCGCCCTGGCTGTACGTCGTGCTGCTCGCGGTGACCGTCATCGACGGGTTCTTCCCGCCGGTGCCGAGCGAGACCGTCCTCGTCGCCGCGGCGGCGGTGCTGGCGTCGACGGGTGAGTTCTGGGCACTGATCCCCCTGGGCCTGATCGCCGCGCTGGGCGCCGCGATCGGCGACAACATCGCCTTCGCACTCGGACGGCGCCTGGGCACCACACGGTGGGCCTGGATGCGTCGCCCACGCGTGGCGGCCGCCTTCACTCATGCAGAACACGCACTCGACCAGCGCAGCGCCGCCCTCATCCTCGGCGCCCGCTACATCCCGGTCGGTCGGGTCGCAGTGAACATGTCCGCCGGCGCTCTCCGATTCTCGTGGCGGCGGTTCCTGCCCCTGAGCGTCGTGGCCGGCATCAGCTGGAGTGCGCTGAGCCTCACCATCGGACTGCTCGCCGGCTCGTGGGTCAAGGAGCAGCCGCTGCTCAGCGCCGGTATCGGGATCGTCGTCGCGCTCGTCATCGGACTCGTCATCGACCGGGTCACCGCCGCCCGTCGGCGACGTGCACCCGTGGCTCAGCTGGCAGGATGACAGTCATGGCACGTCGTCGGCCGCGCACCGAGCGCGCTCCCCGCATCAGCCGCCGCACCGCCGGTCTGGCGGCTCTCGGCGCTGCGTGCCTCGTGCTGTTCGCCGTGCTGGTGCCGATCCAGACCGTTCTCTACGGCACATCCCTTCCCCTGTCGTTCATCCTCGGCGCTGCCCTCTGCGGATCGCCGCTGTTGGCGCTGACGCACCCCCGATGGGCGATCGCGGCGTTCTGCGCGTCCGCCTTCGCGCTTCCCCTGCTCGTCGTCCCCACGCTCGCGACCGAGTCGCCGTGGCCGTGGTCGGTGCCTGCACTCTTGACCTTCGTGCTCTTCGTCGGCGTCGTGACCTTCATTCACGGCGCCAGGCTCGGCGCGTTCCCGCTCGTGATCGGCGTCGTCCTCGCTCTCACGGCTCCCCTGCTGCGCCCCGAGATCGTCGCCACCGCACCCACGGCCGGGAGCGCGACCGCCGACCTGATCGTCACCACTTCCGTGGCCGCGGCGATGTTCCTGGTCGCCATCCTGGTCGCCGGCCGGGTGCGCGTGTCTGCCGAACTCACTCGTGAGCGCGAGCACTCCGCCCTCGAGGAATCCCGCCGCGGACTCGTCGAGGAGCGCACGCGCATCGCCCGTGAGCTCCACGACGTGATCGCACACAGCATGTCGGTGATCCAGGTGCAGGCCTCCACCGCGCGATACCGGCTTCCCGAGATCGGCGACGCCGCGTCCGCCGAGTTCGACAGCATCGCTGCAACCGCACGGGAGTCCCTCACCGAGATGCGACGGATGCTCGGCGTCCTGCGCACCGAGGATCAGACTGCCGAGCTCGCTCCGCAACAGCGCATCGACGACATCCCCGCACTCGTCGACACCATCCGACGAGCGGGAGTCACGGTCGGGCTCGAGATCACCGGCGCCGTCGCGGACGCCCCGCAGGCTGTGCAGATCGCCGCGTTCCGGATCGCACAGGAGGCTCTGAGCAACGCGGTGCGGCACGCATCCGGCGCGCCGGTGACCGTGCGGGTGCAGGCGGATGCGGACGCGGTCCTCATCCGCGTGCGCAACGGTCGCGCCGCCGCTCCTCCTGCGCCGACCGGCGGCGGATACGGACTCCGCGGTATGCGCGAGCGCGTCGAGCTGCTCGGAGGCGCCTTCACGGCGGGGCCGTCCGCCGACGGCGGCTGGGAGATGGCGGCCACTCTGCCACTCCGCGATCCGGATCCACGCACCGACACCGCTGCATCCCTGGAGGAGACCCCGTGACCATCAGCGTCCTCATCGCCGACGACCAGGCCATGGTCAGAGCAGGATTCGCGGCTCTCCTCGACGCTCACGAGGGCATCCGCGTGGCGGGTCAGGCGGCGAACGGCGCCGAAGCCGTCACCCTCGCAGCCCGCCTCGACCCGGACGTCATCCTGATGGACGTGCGGATGCCCGAGCTCGACGGCATCGAGGCGACGCGGCGCATCCTGGGGCCCGGGTATCCCGCAGCACATGTGCCCCGCATCCTCATGCTCACGACCTTCGACATCGACGACTACGTCTATGACGCGCTGGAGGCCGGCGCAAGCGGATTCCTGCTCAAGGACGCGCTCCCGGAAGAGCTCGTCCATGCCGTGCGCGTGGTCGCCGGCGGCGACGCGCTGCTCGCGCCGAGCGTCACCCGGCGGATGATCGAGCAGTTCGCCGGCCGCCGGCCGCGCACGCCTCGGGCAGCCGCCGCTCTGGCCGACCTCACCGAACGCGAACGCGAAGTGCTGGTGCTGATCGGCCGCGGTCGATCGAACAGCGAGATCGCAGGCGACCTCTTCATCGCCGAGCAGACGGTCAAGACCCACGTCGGCAAGGTGCTCGCCAAGCTCGGGCTGCGAGACCGCGTGCACGCGGTGATCCTCGCCTACGACACCGGGCTCGTCGAGCCTGCGTCGTGAACATCACCGAAGAGATCACCCCCCGGTAGGGGTGTGAACAGCCCCAGGGGTTGATCCCCCGCCAGCCACCGTCTTCATACGCTCCTCGGACACCCCATCCGAGGAGGAACCATGGCCATCGTCGAGGCACCCCCGTTCACCGCTCAGCAGGCTCCGCTCCCGAGCGGTCGAGACACCGCGATCGACTTCCTGCGTGCACTCTGCGTCGTCGGCGTCGTGCTCCTTCACGCGATCATGGTGGGCGTCACCGTCGTCGACGGCGCTCCTGTCTTCGAGAACGCCAGCGAGGGCACCGGGTGGATCGTGCCGGTGAGCTGGATGCTGCAGGTCATGCCGCTGTTCTTCATCATCGGCGGCTTCGCGGGCTTCCTCGCCCACCGGCGCCAGCGTGAGCGCGGCGGCACCGCATCCGGCTTCGTGGCCGCTCGCGTGCACCGACTCCTCCGGCCGGCCGTGTTCGCGATCGGGATCGTGGGCATCGCGCTCGTGGTGCTGAGTCTCACCGGAGTGCCCGCCGAGATCGTGGGGGTCGCCGGCTTCCGTTACGGTCAACCGCTCTGGTTCCTCGGGGTCTTCCTCCTCTGCCAGGCTCTGCTCCCGGCGCTCGCGACTGCACATGCCAGGGCGCCGATATCGACCTTGGCGGTACTGGTGGCGGCATCACTCGCTGTCGACGGGCTCCGAGCGCTGACGGGCGTCGACGGCCTGGGGTTCATCAACCTCGCCTTCGTGTGGCTCGCGCTGCAACAGGTCGGATTCTTCCTCGCGGACGGAACGATCGAGCGACTGAGCAGGCGCTGCAGAGCCGTCTGCGGTGCAGCGGCGGCCACAGTGCTCGTCGCGACGTTCGTCAGCGGCATCTACTCTCCCGACCTCATCGCCAACATCAACCCGCCCACCGGAGCACTCCTGCTCGTCGGCGTCGTGCACCTGAGCGCCGTGTCGCTGTTCCGCGTCCGCATCGAGGCGTTCAGCCGACGCCCACGGGCGGCGGCCTTCGCCGCGTTCGTCAACCGGCGCACCATGACGATCTATCTCTGGCACATGCCGGTGCTTCTCGGCATGGCCGGTCTCTCGGCCGTCGCGGCGCTGACGACGGGTCTGGCGCTCCCCGAGCCGAGCAGCATCTCCTGGTGGCTCTCCCGTCCGCTCTGGCTCGTGACCGCGCTGGCCCTCACCGCTGCGGTCGCGGTCGCGTTCACCCGCGTCGAGACGCGACCGTCTCCTGTGCTGACGGAGTCGCCTCGCCGCGTGCTCGGCGCCGTGACAGTGGGGCTCACCGCTGTCGTCCTGCTGCTGCTGATCGGCACGACCGTACTGACCGCCGCCGTCGCCGTCTGCGGGATGCTCTGGGCACTTCGACTGGCTCGGCGCTCACACCAGACCGCGAGCGGCGAGAGCGTCGCCCACGTCGTCCGCGTGGCGTAGCGTGCGGACGAGAAGGGGCACGACGCCCCTGATGCCGAGCCGAACCCCCCGCGCCCGCTGCGCGTCCCTGATCTCGTGGGCGAACGACGCCACGACCGGAATCATCGTGATCGTGAGCGAGATCGCCATCGAGACGGCGTCTGCGTCGACGCCCAGGCGTCGCAGCGGGAGGAGCATCCGGTGCAGCACGTCGAGCAGATCGCCCATTCGCGTCGTGATCGTGAGCAACGAGGCGAGCAGTACGAGCGAGATGACGCGTGCGGTGCTGACCCAGGCCGCAAGTGGCGAAACGAAGATCCACAGCGCTGCTCCGAGCACGATCACGAGCCAGCGGAGGCGCCACACCTCAGCGGCCAGCACGCGCGGCGGCAGGCGGGCGAGGGCGAAGAGCGCGCAGGCGCCGCTCACGGTGACGCCGACACTCCAGGCATCATGCGGATAGGCGGACAGCCCGATCCCGAGTGCGGCGAAGATCGCGAGCTTGGCCCCCGCAGGCATCCGATGGACGATGCTCATGCCCGGCCTGTACATCTGGATCATCGGCACAGGTTCCGGTAGGCGGCGATCACCGCACCGGGCTCGCCCGCCGCCACGACAGCGCCGTCGTCGAACAGAACCGCCTGATCGCAGCGCGCCGCGAGGTCGAGGTCGTGGGTGACGATCAGGACCTGCGCCGTCTGCGCGAGCAGGAGGTCTGCGATGCGCCGGGCATTGCGCAGATCGAGCAGCGTCGTCGGCTCGTCTGCGACGATCAGCTGCGGTTGGGTGATCAGCACCGACGCGAGTGCGAGGAGCTGTCTCTGACCACCGGAGAGGTCCGATGCCGCGACGTCCGCCCGATCCGCGAGTCCGTGCTCAGCGAGCGCGTCGGCCACTCGAGCATCGATCTCCGCCCTGGGCAGGCCGCGCAGCGACAGCGCGAGATCCTCGGCGGGAGTCGGCATCAGTATCTGTGCCTGCGGATCGGTGAACACGAAGCCGACGCGGCGACGCAACGCCGCGACGTCATGTCGCGTGTCGAGGCCGTGCACGCTCACCCGCCCCGACGAGGGCACGACGAGACCGTTGAGAAGCCGTGCGAAGGTCGACTTGCCCGATCCGTTCGCGCCGACGACCGCGATGCGCGGCGCCGTGAGATCGACGCTGACATCCCGGAGGATCCGTCGGCCCTCGCGCTCGACGGTCACCCCGTCGAGCGCGATGCGTGCGACGCTCGTCTCAGGCCGCACGGACGGGCGCCGCCACGAGAGCTCCGCGAGCGCCGAAAGCCCTCGGGTACGCGCGCCGCACCGCGAGCGTCAGCGCCACGGTCGCCGCAGCCTTGAGGAGGTCCCCCGGCAGGAACACGAGAGCCGCCACGGCCGTAGGCGTGAGGTCGAGGCCCAGGACGAGCGCGGTGACGGGGATCCCGCACAGGTATACGACCAGGATGCCGCCGATCACGGTGCCGAGCGCGATGCGCCACCACGTGAGCCTGCCTCGATGCACGATCAGTCCGATCACGACGACTCCGACCACCCATCCGAGCAGGTACCCGGCCGTGGGACCGACGAACACCCCGAGCCCACCGCGCCCTCCGGCGAGGACCGGAAGCCCCACAGCCGCGAGAGCGAGCACGAGCAGGATCGAGAGCGGAGCGAGCCGCGGGCCGAGGACGGCACCGGCGAGCATCACCCCGAGGGTCTGCGCGGTGATGGGCACCCCGCCGGGGATCGGTATCGTCACCATCCCGAGAACCACGATGAGGGCGGCGAAGATCGCCACCCTGGCCAGTTCGCGACCGAGGTCGCCTCGCTGCTGCGTCATATCCGACACCTTCCTGAACACTGTTCACCTGAACGGTGTTCACTATAGTGAGAACATGAGCCCCGATCACAACTCGACCCGCCACGATCGCGACGGCGTCGCGCGGGCGGCCCTGGTGCTCCTCGACGAGGTCGGGCTCGCCGACCTCTCGATGCGCAGGATCGCGAGCAGGCTCGATGTCCAGCCGAGCGCGCTCTACTGGCACTTCACGAGCAAACAGGAGCTGCTCGCCGATCTCGCCGACCGCATCACTTCGACCATCCCGCGTGATGACGCCGATGTGCTGACCACAGCGCGCAGCATCCGCGACGCCCTGTTCACCTATCGCGACGGCGCTGAACTCGTGCTCAGCACGTACGCACTGCAGCTCGGCTCCTCACAGGCGCAGACGGCGCTCGAGGACTCCCTGCACCGCGTGGGAGCCGAGGACTCCCGGGAGCGTGCGGTCGCCCTCCTGCACTTCATCCTCGGTCACGCCACGCTCGTGCAGCAGCGCATGCACGCCGACAGCCACGGCGCCCTCCCCGCAGGCGACGCGGTCGACGTCACCGCGGGGCTCGATCGGATCTTCGACCTCGGCGTGAGAGCGCTGGCGAGAGGCACGATCGATGACGAGGCTGCCGACAGACGGCTCCGGTGAGCCTGCCACCCATCTGACAGTCAGCTCTGCGCAGTCACCTCCGCGCAGTCACCTCTGCGCGGTCACCTCTGCACGAGCGCCGCGATGCGCTCCACGGCTTCGGTGATGATCTCGGGGCTCGTGCCGAAGTTCAGACGCACGTACCCCGCGCCTTCGTCTCCGAAGGCCGGGCCGAAGTGCAGGGCGACCCTGGCCTCCTTGAGGATGCGGCGCGCCGGGTTCTCACCCCATCCGAGGCCTGAGAGGTCGATCCACGCGAGGTAGCCCGCGTCCGGCATCCGATAGCGTGCCTCGGGCAGTCTCGATGCCAGCAGATCCTCGAGAAGCACTCGATTCGCATCGAGCGTCCTCAGCAGTCCGTCGAGCCACTCGTCGCTCTCCTCCGAGAACGCGGCGACCGCGGCGAGAAGACCGAACTGCCCGGTGCGCCAGACGACCTCGATAGGCAGGCCACGCACGACCTCGCTCGTGGCGTCGGATGCCGTCACCATCAAGGCGCATTTGAGGCCGGCGAGGTTGAACGCCTTGCTGGCGCTGACGACCGCGAATCCGACCCGCTCGGCAGCCTCGCCGGTGTCGAGGAACGGCGTGAACCCGGTTCCCGGCTGCGCCAGCGGCGCATGGATCTCGTCGGAGATCACGGATGCGCCGAACTCGTCCGCCATCTCGGCCAGCGCGGCGAGAGAGTCGCGGCTGTGGACCGTCCCCGTCGGGTTATGCGGGTTGCAGAGCAGGATCGCGGTCGCGCCGTCCTCGAACGCGGCACGGATGCCGTCGAGGTCGAGCTCCCACGCCGTGCCCGTGTCACGCAGCGGAACCCGCGAGACCTCAGCGCCGGCTTCGGCGACCAGATCGTAGAACGGCGGATACACGGGAGGAGTCACGACGACGCGCTCCCCCGGCTGGGTGACGCGACGGAGGATCTCCACGATGCCCATGCTGACGTCCGCAGTACTGCGCATGCGCGCAGGATCGACGTCCCATCCGAATCGTCGCCGGGCGAATGCCGCGTAGGCGGACGGCAACGGCGTCCGCGACGCGATGTACCCGGTGTCCCCCGTCTCGACGGCGCGGCGAAGCGCTGCCGAGATCGCGGGCGCGAGAGGGAAGTCGGTCTCCGCGACGAACAGCGGAAGCACATCGGCGGGATACTCCCGCCACTTCTCGCTCGTCCGCTCGCGGAGCTCGGCCAGAGGCAGAGCCTTGACCTCGAGCATCCTCAGATGGCGAAGCCGAGGGCGCGCATCATGTCGCGGCCGTCGTCGGTGATCTTCTCCGGACCCCACGGCGGCATCCACACCCAGTTGATGCGGAAGCGATCGACGACGCTGTCCAGAGCCTGCGCGGTCTGGTCTTCGAGGACGTCGGTCAGCGGGCAGCCGGCACTGGTCAGTGTCATGTGGATGACGAGAGCATCGTTCTCGTCATCCCACGCGAGGTCGTAGATGAGACCGAGGTCGACGACGTTGATCCCGAGCTCCGGGTCCATGACGTCTTTGAGTGCCTCGGTGACCTCGTCGTACTTCTGGTCCGTGAGGGTGGCTGTCATGCGAATCAGCCTACGCCTCGATGGGGGCTGCGGGGTCGAGGAAACGGTCGTATCCCTCGTCCTCGAGCCGGTCGGCCAGCTCCGGGCCGCCCTCTTCGACGATCTTGCCCGCGACGACCACGTGCACGAAGTCGGGACGGATGTAGCGGAGGATGCGCGTGTAGTGCGTGATGAGCAGAACGCCGAGGCCGGTCGACTCCTTGGCGCGGTTGACACCCTCGGAGACGATCTTCAGTGCGTCGACGTCGAGACCGGAGTCGGTCTCGTCGAGGATCGCGAACTTCGGCTTGAGCACCTCGAGCTGGAGGATCTCGTGACGCTTCTTCTCGCCACCCGAGAAGCCCTCGTTGACGTTGCGCTGCGCGAACTTCGGATCCATGCGGAGGTTCGCCATGGCCGCCTTGACGTCCTTGGTCCAGCCGCGGATCGCGGGGGCTTCACCGTCGAGGGCCGTCTTGGCGGTGCGGAGGAAGTTCGTCACCGTCACACCCGGGATCTCGACCGGGTACTGCATGGCGAGGAACAGTCCGGCGCGAGCGCGCTCGTCGACGCTCATCTCGAGCACGTCCTGGCCGTCGAAGGTGATCGAGCCCGAGGCCACCGTGTACTTCGGGTGTCCGGCGATCGTGTAAGCGAGCGTCGACTTGCCCGAGCCGTTGGGGCCCATGATCGCGTGCGTCTCACCGGTGTTCATGGTGAGGTTGATGCCGTTGAGGATCGGGGTGGTACCCGCCTCGGTCTCGACCGTCACGTACAGGTCGCGGATTTCAAGAACAGACATTCAGACTTCCTTCGTCACAGTCGGGTCGATGAGCACGTCGTCGCCGTCGATCTCGACGACGTAGACCGGAACGGGCTCATAAGCGGGGAGATTCTGGGGCTTGCCGGTGAGCAGCGAGAACGCCGAGCCGTGGGCCCAGCATTCGACCGTGTCACCCTCGACGAAGCCCTCGGCGAGAGAGATGTCGCCGTGCGTGCAGGTGTCTCCGATGGCGTGGATGACGCCTTCGGAGTCCTTGATCACGGTGATCGGCACGCCGTTCGGCTCGACACGGATCGGCATGTCCTGCTCGAGTTCCGCGACGCCGCACACGCGCTCGGCGCTCACGCGTTCACCTCGGCGAGCTCCGTCTCGATAGCGTCGAGCAGCTCGGTCTCCAGAGCCGGGATGCCCAGGCGCTGGACGATGTCGGTGAGGAATCCGAGCACCACGAGACGGCGTGCTTCCTCTTCGCTGATGCCGCGAGCCTGCAGGTAGAAGAGCTGCTCGTCGTCGAAGCGACCTGTGGCGCTGGCGTGGCCGGCGCCGAGGATGTCTCCGGTCTCGATCTCGAGGTTCGGGATCGAGTCGGCACGAGCGCCCTCGGTGAGCACCAGGTTGCGGTTCGCCTCGTACGAGTCGGTGCCCGTCGCGTCGGCGCCGATCAGCACGTCGCCGATCCAGACGCTGTGCGCGCCCTCGCCCTGGAGCGCACCCTTGTAGAGCACGTCGCCCTTGGTGTGCGCGCCCTTGTGGTGCAGGTACACCTGGCTCTCGAGGTGCTGACCCGCATCGGCGTACGACAGACCGTAGAGGTAGCCCTCGGATCCGGCACCCGCGAGCTCGACGCTCGGGTTCACGCGCACGACGCCGCCGCCGAAGCTGATGACGAAGTGCTTGAGGGTGGCATCCGCGTCGACCCGCGCCTGGTGCGCAGAGGTGTGCACGGCCGCATCCTGCCACTGCTGCAGGCTGATGACGGTGAGCTTCGCTCCGTCGCGCACGATGATCTCGACGTTCTGCGAGTACTGCGCGGCTCCGGTGTGCTGGAGCACGACGGTGGCCGAGCTGTGCTCGAGCGCCTCGATCACGATGTGGGCATCGGCGCGCAGTTCTGCGCCGAGACCGTCGATCGCCACGAGGATCGGCTCTGCGACCTCCTCTTCACGAGGGATGCGGATGTGCAGCGCTTCAGGCGAGCCCTGCCACGCGATGGCCGCGGTGATGTCCTCGGCGAGGAAGACTTCGCCGCGGGGAGCATCGCCGGAGGCGAGCGGCGCGGAGACGTACTGCTCTCCTGCGCCGAACGTGTATCTCACTCCTTCAGCGGAGCCCGCGACCTCGAAGAGGGACGAGAGCTTCGCGACGGGCGTGTGCTTCCAGTTGACCTCGCGGCCGGTCGGCGCGCCGAAGTCCGCCGGCTCGAACGAATGCGGGCGCTCGGAACGCGTCTGAACCGGAACGAATCCGGCGTCCGCGACCTGCGCGGCCGGGTCGACATGCGCGCTCGAATGATGCGACGCCGTGGGCGTCGTCGTCTGGGCCGTCATCTCAGCCGACCGATCCTTCCATGCCCATCTCGATGAGCTTGTTCAATTCCATCGCGTACTCCATCGGCAGCTCCCGCGCGATCGGCTCGATGAAGCCGCGCACGATCATCGCCATCGCCTCGTCCTCGGGCATGCCGCGGGACTGGAGGTAGAAGAGCTGCTCTTCGCTGACCTTCGAGACCGTGGCCTCGTGGCCCAGCTGCACGTCGTCGACACGGATGTCGATCGCCGGGTAGGTGTCGGAGCGCGACTTGGTGTCGACGAGCAGGGCGTCGCAGCGCACGGTGTTCGCGGAGTGGTGCGCGTTGGCGTCCACTCGCACCTCGCCACGGTATCCGGCACGTCCACCGCCACGCGCGATCGACTTCGAGACGATCGACGACTGCGTGTAGGGAGCCATGTGGATCATCTTCGCGCCGGCGTCCTGGTGCTGTCCGGGGCCCGCGAACGCGACCGAGAGCGTCTCGCCCTTGGCGTGCTCGCCCATCAGGTAGATCGACGGGTACTTCATCGTCACCTTGGAGCCGATGTTGCCGTCGACCCACTCCATCGTCGCGCCCTCGTGCGCGACCGCACGCTTGGTGACGAGGTTGTAGACGTTGTTCGACCAGTTCTGGATCGTCGTGTAGCGAACGCGGGCGTTCTTCTTCACGATGATCTCGACGACGGCCGAGTGCAGCGAGTCCGACTTGTAGATCGGGGCCGTGCAGCCCTCGATGTAGTGGACGTAGCTGTCCTCGTCGGCGATGATCAGGGTCCGCTCGAACTGGCCCATGTTCTCGGTGTTGATGCGGAAGTACGCCTGCAGGGGGATCTCGACGTGCACGCCCTTGGGGACGTAGACGAACGATCCGCCCGACCACACGGCGGTGTTCAGGGCCGCGAATTTGTTGTCCCCGGCCGGGATCACCGATCCGAAGTACTCCTCGAAGAACTCGGGGTGCTCACGGAGCGCCGTGTCGGTGTCCATGAAGATGACGCCCTGCTCCTCCAGGTCTTCGCGGATCTGGTGGTAGACGACCTCGGACTCGTACTGAGCCGCGACGCCGGCCACGAGACGCTGACGCTCGGCCTCGGGGATGCCGAGGCGCTCGTAGGTCTCACGGATCTCGGCGGGAAGATCTTCCCACGACTGCGCCTGCTTCTCGGTGGAGCGCACGAAGTACTTGATGTTGTCGAAGTCGATCTCGCTGAGGTCTGCGCCCCAGGTCGGCATCGGCTTGCGTCCGAAGAGCTGGTATCCCTTGAGACGGGTCTTCAGCATCCATTCGGGCTCATGCTTGAGCGCCGAGATCCCACGGACCACCTCTTCGGAGATACCGCGCTTGGCGATGGCTCCGGCAGCATCTTCGTCATGCCACCCGAATTCGTACACCCCCAGGCCGTCAAGCTCCGGGCGGTCGATCAGCACATCCGACATCACACACTCTCCTCACAGGTCCCAAAACGGTGTCATCCGCCCCGACACACCTGATCCCCGTCGAGTCTGCGGGAGCGGGTGCCGTTGGTGGGCCCTCATCACCGGCGCATCCATCGCGCCTAAACTGTTAGCGATGCTTCAGCGCGGTCAGCGCTCATCACAACAATCCGATTCTACAGGTTCCGCCTGAAGACAGGGCCGCTCGCCGTGTCCGGCGCGGTTCGGAGAGACTTATGCCCGAGACGACGATCTCCTCCCCCACGAATGCACCGCAGACGACCTCGACGGCCGCGCTCCTGTGGGGACGGATGCTGCGCGTGTGCGCCTGGCTCTCGTTCCTTGCGCAGACCATCATCATCGGCACCGGAGGCGCGGTGCGCCTCACCGGCTCCGGGCTCGGATGCTCGGAGTGGCCGCTGTGCACTCCCGAGTCCCTCGTGCCGATCTATGCCGATCAGGGAATACACGGGATCATCGAGTTCGGCAACCGCGTGATGACGGGCGTCGTCGGCATCATCGCGCTCGCAGTCCTCCTGCTCGTGCTGGCGCGCGTGGGCGGCAGACGCCTCGTGTTCTCCGCTCTGCGCTTCGCCGCGAGCGGCATCGTCGCCGCGGCCGTCGTCTTCGGGCTGGTCTCTCTGTTCTCCCTTCCGGCGACGCCCTTCGCCATGGGCGCGCTGCTCGTCACGGTGATCGCCGCGATGATCCGTTCACTCAGGCTCGCGTCAGAGCGGCGTGATCTCGTCGTCCTCGCCTGGGTCGTGCTCGTCGGAGTCGTGGCACAGGCACTCGTGGGAGGCATCACCGTCCTCACCGGCCTGAACCCCTTCATCGTCGGGTTCCACTACGTCTCGTCGCTGCTGCTCGTGTGCGTCACGGCGGCGTTCCTGGTGCGCCTCTACGCTGCTGCCGGACCCCGTGTGAGCGCCGTCCCGAAGTGGTTCGCCATCCTCAGCCATGTCACCGGTCTCGCACTGGCCGTCACGATCGTGTTCGGTGTTCTGACGACGGGCTCGGGGCCGCACTCCGGCGACGCCGACGTGCTGCGGCACGGATTCGACGCCACGATCCTCGCCCACGTGCACTCGTGGCCCGGATACATCCTCGCCGCTCTCGTCGCCGCTCTGACGATCTCGGCGTGGGCTCTTCGGCTGGAACCCCGCAAATGGCTGCTCGTCCTCGTGCTCGCGATCCTCGTGCAGGTGGGCGTCGGCATCTGGCAGGCGCGTGAGGGACTTCCCCCGCTGCTCGTCGGCATCCACATGGTGCTCGCTTCGCTGTCGGCCGCCGCCTACACGGTCGTGGTGCTGCACCTGAAGAAGCCGGTCGCCGCTCGGGAGTGACGACGACCGCCGGCCCGGCGACCGGCACAGTGGATGCATAGCTGCGACATCAGAGGCTCATCAGTTCGTCGTGCACCGTGGCAGACATGAACAAGTCACTGACACGCAGCATCGGCTTCTGGCTCCTCCTCGTGCTCTCGCTCGCCTCGGCGGGCGTCGGCGGATGGCTGATCGCCGGGCAGGTCGGCACGATGACGAGCACTCTCCTCGACGGCACGGCCACGGGCATCGAGGTCTATGTCGGCCAGTCGCTCGTCGTGGTCGGCGCGGCCCTGCTGGGCGCCGGAGTCATCGGACTCCTCATCGCGATCGCTCTCACGGCGGTGCAGGCGCTCATGCCCACGACCGCACCGGTCGTCGTCGAGCCCATCGACTGGACGTCAGAGGCTGACGCCGACGACGCGATCGAGCCGGCCACGGATGACGCCCCCACCCTCGTCTCGTCGGAGGACGAGACGATCGTCGAGAACGACGAGCCTCAGAACGGAAGCAGCGGGTCGACCGCGACGGCCACGAAGATCAGCGTCAAATAGGTGATCGAGGCGTGGAAGACTCGCATCGGCCGCGCCTCGTTCCCCCGCACAGCCTGGTTGTACAGGCGGTGCGACTCGTAGATGAACCAACCGCCGAACACCAGGGCGGAGACGGTGTAGACGAGGCCCATGTTCGCGATGGGGATCAGCAGCAGCGAGCAGGCGATGGTCGCCCAGGCGTACAGGATGACCTGGAGGCCGACCTGCGAGGCGTTGCGGGTCACTCCGAGCATGGGCACGTCGACGTCGTCGTAGTCGTCCTTGTACTTCATCGAGAGCGGCCAGTAGTGCGGCGGCGTCCAGAGGAAGATCAGGGCGAAGAGGATGAACGCCGGCCAGTCGAGCGAACCGGTGACGGCCGCCCAGCCGATGAGAACCGGGAAGCATCCGGCGATGCCGCCCCAGATGATGTTCTGCTCGGTGCGGCGCTTGAGGATCATCGTGTAGATCACGACGTAGAAGAAGATCGCGACTGCCGACAGCGTGGCCGCCAGCCAGTTCGTCGTGAACCAGAGCCAGACCGTCGAGAGCACGGCGAGGGTCCAGGAGAAGATCAGAGCGCCCCGAGGGGTGATCTCTCCCGTCACGAGCGGACGGTTCTCCGTGCGGTGCATGTGCGCGTCGATGTCTCGATCGAGGTACATGTTGAACGCCGCTGCCGAACCGGCGCTCAGCGAGCCGCCGATCACCGTGGCGAGCACCAGCCACAGGTCGGGCATCCCGCCCTGGGCGAGGAACATCACCGGGACGGTCGACACCAGCAGCAGCTCGAGGACACGCGGCTTGGTGAGGGCGACGTACGCCTTCACGGTACGACCGATGGACTTCTTCACAACGGTCTGATCAGACATCGTCGAGATCTCGATCGCCTCCTCCACACGCGTCACGACAGCGTTTCCCAGTCTAGGGCACGCCGAGGACTCGGCCCGCCCCGCCTCCGCAGACGCGCCCGGGGCGTCGCGAGACCGCGTTCCGTGCACGTTGATCTTCGGTCCCAGGAGTGTGCGACACACCCCCTCCGCCATGGAATTCCTGGGCTGGTGACGCGTTGTAAGACTGGGTAACGGGTCACACCACGGCGCTATGCTGAAATGACTCGCGCGCCCGGCGCACATCACACACCCCTCCGTAACGTTGCGGTCTGCGAATGTGCACTCCGGACGCTCTCGAACAGTTGCAGAAGGGCTTCACAGTGTCGGAATTGCAGTGGGATGAGATCGACCGACGTGCGGTGGACACCGCGCGTCTTCTGGCAGCGGATGCCGTGGAGAAGGTCGGGAACGGCCACCCCGGCACCGCGATGAGCCTCGCTCCAGCCGCGTATCTCCTCTACCAGCGGGTTCTCCGCCACGACCCGACCGACACCGACTGGCTCGGCCGCGACCGCTTCATCCTCTCGGTCGGTCACTCGTCGCTCACGCAGTACGTGCAGCTCTACCTCGGCGGCTTCGGTCTCGAGCTCGACGATCTCAAGGCGCTTCGCACCTGGGGCTCGCTCACTCCCGGACACCCCGAGTACGGCCACACCAAGGGCGTCGAAATCACCACGGGCCCGCTCGGCCAGGGTCTCGCCTCGGCGGTCGGGTTCGCCTATGCAGCCCGCTACGAGCGTGGCCTGTTCGACCCTGAGGCCGCTGCGGGCACGAGCCCGTTCGACCACTTCGTCTACGTGATCGCCGGCGATGGCGACCTTCAGGAGGGCGTCACCAGCGAGGCCTCCTCGCTCGCCGGCCACCAGGAGCTCGGCAACCTGATCGCGATCTACGACTCCAACCAGATCTCGATCGAGGACGACACCAACGTCGCCTTCACCGAGGATGTCGCGAAGCGCTACGAGGCCTACGGCTGGCAGGTCCAGACCGTCGACTGGAAGAAGACGGGCGAGTACGTCGAGGACGTCGCCGAGCTGAACGCCGCCATCGAGGCCGCGAAGGGCGAGACTTCCAAGCCGTCGCTCATCATCCTCAGGACGATCATCGGCTGGCCGTCGCCCGGCAAGCAGAACTCGGGCAAGATCCATGGCTCGGCCCTCGGCGGCGACGAGCTCGCTGCAACCAAGAAGGTCCTCGGCTTCGACCCCGAGGAGCACTTCGCCGTCGCCGACGACGTGATCGCCCACACCCGCGCGCTCGCCGACCGCGCCGCCGAGACGCGTGCCGCGTGGCAGACGTCGTTCGACGCGTGGGCCGCGGCCAACCCCGAGCGCAAGGCACTCCTCGACCGTCTCGAGGCCAAGGAGCTCCCGGCCGACATCACGTCAGCTCTCCCCGTCTTCGCCAGCGGCAAGGACGTCTCGACCCGCGCGGCCTCCGGCCAGGTCATCAACGCCCTCGCCGCCGAGCTCCCCGAGCTCTGGGGTGGATCGGCCGACCTCGCCGAGTCGAACCTCACCACGATCAAGGACTCGAAGTCCTTCATCCCCGCCGAGTGGTCCACCCACGAATGGTCGGGTGACCCCTACGGCCGCGTGCTGCACTTCGGCATCCGCGAGCACGCCATGGGCGCGATCGTCAACGGAATCGTGCTGCACGGCCCGACCCGCGCCTTCGGCGGCACGTTCCTCATCTTCAGCGACTACATGCGCCCGCCGGTGCGTCTGGCCGCGCTGATGAACGTCCCCAGCATCTTCGTCTGGACGCACGACTCCGTCGCGCTCGGCGAGGACGGCCCCACGCACCAGCCGGTCGAGCAGATCGCCACGCTCCGCGCCATCCCGAACTTCACGCTGGTGCGCCCCGCCGACGCCAACGAGACCTCGGCCGCCTGGCTCGAGATCCTGCGCCGCCACGAGGGCCCGGCCGGCATCGCCCTCACCCGTCAGAACATCCCGGTGTTCGAGCGCGGTCAGGGAGCAGCCGACGGCGACGTCTTCGCCTCGACCGACGGCGTCTCGAAGGGCGCATACGTGCTCGCCGAGGCTCCGAACGGCACCCCCGACGTGATCATCATCGCGACCGGCTCCGAGGTTCAGCTGGCGGTCGACGCCCGTGCGGCCCTGGCCGAGGAGGGCGTCGGCGTCCGCGTCGTCTCCGCTCCCTCTCTGGAGTGGTTCGACGAGCAGGACGACGCGTACCGCGAGTCGGTCCTGCCGAAGGCGGTCACCGCCCGCGTCTCGGTCGAGGCCGGATCCGTCCTCAGCTGGCGCGGCATCGTGGGCGACCGCGGCCGTTCGGTCGGCATCGACCACTTCGGCGCATCCGCCGACTACAAGACCCTGTTCGAGAAGTTCGGCATCACCACAGAGGCCGTCATCGCGGCCGCACGCGAGACCATCAAGGAGAACGCATGAGCACCCCCACCGCAGACCTCGCAGCAGCCGGTGTCAGCATCTGGCTCGACGACCTGTCGCGCACCCGCATCTCCTCCGGCAACCTGGCCGAGCTGATCGAGACCCGCAACGTCGTCGGCGTCACCACCAACCCGACGATCTTCGCGAACGCGATCACCGACAAGAACAACACGTCGTACGACGCTCAGGTCACCGAGCTCGCAGCGTCGGGCGCGACGGCGGAAGAGGCCGTGTTCGCCGCGACCACGCAGGACGTCGCTGCAGCGCTCGACGTCTTCCGCCCCGTCTGGGAGGCCTCCGGCCACGTCGACGGCCGCGTCTCGATCGAGGTCTCCCCCGACCTCGCGCACGACACCGAGGGCACCGTCGCTCAGGCCAAGCAGCTCTGGGCCAAGGTCGACCGTCCGAACCTCCTCGTCAAGATCCCCGCGACGAAGGCAGGACTCCCGGCCATCACCGAGGCGATCGCATCCGGCATCAGCGTCAACGTGACCCTGATCTTCAGCCTCGAGCGCTACGCCGAGGTCATCGACGCCTACCTCGCCGGTCTCGAGCGCGCGCACAGCGCCGACATCGACCTGTCGAGCATCCACTCGGTCGCCTCGTTCTTCGTGTCGCGCGTCGACACCGAGACCGACAAGCGTCTCTCCGCGATCGGCACCGACCAGGCCGAGGCGCTCAAGAGCAAGGCAGGGCTCGCCAACGCACGCCTCGCCTACGAGCTCTTCGAGCAGAAGTTCGCCGAGAAGCGTGCTCAGGACCTGATCTCGTCCGGCGCGAACGCCCAGCGTCCGCTCTGGGCATCGACCGGCGTCAAGGACCCGGCGCTGCCCGACACCCTCTACGTCACCGAGCTCGTCGCAAAGGATGTCGTCAACACGATGCCCGAGAAGACGCTCGAGGCGACCTTCGACCACGGCGTGGTCACGGGCGACACCATCACGGGTGGCTACGAAGAGGCCCGCGCCGTCTTCGCCGGCATCGCCGACCTCGGAATCGACTTCACGGACGTGACCCAGGTGCTCGAGGACGAGGGCGTCGCCAAGTTCATCGACTCCTGGCACGACCTGCTCACGCAGGTGGCAGAGGGCCTCGAGGCGCAGCGATGACATTCGCGATCCACGCCTCGGGCGCGGCTCGGGTCGCGATCGACGAGACGGTCCCCGCTCTCGTCCACGACCTCATCGCCTCCCGCCTCACCGGCGGAGATGCAACCCTCTGGGGTGCGGCAGCCGAGTCCGAGGCCTCGATCCGCCTCGGATGGATCGAGGCGGTCTCGGTCTCGCGCCCACTGGTCGCCGAGATCGCGGCGCTTCGCGCGGATCTCCATGCGAAGGGTGTGACTCGAGTCGTGCTCGCCGGCATGGGCGGATCGTCGCTCGCACCCGAGGTCATCGCCCAGACCGCGGGCGTCCCGCTCACGATCCTCGACTCCACCGCTCCGAGCCAGGTGCTCGCCGCACTGGACGACGGTCTCGAGGGCACCGTGCTCGTGGTGTCGTCGAAGTCCGGCTCCACGGTGGAGACCGACTCGCAGCGCCGCACGTTCGAAGCCGCATTCCGCGACGTGGGCATCGATCCGGTCGAGCGCATCATCGTCGTCACCGACCCCGGTTCGCCGCTCGACGTCTCGGCTCGCGAGGCGGGGTACCGCGTGTTCAACGCGGACCCGAACGTCGGAGGGCGCTACTCGGCGCTCACCGCCTTCGGCCTCGTCCCGTCCGGGCTCGCCGGAGCCGACATCGACGAACTCCTGAACGAGGCCGACGCCTCGCTTCTCGAGGTCGCGATCGACTCCGCAGACAACCCGGCGCTGCGGCTCGCTGCCGCGATCTCCGCCACGTCGCCGCGCCGCGACAAGCTGGGCCTGATCACCGACGGCACGCACATCAACGGCCTGCCCGACTGGATCGAGCAGCTCATCGCCGAGTCCACGGGCAAGGACAGCACCGGCATCCTGCCTGTCGTCCTCCTTCCTGTGTCGCCGGAGCTCGACTCGAAGCCGTCGGACCTGCAGATCGTGCGTCTGGTCGACGACGCCAACGAGTTCCACCTCCGCGAGCGGCACGAGGGCGAGATCCTGGTCAGCGGATCGCTGGGCGCTCAGCTCGTCGTGTGGGAGTACGCCACAGCGATCGCGGGCTACCTGCTCGGCATCAACCCCTTCGACCAGCCCGACGTCGAGTCCGCCAAGGTGGCGGCCCGTGGTCTGCTCGACGCACGTCCCGAGCCGACCGCTCCCGCGTTCGTCGAGAACGGCGTCGAGGTGCGCGTGTCCGATCCCGCTCTCGCGGCATCCGGCACAGTCGAAGGCGTGCTCGATGCGCTCTGGGCTCAGCTGCCGGCAGACGGCTACGTCTCGATCCAGGCCTACGTGAACCGACTCGACGTCCCGCAGCTGCAGGGCCTCCGCGAGCTCGTGGCCGCCGATTCCGGTCGCCCCACGACGTTCGGATGGGGACCGCGCTTCCTGCACTCCACGGGTCAGTATCACAAGGGCGGGCCCGCTCAGGGAGTGTTCCTGCAGATCCTGGAGCGCACCGAGGTCGATCTCGAGATCCCCGAGAGGCCCTTCACGTTCGGGCAGCTCATCGAAGCGCAGGCCGCCGGCGATGCCGGTGTCCTCGCCGAGCACGGCCGTCCGGTCGTCTCCCTGACGATCACCGATTCGTCGGCCGACGTCCTCACCCTCTTCGAAGCAGCACAGAAGTAACAGCCAGGAGAATCCCCCACCGATGTCTGTTCCCATCTCGCGCGGGCACAACCCGCTGCGTGACCCCGATGATCGCCGTCTCAACCGGATCGCGGGGCCCAGCGCCCTCGTGATCTTCGGCGTGACCGGAGACCTGTCACGCAAGAAGCTCATGCCCGCGGTCTACGACCTCGCCAACCGCGGACTCCTGCCGCCCGGATTCGCTCTCGTCGGCTTCGCCCGTCGGGACTGGGAGGACCAGGATTTCGCTCAGGTCGTCTACGACGCCGTCAAGCAGCATGCGCGCACTCCGTTCCGTGAGGAGACGTGGGCGCAGCTCCTCCAGGGCATCCGGTTCGTCTCGGGCGAGTTCGACAACCCCGATTCCTTCCGCAAGCTCCGCGAGACGGTCGACCAGCTCGACGTCGAGCGCGGCACGATGGGGAACCACGCGTTCTACCTGTCGATCCCGCCGAAGGACTTCCCGCTGGTCGCGAAGCAGCTCAAGGACTCGGGTCTCGTCGGCGAGAACGACGATGACGACGAGCGCTGGCGTCGCGTCGTCATCGAGAAGCCGTTCGGGCACGACCTCGAATCCGCGCGCGAGCTCAACGCCGCCCTCGAAGTCGCGTTCTCGGCGGACTCGATCTTCCGCATCGACCACTACCTCGGCAAGGAGACGGTCCAGAACATCCTGGCGCTGCGCTTCGCGAACGAGCTGTACGAGCCGATCTGGAACCGCAACTACGTCGACCACGTGCAGATCACGATGGCCGAGGACATCGGCGTCGGTGGCCGTGCGGGATACTACGACGGTGTCGGCGCCGCTCGCGACGTCATCCAGAACCACCTGCTGCAGCTGCTGGCGCTCACCGCGATGGAAGAGCCGATCAGCCTTTCGGCCGAGCACCTCCGCGCTGAGAAGGAGAAGGTCCTCGCTGCGGTGCACGTGCCCGACGATCTCTCCCTCGCGACCGCCCGTGGCCAGTACGCCGGCGGATGGCAGGGCGGCGAGCAGGTCACTGGCTTCCTCGACGAAGACGGCATGAACCCGGAGTCCGCGACCGAGACGTATGCCGCGATCAAGCTCGAGATCGACACCCGCCGCTGGTCCGGCGTGCCGTTCTACCTGCGCACCGGCAAGCGCCTCGGACGCCGTGTCACCGAGGTCGCCGTCGTCTTCAAGAAGGCGCCCGAGCACCTCTTCGGTCGCTCGAACACGTCGGAGCTGGGCCAGAACGCCCTCGTGATCCGCGTGCAGCCCGACGAGGGCGTCACGATCCGCTTCGGATCCAAGGTCCCGGGCAACGGAACGAACGTGCGCGACGTCACGATGGACTTCGGCTACGGCCACGCGTTCACCGAGGCGAGCCCCGAGGCCTACGAGCGACTCATCCTCGATGTCCTGCTCGGCGACCCGCCGCTGTTCCCGCGCCACGAAGAGGTCGAGCTCTCCTGGAAGATCCTCGACCCGGTGGAGAAGTACTGGGCTGCCGTCGGCGGTCCGGTCGATCAGTACGCACCCGGCTCGTGGGGTCCGGCATCCGCCGACGACCTCCTTGCCCGTGATGGACGAGTCTGGAGACGCCCGTGATCATTGACCTTCCCGACACGACGGTCAGCCAGGTCGCCAAGCAGCTGGTCAAGGTCCGCGAAGAGGGCGGCGCCGTCGCCCTCGGCCGCGTGCTCACGCTGATCATCTCGGCACGCAATGGCGTCGCCGAGGCTGCGATCGATGCGGCCAACGATGCTTCTCGCGAGCACCCGATGCGCGTGATCGTTCTCACCACGGGTGAGGGCGAGTCGCGCCTCGACGCGCAGATCCGCGTCGGCGGTGACGCCGGCGCCTCCGAGGTCGTCGTGCTCCACGCCTACGGAGACGCCGCCAGCAACGAGGAGAGCCTGGTCACGGGTCTTCTCCTGCCCGATGCACCGGTGGTCGCCTGGTGGCCGGAAGAGGCACCGACCTCGCCCGCCACGTCGCCCCTCGGCAAGATCGCCCAGCGGCGCATCACGGATGCGGCCACCGCGCCGGACGTGCGTGACCGCCTCGCCCTGCTCGGCGAGACACATGCTCCCGGCGACACCGACCTCGCGTGGACGCGCCTCACGCACTGGCGCGAGCAGCTCGCCGCCGTGCTCGACCAGCCGCCGTTCGAAGAGGTCGCCGCCGTCGAGGTGCGAGGCGGCTCCGCCTCGCCGTCGACCGCGCTGCTCGCCGCCTGGTTGCAGATGGCGCTCGAGATCCCCGTCACCTGGTCGTACGAAGACCCGGAGCACTGGCAGGAGGGCATCAAGTCCGTGCGGCTCCACCGCGCCTCGGGCGACATCCTGCTCGAGCGTCCGACGCCGGGAGTCGCGGTGCTGACGCAGCCGGATCAGCCCGACCACGATCTGCACCTCCCCCGCCGCACTCTGCGCGAGTGCCTCGCCGAGGAGCTGCGTCGCCTCGACCCCGACGTCCTGTACGGTCGAGTGATCACCGAGGGCTGGGAGAAGCTGGGTCCGCCCGAGACAGGAGAATGATGTCGTCGCAGACAGCGTCCGCAGAGAAGCGGGTCGTGGTCGAATCCACCCCCGCAGCACTCGCCGTGAGGGTGGCCGACAGATTCCTGACACGTCTTCGCGCGCGCACGCGCAACGGCCGCATCGCCCACGTCGCCCTCACGGGCGGCTCGATGGGTGGTGCGGTCCTGCGCGCCACGCGCGACGACCCGCGCTCGTCGCAGATCGACTGGTCGCTCGTTCACTTCTGGTGGGGCGACGAGCGGTTCGTCGCTCCTGACGATGCCGATCGCAACGCGCTGCAGTCCCGGGAGGCTCTGCTCGACCACATCCCCGTCCCCGCAGAGAACGTGCACGAGGTCGCGGCCGCGGGCGAGGGACTGACCCTCGACGAGGCCGCCGAGGCCTATGCCGCTGAGCTCGCGAAGTTCGGCACCGACGAGCATCCGTGGCCCTCGTTCGCCGTGTGCTTCCTCGGTGTCGGTCCCGACGGCCATATCGCGTCGCTGTTCCCCGATCGCATCGAGGTCACCGTGACGGATGCCGCGGCACTGCCCGTGCGCGACTCCCCCAAGCCCCCGCCGGAGCGTGTGACGCTGACCCGCCCGGTGCTCAACGCGTCCAAGCGCGTCTGGCTCGTGCTCACCGGCGCCGACAAGGCGTCAGCTCTGGGTCTGGCTCTCGCCGGGGCCAGCTACACGAATGTTCCGGCAGCGGGCGCCAAGGGGCGCAAGCGCACGGTGTTCTTCGTCGACGAGGCCGCAGCCTCGGAGGTCTCACCGGATCTCATCGATCCGGCCTATTGAGCCGATGTGATCAGGCCTCGGGGTTCTTCGCCTCGGGGCCTTTCGCATGCTCGTCGCTTCCGCGGGTGATGCCGAGGTCCTGGCTGTCGCTCAGCACCTGCGGGTGATATCGAGCCAGTCCGACGACGCCCCACACGGCGATCGCGCCGGCGATGCCGAAGATCACGAGAACCCACGGCGGCGCGGCGGCGGCCTCACCGAGCACGACCATGCCGATCAGCACGGCGACCAGCGGGTCAACGACGGTGAGCCCGGCGATGACGAGGTCGGGCGGACCAGAACTGTACGCTGTCTGCACGAAGTAGGCGCCGACTGCGCTTGCGGCGATCAGTGCGATCACGCATACGAGCGTGATCCACTCGAAGTCACCGGCCTGGACGCGCTTGATCACGACCTTCGCGAGTGTCGCGACGAAGCCGTAGAGGATTCCGGCGCCGACGATGTAGAAGAGCGCGCGCATCCGGTGACGGAGCACGAGCCAGCAGGCGCCGAGGATGATGATCACGACGAGCAGGATCGCGAGGATCGTGAACAGCTCGGTGTCTGTGACGTCCTTCTCGGTGGCGAATATCGCCGCGAAGAAGACGAAGAGGAAGATCCCTCCGACGCAGCAGATGATCGCCGTGATGGACTGCTTGGTCGGTGAATGCCCCGAGATGCGGGCGTTGAGCAGTGTGGTGATGACCAGCGCGATCGCACCGAGCGGCTGCACGACGATCAGAGGCGCGACGGTCAGAGCTGCGAGCTGACAGACGATGGCAAGGCCCAGCATCAAAGTGCCCACGAGCCAGGAGGGCCTCGTCAGCAGCCCGCGCACCTGAGCCATCGACAGACCCGATGCTCCGTCCGCACCGCTCAGCCGTTCCATCTTCTCGACGCCGCGGTGCTGGTACTGAGCGCCGAGCGACATGAAGACCGCACCCGCGAGTGCGAGGGGGATGCCGAGGAGCAGTCCCGGGTTCTGGAACGCGCCTACCAGCTGGTCGGTGACGTCTTCCGCCCCAGCTGTCCATACGGAGATGCTCACCCTACGACCCTACCCGGCGATATGCGCCGAGTAGGGTTATGGCGTGGCTGTTCTTCCTATTCGCATCATGGGCGATCCCGTCCTGCACTCCCCCGCTTCCGTCGTCGAGGAGATCTCCGACGACATCCGCACTCTCGTGGCCGACATGTTCGAGACCATGGACACGGCTCCCGGTGTCGGTCTGGCGGCGCCCCAGGTCGGTGTGCCGCTGCGCCTCTACACGTATGCCTACGTCGACGATGACGACCAGCCGTGGCGCGGCGTCATCATCAACCCCGAGCTCTGGATGGTTCCGCTGGAACCGGGCGAGCCGGACGACGACCTCGAGTCGGAAGGCTGCCTCTCCTTCCCGGGCGAGCGTTTCCCTCTGCGCCGCTCCGAGCGGGTGCGCGTCACGGGTGTGGATCTCGACGGTGCGCCGGTCGAGATCGCGGTCGACGGCTGGCGTGCGCGGATCATGCAGCACGAGTTCGATCACCTCGACGGCATCCTCTACATCGACCGACTCTCGGACGGCGATTGGAAGACGGTTCAGAAGATCGCGAAGAAGCGCGGTTGGGGCAAGGCCGGCGCCAGCTGGATGCCCGGAGTCGATGACTTGGAAGGCTGACCTTACCTTTCAGCCCAATCAAAGCCTTCTCGGAGTTGCATCACAGACTCCGAGCCGGATAGCGTGCTTGAGGTGGTATTTCGACATACCACGCACCAAGAGGCTCTGGGAGGGGAAATCATGATGAAACTGCGCACGCGACGCGCACTGGCGCTTGCAGGTTCTGCTGTGGCGCTGTCGGTCGCACTGACCGGATGTAGCGCGCTGAACGGGATCCTGGGTGGCGGTTCGGGCGATGCCGACCGCGACGAGGACACCGGGCAGGTCACCGAAAGCTCGAACATCGACATCTTCGCGCTCAAGCTGGGCGACTGCAAGATGGCCAGCGCCACCGGCCTGATCGAGGACGCGGACGTCGTCCCGTGCGACCAGCCGCACGACGAAGAGGTCTACTACGAGATCACCATGGACGACGGCGAGTTCTCCGAGGAGAGCGTCGACGCAGCCTCGCAGGAGTGCATCGGCGATGCCTACACGAGCTTCGTCGGAATCGCGTTCAACGACTCCGTGCTCGAGGTCTACCCGATCACGCCGACCCAGCAGACCTGGGACGAGCTGAACGACCGCATCGTGCAGTGTGTCATCTCGGACCCGGCCGGTCAGACCACGGGCTCGCTCCAGGGCGCAGCACGCTGATCCGACGCTGATACGAAAGAAGGCCCCGTCATCGACGGGGCCTTCTTTCGTACGCGGAAGCGATCGCCCGACGCAGGGTGCGTTCCGTCGCCACGGTCGGACTGAGGGAAAGGGAAAAGCCCCTCCGAAGAGGGGCTTTTCATTGGCTCCCCGGCTTGGACTCGAACCAAGAACCTGCCGGTTAACAGCCGGCTGCTCTGCCAATTGAGCTACCGAGGAATGTGCTCCGCTGCGCGGGCAACTCGTCAATCCTAGCAAACTCCGGAGCGTGCTCGTGACACGGGCCGCACATCGGGCGTGTCGCCCGTGGGCACCCTCAGTGCTGCGAATCCGCCTCCGCGTTCGGCGCCCACAGGAGGTCTTTTCCCACCCCGCGAGCGACGACGTGACCGCCGCGGAGCATGAGCGTCTCGGCGTTCAGCTCCCGGATGAAGTCGGCGTCGTTGGTGACGAGCAGCGCACCCATCCCCTGCTCCTTGCGGCGCCGGGTGATCGCATCGAAGACGACGGGACGAACCTCGAGGTCGAGGTTCGCGAGGATCTCGTCGGCGATGAGAACGCGGGGTTCGAGCACGAACGATCGCGCGATCGCGACGCGCTGCCGCATGCCGGCGCTGAGCTCGTAGGGGAACTTCGCGGCGGTGCCCAGCGGCAGGTGCAGCTCGTCGAGCAGCGTCGCCACCCTGATCGACAGTGCCTTGGTGTTGACGCGCTTCTCGCGGATGAGGATCGGCTCGGCGATGACTTCGTTCACCGTGAGCTGCGGCGGCAGATCAGCCCCCGCGCCCTGCGGCACGAACCCGGTGCGGTAGGTCAGCAGGCGGTGCTTGCGCCCAGGACGACGGATGTCGACGCCGCACACCTGGGCGCTGCCTCCGACGACTCGCACCGACGGATCCGTGGATCCGGCCAGAGCGGCGACCAGCGTGGACTTGCCCGACCCTGTGGGCCCCGCGACGCAGATGAGCTCGCCGGGTGCGAGCGAGAAGCTCACACCGTCGATCGCACGGGTCGCACCGCTGTGCCCGATGCGGTCGATGACCAGGTCGGAGCTGTCGATCGCGTTGGTCGATTCGGGCCGGGAGAACATTCCTCCATCCTGCCCTGCCCTGCTGGGCAGCTGCCGTTACGACTCGGCGAACCGCTGACGCTCCACGTCGATGTCACGCAACCGCATGCGCAGCGCACGCCCGCCGTCGGAGTCCGCGGGCACCCGCTGCACAGCGCCGAGGAGCTCCTGCTTCTCGTGCTCGAGGCTGCGCATGATGAGCCTGCGCGCGAGGTCGGTGGTCGATGCGACTGCTCCGGCTTCGTTCCGAGCGGGGAACGGCGTCATGAGCAGCTCACCTGCCAGCGAACGGTACGGTTCACGCACCGAATTCACGGCGTCGGTCACCCAGCCTGCGCGAGTGCGGTCGGGGGCGGCTGCGACGGCCTCACGCACGGCGTCGAGCCCGGGTGTGCGGAAAGGACTGCCGAGCGCGCGGCCGAGCAGCGCCTGGTCGATCTGGTGTCCGTACTGGAGGGCGCCCATCAGCGCATCGCGCTCGACGGCGACATCCGCCGTGCGCGGCAGGCTGGCCAGCGTCACCGGAGCCACCGTCGGCGCACCGGTCGTGGGGTCGATGGTCACCTCGGGCCGGGGCGACTCGTGACGCGTCGTCTGCGCTCCGCCGCGCGACGCGCGCTCGACCTCGTTGTGCACCTCGGTCGGGTCCATGCCCAGGCGCCTGGCCAGCACCCGCTCGTATCCGGGGCGCAGCAGACGGTCGCGGATCTCGGCGACGATCGGCGCCGCTGCGCGCAGCGCGCCGACGCGTCCTTCGACCGTGGAGAGATCGAAGCCCGAGAGCTTGCGGTCGATCGCGAACTCGAACATCGGCTGCTTGGTCTCCATGAGCGACCGCACGGCGGCATCGCCGCGCTGGAGTCGGAGATCACAGGGATCGAGGCCGTCAGGGGCGACGGCGACGAAGGTCTGCGCATTGAAGCGGTCGTCCTCGGTGAACGCGCGCAGCGCGGCCTTCTGCCCCGCCTCGTCGCCGTCGAACGTGAAGACGACCTCACCCGAGGCGTTGTCGTCGCCCATGACCCGGCGCAGCACCTTGATGTGGTCGGTGCCGAATGCCGTGCCGCAGGTCGCGATCGCGGTCGTGAGACCGGCGAGGTGGCAGGCCATGACGTCGGTATACCCCTCGACCACCACGACCCGACGCGGGTCGCCACGCGAGATGTCGCGCTTGGCGAGGTCGAGCCCGTAGAGCACCTGCGCCTTCTTGTAGATCGGCGTCTCGGGAGTGTTCAGATACTTCGGGCCCTGGTCGTCGTCGAACAGCTTGCGCGCGCCGAACCCGATCGTCTGACCGGACACATCGCGGATGGGCCAGACGAGACGCCCGCGGAATCGGTCGTAGACACCGCGCTGACCGGTCGAGACCAGCCCCGCGGCGCTCAGCTCGTCGCGCGTGAAGCCCTGCGCCGTGAGCGCCTTCAGCATCTTGTCCCAGCCTCGAGGGGCGAATCCCACGCCGAAGTGCGCTGCCGCGCCGGCGTCGAAACCGCGCTCCCCGAGAAAGCGCCGCCCTGCCTCGGCATCCGCCGTCAGCAGCTGTCCGCGGAAGTACTCCGCAGCGGCGGTGTTCGCGGCGTACAGACGACTGCGGCCGCTCGTCTCGGGAGCAGAACCGCCGTCCTCGTAGTGCAGCGCGTAGCCGATGCGGCCCGCGAGGCGCTCGACCGCCTCGGTGAAGCTGACGTGGTCCATCTCGCGGAGGAAGGAGTACACGTCGCCGGACTCACCGCATCCGAAGCAGTGGTAGTAGCCGACCTGGGGCCTCACATGGAAGCTCGGACTCTTCTCATCATGGAAAGGGCAGAGTCCCTTGAGGGATCCGACTCCGGCCGATTTGAGCGCGACGCGCTCTCCGACGATGTCGGCGATGTTGGTGCGGGCCTTGACCTCGTCGACGTCGGCCTGGCGGATGCGGGGCATCAGCCGGCCCCTTCGACGACCGCCTGCCGCGGCGTGTGCTGACGAGCACCCGGTCGCGCATGACGCGGCGTCCAGATTCCCACCTCCGCGGGGTCGATCTCGCCGACGAGCCTGTTGTGCCAGTCGATCGCGCTCTGGTCGGTGAGACTCGCGATCTGATCGACGATGACCCGCGCGCGTTCGCCGTCGGTCGTCGCGGCGCGGAAGTCGGCAGAGAACGCGGGCTCGAGCACATCCGCTCCGGCGGACCAGAGCGTATCGGTCGACCACAGCGCGTCGGCGAGCCGCTTGAGCACGCGTCGCTGCTCCTTGTAGACGCCCTTGCGCGCGTCGATCGTGACGATGGCCTGCCCCATGATGCCCTTGAGCACCGCGATCTCGGCCTCGATCACCCGCGGCACCACGACATGCGCGTTGTAGCGCACGAGCATCGGCCCGGCGTAGGCCTCGCGGGTGGCGGAGACGGCGGCGCGGGCGAAGCGGCCGATGAAGTCGCTCGTCAGGTTCTTGAGCCGCGCCAGGTCGTGACGGGAGCGGTCGAACGACTGCAGCCACATCGGCTGCGAGGCGAGACGGTACAGCGCATCGGCGAGATCGTCGCGCGTGAAGTCGTAGCCGACCCACTGCTGGATGCGGTCGATCAGCGCCTCGTGCTGGCTCGGGTCGGAGAGCTGCGCCACGTCGACGTAGCCGTTGACGATCGCATCCTCGAAGTCGTGCACCGAGTAGGCGATGTCGTCGGAGAGGTCCATGATCTCGGCCTCGATGCACCTGCGACGCCCGGGAACTCCGTCGCGCATCCACCGGAAGACCTCTTCGTCTTCGGGGTACACGCCGAACTTGAGGCGTCCGCCGGGGTCGGGGACGGGGCTGTCGACCGTCCACGGGTACTTGCAGGTCGCGTCGAGGCTGGCCCTGGTCAGGTTGAGCCCGACCGAGCGTCCGTCGTCGTCGATGGCCTTCGCCTCGAGGCGGCTGAGGATGCGCAGCGACTGCGCGTTGCCTTCGAAACCGCCGATGGGCTCCGCCCACTCGTTGAGCGCCCGCTCGCCGTTGTGCCCGAAGGGCGGGTGTCCGAGGTCGTGACTGAGGCACGCAGTGTCGACCACATCAGCGGAGACGCCGAGCGCGGTCGCGAGCTCGCGGCCCACCTGGGCGACCTCGAGCGAGTGGGTGAGGCGGTTGCGAGCGAAGTCGGCCGTGCTGGCAGGGCTGAGGACCTGCGTCTTGGCTGCCAGGCGGCGCAGCGCCGCGGAGTGCAGCACGCGCGCGCGGTCGCGGGCGAAGTCGTCGCGTTCGGATCGATGCGTCTCGGCGAAGAATCGCTCGGCGTCGCGCGGGTCGTATCCGTCCGAGCGCCCGCGCGCCGAGTCCACCTGAGGATCAACCGCCACTGTTCTCGATCTCCGCCCCTCGCATCATCTCGGATGCCGACGCCGCGAGTTCGCGCGACTCCAGCCACTTGTCCGGCAGCGCGGGGCGCTTCGGGCGACCCGAGCGACCACGCTGACCCTCGGCGTCCGCACCGGGGTACGGCGCCGTGTGATCGAGCTGACCCAGCAGCTCATCGATCTCGGCGAGGCTGGATGCCGTCGCGAGCCCGGTACGGATGTCTCCCCCGACCGGGTAGCCCTTGAAGTACCAGGCAACGTGCTTGCGGACGTCGCGGCATCCGCGGTCCTCGTCTTCGAAGAACTCGACGAGCAGCTCGGCGTGACGACGGAAGGCGTCGGCGACGAAGCCGAGCGTCGCGTCGACCGGGTGCGATTCGGCTCCGAACGCTTCGGCGAGCTCGCCGAAGAGCCAGGGCCTGCCCAGGCATCCGCGTCCGACGACGACGCCGTCGCAGTCGGTCTGCTGCATCATGCGCACGGCGTCGTCGGCAGACCAGATGTCCCCGTTGCCGAGCACGGGGACGCTGGTCACGGCCTGCTTGAGCTCGCCGATCGCGTTCCAGTCGGCGAAGCCGGAGTAGAACTCGCTCGCGGTACGGGCGTGCAGCGCGATCGCCGAGACGCCCGCGTCTTCGGCCGCGCGCCCGGCGTTGAGGAAAGTCAGGTGGTCGTGGTCGATGCCCTTTCGCATCTTGATGGTCAACGGCACGTCGCCTGCGGCCTTCACGGCCTGCGTGACGATCTGCGAGAAGAGGGAGCTCTTCCACGGCAGCGCCGCTCCCCCGCCCTTGCGCGTGACCTTGGGAACGGGGCACCCGAAGTTCAGGTCGATGTGGTCGGCGTGATCCTCGGCGACGATGATGCGGACCGCCTCGGAGATGGTGTGCGGATCGACGCCGTAGAGCTGGATCGAGCGCGGCGTCTCCGACTCGTGGTGGCGGATCAGGCGCATCGTCGTCTCGTTGCGCTCGACGAGCGCGCGAGACGTGATCATCTCGCTCACGTAGAGCCCTGCGCCGTACTCGCGGCAGAGCCGACGGAACGCGGTGTTGGTGATACCCGCCATGGGTGCGAGGACGACCGGTACGTCGAGAGCGATCGGACCGATGTTGAGGGTGCGAGCGGAAGCGGTGGCGAGAGTCATGTCCCTCCCATTCTCCCAGACACGGAGCCCGTCTCGGCGCATCGACCTAAGCTGTGAATATGACCGATCCCGCAGTCCGTTCCATCCCCTTCACAGACGCCGACGGCAACGAGAAGACGCTCGATGATCTCGGTGCCGATGTGGTGCTCGTCGTCAACGTCGCCTCGAAGTGCGGCCTCACCCCGCAGTACGAGCAGCTCGAAGAACTGCAGCGCCTCTACAGCGACCGCGGGTTCAGCGTCGTCGGGTTCCCGTGCAACCAGTTCTTCGGTCAGGAGCCCGGCTCGGTCGACCAGATCCTCGAGTTCTGCTCCACCACCTATGGGGTGACCTTCCCCATCAACGACAAGGTGAAGGTCAACGGCAAGAACGCCACGGAGCTCTACAAGTCGCTGAAGGAGACTCCGGATGCCGGCGGCAAGGCGGGCCGTGTCGAGTGGAACTTCGAGAAGTTCCTCGTGCTGCCCGACGGCGAGGTCGTCCGGTTCCGCCCGAAGCAGAAGCCGAACGACCCCGAGATCGTCGGCGCGATCGAAGCCGCGCTGACCCGCTAGACCGCTGCGGCCTCGGGCTCGGCCTCGGCGTCGCCGCGCTTGGCCCAGAGGTCGCGGAGGACGTTCTCGAACGCTGCGGGCGGCTGCGCACCGCTGATGCCGTACTGTCCGTCGATCACGAAGAACGGGACGCCCTGGATGCCGTAGGCCTGGGCCTGCGCCTGGTCCTGACGGACATCCGCGAGGTGGCGGGCTGAGACGAGTGCCTCACGGGTGTCATCCGGGTTGAGCCCGACCTCGACCGCGAGCTCGACCAGGTCGTCGATGCGGCCGACGTGCTTGCCCTCGGTGAAGTAGGCAGACATGAGGCGCTCTTCCATCTGGTGCTGCACGCCCTGAGCCTTCGCGAAGTGCAGCAGCTCATGGGCCTTGACCGTGTTCGTGTGCTGCAGCAGGTCGAAGCGGTACGCGAGTCCTGCGCCCTCGGCGACGCCTGTGACGTGCGAGAGCATCTGCTCGACCTGCTCGCGCGGCATCCCCTTGTGACCGGCGAGGAAGTCGATCTCGTCGCCGTCGAAGTCGACGGGGGTGTCGGGCGAGAGCTCGAACGAGTGGAAGGTGATGTTCACCTGCGGGGCGTCGTCGTCGCCGGCGACGGCTTCGAGTCCCTTCTCGAGGTTGCGCTTGCCGATGTAGCACCAGGGGCAGGCGATGTCGGACCAGATGTCAATCGAGATGGCTTCACTCACACTGTCATCCAACCGCATGCAGCTATGGGCTATTCCGTCGGTAGGATTCTCGGATGCTCACTGCCGACGATCCGCTGCCTCTCGGCCCCGAGAGAGTGCTGATCGCCGGAGTGACGGGATCGGGCAAGACGACACTCGCTCGACGCGTGGCCGAGATGTGGGATCTTCGCCACGTCGAGATCGACGGGTTGTTCCACGGCGAGAACTGGACGCCGCGTGAATCGTTCATCGACGACGTGCGCGCCTTCGCCGCAGAGGATCGCTGGGTCACCGAGTGGCAGTACACGAGCAAGGGCACCGACGCGATCCTCGCCCCGCGTGCGCAGCTCGTGATCTGGCTGGACTACCCGTACCGGGTGGTCCGCACGCGCCTGCTGCGGCGAACGATCGGGCGCAGCATCCTGCGCACCCGGATGTGGAACGACAATGTCGAGAAGCCGATCTGGAGGATGTTCTCCGGCGACCCCGAAGAGAACATCATCGCGTGGCAGACCAAGACCCTGCACAAGTGGGCGGAACGGATGCCGGACGTCACAGGCGACCACCCGCATCTGACGATCGTGAGGATGCGCCACCCACGCGAGACGGAGAGGTGGCTGCGCGCTCAGGCCGGCGCGTCAGGCGTGTCGATCGCCCCACCGAAGCGACGGTCGCGCGACAGGTAGATGCTGATCGAGCGCCACAGCTCCTCGCGGGAGAAATCGGGCCAGAGCGTGTCGAGGAACACCATCTCGGCGTAGGCCGCCTGCCACAGCAGGAAGTTCGAGGTGCGCTGCTCCCCCGAGCTGCGCACGAACAGGTCGACGTCGGGCATGTCGGGCACGTAGAGGTTGCGGCGGATCATCTTCTCGCTGATCGCATTCGGCTTGACCTTGCCAGCCGCCACGTCGGCCGCGATCGACCGCATCGCGTCGACGAGCTCGACTCGCCCGCCGTAGTTCACGCACATGGTGAGCGTGAGCACGTCGTTGTCCTTCGTCAGCTGCTCGGCGTACTGCAGCTCCTTGATGACGCTGCCCCAGAGACGCGGCTTGCGGCCGGCCCAGCGGACCCGCACACCCCACTCGTTGAGCTGGTCGCGGCGGCGATGGAGCACGTCGCGGTTGTACCCCATCAGGAAGCGCACCTCTTCAGGAGACCGCGCCCAGTTCTCTGTCGAGAACGCGTACACGGAGAGGTGCTTCACCCCGGCCTGGATCGCGCCGGCGACCACGTCGAGAAGCACCTCCTCCCCCGCCTTGTGACCCTCGACGCGATTGAGACCGCGGCGGTTCGCCCAGCGCCCGTTGCCGTCCATGACGATCGCGACGTGCTCGGGCACAGCGGGGAAGGTCGGCGGATACACGCCCGTCCAGTCGAGCGGGCGGTACGCCACTGCATCCTTGTGCGTGTAGGGCTTCGGGCTCACCGTGCTCCTTCTCGAGGGATGTCGGCGACGAGGTGCGCGAGCGAGCGGATGCCGCGCTCCAGGTGCCATTGGGCGTACGCCGCGACGAGACCGGATGCGGCGGCGTTGTCGGCGTGAGGCGCGGCATCGATCGTCTCCCAATCGCCGGCCATCAGCGAGCGGAGCAGCGACAGGGTCTTCTCGGCGACCTTCGGGCTGCCGGCCGGCGCGCAGTTCACGCACACCGCGCCGCCGAGCTGGCCGACGAAGTGGGCGTGGGGGCCGGGAGCGGCGCACCGGGCACAGTCGCCCAGGGACGGCGCCCACCCAGACAGCGCCATCACGCGCAGCAGATACGAGTCGAGGATGCTGCGAGGAGAGTGCTCACCGCGGGACAGCGCCCGGAGACCGCCGACCAGCAGCAGGTACTGCTCCGGTGTCGCCTCGGAGTCGCTCAGCCGATCGGCGGTCTCGACCATCGCGTTGGCCGATGTGAACCGGTCGTAGTGCGCCGCGATGTCGGATCCGTAGGAGCCGAGCGACTCCGCCTGCTGCACGATGTCGAGTGTGCGCCCCTGGTACAGCTGCACGTCGGCGACCATGAACGGCTCGAGCCGCGAGCCGAACTTCGATGACGTGCGGCGCACTCCCTTCGCCACGGCCCGGATCTTGCCGTGCCGCCGCGAGAGCATCGTGACGATGCGATCCGCCTCACCCAGCTTGTGGGTGCGCAGGATCACCGCTTCGTCTCGGTAAGTGGGCACCGTTCGATTATCCTCCGTGCGGGAGAATAGGGGCGTGACCGAACCGCTCTTCATCATTCCGCTCTGGGCGGACCTGCTCGGCGTCGGCCTCGGAGGCGTGCAGGGCGCGATGTTCGCCTCGGGATTCCAGGGGCAACGACGACTCGACTGGCTCGGCGTCGCGATCATCGGGATCATGATCGGCATGGGCGGCGGTCTGATCCGCGACATCCTGCTCGGGCAGACTCCGGCGACGCTGCAGAACCAGTGGTATCTGGTGACCGCCGGTGGAGCGGCACTGCTAGGCATGCTGCTCGCCGGGCTGTTCACCCGGCTGAACACGGCGATCGTCGTGCTCGACGCCGTCGTGATCGGGATGTTCGGCGCCTTCGGGACGAGCAAGGCGCTCGCGTTCGGCATCCCCGAAGTCCCTGCCGTGTTCATCGGCGTCTGCGCGGCCGTCGGCGGCAGTGTGCTGCGCGACATGCTGATGGGATTGCCGACCGCCATCATGCACGTGGGCTCGCTCTATGCGGTCGCGGCCGGCGCCGGGTGCACGTTCATCGTGATCGCCGTCGCACTGGGCATGCCCATCACGATCGCTGCGGTCATCGGCATCGCGGTGACGAGCGTCATCCGCATCCTCGCCGTCACCTTCGACGTCTCCCTGCCCGAACAGCGTCGCATCTACCGCCGCAAGGTGGCCGCCGAGACGGGCGTGATCCCCATCATCAAGCCCAGCGCCGAGTGACCCGGTCCGCTCAAGGTCGCCCCGGACGACGAACGCCCCACCCGATGACGGGTGGGGCGTTCGTCCATCCGAGGATCAGACTGCCGCGAGCTCCTGCTGGCGCGTGCGGATAGACCGGTTGACGCCCGAGACGATCGCCTTGAGCGATGCGGTCGAGATGTCGCCGTCGATGCCGACGCCCCACAGACGCTGGTCGCCGACCTGCAGCTCGACGTAGGCCGCGGCCTGCGCGTCGCCGCCTGCGCTGAGAGCGTGCTCGACGTAGTCGTAGAGCGTGATGTCGAAGCCCTGACCGCGCAGCACCTCGATGAACGCCGCGATCGGCCCGTTGCCGTTGCCGGCGACGGCGACCTGCTGGTCGTCGTCGCGCAGAGTCACATCGAGCACCACATCGCCCGACATGTCGCTGCGGGTCTGCGTCGACAGCAGCTCGAACCGACCCCACTTGGCCTCGGTGTCGGCGGCGGGCAGGTACTCGTCGTTGAAGATCGACCAGATCTGCTCACTCGTGACCTCGCCGCCCTCGGCGTCGGTCTTGGTCTGCACGACACCCGAGAACTCGATCTGGAGCTTCCGCGGCAGATCGATGGCATGGTCGGCCTTGAGCAGGTAGGCGACGCCGCCCTTGCCGGACTGCGAGTTGACGCGGATCACGGCCTCGTAGGAACGACCGAGGTCCTTGGGGTCGACGGGCAGGTAGGGAACGGCCCACTCGATGTCGTCGACCGTGACACCCTCTGCCTCGGCACGGGCGGCCATCGCCTCGAAGCCCTTCTTGATCGCGTCCTGGTGCGATCCGCTGAAGGCGGTGAAGACGAGGTCTCCGGCCCACGGGCTGCGCTCGGGCACCGGCAGCTGGTTGCAGTACTCGACCGTGCGCTTGACCTGGTCGATGTCGCTGAAGTCGATCTGCGGGTCGATGCCCTGCGTGAAGAGGTTGATGCCCAGCGCCACGATGTCGACGTTGCCCGTGCGCTCTCCGTTGCCGAACAGGCAGCCCTCGATGCGGTCGGCGCCGGCCATGTAGCCGAGCTCGGCCGCAGCGATCGCCGTGCCGCGGTCGTTGTGCGGGTGCAGCGACAGGATGACGTTCTCGCGGTGCGCGAGGTTGCGGCTCATCCACTCGATCGAGTCGGCGTAGACGTTCGGCGAGGCCATCTCGACGGTGGCGGGGAGGTTGATGATGACCTTGCGGTCGGCGGTGGGCTCGAAGATCTCGATCACCTGATTGCAGACGTCGACGGCGAACTCGAGCTCGGTGCCGGTGTAGCTCTCGGGCGAGTACTCGTAGTACACCTTCGTGTCGGGGATCGTCTTCTCGTACTGACGGCACAGGCGTGCGCCCTCGAGTGCGATGTCGATGATGCCCTGCTTGTCGGTGCGGAACACGACCTCGCGCTGCAGGACGCTCGTCGAGTTGTACAGGTGCACGATGGCCTGCTTGGCCCCGGCGATCGACTCGTAGGTGCGGGCGATCAGGTGCTCGCGCGCCTGCGTCAGGACCTGGATCGTGACGTCGTCCGGGATCAGGTTCTCTTCGATGAGCTGACGGACGAAGTCGAAGTCGGTCTGGCTCGCCGACGGGAACCCGACCTCGATCTCCTTGTAGCCCATGCTGACGAGCAGCTCGAACATCACGCGCTTGCGCTCGGGCGACATCGGATCGATGAGCGCCTGGTTGCCGTCGCGGAGGTCGACCGCGCACCAGCGCGGGGCTTCGGTGATGCGGGCATCGGGCCAGGTGCGGTCAGGCAGGTTGACCGCGATCTGCTCGTGGTACGGCCGATACTTGTGGATCGGCATCGCAGACGGGCGCTGAGTGTTCTGCATGATGGGGCTTCTTCTCTTCGTCAGAAATGTGAACGGGCCAACACAAGCGCCGCGACGAGGAAGGCCCTAGCTTTAGGACTCGTCGCGGCAGCTAAGAAGAAGCAGACCGCCGAAAGGCATGCGGCCATGCTAGCAGGATTGATCGACGCGTCCGACTACGGCGACGGGATCAGCGCGAGCTTGCCGCCGGGGTGCTCGTCGGCGAGGAGCGCGAGCGCTGCCGGTGCCTCCTCCAGAGCGAAGGTCCTCGCCAGCGGGACGGCCAGCTCTCCCGCCTGCGCGAGCGCGACCAGCTCCCCCCGAACGGCATCCCGGAATCGCGCACTGTCGGGCATCGAGCCTGCGATCGCCAGGATGCCGTCGCTCTTCGCCCTGCCCGGAGCGGCGATCGTCACGATACGACGCCGGTCGGAGACGAGTTCGAGCGACACGTCGACGGCCTCATCGGTGCCCACGGCGTCGAGCCCCGCAGAGACGGACACGCCGGCTGCGGCCTCTCGGACCCGGTCGGCGAGGCCGGATCCGTAGCTCACGGGGATGCCGCCGAAGCGCTCGACGACGCCGAACCTGCCGGCGCTGGCGGTGCCGATCACTCGGATTCCCCGAAGTGCGGCCTGCTGCAGCACGCTCACTCCGACGGCGCCGGATGCACCGTGCAACAGGATCGTCTCACCGCGGGTGGCACCGGTCACATCCAGCATCTCTGCCGCCGTGGTGCCGGCGAGGAGCAGGTTGGCCGCCTCGGGATGCGTGAGCGTGGTCGGCTTCGCGAAAGCCTTCTCTGCCGGGATCGTGAGCTCGGTGGCGTACCCGCCCTGCACGCGGAACGCGATGACCTCGTCGCCGACCGCAGCGTCGCCCGACCCGATCCTCGTGTGCGGTCCGAGCGCCGTGATCTCACCCGAGATCTCGTATCCGATCGGCACCGGGAGTTCGGCGCCTGGCCTGGCCGCGGCGACATGCTTGGCGTCCGCCGGATTCACTCCGGCCGCGTGCACCCGGATGGTGACCTCACCGGGGCCCGGACGCGGCACCTCGTACTCGACGAACTGCCAGGCATCCGGCAAGCCCCAGGAGGTGGCGATCCAGTGGCGGGCCATCAGAAGCCGAGACGTCCGAGCTGCTTCGGGTCGCGCTGCCATTCCTTCGCGACCTTCACGTGCAATCCCAGGAACACCCGGGTACCCAGGAGCTCCTCGATGCCGACGCGCGCGCGACGCCCCACGTCGGCGAGGCGCTTGCCCTTGTGGCCGATGATGATCGCCTTCTGACTGTCGCGCTCGACCACGATCGATGCGTGCACGTCGGTCAGGTCGGTGCCCTCACGCGGTGCGATGTCGTCGATCACGACAGCGATCGAGTGCGGAAGCTCGTCGCGGACGCCGTCGAGCGCAGCCTCGCGGATCATCTCCGCGATCCGGTCCTCCTCCGACTCGTCGGTGGTGACGCCCTCGCCGTAGAGCGCCGGCCCCTCGGGCATGAGGGAGAGCACCTCGTCGGCGAGCACCTCGAGCTGGTCGTTCGTGAGCGCGGAGATCGGGATCACGGCGTCCCAGTCCTCGCGGAGCGCATCGACCTCCATGAGTCGTTCGGTGATGTCGTCGCGGCTGGCCGCATCGGTCTTCGTGACGATCGCGATCTTCTTGGCGCGGCGATATCCGTCGAGCGACGCGGCGATGCGGCGATCACCAGGACCGACCTTCTCAGTCGCGGGCACGCAGAACCCGATGACGTCGACGTCGCCGAGAACCTGCTCGACGAGATCGTTCAGCCGCTCGCCCAGGAGCGTCCGGGGCTTGTGGATGCCGGGGGTGTCCACGATGACGAGCTGCCCCTCCGGGCGGTTGACGATCCCGCGGATCGCCCGTCGTGTGGTCTGGGGCTTCTCGCTCGTGATCGCGATCTTCTCGCCGACCAGCGCGTTCGTGAGAGTCGACTTCCCGACGTTCGGCCGCCCCACGAAGGTCACGAATCCGCTTCGCGTCTGCTCAGTCATCGTCGTCATCTCTCTCATCTGCGGTCGATTCCGCGTCGTGCTCTGCTCGTTCGACGAAGACCGTCGCGATTCCGCGGCCTCGCCCTCTGGAGGCTCCGCCGGTGAGCGTCAGTCCGTCGACCGTCGCCGTGGCTCCCGGCTGCGGAACCTGTCCGAGCGCCTTGCCGAGCAGACCGCCGATGGAGTCGACGTCCTCGTCCTCGAGCTCGAGGCCGAACAGATCGCCGACATCTTCCAACGAGAGTCGAGCGCTCACGCGATAGCGTCCGTCGCCGAGTTCGACGACTTCAGCCGACACCTGATCGTACTCGTCGGAGATCTCGCCCACGAGTTCCTCGATGAGGTCCTCGAGCGTCACGAGTCCCGAGATTCCGCCGTGTTCGTCGATCACCAGGCACACGTGCACGGCATCCCGCTTCATCTGCTGCAGGAGCGTCTCCGCGCGCATGGACTCGGGGACGAAGGTCGCCGGCCGCGAGATGGGTCGGATGGATGCCGCTCGCCACGCGTTCTCGTCGCGGAAGGCGAACAGCACGAGGTCCTTGAGATAGAGCACTCCGACGACGTCGTCGGCGTCATCGTCGACCACCGGCATGCGCGAGACGCCGCGCTGCAGGAACAGCGCCATGGCCTCACTCGTCGTCGCCGTCGCGTCGACGGTCACCATCTCGGTTCGGGGCACCATCACCGCACGCACGAACTGGTCGGTGAAGTCGAAGACGGAGTGGATGAGGTCGCGGTCGTCCGCCTCGATCAGGTCGTTCGAGGCAGCCTCGTCGACCATGCTCAGCAGTTGCTCCTCCGACGTGAACGAGCTGCGCCCGCGCCCTGGAGTGACCCGGTTGCCCAGCACGACGAGCCCCTGGGCGAGCGGCCCGAGGATGACGCGCAGTCCGCGGACCACCGGCGCATTGGCGCGCAGCATCCCCTCGGCATGGTGACGGCCGAAGGATCGGGGACTCGCCCCGACCAGCACGAAGCTGATGCCCGTCATCAGCAGCGCCGCGGCGAGCATCGCCCACCAGATGTTGTCGAACAGGATGCTGAAGGCGACCGTGACGAGCACCGCTGCCGCCGTCTCGGCGAGAACGCGGATGAAGGCGACCGCGTTGACGTGTGCGTCGGGGTCCGCGGCGATGCGCACCAGCTGCCGGGCGTTGCGCCCTTCTGTACCCATCTCGGCGATGTCGGAGCGCGACGTGACGCCGAAGGCCGCATCGATCGCGGCCATGAGGCCGCCGAACGCGACCAGCAGAACGGCGCCGGCGAGAAGGAGGGCCGCGGTCATCGTCGACGTTCAGCCGCGGCGAAGCCCTGGATGAGCTCCTTCTGCAGTCCGAACATCTCGCGCTCCTCGTCGGGTTCGGCGTGGTCGAACCCGAGCAGGTGGAGCAGCCCGTGAGTGGTGAGCAGGATCAGCTCGTCCATCAGCGTGTGACCGGCGGCCTGGGCCTGCGCCTCGGCGACCTGCGGGCAGAGCACGATGTCGCCGAGCAGCCCGGGGGCGGTCGGGCGGTCCTCGGTGCCGGGGCGCAGCTCGTCCATCGGGAAGCTGAGCACGTCCGTGGGGCCCGGCTCGTCCATCCACTGCACGTGGAGGGCCTCCATGGCGCCCTCGTCGACGAGCACGATCGCGACCTCGGCGTCAGGGCTGACATGCATCTGCGCGAGGTTGAAGTCGGTCAGTCGCTGCAGCACCGTCTCGTCGACGTCGATGGCCGACTCGTTGTTGATCTCGATCATGGCTGTGCTCGTTTCATCAGGAGAGGCCGCGTTTCGGCATCCGGTCCCGGGGTCCTGGTCGTTGTGCGCCTCGGCGGTCGGCGCGATTGGCGAACTCGGCAGCCTGCTCGCGCTCGAAGCGCTGAGCGGTGCGGCGTTCGTCGTACTCGCTGTACGCATCGACGATGCGGCCGACGAGAGAGTGACGCACCACGTCCTCACTCGTGAGGCGAGCGAAGTGGATGTCGTCGATTCCGTCGAGCACGCGCGTCACGAGACGCAGTCCCGACGAGCCCTGGGGAAGATCCACCTGGGTGATGTCGCCCGTGACGACCATCTTCGAGCCGAAGCCGAGACGCGTCAGGAACATCTTCATCTGCTCGGGCGTGGTGTTCTGCGCCTCGTCGAGCACCACGAACGAGTCGTTGAGCGTGCGGCCGCGCATGTACGCGAGGGGTGCCACTTCGATCGTCCCCGTCGCCATCAGGCGAGGGACGATCTCGGGGTCCATCATCTCGTTCAGCGCATCGTAGAGCGGGCGCAGGTACGGGTCGATCTTGTCGGTGAGAGTGCCGGGCAGGAACCCCAGTCGCTCGCCGGCCTCGACGGCAGGACGCGTGAGGATGATCCTGGTGACCTCCTTGCGCTGCAGCGCCTGGACGGCCTTCGCCATCGCGAGGTAGGTCTTTCCGGTACCGGCCGGGCCGATGCCGAAGACGATCGTGTTCTCCTCGATCGCGTCGACGTACTCCTTCTGGCCGAGGGTCTTGGGGCGGATGACCTTGCCCCTGGTCGACAGGATGGCCTCGCCGAGCACCTCGCTCGGGCGGGGACCACCGTCATTGCGCAGGAGACGCGCCGAGCTGGTCACATCGCTCGGAGCGAGGTCGTGGCCGGCCTTCGTCATGGTCATCAGCTCGTCGACGAGTGTCTTCGCCTTCGCGACGGCGTCAGCCGCACCCGTGAGGGTGATCTCGTTGCCTCGCACGAGCACCTGGACGTCTCGGTGCTCCTTCTCGAGCATCCGCAGCAGTCGGTCCTGGGGGCCGAGGAGCTGCACCATGGCGACACCGTCGGCGTAGATCTTCTCGACGGCGGTGTCGGATGCGGTCACGGAATCGTTTTCGTCAGAAGCCAACGAGCTTGTTCTCCTCGATGTTGCCGAGCACATGGGCGTGCACGTGGAAGACGGACTGGGCGGCGCTCGCGCCGTTGTTGAAGATGAGGCGGTACTCGCCGTTCGCGTGCTCGGACGCGAGCTGCGCGGCCGCTGCGACGATCTCCGCGAGCAGACCGGGGTCACCCGCCGCCAGCTCGGTGACGTCGCGATAGTCCTCGGTCTTGGGGATCACGAGCGCATGGAGCGGCGCCTGCGGGTTGATGTCACGGATCGCGAACACCCGACCGGTGTCGAGCAGGATCTCGCCGGGGATGTCACCGTTCAGGATGCGCGTGAAGATCGAGGGCTCGGACATGCTCTCAGTCTACTGATCGCAGCGCGGACGGGCCCCTCGCGCGATCACCAGCGACCGAGCGCCACGGACAGGACCGCGATGGCCGCGGGGCCCGCTGTCGAGGTGCGCAGCACCGTGTCTCCGAGCAGCACGCGTTCGGCACCGGCGTCGGACAGCTTCGCCAGCTCATCATCCGAGATGCCGCCTTCCGGTCCGACCACGAGCACGAGGTCTCGCCCGTCGGGCTCGAGCTCCGACAACCGGGTGGTCGCGCTCGGATCGAGCAGCAGCACGCGCTCGGACGACGCACGCTTCACGAGATCTGCGGTCGATGCCGGGACCGACACCTCAGGAACCCATGCCCGATGCGCCTGCTTGGCTGCCTCGCGGACGATGGTCGCCCAGCGCTCTCGGCCTTTGACCGCCTTGGCGCCCTCCCACCTCGAGATGCTGCGGCTCGCCTGCCATGGCACGATCTCGTCGACGCCGAGCTCGCAGGCGGCCTGCACCGCGAGCTCGTCGCGATCGCCCTTCGCCAGCGCCTGCACGAGGACGAGACGAGGAGTGGGCGCGGGATCTGCCGATCGCTCGGACACACGGACGTCGACACGGGAGGGCGAGACCTCCTCGGCGACACCGGTGAGCCACACGCCCGCGCCGTCGCCGACCGTCACCGCCTCGCCGACGCGGAGTCGGCGGACCACCGCGGCGTGCTTGGCCTCGGCCCCGGTGAGCGACACGAGGTCGCCGACTGCGGCATCCGACGACGATTCGACGAGGAAGTGCAGAGCCATGAGCGCCGTCCGGGTCAGTGCGAGCGGAAGCGGTCGCGGAGCTTCGAGAAGAGTCCCTGCTGGAACTGCGCGAGCTGGGGGCCCGGCGCCTTCGTCTTCTTCGCGAAGTCCTCGATGAGCGCCCGCTGTGCGGAATCGAGCTTGGTCGGGGTGACAACCTGGACGCCGACGCGCAGATCGCCGCGCTGGCTGCCTCGCAGCGGAGTGATGCCGCGGCCCTTGATCGTCAGGACGTCACCCGACTGCACACCGGAGCGGACCTCGAGGTCGACCTCGCCGTCGAGCCCCTGGATCGTGGTCTCGGTGCCCAGGATCGCGTCGGGCATCGAGACCTCGAGGGTCGCCAGCAGATCGTCGCCGTCACGGCTGAACGAAGGGTGCGGATTGACCGTGACCTCGACGTACAGGTCGCCGTTCGGGCCGCCGGCCTTGCCGACCTCGCCGGAGCCGGGGAGCTGAAGACGCAGACCCGTCTCGACGCCGGCCGGGATGTCGAGCGAGACCGTGCGACGCGAGCGCACGCGTCCCTGACCGCCGCAGGTGCCGCATGGGTACGGGATGGTCGTGCCATAGCCTTCGCAGGTGCCGCAGGGCTGGGACGTCACGACGTTGCCGAGTAGGCTGCGCACCTGGCGCTGCACGTGACCGGACCCTCCGCAGATGTCGCAGGTGACGGGAGACGTGCCTTCCTGGCAGCACGAACCGTTGCAGGTCTCGCACAGCACCGCCGTGTCGACCTCGATGTCGCGATGCGCACCGAACACGACGTCGCCCAGATCGAGCGTCACGCGGACCAGGGCATCCTGCCCGCGCTCCCGGCGGGACCGCGGACGCGCTCCCCTGCCGCCGCCTTGCCCCGCACCGAAGAACGTCTCGAAGATGTCGCCGAAACCGCCGAAGCCGCCGAAGTTCCCGGCCGCGCCGTCTCCGCCGCCCATGTCGTAGCGACGACGCGAATCGTCGTCGCTGAGCACGTCGTACGCGTGCGTGACGAGCTTGAACCGCTCGGCGGCGTCTTCACCCGGGTTCACGTCGGGGTGGAGCTGACGAGCCAGGCGTCGGTACGCCTTCTTGATCTCGTCGGTGGAGGCGTCACGGGAGACGCCGAGTACCTCGTAGTGGTCTGCCACAATGGCCCTTCTGCGTGTGCTGTTCTCTGGGCGCCCGCGTCAGCGGGACGCCTCGTCTTCATCGAGCATCCGCGAAAGGTAGCGGGCCACAGCCCGCGCAGCCGCGAGATTGCTCGGATAGTCCATGCGCGTCGGCCCCATCACGCCGACACGCGCCGTGCCGCTGGGCGCGGCGTAGTTGCTGGCCACGATCGATGCCTCGCCGAGGCCGAACGAGGCGTTCTCCGTGCCGATGCTGGCCGCGAGGCCATGAGAATCCGCCTCCATCTCGCTCATCAGGCGCAGCAGGGTGACCTGCTCCTCGATCGCCTCGAGCAGAGGGTGGATGCTGCCGCGGAAGTCCTGCTCGCGTCGCGCCAGGGTCGCGGCTCCCGCCATCACCAGGCGCTCCTGGCGGAAAGCACCGAGCTCGTCGATGATGATCGTCGCGAGAGCCCGGAGCGCCACGTCGTTCGGGTGCTCGTCTGCGGCGAGCAGGTTCTGCAGCCGCTCGGCCGCATCGCTCACCGCCCGCCCCGTGATGAGCGCCGACAGTCGCGCACGGAGGATCGCCATGTCGGCTTCATCGACGTCGACCGGCAGCGGCGCCATGCGCTGGGAGACCCCACCCGCATCGGTGACGAGGACGATCAGCAGCCGGTTGGGCGACAGCGCGACGAGTTCGAGATGCGTGAGGTGCGCCCGCGCGAACGAGGGGTACTGAGCGAGTGCGACCTGGCCCGTGAGCTGGGTGAGCACGCGGACGGTGCGCACCATCAGGTCGTCGAGGTCGGAGGGTGCCGTCAGGAACGACTCGATCGCCGTGCGCTGCGCGACCGTGAGCGGACGCAGCTGCGCGAGGTGGTCGACGAAGACGCGGTAGCCCTTGTCGGTCGGGACGCGGCCGGACGATGTGTGAGGTGCGGCGATGAGCTCTTCGTCTTCGAGCAGTGCCATGTCGTTGCGGATCGTCGCGGCGGACACACCGAACGAATAGCGGTCGACGATCGATCGACTGCCGACCGGCTCGTGCGTCTCGACGTAGTCCTGCACGATCGCGCGGAGAACCTGGAGGCCTCTTTCACTGACCATCGCAACTCCCTCCCTCTGGCACTCACTGGGTACGAGTGCCAATTCTACCCGCCGAGGCGGGTGCCGCGCTGATCCCCCTACGATGACGGGTATGAGTGTCGCGCCGCAGGTCACCGTGTCCACCGGAATCGTGCGGGGCGAAGCGATCGACGGAGTGCGTCGCTACCTGGGCATCCCGTACGCCGCCGCTCCGTTCGGGCCGAACCGCTTTCGCGGGCCGCAGCCCGCTCCCGCGTGGGAGGGCGTCCGCGACGCCACGGCGTTCGGGCCGACTGCTCCGCAGCATCCGTACCCCGGGGCGATCGGCGACCTGCTGGGTTCGGTCGAGATCCCGGGAGACGAGATCCTCTCCATCAACATCTGGGCGCCGGAGGATGCCGCGGGCGCGCCGGTCGTGCTCTGGATCCACGGCGGTGCGCTCGAACGGGGTACCGCCGCACTCCCTCTCTACGACGGGGCCGCGTTCGCCCGGGCCGGGATCGTGTTCGCGTCGATCAACTACCGTCTGGGCTCCGAGGGCTTCTCCGTGCTCGACGGTGCCCCTCGGAATCTCGGCCTGCGGGACGCCGCGGCCGGGCTCGCCTGGGTGCACGGCGAGATCGCCTCGTTCGGCGGCGACCCGTCGCAGATCACGGCCATGGGCGAATCCGCCGGAGGCGCGATCGTCGCCGGTCTGCTCGCGAACCCCTCGTCCCGCTCGCTGATCGCGCGGGCGATCATCGAATCCGGACCGCTCGAGGCGCAGACCGCGAAGAAAGCGGGCCGCGTCACGGCGCAGCTGGCGAAGCGGCTCGGCGTCAGAGCCGACCGCGCGAGCTTCCTCGGAGCAACTCCCGCGAAGCTGCTCCATGCGCGCAGGCGACAGGCCGCCGGCTCGTCGCCGCTGGGCGGGGCCCCGGGGTTCCAGTTCGCGGTGGATGCCGAGTCTCTTCCCCACTCGCCGCACGAGGTCCTCGCCGACACTGACGTCCCGCTTCTCATCGGGAGCAACACCGACGAGTATCGCCTCTGGTTCCCTCCGGCAGCCCTCGCCGGCATCAGTCCGGCGAAGCTGCTGCTCGCACGACTCGCCCTGAGGATCCCGCGGACGGCCGTCGCGGCCTATCGTGCGACCTTCCCCGGAGCCTCCACGGGCGAGATCTTCGGCCAGCTCGCCACAGACATCATGCTGCGCGCGCCCCTGACCCGGCTGGCCAGTGCGCGCACGGCGCCGACCTATGTCTACGAGTTCGCCTGGCAGAGCACTGTCCGCGACCTGCGTGCAGCCCACGCTCTCGAGCTGGGCTTCGTGTTCGACCGTCTCGGCGATCCAGAAGCACAACGGCTCGCCGGTGCCGATGCGCCGCAGGACCTCGCAGAGGAGATGCACTCGGCGTGGATCGCCTTCATCAAGACCGGTGACCCGGGGTGGTCGCGGTTCGGCCCCGAACGGATGACGCGACTGTTCGACACCCAGACCTCCACCGTCGCACAGCGACGTACAGGGGCACTCGACCTGCTGCCGTAGCGACCCCGACCGGTGGTCAGTCCGTGAGCTCGCGCACCACGGCGTCAGCGAGAAGGCGTCCGCGCAGCGTGAGCTGCACGCGCCCGCGCACCGCGGCGGCGGGGTCGACGAGGCCGTCCGCGATCAGGCCGGCGACACGCGCGCGCTTGTCCGGCTGCAGGTCGGTGACCGCGATCCCCTCGCGGATGCGGCTCAGCAGCAGGACCCGCTCGAGGGTCCTCGATTCCGCATCAGGACGCTCGGTTCCGGCAGCAGGCGACTCCTCGGCGGCGAGACGCTGCGCATAGGCGGCCGGGTGCTTCACGTTCCACCACCGGAGCCCTGCGACGTGGCTGTGCGCGCCGGGGCCGAAGCCCCACCAGTCGCTCCCCCGCCAGTACGCGAGGTTGTGTCGCGAGCGCTGTTCCACAGTGCGCGACCAGTTGCTGATCTCGTACCAGTCGAAGCCCGCCGCTGCGAGACGCGCATCGGCGAGCTCGTACATGTCGGCCTGCAGGTCGTCGTCCGGCGTCGGCACCTCGCCTCGGCGGATCTGCCGCGCGAGCTTCGTGCCGTCCTCGATGATCAGCGCGTAAGCCGAGATGTGGTCCGACTCGAGTGCGAGCGCCGCATCGAGCGATGCCTCCCAATCACCGAGCGACTCACCGGGGGCGCCGTAGATGAGGTCCACGCTGACCGCGAGGCCTGCGTCCTTCGCCGCAGCGACCGCCGTCGTCACATTCTCGGGGCGATGGGTGCGGTCGAGAGCGGCGAGCACATGCGGCACTGCCGACTGCATGCCGATCGAGAGCCTCGTCACACCGGCATCCGCGAGTGTGCGGGCGACCTCGGGCGTCACCGTGTCGGGGTTCGCCTCGACTGTCACCTCGGCGCCGTCCGTCAGACCGAACGCGTCGGTCGCCGCACCGAGCATCCGGGCGAGATCTCCCGCGGGCAGGAGAGTCGGCGTGCCTCCGCCGAAGAACACCGTGTCCATCGGGCGCAGTGCGCCCGCATCCTCAAGAACGCGCTTCGCCAGGTCGATCTCGGTGATCAGCGTCGAGGCGTAGTCCTCCTGCTTCGCACCGCGAAGCTCGCCGGACGTATAGGTGTTGAAGTCGCAATAGCCGCAGCGCACCCGGCAGAAGGGGACGTGCAGATAGGCCGAGAACGGCACAGCCGGGTCGATCGTGAGATCGGACGGAAGGCGTCCGTCTGCCGGTGCCGGATCGCCCAGGGGAAGGGGACCGGCCATCAGAGAACCGTGGCCATCAGTGAACCGTGGCCATCAGAGAACCGTGGCCATCAGAGAACCGTGGCCATCAGAGAACCGTGGCCATCAGAGAACCGTGCCATCAGACCGGAGTCGCGTAGAGCGGCGAGATCGCTCGCAGGTAGCGTGCGAACAGCTCGCGGCGACGGCGCTTCACGAGCGCGGGGACGACGCGGTAGAGCAGGGAGTTCGGCGCATCGAATGCGCGTACCGAGAACCACACCTCGTCGTTGTCCTCGCGCCAGTCGATGTCGAAGGATTCCTCACCGCGCACGACCGAGCCGCCGACCGTGCCCAGCACGAATCCGATGCGGCGCTTCTCTTCGGTGACCGAGATCACACGGAGTTCGGCATCCGCGCGCATCCCGCTCACACGCCCGTGCAGACGAAGGGTCATCCCCGGCCCTGCGAACGGAGTGCCCTCGGCATCGAAGCGCTGCTCGACGTCGTTCTTGCTCGGGGCGATCGGGTTGCCCTCCGCATCGAAGCTCACGCCGGCGTACGCGGGGCCGGGAGCCGGACGGACATCCTCGATGCTCAGCCCTGAGGCGCGCTGCGCCGTCCAGGTCAGGAGCGATTCACCGGCGGACTGGAAGCGTTCGATGCCGCTGCCGATCCGCCAGGAGTTCTCCGCCGGGAGGCTGCGCTCCGGCGGGTACTGCATCAGATCGGGCGCGTGGGTCGCACCCACGGCCGCATAGTCCACCGTGTCGTCTCGGAAAGTCCCGCGCCGCATGATTTCCAGCCTACTTCCCGTTTCCTGGACGATCACCCTCCACTCGCCGGGAACGCCCCGACCCGCAGGGTCCTACTTCTTGTCCTTGCCCTCGACATCGCCGGAGAGCGCGGCGATGAACGCCTCCTGCGGCACCTCGACACGGCCCACCATCTTCATGCGCTTCTTGCCCTCCTTCTGCTTCTCGAGGAGCTTGCGCTTGCGGCTGATGTCACCGCCGTAGCACTTGGCGAGCACGTCCTTGCGCAGCGCCCTGATCGTCTCGCGGGCGATGATCCTGGCACCGATGGCGGCCTGGATCGGCACCTCGAAGTTCTGGCGAGGGATCAGCTTGCGCAGTCGCTCCGTCATCAGCGTGCCGTAGGCGTAGGCCTTGTCGCGGTGCACGATCGAGCTGAACGCGTCGACCTTGTCACCCTGCAGCAGGATGTCGACCTTGACCAGGTCCGCCTCCTGCTGTCCGGCGGGCTCATAGTCGAGCGAGGCATAGCCCTGTGTCTTGGACTTGAGCTGGTCGAAGAAGTCGAAGACGATCTCACCGAGCGGCATCATGTAGCGGAGCTCGACGCGCTCCTCGGAGAAGTACTCCATGCCCAGCAGTGCTCCGCGACGCGACTGGCAGAGCTCCATGACCGTGCCCACATAGTCCTTCGGCAGCAGGATCGCGGTCTTCACCATCGGCTCGGACACCGAGCCGATGCGCCCGTCGGGGTACTCGCTCGGGTTGGTCACCGTCACGGTCTCGCCCGTGTCGCTCGTGAGCACCTCGTAGATCACGCTGGGTGCGGTGGTGATGAGGTCGAGGCCGAATTCGCGCTCGAGCCGCTCGGTGATGATCTCGAGGTGCAGGAGTCCCAGGAACCCGCAGCGGAAGCCGAAACCGAGGGCGACGGACGTCTCAGGCTCGTACTGCAGTGAGGCGTCGGAGAGCTTGAGCTTGTCGAGCGCCTCGCGGAGCTCCGCGTAGTCGCTGCCGTCGATCGGGTAGACCCCCGAGAAGACCATCGGTTTCGGGTCGGTGTAGCCCGGCAGAGCCTGGGTCGAGGGCTTGCGTGCCGTCGTGATCGTGTCACCGACCTTCGACAGCCGGACGTCCTTCACGCCGGTGATGAGGTAGCCGACCTCGCCGACACCGAGCCCCTTGGAGGGCACCGGTTCGGGGCTGGACACGCCGACCTCGAGCGCCTCGTGGTTGGCGCCCGTCGACATCATCTGGATGCGCTCGCGGGGCGACAGGCTGCCGTCGATCATGCGGACATAGGTGACGACACCGCGGTAGGCGTCGTAGACGGAGTCGAAGATCATGGCTCGGGCAGGCGCGTCGGCGTCGCCGACGGGTGCCGGGATCTCCTTGACCAGACGGTCGAGCAGCTCCTCGACCCCCACACCGGTCTTGCCCGAGACGCGCAGCACGTCTTCGGGCTTGCCACCGATGAGGGATGCCAGTTCCTTGGCGTACTTGTCGGGATCAGCGGCCGGCAGATCGATCTTGTTGAGCACAGGGATGATGTGCAGGTCGTTCTCGAGCGCCAGATAGAGATTCGCAAGGGTCTGAGCCTCGATGCCCTGTGCGGCGTCGACGAGCAGGATGGCTCCCTCGCATGCGGCGAGAGAGCGCGACACCTCATAGGTGAAGTCGACGTGGCCGGGGGTGTCGATCATGTTGAGCGCGAAGGTCTCGCCCTCGATCTCCCACGGCATCCGCACGGCCTGGCTCTTGATGGTGATCCCGCGCTCGCGCTCGATGTCCATGCGGTCGAGGTACTGGGCGCGCATGTCACGGTCCGAGACCACGCCGGTGATCTGGAGCATGCGGTCGGCGAGGGTCGACTTGCCGTGATCGATGTGCGCGATGATGCAGAAATTGCGGATCTGCTTCGCAGGCGTCGCGGCAGGCTGAAGAGGAGTGAGGGCGCGTGGTGACATGTCCCGTCGATTCTACGGTGAGGCGAGGCTTATGCTCGCTTCGCCCGATCCGGTGATATTCTGCCGAGGTTGCCCGGGAGCCATCCGTGACACCGGATCCCGTGAGCGATAAGACTCCGTCACAGACCAAGTGCAGGCGTCGTGTCGCGCAGATCGGCAGATGGTGATTGACTGTCTTCCCGGCTCAGCGTTGCGTCGGCGGATCCCGCGCGCGTCTGTAGAAGAGAAAGAATCATCACCTTGATCAAGTATCTGTTGCGCCGCCTGTTCGGTTGGGTGCTGATGATCGTCATCGCGACGAACATCACCTACTTCCTCGCGTGGCTCTATCTCGACCCGGAGAACAACTACGTCGGGCGTCGTCCTCCGCTGTCGGCCGATCAGATCGACAGCCTGCTGCGTCCTCGCAATCTGAGCGAGTCGGTACCTCTCATCGAGCGGTGGTGGACCTGGTTCTCCAACATCCTCTTCCACTGGAACTGGGGCCTCAGTCCCACAGGTGAGTCGGTCAACGAGCAGGTCGCCTACCGCGTCTGGATCAGTGCCGAGCTCGTGCTCGGTGCGACGATCATCACGACGATCCTCGGCATCGCCCTCGGCGTGTACACCGCCTCGCGGCAGTACAAGCTCGCCGACCGGATCGGTCAGGGCACCAGCATCATCACGATGAACATCCCGACCGTGGTCGCCGGCTTCGCTCTGGTCCTCCTGGCGATCAACTTCAACAACGCCGTCGGCACGACGGTCTTCTACGTGGTGGGTTCGTCCAGTCAGGGGGTGGAGGGCTTCTTCCCCGTCCTCATAGATGTGCTGCAGCATCTGACACTCCCCACATTGGGCCTCGTGCTCACCGGGTATGCGGGCATCCACTTCCTGCAGCGTTCGCTGCTGCTCGACAACATCAAGGCCGACTACGTGCGCACCGCACGGGCGAAGGGCCTCACCAAGCAGCAGGCGATCCGCAAGCACGCGCTGCGGACCTCGCTGATCCCGGTCACGACGCAGGTCGCGTTCACGATCCCCGCGGTCTTCACCGGAGCGGTGCTGACGGAGACGATCTTCAACTGGAACGGAATGGGTCGCTACTTCATCCAGACCCTCAACAACAACGACATCCACGGCGTGGTCGCGGTCGCGGCATTCGGCGCCCTGATGACGGCGATCGGCGCGATCCTCGCGGACATCGCCGTCGTCGTCCTCGATCCGAGAGTGCGGGTGAGCTGATGGCTCTGGAAAGCATCGGGGTCTCCCCCGAGATCGCAGAAAAGCCCGAACGTCCGAAGAACCGCAAGCGGACCTCCATGCTGACGCTGTACACGCGTCGGTTCATGCGCAACCGCGGCGCGCTGATCGGCGTCGTGATCCTCGCTCTGCTGGTGGTGTTCGCGATCGTCGGGCCTCTCATCGCGCCGTATTCGCACACCGACCTCGACTTCCTCGCGCTTCGCCAGGCCCCCTCGGCCGAGCACTGGTTCGGGACGAACGGTTCGGGCAACGACAACTTCGCCCAGGTGGCCGTCGGCCTCCAGCGCTCCATGATGATCGCCGCGCTCGTCGCGATCGGCACCACTGTCGTCTCGGCGCTCATCGGCGCCACCGCCGCCTACTTCGGCGGCCGGTACGAGCGGATCATGCTCGCGATCATCCACTTCATGATGGTGGTCCCGAACTTCCTGATCCTCGCGATGATCTCGAACGACGCCGGCGGAAACTGGCTCGTGATCTCGCTCGTGATGATCTTCGTCGTCGGCTGGTTCTTCCCCGCGCGCATCATCTGGACGCTCTCGCTCTCGATCCGTGAGCGCGAGTACGTGCACGCCGCACGGTACGCCGGCCTCTCGGGCATGCGCATCGTCATCCGCCACATGCTGCCGAACATCGGTTCGCTGCTCGTGATCAACTTCACGCTCGGCGTCGTCTCGGCCGTTCTCACCGAGACCGCACTCTCGTTCCTCGGCTTCGGTGTGAAGCTGCCGGATGTCTCGCTCGGTGCGCTCATCGGCTACGGCTCGAGCACGCTCGTGAGCGCGCCGTGGCTGTTCTACTTCCCCGCGGCGGCGCTGACGCTGCTCACCGTCTCGATGGCTCTCATCGCCGACGGTCTGCGCGACGCCCTCGATCCGACCTCGGCGGCTGGAGGTCGCGCATGAGTACTGTTCTGTCCGTCCGCGACCTCAAGGTCAGCTTCCCGTCCGAAGCGGGCCGCGTCGACGCCGTGCGCGGCGTCTCGTTCGACCTCGAAGCAGGAAAGACGCTCGGCATCGTCGGCGAATCCGGCTCGGGCAAGTCCGTCACGTCCCTCGCGATCATGGGCCTGCTCGACGACAACGCCAAGGTCACCGGCTCCATCGTCTACGACGGCCAGGAGCTGCTCGGCAAGACCGACAAGCAGCTCTCGGTGATCCGCGGCAACGGCATGGCGATGGTCTTCCAGGACCCGCTCACCTCGCTCACCCCGGTGTTCACGATCGGCGACCAGCTGATCGAGGCGCTCACCGTGCACCGCCGACTGTCGAAGAAGGAGGCCTGGGACCGCTCGGTGGAGCTGCTGAAGCTCGTCGGGATCCCCGAGGCCGAGCGCCGCATGAAGGCGTTCCCGCACGAGTTCTCCGGCGGAATGCGCCAGCGCGTCGTGATCGCGATCGCGATGGCCAACGACCCGAAACTGATCATCGCCGACGAGCCGACAACCGCGCTCGACGTGACCATCCAGGCGCAGATCCTCGAACTCATGGAGAAGGCGCAGGAGGAGACCGGCGCCGCGATGATGATCATCACCCACGACATGGGCGTGGTCGCGAAGACGGCAGACGACGTGCTCGTGATGTATGCGGGCAAGCCCGTCGAGCAGGCCCCGGTGCGCGAGCTGTTCTACCGCACCCGGATGCCCTACTCGATCGGTCTGCTGGGAGCCATCCCTCGCGTCGACAAGACCGAGAAGGTGCCGCTGATCCCGATCAAGGGCAACCCGCCTCTGCTGATCAACCTGCCGGATGCCTGCCCGTTCGCTGCGCGCTGCCCGATCGCGATCGACGCGTGCCGTGAGCGGGAGCCCGATCTGCTGCCCATCACCACGAGCGGCCACGCGAATCACTCCGTCGCGTGCATCCGCGCGAACGACATCGACGACGACGGGAAGATCGGCGGACTGCCGGTGTTCCCGATCCCGGAGATCCCCGAGAGCTCGCTCGCCAAGGTGCCGCGCGAGGAACGACCCATCACTCTCGAGGCCGTCAACCTGAACAAGACGTTCCCGCTGATGAAGGGCGCCTTCTTCAAGCGCAAGGTCGGCGAGGTACGAGCGGTCAAGGGCATCAGCTTCGACATCCGTCAGGGCGAGACCCTCGCGATCGTCGGCGAATCCGGCAGCGGCAAGACGACGACCCTGCTGCAGATCATGGATCTCGTCCAGCAGGAGGACGGTGACATCCGCATCGGCGGCACGAGCGTCGCAGACATCAAGAACCGTTCGGAGGAGCGCAAGCTCCGTCGTGACCTGCAGATCGTGTTCCAGGACCCGATGGGCGCACTCGACCCCCGCATGACGGTCTGGGACATCATCGCCGAGCCGATGTTCGCGATCGGGATGAGCAAGGACGATGTGTTCGACCGCGTCGAGGAGCTCATGGGACTCGTCGGTCTCGACCCGGCACACAGCGACCGCTTCCCGCAGGCGTTCTCGGGTGGACAGCGCCAGCGCATCGGCATCGCCCGCGCGCTGTCGACGAACCCCAAGATCGTCGTTCTCGACGAGCCGGTGTCGGCTCTGGACGTCTCGATCCAGGCCGGTGTCATCAACCTGCTCGACGAGCTCAAGGCCAAGCTCGGGCTGTCGTACCTCTTCGTCGCCCACGATCTGGCCGTGGTCCGCCACATCGCCGATCGCGTCGCCGTCATGTACAAGGGATCGTTCGTCGAGCACGGCGATGTCGATCAGGTGTTCGACGATCCGCAGCATCCGTACACGAAGGCGCTGCTGTCAGCGATCCCGATTCCGGATCCCGACATCGAGCGCACGCGTGAGCGGATCATCCTCCCCGTCGAGGGTTTCGACGCCGAGGCCGTCGCCGTCAGCTGACCTGCGCACAATTGTGCACAGTCCGATAACGGTTCCGTGTCCCTGGGGTTTCGCCCGCGACATGCGGGGTTAGTCTGCCCCTATCCCAAGTAAGGCCGACAGGCACTAAGGAGTACCATGAAACGGCATCAGAAGCTGATGGGCATCGCTGCTCTCGGCGCCGCCTTCGCACTCGTCATGAGCGGGTGTGCACCGGCAGGTAACGGCGGCGGCAACGGCGAGGGCGACACCCCTCAGACGGTCGAGGGCGCGGACTACAACCCGCAGCCCCGCGAGAACCTCGCAGAGGGTGGCGAACTCCGCATCCCGATCTCGAACATCGCCGAGCAGCTGAACTACTTCCACAGCGACGGCGACGCTCGCGTCACCCAGGTCGGCACGTGGTTCCGCCCGCAGATCCTGCTGATGGATCCTGACGGCACGGTCAAGAAGAACGACGCGTACCTCGACGACTACTCCTTCGGTGTCGAAGACGGCAAGACCGTCCTGCACTTCAAGGTCAACGAGAAGGCTGTCTGGAACGACGGCACGCCGATCGACGTCACCGCGTTCAAGGCCACCTGGGAAGCCCAGAACGGCGAGAACGAGGAGTACCAGCCGAACGCGACCGACGGCTGGAAGGAGATCGAGTCCGTCGAGGCCGGCGAGAACGACCGCGACGTCATCGTCACCTTCAAGGGCGAGTTCGCCTGGCCCGAGATGGTCTACTCGCAGCTCCTGCACCCCGCCGTCAACACGCCTGAGCTCTTCAACACGGCGTTCCTCGGCGACTGGCACCCGGAGTGGGGCGCTGGCCCCTACACGGTCGACAACTTCGACAAGACCGGTGGCGTCGTCACTCTCGTCCCGAACGAGAAGTGGTGGGGCAACGCTCCGCTGCTCGACAAGGTCTCCTTCATCCAGATGGAGCCGACCGCTGCGGTCAACGCTCTGCGCAACGGCGAGGTCGACATGGCCGAGACCGGCAGCGCCGAGCTGCTCGCTCAGGTCGAGGGCCTCGAGGGCGTCAAGACCTACAAGGGTCAGGCGACCGCGAACGCGATCTTCACGCTCAACTCGTCGAACCCCGCACTCGCGGATCTCGACGTGCGCAAGGCCGTCTTCGAGGCGATCAACATCGAGCAGGTCAAGGACATCGTCTTCAACGGTCTGAACTACACCGAGGAGCCCGCAGGGTCCCTCACGCTGTTCTCGTTCCAGCCGAACTACGTCAACGCGCTGGAAGAGGCGGGCCGCAAGGACGGCGACACCGAGGGTGCCAACAAGCTCCTCGATGACGCCGGCTGGGTCGCAGGTTCCGACGGCGTCCGTGAGAAGGACGGCGTGCGTCTGTCGCTCGTCTTCCCGGTCCACTCCGACACCGAGACCGCCCGGGCCCGTTCGCTCGCAGTGCAGCAGCAGCTGAAGGAGGTCGGCGTCGAGGTGACGATCGACACCCGTCCGTCCGCCGACTTCGCCGAGGACTACACCACGCAGAACGGTGACATCTTCTTCCTCAACTTCACGTCGTCCGACCCGTTCGGTGCCGCCTGGTTCTGCCAGCTGTACTGCTCGGACAGCGGCCTGAACCTGTCGGGAACCGGCACCGAGGAGATCGACACGATGATCCACGAGGAGCTCGAGACGATCTCCGACCCGGTCGAGCAGACCAAGAAGGCCATGGAGATGGAGTCCGAGATCTTCGCGAAGACCTGGGGCATCATCCCGGTCCTCAACGGCCCGGAGATCTGGACCGTCAAGGAAGGCCTCGCCAACCTCACGCCCGAGCCCTACGTGGGTCTCGACCTCTTCGGCATCACGCCGGTGGAGAACGTGGGATACGAGAAGTAATTCCTGAGAAGGCTGACTCGATCAGTTCTTCGGGAAGCGGGGCCGGTGGTTCATCCACCGGCCCCGCTTTCTCTATGCTGAACGCGTGAGCGTCCAAATCGTCTTCGTGCACGGCATCCGCACGTCCGCGACCATGTGGCGATCGCAGCTCGCCTTCCTCGAGGAGCAGGGCATCGCGGCCACCGCCGTCGACCTCCCCGGTCACGGGACGCGCATGGCGGAGGACTTCACACTGCACGAGGCGCTGCATACGATCGATGCCGCCGTGAGAGACGCGGCGACGCGCGGTCCCGTGCTGCTCGTGGGGCATTCGATGGGTGGCCTGCTGTCGCTCGCCTATGTCGGCGGTGCTCAGACACCGCAGGTGGCGGGGCTCATCGCGGCGTCGTGCACCTCGCTCCCCCGTGGCGCCGGGCTCGCCGCCTACCGCGTCATCGCCAGAGCGGTCGATCGTCTGCCCGACCGCGGGATGTGGCTCACCGAGCGGATCCTCGAGGCGACGATCCCCGAAGAGACGCGCTCCGACTTCGCGGCCGGCGGCTATGCACTCGACACGCAGGACACCGCGCTGCGCAACCTCTCGGCACTGGACCTCGCGACAGCGGTCGGCCGCATCCGGGTGCCGCTGTGGTTCGTCAACGGCCAGTGGGACCAGCTGCGGGTGAACGAGGCACTGTTCCAACGGCTCGCGCCCCACGCCGAGCTCATCATCGTCCCTCGCACGACACACCTCGTGACGGCGATGCGGCCGCAGATCTTCAATGCCGTCGTGCGGCTGGCCGTCGCGACGATAGACGCCCGACTCACGGCTCCCGAGACGGAGCCTGGTCCTGCGACGGAGCCTGGTCCTGAGCCAGACGGTGATCCTGGTTCTGACGAGCGGGCTGTCGCGCCAGAGCGGTGAGTGCGCCGCCGACGAGCGACAACACTGCGGCTGCGACGAAAACGAGCCAGAAGCCGCCGACGAGCGCCACGAGGCCCGCACCGAGGACAGGGCCGATCAGTTGGCCGAGCGCGGCCGTCACGTTGACGATCCCGAGGTCTCGGGCGTGGTCCTTCTCGTCCGGCAGCAGGTCGGCGGCGAAGGCCAGCCCGACGGTCGAGAACGCTCCGTAGCCGAGTCCCATGAGCGCTGCGGCGATCATGGTCGCCTCGAAGGTCGGCACGACGGCGATCACGACCCCGGACGCGGCCTGCACGAGCGTGGCCAGGATCGTGAGGGTGCGCCGGTTGCCGGTGCGGTCGGACACGATGCCGGTGAGCACCGACGCGAGAACGACGAACAGCGTGTACACGACGATCAGCAGCAGCAGGTTATCCTGCGCGACGACCGTCTCCTGGTGTAGGCCGTGGAGCAGGAAGAAGAGGAAGAGAGCGGTGCCGAGCGCGTTGCCGATGTTGGTGACCAGGCGCCCCCACAGCATCCAGGAGAAGTCCCGATCGCGAAGGGATGCCAGCAGTCGACGGTCCTTCTCATCCGCTGCCGGGCTGATCGCCGTTGCCCCGACAGGCGCGGGCGGATCCGGCAGGATCAGGGCGGCACCTGTGCCGATCACCGCGATCACCGCGGCGAGCAGCAGGTAGCCGTCGCGGATCCCGAGGCCGAGGAGCACGACGAGTCCGACGCCGAGCACGATTCCCACCGCCTGGCTCGAGCCCACGGCTGCGGATGCCGCACCGCGCTGCGTCGCGGGAAGCTGGTCGGCGATCAGAGCGGTGAACGCGGCCGACGACACGGCCACACCGATCGTCACCCCGACCCAGGCTCCCCCGACGGCCCAGGGGCCCTCACTGAACCCGGTGACGACGAGGAACACGGCAGTGAGGATGACCCCGCCGATCGCCCACGGCCGCCGACGTCGCCGGCCGACGCCTGCGCGGTCGGAGAGTGCGCCCGCGACGGGCCCGGCGATGATGCCCGCCAGCCCGCCGATGCCCAGCACGAACCCGGAGGAGACGACCCCGCTGATCCAATCGTCATCAGAGGTGTTGAGCTGCAGGGGCAGGAGCAGCTGCACGGGAGTCAGCTGCACCGTCCAGATCGCCAGCCACGCGAGGGTGAACACCGTCATCCATCGCGCGCCGACCTTCTTCAGGGCGTTCACCTCTGCGCTGCCTGCGGGGTCGTCGCTGTCGCGCGGGAAAAGGGCGGGAGGGCAGAACTCATGGCGCTCCTTGACGTCGATGTCGCGACGAGGATGTCGGGATATTCATGATTGTGCACCCGGTGCCGTCCTGTGCGCGACCGAGTCTCGTTGTCACTGTCGCGTGTCGCTCCTGTCTTGGCGCACGGCCCGCGCACCGTTTAGGGCGAAACGCCCTGATGCTGGTAGAGTTGGTTCTTGGCTTGCGTGTGGGTTCTTCCCTCACGACCGCCGTGTGGAAGCCCTCTTCTTCTGCCGGCATTTCCTAACAACTCCGTACAGAAAGCGTCCACACGTGGCAAACATCAAGTCGCAGATCAAGCGCAACAAGACCAACGACAAGGCTCACGAGCGCAACAAGGCCGTGAAGAGCGAGCTGAAGACGCACATCCGCGCGACGCGCGCCGCTGTCGTCTCCGGTGACAAGGCTGCAGCCGAGGCTGCTC
>NZ_LMOU01000001.1:172408-210726 GCF_001423615.1 Microbacterium sp. Leaf159 | reverse complement strand
TGCGAACCGCAAGTCCTCCATCGCCAAGCAGGTTTCCGCTCTCTGAGCCGAACCCCCGCTTGTCGGTGTGACAAGAGCCCGTCCCGTTCGCGGGGCGGGCTCTTTCGCGTGCCACGGGGTGCACAACGAATTCACGGTCGAGCGGCGTCGCAGCGCGAGGGCGTCGCCCCGGCGGGCGACGAGACTCACTCCCCGAACGGCTGCCGGGTGGCGATGACCGTGAGCATGCGCTCGAGCGCGAAGACCGGGTCGCGCGATGCGCCCTTGACCTCGGCGTCTGCGCGGGCCGTGGCCTGGATGGCCATCCCGAGGGAGCGTTCGTTCCATCCGGCGAGGTCGCGCTTCGCGCGGTCGACCTGCCAGTCCTTCATGCCCAGGCGCTGCGCGAGTTGGCGGCTGGGTTCGCGATTGCCGGCGACGCGCGCCATGGTGCGCAGCTTCATCGCGAATGCCGCCACCATCGGCACGGGATCGGCTCCCGAGGCGAGTGCGTGCCGCAGCGCGACGAGGGCTTCGCCGTAGCGCCCCGCGATCGCCGTGTCGGCGACGACGAATGCCGACACCTCGACACGCCCGCCGTAGTACTTGGTGACGACGTCTTCGGTGATGTCGCCCTCGACATCGTTGATCAACTGCTGACATGCGGCCGCGAGCTCGGTGAGGTCGTCGGCGAACGCCGAGACGAGGGCACGCAGCGCAGGGGGCGCGATGCGCTTCTTGGCCGCGGTGAACTCCCCCGCCGCGAAGTCGACACGGTCACTGTCGCGCTTGATCGCGGGGCACGGGATCTCGATGCCGTCGCCCGTGCCGGCGCGCAGTGCGTCGAGCAGCTTCTTGCCGCGAACGCTCGCACCGGTGTGCCGAAGGATGACTGTGGCACCCTCCTGCGGGTGATCGAGGTACGACACGGCCTCTTGCAGGAAGGCGTCCGAGCACTTCTCCACTCCCGAGACGCGCACGAGACGCGGCTCGCCGAAGAGCGACGGCGAGGTGAGCGAGAGAAGTGTGCCCGGTGCGTAATCGTCAGCGCGGACATCGGTGATCTCGAGCGCCGGATCTTCGGCGCGGAGGTAATCGCGGACCCCGGCGGTCGCGCGCTCCGCGCAGACCTCTTCAGGACCGAAGACCAGGACGACGGGTGCGGGGCGCGGCTCTCGCCACGACACCTGAGCGACCTTCGCCGTCTTCGCACCGCCACGGGAGGGGGTACGAGAAGCAGCCATGTTCTCAGCCTACCGGGGGCCGCCGACGTCGCTCCCGCGGTCACGGCGGCTGCTTCTCGGTCCAGAGCTGCAGTGCGCCGTCTTCGAGACCGACGAGGAGCCGCCCCTGTTGATCGGTCCTCAGCACGCGCGCACCGGTGGCCGCGAGCGAGGCGAGCGTCTCAGCGCGCGGATGGCCGTAGTCGTTGTCCACGCCGGCGCTGAACAGCGCCACGAGCGGATGCAGGTCGACGTAGAGCTGGGCATCCTGATCGGCGCTCCCGTGATGCGCGACCTTGACCACCGCGAAGCTCCCCCGAATATGCGCGGTGCGCGACAGCATCCGCTGCGCCTCGGCCGACAGGTCTCCGAGGAAGAGCGATCGCGGCACCTCGCCTCCTCCGACTTCGAGCACCACGCTCTGGTCATTTCCCGGTGGGAAGACGGTCGATCCGCGCTGCGGCCAGAGCACCTGCCACGATGCCGCTCCGAGCTCGCCGTGCAGCCCCGCGGTCGCCGGGGTCACCGTCGCCCCGCCTTCCCCGAGGCGCTGCAGCATCCTCTCGTCGCCGCTTTCTCCCGTGGGCCCGTGCAGAACCGTGTCCACTCGCCCCTGCACAGCCTCGACGCCTCCCACATGATCGAGGTCGAAGTGCGTGAGCACGAGCAGATCGACCCGATCGATGCCGAGCGCCCGAAGGCAGGCGGCCACAGGCTCGGGGGCGGGGCCGGTGTCGATCAGTGCGATGCGCCCCTCTGATCTGATGACGAGGGCATCGCCCTGACCGACATCGCACGCGGCCACCGACCAGCCGTCCGGGTTGGTCGCACTCGCCAGTGGTCCGTCGAGGACGATGTGGGCACCGCCCAGGGCGAGCACGACCGCGAGAATGCCGGAGGCCACACCCCGGACGATTCTTCCCCTGCGGAATCCATCCACGAGGATCACCCCGATCGCTCCGCTCACGACTGCGACGAGCGCGGCACTGGCTATGCCGGGCTCCATCACGATCCGCGCGAAAGGCAGCCTCGCCGCGAGGGTCGCGGTCTCGGCGATCCACGCGGCGGGCAACCACGCGGACGCAGCCAAGAGGTCGGCGACCGCAGGAAGAGGCGCCGTGAGACACGCGAGCAGTCCGATGATCGTGGCGATCGGTGCAGCCGGCGCAGCCAGCAGATTCGCCACGAGTCCGACGAGCGACTGCTGTTCTGCGAACAGAGCGATCACCGGCCCGCAGACCAGCTGTGCGGCGGTCGGCACCGCGATCGCGAGCGCCAGTGGGTGCGGCATCCACCGCGCGAGGCCTCGAGTCAGCGACGGCGAGAGCATGATCAGTGCACCGGAGGCGGCGACCGACAGTGCGAACCCCGGCGTCGAGGCGAGCCAGGGATCCGCGATCAGGATGCCGGCAGCACTGAGCGCGAGCATCCCGGCCCCCGCGCTCGGACGCCCGAGCAGCAGGGAGAGCATCGCGACCCCGGCCATCACCGCGGCCCGGATCACGCTCGGCTCCGGCGTGACGAGCACGACGAACCCGGCGAGCACGACGGCTGCCGCGATGACCCGAGTCCTACGGCCGGCGCCGCAGAGCGCGGCGAGCCAGAACGCGGCGCCGACGACGATCGCGCAGTTCGCTCCCGACACCGCGGTCAGGTGGCTGAGCCCGCTCGTGCGCATGTCATCGCTCAGCGCGGTCGACACCGCACGAGTGTCGCCGACCGCGAGACCGGGAAGCAGCCCGGCCCCGGGCTCGGGAAGTCTCGACGAGCGCTCGACGAACGCGCCCCGGACATCAGCGGCCATCGCGAACACCCCCGATGCGGGAGACTCGACCGCCGCGGTACTCCCGAACACGACGAGCGCCGATCGCTCCCCCGAATCCGTCGCCGCCGCCTCCCCCGTCACTCTGACGGTCGCGCCGAGATCGAAGCCGTCCGCCGGGTCGATGCCGATCCGCACCGGCGACGTGGCCTCCCGCACCGCCCCTGGCGACCCGATCCCCGTGAGCTGCACCTCCACCCACAGCCGCTCGTCCCGACCGACCGACGCCGACGAGGTGATCTCCCCGGTCAGCTCGACCACGCGACCATCCCAGGATGCCGCCCCCTCCCGCCCTGGCAGCGACGACATCGCACTGAGCGAGACTGCCGCGATCGCTGCGAGCAGGACGACCATCAGAGCGGCGCGCGACGCGGCACGGTCTGCACGTCTCAGCACGACCGCACCCACGATGACCGCACCGACCCCACCCGCAAGCGCGCACCACCCGGCCGCAGCAGGGATGAACACACACAGCAGAGCCGCCGCCCACACTCCCCCGGCGACGGGCAGAAGGCGCAGATCTCGCCTCACCCGAGCACGCCGTCAGGCATCATGACGGCGAGCACCCATCGGATGCACGCACTCTTCTCGGGTCCTCGCATCAGAGCAACCTAAGGGCGCCCGCAGCACTCCTCCCGCACAGAGACCCGCCGACCGTGGACAGACGTTCCACTCCTCCCGATGTGCAGAAGTGGAGCGCGCCACCACGAGCGGTGCAGCTCTCCAGCTGTGCGACACCCGCGTGTGGACCCGAGACGTACAGGCCGTGAGACTGCTGAGTACTGCGTCGACGGATCTGTGTGCACCGTAGGCTTCGGAGGTGATGCAGATCTCTGACCGCCCCCAGCGACGGCTGGTCCGAATCTCAGGCTGGATGTTCGCAGGTGCGACCGTGGTCGCGGTCGCGGTCATCGCCGTCGACTGGTTCTCCGCGGGCACCGCATCCGTACTCATCGGCCCGCTCGACGACCAGATCCTCCTCAGCGCATCCGTACTCATCGCGTCCGTCGCGCTCGTGATGGGCTTGTTGAGCGTCTCGTCACCGACCTGGATGTTGCCGTTCAAGATCCTCGGGGTCCTCGGCGCGGCCGTCGCTGTCCTCGGAGCGGGATTCTCCACGCTGTGGAGCATCGACGTCACGATGACGACACTGACCGACAATGGTTGCGACACCGGATACGTCGTGGTCGAGCGTTCGTTGCTGATGGGATCGAGTGGAACGGTCTACCGGCAGGACGGTCCGATGGTCTCCTCACCGATGGCGCGAACCTCGGGGAACGACGCGCATCAGCCGTTCGCTGCGGGCGACTATGGAGCGGCTGTCGACGGCAAGGCACTGATCGTGGAGTACCGACCGGATCCGGCTGGCAGTCGCGTCACACTCGAGCTCCCGGTGATCGCCGACCGCCGGCCGAGCTGCGGGTACGCGAACACAAGCCTGAGCGCTCGTCCGGAGCCCTCGGAACTGACCGAGCCGGCGGAGGTTCTCACACCGACCGAGGTGGACGCAGAGATCCGTCGGCTCCTCGATGACTCGCTCGCCGTGACGGCGGGGACTCCCATCGATGCGGCGGGCGCCACGCTCGATGCATCGGCAGCGATACCGAATCCCGTTCCCTGCGCCGAGGGATCGGGCATGCAGCACCACGTGAACCTCGACTTCCGCACAGACGACAACGCGAGATCGGTCACTCGGATCCTCGGCGTCTGGGACGACGCCGGGTATGAGTCGGATAGAGCGATGCAAGAGGACATCAGGTACAGCGAGACAGCCCCCGTGGCACGCATGACCATCCGCGATACGACGAGCATCGACGGGCTCGTCCGGATGACGCTCACCTCGGCCTGCATGTCGGCGGAGTAGGCGCCTGCCCGCGAGCGTCCGCCCGCCGGCATCCCGTCGTACGCTGGTGCCATGGAGCGGACGCTGCGCAATCCGGTGATCGCGTCGATCGGTCGGCGCGCTGCGGCGCTCCGCCGAGGGGAGGTCGTCGCGAATGCATGACGTGATCGTGATCGGCGCCGGACTCGCGGGGCTCCGCTGCGCCGGGTTGCTCTCGGCACGCGGGCTCGATGTCGTCGTCCTCGAGGCCGCGGATGCGGTCGGAGGGCGCCAGCGCACGGACATCGTCGATGGGTTTCGGCTGGACCGCGGGTTCCAGGTGCTCAACCCGGCCTATCCCGCGCTCCGGCGCAGCGTCGATCTCGACGCGCTCGCCCTGGGAAGCTTCCCTGTGGGTGTGCGGGTCCGCACGGCGGAGGGCATGGCCGAGCTGCGGCATCCGCTCCGATACCCTCAGTCGATCGCCGCTTCGCTGCGCAGCGGCCTCGTGAACACTCGGGATGCCGTCGCGCTGGCACGCTGGGCCGCGCCGGCGTTGGTGCGTCCGCTCTCGCGTCTCGCCCGCAACGATGTCGCCGTGCGCGAGGGATGGGATGCCGTGGGCCTCCGCGGTCCGCTCCGCACCGCCGTGCTCGAACCGTTCCTCGCCGGGGTCCTGGCGGAGAGACGGGGTGAGACGTCGGAGGCGTTCGTGCGACTGCTCGTGCGGTACTTCGTGCTCGGCCGCCCCGGCCTACCCGCACAAGGGATCGCTGCGGTTCCCGAGCAGCTTGCCGCGCATGCGCGCACGATGGGAGCTGATATCCGTCTCGGCACCAGTGCAGGACGCATCTCGGCGCTCGGAGAGCAGATCAGGGTCGAGGCGAGCGAGGGCGACTCCGTCCGCGCGGCTCGAGTGGTCGTCGCGGTCGGCCCCGATGCGGTCACCGACCTCACCGGGCTTGCGCGACCGGCGACGAACGGTCTGCAGACGTGGTGGTTCGCCGCCGACGAGCCTCCGACCGCATCCGCGTCGCTGACCGTCGACGGCCGAGGCCGAGGCCCCGTCGTGAACACCGTCGTGATGACGCACACCGTGCCCTCGTACGCCCCGGCCGGACGCCACCTCATCGCCGCAACCTGCCTGCTGCCGCGCCGTGGCGATCCCGCCGAGGAGAACGAAGTCCGCCGCCACCTGAGTGAGATCTGGGGTGCGGACATCAGCGCATGGGAGCTGATCCGGCGCGACGACATCACCGACGCGCTCCCGGCCCAACCGGCGCCCCTCGGTGCGGCACGGTCGCCGCGCTACGCCGAGCGGCTTTATGTCGCAGGCGACCACCGGGACACCGCGTCGATTCAGGGCGCCCTCGCCTCCGGTGAACGTGCCGCACGCGCGGTCCTGAATGACGCGGGATCTTCGAGCAGCGCCGCATCACCTCACCGCTGACGATGGCCGCGGCCCAGGAGAACGCCCGGGCAGCGATCCGCCTCACACCCGCACACCGTCGCGGATGCCGGCGAGCAGCTTCTCGCCGATGCCTGGCACCGCGAGGAGGTCGTCGACGGACTGAAACCTCCCGTTCTCGTCGCGCCACGCGATGATCCGCTCGGCCAGTGCGGGGCCGATGCGTGACAGCGTCTCGAGCGCTGCCTGATCCGCCGTGTTCAGGTCTACGCGGTCGTCGGAGGGCGCCACGGCCCCCGGCCCGTCCACCACCGCGCCGACCGTCGGCACGATGATCTGCTCGCCATCGGCGAGCACACGCGCGAGGTTGATCGCGGTCAGGTCGGCGTCGTCGGTGGTTCCCCCCGCAGCCGCCACCGCATCGACCAGACGAGAGTCGAGATCGAGAACGTAGAGACCCGGATGCTCGACGGCGCCGAGCACATGCACGTAGAGCTCTCCTGTGGAGCCGCCGCCCGCCGCTGCGTCGGTGGCCAGCGGCACCGATTCGGTCGGCGCCGCCTGACCTCGCATCAGCCCGAGTCCGACGGCCGCCGACAGCACGACGAGTGCCAGCACGATCGCGGCGCCGACGCCCAATCGCAACCGGCGCGGTGGAGGCGACGGAGCGGCGGATTCGGGCATCCCGCAACGCTAAGCGCGCGATCGGATGCGTCTCATGCGTCAGGCCGCCCGACGGGGAGAACCCCCGCGGGCGGCCTGATGTGCAGAGCCGGTGCGTCGTGTGCGACGACGCGGGCGGTCAGCCCTTGACGACGATGCTGACGATCTTGGGGGCGCGTACGACCACCTTGACGATCTCGCGATCACCGATCGAACGGATCACCCGCTCATCGGCGCGCGCCAGCGCCTCGAGCTCGGCCTCGCCGATGCGCGCGGGCACCTCGAGCTGGGCGCGGACCTTGCCGCCCACCTGCACGACAGCCGTCACTGTGTCTTCGACGAGCAGCGCAGGGTCGGCGGAACGCCAGGTGACGAGGCCCACGGAAGGCTCGTGACCGAGGATCTCCCAGATCTCCTCCGCGGTGTGCGGCGCGATCAGGTCGAGCATCACGGCGACGGTCTCGGCGGCCTCGCGGACAGCCGGATCCGCAGCACCCGCAGCACCGTCGATGGTCTTGCGGGTGATGTTCACCAGCTCCATCAGGCGTGCGACCAGCACGTTGAACTTCGTCTGCTCGACGAGGGCCGGAGCATCCGCGAGCAGCTTGTGCGTGGCACGACGGAGCGCCGCATCTCCCCCGGCGAACACCACGTCGACGGGAGACGCCACCTCACGGGCGATCCGCAGCGCGCGGGCGAGGAACTTCTGCGCACCGGTCGTCGAGACGTCGGCCCAGTCCTTGTCGTCCTCCACCGGACCCGCGAACGCCAGACCCACGCGCAGCGCGTCAGCGCCGTACGCGTCGAGTTCCTCTTCGAACAGCACCAGGTTGCCCTTGCTCTTCGACATCTTCGCGCCGTCGAGGAGAACCATTCCCTGGTTGATCAGGTTCGAGAAAGGCTCCGTGAAGTCGATCAGGCCCATGTCGAACAGGACCTTGGTGATGAAGCGCGCGTACAGCAGGTGCAGGATCGCGTGCTCGACCCCGCCGATGTACGAGTCGACCGGCGACCAGCGGGCGGCCTGGGCCGGGTCGAACGCGACGGTGTCGCTGTTCGGGGAGAGGAAGCGCAGGAAGTACCACGAGCTGTCCACGAACGTGTCCATGGTGTCGGGGTCGCGCAGCACGGGGTCGCCGCTCGCGGCGTCGACCGTGCGCACCCAGCTCTCGGCTGCGCCCAGCGGCGACGAGCCCTTGGGCTTCAGGTCGAGTCCCTCGACGCTGGGCAGCTTCACCGGCAGCTGGTCCTCGGGAACCGGGATGATCCGGCCGTCCTCGGCGTGCAGCATCGGGATGGGCGTGCCCCAGAAGCGCTGGCGCGAGATCAGCCAGTCGCGGAGGCGATAGTTCTTCGCCGCGCGACCCGTTCCCGAGGCTTCGAGCTGCTCGATCGCGCGGGCGATCGCGTTGCGCTTGGACAGACCGTTCAGGGCACCGGAGTTGATCATCCGGCCTTCGCCCGTCAGGGCGATGCCGGTGGACGCCGGGTTCTGCTCGTCGAGAGCGGCACCCGTGTCGATCGGCACACCCTCATCGTCGACCTCGATGACGGGCATCGCACCGGTGATCGGCGCCGTCGTGTCGACGACGACCTTGACCGGAAGGTCGAAGGCACGGGCGAAGTCGAGGTCGCGCTGGTCGTGCGCGGGCACGGCCATGACCGCGCCGTGACCGTAGTCGGCGAGCACGTAGTCCGCAGCCCACACAGGCAGCTTCTCACCGTTGACCGGGTTGATCGCGAACCGCTCGAGGAAGACACCGGTCTTCGGACGATCGGTCGCCTGACGGTCGACATCAGTGGTCTTCTGCACATCGCCCAGGTACTTCTCGAAGCGCTCGCGCACCTCGACAGGAGCGTCCTTCGCGAGCTCGCTCGCCAGGTCCGAATCGGGCGCCACGACGAAGAACGTCGCACCGTGCAGCGTGTCGGGACGCGTCGAGAACACCGTGACCGGCTCGTCGCGGCCTTCGATGCGGAAGTCCACGTCGGCGCCGATCGAGCGGCCGATCCAGTTGCGCTGCATCTGCAGCACCTTGTGCGGCCAGAAGCCCTCGAGCTGGTTCAGGTCGTCGAGCAGTCGGTCGGCGTAGTCCGTGATCTTGAAGTACCACTGGGTGAGCTTCTTCTTCACGACCTCGGCGCCGCAGCGATCGCAGCGTCCGTCGACGACCTGCTCGTTCGCGAGCACCGTCTGGTCGTTCGGGCACCAGTTGACAGCGCTCTTCTTGCGATAGGCCAGGCCGCGCTCGTGCAGCTTCAGGAACAGCCACTGGTTCCAGCGGTAGTACTCGGGGTCAGAGGTGTGCAGCACGCGCGACCAGTCGAACGAGACGCCGTAGTTCTGGAACGCCTGCTTCTGCTGGGCGATGTTCTGGTACGTCCACTCGCGCGGGTCGGCGCCCTGGCGGATCGCCGCATTCTCGGCCGGCAGACCGAAGGAGTCCCAGCCGATCGGGTTGAGCACGTTGTGCCCGCGGTGACGCCAGAAACGGGCCACGATGTCGGAGTAGAGGTAGTTCTCGGCGTGCCCCATGTGCAGGTCGCCGGAGGGATACGGGAACATCGCCAGCACGTAGCGGCGGGGCCGCTTGTCGTCGTCGCCGCCGGTGAGGAACGTCTCGTTCTCCGCCCAGTACTTCTGCCACTTGGCCTGGATAGCGTGCGCCGAGGAGGTCTCCTCGTCGACGGGAGAGGTGGACAGGTTCTCAGACAACGAACGCACGACCAATCTGAAGGGAAAAGGGGATCAGTTCAGGATATCGGAAGCCCAGGCCGCGGGCATTTCCGCGCCGAGGGCCGCAAGGGGTGCCCGCGCCTTCGTCGCCACCTCCGAGACCTCGGATGCCGCGACCGAGCGCCACGTGATCCCGCCGCCCGCTCCGATCACCGCGCTCCCCGCGTCGATGACGATGCTGCGGATGACCATCGCCAGATCGAGCGAGCCGTCGTCGCCGATGTATCCGAAGCATCCGGCATAGACCCCCCGGGGCCCGCCCTCGAGTTCGTGCAGCCGGGTCATCGCCGACAGCTTGGGGGCGCCGGTCATGCTCCCGGCGGGGAAGGATGCCGCGAACAGCGCGCCCGCCGTGGTGCCGGCGGCCGCCGTGCCGCTCACGGTGCTGACGAGCTGGTGGACGGCCGGATAGCTCTCGACCGCCCACAGCGCGTCGACGCGTATCGACCCGGGCTCGCACACCCGTGAGAGGTCGTTGCGCATAAGATCGACGATCATCACGTTCTCGGCGCGCTCCTTGACGTCGGTCGCGAGCTCCGCGGCGAGCGCGGCATCCTGCTCCGGGTCGTCGCTGCGCGGTCGCGTCCCTTTGATGGGACGAGTGCGGATGATTCCGCCTTCGGCGTGCAGGAACTGCTCCGGGCTCGCGCTGAGCAGGCACCGTCCGCCGATCCGCACGAAACCTCCGTGGTGGGCGGGCGTCGCGGATCGCAGCCGACGGTAGACGGATACGGGATCGTGCTCCCCGGGAACCGTGAACCGAGTGGTCAGGCAGAGCTGGTAGGCGATCCCCGCTCGGATCAGTTCGCGACACCGTTCGATGAGGGCCGCATATTCGTCCGGGGTGTGCCTGGCGTCCACTCTTCGCGGCTCCGCGGCGAGCGCGGAGGCATCCTGCAGGTCCGAGGAGCCCTGCTCCGTGACGAACGCCGCCCACTCGTCCAGATCCGCCTCCGCTGCGCAGGCCCAGATGCGCCCTGTCGAGTGGTCGAACGCGGCGAAGCGGGTGATGCGCACCCAGGCGCCCCCTGCGGACTGGCCGGAATCGGAGACCGGGGCCCCTGCGGCTCGAGCCCCCGTCTCGTAGTCGTACCAGCCGACCCATCCGCCCCGCAGCGGAGGATGCGCGACGTCTCCGTCCAGAGCCGATCGGTCCCCCGCAGACGCATCCAGCCGAACGTCCTCGGGGAACGCCGACGTCTCTCCCGTTCCGATGAAGCTCCATCCCTCTGATGCAGAGGCACCGGCGTCGAGCCAGAAGACGTCAGGCTCCACCTGCTCGAGCGCGAGGAAGAGCGCTGCGGGATCCACCCGGTCCGTCAAGACGCGGGTGCTCAGACGTTCGGGCACGTTCTCAGCCTAGGCCGCGGTGCCTCCCGTATTCTCGAGGGGTGGACGACCTGGTGCCGTGGCTGATCGAGTTCATGCGATCGATCGACCCGGTCGCTCGGACTCTCGTGGCCGGGCTCGCGGTCCTGCTGGAGACCAGCGTGCTGATCGGCCTGGTATTCCCCGGCGACACGGTCGTCCTCGTCGCATCGATCGGCATCACCAGCCTGCCCGAGGCGGTGGCGATGGTCATCGCCGTCGTGGTCGGTGCTCTGATCGGCGAGAGCATCGGATTCTGGCTCGGACGCTGGATCGGTCCGCACATCCGCGCATCCTGGGTCGGGCGTCGGGTCGGTGAGGCGAACTGGATACGCGCCGAGCGGTATCTCGCCCGCCGAGGCGGCATCGCCATCTTCCTCTCACGCTTCCTCCCCGTGCTGCATTCGCTCGTCCCCCTCACCGTGGGCATGAGCCATTACTCGTATCGCCGCTTCCTCGCGTGGACGGCGCCTGCCTGCCTGATCTGGGCCACGGCTTACGTGAGCATCACGTCTCTCGCCGCCGGGAGCTTCGACGAGCTCGCCGACCGCGTGCACTACGCGGGCTACATCTTCGTGGGCATCATCGCCCTGTTCCTGCTCGCGGTCTTCGTCGCCAAGAAGGTCCTCTCTCGGCTCGAGGCTCGTCACCTCGACATCTCCGACACGGAGGACGCGACCGACGTGAAAGACTGAAGCAATGGCTTCGTCACCCCCGGCGCCCCGGATCCACTGGTTCGCGCGTCTCGAACACCGCCTCCACGTGTGGCGTGAGAAGCGAGCGCGCCGTCGCGGTCGTACCGCCACCATCCTCCCGTTCCCCGGCTATGGCGGCCCCGGATGGGTGCGCGTCGTGGGACGCGTGCTGATCGTGCCGCCGCAGCGCAGCACGAAAGACGGGGAACCGGCGAGCGTGCGCGGCTGGCGGAGCTTCGTCGGGATCCCTGTCAGCTTCGCGAAGGTGGCCGTGCGGATCGGCGATTCGGTGCATGACGTCGTCGCCGACCGCGGAGGTGTAATCGACTCTGTGGTCCACGTGGATCTCGAGCCCGGCTGGCAGACGTTCACCTTCTCCGTCGAGGGCCAGGAGCCCGTCGAGGCCACGGCGTTCATCGTCGCGGAGTCGACGCACTTCGGCATCGTCTCTGATGTCGACGACACCGTCATGGTGACGGCCCTCCCCCGTCCGTTCATCGCCGCCTGGAACTCCTTCGTCGTCGACGAGCACGCCCGCATCCCGGTTCCCGGTATGGCCGTGCTCCTCGACCAGGTGCTGCGCGAGCACCCCGGCGCCCCGATGATCTACCTCTCCACCGGGGCATGGAACGTCGCCCCGACGCTGCGTCGCTTCCTCGGACGCCACCTGTTCCCGGCAGGCTCCATGCTCCTCACCGACTGGGGCCCCACGCACGACCGCTGGTTCCGCAGCGGACGCGAGCACAAGCTCACCAACCTGCGACGACTCGCGTCGGAGTTCCCGCATGTCAAGTGGCTGCTCATCGGCGACGACGGGCAGCACGACGAGTCGATCTACTCGGAGTTCATGGACGAGCATCCCGACTCGGTGGCCGGTGTCGCGATCCGTCGCCTGCTGCCCGCCGAGGCCGTGCTCGCCGGTGGACGCGCGGGCCACGAGCCGCACTCCGAAGACGTCGCCCCCTGGGTGAGCGCCGAGGACGGCGCAGGGCTGCGCGATCTGCTCGGCGAAGCCGGCATCCTCCGCTGACATGACCGTCTCTCTCCCCCGACACGACTGGCTGGAGCGTGAGCATGCGCACCTGCTTCGAGCGGACGCTCTCACCTCGGCGCATCGGGAGAGAGCGTCTCGGCGCGAGAAGCACCCTGTCTGGGACTTCCTCTTCACCTACTACAACTACAAGCCCGCCCAGCTGCGGCGGTGGCACCCCGGTGCAGGCGTGCAGCTCGAGGATGCCGCCGAGCGGCTGAACTGGCGCTGGTACTCCCCCGGTGCTGACGCCGACAGCGCGATCCCGGATGCCTCGATGTTCGCGAACGAGAAGTCCGAACTCGCAGCGCTCATCGAGCGGATGCTGCGGCGCACCGCCTCGCGCCCCGGACAGTTCGGCTGCTTCGGTCTGCACGAGTGGGCCATGGTGTATCGGGCCGACGAGCACCGGCATCCCGTTCCCCTGCGGCTCGGACAGGCCGCCACGGACGCGGTCGTGGAGAACCACGACCTGCGGTGCACGCATTTCGACGCGTTCCGCTTCTTCACGCCCCAGGCCGTACCCCGGAACCGCACCGAGCTGACACGCGACGATCAGCCCCTGTTCGAACAGCCCGGCTGCCTGCACGCCGGTATGGACCTGTACAAGTGGGCTCTGAAGCTCGGTCCCCTCGTTCCCGGGGAGCTGCTCCTCGACGCATTCGAACTCGCCCGTGACATCCGGCTGCTCGACATGCAGGCCGCCCCCTACGACCTGTCCGCCTGGGACGTGGTGCCCGTACCCATCGAGACCGCCGAAGGCAAAGCCGAGTACGTACGCCAGCAGCGCGGGTTCGCCGAGCGCGGCACGCGCCTTCGCGCCGAGCTCCTGCAGACCTGGCTCGGCTCCGACCACCCGGTGGCAGTCAGCGCCTGACGTCAGCCGGCAGGCTCGCACTCCGCGCACAGCGACCACTCGGCGCTCGCCGCACTGGACTGGAGCCTGAGCGCCATCACCCTCGTGGCAGCGTCGGCGAGCCGTTCTGCAGGGAGTGCTCCCGAATCGACCGCCGCGGTGATCCCTGCGACGATCTCGGACGCTGTGTCGGCGGTAGAGCCGGCGATCATGAGAACAAGGTCGTTCCCCGCGGCGACCGCCGTGACCGCGTTGGACACCGGGTCGGCATACTCGGGCAGTCCTGAGGACTGCAGCATCCCGAGGTCGTCGGTGACGATCACGCCGTCGAACCCCAGCTCGTCGCGGGCGATCTCGTGCCACCGGGCCGAGAGCGACGCCGGGGCGGGATCGACCGACGTATACGCGAGATGCCCGAACATCAGCAGGGACGCCCCGGCATCGATGCCGGCCACGAACGGCACGGCATCCTTCGCGCGCCACTCGTCGAGCGTCTCTGCCGTCGAGGGGATCGCATGGTGCGAGTCGCCTGGAGCCGCACCATGCCCGGGGAAGTGCTTGAGCGTCGACGCGACGACGGGTTCCTGCGCAGCGGTGGCGGCGGCGACCCTCTCGGCCGACGACTGCGGATCCGTGCCGAGCGCCCGGCCGTGGATGAACGACGACGGATCGGCGGTCACATCCGCGACCGTCCCGAAGTCGACGGTGATCCCCGACCTGGCGACCAGCGCCGCCCGGGCGGAGAAGGCTGCAGCGGTGTCGGCGACAGGCAGCGACTTCAGAGTCGTCGACGCGGCGTACTCGTCGGCAGGCAGGCGCGAGACGATGCCGCCCTCCTGGTCGATCGCGATGAGCGGAGGACGCTCGGGATCGACCGTCAGGGATGCGGTGAGTGTCGCGAGCTCGGCATCCGTCGCCGGGATGTTGGCGCCCATCAGGATGAATCCGCCGAGTCCCTGCGCCATATAGGCGCTCAAGGCCGCCGCATCCGTCGTCGGAATGTGCCCCATCACGATGCTCGCCGCCTGCTGGGCCGTCGTCATCCGCCCGACCAGCATCTCGGCGCGCTCATCAGGCTCTGCGGCCTCTGCGGCCGCCGTGGACACCTCGGTGACGTCTGCGACCTGGGCGGATGCGGTCGAGGAGGCCGTCAGTGCGCAGAGCCCCACGATCGCCGCTGCTCCGACCGCCCAGGCGCGTCGCCGGAACATGACGTCAGGCGCTGAGTGCGTCGGCGATCGGCACCGCCGAGTCGCCGGACCCGTTCCCGAACCGGATCGTGCGACCGATGGTCGACGGGTTGCCGACGGACTCGGCGATCACGGCTGCCACATCGGCGCGGGAGACCTCTCCCTTGCCCTCGGGATCGAGGACGATACGGCCGGTCGGGTCGTCGAACGTGAGCGTTCCGGGCCCGAGGATCGTGCCGTCGAGTTCGGTGCCGCGCAGATGCTCGTCGGCCGCCCACTTCGCGTCGGCATACGGGAAGAAGTCAGCGTCCTCAGCGACACCGTGGTCGGCCTTCGAGCCGATCCACGACACCATGACGTAGCGTCCGGTTCCGGCCTCGGCCGAGGCATCCATCGTGCGGATCGCGGCGTCGCGGTCGACCGCGTAGGTGCGCTCCGCGGATCCCCCGCCGGCACCGGCCGACCACACCACCGCGTCGTGACCTCGGATGATGTCCGCGAGCTCGGTCGTGCCGAGGGTCTCGACGTCAGCGACCAGCGCTCGGGCTCCCGTCTCTTCGACCTCGGCGACGTGATCCGGGTTGCGGATGACCGAAGTGACCTCATCGCCGCGGGCGACGAGGAGAGGAGCGAGCAGCAGAGCGATGCGGCCGTGGCCGCCGAAGACGATGATTCGCGACATGTCTTCACCCTACGCGCCTCTGCAGACGTCGGCTCGGGAGTGCGGTCAGCGAGGGCCCTGCGCGCTGTCGATGACGAAGGCCTGGGGGTGTCCAGGGAGGTAGCGGACCACGACCGGCTCGCCGGAGGGCAGGTAGGCATCACGATCGGGGTACACGGCCGGCGTGAAGAAGTTGCTCTCGATCGTGTACTCCACACCGCTCGGGGTCGTGAACGTCACCCAGTCGCCGTCGACGGTGCCCGTCGTCGGCTGACCGTGCTCGTGGATGTAGGCGCGCGTGATCGGCACCCCCGTGAGACTGAGGATGCCGATCACGAGGTTCGCCAGCATGACGAAGGCAAGGGTGCGGAACACGATGCGCCGAGCGGTGCTCACCGCCCGCCCTCGTGTGGCGACCTCCCCGTGAAGGAGACCTTCACGCTCGCGGACACGCCGCAACGACACACCGGGCGCCGAACCCGAGAAGGACATGGCGAAGAGACCGAGGATCGAGAAGCCCGCGATGAACACCATCGCGTACCCGTGCGCCGCAGCGAAGTTGATCAGCCAGATCACTGTGTCGAGGATGTTCATCGTCCGACCTCCTTCTCGATCGTCACGGCCACGGTCTGCGGATCCTCCCGGCGGTAGAACGCCCAGATCGGCGCGCCGACCTGGAAACGCGAGATCGCCTCGGGGTACGCGAACACCGTCGTGTCGGTCTCCCACGTCGACGCACCCTCTGGCGCCATGAGCACCCTGAGCTCGAGCTCGCTCTGGCCCTCGAGGCGACGTCCGGTCGGTCGCACCGCCAGCACCGACGCGGGCACCTGCGTGCCCGTCGTTCGAGCTCTCACCAGGCGAGGGTCGATGAGCCCCCGATCGATCCGCCACTGCAGCAGCGCATCGCGAACAGCCGCATCGGTGACGTCGGCGAGTTCGACCGTGTCCTGGTCGGTGAGGCTGTACCGCACGGGGATCGGCTGTCCGATCTGGAGTGAGGCGAGATCGCTCGGGTCGACCAGCATCCGCAGCTGTCCGACGAAGTCTTCCCCCGCTTGCGGCGTGACCCGGATGAACAGGTCGTATTGCGGCACGTCGTTGACGGTGAGACCGGTGCGGGAGATCTCGACGATGCGGCCCACGCCGATCTGCGACTCCCCGCGTAGCCGCTTGCGGCGACCGAGGCCCGACATCGTGCCTCCGAACGTGAGGATCAGACCCCAGGCGACGCCGATGATGATCGGCCCACCCAGCGTGTCCTCCCCGGAGAAGGGCAGGATCGAGTCGCGCTGATCGATGCCGAACAGGCCTTCGCCGGTCCAGATGACGAGCCATGCCGACAGCAGCAGCCAGATGACCAGGACGACGATGCGGATCATGCCCTCAGCGTAGCGAGGACCTGTCAGCGGATCGCGCAATCGGGCGCCGCGGATCCCACCGGCTCACACGGTGCGGACGTATGCTGCGGCCAGAGCTCGCTGCACGCCCTTCGCCGCCGAGCGCCCAGCCCTGTTCGCTCCGATCGTGCTCGCGGACGGACCGTAGCCGACGAGCTGGATGCGAGGATCCTGTACCGCAGTCGTTCCGCGTCCTTCGCGGTCGAGCTGGATGCCGCCCGCCGCGCTGCGCAGGTGCAGCGGCGCGAGGTGGGCGATCGCGGGACGGAACCCGGTCGCCCACAGGATCACGTCGACGCGCTCGAACGATCCGTCTGCCCAGCGGACGCCGTCCGGCTCGATGCGCGCGAACATCGGGCGACGTGCGGCGTAGGCGCCCAGTCGCTCGGCCTCGCGTTCCTGCGGCCGCAGCATCAGGCCCGTCACGCTGACCACGCTCTGCGGCGGGAGCCCCTGCGCCACGCGCTGCTCGACGAGAGCGACCGCCGCAGCCCCCGCTTCCGGGGTGAAGTCGTCGCCTCGCCACACGGGCTCCGTGCGGGTCGCCCAGAGCGTGTCGGTGAGCGGGGCGAGCGCTCCGAGGAACTGGACGGCTGAGGCTCCGCCGCCGACGACGAGCACCTTCTTGCCGACGAAGTGCGCGGGACCCGGGTAGTCGACGGTGTGCAGCTGCTCCCCGAGGAACGTCTCCATTCCCGGGTAGTGCGGCAGGAACGGATGCGTCCAGGTGCCCGTGGCATTCACGATCGTCCGCGTCCGCCATTGCCGGTCCCCCGCGTGCACCACGAGGATCCCGTCCTCGTCCACCACGCGGTCGACGCGCACGGGGCGGACCACCGGGAGGTGATGCGCCCGCTCATACGCGGCGAAGTATGCCGGAACGGCGATGTTCGCCCGCTGCCCGTCGCGCGGAGGGGGCGCATCGTCCGGCAACTCGGCCACGCCGTGCACATCGCGCATCGTGAGAGCATCCCACCGATGCCGCCACGCGCCGCCGGGCTCGGCGTCGGAGTCGAGCACGACGTGGGAGATGCCGAGACGGGTCAGATGGAAGGAGGCCGACAGACCGGCCTGACCGGCGCCGATCACGACGCTGTCCAGGATGCTCACGGTGATGTCAACGCATCGGGGTGTGTGGTTGTTCCGGTGCTGTCAGAGCGCGATCTGGTAATGCGTGTAGCCGGTGTGCGTCGCCACGCGTTCGTAGAGCGTCCGCGCCGTGGTGTTGCCCTCCTGCGTGAGCCAGTAGACCTTCGCGCAGCCCTGCGCCTCCGCCCAGTCGCGCACGTGGGCGATCAACGCTCGTCCGGCTCCGGAACCGCGCGATCCCGGGGCGACGAAGAGATCCTCGAGATAGCAGTAGTCGGTGTCGCTCCATGTGGCGGAGTGCGTGAGCCAGTGCACGATGCCGATGGCGTGGCCGGCGTCGTCACGCGCGATGGCGCCGTGGATCTCGCGGTCGCCGACGATGCGGTCGAAAGTGTGCCTCGTGACAGCGTCGGCGATATCCGCTCCGTAGAACGTCAGGTAGCCGTTCCACAGCGAGGCCCATTCCTCGAAGTCGTCTCGAGTGACAGCGGTGATCTTCGTCATGCTGTCCACCCTAGGACGACGCGCCCGGGAGCCCGGCGCCGATTGGTGTTGCGCGCGATCCGTGTAGTACTCTGTTCAAGTTGCTTCGAGCAGTCAGGAAGCAGTTCTGGGCCTGTGGCGCAGCTGGTAGCGCACCTGCATGGCATGCAGGGGGTCGGGGGTTCGAGTCCCCCCAGGTCCACAACGAAACCCGCGAGAAATCGCGGGTTTTCTTGTGTCCGCATCCCCTGCGTCCGTGCCCGCAGCGTTCACCCAGCGTGCGGTCTCGCGTCTACAGGACAGGCTCGAACAGCTCGCCGATGTCGCAGAGGACGTCCCCGTCCGGCAGAGCCCAGACGGCTCGGTCGCCCTGCACCATCGGCCGCAGCAGACCCAACCCGGGAATGGTCGGCCACCGATTCCCGCGGAGGAACTCCCCCTCCTGGAGGAACGACGCGACCGCGACAGCGAGCCGCTGATGCTGCTCGGCGCAGACGCGCAACGTTCGATCTGCGACGTCGAGGTGGGCGGCCAACGTGCCCTCGTCCCCCAGCTCTATTCGAGCGACGAGCGGGTCAGCCGGCAGTCCGACCGCCGAGAAGTCCCTGACCGCCGACCGCATGATCGCCTCAGCACGGAATCGATGCCGTAACCGCGTCCGTGTCAGCATGCTCATCGGCGGCGCTCCTCTCATCCGGCGACGACGCACGACCGCGCGTCATATCGCCCTCACATCTATAGAGACTCGCGAATCCGGGTTCTGTTACGCGGCGACTCGATCCGAAATGCGCGATACAGCATCGTCGCTCGCGCCGCGGCCCGGTGAACACGACAGACTGGAGTGTGCACGCGAACGCCAGGGGCTTGCCTTCCCCTCGCGTCCCGGATAGACATACGAGGCCATCGATCGCTGACACGGCGATCCCTGAAGAGCGGGAGACCACGAGTGCTGGGACTTTTTCGACGAACCGAGCCCCTGTCTGACGGCTCCGCTCCACCCCGAGAGCCAGGACTCTGGTCCAAGGGCTTTGGTCTCGCGGCGACCCGCAGTCTGCAGACGCTGGCGGTGCTCGCACTCGTCGCCGTCGGCGTCCTGGTGATCACCCAGCTGTCGCTGGTCTTCATCCCCGTGACCATCGCGCTGATCCTGGCCTCCGCCATCCATCCTCTCGTCGCTCTGATGCGACGCAAGGGCGTCCCCTCGATCCTCGCGACCTGGATCGCCCTGATCGGCATCCTCGCGATCCTCGGCGGCATCGTGTGGGTCATCGTCCTCACAGTGCGTTCGCAGTGGGATGACCTCGTCGACTCCACCACCGACGGCATCGCACAGGTGACGGCCTGGCTGGGCACGCTGCCCTTCGACATCTCGGCGATCGATCTCGACGACGTCTGGGCGAGCGCCGGAGAGTTCCTCACCAGCGCCTCCTTCGGGCGCGGAGCCCTCGCCGGCGTCTCAGCGACCGCGAGCTTCTTCACGGGACTGGCGCTGATGATCGTGGTTCTCTTCTTCTTCCTCAAGGACGGACCGCGCATCTGGGAGTTCCTGCTCCGCCCCTTCACCGGAGCGAGCTACGAGCGTGCACGCCGCATCGGCGACAAGACGGTCGACGTGTTCGGCGGCTACATCCGCGGAACGTCCATCGTCGCGGCCGCAGACGCCCTCGGCATCGGGATCGGTCTCGCCATCCTTCAGATCCCGCTGGCGATCCCGCTCGCGGTGATCGTCTTCCTGACGGCGTTCATCCCGCTCGTCGGTGCGACGGCCGCCGGAATCCTCGCGGCACTCGTCGCCCTCGTCACGCACGGCCCTGTCGCGGCCCTCATCGTCGTCGGAATCGTCGTGCTCGTGAACCAGCTCGAGGGCAACTTCCTGCAGCCCGTCGTGATGGCCCGTTCGCTCAAGCTCCACGCCCTCGTCATCCTGCTCGCTCTGACCACGGGCACGATCCTCGGCGGAATCGTCGGTGCCGTCCTCTCGGTGCCGATCGCCGCCGTCGCCTGGGGAATCATCACCGTATGGGACGGCCCGCACACCCCGGCCCGCCCGTTCCGGAAGAAGCGCCCGGAAGAGGTCTGAGGCGTAGATCGGGGCCTGCGGCGGCGACCGACTACTCGCCGCCGCAGCGCGGAGCGGTGCAGGCCACGACCGTTCCGCTGGAGGTCGCCTTCGCTTCAGAACCCGCCCGCCGCAGGCCGACCGCGATGAGCGGACGATCCTCGTCGTCGACGGCGAGGGCGAGGCCGTGGGAGAACCCACCGTCGGTCGGCGCGGCCGCCAGAACCGGGGCGCTCGTGCGGGATTCGCAGGCGGCGTCAGCACACGAGAGCAGTGCGACATTGACAGCACCGTCGATCGTCGCGATGAGCGGGCGCCCACTCGAGTCGATCGCCAATGCGGGCGTGTGAAGGAGGTCGGTCTCGGCGGGGATGTCGGTGATCGACGCCGTAGAGCAGGATGCATCCGCGCAGGAGAAGAGGCGCAGCGTCGAGCGGTCCACCGCGCGGAACAACACCACCGGCAGCCCGTCTGCACCGATCGCGACCTGAGCCCCGTGCGTCTGGTCGAGATCGGTGACCGCGTCACCGGGTACTTCTGCGTCGAGCTCCTCGGTCGTCCAGTCGCCACCGGGAGTGGCGCTGATCACGCGAAGAGGAACGTCTTCCTCATCCTCACCCCGATCCGTGAGCGTCACGACGGCCGAACCACCGTCGCCGGTCGAGGCGACATCGAGAGTGGTGGAGTTGGTGCTCCAGGAGGCCCACTGCACCTCCTGTGTCGTGCGCTCGCTCGCGGTGCAGTCGGCGTCAGCGCAGAAGTCGAGGGCGAGTGTCGCGGTGCGAGACTCCGACGGCCGCACGATCGAGGCGATCACCGGGGCGTCACCACTCGAATCGATCGCCACGGCCATCAGGCTCTGATTGCCGCGGTTGAAGACCGAAGTCGCGGATCGGAAGCTCGAGTCGATCCCGCCGAGCACACGCTCGTCTCCGGGGAATCCCGACCAGGCGTCGAACTTCTCGGCATCCGATGCGTCTTCTCCGAGCGAACCCGACCAGGTCGCGAGAGACTCGGGCGAGCTGTGCGTCACGCGCAGCTCGAAGCTCCCGGATTGCTCGTCTGCACCTTCGATCGGATACCAGGAAGCCGAGAGGACCCCGCCGTCTGCCGCAGGAGCGATGGCTGTCGGGAGGATCGAGAGCATCTCGTGCTCCGGTCCGCACTCCCCGCCCGTGCAGACCCTCGCGAAGGAATCCTCCCCACCCAGGCGCGAGAGCACGATGGTGCCGTCCTGCCAGGGGACGATCTGAGAAGAGTTCCAGACACGGTGCACGTCGGCAGCGGCGTATGCGGGGATCTGCCACGGGTTCACGGCGACGAGGAGTGCGGCGACGACCGCGGGCACGGCGAGCACGGCGACGCCGATGAGTGCGCCGCGTCGGCGCTCGAGGGGCGCGACCTCGGCGTCCTTCGCCGTCGCCAGAAGCGGCTCGTCGATGCGGAGGGCGGCTCCGCGCACAGCCACGGCAGCGAGAAGCAACTGCACGAGCGACGACGGTACGAGCGCGAGGACGACGCCGACGAACGGCGTCCACCACCCGGCCGGCAGCAGGCCGGCCAACCAGGTCACGACGAGCGTGACGACGCCCGTGAGCACGATCGTGACGACGACGGCGAGCCGCGGGTTGCCGAGTGGCTCGGCCATCTGACCGAGGAAGGTGCGAGGCGATCGCCACCCCCACGCGAGTGCGGCGGGAAGCGACTTCCGTCGCGTGACCACCAGTGGCCAGGCCAGCAACAGCGGAGCGAGGATGATCCCGACCACGAGCAGCACGATGCCCGCCGCGATGCCTACGACGGGCAGGATCGCCGCCAACGACGTCACGATCAGGACGATCGCCGCGAGGACGAGAAGGACCACGACAGCGAACGTCACGCTTCCCGGGCGCCGCAATGCCCCGCGCCATGCCTCACGGACGGTCATCGGCCACCCATCGGATGCCGCGATGATGGCGAGCGTCGCGGCGGTGATGCCGAAACCGTGGGCGACCGCTACCGCGACGGCCAGGATCGCGACGCCGACCGCGACGCCGGGGCCGGCACGGAGCGGCGCCACCTCGTTGTTGACGATGGCCAGCTCGCCGGAGAGCACAGTCATCAGGATCGTCGCGATGACGATCCAGACGATCACGAGCGGTGTCGCGTACGCGATCGTCGGCTCGGGCCTCCCGAACGCGAGAGCGATGGCCCTCGGCGGTCCGTACATCTTTCGAGCCGTCACCGAATCGTGCACATCTCCCCCGTTCGTCCGTGCCGATCGACCGACAGGCACGCCACCGAAACCCTACCCAATGCTCCGCCGCAGGGCGATCGAGAGACCTTCCCCCGGTCGATGGGGACTCCGCCACCGCGTGATCACGAGCGCGGGAGGGCCCTCGGGCCGTGTCATGCCAGACTTGAGGGGTGACCGAGTCCAGGAAGCCCGCCGTCGTCCGCGGCTTCGCCGCATCGACGCTCGCGATCTTCATCGCACTGGCGGGTCATGTCACGGGCGGCGGCGAGATGCCCGGATTCCTCGGACTCGTCGTGCCCTGGGTGCTCTCCCTGATGATCTGCGTGCTCCTGGCGGGACGCCGACTGTCGCTCACGCGTCTCAGCATCTCCGTCGCCCTGAGCCAGTTCCTCTTCCACACGCTCTTCATGCTCGGCACCATCTCCCCGTCCGGAACGTCGACACCGCACGTGCACGGGGCACCGCTGGTCCTGCCTCCCTCCACAGGAGTCTCTGAGGCCGTCGTCGCCGACGGCAGCATGTGGCTCGGCCATGCCGTTGCCGCGCTGCTGACCGTCCTCGCCCTGCACCGGGGCGAGCGCCTCGCGCTCGCACTGCGCCAGCTCGCCACGCAGGCGGTCCGCTGGGTGCAGCGACGTATCGATGCCGTTCTCGTGCGCCCGGGTCTCTCCTCCACGCAGCGTGTGCGGGGCGAGTTCATCACGATCGCCCCGGTCGCATCCGTCCTTCTCGCCACTCTCCGAGGCCGCGCCCCGCCGGCGCGCACTGCGATCTGATCTGATCCGCGCGAACGGCCGACCCCGGCCGCGACGCGCGTCATCGCCGTGCGCGACGTCGCTCGGCTCTGAACGCAGGAACGACGTCGACGGTCGACGTCCGTCGAAAGGCCTCTTCTCTCATGTCTCCTCTCCGCACCCTCGCGGCGGGGCTGACGGTGGCTGTCGTCGCGGTACTCGCGACAGCGCTGCCCGCGTCAGCCCACGATCAGCTGGTCTCGAGCACTCCCGGCGATGGCGAACGACTCGCCGCTTCACCGTCGAGCGTCTCGATGACCTTCTCCGGTGAACTCCTCGTGCTCGACTCCGACCTGACGGGGGCCGTGGTCCTCGTGGTCGACGAGTCCGGTACCGATTGGGTCACCGGTGCCGTCACGGTCGTGGGAAACACGGTGACCGCGGAGCTGGACCCGGCGATGCCGGTGGCGGGCTACCAGGTGCGGTGGCAGGTCGTGTCAGAGGACGGGCACCCGATCTCGGGTGTCATCCCCTTCACGGTCGGTGACGCGGCGCCGATGGCGACAGCGTCGACAGGCAGCCCCGCGGATGACGAGACGACGGCCGCCACCTCGGCCCCTGCAACAGATCAGGTCGCAGACGAATCGGGCGGCGCCGTCAGGGTGCTGCTCGTCGGGCTGGGCGGAGCGGCGATCGCCGTTCTCGTCTTCGCCCTCCTTCGATTCCTTCGTCGTCCTCGGACGACAGACGATCTGTGAAAGGCACCACCATGAACAACACCACCACCCTCCCCCGTCTCGCAACGGTCATCGCGGTCATGCTGCTCGCCCTCACCGGGTGCGCAGCAGAGAGCACCCCGGCAGACACAGCGACGAAACCGGCAGGGGATGTCATCACCATCGAGGATGCCTGGGTGAAGTCGGCCGACGACGGCATGTCGGCGACCTTCGGCACGCTTGTGAACAGCGGCGACGACGACGTGACGGTCGTCTCGGTGACCTCGGATGCATCGAGCATGCTCGAACTCCACGAGACGGTCGAGAACGAATCGGGCGAGATGGTGATGCGCGAGATCGAAGGCGGCTTCGTGATCCCCGCTGGGTCAGACCTGGCGTTGGAGCCCGGCGCGAACCACATCATGCTGATGGATCTGAGCGCACCTCTGCAGGCGGGCGACGAGGCGACGTTCACCCTCACGTTCTCCGACGACTCGACCTACGAGTTCACCGCTCCGGTGAAGGACTACTCGGGCGCGAACGAGAACTACGAAGAGAGCGACGAGCACGAGGGCATGGATCACTGATGCCCGCGCCCGCTGAGGGCGCCCGCTCCCGCCGCTCCGGGTCGACTCGGCGACAGTTCCTCCTCGGAGGGGCTGTCGCCGGCGTCGGCGCGGTCGCGGCGGTGGGAGCGGACTTCGCCCTGAACCGCCAGTCCCCTGACGACGCGCCGGTCTCGACAGCCATGAACGGCGACGAGAAGGTGCCGTTCTTCGGAGAACACCAGGCCGGCGTCGACACCTCCGCGCAGGCGCATGGGATCTTCGTCGCTCTCGATCTGCACGACGAGATCGACCGGAGTGCGCTGACACGCCTGATGCGCATCCTGACCGACGATGCTGCCCGGCTCACCCAGGGGCGCCCGGCTCTCGCTGACTCCGAACCCGAGCTCGCGCTGTCACCGGCGCGGCTGACGGTCACCTTCGGCTTCGGCCCCGGGCTCGTCGCTCGAGCAGGCGCGGACGCCCCCGCGTGGCTCGCGCCGCTCCCCGCCTTCCGGGTGGATCGTCTGCAGCCCGAGTTCTCCGATGGGGACCTGCTGCTGCAGATCGCAGGCGATGACCCGCTGACGGTCGCCCACGCGACCCGGATGCTGCTGAAGGACGCGCGCGGGTTCGCGAGTGTCCGTTGGACGCAGCAGGGCTTCCGACGCGCGTACGGCACCGAGCGCCCCGGAACCACGATGCGAAACCTCTTCGGCCAGGTAGACGGCACGACCAACCCGCAGCCCGGCACCGCGGACTTCGACGAGGTCGTGTGGGCGGTTGAGGGCTGGCTGTCCGGGGGAACGGGCATGGTCGTGCGCCGCATCCGCATGGACCTCGACAAGTGGGATCGCCTGGACCGCAGCGGTCGCGACGCCTCAGTGGGCAGGACGCTCGCCAACGGCGCGCCGCTGACCGGGACCGAGGAGTTCGATGAGCCGGACTTCGACGCGACGACCGAGATCGGGTTCCCCGTCATCCCGCAGTTCGCCCACATCCGCCGTGCCCGCGGTGACGGCAGTGAGCGGATCTTCCGGCGCGCGTACAACTACGACGAGCGCCCGGTCGGCGCGGAGGTCTCGGAATCGGGCCTCATCTTCGTCTCGTTCCAAGCCGACATCGACCGCCAGTTCACTCCGATGCAGCGACGTCTCGACGAGCTCGACCTGCTCAACGAATGGACCGCGCCCATCGGCTCCGCCGTCTTCGCCATTCCACCCGGATGCAGCGACACCGGATTCATCGGCGACACACTCCTCACCTGAAAGCACCCACATGACCCTCACTGAGCCGCATTCGGCGACTCCTCCCCCGACCACGAGACAGATCCGGCGACGAGGAGGCTGGTTCGGCGCTCTGATGCTGCGCCTGCACTTCTATGCCGGGATCCTCATCGGTCCCTTCATCCTCGTCGCCGCCCTGAGCGGGGCACTGTACGCCCTCACCCCGCAGCTCGAACATGCCGTCTACTCGCAGGAGCTGCACGCTCCGCACTCCGAGACGACGCTCTCTCTCGCCACGCAGATCGAGACGGCGAACGAGTACATCGGTGATGACGCCGTCCTGTTCGCGGTGCGCCCTGCACCAGAGAACGACGACACCACCCGCATCATGTACTCGGAGGACGGACTCGGCTCCAGCGAGTCCCGAGCGGTGTTCGTGGATCCGGGCACGGGCGAGATCCGCGGCGACCTCGTCGTCTATGGCACGAGCGGATCCACTCCGCTGCGGACCTGGATCAGCAACCTGCATCGCAATCTGAATCTCGGCGACACCGGGCGCCTCTACAGCGAGCTCGCCGCATCGTGGTTGGGAATCGTCGCCGTCGCCGGGCTCGCCCTCTGGGTGATGCGCATTCGCACAGCACGTGGGAAGCGCGACCTCCTCCGCCCGAACCTCCGCCACCGGGGCTATCACGGACTTCTCGGATGGCATGCGTCCGTCGGCGTCTGGGTGCTGCTCGGAGCGATCTTCCTCTCAGCCACGGGGATCACTTGGTCGCAGTACGCCGGAGCGAACATCGCAGACCTGAGGGCCTCCTTCGATGGCGGAACGCCGACGGTGAACACGAGCCTCGACGGCGCTGAACCCGCAGCCGACGAGCACGCCCATCACCGTGGAGCTCCGATCGCATCGACGGGTGCCGCGAACCCTGAGACCTTCGACGCGGTGCTCGCCATCGCACAGCGCGAGAACGTGAACACGGGTGAGGTCGAGATCAAGCCCCCGGCAGAGAGCGGCACGGCGTGGACCGTCCGCGAGATCAAGACCGGCTTCCCCACTGAGGCGGACTCGCTCGCGATCGACGGCACCACGATGCAGGTCGTGGACCGGGTCGACTTCGCCGACTTTCCCCTCACCGCGAAGCTCGCCAGCTGGGGTGTCAACCTCCACATGGGCGTCATGTTCGGTCTCGCGAACCAGATCATCCTGTTCGTGATCGCCAGCGCGCTGGTATCGATGACGGTGCTCGGTTACCTGATGTGGTGGCGACGGCGTCCCATGCGCGATTCCGGCCGACTCCTCGGTGCGCCACCGCCGCCTGCACTGAGGGCGGCTCCGTGGTGGGGAATTGGAGTCGTCGCTACAGCATCCGTGCTGATCGGTCTCTGGCTGCCTCTGGTGGGCTGGACGCTGCTGGTGTTCGTCGCCATCGATACGATGCTCGGCAAAGTCCGCCAGCAGCGACGGCGTGCACAGCCCTGACGCTCATCATCACCGCTACCGCGCCGCGGTGCGCCGGTCAACCCACTCCCTGCCGGCGGGAAGCAGCAATAGCCTGCCGCGACGATGACACGAGAGGAGTCCATCATGTCCACACCGACCCCACCGCTGGTCCCATTGCCTGACGACGGCGACCCCACAGGCGTTCCGGAGCGCGAGGTCGACGGCGAAGCCGTCCTCGACACGGACGTCGACGCCGATCAGGTCGACGGCGCCGAGGCTGATCGCCTCGCTGCAGAACGACCGGCGTCCGACGACGAAGCCTGAGTTCGGCGCGCGGCGGGATGCCTACCGGTTCCCGTCGCGCGACGACTTCAACTCGCGAAGAGCGGAGGATGCGACGGAATCACGATCGGCCGAGTCGCCCTGCTCGGATCCTTGGCGCGCATGACCGCTTCGAGCACCTCTGACGCGTTCGCATAGCGGGCCTCGAGTGGCAGGTCGCGAAGTCGAACGACCTCGACCCCGCCATCCGCGTCATAGACGCAGGCCACGACGTGCCGTGGATCATCTGTCTCGTACCGCTGATCGTTGATCACCCATTCCGATGGGGTGATTCGCCGCAGTACGTATCTAGGCTCTGGATCTCCAGACATTCAACAGCCCTCCAAGACTTGTCTCCCCCAGCAGATCATCCATGGCGGACGGTGCGGCGGATACCCCCTTGACAGGGTCGGAAGTCGGAACAGGCCTCGAGGTCAGCCCGTCGGGCGAATCGTCAAATCGGTGAGGGCGGCGTCATCGGGAAGGTCGAGCGCGGTCAGGATGGTGGTCGCGACCGAGTCCGGCGAGATGAACCGCGCGGCGTCGTACTCGCGACCTTCCTGCTGATGCACCCGCTCCTGCATCGGGGTCGCTGTGCGCCCGGGGTAGATCGAGGTCACTCGGACGCCATGTTCGGCCTCTTCGGCGCGCAGCGAGTCGGCCAGCGCCTTGAGACCGTGCTTCGAGGCCGCGTAGGCGGACCAGCCCGCATGAGCGTGCAGACCGGCACCCGAATTGACGAAGACCACACGACCACGCGAGACGCGCAGCACGGGCAGCAGCAGCCGCGTCAGCTCAGCCGGGCCCACGAGGTTCACCGCGAGCTGACGCTCCCACAGGTTGGCCGGCAGGTCTGCCACCGATCCGAGGTCGACGACTCCCGCCGCATGCACGAGCGAGTCGATGCGCTCGGGAAGAGCCGTCTGCTTGGACAGCGCCCACGACAGCCGACCTGGCTGGGCGAGGTCACCGACGATCGCAGAGGATCCCGGAAGCGCAGCGATGATCTCTTTGGCGCGACCCGCATCACGCGCGAGCACCACGACCTGATCACCCCGGTCGAGCAGACGGCGCGCGAGTACCGCACCGATGCCGGACCCGGCACCGGTGATCAGGTGGACGCTCATGTCAGCTGCGGTCTGCAGCGGCGGAGTCGGCGAGCTCGAACGGGACCACGGGGCAGTCCTTCCACAGGCGCTCGAGGCCGTAGTAGACCCGCTCCTCCTGGTGGAAGACATGCACGATCAGGTCGCCGAAGTCGAGAAGCACCCAACGGGCCTCCGCTCGACCCTCGCGGCGGACACGCTTGTGCCCTGCCTCGATCAGCTTGTCCTCGATCTCGTCGGCGATCGCGGCGACGTTGCGCTCGCTGTTTCCGGTGATGAGCAGGAAGATGTCGACGAGCGGCAGCGGCTCCGACACGTTCAGCGCGACGAGATCCTCACCGCCCTTCGAAACGGCGGCGTCTGCCGCGAGCTGGAGCATCTCAACGGCGTTTTCAGGTGACTGCATCAGAACACATTCGTGGTGAAGGCGACGATCAGGGAAACGCCCAGCGCGAGCGCAAGACCACCCGCCACGATCGCGAGGATGAGCATGAGTTTGTTGCCCTTTTCGGGAGCGGGCGGGCGGATGACCTCGCCTGCGGGCTTGATGGTGCTGACGGCCGCGCTGGCGGCGATCGGCGTGGGCGACGATGCCGGAGGCAGTTCGCCGTCGATGAGCACGGCGTCGACGTCTTTGCCGTCGGTGGTGCCGTGCGCGTGGCCCTGGGAGCCGAGGCCCTGGGGAAGTTCATAGGAGCCGGTCACGAGGATCTCCCCCGTCGAGGCGACAGGACCTGACAGCGAACCGTCTCCCGGGGAGGGATTGAAGATCAGCGTGTTCGGAGCGAGATGCTGCGAACCGGTCGAGTCACCGACCGTGAGCAGCTCGTCGAACGACGGCGAGAAGGGCTTGCGGGCGTCCGTCTCGTCGCTCAGGAGGCCCTGACCGAACGCCGGGTTCACCGTCGGGTGCTCTCCGTCTGAGAGGTCGGTGTCGTCCTTGCGGTCGACATCAGCGAGGACATCGTCCGGATCGATCTCATCGTGCTCGTCCGCTGCCTCGACCTCGATGCCGAGCTCGGCGACGGCGGCCGCCGCATCCTCTTCGGAGTCCGTCTCGTCGACGGGCTCTGCCGCGGCGGGAGCGAGAGGGATCTCGCCCGACGAGTCGACACTCGTCGAGGCGCTGACCGGGGTGTGTGCGATCTCGTCGTCGACGTCGTCATCGGCATCGTCGATGTCGTCTGCCGGAACGGTCGGAGTGTACGTGGGAACCGCGGTGACGAGAGCCGGGTTGTCGAGCAGAGGTTCTGCTGCGGCTGCGGTCTCTGCGGGAGGTTCCTCGGCGGGAGCCTCTTCCGCGGGAGCCTCTTCCGCGGGAGCCTCTTCCGCGGGAGCCTCTTCCGCGGCCGAACCGTCGGTCTCATCCCCACCGTCGACCGGAACGGAACCGGTCTTGGCGAGCTCGCGCTCTCGGACCTGACGTCGTGTCAGCGGAACGGCACCGGCTTCGCCGGAGATAGCAACAGCTTCGCCGGAGATAGCAACAGCATCGCCGGAGGTAGCGGACGAAGCATCGTCGTCACCCTCCGCCGTAGCCTCTGCGGTCGGTGCGGGAGATGCGTCGATCTGCTCGACAGCCTCGTCCGCGCCGGGCAGCGGCGGAGCGGGCGGCGCCGCGACGGCGGCCGCCGCAGCCTCCTCCGGGGTGATGACAGGCGTGGAACCAGTCAACCGGATCTCACGCAGCTGCTTGCGCGTCAGCGGACCCTGATCCTGCCGATCCGATGTACTCATGCCTTGCTCCGATACAGATGATGCTTCGCGATGTATTGAACGACTCCGTCGGGGACGAGGTACCAGACCGGCTCGTCCTCACGGACCCGCGCACGGCAGGCCGTCGACGAGATGGACAGCGCCGGCACCTCCAGTTGGCTGACATTGTCGCTCGGGAGGCCGTCAGTGCTCAGAACGTGTCCTGGACGTGAGACCGCGACGAAGTGGGCCAACTCCCACAGTTCATCATGGTCCCTCCAACTGAGAATTTGCGCTACGGCGTCGGCGCCGGTGATGAAGAACAGCTCCGCGTCAGGTCGGCTCTTCTTCAGATCACGCAGAGTGTCGATCGTGTAGGTGGGCCCCTCGCGGTCGACGTCGACCCGGCTGACGGTGAACTGCGGGTTGGATGCCGTGGCGATGACCGTCATGAGATAGCGGTGCTCGCTCGGGGTCACCTCGGGCTTCTGCCAGGGGCGTCCCGTCGGGACGAAGACGACCTCGTCGAGATCGAAGGAGTGCGCGACCTCGCTGGCGGCGACCAGGTGCCCGTGGTGGATGGGGTCGAACGTGCCGCCCATCACACCGATGCGCGCCGGACGCGAGGTCGTGTCGTCCATAGGGGCCTAGTGGCCGTGCCCTGCCTCGTGGCCGTCCTTGCCGTGCTTCGCCGCCCAGGCGTCGGCCTTGGCGGAGTGACGGTTGGCGACGTTCTTGTACGACAGCGTGACGAGACCGAGGAAAGCGAACGCGATGATCGCGATCACGCCGAAGATCAGCGTCTCGAGCTGGACATTGCCGTGATGCTCGGTTTCGGCAGCGGCCATCGCGATCTGTGCGACGAGGTTCATCCTGACTCCGTTTCGTGGCTGGCGGGCATGACTCACGGGGAGCCACAGCGCCCCCTAGTCTAGCCCTCAGCCGCGAGTCTGCCCCGACCCACGCGCCAGCCATTTCGTGCTGGTCAGCTCGGAAAGCCCCATCGGCCCTCTCGCGTGCAGCTTCTGGGTCGAGATGCCGACCTCAGCACCGAACCCGAACTCGCCTCCATCAGTGAAGCGTGTCGAGGTGTTGACCATCACCACCGCGGAGTCCACCTCGGCGAGGAAGCGCTCCGCATTGCGCGTGTCGGTGGTCACGATCGACTCCGTGTGCCCGGTGCTGTAAAGACGGATGTGCGCGATCGCGTCGTCGAGCGTGTCGACGACCTTGATCGCGATGTCGAGGCTGAGGTACTCCGTCGCCCAGTCTTCCTCAGTCGCGGGGATCACGTTCGAGACGAGCCCGGCGACCATGTCGTCACCGTGGATCGCGACGCCCTCGCTCTGCAGGGCGCTCGCGACCAGGGGCACCAGCCTCGGAGCGGCTTGGCGCAGCACGAGGACCGTCTCGACCGCATTGCAGACACTGGGCCGCTGCACCTTGGCATTCACGACGATGTCGCGGGCCCAGTCCTCCGGAGCGCTCTCGTCGAGCACGATGTGCACGTTTCCTGCCCCGGTCTCGATGACGGGAACAGTCGACTCCGTGACGACCGTCTCGATGAGACCGGCGCTGCCGCGAGGGACGAGCACGTCGATGAAGCCACGACCGTGCATGAGAGCCTTGGCGCCGTCGCGCCCGAAGTCGTCGACCGTCTGCACCGCCTCAGGTGTGACACCCGCCCCTTCCAGCGCATCACGCATGATCTGCACGAGCACGGTGTTCGAGTCTCGCGCGGCACTGCCTCCGCGCAGCACGACGGCATTGCCCGACCGCAGGGCGAGTGCGGCGATGTCGACCGTGACGTTGGGGCGCGCCTCGTAGATCGCTCCCACGACCCCGAACGGAACCCTGACCTGCTCGAGCGCGACGCCGTTCGGCATCCGGTGCCCGCCGACCACCCGTCCGACGGGGTCGGGCAGTGCGGCGACGTCACGGACCGCCGAGGCGAGGGCTGTGACGCGCTTCTCGTCGAGGCGCAGGCGATCGATCAGCGAGTCTCCGATGCCGTCGGCCTGACCCCGCGTGATGTCGAGTGCATTGGCCTCGATGATCCTGGGCGCGCTCTGTTCGAGGGCGACGGCGATGGCCTCGAGGACCCGGGCCTTGTCGTCGCTGGTCAGCGCGGCGGTGGCGCGGGATGCCTCTTTGGCACGCTCCAGGCGCACCTGCGGAGTCTGGTCGGTCATCCGCCCAGTCTAGGAGAGCGCCGGCTCGAACCAGGTCCCTATGTCGGCGCCCGAGAGGGCCTGATCGACCAGGTCTGCGCTGGTCACGAGCACGCCGATCCCGGAGGCCGCGGCGAGTCGCGCAGCTGAGACCTTGGTGGCCGCTCCCCCGGTGCCGACGCTGTTGACGACGGTCGAGCCGAACTCGAGACCCGAGAGGTCGGCATCCGGCGCGACGACGTCGATCGGCTCGGCTGTCGGATCGGACGGCGGCTTCGTATACAGCGACTCGATGTCGCTGAGCAGCACGAGCGCGTCCGCCTCGATGAGCTGCGCCACGAGCGCGCCGAGGCGGTCGTTGTCGCCGAAGCGGATCTCTTGGGTGGCGACTGTGTCGTTCTCGTTCACGATCGGGAGGATGTGCAGACCGAGCAGCCTCTCCATGGCCCGACGCGCATTGGAACGCGAAGTCGGGTTCTCGAGGTCGCCGGTGGTGAGCAGCACCTGCCCCGCGACGATGTCGAAGGGACGGAGCGACTCCTGATACCGGTAGACCAGGATGTTCTGGCCTACGGCTGCCGCAGCCTGCTGAGTCGCGAGATCGGTGGGCCTGGCATCGAGACGCAGGAACGGGATGCCGGTGGCGATCGCTCCGGACGACACCAGGATGACCTCGGCGCCGCGCGCATGAGCTGCGGCCAGCGCCTCCACCAGGACGGGGATGCGCCAGGACGACTCTCCGCTGATCGAGGACGACCCCACCTTCACGACGATGCGCGAGGCGGTGGCGAGGTCCGCCCTGGTGCGAGCGGTCACTCCCCGTCCTCGCGGTACGCCGCGAGTCGCTGAGCCTCGACCTCGGCGCGGGCCTCGGCCTTGGCGTCCATGCGCTCGTAGTAGGTCTCGCGACGCTCGGAGGTGGTGCGACGGCTGTTCGGTGCCAGACGAGGGTCGGTGCCTCGCGGAGCGGTCATGAGCTCTGCAGCAGAGGTCATGGTCGGCTCCCAGTCGAAGACGATGCTGTCACCCTCGCCGATGACGACGGTCGAGCCCTGCACCGCACCGAGGCGGAACAGCTCGTCCTCGACGCCGAGCTTCTCGAGACGGTCGGCGAGGAATCCGACGGCTTCCTCGTTCTGGAAGTCCGTCTGCTGGACCCAGCGCACCGGCTTCTCGCCGAGGATGCGGTAGAGGTTGCCGTAGGTGCCACCCTCGACACGGATCTCGAACCCCTTCTTGGGGCCCCTCGGGCGGAGGACGACGCGCTCGCGCGGCGTCTCGTTGGCCGCGAGCTCGGCACGGTGCGCGTCGACGATCTCGCCGAGCGCGAAGGTCAGCGGACGCAGCCCCTCATGCGAGACGGTGGAGATGTCGAAGACACGGAAGCCTCGAGCCTCGAGATCGGGACGCACGAGGTCGGCGAGGTCACGGGCCTCCGGCACATCGATCTTGTTCAGCGCGATGAGCTGAGGGCGCTCGAGCAGAGGGGTCTGGCCCTCGGGGACCTCGTATGCCGCGAGCTCGCCGAGGATCACGTCGAGGTCTGAGATCGGGTCGCGACCAGGCTCGAGCGTCGCGCAGTCGAGCACGTGCAGGAGAGCCGTGCAGCGCTCGACATGGCGCAGGAACTCGAGACCGAGGCCTCGTCCCTCGCTGGCGCCTTCGATCAGACCGGGGACGTCAGCGACGGTGTACCGCGAGTCTCCCGCCTGAACGACTCCGAGGTTCGGGTGGAGCGTGGTGAACGGGTAGTCGGCGATCTTCGGACGAGCCGCCGAGATCGCGCCGATCAGGCTCGACTTGCCGGCGGAGGGATAGCCCACGAGGGCCACGTCGGCGACCGTCTTGAGCTCGAGGATGACGTCGCCCTCGGTGCCGGGTGTGCCGAGCAGTGCGAATCCGGGCGCCTTGCGCTTCGGAGTCGCGAGAGCCGCGTTGCCGAGGCCGCCGTATCCGCCCTTCGCGACGACGAACCGCTCACCGGGCTCGATCATGTCGATCAGCACTTCACCGGCCGGGTTCTTGACCACGGTGCCCACGGGAACCGGAAGCTCCAGGTCCTCGCCCATGAATCCCGCGCGGTGGTCGCCCATACCGGGCCCGCCGTTGCCGGAGCTGCGGTGCGGCGAGTGGTGGTACGAGAGCAGCGTGCCCGTCTGGGTGTCCGCGACGAGGACGACGTCGCCGCCGTCGCCGCCGTTACCGCCGTCGGGGCCGCCGAGCGGCTTGAACTTCTCGCGGTGCACCGAGACACAGCCGTTGCCGCCCTTGCCCGCGCGCAGATGCAGCGTCACGGTGTCGACGAAACTGACCATGTCCCACTCCTTATCGATGGTTTCGGTCCGAGACGGAGTCTCGTCCAAAAACAGAATTCGGGACGGGCCGAAGCCCGCCCCGAATCGGATGTCTACTGTCGTGCTGTGATCACTCAGCAGCGGCGACGATGTTGACGACCTTGCGGCCGCCCTTCGCGCCGAACTGGACCGCACCGGCGGCCAGAGCGAACAGCGTGTCGTCGCCACCACGGCCGACGTTCACGCCGGGGTGGAAGTGCGTGCCACGCTGGCGGACGATGATCTCGCCGGCGAGAACCTGCTGTCCACCGAAGCGCTTGACGCCAAGTCGCTGAGCGTTGGAGTCACGACCGTTACGGGTGGAGCTTGCGCCCTTTTTATGTGCCATGTCCTGGTCTCCTCGGTCTTTACTTGATGCCGGTGATCTTGACGCGCGTGAGCTCCTGACGGTGGCCCTGGCGCTTCTTGTAGCCGGTCTTGTTCTTGTACTTCTGGATGATGATCTTCGGGCCGCGGAGGTTGCCGATGACCTCAGCCGTGACCTTGACCTTCGCCAGCGAGTCAGCGTCGGTGGTCACCGTGGCGCCGTCGACGAGCAGCACTGCGGCCAGCTCGATCTTCTCGCCCTGGGCAGCCTTGACACGGTCGAGCTGAACGATCGTGCCGACCTCGACCTTCTCCTGCCGCCCACCGGCGCGCACTACTGCGTAAACCACTTCATACCTGTTTCGTTGGGGAGCTCGCGGCTCCGAGATCTCACGGGAAGACTGTTGCTTGCATGCATCGCGGGGGGCGACGGGTACGAACGCAAGACTCTCCGCTTCGACCGTCCAGGACGACGCGGCATACGCACCAAGGGACTACTTTACCGGATGCGGGACACTGTGGCAAAACGTGCCGCCCGGTGTGTCCGGCCATAGGCTGACGAGATGACCGTTCTCGTCGATGAACCCCGCTGGCCCGCACACGGGCGTCTGTGGGCTCACCTCGTCAGCGACGACAATCTGGACGAACTCCACGCCTTCGCGAGGTCTCACGACGTGCCTGCGCGCGCCTTCGACCTCGACCACTACGACGTGCCGGAAGAACTCGTCCCCCGACTCATCGCCGCCGGCGCACAGCACGTCGACGGCAAGGAGCTGGTCCGGAGGCTCATCGCGTCAGGACTGCGTATCCCCGCCCGCGACCGGCGCTGACGGCTCGGAGTTCACCGAGACCGGCGTTCCGGTGAGAGCAGCCGTCGAGACGCGGCGACGACCGCGCCCCTGACCAGGAGCCTTCGGCTCCGGAAGAGCGTCCAGCACCGAGTCGAGCAGCGCCTCGGCCGGAGACTTCGGAGCGTTACGGTCGGCACCGCGCTTCTTGCGGGGCTTCTTCGTGCGCTCCTGGGCGACGGGCGCCTCGACCGGAGCGGCGGCGAGAACATCCGCCGCAGCCTCCTCGGCGCTCGGAGCACGGGTCGACGCTGCGATCTGCGCGAGCGCCGACTTCGCGCCCTCGGGGATGCTGTGGGTCGTCACCGAGGCCGGGGCCTGGTTCTGACTCTGGTTCTGGTTCTGCCCGTTGCCACCGCGCTGGCGACGGTTCGACGAGGAACCGCTGTTGCCGTTGCTGTTGCCGTTGCTGCTGGCACGGTGCTTCACGACGGGGTCGTGGTGCACGATGACACCGCGACCGGCGCACACGTCGCATGCCTCGCTGAAGGTCTCGAGCAGGCCGAGGCCGAGCTTCTTACGGGTCATCTGCACGAGACCGAGCGAGGTGACCTCGGCCACCTGGTGCTTCGTCCGGTCGCGGCTCAGGCACTCGATCAGGCGACGCAGCACGAGGTCGCGGTTCGACTCGAGCACCATGTCGATGAAGTCGACGACGATGATGCCGCCGATGTCGCGCAGCCGGAGCTGGCGGACGATCTCCTCCGCGGCTTCGAGGTTGTTCTTGGTGACGGTCTCCTCGAGGTTTCCCCCGGAGCCGACGAACTTGCCCGTGTTGACGTCGACGACCGTCATCGCCTCGGTGCGGTCGATGACCAGCGAGCCGCCCGAAGGCAGCCAGACCTTGCGGTCGAGGGCCTTCTCGATCTGCTCCGTGATGCGGAACGCGTCGAACGGGTCGGTCTCCTCCTCGTACGACTCCACGCGCTCGAGCAGGTCGGGGGCGACGCTCTCAAGGTACGCGCGGATCGTGCGCTGCGATTCCTCGCCCTGGATCAGCATCTTCGTGAAGTCCTCGTTGAAGACGTCACGCACGATCTTGACCAGGAGGTCCGGCTCGGCGTGCAGCAGCGCAGGCGCCTGCTGGTTCTCGACCTGCTTGCGGATGTGCTCCCACTGGGAGGTCAGTCGCTGCACGTCGCGCGTCAGCTGGTCTTCGGTCGCACCCTCGGCCGCCGTGCGGACGATCACGCCCGAGGACTCGGGCAGGACCTCCTTGAGGATGCGCTTCAGGCGTGTGCGCTCGTTGTCTGGCAGCTTGCGGCTGATGCCGTTCATCGAACCGCCGGGCACGTACACGAGGTAGCGGCCGGGGAGCGAGATCTGGCTGGTCAGACGTGCACCCTTGTGGCCCACCGGATCCTTGGTGACCTGCACGAGCACGCGGTCGCCGGCCTTGAGGGCCAGCTCGATGCGGCGGGGCTGGTTGCCGGTCTCGACGCCGTCCCAGTCGACCTCGCCCGAGTACAGCACGGCGTTGCGGCCGCGACCGATGTCGACGAACGCGGCCTCCATGCTCGGGAGGACGTTCTGCACGCGGCCGAGGTAGACGTTGCCGATCAGCGACGCGTCCTGGTTGCGGGCGACGTAGTGCTCGACGAGCACGCCGTCTTCGAGCACGCCGATCTGCGTGCGACCGTTCTTCGACCGGACGACCATCTTGCGGTCGACCGACTCGCGGCGGGCCAGGAACTCGGCCTCGGTCACGACCGGACGACGACGACCGGCGTCACGCCCGTCACGACGGCGCTGCTTCTTGGCCTCGAGACGGGTAGAACCCTTGATCGCCTTCGGCTCGGTGATGTACTCGACGACGCGCTGACGCGGCTGGCGGGGCTCGTCACGCTGTTCGCGCGGCTCGCGCTGCTCGCGCTGGTCTGCGTCGTCGGAGCCTCCGCGACGGCGACGGCCACGACGGCCGGATGCGGATTCGTCAGGCTCACGCTCGGCGATGCGGTCGAACACGCGCTCGCGACCGGGGCGCGCCGGCAGCGGCACGACCTCGGGCGCGTAGAAGTGGAGCTGGGTCGAGACCTGCGAGACGAAGACCTCGGGGAGGAGTCCCAGCGACACCGCGGTGACCGCCTGGGGCGCCTCGGGCTCGGGAGCCTTCTCGTCCGCGGGCTTCTCC
>NZ_LMOU01000001.1:171145-172400 GCF_001423615.1 Microbacterium sp. Leaf159 | reverse complement strand
CGCGGGCTTCTCGTCCGCGGGCTTCTCGTCCGCGGGCTTCTCGTCCGCGGGCTTCTCGTCCGCTGCGGGAACATCCTCAGCGTCGGGAGCTTCCTCCACGGCAGGGGCTTCCTCCGCGGCAGGGGCATCCTCCACAGCAGGAGCATCCTCCACAGCAGGAGCATCCTCCGCGGCAGGAGCCTCGTCGGTCGCGTCCTCGGGCGCATCCTGCGGCGCAGGGGCGTCCTCTGCGGCGGGGGCTTCGCCCTCGCCACTCTCCGAGGCGTCCGGCGCGCCGTCAGCCTCCGGAGCGTCGGCGACTACCTCTTCGGGTGCGTCAGCATCCGCAGAGAAATCGAGGGTAGGGGCGTCGTAGTCATTGTTCTCGTCGGCCATCTCTGGCGTGCTCCTCGTGGCGGACACTTCGTGTTCCGCCGAATCTCATGCGGCGCCTACAGGTGCCGCGAACTCATTCGGTGTGCGACCGGCTCATGGCTCTGGTCGCGAGGGGCATACGGCCCCGAAGTCTGCGTCGATGCCCACTGCGACAACGTCGAGCGATGCATCACAGGCCATTATCGCACCAAGTGAGCCGGTTCGCGGCATCGTCGCGTGCTCGCGTCGTTTTCTCCGGCCCGTCTCACGCCCGATCCATAGTGATCACTGGGATAATCCACATATGAGCGAGCAGCGCACCCGCCCCGTCGTCTATGCCGTCTGGCTGATCATCGCGAGCGTCGTCGGCTGGTTCGCCGCCTTCCAGCTCACGGTCGAGAAGTTCGTGCTGCTCGAGAACCCGACCGACGCACTCGCCTGCGACGTCAGTCCGTTCATCCAGTGCAGCAAGAACCTCGGCTCATGGCAGGGCGAGGTGTTCGGATTCCCGAACCCGCTCTTGGGGCTCTCCGGATGGATCGCACCGCTCGTGGTCGGCGTGGCCATCCTGGCTGGCGCGCGCTTCCCCCGCTGGTTCTGGGCCGCCTTCGGCGCCGGCATCACGTTCGCCTTCGGCCTGGTGTGCTGGCTGATCGGCCAGAGCCTCTACGCGCCGAACCTCGGCGTGCTGTGCCCCTGGTGCATGGTCACGTGGGCCGTCACGATCCCGACGTTCTTCGCGACCATGCTGCATCTGACCCGCAACGGCACCTTCACGAAGAACGAGAAGGCGCAGGAACGCGCCGACAAGCTCATGGTCTGGGTGCCACTCGCCACGATCCTCGCGTACGCCGTCATCATCATGATGGCTCAACTGCAGGGTCTCGACTTCCTCGGCGAG
>NZ_LMOU01000001.1:50988-171137 GCF_001423615.1 Microbacterium sp. Leaf159 | reverse complement strand
AGCCCGCCGCACGAGATCGTGCGGCGGGCTTCGTCGTTGCGCGGAAGCTCAGTCGAACCAGATGCCGAGCTCGCGTGCGGCGGACTCGGGGCTGTCCGAGCCGTGCACCAGGTTCTGCTGGACCTTGAGTCCCCAGTCGCGGCCGAAGTCGCCGCGGATCGTGCCGGGTGCCGCGGTCGTCGGGTCGGTGGTCCCCGCGAGTGAGCGGAAACCCTCGATCACACGGTTGCCCGCGAGGCGGATCGCCACGGACGGACCCGAGAGCATGAACTCGAGGAGCGGCTCGTAGAACGGCTTTCCCTCGTGCTCCGCATAGTGCTCGGCGAGGAGGTCACGGTCGGGTTCGACCAGACGGATGTCGACGAGCGCGTAGCCCTTCGACTCGATGCGCGCCAGGATCGCTCCGGTGAGGCCGCGCGCGACACCGTCGGGCTTGACGAGGACGAGGGTTTCTTCGGTGGCCATGTCATTCACTCTCTGTCTGAGTCTCGGTCGCGGGCCCGGCAGGACGTCGTGCGTCCAATCGAGCCCCCATGATCGTCGCATACCCCCACATGCCGCCGAAAATCACGACGACGAGCAGGATGGCGGGAACGAGGATCGCGCCCAGCGCGATGACGACCTGGATCACCCAGCCCGCGGTGATCGCCCAGGGCTTCGTGATCATCCCCGCGACGGCGATGCAGGCGATCCCGACGATGCCTCCGCCGACGATCCCCCACCACTGCGGGATGCCGGCAGGCAGGGTCTTGAGTCCGAAGATCGTGAGCCCCGCGAGGAACACGACGATCGACTCGAACCCGAGCACGATCGGCGCGAGTTTCTGCACCAGAGTGCGCGGCGGACGCGGTGCGCGAGGCGGACGAGGGGATGCCGACTCGGCGCTCACGCGCGCCACCCCGACTTCCAATCCTCTTCCTCCGAGAGGGAGATGGCCTCGCCGGCCAGCACGACGGACCCTGCGATGACCACCGCGCGGCGGTCGGACGACGCCGCCCACTCTCGGGCGGCGTCCGCCGCCTCGGCGAGGGTCGGATGCACGGTCGCGCGCTGCCCTGCGGCTTCGACGAGATCGGCGATCGCATCCGCGTCGCTCGCGCGATCAGAATCGGGGGCGGTGGCGAAGACGTGGGCTGCCGCCGGCGCGAGCTTCGCCACGATGCCCGCCGCATCCTTGTCGCCGAGGACTCCGAGGACGACTCCCCACTCGTCGAAGTCGAAGCTGTCATCCATCGCCTGAGCGAGTGCTGCGGCGCCGTGCGGGTTGTGCGCCGCATCGACGATCACCGTGGGCGAGATGCCGAGCAGCTGAAGGCGACCGGGCGATGTCGCGCCCTGCAGACCCTCCGAGACGATGTCGGCCGCGATCTGCTGCTGCCCACCTCCGATGAGCGCCTCCACTGCGGCGACCGCGAGAGCGGCGTTGTGACCCTGGTGCGCGCCGTACTGCGGCAGGTACTCCTCGAGGTACTCCCCCGCGAGCCCGCGGATCGAGATGAGCTGCCCGCCGACCGCGAGCTTCTGGTCGGTGAGCCCGAACTCGTCCCCCTCGAAGGCGATCGTGGCGCTCTTCTCCGTGGCGACGCGCCGGAGCACGTCGGCGGCCTCGTCCGGCTGCTGCGCAGACACGACGGCTGCGCCCTCCTTGATGATCCCCGCCTTGACCGTGGCGATCTCGGCGATCGTGCCACCGAGGCGATCGGCGTGGTCGATGTCGATCGGTGCGAACACCGCGACATCGCCGTCGGCGGTGTTGGTCGAGTCCCACTCGCCGCCCATACCGACTTCGAGCACGAGGACGTCGACCGGGGCATCGGCCACCGCGACGAAGGCCAGCACGGTGAGCAGCTCGAAGAACGTGAGCGGCTCCTCGCCCGCGGCTTCGAGCTCGGTGTCGACGATCCCGACGAACGGCTCGATCTCATCCCACGCGTCAGCGACCGCGGCATCGTCGATCGGCTGACCGTCGATCATGATGCGCTCGGTGAAGCGCTCGAGGTGCGGGCTCGTGAAGAGTCCGGTGCGCAGACCGTGCGCCCTGAGCAGGCTCTCGATCATCCGGGCCGTCGACGTCTTGCCGTTCGTCCCTGTGATGTGCACGACACGGTACGTGCGCTGCGGGTCGTCGAGGAACGCGAGGATGCGGGCGGTGCGCTCCTTGCGCGGCTGCACCCAGCGCTCGCCGGCGCGGCTCAGGAGCGTCTCGTAGACGGCATCCGCCCTGTCTCGTGCGCTCATGCGCTCGGCTCCTCGATGTTCGTGTCGATCGTGACGATGATCGGGCGCTTGTCGGCGCCGAGGGCCGTGGCTCCGCTGCGGAACACACCATCACCCGGGCTCGTCACCTCCTGCACCAGAGTGGAGATCTCGTCGGTCGCGTGGACTGCGAAGCCCACCGCGAGGGTCTCCCCCGCGATCAGTTCGGCATGCGTCTGCAGCGCCTCGGCATCGGCGGCGCTGACGTTGAGCGCGAGGACGATGCGGTCGCTCACGTCGAGATCGGCGTTCTTGCGCGCCTCCTGCACCACACGGATCGCGTCACGCGCCAGGCCTTCGGCTTCGAGCTCCGGCGTGGTCTGCGTGTCGAGCAGCACGAAACCGCCCGCCGGCACCAGAGCGAGTGCCTCGCCCTCCGGTCGGCCCGTGGTCTCGAGGGCGAGCTCGTACTCCGACGCCTCGAGCGCGATGCCGCCCGCGGTGACGACTCCGTCGCTCTCGGACCAATCGCCCGCCTTCGCGGCCTTGATCACGGTCTGCACGTTCTTGCCGAGGCGCGGGCCCGCGGCACGGGCGTTGACGCTGAGCCGATGGCTGATGCCGTAGTCCACCGCGGTCGTCTCCGACTGCTCGACGAGCTCGACCGACTTGACGTTGAGCTCCTCGCGCAGGATGTCCTCGAACTGACCGAGCGTCGCCGCGAGGGGCGACACCACGGTGAGCCGGGCGAGAGGCAGCCGCACGCGCAGCTTCTCTTTCTTGCGCAGCGCGTTGGCCACGCTCGACAGCTCGCGCACGGCATCCATCGCGTCACGGATCTCGTCCGCTGCAGGGAACGCGCTGGCGTCCGGCCAGTCCTGAAGGTGCACGCTGCGTCCGCCCGTGAGTCCCTGCCACACGCGCTCGCTGATGAGCGGCACGAGAGGCGCGGCGACGCGGGTCAGCGTCTCGAGCACGGTGTAGAGCGTGTCGAACGCATCGGTGTTCGATCCCTCCCAGAACCGGTCGCGCGAGCGGCGGATGTACCAGTTGGTGAGCACCTCGGCGAAGTCGCGCAGACGCGCGGAGGCGGTGGTGGAATCGAGGCCCTCGAGGTCGACACGCACCTCGCGCACGAGGTCGCCGAGACGAGCCAGGATGTAGCGGTCGAGCACATCGGTGGAATCCGTGCGCCACGTCGCCTCGTACCCGCCGGGCTTCGCCGCGTTCGCGTAGGTCGCGAAGAAGTACCACGAGTTCCACAGCGGGAGCAGGAACTCGCGCACGCCCGAGCGGATGCCCTCTTCGGTCACCGCGAGGTTGCCGCCGCGCAGCACCGAGCTCGACATGAGGAACCAGCGCATCGCGTCGGAGCCGTCACGGTCGAGCACCTCGGACACGTCCGGGTAGTTGCGCAGCGACTTCGACATCTTGTAGCCGTCGTTGCCGAGGACGATGCCATGGCAGCTGACGCCGGTGAACGCCGGGCGGTCGAACAGCGCGGTCGACAGCACGTGCATGACGTAGAACCAGCCGCGCGTCTGCCCGATGTACTCGACGATGAAGTCGGCCGGTGCATGCGTGTCGAACCACTCCTGATTCTCGAACGGGTAGTGCACCTGCGCGTACGGCATGGAGCCCGAATCGAACCACACATCGAAGACGTCCTCGATGCGGCGCATGGTGCTCTTGCCGGTGGGGTCGTCGGGGTTCGGACGCGTGAGATCGTCGATGTACGGACGGTGCAGGTCGATCTCGCCCTCGGGGTTGCGCGGCAGGGTGCCGAAGTCGCGCTCCATCTCCTCGAGCGAGCCGTAGGCGTCGACACGAGGGTACTCGGGGTCGTCGCTCTTCCAGATCGGGATCGGCGAGCCCCAGTACCGGTTGCGGCTGATCGACCAGTCGCGTGCGCCCTCGAGCCACTTGCCGAACTGGCCGTGCTTGACGTTCTCGGGGACCCAGGTGATCTGCTCGTTGTTCGCGAGCAGGTCGTCCTTGATGTCGGTGACGCGGATGAACCAGCTCGACACGGCCTTGTAGATCAGGGGGTTCCGGCAGCGCCAGCAGTGCGGGTACGAGTGCACGTAGCTCTGCTCGCGCAGGAGGCGGCCCTCGGAGCGCAGCAGACGGATGAGCGGCGTGTTCGCGTCCATCCACAGCTGGCCGGCGACGTCGGTGACGTTGGGCAGGAAGCGTCCGCCGTCGTCGAGCGACAGGATCGTCGGGATGCCTGCCGCACCGGCCACCCGCTGGTCGTCCTCACCGTAAGCCGGAGCCTGGTGGACGATGCCGGTGCCGTCGCTGACCGTGACGTAGTCGTCGACGAGGATGCGCCAGGCGTTCTCGGTGCCGTAGGTCTCGGCGTCGGCGTAATAGTCGAACAGGCGGTCGTAGGTGACGTCTTCGAGTTCGGCGCCTCGCACGGTCGCGTCGACCGCGGCGAGCGCATCGTCGAGGGACTCGTAGCCGAGGTCCTTGACGTAGCCGCCGAGCAGCTCGCGCGCGAGGAGGTAGCGGTGCGCGGACGCCTCGACAGCGGCATCCGTCGTTCCGGCGATCTGGTGCACGTCGGCCGCGCCGCCGGGGCCGGCAGGGAGCACGACGTACTCGATGTCGGGGCCGACGGCGAGGGCGAGGTTGGTGGGGAGGGTCCACGGCGTGGTGGTCCAGGCCAGGGCGCGCACGGCGGTCAGTCCGAGGGCTTCGGCCTTGGCGCCCGTCAGGGGGAAGGTCACGGTGACCGACGGGTCCTGGCGGTTCTGGTACACGTCGTCGTCCATGCGCAGCTCATGCGCCGAGAGCGGGGTCTCGTCGCGCCAGCAGTACGGCAGCACGCGGTATCCCTCATAGGCGAGGCCCTTGTCGAAGAGGGTCTTGAACGCCCAGAGCACACTCTCCATGTAACCGAGGTCGAGGGTCTTGTACCCGCGCTCGAAGTCGACCCAGCGGGCCTGACGCGTGACGTAGTCCTGCCACTCATGCGTGTACTTGAGCACCGAGTCCTTCGCCTTCGCGTTGAAGACGTCGATGCCCATGGTCTCGATCTCGCTCTTCTCGGTGATGCCGAGCTGCTTCATCGCCTCGAGCTCGGCCGGCAGACCGTGAGTGTCCCACCCGAAGACGCGATCGACCTTCTTGCCGATCATGGTCTGGAATCGCGGGAAGACGTCCTTGGCATAGCCGGTGAGCAGGTGCCCGTAGTGCGGCAGCCCGTTGGCGAACGGCGGGCCGTCGTAGAAGACCCACTCGTCAGCGCCCTCGCGCTGCTCGATGGAGGCGCGGAAGGTCTGGTCGGTCTCCCAGAAGTCGAGCACGTCGCGCTCGATCTGAGGGAACCGAGCGCTCGGGGCGACGGAGGCAGCCTGGTCGGCGGCGGGGCCGAAGGAGGAACGCGGGTAGGTCATGTCGTCTCGCAGGAGTCGTGGCGGATGCTGCTGCGAGGACGATCCGTCCGGCTTGTCGTTCCGGGGACCGCGGTACCACCTCGCGTGCCGCGCCTCTCGGCGGAGCCACTCTCACTGCGGCTGTGACGGGCCTGCCCCGCTCGGTTCTACTGAGTCGGCCTTTGCGGGCCGACCGTTCTTCCGAGAGCTCCCCGGTGATGTCCGGATCACGGCTCTTGGTTCCCATTGTACGCGGGGTGCGGGGGTGTGCGCCTCCCGAGGTGCCGGTGCTCCCGAGGTGCCGGTGCGCTTCGCAGGTCGTTGTGCGCCCGGCCAGTGTGGGATGTACCGGGGAGTGTCTCCGCCACCCCCTACCCTCGAAGCATGGTCCGCTCTCCCGAATCCCCTGCGGCTCCCCGCGTTTCGCCTCCCGACCTTCCCCTCGAGTTCGAGTCCGCGACGGCGCGGCGCAGCGCGGATCTGCTCGCGGCTCGGCTCGATCTCGAAGTCACGGCAGATCTCGCCCACGCCTCACTCGAGCAGTGCACGATCACGGCCGACGCCGACAGCGTCGACCTGACCGGAGCCACGCTCATCGACGTCGACATGGCGGGTGTCCGCATCGCCTCGCTCAAGATGCGGGATGCCGGCGTGCGCCGTGTCCGCATCAGCGGAGGCCGCATCGGCACGCTCGATCTGAGCAGCGCGCGCATCGACGAGCTGGAGCTCCGCGACGTGCGGATCGACTATCTCAACCTCGGCGGGGTGCGGGCGGCAGACATCGAGATCACCGCGTGCAGCATCCGGACGATCGACATGCCCCAGGCCGAGCTCACGCGTGTGCGCTTCACCGACACGCGCTCGGACGAGGTGGACTCGCGAGGCATGCGTGCCACGCACGTGGACCTGCGCGGGCTCGACGCCTCGGCGTTCCTCGATGCGAACAGCCTCCGCGGGACGACCCTGAGCAGCTTCCAGGTGCAGCAGCTCGCCCCGGTGCTCGCCGCGGGGATCGGCATCCAGGTCAAGGACTGACGGGGCCGTTCGCCTCGAGCAGCTCCTGCGTGAACGGATGCTGCGGCGATGCGAACACATCGGCGACCGCACCCTGCTCGACGATGACGCCGTCCTGCATCACGAGCACGTCGTCGGCGACCGCACCGACGACGTCGAGATCATGGGACACGAAGATCATGGTCAGCCGCCGCTCGCGCTGCAGTCGGAGCAGCAGCTGGAGCACGCGTTCGCGCACGGACGGATCCAGCGCCGACACCGGCTCGTCCAGCACCAGCACCTCGGGCTCGGCCGCCAGTGCCCGTGCGATGGCAGCGCGCTGACGCTGCCCGCCCGACAGCGCGGCGGGTCGACGGTTCGCCAGCACGGGGTCGAGGTCGACCTCGGCGAGAAGCTCGGCCACACGCCGGGACCGTATCGTGCGGGGCACGCCGCCCGCGGCGAGCGCCTCCCTCAGCGACCGACCGATCGACCACCGAGGGTCGAAGGCACCGAGCGGATTCTGGTGCACGAGCTGCACGCGGTGCTCCCCGATCCAGCGCAGTCCTCCGTCGTCGGGCTGCTCGACGCCGACGATCATCCGCGCGAGCGTGGTCTTGCCCGAGCCCGACTCCCCGACGATCCCGAGAGTGCGTCCCTCGTGCACGGTGAACGAGGCATCGCTCACCGCCGCGATCTCGCCGAACGTCCTGGTCGCACCAGTCGCCACGAGCACGGGCGAGGGGTCGCCGGTGGAGATCGCCCTCGGCTCGTGGATGGTCGCGGCGATCAGCTGCCGGGTGTATTCGTGCTGCGGTGCCTCCAGCACCTCGGCCACCGACCCTGACTCGACCACCGCGCCGTCGCGCATGACCAGCACCCGATCGGCGATCCGACGGACCGCCGCGAAGTCGTGGCTGATGAACACGATCGCGGTGCCGGCATCCGCGATCTCGCGGAGCAGTCCGAGGATCCGCGCCTGCACGGTCGCATCGAGGGCCGTGGTCGGCTCGTCCGCCACGAGGATCGCCGGGTCCGCGGCGATGGCCGAGGCGATCAGCGCTCGCTGCCTGAGACCCCCGGAGAGCTCGTGGGGATACTGCCGCGCTCTGCGGTCGGCATCCGGCATCCACACCCGGTGCAGCAGCTCCTGGACCCTGTCGCGCAGCGCCGCCCGACCTGAGACGAGCCGGTGCAGACGCAGGGGTTCAGCGATCTCGGAGCCCACCCGCTGCAGCGGGTCGAGCGAGACGAGAGCATCCTGCGAGACGAGCGCGATGCCGGAGCCGCGGAGGGACCTCCAACGCCGCTCGCCGAATCGTGCGACATCCGTTCCGTCGACCACGAGCCGCTCGAAGCGCACGCGGGCGTCTGCCGGCGTCAGTCCGAGCAGCGCCCGGGCGGTGAGCGACTTGCCTGCCCCCGACTCGCCCACGATGGCGACGCACTCACCACGCGACACGGTCATCGACACCCCGTCGACCACGGGCGCCCCACCGAAGTCGATGCGAAGGCCCGTCAGCTCCAGCGCCGCGGTCATGAGGTCCGCCCCTCTGCTCTGGCACGCAGGACCCGGCCGACGACGGTCGCCGCGATCACCGTCACGGTGATCGCGATGCCGGGGAACACGGCGATCCACCAGGCCTGGCCCAGCACGTTGCGCCCACCCGCGAGCATGAGTCCCCACTCGGGTGTCGGCTCCGAGGGACCGAGGCCGAGGAAGCTGAGTCCGGCCGCGGCGAGGATGCTCGATCCGATGCCGATCGTCGCGAGCACGCTCAACGAGCCGAGCACCCCCGGCACCACGTGACGGACGAAGGCGGGCACGGGAGGAACCCCGAGGATGCGTGCGGCCTCGACGTGCTCGGCGCTGCGGAGCGTGCGGGTCTGCACGCGGGCGAGACGGATGTAGACGGGGACGGCGGCGAGCGTCACCGCGATCGCGATGTTGACCGGCCCCGGTCCGAGCACCGCCACGACGACGAGTGCTACCAGGAACTCGGGAAAGGCCATGAGCACGTCGTTGACCCGCATGAGCGCCGCGTCGACTCCCCGTGGAGCGAGTCCGGCGAGCGCGCCGATGAGGAGTCCTGCAGCGAGCGCGATGCCGGTCGCGAGCAGACCGATCCCGATCGAGCGCCCGGCACCGTGGACCACCCGCGAGTACACGTCGCGGCCGCTCTGATCGGTGCCGAACAGGTGCTCGGCACTCGGCGGCAGCAGCGATGCCCGCACGTCCGTCTGGAGCGGGTCGTGCGTGGCGAGGACTCCGGGGAAGGCCGCGGCGAACGCGAGAACCAGCAGCACGGCCACCGCGCACCACAGCAGCACGACCTGCGCGCGCTTCATCGCGCACCCCCGCGTTCCGTGCGAAGACGCGGGTCGATGAGCGGATGCAGGAGCTCGATCACGAGGTTCACGATCACGAACACGATGGCGCTGAGCAGGATGATCCCCGTGATCACCGGCAGATCGCGGTTGGTGATGGCTGCGAGGGTGACCCGCCCGAGGCCCGCACGGGCGAAGACCGTCTCGACGAGCACGGCTCCGCCGAGCACCGATCCGGTCAGGTAGGCCGCCAGCGTCACCGCGTTCGCGGCACCGTGCCTCAGCCCGTGCCGCAGTGTGAACCACGACGGGCCCGCGCCCCGGGCTCGGACGGTCTCTGCGAACGGCATCCGCTCGGCCTGCACGAGTCCGTCGCGCAGGACCTGACTGAGAAGCGCCGCCACGGGCAGCGCGAGCGTGATGGCCGGCAGCACGATCGTCGCCGGATTCCGCGCACCCGAGACGGGGAACCACCCGAGTCCGAACGCGAAGACACTGAGCAGGATCAGACCGATCCAGAACACCGGCGACGAGAGGATGACGAGTTCGATGCCCGCCGCGACAGCTCGCCCTGCCTGGCCGCGCACCAGCAGGGCCACGGCCAGCGCGAGCAGCACAGCGATCACGAGAGCGAGCGCCGAGAGCTGCAGCGTCGGCCCGAGCTGACGGCCGATGACCTCGGCCACCGGCATCCGCAGCTGGTACGACTCCCCGAGGTCTCCCCTGGCGAGTTGACCGATGAAGCTCAGATACTGCTCGAGCGGCGGCCGGTCAAGTCCGAGCTCTGCGCGGATGCCGTCTTTCACCGCCTCGCTGACCTGGGCCTGCGGTCCGAGCATCACCGAGACCGGATCGCCAGGAATGATGCGGAACGCCAGGAACACCAGCGTCGCCGCGCCCCAGAGCACGATCACGACGGATGCCGCGAGGCCGGCGATGCGGAGGAGCGCTGCCTTCACCGTTCGCGCCCTCTCGACAGTTCCTGAGCGCCCTCCGGTACGCGGCGCTCGCTCACGAACGATACCGCAGCGATATACCGGAGGGGGCTCGACGACCCAGGCGTCAGCCGACGCTCACGTCGAAGAACAGGGGCCGCCCGTACAGGTCGTAGTCCAGACCGCTCACGCGCTCGCCGACGGCGGTGATGGCCGACGGGCTGTACAGCGGCACGATCGCCGTGTACTCCGCGTTCCACTCCTGCAGCTGCGTGTAGATGCTGTTGCGCTGGTCCTGGTCGCTGGACGCGACGGCTTGGTCGAGCAGCGCATCGATCTCGGGATCCGTGACCTGCGAGGCGTTCTGGAATCCGTCCGTGTGCAGGTGCGCTCGCAGGAAGTCCGGGTCGACGCCCGAGAATCCCCAGTCGGTCAGGTCGAACGTCTTCGGGCCGTACTGCTCGTTGTAGGCACCCGGCTCCAGCACCTCGCGCACGACCTCGAAGCCGATCCCCTTGAGATCCGACTGGATCGCGTTCGCCAGAGCCGCGCGGTCGTCCGGCACCGGGGTCCAGGCGATCCACCGTGCCGACAGACGCTGGCCGTCCTTCATGCGGATGCCGTCGCTGTCGCGCTCCGTCCAGCCCGCCTCATCGAGCAGTGCGCTCGCCGCGGCGGCATCGAACGGCCAGCTGTCCTCGAGCGAGGCGTCGTAGCCGGGGGTCGTCGACCCGAGCACGCTCCACGCCCGCGGGAACTGTCCGAAGAAGATCTCATCGACTGCCGCGTCGACGTCGATGCCCCGGGCGAACGCCTGGCGGACCTTCTCGTCGGCGAAGACGCCGTACTTCTCGTTGAGGTACAGCGAATAGGGCAGGCCGGGGTACTCGATCGAATCGACGGTGATGCCGTCTCCGAGATCCCCTGCGAGGTTCGGCGGGATGTTGCTCGCGAGATCAGCCTCGCCGCTCTGCACCACGCCGGTGCGGACAGATGCCTCCGGCTGGATCTCGACGCGCAGCGTCTCGACCTTCGGTGCGTCCTCGCCGTGCGGGCCCCAGGCATAGTCGTCGTTGCGGGTGTAGACGAGCTCCTGATCGGGCGTGTACTCGGTGAGCACGAACGGACCGGTGCCGACCGTGACGTCGGGCCCTCCGGCCTTCAGCTGATCTGCGGACTCGGCGAGCACCGCCGGTGAGTAGAAGCCGAGCTGCGGAGTGCTGGCCGCCTGCAGGAACGGCGCGTACGGCTGGGTGAAGCTCACCTTCACGGTGTGGTCGTCGATGACCTCCGTGCCTTCGTAGAAATCAGCGCCGAGCATCGATGCCGCCTGAGCCGACTCGGTCTCAGGGTCGACGATGCGGTCGAAGTTCGCCTTGACCGCTTCGGCGTCGAACGGTTCTCCGTCCGAGAACGTCACGTCGTCGCGCAGGACGAAGGTGTACTCGGTGCTGTCGTCCGAGACGGACCAGTCCTTCGCCAGCCACGCGGTGAACGAACCGTCGTCCTCCTGGAACACGAGAGAGTCGAGCACGGCGCGCTGCACCATGCCCGAGACGTCGAGCTGGCTCACCTGCGGGTCCATGTGACCGGCCGAGAGGTTCGCACCCTCGATCGACCAGACGAGCTCGCCGCCGTCGGATTCGGAGGAGGGAGCGGCGCACGAGCTGAGCAGGAGAGCACTCACGGCGACGGTGGCACCGAGCGGGATCGCGCGGCGCAGGAAGGAGATGGGCATGCTGTTCCTCGGGAGGGAATGCGGGAGACGACGCGGATGCATCAGTTCTTGGACTCGATCCAATTCTAGGACGTCCACGGCGACACGGGCGCTCCGCGGCCTTCACCGCGTCATCCGCTCCTCATATACTGCGAGGACACCGGAGGAGGGGGTAGCAGTGTCAACCGAGGAACTTTCGGACACGATCGCCGCGCTGAACGCGAAGATCGATGCCCAGATAGCGCATGCTCAGGACCTGGCCGCGGAGTCGGCGAAGCTCGAGGACGAGGTCGCGGAGACCACGGCGACGGTCTCGTCTGCGGACGGTCGCGTCACGGTCACCGCGCGCCCCACCGGCGGGATCGAGTCGGTGCAGCTGTCGTCGATCAGCACCGCGACCGACGCCGCGGCACTCGGCGGACTCATCACCGCGACGATCGCGAAGGCGCAGCGCGCGGCCGCAGAGCAGGTGCTCGCGTCGATGAGCCTGACCCTCGGCGAGAGCTCGCCGCTCGTCGCGGCCGTGCGCAACGACATCGACACCGCCTTCCCGCAGGCAGGCGGCAGCACGATCGAGTACCGCTGATGGGCGTGATCGAGGTCAACCCCGCCCAGGTGGCGAAGGCCGCGAAGGCGATCAGCGTCGCCTCGCTCAACATCGATGCCGCCCTCGAGGAGCTCACCGCCCACGCGGGGATCCTTCGTCGATCGTGGTCGGGCGAGGCCCAGCTCGCGTTCGACTCGGCACAGGGCAGGTTCGACGGACTCATGCGCGAACGCACCGCACTCGTCGTCGCGATCTCCGACGCGCTCGGAGAGCTCGCAACCCAGTACTCGGACGCGGATCTGGCCGGCCAGCGCGTCCTCGGCGGCAGCTGACGCCGGATCACACCAGACACACAATCGGGGGGAACCGATCACGATGACCGCAGCCAATCAGCAGATCATCATCGACGAAGATGAGCTTCGCGCACACGTGAAATCACTCACCACCGCCGCCGAGCTCCTCGGCGCCGCAGCGAAGACAGCGGCGGGAGGCGTCGGGCAGTCGGCCTTCGGAGCGATGTGCGGGCCGCTGCTCGGCCCCGCCATCGACGCGCTCGCCGATGCATCCGAGTCCACACTCACGGCGGCCACCGCGCTCGCCGACGCGACCGGCACAGGACTCAAGGGCATCGTCGATGCGTTCGGCGAGATCGAGGACGGGGCCGTGAAGGCGTTCGGCACGATCGAGGGCGAGCTGTGAGCGCGATCGCCTCCATCAGCGGCCAGGTGCGCTCCGGATCCTGGGCAGCCGGGGCGCCCGGGCCCAGTGCGTCGCAGGCGGACTGCGCGAGCATCCCGGGTTTCGCGGGGATGCTGATGCAGTACATCGCCCCGCTGCGCGAGTGGTTCGACGACCTCCTCGGCGACCCGGGGACGGTCGGCGGATTCGCTTCGCGATGGGAGGACGCGGAGAAGTCCCTCCGCAGGGTTGTCGAGACCCTGCGGGACGCAGAGCCGAAACTCGCAGACATGGATGGACGGACGGTCCGCGCGCTCCGGGCCCGCTACGGCGACCTGCTGTCCGTCGCCGAGGACGCCGCGCAGTGGACCGGGGCCACCGCAAGCGCCGTGCGGCTGGTCAGCCAGATCATCGAGTCGACGAGGGTCCTGATCTGCGACTTCCTCGGGAGCCTCAGCAGGTTCGCCGACGACCTCTTCAGCTTCAGCCTCAACCCGTTGAAGAAGATCGACGACATCAAGCGCTTCGCGTCGTCCGCCGCCGACTTCATCACCTCTGCGGGCGCTCTGGTCAAGAGCCTCACGGGCGCCGTCGTCTCACTCGCTCAGCTGCTGTACAAGCTGATCCCCCTCATCGGAGACGCACTGGCAACGCTCCGAGACCTCCTCGTGGACATGCTGCCTCTGGTCGGAGCGCCCACCGGTGGACCGCTCGGGTTGGTGTTCGGCAACGTCCTGCACGACTTCCTGACCGATGACGCGCGCGTGAACGAGATCGATCCGTCGACGCTCACCGACGAACAGCTCGAGGCCTGGAAGGACGCTCACGGGGTGACGTCTCTCGACTCCCTGTCGGACCTCGTCTCGGTCAACGGCACGACCGATTCGATGGGCGGCGAGGATTCGACCGCCATCGACATCAAGGAGGTCGTCGCACCCGACGGATCGACCCACTGGGTCGTGTCGCTGCCCTCGACGCAGGCGTGGGAGGTCGGCGGACCCGCGGGCGCGATGAACGACCGCGACAACAACCTCGCTCTGATGCTCGACAATCCGCTCTTCCGCACGCAGTACGAGCGCGCTGTGCTGGACGCGATGCAACAGGCGGGCATCCCCGCAGGATCAGATGTCGTTCTGACCGGCTTCAGTCAGGGAGGCATCATGGCGGCGAACCTCGCCGCGGACTCGTCCTTCCCGTACAACCCGATCGGGGTCGTGACCAACGGCTCCCCCGTCGACAACTTCCACGTGCCGCCGAACGTGCCGGTCTACGCGTTCCAGCACGCGACGGACGTCGTGCCGATGCTGGACGGAAGTCTCGTCGGCGTGCCAGGGCTGCCCGGCCAGTCGCCCATCGACATCCCGAACACCCCCGTGACCGTGCTCCCGCCGAACATCCACCAGATCACCCTTCCGGACCCTCCGGGATCACACGGATTCAGTGCGCACGACAACGCGCTCTACGCAGACTCCGTCGGCGACTGGGAGAGCGGATACCACGCCGCGAACAACGGCACGGATCCCTGGGATCTCGCGGGTCTCGGTGGTACGGTCGTCGATCACCAGGTCTATCAGGGAGTGGAACGCTGACATGAGCACCACCGGCGTCACTCGACTCGTCCGCGGAGTCGCGATCCTCGCCCTCGGCGCCGCCATGGTCGCGCTGAGCGGGTGCGGAGCGATCACGAAAGAGCTCTCCGACGGGGACTTCGCCGAGACGATTCCCGCTGCCCTGGCGGAGTCCGACATCGGCGTGACCGACTCGTTCGCGGCGAAAGGAATCGACGGCTTCACCTTCAACCTCATCGTCGGGGTGGATCTCGACCACGGCGAGCTCTCGGCCGATGATCTCGCCGGGATACTCACCATCGTGCTCCAGAACAACGATGTGCCGAGCGATCAGATCAAGCTCTCCGTGAACGATGTCGATGGCGAACCCATCGATGTGAAAGAGGTGGTGGAGCAGATCAGTCCGGACCTCGAGACGCGAGCGGCCAGCTACGGCGACCTGGCGGTCACGAACGACCAGGCGGCAGCGATCGTGGAGGCCGTCTGGGGCGAGTGAGGGACTCCCCACCTGTGCGGGACGATTAGACTGTGGGGCACAACCCACACTCAGGCACGCTCACACAGTGCCGCATACATCGCTCGAGGAGACCTCCATGTCCGTGATTCCCGACAAGCCCGTGCTCGAAGGCCTCGAAGCGAAGTGGGGTGAGTCGTGGTCGGAGCAGGGCACCTACCTGTTCGACCGACTCCGCGCCGCACAGTCCGGCCGTGAGGGCGTGTACTCGATCGACACTCCCCCACCCACGGCGTCCGGCAGTCTGCACATCGGTCACGTGTTCTCGTACACGCACACCGACGTCAAGGCGCGTTTCGAGCGCATGCGCGGCAAGAACGTCTTCTACCCGATGGGCTGGGACGACAACGGTCTGCCCACCGAGCGCCGGGTGCAGAACTACTACGGCGTGCGCTGCGACCCGACGCTCCCGTACCAGACCGACTTCACCCCGCCGTTCGAGGGTGGGGACAACAAGTCCAGCCGCGCGGCCGACCAGGTGCCGATCAGCCGCCGCAACTTCATCGAGCTGTGCGAGCGCCTGACCATCGAGGACGAGAAGCAGTTCGAGGCCCTCTTCCGCCAGCTCGGCCTCAGCGTCGACTGGACCCAGACGTACCGCACGATCTCCGACGACACGATTCGTCAGAGCCAGCTCGCGTTCCTGCGCAACCTCGAGCGCGGCGAGGCCTATCAGTCGCTCGCGCCGACCCTGTGGGACATCGACTTCCGCTCTGCCATCGCCCAGGCCGAACTCGAGGACCGCGACCAGCAGGCCGCGTACCACACCATCGATTTCCCCTTCGCAGACGGTTCGGGCTCGATCACGATCGAGACCACGCGCCCCGAGCTGCTCCCGGCGTGCGTCGCGATCGTGACGCACCCCGAGGGCCCGCACAAGCACCTGATCGGTACGAAGGTGCGGACGCCCTTCTTCGGCGCCGAGATCGAGGTCCACGGACACCACCTCGCGCAGCCCGACAAGGGCACGGGTGCGGCCATGGTCTGCACCTTCGGCGACGTGACCGACATCATCTGGTGGCGCGAGCTGCGCACCACCACCGGCGGCGACCTGCCGAACATGACGACCATCGGTCTGGACGGGCGCTTCCTGCCCACCGCCCCGTCGATCGTGGCGAGTCCCGAGGCCATCGACTGGTACACGGCCGAGCTCGCCGGCAAGACCGTGTTCTCGGCGCGCAAGGCGATCGTCGAGAAGCTGCAGGAGACAGGCGACATGACCGCGGTCGGCAAGCCGTTCAACCACGCGGTGAAGTTCTTCGAGAAGGGCGACCGTCCCCTCGAGATCGTGTCGACGCGGCAGTGGTACATCCGCAACGGCGCCCGTGACGCCAAGCTCCGTGACGAGCTGCTCGCGCACGGAACCGAGCTCGACTGGCATCCGGAGTTCATGCGGGTGCGCTACGAGAACTGGGTCGGCGGCCTGACCGGCGACTGGCTCGTGTCGCGTCAGCGTTTCTTCGGCGTGCCGATCCCCCTCTGGTACGGACTCGACGAGAACGGCGACCGCGACTACGACCGGGTGCTCGCCCCCGATCACGCGATCCTTCCCATCGATCCGACCACCGATGTGCCTGCGGGATACACCGAGGATCAGCGTGGAGTGGCCGGCGGCTTCGAGGCCGAGGCCGACATCCTCGACACCTGGGCCACGTCGTCCCTGACCCCGCAGCTGGCCGGCGGATGGCAGCGCGACGAGGAGCTGTGGCAGCTCACCGCCCCGTTCGACCTGCGCCCGCAGGGTCAGGACATCATCCGCACCTGGCTCTTCTCGACCATGCTGCGTTCGACTCTCGAGGATGGCCGCTCGCCGTGGCGCAACGCCGCGATCTCGGGCTTCATCGTCGACCCCGACCGCAAGAAGATGTCGAAGTCGAAGGGCAACGTCGTGACGCCGGCCGACATCCTCGAGACCCACGGATCGGATGCGGTGCGCTACTGGGCCGCCTCCAGCCGCCTGGGCATGGATGCCGCCTTCGACCCGCAGAACCCGACGCAGGTCAAGATCGGTCGCCGACTGGCGATCAAGGTGCTGAACGCCGCGAAGTTCGTGCTGTCGTTCCCCGTGCCTGACGGTGCACAGGTCACCCACGCTCTCGACGCCTCGATGCTCACCGGGCTCGACGCCGTGATCGCGGAGGCCACCAGGGCGTTCGAGAACTACGACCAGGCGAAGGCACTCGAAGTCACCGAGGCGTTCTTCTGGACCTTCTGCGACGACTACCTCGAGCTCGTCAAGGAGCGCGCCTACAACCAGAACGACGTGGGTCAGGCATCCGCCGCGCTCGCGCTGCGCCTGGCGCTGTCCACGTTGCTGCGACTGCTCGCACCGATCGTCTCGTTCGCGACCGAAGAGGTGTGGTCGTGGTTCGAAGAGGGCTCGGTGCACACTGCGGCCTGGCCCGAGGCACTCGGCATCGAGGGCGACACGGCTGTGCTGTCGGCGGCGAGCGAGGCTCTGATCGGCATCCGCCGCGCCAAGACCGAGGCGAAGGCCTCGCAGAAGACCCCGGTGTCGCGCGCGGCGATCGCCGCCCCTGCCGCCAAGCTCGAGGCGCTCCGCGCAGCGGCCGACGATCTCCGAGCCGTCGGGCGCATCGCCGACCTCGAGTTCACCGAGGCGGACGAGTTCGCGGTCACCGCGATCGAGCTCGCTCCGGTCGAGGGCGCCTGATGCAGCTGGGCACGCGGTGGGCCACCGGCTCCGAGCCGCCGGCATCCGTTCCCGCCGCGCTCCGGCCGGCGATCTCCGAGGTCGAATCGCGCGGTCTCACCGGGCACTGGACGCTCACCTGGCTCGAGGGCCGCGCGACCGCCGAGCTCGATGCGGGCTGGGAGGTCGTGCAGACCGGCTCCGGTGATGTGATCGCCCGCCCGTTCGAGGACTGACCGAGCTCTGATGACGAAGCCCCCTGACCGCGCCTGCGGCAGGGGGCTTCGCCGTCATCGGAACGTCTCAGCGCCGAGGGAGTCCGATCTGGGCGAGCATGTGATCGACCGCCCGAGGATCCTGTCGCCTGGTCTGCTGCTCGCGCAGGAGGTCGAGCGCGAGGGCTCGCTTCTGGGCCCGACGAGTGATGCGTCGCTCGACGAATCCCGTGAGGCGATCGGCGAGGCCGAGGAGCTGTCGCTCCGCCTGCGTCGGAGCGACGAGGCGGATGGTCGCGCTGGTCATGATTCCCCCTCGTTCGATTCAGCGGCAACGGAGAGCACCGGCCCGGTCGCCGGAAGGTCGAAGAGCTCGGTGCGCATCGACACCCGGCGCACGTCTGGCCCGGTCTGGCCGCGATATCGCCCGACGGCACTCTCGATGACTCCCATGAGCTCGTCCTTGAGATCCTCCATCTGCGAGGGGGTCATCTCGAGCAGGGTCGTGGCGATCAGGCCCGCGTCCTTCCAGCCTTCCGGCACCTCGGTGTCCGGCCGGTTGACGTAGGACATCAGGGTCTCGTGCCGCAGGCGGAAGAACTCCGACGACACGATCTGCGCCGCTGCCCGGTTCGCGGGCGACATGCTCTGGCTCGGACCGGGGATGTCGATGCGTCCCTCGGGCAGCTCCCACCAGCGCTCTCGAGCGGTGCCCCGCCCCTCGACCTCGTGGATCAGGTCATGCGCCGAGAGCGTGCGCAGGTGGTAGCTGGTGGACCCGGAGGTCTCCCCCAGCATCGAGGCGAGCGAACTCGCCGTCTGCGGCCCGTGCGCGCTGAGAAGATCGAAGATCCGCACACGCAGCGGGTGAGCCAGGGCCTTGAGCGCCCCGGAGTCGAGTCGTCGCAACTGCTCTTCTTCTGCCATGTATGCAAAGATACGCTTGCAAAGCTTTCTTTGCAAGGACTTCTTTGCAAATACCTCTTGGTCTGCGCGCTCGTCAGCTCACGACGGCTCGCGCGGCCACGAAGGCGGCCACGCATCTCTCGATCTGCTCGGTCGTATGCGCCGCCGACAGCTGCACGCGGATCCGCGCCAGTCCGCGGGGCACGACAGGAAAGCTGAAAGCGGTCACATAGATGCCCTGCGCCTGCATCTCCGTCGCGATTCGCGCCGTGAGAGCCGCGTCGCCGAACATGACCGGGACGATCGGATGCTCCCCCGGCAGCAGGTCGAATCCCTCCGCCGTCATCCGCTCGCGGAACAGAGCGGCGTTGTCGCGCAGACGCGCTCGGAGATCGGCCGAGCCCTCGACCAGGTCGAGAGCGGTCAGGGTTCCTGCCACGATCGCGGGCGCGAGCGTGTTCGAGAACAGATACGGGCGGGAGCGCTGACGCAGCAGAGCGACGATGTCGGAGTGCGAGGCGACGTAACCACCGGACGCTCCACCGAGCGCCTTGCCGAACGTGCCCGTGTAGATGTCCACCCGATCCGCGACGCCGCAGAACTCGGGCGTGCCCCGGCCGCTCTCCCCCACGAAGCCGACCGCGTGCGAGTCGTCGACGAACACGAGTGCGTCGTAGCGTTCGGCCAGGTCGCAGATGTCGGCGAGGGGTGCGATGTAGCCGTCCATCGAGAAGACCCCGTCGGTGACGACCACCCGGAAACGGGCATCGGATGCATCCTGCAGCTGCGCCTCGAGATCCGCCATGTCGCGGTTCCGGTACCGCAGTCGACGAGCCTTGGAGAGACGGATCCCGTCGATGATCGACGCGTGGTTGAGCTCGTCCGAGATGATCGCGTCCTCGGCGCCGAACAGCGTCTCGAACACTCCCCCGTTGGCGTCGAAGCACGAGGAGTACAGGATCGCGTCATCCGTTCCAAGGAACCCCGCGAGTCGGCGCTCCAGTTCCAGGTGCTGCTCCTGGGTGCCGCAGATGAAGCGGACGCTGGCGAGCCCGTAGCCCCATTCCTGCAGCGCCGTTGTCGCCGATTCGAGGATTCGCGGATCATCCGCGAGCCCCAGGTAGTTGTTGGCACAGAAGTTGAGCACCTCAGCACCGTCCGCCGTGATCTCGGCGCTCTGCGGTCCGCGGATGCCGCGCTCGTGCTTCGTGAGGCCCGCGGCCTCGATGCCGTCGAGTTCGTCCGCCACATGCTTCCGGAATGTCCCGTACATCACAGCTCCGTCCAGTCGAGGATGATCTTTCCCGTTCCCGCGGACTCTGCCGCGGCGAAACCCTGTTCCCAATCCCTGGCGGGGATCACGTCGGCGATCACCCGTCCGATCGAGTCGCGCAGAGTCGCGCTGGTCTGCAGCATCGCCCCCATCGCGTTCCACGTCTCGAACATCTCGCGTCCGTAGATGCCCTTGATCGTGAGCATGTGGGTGACGAGCTTGCCCCAGTCGATGTCGAAGCCGGCGCTGGGCAGACCGAGCATCGCGATCCGACCACCGTGATTCATGTTGTCGATCATGGCCGGCAGCGCCGACGCCGCACCGCTCATCTCGAACCCGATGTCGAAGCCCTCACGCAGTCCGAGGCAGTCCTGGGCATCACGGATGTCGCGGACCGAGACGTCGACGACCTCGTCGGCGCCCATCAGACGCGCCATCTCGAGACGGGGAGCGCTGACGTCCGTCGCCGCGATGAAGCGCGCGCCGGCATGCCGGGCGACGGCGATCGCCATCAGACCGATCGGCCCGCATCCTGTCACGAGCACGTCCTCGCCGACGAGCGGGAAGGTGAGCGCCGTGTGCACGGCGTTTCCGAGCGGGTCGAAGATCGCGCCGAGCTCCGGTGTGACATCGGCGTGATGCACCCAGACATTGGTCGCCGGCAGCGCGAGGAACTCGGCGAAGGCGCCGTCTCGCTGCAGCCCGAGGCCGATCGTGCGGATGCACATCTGCCGGCGCCCCGCCCTGCAGTTGCGGCACGTGCCGCAGACGATGTGCCCCTCACCGGAGACGCGGTCGCCCACCGCGATGTCATGCACGAGCGGCCCGACCTCGACGACCTCTCCGTAGAACTCGTGGCCGGGGATGAGCGGAGCCTCGATCGCAGATGCGGCCCAGTCATCCCATCGACGGATGTGGAGGTCGGTACCGCAGATCCCCGTGCGCAGAACGCGGATCACCACCTCGTCGGCCGCCGCGGTGGGCTCAGGACGATCGACGAGCTCGAGACCGGCTGCGCGTTCCGCTTTGAACAGTGCCTTCATACGTCGATCCCATCGCGAGCGACGATGTAGAGCAATCCCAAACTTCTGTATAGATGATGTAGTGATCGCTAATCTGTGAACATGGAACTCCATCAGCTGCAGATCCTCAGAGAGCTCGGCGCGCTGGGCAGCGTCGCCGCCGTCGCCGACAACCTGCACGTGACGCCCTCAGCCGTGTCGCAGCACCTCGCGGCGCTGCAGCGGAGCTTTCGCACGCCGCTCACGCGGAGAGACGGGCGCCGCCTGGCGCTGACCGCCGCAGGCGAAGTGCTCGCCACGGCCGGCGCCGACGCGATCGATGCCATGGCCGCAGCGCGCAGCGCGGTGGACGACTTCGAGGGTGACAGCACCGGCATCGTCACGGTCAGCGGATTCCACAGCGTGGGACAGGCGCTCTTCGGCTCGCTGATCCGGGAACTCGACGCGGCGGATGCGCCGCCGACCGTGCAGCTCACAGACGAGGACGTGGCGCAGAGCGACTTCCCGGCTCTCACCGCCCGCTACGACCTCGTGCTCGCGCACCGCATGGAGCACTCTCCTCCCTGGCCCACCGACGGGATGCGCAGCCTGGCGCTCGTGCGGGAGCCGCTCGACGTCGCCGTCTCGGCATCCCATCCCCTCGCCGCGCGTGGCCAGGTGACATCCTTCGACGTGGTCGACAGCCCGTGGGTCACGAGCCGTGTCGGATACTCCCCCGACGACGTGCTGCGCGCGGTGTCCGCCGTGGCCGGCCGCCCCGTCGAGATCCGCCACAGGATCAACGACTACGGGGCGATCGCCGCTGTCGTCGCCGCCGGCGGAGTGCTGGGGATGCTGCCGCGCTACACGACCCGCACGGTCGACGATCGCGACATCGTCCGGCTCCCCCTACGAGGAGTCAGCACTCACCGGATGATCGACGTGCTCGCCCGGCCCGAGAACCTGAGGCGGCAGTCCGTCCGTCTCGTCGTCGAGGCCCTCCAGCGGGTGATGGCTAGGCTCAGAGGATGACCGACGCCTCGAACCCGCTGCTCCAGCCGTCCACGCTCCCCTACGGTCTTCCCGACTTCGCCGCGATCAGGCCCGAGCACTACCTCCCGGCGTTCCAGGCCGCATTCGACGAGCACCTCCGCGAGATCTCGCGGATCACGATGGTGCGCTCGATGCCCACCTTCGAGAACACGATCGACGCGCTCGAGCGCTCCGGCGACCTGCTCGACCGAGTCGCGCATGCGTTCTACACGGTGACCTCGGCCGATGCGACGCCCGAGATCCAGGAGATCGACGAGCATCTCGCTCCCCTGATGGCCGCGCATCAGGACGCGATCACCCTCGACGGCGCCCTGTACTGGCGCGTGCAGCAGGTGCACGCACAGCTCGCCGATCTCGACCTCGACGACGAGCAGCGCTATCTCGTCGAACGGCACCACCGTGAGATGACGCACGCGGGCGCCGCCCTCGATGACGCGGCGAAGGAGAGGCTCACTCTGCTCAATCAGCAGCTCTCGACGCTCAACAACACTTTCGAACGCAACCTGCTGAATGACACCAACGACCTGGCCGTCGTGTTCGACTCCGCCGAGGAGCTCGCCGGTCTCAGTACGGGAGAGCTCTCGGCCGCCTCTCGCTCTGCCGAGGAGCGTGGCCTCGAGGGCAGATTCCTGATCTCGCTGCCCCTGTTCACGGGGCATCCGTATCTCGCGCAGCTGCGTGATCGCGAAGCGCGGCGACGGATCATGGATGCGTCTCGCATGCGCGCATCGCGTGACAACGGCAACGACAACCGCCCGGTGCTGCAAGAGATCGTGCGGCTGCGCGCAGAGCGCGCAGAACTGCTCGGTTACGCATCGCACGCGGCATACGTCACGGCCGACGAGACGGCAGGGACTCCCGAGGCGGTCGAGCGGATGCTGCGGGAGCTCGCCGCCCCGGCCGCGCGCAACGCCCGTGCGGAGCGGGAAGCCCTCCAGGCGATCGTCGACGAGACCGAGAGCGCACCGTTCCCCGTCGAGGCGCACGATTGGGCGTTCTACACCGAGAAGGTGCGCACCGCGCGCTACGACATCGACACGAGCGGCCTCCGACCGTGGTTCGAGGCCGAGCGGGTGCTGCAGGACGGCGTGTTCTTCGCCGCCACGCGGCTCTACGGCGTCACCTTCACCGAAAGACACGACCTGGTGGCCTACCACCCGGGGGCCCGCGTGTTCGAGGTGCACAACGCCGACGGCACCGCCCTCGGACTGTACGTGCTCGATCTCTACACGCGCGACTCGAAGCGCGGCGGCGCATGGATGAACCCCATCGTGAGCCAGTCGCACCTTCGCGGCACGCTGCCGGTCGTGGTCAACAACCTCAACGTGCCGCTTCCCGGCGACGGAGAGCCGACCCTGCTGACCCTCGACGAGGTGACCACGCTCTTCCATGAGTTCGGCCACGCGCTGCACGGCCTGTTCGCCGTGGTGACGTACCCGCACTTCGCCGGCACCAATGTCTTCCGGGACTTCGTCGAGTTCCCCAGCCAGGTGAACGAGATGTGGATCCTCTGGCCCGAGGTGCTCGACAACTACGCGCGTCACCACGAGAATGACGAGCCACTCGACCCGGCGATCGTCGCGCGACTGCGCGCGACCGAGGCTTTCAACCAGGGGCATGACACCAGCGAGTACCTCGCGGCCGCCTGGCTCGACCAGGCCTGGCATCAGGTGGGGGCCGACGCCGGAGTCGCCGACGTCTCCTCGTTCGAGAGCGCTGCGCTCGCCGACATCGGTCTCGACGACCCGGTCGTGCCGACTCGCTACTCGTCGACCTACTTCGCCCATGTGTTCTCGGGCGGGTACAGCGCGGGGTACTACTCCTACATCTGGAGCGAGGTGCTCGACGCCGACACCGTCGACTGGTTCCGAGAGCATGGCGGGCTCACTCGCGAGAACGGCGATCGATTCCGTGCGCGCCTCCTCGGGGTCGGCGGATCGAAGGACCCGATCGACGCGTACCGCGACTTCCGTGGCCGCGACGCGGAGATCGCCCCTCTGCTGAAGCGTCGAGGGCTCGATACCTGAGCAGGATCATCCGCGATCCACCTCGTCTCAGCGGTCGAGCAGTTCCATCGCCTTGTACCAGGTGAGTTGGTGATAGCTCTGAGCGAGGTGCTCGCCGAGACCGTCGAGGGACACCACGTGCACGGCGATCGCCTCGCTGTCGTCGAGCGCCTGCTCGGCGACGCGGACGCAGTCGCGGGCGAGGAAGTGATGCACGCGGTTGGTGTGGTTGCCGAAGTTCGCCCAGGTGGATCCGAGCTCGACGATCTCACCCGGCTCGTAGCCCGTCTCCTCGCGGAGTTCCCGGGCCGCTGCCGCGATCGGGGCCTCGCCGGGTTCGACGCCGCCTCCGATCATCCCCATCGCGATGATCCCCGCTCCGTGGCGGTACTCCTCGACGATGATCGCGCCGCCGTCGGCATCCAGCGCGAGCAGTGAGATCCAGTCCCCGTACTCGAGCACGTAATAGGGCGCGATCCGACGATCGTCCGCATCACGGCAGTCGTCCGCGCGCACACGGATCCAGCGGTCGGCGACGACGATCTCGCTGTCGACGACCCGCCAGGGCGCGGGTGCCGGGCTCACGCGCTCTTGCGCTTGCGCTCCATCACGATCGTGGGAGGCGCGCCCTCATCGACGGCCGCGCGGGTCACGATGACCTTGGCGACGTCTTCGGCGGAGGGGATCTCGAACATGATCGGACCGAGCACGTCTTCGAGGATCGCGCGGAGTCCGCGCGCACCGGTCTTGCGCTCGACCGCGAGGTCGGCGATGGACCGCAGAGCCTCTTCCTCGAACTCGAGCTGCACGCCGTCGAGCTCGAACATGCGCTGGTACTGCTTGACCAGCGCGTTGCGGGGACCGGTGAGGATGTCGATGAGAGCATCCTGGTCGAGAGGCGACACCGAGGTGACGACGGGCAGTCGGCCGATGAACTCGGGGATCAGACCGAACTTGTGCAGGTCCTCGGGGAGCACCTCGCTGAACAGATCGAGGTCCTTGCCCTTGTCGTGCAACGGGGCTCCGAAGCCGATGCCGTGCTTGCCGACGCGCGCCGACACGATGTCCTCGAGCCCGGCGAATGCGCCGGCCACGATGAACAGCACGTTCGACGTGTCGATCTGCAGGAACTCCTGGTGGGGATGCTTGCGCCCGCCCTGCGGCGGCACGGATGCGACCGTGCCCTCGATGATCTTGAGCAGCGCCTGCTGCACACCCTCGCCCGACACGTCGCGGGTGATCGACGGGTTCTCGGCCTTGCGGGCGATCTTGTCGACCTCGTCGATGTAGATGATGCCCTGCTCGGCGCGCTTGACGTCGTAGTCCGCCGCCTGGATCAGCTTCAGGAGGATGTTCTCGACGTCCTCACCGACGTAGCCGGCCTCGGTCAGTGCGGTGGCGTCTGCGACCGCGAACGGCACGTTGAGGCGCTTCGCGAGCGTCTGCGCCAGGTAGGTCTTGCCGCAGCCGGTCGGACCGATGAGCAGGATGTTGCTCTTGGCGATCTCGATGCTCTCGGCCTTCTGCTCGGCCGTCTGAAGCGTGCCGTGCGCACGGATGCGCTTGTAGTGGTTGTAGACCGCGACGGCGAGTGCCTTCTTCGCGGGCTCCTGACCGACGACGTACTCTTCGAGGAAGGAGAAGATCTCACGGGGCTTCGGCAGCTCGAAGTCTGCACCGCCCTCGGCGGAGGATTCCGCCATCCGCTCTTCGATGATCTCGTTGCACAGCTCGACGCACTCGTCGCAGATGTACACACCGGGTCCTGCGATGAGCTGCTGCACCTGCTTCTGGCTCTTTCCGCAGAATGAGCACTTGAACAGGTCAGCGCTTTCGCCGATACGGGCCATGCGCGTCCTCCTAGGGGGGGATCCTGAGATCGTCTACTGAGCCTAACCGCTGCATCCGACACCGGGACGCATTGGCGCGGGGTCGTGGTGGAACTATCCGATCGACATGCGCGGCGGCCGAATGAGATCCCATGGCGCTCCGTAGGGATCCTCGAAGATCGCGACGGTGCCGTAGGCCTCGTGGCGCGGCTCCTCCCGAAATCGAATGCCGTGGGCCAGCATGCGCGCATGCTGCTGCTCGAAATCATCGGTCTCGAGGAAGAACGCGACGTCGTCTCCGGCTTGGTGCCCGAGCATCTCGGGGTCGGCGCACAGCGCCAGTACGAGGCCCGTGCCTCCTGCTTCAGGCCCGACGACCACCCGACGCCAGCCACCCTCGAACGTCTCGTCCTGGCGCACGACGAAGCCGAGCCCATCGACGAAGAACGCGAGTGCCTCATCGTGGTCGTGGACGAGGTATGTGGCGTTCTGGAGGCGGATCACGCGTCACAACATAGCGCGCTGAGTTTTCCGCACTAAGACGTCGCTGCTCGCAGGAGTCGCCCGAGACACGCTGAGAGCCCCGCAGCTGATGCTGCGGGGCTCTCAGCGTAGGGCCGACGCTAGACCATGCTCTTGGTGTGCCAGACGGTCTTGACCTCAGTGAAGGCGCCGATGCGCTCCGGAGATGCGGTGACAACGCCGGGAGCCAGCACGCGCTTGAGCGTCTCGGCGGCAGCGATCTGCATGTCGATCCACTCGAGGTCGCCGGCACCGGCAAGGTCGAGCGCGTTGACGTCCTGGTGCGAGGCGAGCCACGGAGCCATCTCGGCCGGAGAGCCGGTGAGCACGTTGACGACGCCCCCGGGCACATCGCTCGTCGCGAGCACCTCGGCGAGGCTGATGGCCGACAGCGGGAAGCGCTCGCTCGCGATCACCACGACCGTGTTGCCTGCGACGAGCGCAGGAGCCACGACCGAGACGAGACCGAGCAGGGCGGAGTCCTGCGGTGCGACGATCGCGACCACCCCGGTCGGCTCCGGCACCGAGATGTTGAAGTACGGACCGGAGACGGGGTTCGCGTTGCCCGCGACCTGTGCGTACTTGTCACACCAGCCGGCGTACCAGACCCAGAGGTCGATCGCCTCGTCGACCTGCGTGGATGCTGCGGACGTCGAGACGCCCTCCTGCGCGGCGATCTCATCGATGAACTGCGCACGGCGCCCCTCGAGCACCTCGGCCACCCGATAGAGCACCTGTCCGCGGTTGTATGCGGTGGCGCCCGACCAGCCCTTCACCGCGGCACGTGCGGCGACGACGGCATCCCGTGCATCCTTGCGGGAGCCCTGGGCGGCGTTCGCGAGGAAGGCCCCCTTCGCCGACAGCACCTCGTAGGTGCGGCCGGACTCACTGCGGGGGAAGGCACCGCCGATGGCCAGCTTGTAGGTCTTCGGAACGGTCAATCGCTTGCTCATGCGGAGGCCCCCTTCAGGTACGCGGTGAGACCCTGACGTCCGCCCTCGCGGCCGTATCCGGACTCCTTGTAACCGCCGAACGGGCTCGACGGGTCGAAACGGTTGAACGTGTTGGCCCAGATCACGCCGGCGCGGAGCCGGTCGGCGACCGCCAGGATGCGAGAGCCCTTGTCCGACCAGATGCCCGCGGAAAGACCGTACGGCGTGTTGTTCGCCTTGGCGATCGCCTCGGCAGGCGTGCGGAACGTGAGCACCGACAGGACGGGCCCGAAGACTTCGTCACGGGCGATGCGATGCGATGCCTCGACTCCGGTGAAGATCGTCGGAGCGAACCAGAATCCCTTGTCAGGGATCGCGCAGTCGGCCGTCCAGCGCTCTGCACCTTCGGCCTCGCCGATGTCGCTGAGCTCCCGGATGCGGGCGAGCTGGGCCGCCGAGTTGATCGCACCGATGTCGGTGTTCTTGTCGAGCGGGTCGCCGAGACGCAGGGTCGAGAGGCGGTTCTTCAGACGATCGATGACCTCGTCGTGGATCGACTCCTGCACGAGCAGCCGGCTTCCGGCGCAGCACACGTGCCCCTGGTTGAAGAAGATGCCGTTGACGATGCCTTCGACGGCCTGGTCGATGGGCGCGTCGTCGAACACGATGTTCGCGGCCTTGCCTCCGAGCTCGAGCGTGAGCTTCTTGTTCGTCCCGGCGACAGCGCGGGCGATGTCGCGGCCGACTCCGGTCGAGCCGGTGAAGGCCACCTTGTCGACGTCCGGGTGGCGCACGAGAGAAGCGCCGGTCGCGCCCGCACCCGTCACGATGTTGACCACACCCGCCGGAAGATCGGCCTGCTGCAGGATCTCCGCGAAGATCAGCGCCGTGAGCGGCGTGGTCTCTGCGGGCTTGAGCACGACGGTGTTGCCGGCGGCCAGGGCAGGGGCGAGCTTCCACGCGAGCATCAGCAGCGGGAAGTTCCAGGGGATGATCTGCCCGGCGACGCCGAGCGCGCGCGGGTTCGCTCCGAGCCCCGCGTGGTCGAGCTTGTCGGCCCAGCCCGCGTAGTAGAAGAACCAGGATGCGACGAGAGGCACGTCGACGTCGCGGCTCTCCTTGATCGGCTTGCCGTTGTCGAGGCTCTCGGCGACGGCGAGCTCACGAGCCCGCTCCTGCACGAGGCGGGCGATGCGGAACAGGTACTTGCCCCGATCGCGACCGCTCATCTTCGACCAGGTCTTGTCGTATGCGCGACGGGCAGTGGCGACCGCGCGATCGATGTCCTCATCACTCGCGGACGCGATCTCGGCGATGCGGGTCTCGTCGGCGGGCGAGATGGTGGTGAAGCTCGGGCCCGAACCGTCGACGAACTCGCCGTCGATGAACAGACCGTAGCTGTCCCTGAGGTTGAGGACTGCCTTCGACTCCGGTGCCGGAGCGTATTCCAGGAATGACATATTCGGGGCTCCTAGTCGATCGTGACGTAGTCGGGGCCGGAGTAGTGGCCGGTGGTGAGCTTCTGACGCTGCAGCAGCACGTCATTCAGTAGGCTCGAGGCTCCGAAGCGGAACAGATGCGGCTGGAGCCACTCCTCACCCACGGTCTCGGCCACGGTGACGAGGTACTTGACCGCGTCCTTGGAGGCGCGGATGCCGCCGGCGGGCTTCACGCCGATGCGCTCCCCCGTGCCGCGGTGCCAGTCGCGCACCGTCTCGAGCATCAGCAGCGTCGTCGGCAGGGTGGCCGCGGGCTGCACCTTGCCGGTGGACGTCTTGATGAAGTCGCCGCCGGCGAGGATGCCGAGCCACGATGCGCGCTTGATGTTGTCGTAGGTGTTCAACTCACCGGTCTCGAGGATGACCTTGAGCGAGGCGTACGAGCCGTCCGCACGACGGCACGCCTCCTTCACCTGGGCGATCTGGTCGTACACGAGTCCGTAGCGACCGGAGAGGAACGCCCCGCGGTCGATGACCATGTCGATCTCGTCGGCACCGGCCGCGACGGCCTCCGCCGTGTCGGCCAGCTTGATCGCCAACGACGAGCGTCCGCTCGGGAAGGCCGTGGCGACCGCGGCGACCGAGATCAGACCGTCGTCCGGGTCACCGTGCAGCGCACCGAGTGCCTCGACCGCGTCGCCGACCATGTCGCCGTACACGCAGACGGCGGCGACCTTGGGGGTCGACGGGTCTGCGGCATCCGGGTTCTTGGCCTTCGCGACCAGCGACCGCACCTTGCCCGGCGTATCCGAGCCTTCGAGGGTCGTGAGGTCGATCAGCTTGATGATGGTGTCGAGGGCCCAGGCCTTCGACGTCGTCTTGATCGATCGCGTGCCGAGACCGGCAGCGCGCTGCTCGAGGCCGACGGCGTCGACGCCGGGGAGTCCGTGCAGGAAGCGGCGGAGCGTGGCGTCGTCCGGCTCACCGCCGAGGACGTCCACCGCCGCTCTGCGGCTGAGTTCTTGGGTCGTCATTGTTCCTCCAACAATGCTCGTGCTGTGGTCTCATCTGTCACCAGGACGCTGCACAGGCCGCTGGTCACGACTGTACGCGCGATGTCATGCTTGGCGTCACCCGCGGTGACGAAGATCGAGCGCTTCGCGGCGCGCAGCCGACCGAGGTCGACTCCGACCGTCCGGGCGTCGAGCTGGGGGTCGACGATGTTGCCGTCCGCGTCGATGTAGCGCCCGAGCACGTCGCCCACGGCGCCGCGGCGGGCGAGCTCCTCGACGTCGGACGCCGAGAGGTAGCCGTTCTCGACGTGAGCGGAGGTGGCGTCGCAGGGACCGGCCGTGAACAGGAACGCCTGCGCCTCGGCGGCCTCCTCGAGGACGGCGGCGACCGTGCGATCGGCCTCGATGGCCTGCTTGGTCTCGACGCGCTCGAGGATCGCCGGGCTCGGCAGAAGGGACACATGGCCCGAGGCGCGCTGGGCGATCGTGACGGCGAGACCTGCGGCTCCGCCCGAGCGACGGTTGAGGCTCACTCCCCCGTTGAGCTGCACGACCGTGACGCCTGTGGCCCACCCGTCGGGCAGCGCTTCGGCGACGGCGCGGAGCGTGCGCCCCCAGCTGACGCCGAGCGTCCGCGGAACCGGACGCATGGCGGTGAGGAAGTCGGCGGCGGCCTGTGCGACGCGTTCGAGCGTTCCGTCGTCGCCGTCGGGAGAGGGCACGACGACTGCCGCCCTCAGGCCGTGGCGCTCGACGAGCTGGCGCTCGAGTCCGAGGCGCCGAGCTCGCGGATGCACGATCTCGATCCGGACGATGCCGCGCTCGCGCGCCTGAGTGAGCAGACGGCCCACCTTCCAGCGGGAGAGCTTCAGGAGCGCCCCGATCTCGTCCTGGGTCTTGTCTTCGTCGTAGTACAGCTCGGCGACGCGGACCATGGTGAGTTCTTCTTCCACGGCATCCTCCTTCCGCGTCCAGCTTACGGCGGAATCACCGTTCGCGCACCCGTGTGCTCATATGCGCACTCTCCCGGTGAAGGGTCGCGCATTCGCCGCGCACACGAGAAAGGACGCCGACCCCGAGGGGCCGACGTCCTTTCAGGACAGCAGTGCGTCACACGCGCTTGCGCGAGGTGAGCACCTGATCGACGATGCCGTAGTCCAGCGCCTCGGCGGCGGACAGGATCTTGTCGCGGTCGATGTCGCGGTTGACCTGCTCGACCGGCTTGCCGGTGTGGCGAGCCATGGTCTCCTCGAGCCAGGTGCGCATGCGGAGGATCTCCGCCGCCTGGATCTCGATGTCGGACGCCTGACCGTGTCCGGCCTCACCCATCGCCGGCTGGTGCATGAGCACACGGGCGTTGGGCAGGGCGAGACGCTTTCCGGGGTGGCCGCCCGCGAGCAGCACGGAGGCGGCGGATGCCGCCTGACCGAGCACCACGGTCTGGATCTGCGGCGCGACGTACTGCATCGTGTCGTAGATCGCCGTCATCGCGGTGAACGAACCACCGGGTGAGTTGATGTACATCGTGATGTCACGCTCGGAGTCCTGGCTCTCGAGCACGAGGAGCTGCGCCATCACGTCGTCGGCCGACGCGTCGTCGACCTGCACGCCGAGGAAGATCACGCGATCTTCGAACAGCTTGTTGTAGGGGTCCTGGCGCTTGAAGCCGTAAGCCGTGCGCTCCTCGAACTGAGGAAGCACGTAGCGGCTGGAGGGCAGGTCGCCGGCAGAGCGGAAGGTGGGTGCGTACATGAGAGTCCTTTCGCTTTCCGTTACTTGATGTCCTGGTCGGTTCCGCCGCCACCGACGACGTCGGTGGCCGAGTCGCGGATGTGGTCGACGAAGCCGTACTCGAGCGCCTCGTCGGCGGTGAACCAACGGTCGCGGTCACCGTCTTCGTTGATCTGCTCGACCGACTTGCCGGTCTGCGCCGCAGTGATCTCGGCGAGGCGGTTCTTCATCGACGTGATCAGCTGCGCCTGCGTCTGGATGTCGCTCGACGTGCCGCCGAAGCCACCGTGCGGCTGGTGCAGCAGCACTCGCGCGTTGGGGGTGATGTAGCGCTTGCCCTTGGTGCCTGCGGTCAGCAGCAGCTGACCCATCGATGCGGCCATGCCGATTCCGACGGTGACGATGTCGTTCGGGACGAACTGCATCGTGTCGTAGATCGCCATGCCCGCGGTGATCGATCCGCCGGGCGAGTTGATGTAGAGGTAGATGTCCTTCTCGGAGTCCTCTGCGGCGAGAAGGAGGATCTTCGCGCAGATCTCGTTCGCATTGTCGTCGCGCACCTCCGATCCCAGCCAGATGATGCGGTCTTTCAACAGTCGGTCGAAGACGCTCGTAGCGAGGAGGGGTTCTGCAGCCATGTCAGCTCCTGATTCCGTGTTTCAGTGATTCGAATCTACCGGCGACGACGCGGCGCTCAGGCCGTGTTCGCCGTCGGCATATCAGGCGTCGAGTTCCGCGATCTCGTGCGCGTAGGCGGTCATCGAGCGGTGGTACCGCGGCAGGTGAGGGACGAGAGCCAGCAGCGCGACGGACAGACCGTGCGCCGGTCGTCCCGAGCTCGCCAGGATCAGTGCGTGGACGGTGGCGACGGCATCGCGATACGGACCGTCCGACGACAGCTCCTCCTCGGCGCGGATCACCGAGAGCGCCTCCTCGAACTCGCCGAGGTTGCGCAGCGAGCTGGCCATCTGGATCACGCACTGCGGGCGATGCTCGTCGTCGAGGCCCAGAGCGAGTGCGCGGCGGTACAGCTGGACCGCTTCCGCCGGGCGACCGGCGGAGTCCCTGGCGCCGGCTCGCTCGAATTCCGCACGCGCATCGTCGGTACCGCGCTCGGCAGCGAGTGCGTCGATCCGGGCGATGGTGTCGTCGCCGACCTCTTCGCCCGTCGCCTCTGCCCACACCTCGTCGATGCGCTCATCCCAGGTCTTCGTCATGCCTTCGCTCCTCATCTCGTCGGTTTACGAGAAAGGGGCGGATGCCGCAGCATCCGCCCCTTTCCCAGAGATCGTGTTCGATCACTCAGCCTTGTCGGCTGCCTTCTTGGCCGGAGCCTTCTTGGCAGCGGGCTTCTTCGCGGCCGGCTTCGCAGCGGCCTCGGCGTCGTCGGCCTTCTTGGCAGGAGCCTTCTTCGCAGCGGGCTTCTTCGCAGCCGGCTTCGCAGCGGCCTCGGCCTCGTCGGCCTTCTTCGCGGGAGCCTTCTTGGCCGGAGCCTTCTTGGCCGGAGCCTTCTTGGCGGGCTTCTCGTCGGCAGCAGCTTCGGTCTCGGCCTCATCGTCGGTCACGACGAAGTCCGACAGATCGACGGACTTGCCGTTCGTGTCGACGACCTTGACCTTGCCGAGCGCGATCGCGAGGGCCTTGTTGCGGGCGACCTCACCGACGAGCGCGGGAAGCTGGTTCGACGACTGCAGCGCCTCGACGAACTCCTGGGGAGCCATGCCGTACTGCGATGCGGACTGGATGAGGTACTGCGAGAGCTCCTCCTGCGAGACCTGCACGTCGGCCTGCTCGGCGATCGTGTCGAGCAGCACCTGCGTGCGGAACTGCTTCTCGCTGGCCTCGGTGACCTCGGCGCGGTGCACGTCGTCCTCGAGGCGGTTCTCGCCCTCGAGGTGGTTGTGCACCTCGTCTTCGATGAGCTTCGGCGGAACGGGGATGTCGATCTGCTCGAGCAGCGCCTCGACGAGCTTGTCGCGTGCGGCGGAGCCCTGCGTGAAGACGCCCTGCTGCGAGACGCGCTCGGCGAGGCTCGCGCGGAGCTCGGCGATCGTGTCGAACTCGCTGGCGATCTGGGCGAAGTCGTCGTCGGCCTCGGGGAGCTCGCGCTCCTTGACGGCCTTGACGGTGACGGAGACCTCAGCCTCGGAGCCGGCGTGGTCGCCGCCCACGAGTGCGGAGCGGAACGTGGTGTCCTCGCCTGCGGTGAGCGACTCGATCGCATCGTCGATGCCCTCGAGCAGCTCGCCGGAGCCGACCTCGTAGGAGACGCCCTCGGCGCGGTCGATCTCGGCGCCGTCGATGGTGGCGACGAGGTCGAGCTCGACGAAGTCACCCTTCGCTGCGGGGCGGTCGACGGGAACGAGCGTGCCGAAGCGGGCGCGCAGGTTCTCGAGCTCTGCGTCGAGAGCAGCCTCGTCGGCCTCGACGGCGTCGACCGTGAGGGTGATGCCGTCGTACGCGGGGATCTCGATCTCGGGGCGGACGTCCACCTCGATGTCGACGAGCAGGTCGCCCGAGAAGTCCTTCTCGTTCGGCCACTGCGTGATGTCGGCGGCGGGGCGGCCGACGACGCGGAGCTTGTGCTCGACGGTCGCGTCGCGGAAGAACTTGTCGAGGCCCTCGTTGACCGCGTGCTCGATGACCGCGCCGCGACCGATGCGCTGGTCGATGATCGGAGCGGGGACCTTGCCCTTGCGGAAGCCGGGGATCTGAACGTCCTGAGCGATGTGCTCGTAGGCGTGCGCGATGCTGGGCTTGAGGTCGTCGGGGGTGACCGTGATGCTGAGCTTGACCCGGGTCGGGGTCAGCTTCTCGACGGTGCTGTTCGCCATTCTGGTGTGCTCTCCTTGTGATTTCCGCGCTGAATCGCGGCTGTCAGGCCGTTGAAGCCATGTCGGGGCGACAGGAGTTGAACCTGCGACCTCCCGCTCCCAAAGCGGGCGCTCTACCAAACTGAGCTACGCCCCGGGGAATCCGCATGCAGATTCAGCCCCACCGAGTCTAACGGACACGAGCACCTCCGTCAGTCCGCTATGATCGATGAGTCGGCACAGTCCTCCCGGATCAGGCCGACAACGGGGCTGTAGCTTAGTGGTAAAGCCTCTGTCTTCCAAACAGATGATGCGAGTTCGATTCTCGTCAGCCCCTCACTCCGAAGGCCCCCGCAGACGCGGGGGCCTTCGACGTTTTCCCGTTCAGCGGGCGTTCTTCTGGCAGAGTCGAGATACGCAGGTCCCGACCGGAGGTCCCCACCGAATGTCTGCTCCCCACGACTTCTCCGAGCCCTCACCCGGAGGCCATGTCCTCCCCGCGCACATCGCGAGCGCGTTCCCCCAGGCACCGCGGCCGCGCAAGAGGAGGACGGGACTCCTCATCGGCATCATCGGCGCACTCGTCGCCGTCGCGGTCGTGGGATCGCTGCAGATCACCGCGAATCTCGGGTACGACGACACGCGCGCGGAGTTCGACGGCGCGAGGGAAACCGCTCAGGACACGATCGCAGAGGTCACGCTCTCGTCCGACCGGCTCGTCTCGACCTCCGACACCGCGACCCTCCTGCTCGACAGCGATTCTGGCGTGCTCGCAGACCCCACCGCGAAGGAGGCGCTGGCGGCGTCGATCACCGAGGCCGCCGACACCTCGGCGTCCGCCGATCAGGTGCTCGACACCGCGCTGCCGGATGAAGGCTCGAAACCCGTCTTCTTCTGGGAGCTGTTCGGTGCATCAGAGGGACTCCGGCTCGACATCCAGGATCTCGAGGATCTCGACTCCGAGCTCGCCGAGGAATCCCCCGCGCTCGCTGAGGCGGAGACGCTGGTGACGGATGCCGGTCTCGCGTTCCTCGGCTCCGCTGCGACCGCGGCCGCTTCGTTCGAGGTCGCTCACGTCTCCGCCAAGAACGACGACGTCATCGCACTGCGTGACGCCGCCTCCACTGCCGCCGGAGCCTCCGCTCTCGACGACTCCGCCGTCAGCACGTTCGTGGCTCTCCAGGACGCCGCCGCACAGGTCGTCGCCTCCGAGAGCGCGGAACTGAGCGAGAAGGCCGGTCCTCTGCAGGGCGTGCGGCTCGAGATCGAGGCGTATGCGCGGTCGCTGGCACCAGGTGTGCTGCTCGAGTTCGACTGGAACCAGATCGTGAACAATGCCGGCGAGAACGGGAGCATGGGCGGCCTGACGACCTGGTGGTGGGATGAACCCGATCGAGCGGTGATCGAGCTCTCGAACTCGGTGGCCGAGCAGTGGCCGGCCGATCGCAGCAAGGCACTCGTCGCGCACGAGGTCGGCCACGCCATCAGCGTGAAGTGCGAGGACATGTACGACTCGTCGACGCAGGACAGCATCGAGAAGTGGGCCACCGCGTGGGCCATCAGCATGGGGTTCACGGACGACGCGAACGGCGTCTGGGCGTACGGCTACCCGCCGCAGTCCTATATCGACGCCGCGGCCGGATGCCGCTGAGACCGCCGCCGGATACGGAAGAAGCCGTCGCGATCAGATCGCGACGGCTTCTTCTCTGAGATCAGATCGAGGTCACTGGCCCCGACGCTCACGCAGCTGGGTGAGCGCGTCTTCGAGAAGCTGGACGGCTTCCTCGTCGGTACGACGCTCCTTCACGTACGCGAGGTGCGTCTTGTACGGCTCCGCCTTCGCGAGCGCAGGCGGGTTGGCCTTGTCACGCCCGGCAGGCAGCCCGGACTGCGGGTGGTCGATGGTCTCGGGGATCTCCTCTTCAGGAAGACCCGCCGCGAAGTAGCGGACCGTCTCGTTGCCGAGACCGTCCCAGTAGGACACCGCGATGCGGTCGGCGTGGTAGCCGTGGTCCTGCTCGCCCATGGGGCCGGAACCGACACGGGTCCCTCGGATCGCATTGCCGCCGGTAGCCATCAGATCACCTCGAACTTCGTGATGAGACCGAGCGCGACGATCGACACGAACCACGCCAGAGCGAGGATCACGGTGAAACGATTGAGATTGCGCTCAGCGAGACCCGACGAGCCCACAGCCGACGTCATTCCGCCACCGAACATGTCGGACAGGCCGCCACCGCGACCCTTGTGGAGGAGGATGAGGAGAGTCAGCAGGACGCTGGTTATGCCCAGCACCACCTGCAGGACGAACTCGAGAATTTCCACGAGGAAGAGCCTTTCGCTGGGGCAGGATTGCCCCGGTAACGGTCAAGTATACGGTGCGGCGGGGCCGGAGCCCCGCCACACTCACACGCCGACGTGCTTCTCGAACCGGATGATCGCGGCGAATTCGTCGACCACGAGGCTCGCGCCTCCGACGAGTGCGCCGTCGACATCGGGCTCACGCATGTAGCTCGCGATGTTCGCCGACTTGACCGATCCGCCGTACAGGATCCGGGTGCGCGCCGCAGCGTCGTCACCGAGGACCTTGGCGATCACCGTGCGCAGCGCAGCGCAGACATCCTGCGCCTGCTGCGGCGTCGCTGCCTGGCCGGAGCCGATGGCCCAGACCGGCTCGTACGCCACGACGATGTCGGCATCCTTGGAGAGCCCCTGCAGAGCAGCCTCGAGCTGTCCGGCCGGAACCGCGCTCGCGCCGAACTTCTCGAGATCCTCCGCGGTCTCGCCCACGCAGATCACCGGCGAGAGGCCGTGCTTGAGCGCGGCCTTCGTCTTCGCTGCGACGACCTCGTCGGATTCCGCGTGGTACTCGCGGCGCTCCGAATGGCCGATGATGACGTACTTCGCGTCGAGCTTCGCGAGGAACGCTCCCGACACCTCACCGGTGTATGCACCGGAATCGTGTGCCGAGATGTCCTGCGCGCCGAGCGCGAACGGGATCTTGTCCGCGTCGATCAGCGTCTGCACGCTGCGGATGTCGGTGAAGGGCGGGAACACCGCGACCTCGACCGAGCCGTCCTCGTGCTTGGCGTCCTTGAGCGTCCAATGCAGCTTCTGCACGAATGCGACCGCCTGCAGGTGGTCGAGATTCATCTTCCAGTTTCCCGCGATCAGCGGGGTACGGGCGTTCAGGCCCATCCGAGCACCTCCAGGCCGGGTAGTTTCTTTCCCTCGAGGAACTCGAGGCTGGCGCCGCCGCCGGTCGAGATGTGACCGAACTGGTCGTCGGTGAAGCCGAGCTGACGCACGGCCGCAGCCGAGTCGCCACCGCCGACGACACTGAGACCGTCGACCTCGGTGAGCGCCTGCGCGACGGCCTTGGTGCCGCCCGCGAAGGCCGGGAACTCGAACACGCCCATCGGGCCGTTCCAGAACACGGTCTTGGACCCGCGGATGACCTCGGCGAACCGAGCGGCCGTGTCCGGACCGATGTCCAGGCCGATGCCCGATGCACCGAAAGCGGTGCTCTCGATGGCATCGGCTGCCGTGACCTCGTGCTCGGCGTCGGCCGAGAACGAGGATGCGACCACCACGTCGGTCGGGAGCACGAGCTCCACGCCGCGCTTCTCGGCCTCGGCGATGTAGCCGCGGACGGTCTCGAGCTGATCCTCTTCGAGGAGGCTGGATGCCACGGCGTGGCCCTGTGCCTTGAGGAAGGTGAACAGCATCCCGCCGCCGACGAGGATGCGGTCGACGCGCGGGAGCAGATGCGAGATGACGCCGAGCTTGTCGCTCACCTTCGACCCACCGAGCACGACCGCGTACGGGCGCTCGGGGTTCTCGGTGAGGCGATCGAGCACGTCGAGCTCTGCCGCGATGAGCAGACCGGCGGCCGACGGCAGCAGCTGGGCGAGGTCGTAGACGCTTGCCTGCTTGCGGTGCACGACACCGAATCCGTCGGAGACGAGGACGTCTCCGAGTTCTGCGAGCTGAGCCGCGAAGGCGCCGCGCTCGGCGTCGTCCTTCGAGGTCTCCCCCGGGTTAAACCGCAGGTTCTCGATGACGACGATGCCGCCGTCCTCGAGCGAGGCGACTGCCTCCTGCGCCGACTCGCCGACGGTGTCGCGAGCGAACGCGACCGGCTTGCCGAGCAGCTCGGACAGTCGCTGGGCGACCGGCGCGAGGCTGTACTGCGGGTCGGGCGCACCGTCGGGTCGTCCGAGGTGCGAGCACACGACGACGCGGGCGCCCGCGTTGATCAGTGCATTGAGGGTCGGCAACGAGGCGCGGACACGGCCATCGTCCGTGATGATCCCATCCCGCAGGGGGACGTTGAGATCACAACGGACGATGACGCGCTTGCCCTCGAGCGAACCCAGTGAATCCAGGGTGCGCAGAGTCATGGGAGATGTCTCAGAGACGCTCTGCCACGTACTCGGTCAGGTCGACGAGACGGTTGGAGTAGCCCCACTCGTTGTCGTACCAGCTGGAGACCTTGACCAGGTTGCCGCTGACGTTGGTCAGCGTGGCGTCGAAGATCGACGAGTGCGGGTTGTGCACGATGTCGCTCGAGACGATCTGGTCTTCGTTGTACTGCAGGAAGCCGGCCAGGCGACCGTCGGCAGCAGCCTTCTTGTAGGCCTCGTTGACCTCTTCGACCGTGAGGTTCTCACGGTCGGTGATCAGCGTGAGGTCGACGATCGAGCCGGTGGGAACCGGCACGCGGTACGACGAGCCGCTCAGCTTGCCCTGGAGCTCGGGGAGGACCTCGCCGATCGCCTTGGCAGCACCGGTGGATGCCGGGGTGATGTTGATGGCGGCGGCGCGAGCACGACGCAGGTCGCTGTGCGGGCCGTCCTGCAGGTTCTGGTCTGCGGTGTAGGCGTGAGCCGTCATCATGAAGCCGCGGTCGATGCCGAACGCGTCGTTGAAGACCTGTGCCAGCGGTGCGAGGCAGTTGGTCGTGCACGAGGCGTTGGAGATGATGTGATCGGTCTCCGGGTTGTACGTGTCCTCGTTCACGCCCATGACGAACGTGCCGTCGACGCCGGTGCCCGGTGCCGAGATGAGGACCTTCTTGGCGCCTGCCTCGATGTGCTTCTTGGCGAGCTCGGCCTTGGTGAAGAAGCCGGTCGACTCGATGACGATGTCGACGCCCAGCTCGCCCCACGGGAGACCGGCGGGGTCGCGCTCGGCGAACGCCTTGATGGCCTTGCCGTTGACCGTGATGCTCTCGTCGTCGTAGCTGATGTCAGCATCGAGGACGCCGCCCACCGAGTCGTACTTCAGAAGGTGGGCAAGGGTCTTGTTGTCGGTGAGGTCGTTGACAGCGACGATCTCGATGTCCGCTCCCTGCGCGAGAGCCGCGCGGAAGTAGTTGCGTCCGATACGGCCGAAGCCGTTGATACCGATCTTGACAGACACTCAGGTCTCCCTGTTTCTCGTGCGCTGTGCGCAGCAATCGTGCGTGCGCGGTGCGCGGGGGTTTTTGGCTGAGATGGCGTCCCGACGAGACTAGGCCCGTCGGGACGCGACCCGATTACGACAGTACCAGCAGGCCGTTCGTCTTCTCGCGGGCTGCCTCGAAGCGCTGAGCGACGTTCTCCCAGTTGGCGATGTTCCACGCGGCCTTGACGTAGTCGGCCTTCACGTTGAGGTAGTCGAGGTAGAAGGCGTGCTCCCACATGTCGAGCTGGAACAGCGGCACGGTGCCCGCTGCGGTGTTCGACTGCTGGTCGAACAGCTGCTGGATGATCAGGCGCTGCCCGATCGAATCCCAGCTGAGCACCGACCAGCCGGAGCCCTGGATGCCGAGGGCGTTGGCGGTGAAGTGCGCCTGGAACTTCTCGAACGAGCCGAAAAACTCGTCGATCGCGGCCTTGAGCTCGCCTTCGGGCTGTCCGCCGCCGGTCGGCGACAGGTTCGTCCAGAAGATCGAGTGGTTGACGTGACCGCCGAGGTTGAACGCGAGGTCCTTCTCGAGCTTGTTCACGTTGGCGAGGTTGCCGCTGTCACGGGCCTCGGCGAGCTGCTCGAGGGCGGTGTTCGCGCCGGCGACGTAGGTCGCGTGGTGCTTGTCATGGTGCAGCTCCATGATCTTGCCGCTGATGTGCGGCTCGAGGGCTGCGAAGTCGTAGGGAAGGTCGGGGAGCGTGTAAATCGCCATGTCGCTTTCATCCAATCCGCGCCGCGCCGCGGCGCTTGCCGATCCTCTGCGCCGCCGAGGTGCGGCGTAGAGCGGACTTAACTCATCCTAGTGACGACAACGTGTCGCCGACCCTGATCCTTCCCCCATATGACGAAGCGAGGCGACCCCTTGACAGGGATCGCCTCGCTCATGTCGACGGAAGCGCTCAGACGTCGAGGCCTGCGGGCACCGCGGCCTCGGTGCCCGGGATGCCCTCCTGCTGCGCACGCTTGTCAGCCATGGCCAGAAGACGACGGATGCGTCCGGCGACGGCATCCTTGGTCATGGGCGGGTCGGCGTGGTGACCCAGCTCGTCAAGGCTCGCGTCGCGGTGCGCGAGACGGAGCTCCCCGGCGATCTTGAGGTGGTCGGGCACCTCGTCGGCGAGGATCTCGAGCGCTCGCTCGACCCGGGCGCAGGCGGCGACGGCAGCCTGCGCGGAACGACGCAGGTTCGCATCGTCGAAGTTCACGAGACGGTTGACACCCGCGCGGACCTCGCGGCGCTGGCGCATCTCCTCCCACGTGACGGCGGTCTTCTGCGCGCCCATCTCGCTGAGGATCGTGCGGATCGCCTCACCCTCACGGACCACGACGCGCGGCATGCCGCGCACCTCGCGTGCCTTCGCAGCCACACCGAGACGGTGCGCGGCACCCACGAGAGCCATGGCCGCTTCGGACGAGGGGCACGCGACCTCGAGCATGGCCGATCGGCCCGGCTCGCTGAGGGTTCCTGCGGCGAGGAACGCACCTCGCCAGAGGCCTGCGATCTCGGCGCGAGACCCGGTGGTCAGGCGGTTGGGCAGGCCGCGGACGGGGCGACGACGCTGGTCGAGCAGCCCGGTCTGGCGAGCGAGCGTCTCGCCCGACGCGATGACCCTGACGGCCCAGCGGGCGCCGTCGTTCGCCGTGCTGGACTGCACCTGCGCGATCTCGGGCCGAACACCGTAGATCTCGGCGAGGTCGCGAGCGACGCGCTGCGCGAGGATCTCGGCATCCACCTCTGCTTCGACGGCGACCCGCCCGGCGATGGAGTGCAGTCCGCCGGCGAACCGGAGGATCGAGGTGACCTCCGCCACACGCACCGTCGGGGGTGCATTACGGATGCTGACCAGCTCAGCCTTGACGTCGGTGGTTAGTGCCACGACACTCCTCTACGCTCACGCGCCGGATCGCGACGCAAACCTCCAGCCTACTCTGACGGAGGCTCCTGCTATTCCCTGCCGAGGTCCCGATGACGCACGTTCACGGCCACGCCGGGGAAGGCGGCGAGCCGACGAGCCAGCTCCTCCACCATGGCGACCGAGCGGTGCTTGCCGCCGGTGCAGCCGATCGCGATCGTCGAGTGGCTCTTGTTCTCGCGCTGATACCCCTCGAGCACCGGTGTGAGAGCCGCCGTATAGGCGTCGAGGAACTCGGTGGCGCCCTCGCGGGACAGCACATAATCTCTGACGGGCTCGTCCTTGCCGGTGAGTCCGCGCAGCTCCTCGTTCCAGAACGGGTTGGGGAGGAATCGCATGTCGGCGACCAGATCGACGTCCGTCGGCAGTCCGTACTTGAAACCGAAGCTCATCAGCGTCACGCGATGGCGAGCAGCGCCCTCTTCTGAGAACAGATCCGAGACCTGAGTGGCGAGCTGATGGATGTTGAGGGCAGATGTGTCGATGACCAGATCGGCGGATTCCCTGATCGGAGCGAGTTTATGACGCTCGATGCGGATGCCGTCGAGCAGCGTGCCGTCTCCCTGGAGCGGTTGCGGTCGGCGCACCGACTCGAACCGCCGGACGAGCACGTCGTCGGAGGCGTCGAGAAACAGCACCCGGACGGACCCGCGTGATCGCAGTGCCCGAGCGACTCCGGGAAAGTCGTCGAAGAGATTGCGTCCTCGGACATCGACCACCGCGGCGACCTTGGGCAGCGCGGTGCCGCCCATGTCGGTGAGGTCGAGCAGCGGGCGCAGGATCTGCGGTGGCAGGTTGTCGACGACATACCAGCCGAGATCCTCGAGTGCGTTCGCTACCGTCGTGCGTCCAGCGCCCGACATGCCCGTGACGATGAGGAACTCGCCCTTTTCCCCGTCAGCCATGGTTACTCCTTCTCCCCCGCATGCACCAGCCTAGCGAGTGGAGAGATGCGTATGGATGTTCTGAGCCAGCACGGGGCCGATCCCCTGCACCTCTTCGATCTCTCCTGGCGCCGCAGCCCGGAGTGCCGTGACGGATCCGAAGTGCTTGAGGAGGACCTTGATCCGGGATGCGCCGAGACCTGGGACCTCGGAGAGCACCGACGAGATGTCGTTCCTGCGTCGCTTGCGCTGATGCGTGATCGCGAAGCGGTGGGCCTCATCGCGCAACCGCTGGAGCAGGTAGAGGGACTCGCTGGTGCGCGGCAGGATGACCGGGAAGTCCTCGCCGGGAAGCCAGATCTCCTCGAGCCGCTTCGCGATGCCGCACACAGCGATCTCGGTGTGCCCGGCGTCGCGAAGGGCCCGCGCTGCCGCCTCGACCTGCGGCTGACCGCCGTCGACGAGCAGCAACTGGGGCGGATAGGCGAACCGCGGTTTGCGCTTGACCTCGACGACGACCTCCTCCAGGCCGTCGTCGGTCTCGCCGGCGACCGCCACGACCGCTGCAGGCTCGTCGGCCTCCTCCGGGCGATCGAGATATGCGAGGCGCCGACGGAGCACCTGGTACATCGAGTCGGTGTCGTCGGTCGTCTCGGGGATGTTGAACGATCGGTACTGGTCCTTGCGCGGAAGACCGTCTTCGAAGACGACCATCGAGGCGACCACGTTGGTGCCGCCGAGGTGCGAGATGTCGAAGCATTCGATGCGCAGGGGCGCTTCGGTCAGACCGAGCGCATCCTGCAGGTCGGTCAGGGCCTGGGTGCGCGCGACGTAGTCGCTCGTGCGTCGGGTCTTGTAGCGGATCAGCGCCTGCTGGGCATTGAGGGTCGCCGTGCGCATCAGGTCGGCGCGCTGACCGCGCTGGGCGACCGCGATCTCGACCTTCTTGCCCCGTCGCTCCCGCAGCCACACCTCGAGTTCGGCCGCGTCATCGGGAAGCGAAGGCACCAGGATGCGCCGAGGCACGTCCTGCGCATCGCCGTAGGCGCGCTGCAGCACCTGGTCGACGAGCTCGGCGCCGGAGATGTCGATCTCCTTCTCGATCGTCATCGCGCGGACACCGCGCACGCGTCCACCACGGATCACGAAGTGCTGCACGGCGGCCGCGAGCTCGTCTTCCGCGATGCCGAACAGATCCGCGTCCTCGTCGGTCGCCAGCACCAGCGCGCTCTTTCCGAGCACGGCCTCGATCGCCGAGAGCTTGTCTCGGTACTTGGCCGCGGCCTCGTAGTCCATCGCCGCGGATGCCGCGAGCATCCTGGTGGTCAGCTCGCGCGTGAACCGCTCGTCACCGCCGGCCATGAACGCGACGAAGTCGTCGACCATCGCGCGGTGTTCTTCGATGGTGACGGTCATCGAGCACGGCCCACCGCACTTGCCGATCTGCCCCGGGAAGCACGGTCGCCCCGTCTGCATCGCCCGCTTGTAGCTCGAGTCGCTGCAGGTGCGGATGGGAAAGGCCTTGACCATCAGATCGATCGTCTCGTGCACCGCCCAGACCTTGGGATAGGGGCCGAAGTATCGCGCACCGGGGATCTTGCGATTCCGGGTGACGATCACCCGAGGGGCCTCATCTCCCAGGGTGACCGCCATGAACGGATACGACTTGTCGTCTTTGTACCGCACGTTGAAGGGCGGATCGAACTCCTTGATCCACATGTACTCCAGCTGCAGCGAATCGACGTCGGTCGACACGACCGTCCACTCGACAGACGAGGCCGTGGTCACCATCCGCCGAGTGCGCTCGTGCAGCGTGCGCAGGGGCGCGAAATAGTTCGACAGGCGCTGACGCAGGTTCTTGGCCTTGCCCACGTAGAGCACGCGGCCGTCGGCGTCGCGGAACCGGTACACGCCGGGGTTGGTCGGAATCTCACCGGCCCTCGGCTTGTACGGCAGCACGTCGGCCATCAGCTGGCCTTCTTCGCGGCGCGCCCCTCACCCAGGATCTCGGCGAGGAACTGACCTGTGTGGCTGTCCTCGACCCTGGCGATCTGCTCGGGAGTGCCGGTCGCCAGAATCTCACCACCACCGGAACCGCCCTCCGGTCCGAGATCGATGACCCAGTCCGCGGACTTGATCACATCGAGGTTGTGCTCGATGACGATCACCGTGTTGCCCTTGTCGACAAGACCGTTGAGCACCTCGAGCAGCTTGCGCACATCTTCGAAGTGCAGACCGGTCGTCGGCTCGTCGAGCACGTAGATGCTGCGACCGTTGCTGCGGCGCTGGAGCTCGGTGGCGAGCTTGACGCGCTGCGCCTCACCGCCGGAGAGAGTCGTCGCCGACTGACCGAGACGCACGTACCCCAGGCCCACGTCGACGAGGGTCTTCATGTACCGGTGGATGGCCTGGATGGGCTCGAAGAACTCCGCGGCCTCTGCGATCGGCATCTCGAGCACCTCGGCGATGTTCTTGCCCTTGTAGTGCACCGAGAGCGTGTCGCGGTTGTAGCGCTTGCCATGGCACACCTCGCAGTCGACGTACACGTCGGGGAGGAAGTTCATCTCGATCTTGATCGTGCCGTCTCCCGAGCACGCCTCGCAGCGACCGCCCTTGACGTTGAAGCTGAAGCGCCCTGGCTGGTAGCCGCGGACCTTCGCCTCGGGCGTCTCGCTGAACAGCGAGCGGATGCGATCGAACACACCGGTGTAGGTCGCGGGGTTGGAGCGCGGGGTGCGGCCGATCGGCGCCTGGTCGACGTGCACGACCTTGTCGAGGTTGTCGAGCCCCGAGACTCTCGTGTGCTTTCCGGGCACGGTGCGCGCACCGTTGAGCCGTGACGCGAGCACCTGGTAGAGGATGTCGTTGACCAGCGACGACTTGCCCGATCCGGACACGCCCGTGACGGCCGTCAGGACGCCGAGCGGGAAGTTGACACTCACGTTCTTGAGGTTGTTCTCGCGGGCGCCGACGACGCTCAGCATGCGCTTCTTGTCGAGCTTGCGACGCTTCGCGGGGGTGGGGATCTCGCGACGACCGGAAAGGTACTCCCCCGTCATCGAGTCCGGCGCGTCGAGCAGAGCCGAATACGGCCCGGAGTGCACGACCTCGCCGCCGTTCACGCCGGCGCCGGGGCCGATGTCGACGACCCAGTCGGCCGCCTCGATGGTCTCTTCATCGTGCTCGACGACGATGAGCGTGTTGCCCAGATCGCGGAGCTTGAGCAGAGTGTCGATCAGGCGCCGGTTGTCGCGCTGGTGGAGGCCGATCGAGGGCTCGTCGAGTACGTAGAGCACGCCGGTGAGCCCGGATCCGATCTGGGTGGCCAATCGGATGCGCTGAGCCTCGCCGCCGGAGAGCGAACCGGCCGAGCGGCTGAGGTTGAGGTAGGACAGACCGACCTGCAGCAGGAAGTCGAGTCGCAGGCGGATCTCGCGCAGCACCTGTGCCGCGATCTTGGCCTCACGATCGGTGAGCGTCAGCGTCTCCATGAAAGAACGGGCATCGGCGAGGCTGAGGTGCGACACCTCGGCGATCGAGTGACCGTGCACCTGCACCGCGAGCACCTCGGGCTTGAGCCTGTTGCCGTCGCACACCGGGCACGGCACCTCGCGGAGGTACTCGCCCCAGCGCGAACGCTGCGTGTCGGACTCGGCCTGCGCGTACTGCCGCTCGATGTAGGGGACGACGCCCTCGAAGCCGGAGGCGTAGCGCATCTCGCGCCCGTACCGGTTCTTGAACTTGACGGTGACCTTGTAGTTGTCGCCGCGGAGGATCGCGTCCTGCACGTCGACCCTGAGGTCCTGCCACGGAGTGTCGAGCGAGAACTTGAGGTCGTCGGCCAGACCCTCGAGCAGTCGCTCGTAGTACTGGAAGAGCCCCTTGCCCTGCGTGGTCCACGGGACGATCGCACCCTCGCGGATCGATAGCTCTTCGTCGCCGAGCATCAGGTCGATGTCGACAGACATGCGCGTGCCGAGTCCCGAGCAGGCCGGGCAGGCGCCGAACGGCGCGTTGAACGAGAAGGTGCGCGGCTCGATCTCGGTGAGCGAGAGCGCGTGCCCGTTCGGGCATGCGAGCTTCTCGGAGAACGACTGCCAGGCGTCGTCGCCCTCTTCGTCGACGAAGTTCACCTGCACCACGCCACCGGCCAGCCCGAGTGCGGTCTCGACCGAGTCGGTGACGCGACCGAGGATGTCGTCAGCTGCCACGAGACGGTCGACGACGACCGCGATGTCATGCTTGTAGCTCTTCTTGAGCGTGGGCGGCTCGGCGAGCTGGATCAGGTCGCCGTCGACGATCGCGCGCGAGTACCCCTTGGCCCCGAGCTCACGGAAGAGGTCGACGAACTCGCCCTTCTTCTGCGAGACGATGGGCGCGACGATCTGGTAGCGGGTGCGCTCAGGCAGCTCCATGAGCTGGTCGGCGATCTGCTGAACGGTCTGGCGCTGGATGCGCTCTCCACACTCGGGGCAGTGCGGGATGCCGATGCGGGCCCAGAGCAGGCGCATGTAGTCGTAGATCTCGGTGATCGTGCCGACCGTCGACCGCGGGTTGCGGTTGGTCGACTTCTGGTCGATCGACACCGCAGGGCTCAGCCCCTCGATGAAGTCGACGTCCGGTCGATCGACCTGGCCGAGGAACTGCCGCGCGTAGGCGCTCAGCGATTCGACGTAGCGACGCTGCCCTTCGGCGAAGATCGTGTCGAACGCGAGACTGGACTTTCCCGATCCGGACAGGCCGGTGAACACGACGAGAGAGTCGCGTGGGATGTCGATGTCGACGTTCTTGAGATTGTGGACGCGGGCACCGCGAACACTGAGTTTTCCTGGGGTTGCAACCGGGACGATAGGCACTGATCAAGTCTACGAGGGGCCACGGACATTGGCTCCGTGAGGGCTCACAGGAAGGCCCTCACAGTCGCCGCCGCCCACCTGCCTGGCGCCGATTCGCCATCACGAGCAGCAGCACCGCGAGCGCGACGACCGCGCCGCCGCCGGCGACGACAGCCCACGGCGCTGTGCCCTCGGCTCCGTCGACGCCGAGCATGACGGCGATCGTCAGCGGCTGGGCGATCGCCTGCACCAGGACGAAGCGGATGGCAGTCGGGCGCAGCGCGGCGAGCACGACCCGTGAGCCGCGAGGGATCACGAGGGTCAGCGACGTCAGGACGTGGATCACGTGCACGACGAGCACTGCGAGCATCGCCCGACCGAGGTCGGGCTCCGAGAGCAGCATCCCGATCACGATGCACGCGACCCCGCCCCACGCGCGGCGAAGGTCTGCGGGAACACCGCGGCGGTCACCCCCAGGATCACGGCCACCCATTGCCACCCTACGAGGGGGTTGAGCACGACCGCCCCGACCGCGACGACGGCGATCAACACGACCCGCACCACGATCCAGGAGACGGCGGCCGGCGTCTGCAACGTGTCGTTCGGCGCTCTCATCGCCTGGCCCTCGCGATCTCGCGCAGCGCGGAGGACGGATCGTCCGCCCACGTCACCACGTCGACGCCCGCACCGTGCAGGTCGGCGAACACGTTCTCCCTCTCCGCCAGCACCGTACGCAGGCCGATGAGCTGAGGGCGGGTGAGGCGCGAGTGATCGAGCCGCGGCAGGACGTCGATCGCGACGACGCGGTGGCCGCTCGCCCGCCACATCAGCGCGGTCTGCGCGGCGGCCCCCTGGAAGAACGTGGACAGCACGAGGACGACCGAGCCGTGCGGGACATGAGGGGTCCTGCGGAAGGCCGCGTCGTCGCGAGCCTGCCCCGTCGCCGCGATCGCCGCTTCGAGGCGTGCGAGATGACGAGAGCCTCCGCCGCTGCGCAGCGAACGCCCGCCATGCACGAGGACGTGCAGAGCGACGCGGTCGCCGGCATGGATGGCGGCGCCGGCGAGCCCGCGCGCGGCCTCACGGGCGTTGTCGAGCGACGTCACGCCGCTGCGCTCGAAGTCCCCGCTCCCCCACGACGCGACCACCTCTCCGAGGTCCTCCGAGGTGTCCATCGCGATCACCACGGACGCATCGCTCAGGGTGTGGGTCCGGCGCACGAGCAGATCGCCCGGTCGCCGTGCCATCCGCGCCGTCGCACGCCAGTCGACTCGACGCAGCTCGTCTCCGGGCGCGAACGCATGGATGTCCCGGAAGTCGCCGCCCTGGCCGGGGCGGCGCCCCTCGTGCGAGCCGTGCAGACCGGTCAAGCGCCTCGGCAGTGGCAGCATCCCGACGGTGCGGGGCGTGGGAGCGACCTGTCGTCTGCTCCTGACGATCTCGGACGGCTCCGAGAGCACAGCCCCGTCGAGCGCGACGCCGCGCGCCGAGACCTGCACCGGGAGGGAGGGGCCCGAATGGAGCACACGGCTCCGTGCGAGGACCGTGGCCCCGGAACCGGGAACCATCGCGCGTCGGCTCCTGCGCTCGGATTGCACGACGAACAGCTCGACCATCTCTGCGTCGCTCTCGACCGAGATCTCAGTGAGCAGTTCGCCGTCGGCGCTCGGGAGCGAAGCGACACTCGGATCGACCGCGACGCCTGAGGTTCCACGTCCCAGAGCGAGAGCGCTCCACAGCGCGACGGGGAGCCCCATGGCGACGACATCCGGACGCGAGAACAGCAGTCCGATGACCGCGAGAACGATCGCGCCGGCGATGGCGACGGCCAGTGCCGGACTCCAGCGACCATGCATCGATGGTCTCGTCACACGCGCTCCTTCACTGTCGGAGGAACGGGCACCTGACCCACGACGGCTCGCACGACGTCGGCGGCCGATGCGCCCTGCGCCCAGGCCTGCGGCGTCAGCGTGAGGCGATGGGCGAGCACGGGCACGGCGATCCGCTTGATGTCATCCGGTCGCACGAAATCGCGACCGTCCAGCGCAGCCAGGGCGCGACCGAGCAGCAGCAGGCCGAGCGAGCCGCGCGGGGAGGCCCCGACCTCGACGTTCGGCGCCGTCCGTGTCGCGCGGGCGATCTCGACGCAGTAGCGTGCGATGTCGTCGTCGACATGGATGGCCTCGACCACAGCCTGGAGCTCGACGAGACGCTCCGCATCGATGACGGCGGCGACGTGCGTGGCTTCCTGCCGTCGGGTCATGCGGTTCTGCAGGATCTGCGCCTCACCCGACACATCCGGATATCCGACCGAGAGCCTGACCAGGAACCTGTCGAGCTGCGCCTCAGGAAGCGCGTAGGTGCCCTCGTACTCGATGGGGTTCGACGTGGCGATCACATGGAAGGGCGCGGGCAGGGGGAAGCTGTTGCCCTCGACGGTGACCTGCCGCTCGGCCATCGCCTCGAGCATCGCGGACTGCGTCTTCGGGGTCGTGCGGTTGATCTCGTCGGCCAGGAGGAGACCGGTGAAGATCGGTCCCGGTCGGAAGACGAAGTCCGAGGAGTCGGGCGCATACACGTAAGACCCGGTGACATCACCCGGGAGCATGTCCGGGGTGCACTGGAGCCGGCGGAACGAGAGCCCCAGCGCCGAGGCGAGGCTGCGTGCCGCGAGGGTCTTGCCGAGCCCTGGCACGTCTTCGAAGAGCACGTGCCCCCCGGCCAGGATCGAGGCGAGCGCGATCTCGAGCGGGTCGTCCATCCCGACGACGACGGTGCGCACGGCGGCGAGGATTCGAGCTCCGGCCTCGGCGATCTCGGTGGATGTTGTCATGTCATCTCCTGTGTCTCGGGAACAGCGACGCGCGGCCGGTGGATATGGGCGGTGCGTCCGGTGCCGTCGTGATCCCTGCGGACGGCCCAAGGCTGAGAGTGTCGATCACGTCGAGTGCTCGCTCGATGTCGACGATGGTGGTCCCCGGTCCTTCCAGGCGAGCCCAGAGATCGGGGCCGATCAGCGCGGAGACCAGAGACCTTTTCGCGGGGTCCGCCGGGTCTGCTCCGCGGCGCTGGAGGCGCTGCCGGAGTGCTTCCCGCACGCGGCGCGTGATCTGCGCACCGGCGAGCCCCGTGTGCGTGTTCAGCGCCCACGCCATGCGGGATATCTCCGTCGGCCGTCGATCGGGCTCCACGGGTATATGCGGGGCGTCGACGCCGGGTTCGAGCGGCACCGCGAGTTGCGCGAGAAGCGCGAGCGCGACCACGACAAGACTCCACCCGATCACGAAAGGCCAGGTGAACCCGAAACCGGTGAGCCCCAGTGCGGCGATCACTCCGGCAGCCGCGGCAGTGACGGTGCGCCCCCACCTCATCGCCATACCTCTTCGATCCGTCGGAGCGCAGCGCGCGCGGCGTGCCGCTCCGACTCGGTGGCTTCGTGGGCGCCGAAGCGCACCCGCTCGAACAGGGTCAGCAGCTCCGAGGCGTCGTCCTCGATCCCGGAGCGCCGCGTGATGACCCTGAGCGCGAACTCCCCCGGCGTCTCGCTCGCAGCGCGTGTGACCCCCGCATCCGCCGCACTCTCTTCGAGACCGACCCACGCGGCGATGACGGCGTCTGTGGGCAGCGCGCGTTCGTCGATGGCCTGCAGCGCACCGGCGATGCCGCGCCTGATGGCTTCGACCACCACCTCAGGTTCGGGAACCGCGGCCACCTCAGCGACATCTGCAGCGACCTCGGCCCCGTCGCGCCGCTCCGTGGGCCTGTTTCGCCAGGCGCGGAGCAGCGCTCGGACGATGATCACGAGGAGCGCGATGACGCCTGCGACCACGAGGAGCATGAGGATCACTGCGAACACCTGCACCACCGCGGCGCTCGTGGGGTCGATCTCGACCTCTTCCGGAAGCCCCGTCGCGCCGGGCGCAGTCGTGGGAGCCGGCGGCTCCGACGCCGGCGGCACGGGCTCCGACGGACGGAATGTCGGCGCTCCCTGGATCGCGGCGGCGATCATCACGATGAGGAAGAGTGCGGCGACGACGCTCACGAGTCCGAGCCGACGAACACCCCGACGCGCATCGGTTGTCGGGCGGTCACTCGGCATGCCCACACCCTATGACGCGGTCACTCCGGGGTCGGGCGGCGACCCGCGAAAGCCGACAACCCGTCGCGCAGGGTCGCGATCTGCTCGAGATCCATACCCACCGCCGCCATGACCTGACGAGGAACGTCGAGCGCGCGCTCGCGGAGCGCACGTCCGGCATCCGTGAGGGTGATGTCGAGGCGGCGCTCGTCCTCCGAGCTGCGCTGCCGGGCGACCAGCCCGTCGGCCTCGAGGCGCTTGACCAGCGGCGACGCGGTGGCCGGCTCGAGAGCGAGATCAGCGGCGAGATCGTTGAGCTGGCGTGGAGCGCGCTCCCACAACGCGAGCATCACGAGGTACTGCGGATGCGTGAGCCCGAGCGGCTCCAGGATCGGCCGGTAGATCGCGACGACGTTGCGCGCGGCGGTCACCAGGGCGAAGCAGAGCTGGTTGTCCAGCCGGAGCAGATCATCCGTAGCGGTCACGGCTCGACTATACAACGGCACTAATAGTTAGTACACTAACCAACATGGCACGCTCCAGTGATCGCCCTCCTCTTCGCTCGCGCATCCGCGAGGCAGGTGGCCTCTATTCCTGGATCAACTCGAATCTGATTCGGTTCGCCGGCCCGGCGTCGGTCGGACCCTACGAGAAGACGCCTCCCCCGAGCGCTGCCGAGAGAGCGGAACGGGCGTGCCCGCTCTGCGGGGCCCCGATGAGCGAGCACGAGATCGATCGCTCAGGCCCGAAGACGCTCGTCCACTGCCCCTGAAAATCGAGCCGTCAGTCGTCGCGGGCTGCATCCTCGCGCGCGACGTCGAGCCAGAACGCCAGGTCGTCATCGCCGACCAGCGCTCCTGGCGACACATCGAGCCAACCGGTTCCCATCGTCCGGGGTCCCATGACCGCCGTCTCGACGCCCGGTCTGGTGATCAGCGCCGCGCCGTGCTCTTCGTCCACTCGAACGAGGAGCACACCACCGCTGCGGGCTCCGACCAGGATGTGCCCGTCGAGTAGGAAGACGCGAGTGCCGAACATCCGCTTCTCCTCGACCTCTCCGTCGAGGGTCAGCAGCGCGCGCACGCGGTCGGCGAGCTCTTCACCTGACGCATCCATCGTCGTCGCCTCCTGGGACTCAGGCGTGCCCGGCCTTCTCCATGGCACGCAGCTCCTTCTTCATGTCCTGCACCTCGTCGCGCAGCCGCCCGGCGAGCTCGAACTTGAGCTCGGCCGCAGCCGCGAGCATCTGGTCGGACAGGTCCTGGATGACGGCTTCGAGCTGCTGAGCGCCCTCGGCAGCGATTCCCGTACGACGCAGGTTCGGTGTCGGCGACTTGCCCTTGCCGGTCGCACGCCCGCGCCATGACATCATCTCGGCGGTGTCCGCGCCCTCTCGAGCGAGAACCTCGGTGATGTCGGCGATCCGCTTGCGCAGCGGCTGGGGGTCGATGCCGTGCTCGAGGTTGTATGCCACCTGCTTCTCACGACGACGGTCGGTCTCCTCGATGGCCTTGGCCATCGAGTCGGTGATCTTGTCGGCATACATGTGCACTTCACCCGACACGTTTCGCGCCGCGCGGCCGATCGTCTGGATCAGCGACGTGCCGGAGCGCAGGAAGCCCTCTTTGTCGGCATCGAGGATCGCGACCAGCGACACCTCGGGCAGGTCGAGGCCTTCGCGGAGCAGGTTGATGCCGACGAGCACGTCGTAGACGCCGGCCCGCAGCTCGCTGAGCAGCTCGACACGACGGAGCGTGTCGACATCGGAGTGGAGGTAGCGCACCCGCACACCGTGCTCTCCGAGGAAGTCGGTGAGCTCTTCGGACATCTTCTTCGTGAGCGTCGTGACGAGCACGCGCTCATCACGACCCACGCGAACCCGGATCTCTTCGAGGAGATCGTCGATCTGCCCCTTGGACGGCTTCACGATGATGTGCGGATCGACGAGGCCGGTCGGACGGATGATCTGCTCGACCACACCGTCGGCGATGCCCATCTCGTACTTGCCGGGGGTCGCAGACAGGTACACCGTCTGACCGATGCGGTTCTTGAACTCGTCCCAACGCAGCGGGCGGTTGTCCATCGCGCTCGGCAGACGGAATCCGTGCTCCACGAGGGTGCGCTTGCGCGAGGCATCGCCTTCGTACATGGCACCGATCTGCGGCACCGTGACGTGGGACTCGTCGATCACGAGCATGAAGTCGTCGGGGAAGAAGTCGAGCAGCGTGTGCGGCGGCTCGCCGGGCTGACGGCCATCCATGTGCCGGGAGTAGTTCTCGATCCCGGAGCAGAAGCCCAGCTGCTGCAGCATCTCGAGGTCGAACGTGGTGCGCATCCGCAGACGCTGCGCCTCGAGCAGCTTGCCCTGACGCTCGAACTCCTTGAGCCGCTCTTCCAGCTCGTGCTCGATCGTGCCGATGGAGCGCTGGATCACGTCGGTTCCCGCCACATAGTGCGAAGCGGGGAAGATCGGCACCGCATCGAGCTTCTCGATGACCTCGCCGGTGAGCGGATGCAGGGAGTACAGCGCCTCGATCTCGTCGCCGAACAACTCGATGCGGATCGCGTGCTCCTCGTACACAGGGATGATCTCGATCGTGTCGCCGCGTACGCGGAAGTTGCCGCGCGAGAAGTCGACGTCGTTGCGGTTGTACTGCATCGCGATGAACTGGCGGATGAGCGCATCCCTGTCGTATCTCTCCCCCACCTGGAGGGCGACCATGGCGCGAAGGTACTCTTCAGGCGCACCGAGACCGTAGATGCAGGAGACGGTGGAGACGACGATCACGTCGCGGCGGCTGAGCAGCGAGTTCGTGGTCGAGTGACGCAGACGCTCGACCTCGGAGTTGATCGACGAGTCCTTCTCGATGAAGGTATCGGTCTGCGGGACGTATGCCTCGGGCTGGTAGTAGTCGTAGTACGAGACGAAGTACTCGACCGCGTTGTTGGGCATCAGCTCGCGGAACTCGTTGGCGAGCTGAGCGGCGAGCGTCTTGTTGTGCGCGAGCACGAGCGTCGGGCGCTGCACCTGCTCGACAAGCCACGCAGTCGTGGCCGACTTGCCGGTACCCGTCGCACCGAGCAGCACGATGTCGGTCTCGCCGGCATTGATGCGGGACGCCAGCTCGGCGATGGCCTTCGGCTGGTCGCCGGCAGGCTCGTACTCGCTGATGACCTCGAAAGGACGGACACTGCGCGTGGGTTGCATACCTCCAGCGTATGCCGGGCCACCGACACCGGGGTCGCGCGTCCGTCAGCAGCGAACGGAGAGCTGCTCAGTCCGCCCCCGGTGGCTGGTCCTCGCTCAGGAGGAACGGGTGCCCGGCGATGCGCGCAGCTTCACGACTGCCGAGCCTGCAGCGAGGCCGCACATGGCGAGGACCGCGACGATGAACCACACCCAGTCCACCTGGCCGAACACGATGCCGAGCGCCCAGCCGAACAGGCTCGATCCCGCGTAGTAGCCGAAGTAGTACAGCGAGGATGCCTGTGCTCTGCTGTCGGGCCCCGCCGCCACCGGCGCCCACCCCGAAGCCACGGCGTGCGCACCGAAGAAGCCTCCGGTGAAGAGAAGCAGCCCGATCAGCACGATCGGAGTGGTCTGAGCGAGCATCGCGGCCGCACCCGCGGCCATCACGGCGATCGCGCCCAGCAGGACCGGGTATCGCCCGAAGCGAGAGGCCAGAGAGCCTGCCCACGGAGACGATACGGTGCCGGCGAGGTAGGCGAGGAAGAGCAACGTCACCACCCAGCCCGGCAGGGCGAAGGGCGGCTCGGCGAGGTGGAACCCGAGGTAGTTGTAGACGGCGACGAATGCTCCCATGAGCAGGAAGCCCTGGGCGTACAAAGCGAGCTGACGACCCGAGCGCAGCGGCGCCAGCAGGCGAGCGAGCATCCCCGGTCCGGCGTCGTCCCGGAATCGTCCGGGTACGAATCCCTGCGCCTTCGGCGTCAACCACAGGAACAGCACGGCCGCCACCGCGCACAGCCCCGCGACCGTCCACATGCCCTCCCGCCACCCCGTCTGCTCGCCGACGATGCCGGACACGATCCGGCCGACGAGCCCACCCACCGTCGTTCCCGCGATGTAGCTGCCCGCTGCGGCGGCGGCGTTTCGCGGGCTGACCTCTTCACTCAGGTACGCGAGCGCGACCGCAGGGACAGCCCCGAGAGCGACTCCCTCGAGCAGGCGCAGCGTCAGGAGCATCTCCATCCCCGCGCTGAGCGGGGCCAGGAGCCCCAGTACCGTCGCCGCGAGCACGCCGATCGCCATCGCCTGCACCCGCCCGATGCGGTCGGCCACCATCGACCAGGGGATGACGGCGGCCGCCAGCCCGAGCGTCGCCGCCGACACGCTGAGCGCGGCGCTCGCCGGCGAGATCCCGAGAGCTGTGGACAGCTGCGGCAGTACGGCCTGGGGCGAATAGAGCTGCGCGAAGGTCGCGATGCCCGCGAAGAACAGACCGACGATCAGGCGTCGGTATACGGGCGATCCGGGGGCGTGACCGGTGAAGGTCACGACGTGCTGATCCGCTCCCAGAGATCATCCGTCTGTGCGAGCGTCTGCTCCAGCGATCCGGACGTGTCGATGACCACGTCGGCGATCGCCAGGCGGCGCTCATCCGAGACCTGCGCGTCGATTCGCTCCTGCGCGGCACGCTCCGCCATCCCGCGGATCTCCACGAGCCGACGCCTGCGCTCGTCGACGGGCGCGTGCGCGACGACGATCAGGTCCCACGGATCGTCGACCCGCGCTTCGACCAAGAGCGGCACGTCGTACACGACGACCGTCTCGGGGTCAGCCGACATCGCCTCGTCGAACCGGCGCTGGGACTCGGCGCGGACCGCAGGGTGCACGATCGCGTTCAGCTGCGCCAGGTGATCGGCATCCCCGAAGACCTTCGCGCCGAGGGCGGCACGATCGAGCGAGCCGTCGGCGGCGATGACCTCTGCCCCGAACGTCTCGGCGATGGCTGCGAGCACCGGAGTCCCCGGTGCCTGCACGTCGCGGACGATCTGATCGGCATCGACGACGACTGCTCCCCTCTCCGCCAGTCGTCGTGCGATGGTCGACTTCCCGGAGGCGATGCCGCCGGTGAGCGCGATGAGAGCCATGCGGCCAGTCTAGGCTTCGACCCGGCCGTGCTCAGCGTCCGAGAAGCTGACGCCGGGAGCTGATGACGCCCGTGTCGAACCCGGCGAGGTGCAGTCCGCCGTGGAACCGCGCGTGCTCGATCTTGATGCAGCGATCCATCACCACGGCGAGCCCTGCGTCCTCGGCGAGGGCGGCCGCCTCCTCGTTCCACGACCCCAGCTGCAGCCACAGCGTCTGCGCGCCGAGGTCGATCGCCTCCTGCGCGACGCCGGGAAGATCCTCGTGCCGACGGAACACGTCGACGATGTCGGGGACGACGGGGAGGTCGGAGAGCGACGCATAGACGGGCTGTCCGAGGATGGACGACTCACGCGGATTCACGAGGTAGACGTCGTACGCGGTGCTCGAGAGCAGATAGGTGGCGACGAAGTACGACGCGCGGGCCGGGTTGTTCGATGCGCCGACGATCGCGACGGACTTCGCACGTCGGAGGATGCCGAAGCGCTCCTGCTGGCTCGGCCCTTCCCATGTGCGCTCAGGGTGCAGCGGGGCCGCTCCGGGAAGCGCGCATGCTGCAGCATCCTGAGGCGCGGGGAGAGCACAGGCGTCTGCCCCCGCCATGTTCGTGTCGCTCATCGGTTCGCTCCCGTCGCCGTGCTGAGTGCCTGGTCCAGGTCCCAGATGATGTCGTCCGCGTCCTCGAGGCCGACCGAGATCCGGATGAGGTCGGGGCGCACTCCGGCGGCCACGAGCTGCGATTCCGTGAGCTGTCGATGGGTGGTGGATGCCGGGTGGATGACGAGCGTGCGCGCGTCACCGATGTTCGCGAGGTGCGATGCCAGCTGCAGGTTCTCGATCAGTGTCTCCCCCGCCGCGCGACCGTCTTCGGCCTTCACTCCGAACGCGAACACCGACCCCGGCCCGAGCGGCAGGTACTTCGCGGCGCGCTCATGATGCGGATGGCCCTCGAGCCCGGCCCAGGTCACGTATTCCACGCGGGGGTCGGACGCCAGCCAGTCCGCGACGATGCGTGCGTTGGCGAGATGTGCGTCGATGCGTTGCGGAAGCGTCTCGACGCCCTGCAAGAGGTTGAAGGCGGACTGCGGGCTCAGCGCCGGCCCGATGTCGCGCAGCTGCTCGGTGCGGAGCTTGGTGAGGAACCCGTACTCGCCGAAGTTGTCCCACCACTTGATCCCTCCGTACGACTCGACGGGCTCCGTCATCTGCGGGAAGCGCCCGTTGCCCCAGTCGAACGTGCCCTTCTCGATCACGACGCCTCCGAGCGTCGTCCCGTGACCGCCGAGGAACTTCGTCACCGAATGGATGACGATGTCGGCGCCGTGCTCGAGCGGCCGCGCGAGGTACGGAGTGGCCAGTGTCGCGTCGACGACGAGCGGCACACCGGCGGCATGTGCGACCTCCGCGAGGCCTTCGATGTCGGCGATCTCACCCGACGGGTTGCCGATCATCTCGACGTAGACGACCTTGGTCTCGGGCCGGATCGCCGCCGCGTAGTCGGCCGGATCCGTGGAGGCGACGAACGTGGTCGCGACGCCGAAACGGCGCAGCGTCACGTCCAGCTGGGTCACGGTGCCGCCGTAGAGCTGCGCCGAGGCGACGACGTGGTCGCCCGCTCCGACGAGCGCGGCGAACGTGATGAACTCGGCGCTCATGCCCGATGCGGTCGCGACGGCGCCGATCCCGCCCTCGAGCGATGCCAGTCGTTCCTCGAGCGCGGCGACGGTGGGGTTGCCGATGCGCGAGTAGATGTTGCCGTACTTCTGCAGCGCGAAGAGGTTGCCGGCATCCGTCGCATCCTCGAACACGAACGATGTCGTCTGGTAGATCGGCACGGCGCGGGCACCCGTCGCGGCATCCGGTGTACCTCCGGCATGGAGAGCCCTCGTGCGAAACCCGAAGCGGTGTTCTTCCGTCATTGCGTCCTCAGTTCGGTGGTCTCGAGCACGGCGGCGATGTCGTCGACGGCCCACGGGTTCTGCAGAGATGTCGTGTCCCCGAGCGGGGCGGGTGCGCGCCCTGCGCGCCGGTCCTGCTCGGCCTCCCACAGCTGTGCGAGCAGTCGTCGCATGATCTTGCCGGAGCGGGTCTTGGGCAGATCCGGGACCACGACGATGTGCTTCGGCTTGGCGACGGGTCCGATCGCCGTGGCCACCTGTGCTCGCAGCTGCGAGGTCGAGACCTCTGCACGTCCTGACGCGGTGACGAACGCGATGACGGCCTGCCCGGTGACGGGGTCGGCGACGCCTGCGGTGCCTGCCTCCCCCACCGTGTCGTGCGCCACGAGCGCCGACTCGATCTCGATCGTCGAGAGCCTGTGGCCGGACACGTTCACGACGTCGTCGAGGCGGCCGAGGATCCAGATGTAGCCGTCGGCATCGCGCGTCGCCCCATCACCGGCGACGTAGTATCCACCGTGCTCGCCGTGACCGGCGTAGGCCGACCAGTACGCATCACGGTATCGCTGCGGGTTGCCCCACACGGTCCGCGCCATCCCCGGCCACGGACGCCGCACCACGAGCGTTCCGGATCTTCCTGGCGCGACCTCATCGCCGTTCGTGTCGACCACGGTCGCGTCGATACCGGGCAGCGGCACGGATGCGGAACCGGGCTTGAGTGTCGTCACTCCCGGCAGCGGCGCGATCATCGCCGCCCCGGTCTCGGACTGCCACCAGGTGTCGACCACCGGGAGCTCGTCGCGACCGAAGTTGCGGCGGAACCAGATCCAGGCTTCCGGGTTGATCGCCTCCCCGACCGTCCCGAGCAGACGCAGAGTCGACAGGTCGTGCCCCTGCGGCAGCTCTGCGCCGAACCAGGTCATGAACGTGCGGACGAGCGTGGGCGCTGTGTAGTACACGGTCACGCCGTAGCGCTCGATGATCTCGAGGTGCCGCTCGCGGTTCGGTGTGTCCGGCGTCCCCTCGTAGATGACCTGCGTCAGGCCGTTCGAGAGAGGACCGTAGATCTCGTACGTGTGGGCGGTCACCCAGGCGAGATCCGCCGTGCACCAGTGCACGTCGTCGGGTTTCGCGTCGAAATGCGCCCAGTGCGCCCAACTCGCCTGCGTGAGGTACCCGCCGGATGTGTGGACGAGCCCCTTCGGCTTCCCCGTGGTGCCCGACGTGTAGATGATGAAGAGCGGATGCTCGGCATCGAACGCCTGGGGCTCATGCCGGGACGAGGCGGTGTCGACGACGTCGTGCCACCAGACGTCGCGTCCCTCGGTCCAGGGGACATCCTGCCCGGTGCGCCGGAGCACGAGGACGTGCTCGAGGTCGGGCAGGCCCTCGGCCGCGATGTCGGCCGTCGATTTGACCTCGGTGGCGCTGCCCCGGCGGAACTGTCCGTCGCTCGTCACCAGCAGCTTGGCTCCTGTGTCGGCGAGCCGGAACCGCACCGCCTCGGCGGAGAACCCGCCGAACACCAGTGAGTGCACGGCTCCGACGCGCGCGCAGGCGAGGGTGATCACGACCGTCTCGATCAGCACCGGGAGGTAGATGACGACACGGTCGCCCGGTCGGATGCCGAGTGCGATGAGCGCGTTGGCCGCGCGCGACACCCTGTCCTGAAGGTCGGAGTACGTCACGGCGATGCGGTCGCCCGGCTCGCCCTCGAAGTGCAGCGCGACCTTGTCACCGCGGCCGGCCTCGACGTGGCGGTCGACGCAGTTGTAGGCGACGTTGAGCCGTCCGCCGACGAACCAGCGTGCGGCGGGAACGGCATCGCCCGCGGGCGGATCCCATTCGTGAGCCGTGTGCCAGGACTCGGCCCAGTCGAGCCGCTCGGCAGCCTGCTCCCAGAAGAGGGTCGGATCCAATGCCGCCCGCGCGTACGCCTCGGCGGTCACGTTCGCCGTCGCGGCGAAGCCGTCGGGCGCCGGGTATGTGCGGGTCTCGTGCAGACGTGCTTCCGTCACTCTCACACCCACCGTCGGAGCAGATACTTCTCGACCAGCACGAGAAGGGCGTTGGTGATCGTGCCCAGAAGCGCGAGCAGGACGATCGACAGGATGATCCTGTCGACGCGTCCGCTGTTCTGCGAGTCCGTGAGCAGGAACCCGAGTCCCATCGACGAGGCGATCAGCTCGGCGGCGACGAGGAACAGCCAGGCCTGCGCGAGTGCGAGCCGGAGGCCTGCGACCACAGACGGCACGACGGCGGGCAACTGCACGGTGCGGAACAGCGACCAGCCGCGGAGACTGAAGGAGCGTCCTGCCTCGACGAGCTGGGGATCGACGTGTCGGAGCGCCGACGCGACGGTCGTGTAGACCGGGAAGAACGCACCGATGGCGATCAGCGTGACCTTGGACTCCTCCCCGATCTGCATCCAGAGGATCAGGAGCGGCACCCAGGCCAGAGACGGGACCGCACGGACCGCCGAGAGCGTGGGACTGAGCAGCACGTCGCCGATCCTCGAGAGCCCGACGATCCCCGCGATCGCGAGTCCGATCACGGATCCGATCGCGAAGCCGAGCAGCACACGCTGCACCGAGATCGCGATGTGTGTCCAGAGCAGACCCCGCTCGGCCAGTTCAACGCCGGCGGCGAAGACGGACGCCGGGGACGGGAGGAGGTAGGGAGCGACGAGTCCGGTGGTCGTCACGACCTGCCAGGCGATGATGATGAGGGCGGGCAGCAGGAATCCGCCGATGACGCGCACCACCGGACGGTCCCAGGCATGCCGCGCGCCCACCTCGGCGTGCCGGCGGACGCCGCGAGCGGCGTCGAGCGCCTCCCGTGCGTCCGCGGGTACCACCACGCGCTGGTCGGGAAGGCTCACTCGCCCCCGACCGCCTTCTCTGCGAAGGTGGCGTTGACGATCGAGTCCAGCGCCTTGTCGACCGAGTCCTTGCCGCCCTGGACATCACCGGAGTCGACGAGCACAGGAGCGATCTTCTCGAGCACCGCGACCTGGTCGTCTCCCGGGATGCCGCTCACGTCGAGGTTCGAGCGCTCGGTGATGACGGTCTTCGCGACCTCGATGTCGATGCCCGCGACCTCGGCCAGCAGCGCGGCCGTCTCGTCGGGGTTCTCGAGGGCCCACTCGCGCGCCTGCTCGTAGGCGTCGACGACCGCCTGCGCGAGGTCCGCGTGGTTCTCGATGAAGTCCTCGGTGGCGTTCAGGAATCCGTAGGTGTTGAAGTCGACGTTGCGGTAGATGAGCTGGTCGCCCGACTCCACCTCGGCCGCGGCCATGATCGGGTCGAGGCCCGCCCAGGCGTCGACCGAGCCGCCGTCGAGCGCTGCGCGTCCGTCAGCGTGCTGGAGGTTCTGCACCTCGACGTCGTCGACCGAGAGGCCGGCTTCCTCGAGGGATTGCAGCAGGAAGAAGTAAGGGTCCGTGCCCTTGGTCGCGGCGACGGATTTGCCCGCGAGGTCCTCGACCGAGGTGATGTCACTGTCGGGGCCGACGACGATCGCCGACCACTCGGGCTGCGAGAAGATGTCGATGACCTGAATGGGCGAGCCGTTCGCACGGGCGAGGAGCGCGGCGGAGCCGGCCGTCGATCCCACGTCGATCGACCCGGAGCGCAGCAGCTCGTTCGCCTTGTTGGAGCCGGCGGACTGCACCCACTCGACGTCGACGTCGTCGCCCAGGATGTCCTCGAGGATTCCCTGGTCACGGATCACGAGGCTCAGCGGGTTGTAGGTGGCGAAGTCGATCGACAGCGTGTCGGACGACCATTCGTCGGTCGCGGCGGCATCGTCCTTCGACGTGTCGGAGGCTGTGGCGTTCTCTCCGGCGACGCAGCCGGACGCGACGAGCATCATCGTCCCGGCGATGGCGATCGCGGGGATGATTCGGCGGGTGATGGTGCTCATCGGGTCTCCTCGGTGGCGGTGCTGTGGTGGGTGTCGACGCCGAGTCCTTCGAGGAGCTCGGCGCGAAGGTCCGCGAGGCCGCGATCGGCGCGGTCGCGGGGGCGGATGCCGGGGACCGTGATCGTGCGCGCGATGGAGGGCGCGTCCGTCTCGGCGTCGCCGACCAGCGTGCGCAGCAGCAGCACGCGGTCGGCCAGGTAGAGGGCCTCTTCGACGTCATGGGTGACCAGGAGGACGGTGGTGGGCTCTGCGGCGTGGATCTTCAGGAGGAGATCGTGCATCCGCAGTCGCGTGAGGGCGTCGAGCGCGCCGAAGGGCTCGTCCAGGAGGAGGACCCCGGGGTTGCGGGCGAGCGCGCGGGCGAGCGAGGCGCGCTGCGCCATTCCGCCCGACACCTCACGCGGACGCTGGTCTGCCGCCTGCTCGAGACCGACGAGTTCGAGCAGCTCGCGCACGCGTTCGCGGCCTTCGCGTCGCGCGGTGCCGCGAGGAAGTCCCAGCTCGACGTTCTGCGCGATGGTCCGCCACGGCAGGAGTCGGGGCTCCTGGAAGGCGATCGCGGTGCGCTCGTCGACGTCGGCGACCCCGGAGTCATCGAGCAGGATGCTGCCGCTCGTCGGCGCATCCAATCCACCGACCAGACGCAGGAGAGTGGACTTGCCGCATCCGGAGGGTCCGACGATCGCGACGATCTCACCGGCTGCGACCTCGACGTCGACCCCGCGGAGGACGTCACGCCGACCGCGAGCGACGGGGAAGCTCCTCTCCACCCCGTGCAGGCGCACGGGCTGGGCGGTGCCGGCGATCGCCGGGCCGCGTGCCGTGGACGGCGCGGAGAGCAGAGAGGTCATACCCCCATGCTGTCCAACCCGCTGAAATGTGACGAATGCGGACGTAATGTTCGGTCACGTAGCCTCCGCGCCTCCGGAACACGGGTGGATACGCGGAACGGGCCGCCATCCCGAAGGATGACGGCCCGTTCCAGAGCGTGATGCTTAAGCGTTGCCGCCCGACAGCTTCTCGCGGAGAGCCGCGAGAGCCTCGTCGTCAGCGAGCGTGCCCGCGCCTGCGGCCTCGCTCGAGAAGACCTGGCCACCGAAGTCGTCGCCAGCGGCCGCCTCGGCCTCGGCTGCCTTGGCAACCTGAGCCTTGTGAGCCTCCCAGCGAGCCTGGGCTGCAGCGTACTCCTTCTCCCATGCCTCGCGCTGGGTGTCGAAGCCGTCCTTCCACGCACCGGTCTCGGGGTCGAAGCCCTCCGGGTACTTGTACTCGCCGGCCTCGTCGTACTCGGCGAGCATGCCGTAGAGCGCCGGGTCGAACTCGGTGCCGTTGACGTCGACAGCCTCGTTCGCCTGCTTCAGCGAGAGCGAGATGCGGCGACGCTCGAGGTCGATGTCGATGACCTTGACGAAGACCTCTTCGCCGACCGACACGACCTGCTCGGCCAGCTCGACGTGCTTGCTGGAGAGCTCGGAGATGTGGACGAGGCCCTCGATGCCGTCTGCGACGCGCACGAACGCACCGAACGGAACGAGCTTGGTGACCTTACCCGGCGTGACCTGACCGATCGCGTGGGTACGGGCGAAGACCTGCCACGGGTCCTCCTGCGTCGCCTTCAGCGACAGGGAGACGCGCTCGCGGTCGAGGTCGACCTCGAGGATCTCGACGGTGACCTCCTGGCCCACCTCGACGACCTCGGAGGCGTGCTCGATGTGCTTCCAGGACAGCTCGGAGACGTGCACGAGGCCGTCCACGCCGCCCAGGTCGACGAACGCACCGAAGTTGACGATCGACGACACGACACCCTTGCGGACCTGACCCTTGTGCAGGTTGTTCAGGAACGTGGTGCGCGACTCCGACTGCGTCTGCTCGAGCAGCGCGCGGCGGCTGAGCACGACGTTGTTGCGGTTCTTGTCGAGCTCGAGGATCTTGGCCTCGATCTCCTGGCCGAGGTACGGCGTGAGGTCGCGGACGCGGCGCAGCTCGATGAGCGAAGCCGGGAGGAAGCCACGGAGGCCGATGTCGACGATGAGTCCACCCTTGACGACCTCGATGACCGTACCGGTGACGACTCCGTCGTTCTCCTTGATCTTCTCGACGTCTCCCCAGGCACGCTCGTACTGAGCACGCTTCTTGGAGAGGATCAGACGGCCTTCCTTGTCCTCCTTCTGGAGAACCAGGGCCTCGACCTCGTCGCCGACCTTGACGACCTCGTTGGGGTCGACGTCGTGCTTGATCGAGAGCTCGCGCGAGGGGATGACACCCTCGGTCTTGTATCCGACATCGAGCAGGACCTCATCGCGGTCGATCTTGACGATCGTTCCTTCGATGATGTCGCCGTCGTTGAAGAACTTCAGGGTCTTCTCGACCGCGGCCAGGAAGTCCTCAGCAGATCCGATGTCGTTGATGGCGACCTGCTTGGTGGCCGGGGCGGTCGTTGCGGTAGTCATGTAGTGGGTTGTCCTTGTGAATGGAGACTCGGGCTGAAGGCTCCGGCCGCGCACGGCCGATCACGAGCTCTGCAGCGATTGATTTGGTTTCTGTCCCCCGGGCACGCATATGCACGCCACGAGTGACAATCAAGGCTATCAGATCTCGAGGCTGCGTGAAGGATGCAATACCACGCGCGGCCCGCACGCTGACAGACTGTCGGCATGCCCCGCGCCGACAAGCTTCTTCTGCTCGACACCGCCAGTCTCTACTTCCGCGCCTTCTACGGCGTTCCCGACAAGGTGACTGCGCCGGACGGCTCCCCGATCAACGCGGCTCGCGGCCTGCTCGACATCATCGCGAAGCTCATCACCCTCTACGAGCCGACGCACGTGGTCGCCTGCTGGGATGACGACTGGCGGCCGCAGTGGAGGGTGGATCTGATCCCGAGCTACAAGTCGCACCGAGTCGTCGAGGTGGTGGCTGCGGGTCCCGACGTCGAAGAGGTGCCCGACCCGCTCGAGGCCCAGATCCCGCTGATCCGTGAGACTCTCGGCCTTCTCGGCATCCCCATCATCGGTGTCGCCGAGCACGAGGCGGACGACGTCATCGGCACTCTCGCCACGCACGCGACGATGCCCGTCGACATCGTCACGGGCGACCGCGACCTGTTCCAGCTCGTCGACGACGCGAGGGACGTCCGCGTCATCTATACGGCACGCGGCATGAGCAACCTCGAGATCGTGACGGATGCCGTGGTCGTGGCCAAATACGGTGTGCTCCCCGGGCAGTATGCCGACTTCGCCACCATGCGGGGCGACGCATCCGACGGACTGCCGGGCGTCGCAGGCGTCGGAGAGAAGACCGCCGCGACCCTGCTGCAGTCCCATGGGGATCTCGTCGGGATCCGCGCGGCAGCAGAAGCCGGAGAGGGGATGAGCGCTGGAGTCCGGGCGAAGATCCTCGCCGCGACCGCGTACCTGGACGTCGCCCCGACGGTCGTCGCCGTGGCACCCGATCTTGACATCGTGGCGCCGGCCGAGGCGCTGCGGCCGCTCGACCCGGCCGAGGCGGATGCCGCGACGGCGCTCGCGGAGAAGTGGAACCTCGGATCCTCGATGGCCCGCGCCGTCGCGGCGGTGGCGACCGTAGAGGGCTGAGTCAGTTCGCCCAGGCGAGCAGTCGATCGAGCCCCCAGGTCGTGATGATGCGGGAGGCGGGCACTCCGGCCCGTTCTGCGCGCTCTGCGCCGTGGTCGAGCAGCGAGAGCTGACCCGGCGCGTGCGCATCGGAGTCGATCGAGAAGAGGCACCCAGCGTCGAGGGCGATCGCGATCAGCTCGTCAGGCGGGTCCTGACGCTCGGGCCGGGAGTTGATCTCGACCGCGACGCCGTTCTCGGCGCAGGCCGAGAAGACGGCGCGGGCATCGAACTGCGACTCCGGCCTCGTGCCGCGTTCCCCCTGCACGAGGCGGCCGGTGCAATGACCGAGCACGTTGACTCGAGGGTGCGACACGGCAGCGATCATCCGTGCCGTCATCGGCCTCGCGTCCATGCGCAGCTTCGAATGGACGGATGCGACGACGATGTCGAGCTCGCCGAGCAGCGAGTCCTCCTGGTCGAGGGCGCCGTCCTCGAGGATGTCGACCTCGATACCCGCGAGCAGGGTGAACCCGTCTCCCGACTCCGCCCGCACGAGGGGGATCTGTTCGCGGAGCCTCTCGGCGGAGAGCCCACGGGCCACCCGGAGGCGCGGCGAATGATCGGTGATCGCCTGATACTCGTGCCCGAGCGCCCGCGCGGCCGCAGCCATGACGGGGATGGGGGTCGTGCCGTCGGACCACTCCGTGTGCGCGTGCAGGTCGCCACGGAGCCTGGCGCGCAGTTGCGACACCTTCTCGGGCTCGACATCTCCACGCAGCTCGACGAGATAGTCCGGGACCTCTCCGGCCTGCGCCTGCCGGATGACGCCGAAGGTCGACTCCCCTATGCCCTTGGCGGCTCGCAGCCGGGTGGGGTCCTCACGGACGTCCTCGGGCAGCTGCTGCAGAGTCGCCGCCGCCTGGCGGAACGCCTTCGCCCGATAGCGCGAAGCCCGTTCGCGCTCCAGCAGAGACGCGATCTCGAGCAGTGCGGCGACGGGGTCCATATGTCTTCCCTAGGCGGAGGCGAGCTCTCGGCTCACGCTGATCCACTCGTCCAGCTTCGCGATGGCCCGGCCGTCGTCCACCGCGGTCGCCGCTCGCTCGTATCCCTCGCGCAGGCGCTCCAGGATCGGACGCTGGACCTGCGCGGCATCCTGCGACAGCTCGAACGCGACGATCCCTGCCGCGGCGTTCAGCAGCACGATGTCGCGCACCGCGCCCTTCTCGCCGTCGAGCGTCCTGCGCAGGATCTCCGCATTGTGGTCGGGAGTTCCGCCGATCAGATCGGCGAGGTCGGCGACGGGAATGCCGAGGTCGCGCGGATCGAGGTCGTGCTCGTGGATGTCGCCCCGGGTGACCTCCCAGATGCGACTGTGGCCCGTGGTGGTCAGCTCGTCCAGGCCGTCGTCACCGCGGAACACCAGCGCGGTCGCGCCGCGGGTGCGGAACACACCGGTGATGAGCGGGACGCGCTCGAGCTGCGCCACGCCGACGGCGTTGGCCTCGGCTCGGGCGGGGTTGCAGAGCGGGCCGAGCATGTTGAACACCGTCGGCACCCCGAGCTCTGCGCGAACCGCACCCGCGTGCTTGAAGCCCGGGTGGAAAGCGCCGGCCCAGGCGAAGGTGATGCCGGTGCGATCGAGGATCGATGACACCGCCGCCGGGTCGAGGGTGAGTTCGAGTCCGAGAGCGCTCAGTACATCCGATGATCCGGAGGCAGAGCTCGCTGCTCGGTTGCCGTGCTTCACGACGGGCACGCCGGTGGCGCCGATGATGACCGCTGCGGTCGTCGAGACATTGACCGTGCCGACCCGGTCGCCGCCGGTGCCGACGATGTCGAGGACGTTCGGCGACACAGGAAGCGGAACGGCCGCCTCGAGGATAGCGTCGCGGAACCCGACGATCTCATCGATCGTCTCTCCCTTGGCTCGCAATGCCACGAGGAAGCCTGCGAGCTGCGCCTCGGTCACGTCGCCGCGCATGATCTGGCGCATGGCCCAGGTGGACTCCCAGACGCTGAGGTCGCGGCGCTCCAGAAGAGTGGTGAGCACGTCGGACCAGGTCAGGGAATCAGCCATGTGTGCGATCCTATCGGCGCCGGGAAAACGTGCAGACTCTTCCGCACGGCGACTCTCGCCCGCGGCACCCCCCGTTTCCCGCGGATTCACCGAGGATTCGCAGCGTTTTCTTAGGGTTGCCTAAGTCGCACGACAGCGAATCGGGGCCCTCCGGTGCGAGAATCACGCCCGAGGATCGGCCATAATGGAAGGGTGACGACCTCAGCGACGTATGCCCCGGCGGCAAGAACGATCAAGCGCCCCAACCCGGTAGCTGTCGGCACCATTGTGTGGCTCGGCAGTGAGGTGATGTTCTTCGCGGGACTCTTCGCGATCTACTTCACTCTCCGCAGCACCTCACCGGAGCTCTGGGCCGACCGCACCGAACTGCTGAACGTCCCGTTCGCGTTCGTCAACACGGCGATCCTGGTGTTCTCCTCCTTCACGTGCCAGATGGGCGTGTTCGCGGCAGAGGACCTGCAGCCGTACCGCATCGCCAAGGGGCAGAAGAACCTCGCCGGCCGCCGTCGCCTCTTCGGCTGGGGCATGGTCGAGTGGTTCTTCCTCACCTTCGCACTCGGCGCGATCTTCGTGTCCGGTCAGGTGTGGGAGTACGCACAGCTCGTCGCTGAGGGCATGCCGATCAACGCCGACTCCTACGCATCCGCGTTCTACCTGACGACCGGCTTCCACGCCCTGCACGTCACCGGCGGTCTCATCGCGTTCCTCCTCGTCATCGGCCGCGCATACGCCGTCAAGAATTTCCGGCACAAGGAGGCGACGTCCTCGATCGTGGTGTCCTACTACTGGCACTTCGTCGACGTCGTCTGGATCGTGCTGTTCGTCGTTATCTACTTCCTGAAATAAGAGCGGAGCTGATCCCCGAGATGGCACGAGAGAAGAAGCGCCGTTCGAACGGCCGTCGCAGTCCCCTGGCTGCGGTGGCACTCATCGGAGCAGGCCTCATGATCACCGGCGCCGTGTACGCCGGAACATCCGCAGCCTTCGCTGCGACCGACACGCAGACCACCGCTGCCAGCACGCTGACCGTCGAAGACGGCGAGAAGCTGTTCACCGCGAACTGCGCCACCTGCCACGGTCTCGACCTGCAGGGAACCGCGAACGGCCCGAGCCTCTACGGCGTCGGTGAGCTCGCGACCGAGTTCCAGCTGTCCACCGGACGCATGCCCCTGCAGATGCAGGGACCGCAGGCCCCGCAGAAGACGCCGCAGTTCACGGAGGACCAGATCCTTGCGATCTCGTCGTTCGTCCAGGAGTCCGCTCCCGGCCCGACCTTCCCCGACGAGCATGTCCTCGACGGAGGCGGCGATGTCGCGAACGGCGCCGAGCTGTTCCGCGTCAACTGCGCCATGTGCCACAACGTGGCAGCAGCCGGTGGTGCACTCACCGAGGGCAAGTACGCCCCGGCTCTGACCGAGACCAGCGCGCTGCACATGTACGCGGCCATGGTCACCGGTCCCCAGAACATGCCCGTCTTCGGCGACATGAACCTGTCGGACGAAGACAAGCGCGACATCATCTCGGCTCTGCTCTACCAGCAGCAGTCCGTGCAGATCGGCGGATTCTCGCTCGGTTCGCTGGGTCCCGTCTCCGAGGGCCTGTTCGTCTGGATCTTCGGCATCGGCGCGCTCGTCGCCATCACCGTGTGGATCACGGCGAAGTCCAACTGACGCTTATTCATCGAAGAGGAACGTACGAGGAGCACCATGGCACACGACGACGACTCGCAGGCTCTTGACAGGGCCTACCAGCCCTCTCCGGGGCTGGGTGTCGCAGTCAGCGATCCCGTGCAGAACCCCGGGCTTCCGCCGCACCGCGAGCGGATGACCGACAAGGACCCGCGCGCTGAGAAGGCTGCGGAGCGCACGGTCTACACCCTGTTCTACCTCTCGCTGGCAGGAAGCATCTGGGCGGTCGCCGCCTACATGCTCTTCCCCATCGAGAGCGGCGCGCTCATCGACATCCGTCAGAACAACCTCTTCATCGGTCTGGGCATCGCACTCGCGCTCCTCTCGATCGGCATCGGGGCGATCCACTGGTCCAAGGCGCTCATGAGCGACAAGGAGCACATCGAGTACCGCCACCCCACCCGTGGCACGGAGTCGACGCGCGAAGCGGTCATCGAGGCGTTCGAGACCGCCAACGAGGAGTCCGGCTTCGGCCGCCGCACCATGATCCGCAACTCGCTGTTCGCAGCGATCGTGGCTTCGATCATTCCCGGCGTGACCCTGTTCCGCGGCCTCGCTCCGCACAGCACCCCTGACGACCCCACAGCGGGCGACCCGGTCGCACTGCTGAAGCACACGATGTGGGAGAAGGGCCAGCGTCTCGTGCGCGACCCCGACGGCACCCCCATCCGCGCCGCAGACGTCACCCTCGGATCCGCGTTCCACGTGATCCCCGAGGACCTCGCCGACCTCAGCCACCACGACGGCTACCTCGAGGAGAAGGCCAAGGCCATCGTGCTGATGATGCGCCTGCGCCCCGAGCAGCTCACCGAAGCCGAGGACCGCAAGGACTGGTCGTACGACGGCATCGTCGCGTACTCCAAGGTCTGCACGCACGTCGGTTGCCCTGTCGCTCTCTACGAGCAGCAGACGCATCACCTCCTGTGCCCCTGCCACCAGTCGCAGTTCGACGTCACGGATCACGCCAAGGTCATCTTCGGCCCGGCCGCACGCCCGCTGCCGCAGCTGCCCATCACCGTCGACGACGAGGGCTACCTCGTCGCACGCAGTGACTTCACCGAGCCCGTCGGCCCGAGCTTCTGGGAGCGCCATTGAGCACCGCAACGCTGTCCAAAGAGGACAAGGACAACAAGGCGCCTCTCGGCGGCCGATTCGTCGGCGCCGCGTCGAACTACATCGATGAGCGCACCAGCATCTCCGGCTTCGTCAAGGAGCTCGGACGCAAGATCTTCCCCGACCACTGGTCGTTCATGCTCGGCGAGATCGCGTTGTGGAGCTTCGTGGTGGTGTTCCTCTCCGGAACCTTCCTGACGTTCTTCTTCCAGGCGTCGATGGTCGAGACCCATTACACCGGTGCGTACGCCCCGATGCGCGGTATCGAGATGTCGGCGGCCCTCGAGTCGTCGCTGCACATCTCGTTCGACCTCCGCGGTGGTCTCCTGGTGCGCCAGATCCACCACTGGGCCGCGCTCGTGTTCGTCGCCGGAATCGGCGTGCACATGCTGCGCGTCTTCTTCACCGGTGCGTTCCGCAAGCCCCGCGAGCTCAACTGGGTGATCGGCTTCGTGCTGTTCATCCTCGCGATGGCCGAGGGCTTCACCGGATACTCGCTTCCTGACGACCTGCTGTCGGGCAACGGCCTCCGCATCATCGACGGCATGATCAAGGGCTTCCCGCTGGTCGGCACCTGGATCTCGTTCCTGCTCTTCGGCGGCGAGTTCCCCGGCACCGACATCGTCGGCCGCCTCTACACGCTGCACATCCTGCTGCTGCCGCTGCTCGTCATCGGTCTGATCGTCGTGCACCTGATGCTGATGATCGTCAACAAGCACACGCAGTTCGCCGGCCCCGGCCGCACGAACGACAACGTCGTGGGCTACCCGATGATGCCGGTCTACATGTCGAAGATGGGCGGCTACCTGTTCATCGTCTTCGGCACGATCGTGCTGATCGCGACGTTCTTCCAGATCAACCCGATCTGGAACTACGGCCCCTACGACCCGTCCCCCGTCTCCGCCGGTACCCAGCCTGACTGGTATATCGGATTCGCGGACGGCGCGCTGCGACTGGCCCCGTCGAACCTCGACGTCGTGTTCCTCAACCACACGTGGTCGTTCGGCATCCTGCTTCCGGTCATCGTGCTCGGGCTGTTCATCGTGCTCGTCGCGATCTACCCCTTCCTCGAGGCGTGGATCACGGGCGACAAGCGCGAGCACCACATCGCTCAGCGTCCGCGCAACGCGGCGACCCGCACCGCCATCGGCGTGGCCGGCGTCGTCTTCTACGCGGTGCTGTGGGCTGCGGCTTCCTCGGACCTCATCGCGACGCACTTCATGCTGACGATGGAGGGCGTGATCCACACGCTCCAGGCGCTGCTGTTCGTCGGACCGGTGCTCGGGTACTTCGTGGCGAAGCGCATCGCACTCGCGCTGCAGAAGAAGGATCGCGAGATCGTCCTGCACGGCTTCGAGTCGGGCCGCATCGTCCGCCTCCCCGGCGGCGAGTTCATCGAGGTGCACCAGCCGGTCGACAAGTACGACCGCTGGAAGCTCATCGACGTCGACGGCTACGAGCCGCTGGTCGTCCGCCCGAACGCGAAGGGACGCATCTCGTGGACCGAGAACCTGCGCTCCTCCGTGTCGCGCTGGTTCTTCGAGGATCGTCTCGCCCCGCTCACGCAGGCCGAGGTCGAGGCCGCGGACGCTCATCAGCACCACGTCGAGGCTCACAACGACGAGACCGAGGCTGCCGAGATCCAGGGCGCTCACGAGCGCGCAGGCTTCCCTGACGCGCCCCTGACAGTGAGCGACGAGACCCACATCGACGAGACGCCGAACACCCCCAGCACGGTCATCTCGACCGAGCCGGTGAAGAAGCCTCGTAAGAAGAAGTCGGAGGATGGCGAGTAAGACCGCCGCTCCCCCACGGCGAAGGCCCTGTCCGTTCAGGACAGGGCCTTCGTCGTATCCGGGAGCCTCTCATCTGGGCGTGGAAGGATCGTGACATGAGCTCAGCAGTCCAACTCATCCGTTCCGCCGACCTCGCCGCAGCGCCCTATGCGTACGCGGCCACAGCACCATCCGGATCCCGGCTGCTCTTCCTCGCCGGCGCGTGCCCGCTCGAAGATGACGGCAGCACGACCGCACCCGGCGACTACGCCGCACAGGCTGCCCGCTGCGTCGAGACGCTGCGCGAGGCATTGCGCGCGAGCGGCGCGTCTCTCACCGACGTCATCAGTACACGCGTCCTGGTGGCCTCGTCGTCTCAGAGGGATCTTGTCGCAGCCTGGGACGTCGTACACGCGGCCTTCGGCGACCATGACGTGCCCAGCACTCTCCTGGGCGTCACGGTGCTCGGCTACGATCACCAGCTGGTCGAGATAGAAGCGGTCGCAGCAGTCGCGGAGGAGACACGATGAACGGCGTGATCCGTCCGGGCGTCTCTGAGGATGCCGAAGTCCTGCAGGCCATCGAGGCACATGCCGATGCACTTCTGATCGACAGCCTGGGGGCACCCGAATGGCCGCCTGCCGGCGATGGCGCCGAGAGGCTCGGAGCGCCCGGGTTCGTCCTGGTGGTCGAGGACCCCGAGGACTCCTCCCCCATCGGCTTCGTCCATGTACTCGACGCCGACGGTCACGCACACCTCGAGCAGCTCTCCGTTCTCCCCTCTTCCGGTCGCCAGGGCTACGGACGCCGCCTCGTCGACGCCGCGCTGGACGAGGCCCGCGAACGCGGCTACACGCGGATGTCGCTGCGGACCTATGCCGAGATCCCGTGGAACGCTCCGTTCTACGCCTCGTGCGGATTCCTCGAGAGCATCCCGGAGACCCCGTTCCAGCGCGGCCTCGTCGACACGGAGGCCTCGCTCTCGCTCGACCGCTACGGGCGGCGTGTGCAGATGACCGTGGAGCTCTGAACGGCCGCTTCGATTTTGGCGGAATCCGGTGCGCCCTCGTCAGGATGATGAGGGCGCACCGCACGACGTCTCCCTAGGCTCGGATCATGATCGATCGCGCTGAGTACTATGCCGCCAAACTCGCCTACGAGACCGACGCCAGCGACGTCCACGCCGCGCTGAAGGCCGGCGAGGACGTCGTCGTCATCGACGTCCGCGCCGACGAGGCCTGGGCCCAGGGACACGTCTCGGGAGCCGTCCACATGCACTACAGCGAGATCGCGACCCGAGCTCCGGCCGAGGTCCCCGCCGATGCCGCGGTCGTCGTCTACTGCTGGAGCCCTGGCTGCAATGCCGGCGCGAAGGGCGCCAGGGAGTTCGCCGCACTCGGGTACGACGTGCGCGAGATGATCGGTGGCTTCGAGTACTGGGTTCGCGAGGGCTATCCGGTGGAGGACGCGGACGGCGTGCACCACCGCCCGGTCGATCCGCTCACCGGTGTGGCGCGGGTGCGCACGAACGCCTAGACCTCGCCCGGGCCCACGACCTGCGGGACGGCGTGCGCGGGATACGACGAAGAAGGCCCCTGGGACGGATCCCAGGGGCCTTCTTCATGACGCTCAGCGGGCGAAGTTGCCGCGGTAGTACTCGTACACCCAGCCGACGATCGCGACCACGAAGATCGCGAGGCCGATCGGGAGCAGGAAGTGACCGACCGCGAGTCCGACCACGAACACCGCAGCAGACGCGGCCAGAACCAGCGGCCACCAGGACCACGGGCTGAACTCGCCGAGCTCGGGGTCACCGTCGTCGATGTCGCTGGTCAGGATGTCTTCCGGCAGCTCACCGTTCTGCGCCTTGTGCGTGCGATCGAGGTAGAACGCGATCAGCGCGCCCATGAAGGCTGCGAAGAACAGCGCCACGGTGCCGACCCATTCGATCCGCTCGGCGAAGTTCTCCGACGGAGTCGCCAGGATGTGCCAGCCGGTGTAGACGACGCCGACCAGTGCGAAGAACGCGGTCAGGATCCACCAGAGAATGACGTTGTCGCGCATGGCTCAGTGGCCCTCTCGCTCGCCGGGGGCGGCAGGCGTGAACTCCGCCGCCTCGGGGTGGTTCAGGTCGAATGCAGGACGCTCGCTGCGGATGCGCGGGATCGACGTGAAGTTGTGACGCGGCGGCGGGCACGACGTCGCCCACTCGAGCGACGCACCGTAGCCCCACGGGTCGTTGACCGTGACCTTGGGTGCCTTGCGCGCCGTGATCCAGACGTTCAGGAAGAACGGCAGCATCGACGCACCGAGGATGATCGCACCGATCGTCGACACCTGGTTCTGCCAGGTCCAACCGTCTGCCGCCGAGTAGTCCGCGTAGCGACGGACCATGCCGTCGACGCCCAGCCAGTGCTGGATGAGGAACGTCATGTGGAAGCCGATGAACAGCATCCAGAAGTGCACGTAGCCGAGGCGCTCGTTGAGCATGCGTCCGGTCCACTTCGGCCACCAGAAGTAGAAGCCGGCGAACATCGCGAACACGACCGTGCCGAAGACCACGTAGTGGAAGTGAGCGACCACGAAGTAGGAGTCGGACAGCGCGAAGTCCAGCGGCGGAGCCGCGAGGATGACGCCGGTCAGACCACCGAAGACGAACGACACGAGGAAGCCGAGTGCGAACACCATCGGCGTCTCGAACGTCACGGATCCTCGCCAGAGCGTTCCGATCCAGTTGAAGATCTTCACACCCGTCGGCACCGCGATGAGCATGGTCATCAGGGCGAAGAACGGCAGGAGCACGGAACCCGTGACGTACATGTGGTGGGCCCACACCGCGACCGAGAGCGCCGCGATGGCGATCGTCGCGTAGACCAGGGTCTTGTATCCGAAGATCGGCTTGCGGCTGAACACCGGGAAGATCTCCGACACGATGCCGAAGAACGGCAGGGCGATGATGTAGACCTCGGGGTGACCGAAGAACCAGAACAGGTGCTGCCAGAGCAGGACGCCGCCGTTGGCCGGGTCGTAGATGTGCGCGCCGAGGATGCGGTCTGCTGCCGCGGCGAAGATCGCAGCTGCGAGCACCGGGAAGGCCATCAGGATCAGGAGGCTCGTGATGAGCGTGTTCCACGAGAAGATCGGCATACGCCACATCGTCATACCGGGGGCACGCATCGTGATCACCGTGGTGATGAAGTTCACCGCTCCGAGAATGGTTCCGAAGCCCGAGATGCCGAGGCCGACCATCCACAGGTTTCCGCCCACACCCGGCGAGAACGAGGCGCTCGCGAGGGGCTGATAGGCGAACCATCCGAACGACGCGGCGCCCTGAGGCGTGAGGAAGCCGGCCACGGCGATCGTGGAACCGAAGAGGAAGAGCCAGAACGCGAAGGCGTTCAGACGCGGGAACGCGACGTCGGGCGCTCCGAGCTGCAGCGGCAGGATCGCGTTCGCGAAGCCGGCGAAGAGCGGCGTCGCGAACATCAGCAGCATGATCGTGCCGTGCATCGTGAAGAGCTGGTTGTACTGCTCCTTCGTCGGGATGATCTGCATCCCGGGCGCGAACAGCTCTGCACGGATGACGAGGGCCATCACGCCACCGAGGAGGAAGAACAGCACCGAGGCGATGAGGTACATGTACCCGATCGTCTTGTGGTCGGTGGAGGTGATCCACTTGACGACGATGTTGCCCTTCTGCTCGACGCGCGAGGAGCTCATGAGAGCGGCCTGGCGTGCGGGCAGAGTCGTGGGTCGGGAGCGGGGGGCCTCGTCGGTGCGGGGGGCTTCAGTTGTCGACATGGCTTACTCCTCTCCTTCCTCGGAGTCGGTCGTTGCGGTGGTGCCCGGGAAGTTCGACAGACGGTCGTACGCATCCGTGATGTCGCCGGTGTTGCCTTCCTCCTCGAGCGACTGGAGGTAGGCGTCGTACTCGTCCTGTTCGACGACCTTGACGTTGAACAGCATCATCGAGTGGTACTCACCACACAGCTCGGCGCACTTGCCGGCGTACTCGCCGACGCGCGTCGGGATGAAGGACCAGGAATTGTCCTTCCCGATGTACATGTCCTTCTTGTAGAGGAAGTCGATGATCCAGAACGAGTGGATGACATCGCGCGACTGCAGGTTGATGGTGACCTTCTGGTCCACCGGCAGCACCAGGGTCGGAAGCTGCGCCTGGTCGATGTTGCCGGCGGCGTCGGGCTGAGCCTGGATGCCCATGGTCCAGACGGCGTCGGAGTTGTCCTCTTCTTCGCCGTCGTACTGGAAGTCCCACGCCCACTGCTTGGCGATCGCGGTGATCTCGACGTCGGGGTCATCCCACTTCGCCTCGATCGCGCTCTGGTCGCGAGCGGTGAAGAAGAACATTCCCAGCACCAGGATGAGCGGCACGATCGTGTAGAAGATCTCGATCGGCATGTTGTAGCGCATCTGCACCGGCAGGCCGGTCTGTCCCTTGCGGCGACGGTATGCGATCGCGGCCCAGGCCATCAGGCCCCAGGTGATCACGCCGACGGCGAGGAGGACGATCCAGGAGTTCACCCAGAGCGAGGACACGCGCTCGGTCTGGTTGGTGGCCGCAGGCTCACCCTCCACGAAGCCCGGGAGGTAACCGTTCAGCTCAGTGGCAGTACATCCCGCCAGGGCCACGGCTGCCACTACTCCCAGAGGAAGAGCGGCCCAACGAAGGCGGCGTTTCGAGGGCACGATGCACCTTTCAGATTGCGGACAGGGCACACCCAAGTCTAGGGCAACCTCACACCTGATTCATGCCAACCACGCAGGTTGGCGGAGGGGTTCGGATCAGTGGAAGCTGTCTCCACAGGCGCAGCTGCCCGCGGCGTTGGGGTTGTCGATCGTGAAGCCCTGCTCCGAGATCGTGTCCTTGAAGTCGATGGATGCGCCGTCGAGATACGGGACGCTCATGTTGTCGATGATGACCTCTACGCCGTCGAAGTCGACGGTCTCGTCGCCCTCGAGGTAGCGCTCGTCGAAGTAGAGCTGGTAGATCAGGCCCGAGCATCCACCGGGCTGGACGGCGACGCGCAGACGCAGGTCGTCACGGCCTTCCTGCTCGAGGAGGTTCTTGACCTTCGTGGCCGCGGCGTCGGTCAGCTTCACGCCGTGTGCCTGGGTGGTCTCTGCTGCAGTCAGTGTGGTGTCGCTCATGTCGCTCCTTGTGACGGGCCGCGCTCGCACGGCTGGTGACTCGATTTTACCCTCCGGCGGGCGGAACGGGCTCAGATGATGATGTCGTTCATGCGGGAGAGGAGAAGGGCCTCGGTGGCGACCGCGTGGCGGAAGGTGTCGAGGTGCAAGGATTCGTTGGGGCTGTGCGCCCTGGAGTGCGGGTCCTCCACGCCGGTGACCAGGATCTGCGCGGCAGGGAACTCCCGCACCAGATCGGCGATGAAGGGGATGGATCCGCCGACACCGAGATCGATCGGTGCGACGCCGTAGCCGTCGCGCATCGCGTCGCGCGTGAGTGCGACGGCCCAGCCGCTCGTGTCCACCAGGAATCCGTTGCCCAGGTCGACATCGGAGAACGACAGCTCTGCGCCGAAAGGCGCGTGCGCGCGCAGGTGCGCCTCGAGGGCGGCGTACGCCTCCTCCCCGGACTGGCCGGGGGCCACGCGGGCGCTCACGACGACCGTGACCTCGGGAAGCAGCGTGTTGGACGCCGCCTCGACGCTCGTCGCGTCGATGCCGATGACGGTGACGGCCGGCTTGTTCCAGATCCGGCTGAGGATCGTGCCGTCCCCGATCGGCGAGGTACCGGGGAGGAGTCCTGCCTCATCGCGGAGGGTCTCCTCGCCGTACTCGGGCGTGGGAGCATCCCGCTCCGTCATCCCCTCGACCGCGACCGAGCCGTCGTCGTTCCACAGGGTGGAGAGCATCTTGACCGTCGCCATCATCGCGTCGGGCACCGCTCCGCCGAACATCCCCGAGTGGGATGCGTGGTCGAGAGTGCGCACCCGCACAGTGAATCGCGCGTTCCCACGCAGAGACACCGTCAGCCCCGGCGTGACCGAGTCCCAGTTGCCGGAGTCGGCGACCACGATGGCGTCTGCGCGCAGCGCCTCCTTGTTGTCCGCGAGGAACTGGGCGAACGAGCGCGATCCGTACTCCTCCTCGCCCTCGATGAACATCGCGATTCCCAGTTCGAGATCGTCGCCGATCACCTCGGCGACCGCGCGGATCGAGGCGATGTGCGCCATGATGCCGGCCTTGTCGTCTGCCGCTCCGCGCCCGTACAGGCGTCCGCCGCGAACGGTCGGCTCGAACGGCGGTGTCTCCCACAGCGCGTCGTCACCCGGAGGCTGCACGTCGTGGTGCGCGTAGAGCAGGATGGTGGGCTTGCCGTTGCGCGCGGCACGTGTGGCGAGCACCGCCGGCTGCCCGTGCTCGTCGGTTCCGGGGATCGCCGCCCGGAGGATGCGGACCTCGTCGAAGATTCCGGTGTCGGTCGCCAGAGCGGCGACGGCCTCAGAGCTGCGCTCCAACTGCGTCTGGTCGAAAGCCGGCCAGGCCATGCCGGGGATGCGCACGAGCCGACCGAGGTCGCTCAGCGCCGCAGGGAAGCCTGTCGATGCCGCTTCGAGGACCGCAGGTTCGCGCTCGCTGGACAGATTCTGGTCACCGGGCTGGGCAGGAGATGTCATGCGAGTAATCTTAAGGTGATCCACCTTCACCGAACCGAGGAACCTCGTGGCCACTTCCCCTGTCTCCCCTCCGACGAACGACGACGCCTCCGAGACGCCAGGCTCGGGCAAGGGACGCCCGACGCCGACCCGGGCCGAGCAGGAAGCCGCACGCAGACGCCCTCTCGTCGCGAACACCAAGGAGGCCAAGGCCGCAGCCCGCGCCGAGCTGAACGAGCGGCGCAACCGCGCGCAGGCAGGTCTCGCCGCCGGTGAGGAGAAGTTCCTCCCCGCCCGTGACAAGGGCCCGCAGCGCCGCTGGGTGCGAGACTACGTGGACGCCGGATGGCACCCCGCGGAGTTCGTGATGGGCGTGATGGTGCTCGTGATCCTCATCTCGCTGCTCCCCGCAAACCTCGCGATCGGCGGTTTCGCCATCGCCGGCTGGGCCTACCTGGTCATGATGGCCTACCTGATCCTCGCGATCGGCGGCATGGTCCTGCTCGGCTTCCGCGTCAAGCGCAAGATCGCAGCGAAGTTCGGCCAGGAGCGCATGGAGCGCGGCCTCGGCTGGTACGCCGCCATGCGGTCGCTGCAGATGCGCTTCATGCGCCTGCCGAAGGCTCAGGTCAAGCGCGGCGACTACCCCGCCTGACACCCGTCACGCGCAAGAGGCGTCTCCTGCTCTCACGAGCACGAGACGCCTCTTCTGCGTTCTCGGCGGTTTCAGCCGCGCACGAGTCCCCTGTTGAGCTCGCGCCCCCAGAACGGGCCGCGGTACAGGAAGGCCGTGTATCCCTGCACGAGGGTCGCCCCGGCGGCGAGTCGCTCCTGCACGTCCGCAGGGGTCTCCACTCCCCCGACGGCGATCACACAGAAGTCCTCGGGGACAGCGGTACGGACGAGTCGCAGGACCTGCAGCGAACGCTCCTTGAGGGGCGCACCGGAGAGGCCGCCGGCCCCCGCCGCCTCGACGGTCGCCACGTCCGTGGTGAGGCCTTCGCGGCTGATCGTCGTGTTGTGCGCGATGATCCCCGCGAGTCCCTCGTCGACGGCGAGCTTCGCGATCGCCGTGATCTCGTCGTCCGGGAGGTCGGGTGCGATCTTGACGAGCAGCGGCGTGGATCCCGATGCCGCGCGCACGGCCCTCAACAGCGGTGCCAGGGTCTCGACGGCCTGCAGGCCTCGAAGGCCGGGCGTGTTGGGCGACGACACGTTGACCGCCAGGTAGTCGGCGAGCGGTGCGAGCCTGGTCGCGGACGCGACGTAGTCGGCTGTCGCGTCTTCGACGTCGACGACCCGGCTCTTGCCGATGTTGACGCCGATCACCGTGTCAGGGGCTCCTCTGCGCAACTTCGCGAGTCGCCGCGCGGCAGCATCCGCACCCTCGTTGTTGAAGCCCATGCGGTTGATGACGGCACGGTCGGCGACGAGCCGGAAGAGCCGAGGCTTGGGGTTGCCCTCCTGCGGGATCGCCGTCACGGTGCCGACCTCGACGTGACCGAAGCCGAGCGCTGCGAGCCCGCGCACACCGATCGCGTTCTTGTCGAAGCCCGCGGCGATACCGAACGGCGACGAGAAGGTCAGGCCGAGCGCCTCGACGCGCAGCGACGGGTCGGGCTTCGTGAGCGCGCGTGTCGCCCAGGAGAACGGGGGCACACCGAGTACGCGAATCACCGCCATCCCGGCGTGGTGGGCGAACTCGGGGTCGAAGCGCGACAGGACAGCGCGAAAGAGCAGCGGATACATCCCTGCCAGATTACCGGTCGACGGGCTCCGGCTTCACGTGGTCGGCGCGGAGATCGGTGATCGCGCTCTCGAAGTCCTCGAGCGAGTCGAACGCCTGATAGACGCTCGCGAACCGCAGGTAGGCGACCTCGTCGAGATCGCGGAGCGGACCGAGGATCGCGAGCCCGATCTCGTTCGTGTCGAGCTGCGAGACACCGGTCTGTCGCACTGCTTCCTCCACCCGCTGGGCGAGGATGGCCAGGTCGGCCTCGGTCACTGGTCGGCCCTGACAGGCCTTGCGCACACCGGAGATGACCTTCTCGCGGCTGAACGGCTCCATGACGCCCGACCGCTTGATGACGTTGAGGCTCGCCGTCTCGGTCGTCGTGAATCGACCGCCGCACTCGGGGCACTGCCGTCGCCTGCGGATCGACAGACCGTCGTCGCTGGTGCGGGAGTCGATGACCCGAGAGTCCGAGTGACGGCAGAAGGGGCAGTGCATCTGACCGATCCTACGCCGTGAAACGAGCCTCGATCGCCTCACCGTGCGCGGGAAGCACCTCGGTGTTGGCGAGTGCGACGACTCCGGCACGGACTTCGGCGAGGGCTGCGCGATCGTACGAGATGACCTGCTGCGGGCGGAGGAACGTGTAGGCGCCGAGGCCGGGTGCATAGCGCGCCTGTCCCCCGGTGGGGAGGACATGGTTGCTGCCCGCCATGTAGTCCCCGAGGCTGACGGGCGTCTGGTCTCCCACGAAGACGGCACCGGCGCTGGTGAACGACTCTGCCGCGGCCTCGGCATCCTCGAGGTGCAGCTCCAGGTGCTCCGGCGCGTAGGCGTTGCTGAACGCGGTGGCCATCGCGCGGTCGTCGACGAGAACGATCGCGGACTGCGGGCCGTCGAGCGCTGCAGCCACGCGGGTGGCGTGGCGCGTCGAGGCGGCCTGCCGGGCGACCTCGGACACCACGCGGTCCGCGAGCTCCTCAGAATCGGTCACGAGGACCGCCGACGCCTGCTCGTCGTGCTCTGCCTGGCTCACGAGGTCGGCGGCAATCAGTCGCGGGTCTGCGGCCGAGTCCGCGACGACGAGGATCTCGGTGGCCCCGGCCTCGGAATCCGTGCCGACGACGCCGGCCACAGCCCTCTTCGCCGACGCGACGTAGTTGTTTCCCGGCCCCGACAGCACATCGACCGGATCGAGGCCGATGCCGGCGACACCGTGTGCGAACGCCCCGATTGCCCCCGCCCCGCCCATCGCATAGACCTCCGTGATGCCGAGGAGCCCGGCCGCTGCGAGGATCGTCGGGTGGACGCGTCCGGCCTGGTCCGCCTGCGGAGGGGATGCGAGCGCGATCTGCTCGACTCCGGCCACCTGTGCCGGGACGACGTTCATGATGACGCTCGACGGATACACCGCCTTGCCTCCGGGGATGTAGACGCCCGCGCGGTGCACCGGCTGCCAGCGCTGGGTGATGGTGGCACCGGCGCCGATCTCGGTGACCTGGGGGGCGGGCACCTGGGCGGCCGAGGCGATGCGCACCCGACGGATCGCCTCCTCGAGCGCAGCACGGACCTCCGGTGCCAGGACCTCGAGGGCATCGGCGATGTGCTGGGCCGGCACTCGGAGTTCGTGGCCGGAGACGCGGTCGAATCTGCCGGCCTGCTCCCGGAGCGCCTCTTCGCCGCGCGCATGCACGTCCTCGACGATCCGCGCCGCGGTGTCGAGTGCCTCGGCGCGTGCCTGCGTGGCTCGCGGCACGGCCGCGAGCATGTCAGCCGGCGAGAGCTCGCGCCCCCGCAGATCGATCGTGCGCAAGATCAGCCCTTCGTGATGTCTACGATGTCGTGCAGGTAGCCGATGCGACCGTCGTCGTGTCGCACGACGTAGGCGCCGCCGCGGTCCTCGATGACGAGAGCCCAGGCGTTCGGACCGATCTGGAAGATCGCCTCGCCTCGCTCGTCGTGCACGTCGCGCTCGGTCGGAGCGAGCACCCAGAACGGCTGCGCGGCGGGGGCGGTGGCGTATGCGTCGTTCGCGGGGACGTCGGTGTGATGCTCCACGGCGGGGAACGCGGCGGTCTCGGCAGACGAGACGTCCTGAGCCGTCGCACCCAGAAGCGATTCGATGCTTCCGGTGTCCGACACGATCTCGGGCTCCTGGCCCCGGCTGCTTCGAAAGTAGGCAGGGGCGTAGTCCTCATCGGACGTCGCCTGCTCTGTGCCCGTCCCGCCGCCGGATGCATGCGCGGCGAGCGGCACCTGTTCGGCCAGGTCGAGGCGGGCGACCTCGTCGGTCGCCTGGTTCCCGGACAGCTCGACGTCGAGTCCACCGGCGGGGAACGCCTGCGTGGTGTGAGCCGCGGGCTCGTGCGGGACGGTCGCGTCAGCCCCGTACTGCGTAGTCGTGTCGGGCGCGTACTGCGCAGTCGTGTCGGACGCATACTGAGCGTTCGTGTCAGACGCGTACTGCTCGGTCGCGTCGGGCGCATAATCCGCCGCGGTGAGGGACACACCCGGCGCGGAGTCGTCGGCGGATTCCGAGCTCTCCTCGGAATCCACGTCCGCCGCCGGCGCCGGCTCGGGCCGCGGACGCGGGATGACGGGGCGCACCGGGTTCGCGTTGCGGTGTGCGAGCGTGACGAGCCGGCCGTGGAAGTCTTCCCTGAGTCCGGGGACCAGCGGTGCGAACACGGTGAGGGTGACGAGCGCGAGCGACGCGATGAGCTGGACGATGCCGCTCCAGGAGAGCGCGAAGATGCCGAACTCGATCGCGAAGGCGACCGCGTTCCACAGCGCTCCGATCCAGAAGACGGCTGCGACGGAGAAGGCGACGGAGGCGAACTGGTCGATCCCGAGGGATCCGACCCGGCGGATGCCGTCCGGTGAGAACCTGCGCAGGATCAGCAGGAAGACCGCGACCGTGGGCACCCCGATCGGAAGGATCCACTGGATGCCGGTGCTCCAGATCGAGGCGTCGACGGCGTGCGGGAAGAACGAGGAGATGAATGCGACGAGCCACACGCCGACGATCAGGAGCTCACGCAGGGTGAACCCGAGGATGCCGAACTCCGGCGTCACCTCGTCGTCGTAGAGGACACCGTCGTCGTCGGAGAAGACCTCGTCGACCGTGGACTCTGAAGCCGCGGCTGCACCGTCTGCATCCGAGCCGTCACTGTTCAGGAAGGGGGATTCCGTGCTCATGGGGGTGGTCCTTTCGCCACGGTGCAGAGCTTCTGACGCCCTGCACCCGAACGCGTCCTGATACTACCCGGTGCATCCGGGAGGACGTCATCGGGCGACTCGTGTATGGCAGCTGGTCAGCCGAGACAGCTCGGCCCGAGGAGGGACTTGAGATCGCCGAACAGGTCGGCGGAGACCTTCACGGGCATCGGCACGTCGAACACCTTCGCCGTGCCGCCACGGTGCACGCGCAGAACGACCTCGGTGTCTCCGTTGTGTCGGCGCAGGACCTCGGCGAGCTCGTTCATCACCCTCTCGGTCGCTCTCTGCTCAGCCAGCACGAGTGCGAGCGGTCCTGCCGCATCGAAGGAGCCGACGTCGGGTGCGAATGCCGATTGCGCGTGGAGGTTGAGCCCGTCGTCGCGCTTCGAGACACGTCCGCGGACGGCCAGGATCGAGTCCTGCTGGAGGATGTGCTGGAACTCGGTGTAGGTCTTTCCCATGAACATGACCGTCACCTCGCCGTTGAAGTCCTCGACGGTGATCATGCCGTAAGGGTTGCCGCTCGCCTTCGCCACGCGGTGCTGGACGCTGGTGACGAGCCCGGCGACCGTGACCTGTTCGCCGTCCTGCATCTCCTCGGAGTTGATGAGGTTGTGGATCGAGATCGACGCGTGCTTCGCGAGAGGCACTTCGAGCCCTGCGAGAGGATGGTCGGAGACGTACAGGCCGAGCATCTCGCGCTCGAAGGCGAGCTTGTCCTTCTTGGTCCACTCCGGCCGCGCGGGAACCTTGGCCGGGGCCACCTCGTCCGTGCCCTCGTACAGGCTGTCGAAGTCGAAGCCGATCGCGCCCTGCGCTTCGTTCCGCTTGCGATCCACGGCGGCCTCTACGGCGTCTTCGTGGATCTCCAGCAGTGCCCGGCGGGAGTCGCCCATCGAGTCGAAGGCGCCTGCCTTGATCAGCGACTCCACGGTGCGCTTGTTCGAGACGTGCAGCGGCACCTTGTCGAGGAAGTGGTGGAAAGAGGTGAAGCGCTCATCCTTCCGCGACTTCACGATGCCCTCGACGACGTTGCTGCCGACGTTGCGCACGGCACCGAGCCCGAATCGGATGTCGTCGCCGACGGCGGCGAAGTAGTTGATGGATTCGGAGACGTCCGGCGGGAGCACCTTGATGCCCATCCGGCGGCACTCGTTCAGATACAGCGCCATCTTGTCTTTCGAGTCGCCGACGCTGGTGAGCAGTGCAGCCATGTACTCGGCGGGATAGTGGGCCTTGAGGTAGGCGGTCCAGTACGACACGACGCCGTAGGCGGCCGAGTGGGCTTTGTTGAAGGCGTAGTCGGAGAACGGGAGCAGGATCTCCCAGATGGCGTTGACGGCCCCGTCGGAGTAGCCGTTCGCGTGCATACCGGCCTGGAAGCCCTCGAACTGCTTGTCCAGCTCGGACTTCTTCTTCTTGCCCATCGCTCGGCGGAGGATGTCGGCCTGACCGAGTGAGAATCCGGCCACGCGCTGGGCGATGGCCATGACCTGCTCCTGATAGATGATCAGGCCGTAGGACTCGTCGAGGATGTCGGCGAGCGATTCGGTGAACTCCGGATGGATCGGCGTGATGGGCTGCTGGCCGTTCTTTCGCAGCGCGTAGTTCGTGTGGGAGTTCGCCCCCATGGGCCCTGGACGGTACAGCGCGATCAGGGCCGAGATGTCGCCGAAGTTGTCTGGGCGCATCAGACGCATGAGCGCGCGCATGGGCCCGCCGTCGAGCTGGAAGACGCCGAGCGACTCACCCCTGCCGAGCAGATCGTAGGCTCCGCGGTCGTCGAGCTCGAGGTGCTCGAGGTCGAGCTCCTCTCCCCTGTTGGTGCGGATGTTGTCGAGCGCGTCCGAGATGATCGTGAGGTTGCGCAACCCCAGGAAGTCCATCTTGATCAGGCCGAGAGACTCGCACGACGGGTAGTCGAACTGCGTGACGATCTGGCCGTCCTGCTCGCGACGCATGATCGGGATGATGTCGAGCAGCGGCTCGGACGACATGATCACACCGGCGGCGTGGACGCCCCACTGGCGCTTCAGTCCCTCGAGACCGAGGGCGCGATCGAACACCGTCTTCGCCTCGGGGTCGGTGTCGATCAGCGCACGGAATTCGCTCGCCTCTTTGTAGCGGGGGTGCGCGGAGTCGAACATGCCGTCGAGGGGCATGTCCTTGCCCATGACGGGCGGCGGCATGGCCTTGGTCAGGCGCTCGCCCATGCTGAACGGGAACCCGAGCACTCGCCCGGCATCCTTCAGCGCCTGCTTCGACTTGATCGTGCCGTAGGTGACGATCTGCGCGACGCGCTCGGAGCCGTACTTCTTGGTCACATAGTCGATGACCTCGCCGCGGCGACGGTCATCGAAGTCGACGTCGAAGTCGGGCATCGAGACGCGGTCGGGGTTGAGGAACCGCTCGAAGATCAGACCGTGCTCGAGGGGATCGAGGTCGGTGATCTTCATGGCGTAGGCGACCATCGATCCGGCACCGGAACCACGACCGGGACCGACGCGAATGCCGTTGTCCTTGGCCCAGTTGATGAAGTCGGCGACGACGAGGAAGTAGCCCGGGAAGCCCATCTGCAGGATGATGTCGGTCTCGTATACGGCCTGCTTGCGCACCTTGTCGGGGATGCCGCTCGGGTACCGGTAATGGAGGCCCGCTTCGACCTCCTTGATGAGCCAGCTGTCCTCCGTCTCGCCGTCCGGCACGGGGAAACGCGGCATGTAGTTCGCCGCGGTGTTGAACTCGACCTCGCAGCGCTCTGCGATGAGCAGCGTGTTGTCGCACGCCTCGGGGTGGTCGCGGAACAGCTGACGCATCTCGGCGGCCGTCTTGATGTAGTACCCGTCGCCGTCGAACTTGAAGCGGTTCGGGTCGTCGAGCGTCGAGCCGGACTGCACGCACAGCAGCGCCGCGTGCGCATCGGCCTCGTGCTGGTGGGTGTAGTGGGAGTCGTTGGTGCCGACGAGCGGGATGCTGAGGTCTTTGGAGAGACGGATCAGATCGGTCATGACCCGGCGCTCGATCGAGAGGCCGTGATCCATGATCTCGGCGAAGTAGTTCTCCTTGCCGAACAGATCCTGGAACTCCGCCGCCGCCGCACGAGCCGCGTCGTACTGGCCGAGTCGCAGCCTGGTCTGGATCTCGCCCGACGGGCATCCGGTCGTGGCGATCAGTCCCTTGCCGTAGGTCTGGAGGAGCTCCCGATCCATGCGGGGTTTGAAGTAGTAGCCCTCCATGCTCGACAGCGAGCTGAGCCGGAACAGGTTGTGCATGCCCTGCGTGCTCTCACTCCACATCGTCATGTGGGTGTACGCGCCGGAACCCGACACGTCGTCGCTCTTCTGATCGGGAGACCCCCACTGCACGCGCGTCTTGTCGCTGCGGTGCGTGCCGGGGGTGACGTAAGCCTCGAGTCCGATGATCGGCTTGACGCCCGCGGCATTGGCCGCCTTGTAGAACTCGAAGGCCGCGAAGGTGTTGCCGTGATCGGTCACCGCAATGGCCGGCATGTCGTAATCCGCAGCGGCCTGGGTCATCGCCGCGATCTTCGCCGCCCCGTCGAGCATCGAGTACTCGCTGTGCACGTGCAGGTGGACGAAGGAGTCGGATGCCATGCCTTCGATTCTACGGCGGCGCCCCGACATCGAGACCGGTGTCGGGGCTTCGGCCATCCCGTCACGGAGCGTCGTCGACGATCGAGATCGACGTCACGACCGAGAAGTTCGGTACTGCGGCCGGCACCAGCGTCCCTTCGGAACCCAGCGTCCTCGAGCTCGCCGAGACGAACCCCGAGGACGTGTCGACCGTGAGGGTATCCGTCCAGCTATCGAACCGGTCCGAGGTCCACGTGAAGGAGAACTCCAAGGTCACCAGGGAACCGTCGACGCTCACGATCTTCCCGTTGGGCATCGCCCGGAGTGCGAGGAGCATCGCAGCTCGCAGATCGGCCGGAGCCGCATTCCGCTGCAGCTCCTGGATGATCATCGATGCGATCTGACTGTCCTCGTCCAGCACGTCTCCGATCATGAAAGTGCGGTACCAGTCGAGCAGCTGCTGCGGGTCGCGAGGGATCTGCGCATAATAGGCATCCGACCCGGTCTGCGGGTCGGATCCGTCGTCGATACCACCCGCATGCCGGTCGATGATCTGCTCCTGCAGAGTGGTGCCGAGCCACTCGGTCGCAAGAGCGTCCGCCCCTGCTCCGAAGGTCTGACCGATGGTGGTCTTCGGCTCGAAGAGCGTGACCCACTCCTGAGACCGATCACCCGGGATGTACGTGAAGTAGGTTCCGGAAGCGGTCCACGCGGCGGTTGCGGACGCGCGAGTTGCGTCCCACTTCGTGTACTGGTCGGTCGGCTGGTAGAGAACCAGCTGAGTGGTCTGATGCTCCACACGAAGATACTGGCCGGGCGCCGCCTCCAGCGCCCCGCCGGCGACCGTCGCACCTGCGGCCGATTCGAGCACGCTCGCCACCGTCGCGCGTTCGAAGGGATCGCCCGTGGACGGCGACGGCGGCGGGGTCGGCGCGAACGTCGGAATCGCTTCGACCTGAGGCGACGGAGCGGTCATCTGGCCGACCACTACGACTCCTGCGGTCACGGCGGCCACCCCGGTCACCGCTCCGGCGATCACGAACATCGGCCTCCTGGCGAGGCGTTTGCGCTCCGCGTTCCGGCTGTCGTCGATCCCCTGAAGGAGGCGCAGGCGGGCAGCGCTCACCCGGTCCTCTGTCAGGGTGAGACCTGCATTCACGTCACGCACGCGCTCGAAAACGTCCATCGACCGCTCCCTTCTCATCATTCACGACTCGTTCTCTGGTGATCGCTCTCGCCGGGTCCAACCGCGTCCGTACGCGGTTCATCCGGGATCGGACGGTGCCGACGGGAACGCCGAGGGCGACGGCGACCTCTTCGTACGTCAGATCTCCCCAGGCGTAGAGCAACAGGGTCTCGCGGTCCTTCTTCGAGAGCGCCGCGATGCGCGGACCCAGCTCGCGGGTGGAGATCTCCGCATCGAGTCGGGCGATCGTCGTCTCAAGGTCTCCCTGGGAGATGTGTTCCTCGCGCTGCGCGGACGCCACTTTCGACCGGAGGTTCTTCGCTTCCCGTGCCCGATGCTTCCTGATCAGACGGGAGGCTATCCCGTACAACCAGGGAAGCGCTGAGTCCCAGGCCGTGTCGAACGACTTGCGCCGTGCGAACGCGACCAGGAAGGTCTCGCTGAGGATGTCCTCGCCTGCATCAGGGCCGAGTCGGCGGGCGGCGTAGCCACCTACCGTCCTGGCGTGCCGATCGAACAGTTCGGCAAAGGCTCGGGGCTGCCCGAGCGACCGCTGAATGATCTCGCTGTCTGTGCTCACACTATGTATTGCCCAAGGAAGAGCGGACGGTTCATTCTTTCTTCGACGACTTCTTCGACCTCGTCAGATCGAGCCTCATCAGCACCCGCGGGAATCCGTCGAGAGTCGAGTCGGTGTCGGCGGCCTTGGTGAAGCCTGCCGCCTCGAACAACCCTCGCGTCCCGACGTATGCCATGGTGAGATTCACCTTCTCACCCCGGTTGTCGACGGGATACCCCTCGATCGCCGGGGCGCCGCGCTTCTTCGCATAGGCCACGGCACCGTCGATCAGCGCATGCGAGATCCCCTGCTTGCGGTGTCCGGGACGGACCCGGATGCACCACAGCGACCACACGTCGAGCTCGTCGACCTTCGGGATCAGCCTGTTCCGCGCGAAGCTCGTGTCGTTGCGCGGGTGCACCGCCGCCCATCCGACCGGTTCGTCGTCGAGGTAGGCGATTACGCCCGGAGGCGGGTCCTGATGGCAGAGCTCACGAACCCGATCCGCGCGCTGGGAGCCTCTCAGCTCGTTGTTCTCTTTACTGCCGATCCGATAGCTCAGGCAGAAGCACACGTTCGATGTCGGCTTCTTCGGGCCGACGAGAGCAGCCACGTCGTCGAACTCGGTCGCCGGTCGCACCTCGATGCTCATGCGCCCAGTCTGGCCCACCCCACGGACATCGCCTAGGCACTCAGCGGACTTCGGGCATGCCATGAGTGCTGTTCTCGCCATCTGCCGGCCGAAGGGGCTACTCGCCTCGCAGGACCGCCAGAGCGTGCTCGAAGTCCGCAGGGTATGCCGACTCGAACTGCACCCACTCCCCCGTCGCCGGGTGTGAGAATGCGAGCTTGTGCGCATGCAGCCATTGGCGGGTGAGTCCGAGCTTCGCCGACAGCGTGGGGTCTGCACCGTAGAGAGGGTCGCCGACGCACGGATGCCGGAGCGCGGCCATGTGCACGCGGATCTGGTGCGTGCGACCGGTCTCGAGATGGATCTCGAGGAGCGAGGCGCCCGGGAACGCCTCGAGCGTCTCGTAATGGGTCACCGAAGGCTTGCCGTCGGAGACGACCGCGAACTTCCATGAGTGATTCGGGTGCCGACCGATCGGTGCGTCGATCGTGCCCGTGAACGGATCGGGGTGCCCCTGCACGACCGCGTGGTAGATCTTCTCGACCGTGCGCTCCTTGAAGGCGCGCTTGAGCGCCGTGTAGGCCGACTCGCTCTTGGCGACGACCATGAGCCCGCTGGTGCCGACATCGAGGCGATGCACGACGCCCTGACGCTCGGGCGCACCGCTCGTGGCGACACGGAACCCTGCGGCGGCGAGGGCGCCCACCACCGTGGGGCCCTCCCAGCCGACAGACGGGTGGGCGGCGACGCCAGTGGGCTTGTCGACCACGACGATGTCGTCATCGTCGTAGACGATCCCGAGTTCGGGTACCGCGATCGGGATGATCCGCGGCTCCTCTTTCGGCTGCCACTCCACTTCGAGCCATCCGCCGCCGCGAAGACGATCGGACTTGTCGAGCATGACACCGTCGAGACGCACGCCTCCGGCTGCGGCGACATCCGCGGCGAAGGTCCGGGAGAAGCCGAGCATCTTGGCCAAGGCGGCGTCGACGCGCGTTCCCTCCAGCCCCTCAGGGACGGGAAGGGAGCGGAACTCCACGCTCAGCGCCCGTCCGACGCGGCGGCTGGCGCATCGGGAGACGTGGTGTCGGCCTGCGAGGCGTCCGTCTGCTCCACAGCATCCGCCTCTTCGGCGATCGCGACGGCCTCGGCCTCTTCGTCCGTCTCCACGGGGGCGTGGTCGCGTTCGCGCGTGCCGTCGAAACGCAGCCCGAAGACGACGAGCAGCGCCACGGAGATCATGCCCGTGACGATGAAGATGTCCGCGACGTTGAAGATCGCCGGCATCATCCACGGCATCGAGATCATGTCGACGACGTGCCCCATGGGAAAACCGGGATCGCGGAAGAGGCGATCCGTGAGGTTGCCGAGCACTCCACCGAGAAGGCAACCGAGGACGACGGCCCAGAGCCGGGAGCGCAGGCCGAAGGCCTTCCACACGATCACACCGGCGACGACCGCCAGCGCGATGGTGAAGATCCACGTGACGTCGGACCCGAGCGAGAACGCCGCACCGGGATTGCGCACGTAGTACAGCTGAAGGAACTCACCGAGCACCGGGACGGGCTCCTGCAGCGGCAGGTTCTCGGTGGTGAGGTACTTCACAAACTGATCGGCGGCCAGCACGATCGCTGCGAGAATCGCAACGATCGCGCCAGCCGCCGACCGACGAAGGGCAGGGCGTCCTGGCAAAGGGACGACCTACAGTCCGATCGCGGAGACCGGGGTCGAGTCCGTCGACGCCGACTTCTCGTCGAGGTCGCGGAGCTGACCCTCGATGTAGCCGCGCAGCTGCGAGCGGTAGTCGCGCTCGAAGTTGCGGAGCTCGGTGATGCGGGCTTCGAGCGTGTTGCGCTCGCGCTCGAGACGTGCCGACTCTTCGCGCTGCTTGGCCTCGGCCTCGGTGCGGATGCGGTTCACCTCGCCCTCGGCGTCGGCGATGAGCTGAGCGCGCTTGGCCTCACCCTCGGCGACGTGCTCGTCGTGCAGGCGCTGTGCGAGCTCGATGATGCCGGCGGTGGCGGTCGCGGAACCCGACGGAGCGGGCTCGGCCGGTGCGGCGACGGGCGCCTCTTCGACGACGGGAGCGGGCGCCTCGGCTGCGGGAGCCGCAGCAGCGACCGGCGCATCGCCGGACTCGAACGCGGCCAGCTTGGCCTTGAGCTCGACGTTCTCCTCGAGGGCCTTGCGCCACTCGATGACGATCTCGTCGAGGAAGTCGTCGACCTCGTCCGGGTCGAAGCCGTCCTTGAAGCGGACGTGCTGGAACTGCTTGGTGACGACGTCATCCGGGGTAAGTGCCATGGTGGCTCCTTCGATGAGTTCGGTTGCCAGTTTCGAGAATGGCGTGGTCGTGATGTGGCGCGAACCCGGGGCGCGCACCTGGGAGCCAAGCATAGTCCCCGAGCCTGTCAGCCGCGACGCCGCGACACTCCGCGGCGTCGAAGTCGCGCAGGACTCAGATGAAGTTGCGGACGATGCTCATGAGGATCAGCACGATCAGAATCGTGATCGAGAACCCGAAATCAAGCGAGATCGAGCCGATCCTGAGGGGTGGGATGATCCGCCGGAAGAACCGGACAGGCGGATCGGTCAGTGTGTAGACGAGCTCGGCTGCGACGAGACCCGCACCCTTGGGTCGCCACTCCCGATTGAACATCGGGATGTAGCCCAGGATCAGGCGAGCGAAGAGCACCAGCAGATACAGCAGAAGCGCCAGATGGATGATGCTGGCGACGATGGAGACGACGATCCCCACGGTCTACGACTGGTCGAAGCCCGCGGACTCAGCGTCTGCGTGCGCGATTCCCCCGTGGCCCGACACAGCGATGTTCTCCGGCGAGAGCAGGAACACCTTCGAGGTGACCCGCTCGATGCGGCCGTACAGGCCGAGTGAGAGACCGGATGCGAAGTCGATCAGACGGCGAGCGTCGGCGTCGCTCATCTGAGAGAGGTTGATGATGACCGGGACACCTTCGCGGAAGCTCTCGGCGATGAGCTGGGCATCGCGATACTGCTTCGGGTGCACGGTGAGGATCTCGTTCACTGCCCCTCCTGCGGGCTGGCGCACGGCGACGGGGCGCCGCAGCGGGGTGACGGGCGCCGGAGCGGGCTCTTCCCGGTCACGGTCGCGGTCGCGATCACGTTCGCGGTGGGCGCGGGCCGGAGCCTGCTCCTCGTAAGCCTCTTCCTCGTCGGCGAGGCCGAGATACACCATGGTCTTCTTCAGCGGGTTACCCATCGTGTCCTCCGGTTCGAACGTGTCGGGCTGGTCTGTTCACAGGTTAACCCCGGTCGGGGCGGGGTCCCGTGATTGCGGAGCCGATCCGCAGGTGTGTCGCGCCGGCATCGATGGCTTCGACGAAGTCACCGGTCATGCCTGCAGAGATCCAGTCGGCGGCGGGCTCGATCTCTCGCACGCCGTCTGCGACGGCGCGCAGCCGGGCGAACGCCGAGGCGGGTTCCTCATCGAGAGGAGCCACGCCCATCACGCCTCGCAGGCGGAGCGACGGAAGGGTCAGGATGTGCTCGGCGAGCGAGCGCGCGCTGTCAGGCGCGACACCGCCTCGCCCCTCGTCGGCCGTCAGATTGACCTGGACGAGGACGTCGAGGACATCATCCCCCTCGGCAGCCCTGTGCAGGGCGTCGGCGAGCCTGTCGCGATCGACCGAATGCACGGCATCCGCGCTCCGGCGGATCGCCGAGGCCTTGTTGGTCTGCGCCTGTCCGATGAAATGCCAGCGGACATCGAGGCCGTCGAGCTCGCCGACCTTCGAGGAGAGCTCCTGCTGGCGGTTCTCCCCCACCTCGCGCACACCCAGCGCCTGCAGGTCGCGCACGAGCGATGCCGGATGGAACTTCGTCACGACGATCCGGGTGATCTCACCCGGATCCCGATCGGCCAGGCGCGCAGCCTCGGCGATGCGTTCATCGATCGCCGAGAGCCGCGCAGCCAGACCCGATTCATCGGGGCCCTGCGCGAGGGTCACTTCAGGAATTCAGGGATGTCGATGTCGTCATCCGCGAACGCGGGCTCGATGCTCGTCGCTGTCACGCGCTGCGGGGCCTTCTCGGCCTCGACGGCTTCGGAGGCGGGCTTGCTCTCCTCGTCGTTCGAGAGAGCGACCTCAGGGAGCGTGCTCGCTGCGGCGGGACGCGTGACGACCATCGGGTCGAGGCGCAGTGAGGGCTCGCCGCTGTCGAAGCCGGCGGCGATCACGGTGACACGCACCTCATCGCCGAGCGTGTCGTCGATGACCGTACCGAAGATGATGTTCGCCTCGGGGTGCGCGGCCTCCTTGACGAGGTCTGCGGCGTCGTGGATCTCGAAGATCCCGAGGTTCGAACCACCCTGGATGGAGAGCAGGACTCCGTGAGCACCCTCGATGCTGGCCTCGAGGAGCGGCGACTCGACAGCCAGCTCGGCGGCCTTGATCGCGCGGTCGGCTCCGCGGGCGGATCCGATTCCCATGAGCGCGGAACCCGCGCCCTGCATGACGGACTTGACGTCAGCGAAGTCGAGGTTGATGAGACCCGGGGTCGTGATGAGGTCTGTGATGCCCTGCACACCGGCGAGGAGCACCTGGTCGGCCGTGGCGAAGGCCTCGATCATCGAGATGCCGCGATCGCTGATCTCGAGGAGGCGGTCGTTCGGCACCACGATGAGCGTGTCGACCTCTTCCTTGAGCTTCACCACGCCGGCTTCGGCCTGGCTCTGACGACGACGCCCCTCGAAGGAGAACGGCTTGGTGACGACACCGATGGTCAGCGCGCCGATCGACTTCGCGATGCGAGCGACGACGGGGGCGCCACCGGTTCCGGTTCCGCCTCCCTCTCCCGCGGTCACGAAGACCATGTCGGCGCCCGTGAGCGCCTGCTCGATCTCTTCCGCGTGGTCCTCGGCTGCACGGCGACCCACCTCGGGGTCGGCTCCTGCGCCGAGTCCGCGAGTGAGCTCGCGGCCCACGTCGAGCTTGACGTCGGCGTCGCTCATCAGCAGCGCCTGCGCGTCGGTGTTCACTGCGATGAACTCGACTCCGCGGAGACCGAGGTCGATCATGCGATTGACGGCGTTGACGCCGCCACCGCCGACGCCGACGACCTTGATCACGGCGAGGTAGTTCTGGTTCTGGCTCATGGCCGGCCTCCGAATAGTCGAGCCTGTCTTTGGGCGAGATCCCGAGGGTTGAACCTTAAACCTCAACTAGAGGTGTAAAGTATTTCCCGGTATTGGTTTCTCTTGTTCGAAGGTAAGCGTCACGCCCCCGCGCACACGCAACGACACGGGCGTGTCGCCCGTTTGCCGTCGAAACCTCAGCCGACGACGACTGCGTGGGGCGAAGTGACGTCGATCGTGGATGCGTCCGGACGCCCGATCAGGGTCTTCGAGAGGGCCTCGCTCTTCATCGGCGAGTCCTCCGAGCTCCCCCACACCACGGTGAGACCCGAGCTCAACGTGAGCGTCACGTCGTCCGGCGACGTCGCGCGCACACCCGTGAGCGTCGCCCTCAGATCGGCCGGCACCGACCGCACGACGAGCCCAGCGCTCTCGAAGGCTGCGGAGTCGGTGCCGCCCTCGATGTCGAGGAGAGGCTGTCCGGCGGGCTGATCCGACGTCGTCGCGAGAGCGACCCCCGCGGCGTCGACGAGCGTGTACCCCGCCTCCGAGCGGATGACTCCGACGGGTGTGCGCTCGACGATCCGCACCGTGAGGTCGTGCGGAGGCTTCGCCTCCAGCGCATAGGTCTCGATCAGCGGGAAGGCCAGCAGAGACGCCTTGACCTCGCTCGAGTCGATCGAGGCGAGCGGGGTGCCGATCTGGTCGGCCAGCGCGGCTTCGACCGTCGCGGCATCCAGGGTCGTCGCGCCCACCACGGTGATCTTCTCGACCGCGAACAGCGGACTGTACGCCGCGACGGTCGTTCCCCCCACGAGGAGCACGACAGCGCCGATCGCGCTCAGCCAGATGATCCGTCGGCGGCGGGAGCGCTGGGTGAAGCGCCGGATCTCGGCGCGAAGGGCCTTGCGCCGTGCGCGCGCCGCACGCCAGACGTCGCGCGTCGACGTCGGCCGCTCGGCATCCTCCGCGCCCGCGTCTCCTGCGAAGGCCCCGAGATCGACGACATCCGCATCGTCGCGCCGGCCTTCACCCGTAGCGGCGCGTGCGCGACCACGAGAGCCCGCCCGTCGCCCGGCTGCGGACTCGTCCTCCGCGAGACCCGCGGGAGGCGTGGGAAGCGGAGGCGGACGTCGCATCTCCTAGACCTCTGTGGTCCGCAGCGACTCGAGCACCTGCGGGATGATCTGGTAGACGTTGCCGCAGCCGAGAGTCACGACGAAGTCGCCCTCACGCGCGACCGACGCCGTGTAGTCGGCGGCCTGCTGCCAGTCCGCGACGAAGTGCACGTGCGAGGGATCCTGGAAGGCACCGCTGACCAGCTCACCCGTGACACCGGGCACCGGGTCTTCGCGGGCACCGTAGACGTCGAGCACGACCGTGTGGTCGGCGTAGGTCTCGAGCACGTCGGCGAACTCGCGGAACATGTGCTGCGTGCGCGAGTACGTGTGGGGCTGCTGGATCGCGATGATCCTGCCGGAGCCGGCGATCGAGCGCATCGCCTCGAGCGCCGCGCGCACCTCGGTCGGGTGGTGCGAGTAGTCGTCGTAGACCGTGACGCCGCGCTCGACTCCGTGCTGCTCGAGCCGGCGCACGGTGCCGGCGAAGCCCTCGACGGCGCGCGCGGACTCCGTCAGGCCGAAGCCGACGGACAGGAGCACCGTGATCGCTCCCGCCGCGTTGATCGCGTTGTGCACACCGGGCACGGCGAGCTGCAGCCGCACGCTCTCGTCACCCCGGGTGATCGTCGCGGAGACGGGGCCCGCGGCCACGATGTCGGTGACGCGGACGTCGGCATCCTCGGACTGCCCGAAGGTGATGACGTTCGGGTGCGACAGCCCCGCGCCCACGCGCAGCGCGCCGGCGTCGTCACTGGAGATGACGACGGCCTCGGTGGCGGCGTCGGCGAAGCGCACGAACGCGTCGTGGAAGGCCTCGTCGGAGCCGTAGTGGTCGAGATGGTCGGGGTCGACATTGGTGATGAGTGCGACCGCGGTGTCGTAGAGCAGGAACGTGCCGTCGGACTCGTCGGCCTCGATCACGAAGAGCTCACCGGTGCCCGTCGCGCTGGAGACGCCGAGCTGCTCGATCACGCCGCCGTTCACGAAGTTCGGATCGGCACCGAGCGCCTGGAGCGCCGTCACGATCATGCCGGTGGACGTGGTTTTGCCGTGCGCACCGGCGACCGAGACGAGTCGCCGCGAGCCGATCAGCCAGTGCAGCGCCTGCGAGCGGTGGATGACGTGCAGTCCCCGCTCCTTCGCCGTCACGAACTCGGGGTTCTCGGGCCAGATCGCTCCCGTGTGCACCACGGTGTCGGCATCGCCGAGGTGGGCGGCGTCGTGTCCGACGTGCACCGTGGCCCCGGCCGCTGCGAGGGCGCGGAGGTTGTCGCTGTCGGCCCGGTCGCTCCCGGAGACGCGGATCCCCGCGTCGAGGAACATCTTGGCGAGGCCGCTCATGCCGGATCCGCCGATGCCGATGAAGTGCGCGGAGGAGATCGACTCGGGGATCGGGAGGGTGAGGTCAGGTCTGATCATGTCGGATTCAGTCTACTTTTCGGTGAGGACGTTTCGGCGGCGCTGAGCCGTGTCTGCGGCGGACTCAGACGAGCCCGAGGGCCCGGTCGACGAGCGCGATGACATTCTCGGTGCCGCTGCGCGTGCCCACCTGACCTGCGGCGTCCGCCATCGTCGAGAGCCGCTGCGGGTCCTTCAGCACGGGGATCACGATGCGCCGCACGGCGTCTCCGTCGAAGGTGGCGTCGTCGAGCAGACGTGCGGCGCCGGCGGCGACGGCGGATGCCGCGTTGAGCCGCTGCTCGCCGTTGCCCACCGAGTACGGCACGTACAGCGCCGGGATGCCCAGCGCGCTGATCTCGCTGACCGTCGCCGCCCCGGAGCGCGAGACGATGAGGTCGGCGAGGGCGAACGCGAGATCCATGCGGTCGACGTAGCGGCGCAGCGCATATCCGGGAACCTCGGGATCAGCGAGGTCGCTGCGCTCGCCCGTGACGTGCAGCAGCTGCCATCCTGCGGCGAGGACATCGCCCCAGGAGTCGGCGAGGGCCTCGTTCAGGCGCTGAGCTCCGAGCGATCCTCCGAACACGAGCAGGACCGGGCGAGAGGCGTCGAGCCCGAAGTGCTCTGCGGCCTCGTCGCGGGCAGCAGCGCGGTCGAGCTCGATGACCTCACGGCGCAGCGGCATGCCGACGACCTCGCCGCCGCGCAGCTTCGTGCCGCCGAAGGCGACTCCGGTCGCCGCGGCGCGACGCGCACCCAGCACGTTCGCGAGGCCCGGCTTGGCGTTGGCCTCGTGCACGACGAAAGGCACACCCTCTCGGCGGGCGGCCACATAGGCGGGGGCGGAGGCGTATCCGCCGAAACCGACCACGACGTCGACCCCGTGCGCGCGGATGTGCGCACGCACCTGGGCGATCGCTCGACGGAAACGGCCGGGGAATGCCGCCGCCTGCCTGTTGGGACGACGAGGGAACGGCACCTTGTCGACGATGAGGAGTTCGTATCCTCGGGCGGGGACGAGTCGGGACTCGAGGCCCTCCGCCGTGCCCAGCACCAGGACGGTCGCATCGGCTTCGCGGGCGCGCAGTCCGTCGGCGACGGCGAGCAGGGGATTGACGTGACCGGCGGTTCCACCGCCGGCGAGAAGGTACGTGGTCACCGTGTGACCCTACCCCGCCCTGCCGAAGGGGTCCGCTCAGCCGCACGTGCTTCCGGGACCTTGAGAGTGCGCGCGAAGGACAGCAGGACGCCGCAGGCGATGAGCACCGCGAGGAGCGCCGTGCCGCCCTGCGACATGAACGGAAGCGGAACGCCCATGACGGGGAACAGCCCGATGACGACGCCGATGTTGAACACGGCCTGCCCCGTGATCCAGACGGTGATGCCACCGGCCGCGACGCGGATGAACGGGTCGTCCGTCTTGCGGATGATGTGGAAGGCGCCGACCGTGAAGAGGGTGAAGAGCGCGAGGACGACGATGCACCCGATCAGCCCGAGCTCCTCCCCCACGATCGCGAAGATGAAGTCGTTGCCGGCGGCGGGCAGCCAGCCGTACTTCTCCTGCGAGTTTCCGAGCCCGACGCCGAAGATGCCGCCGGAGGCCATGCCCCAGATCCCATGGATCGACTGGTAGCAGTCGGTGCTGTAGGCCGACATGTCTGAGCACGTGGCCGTGATGCGTCGCATGCGGTCCGGGCTCGTCACGGCGAGGGCGATGACCGCCACGACGCCGAGCAGCACCGGCAGGATGAACAGCCGCAGCTTCACGCCGGAGAAGAACAGGCAGCCGAGCAGGACGATGACCAGCACCATCGCGGTGCCGAGGTCTTTTCCGGCGATGACCGTGCCGATGGCGAGGGCCCCGACCGGGACCACCGGGATGAACACCTGGTGCCAGGTCCCGAGCATCGTCTGCTTGCGCAGCAGGACGTACCCGACCCAGAGCGCGAGCGCGAGTTTCAGGAACTCCGACGGCTGCAGCGTGAACCCGGCGATCATGATCCAGTTGCGGTTACCGCCGTCCTCGATGCCGAGGGGCGTGAAGACGAGCATCTGCAGGGCGATCGAGCCGAAAAGCGCCGGCCACGCCATGCGCTTGAGGAACGCGATGGGCAGGCGCGAGATCAGGAACATCAGCGGGATGCCGAGGACGGCGAAGATCCCCTGGCGCAGCGCGCCGTCCATCGGGTTCTCACCCTTGGACACCGCGGTCGCACTCGTCGCCGAGAGCACCATCACGAGTCCGAAGATCGTCAGCATCAGGGCCGCCGACGCGATCATCAGGAACTCGGTCGAGACCGGCGTGAACCGCCTCCCGAGGGAGACACGGGCGGCGAGGCCCCCCGACGTGGTGCGGCCGGACTCAGACCGAGGGGGGCGTGCGACCTGCGTCATCGGCGCTCCCCCGGTCTATCCAGTCCCGCACCGCCTCGGCGAAGCGGTGTCCGCGATCCGCGTAGCTGGAGAACTGGTCGAAGGATGCCGCTGCGGGGGCCAGCAGAACTGTGCCCTCGCCCTCGACGATCCCCGCGGCGATCTCCACGACGCGATTCATGACGTGACCAGTCTCGCCAGCATCCACCTCGAATACCGGCACCCCCGGCGCGTGTCGCTCGAATGCCGCGACGACGGACGTGCGCTCGACACCGATCACGACGGCTGCGCGGGCCGTCGAGCCGACGGATGCGACCAGATCGGCGATGTCGACGCCCTTCAGATCTCCGCCGACGACCCAGACCGCACCGGGGTAGGCACGCAGCGATGAGGCAGCGGCGTGCGGATTCGTCGCCTTGGAATCGTCGACCCAGGTGATGCCGGCGTGGCGCGCGATGATCTGGATGCGGTGCTCGTCGAGTCGGAAGGACTGGAGGGCTGTGTGGATGGCTTCGGGCTCCACCCCGAGCGAACGCGCGAGCGCGCTGGCCGCCAGGATGTTCTGCACGATGTGCGGCGCGGCGAGGCCGACGGCCTGCAGGTCGGCGACCGTCGTCAGCTCCAGAGCGCTGGTCGCGCGATCGTCGAGGAACGCCCGATCGACGAGCAGTCCCTCCACCACGCCGAGGTCGCTAGGCCCGGGGATGCCGAGGTCGAAGCCGATGGCGCGTGCGCCGTCGACGACTTCGGCTTCCTCGACCATGAGCCGGGTGGCCTCATCGGCCTTGTTGTAGACGCAGGCGACGCGGGTGTTGCGATAGACGATCGCCTTCGCGTCGCGATACGCCTGGGCGCTGCCGTGCCATACGAGGTGGTCGTCCGCGAGGTTCAAGCACACCGACGCGTGCGGGAAGAGCTGCCCCTCTGCGCTGGACTGCCCGAGGTACCAGAGCTGGTGGCTGGAGAGCTCCACGACGAGCGCGTCGAAGCCCTCGGGGTCGCGCACGGCATCCAGCACCGGCACGCCGATGTTTCCGCACGGGGCCGCACGCAGCCCGCCCTCGACGAGGAGGGATGCCGTCAGCTGCGTCGTGGTGGTCTTGCCGTTGGTGCCGGTGATCAGCACCCAGTCGGCCGGAGTGCCGTCGGCGCGCGTGACCTTGTCTCGCACGCGCCAGGCGACCTCGATGTCACCCCAGATCGCGATGCCGGACTCCTGCGCCCACCGGATCACGGGGTGCACGGGAGAGAAGCCGGGAGAGGCGATGACCACCTCCGGTGCGAAGTCGCTGAGCGACTCGGGCACCTCGGCGAGCGAACCCAGCTCGAGGCGTGCGCCGATCACGGGCAGAAGGTCGGCATACTCCTGCTCGGCCGACTCGCTGAGCACGAGCACATCGGCACCGAGCTCCGTGAGCGTGTCGGCCACCGAGAAGCCGGTCATCGAGAGTCCGAGCACGGCGACCCGCAGACCCGACCAGTCGGAGCGCCAGCTGGTCAGCGTCGCGAGCCTGGACTCAGCTGACACGCGTGAGCCATTCGACGTAGAAGAGTCCGACGGCCGAGACGGCGAGGAGTCCTGCGATGATCCACATCCGCACGACGATCGTCACCTCTGACCACCCGCGCATCTCGAGATGGTGGTGGAAGGGGCTCATCAGGAACAGACGCTTGCCGCGAGTGACCTTGAAGTAGGCACGCTGCAGGATGACCGAGCCGGACGCGAGGACGAACACGCCGGCGATCACGAAGAGCAGCAGCTCGGTGCGGGTGAGGATCGCCATGGCGGTGATCACGCCGCCGATCGCCATCGAGCCGACGTCGCCCATGAAGACCTTGGCCTTGGGGGCGTTCCACCAGAGGAAGCCGATGAGGCTGGCGGCGAACGACGCGGCGATGATCGCCAGGCTGAACGGATCGCGCACCTCGTAGCATCCGCCGATGGCCGCCGATTCGACGCCTTCGCCGACGCAGGACTGCTTGAACTGCCAGAAGGCGATCAGGCTGTACGCGCCGACGACGATGACTCCGGCTCCCGCAGCGAGGCCGTCGAGCCCGTCCGTGAGGTTGACGCTGTTCGACGTCGCCACGCCGATGACCGAGATCCACAGCAGGTACAGAGCCCAGCCGAGGATCGCGGCGAAGGCGAAGAGGTTCAGCCAGGGGATGTCGCGGAAGAGCGAGATCGAGCCGGATGCCGGTGTCTGGTCGTACGAGTTCGGGAAGTTCAGGGCGATGATGCCGAACGGGATGATCACCAGCAGCTGGCCGATGATCTTGCGCCAGCCCGAGAGCCCGAGGCTGCGCTGACTGCGCACCTTCATGTAGTCGTCGATGAAGCCGACGGCACCGAATCCGACCATCAGCCAGATGACGAGGAGCGCCGATGTCGAGGGCGTCCCGCCACCGACGTATGTCCCGGTGAAGTAGCCGACCATGGTTCCGACGATGAAGATCACGCCGCCCATCGTCGGGGTTCCCCGCTTCGCCTCGTGGCTCGGGTTCTCGATCGCTTCGGGCGTGCGGATGACCTGCCCCCAGCCCCACTTCCGGAAGAGCCGGAGGAAGACGGGAGTCAGGAAGAGAGTGAAGGCGAGCGATATGGCGGCCGCCATGATGAGAGATCTCACGAGAACAATTCTCCCAGACGATCGCCGAGGTGCCGGAGCCCCACGGAATTGGATGACTTCACGAGCACGCGGTCGCCGTCGCGCAGCTCGCCGCGCAGGTACTCGAACGCGGAACCCTGGTCTGCGAAGAACACGGCCTCGCTGTCCCACGAGCCCTCGCCGATCGCGGAGATGAAGAGGCGGCGTGCCTCGGGGCCGATGACCACGATCCGCTGGATGTTCAACCGTACGGCGAGCAGACCGATCCTGTCGTGCTCCTCACCCGCCGTCTCGCCGAGCTCGCTCATGGCACCGAGCACGGCGACCGTCCGCTCGTCGGGGCCGGTGATCTGCGCGAGGGTGCGCAGCGCCGCGGCCATCGAGTCCGGGCTCGCGTTGTACGCGTCGTTGATGATGCGCACCCGTTCGTTGCCCATCGGCTGCATGCGCCAGCGCTCGGCGATCTCGACCGTCTCGAGACGAGCGATCGCGTCTGCCGTCGTGACACCCAGCACACGCGCAGCCGCGATGGCGGCCAGGGCGTTGCCGACGTGATGCGCACCGAGGACCTGCAGCCGGAGCGGGAGCCGCTCCCCCGCGGCCTCGATCACACAGGAGGTGCCTGACGCGGTGACTTCGAGGTCATGGGCTCGCACATCCGCCGCGGCGCTCTGACCGAAGCCGACCACCTGCATGCCGCGGGACACCGCGAGCTCGCGCATCGCCGCGACACGGGGGTCGTCGACGTTGAGCACGGCGGTCCCCGAGGGGATGGCGGCGGAGACGAGCTCGGACTTGGCCTTCGCCGTCGACTCGATTCCTCCGAATCCTCCGGCATGCGCCATGCCGACCATCAGCACCACGGCGATGTCCGGCTCCACGAGGCCCGCGAGGCGGGCGATGCTGCCCGGCGCGTCCGCACCGAACTCGCTCACGAGGAACCGCGTGCCGTGCGTGACCCGCAGCATGGTCACCGGAGCGCCCACCTCGTTGTTGAACGAGTTGACGGGCGCGACCGTCTCTCCCTCGCCGGAGAGGATGCGCGCCAGGAAGTTCTTGGTCGTCGTCTTGCCGTTCGAACCCGTGATGCCGACGATCTTGAGGTGTCCCGCGGCACGCACGCGCGCCACGACCTCTCGCGCGAGATCGGCGAGCGCACCGACGGCGCTCGGGACGACGATCTGCGTGATCTCGTCATCGACCGGATGCTCGACGATCGCGAGCGCGGCGCCGGCGGCCAGTGCGGAGCCGACGAAGCGGTGCCCGTCGGTCTCGGCCCCCGGCTTCGCGACGAAAACGGATCCGGGCGCCATGTTGCGCGAATCGGTGTCGACCACGCCGTCGACGAGGGTCTCGGCCGTCGCGGTACCGGCGAGTCGGAGATCACCCCCGAGGACGGTGGCGATCTCAGCAAGCGACAGGGCGATCATGACGTCTCCAGGCGCGGCGGGGCGCCGTCTATTCGAACTTGGGAAGCAGTGCGTCCATCGGAGTCGAGGACGGCATCACGCGGTAGGTCTTCATGGTCTGGGTCATCGCCTTCTGGAAGGCCGACGCGGTAGCAGCAGACGATGTAACTCTAGTCGGCTCGTCGAGAGTCACCACGACGACGTACTGCGGGTCATCGACGGGAGCGAAGCCCACCATGCTCGTGTAGTACACGCCCGCCTTGTATCCGCCGTTGCCGTCCGGGATCTGCGCGGTACCGGTCTTGCTGGTCACGCGATAGCCGGGAACCTGGATGCGCTCGGCGTTGCCGCCCTGGACGGCGACGTTCTCGAGCATCCGCGTCAGGTCGGCGGCGGTCTCGGGCTTGATGATCTGGTCGTGCGCCGCGGCCTCCGGAGTGACGACCGTGCCGTCCGGCGTCGTGCAGGACTCGATCAGAGACAGGCCGATCTTCTCTCCGCCGTTCGCGATCGCCTGGTAAGCGCCGGCGAGCTGCGGGGCGGTGACGGTGAAGTACTGTCCGAACGTGGTCGTGTACAGCGACTGGTTGTCCCACTCGCTCGTGGGGTGCAGCAGGCCGCCCGCCTCGTCCGGGAAGTCCACGGTCCTGGTGCCGACGCCGAAGCGCTGCAGGTAGTCATAACGCACATCGGGGCTCACCATGGTGCCGAACTTCGACAGCGCCACGTTCGAGGAGTCGATGAGCGCGCCGGCGAGGGTGTACTGGAAGGTCGGGTGCACGAACGCGTCGTTGATCACGGCGCCGTTGTCGAACTTCTCCTTCGACGATGCCGCGACCGTGGGGCTCGTCATCGTGACTCCGGCGTTCTCCATGATGGCCGCGGCTGTGACCGGCTTGAACGTGGAGCCCGGCTCGAACGGATAGGTGAAGAGCTTGCTGCCCCAGGTGTCGGACGACGAGGCGTCCAGATCGTTGGGGTCCATGGTCGGCCACTCCGCGGCCGCTCGGATCTTGCCCGTGGCGACCTCGACGACGGTGACCGTGCCGCCCTTGGCGCCCTGCGTCTGCGCCTCTTCGGCGATCATCTGCTGCATGTACCACTGCAGGTCGCTGTTGATCGTGAGCTGCACGGCGCCGCCGTCGACGGCGTCGATCTTGCTCTCGCTGCCGGGGATGACCACGCCGTTCTTGCCGGTGCGGTACGACTCCTCGCCGTCGGTCGGCGCGAGGCACTTCTCGTCCATCTTCTCGACGCCGGCCTGCGCATCGCCCGCACCGTTGAGGTAGCCGAGGAGGTTTCCGGCGACGGCGCCGTTCGGGTAGACCCGCACCTCGCGCGGCTTCATCGTGAGGTACGACGAGATCTTGAGGTCGCGCAGCTCGATGTACTTCTCGGTGCTGAGCCCCTTCACGAGCGGGAGGTACTGGGAGTCGGGGTTCGCGGCCAGCGCTGCGGCGACGTCGGCGCGGAGCTTCTCGGCATCCAGTCCCATGATGTCCGCGATGCGGGTGGATGCCTCGGCCCACGGCAGCTCAGGAGGGTTCTTCTCGTCCTCTTCGAGGAGTCGGATCACCTGGGGGCTCAGCTGCGCGTCGTAGACGTTGACGCTCTCGGCGAGCACCGCGCCGTCGGCGTCGACGATGGATCCGCGCTGTCCGGGGATGGCGGTGCCGTGTGCGATGAACTCCAGCGACTGGGCGACGTGCTCGTCGGCCTTGACCACCTGGATGTCGACCAGGCGCACGACGAACGCGGCGAGGATCGACAGGATCACGGCCAGCGCGACGACCGTGCGTCGCCGGGGCGTCCGGGTGGCTCGTGTCGTCATGGACTCTCTCCGTCAGGTCGTGATGGTCGGTGGATCCGGCTAGCGGGTGCTGGGGCTCGGGAGCCCGTCGGTGATGGCCGGCGGCAACTCCTCGGCGGATTGCTCTGCAGTACCGTCCGGCGTGGCGTCCGGCGTGGCGTCATCCTCCGTGGAGGCGTTCACCGGCACGTCGTTCAGCAGCGCGTTGCTCACCGCGCCTGCGCCGTTCGGATCGATGGTGGATGCTCCGACCGCGCCTGTCCCCTGGCCGAAGACGGCACCGTCGCTGAGCCGCAGGTAGGCCGGCGAGCCGGCGACCACCATGCCGAGCGCAGCGGCTCCCGTCGCGAGGGACTGCGGCGAGCTGAGACCGGTCAGGTCCTCCTGCAGCGCATTCGTGCGGAGGTCCAGCTCGTGCTGCTCGGACGAGAGGCTCGCCAGCGTGAACGAGTCTTGTGTGATCGCGAGCGACAGGCCGATCTGCACGGCTCCGATCGCCAGAGCACCCGCGACGGCGATGAGCGCATAGGCGAGCTTCGGCTTGCGGCGGGCCGGCGTTCCCGTGACGGGCTCGAGGCGACGACGCGGCGCACGTGACGGTGCGTCAGGCAGAGAGCGGGGCTGGGGTGCCAGCGCGTTCAGGCTCATGAGGTCTCCCGCAGCTTCTCTGCAGCACGCAGTCGCACCGGAATCGCACGGGGGTTCCTGGCGCGCTCGTCGTCATCCGCGAGCTCGGCACCCTTGGTGATGATCTTGAAGCGGGGCGCGTGCTCCGGCAGCTCGACGGGCAGACCGCGCGGAGCGGTCGACGCCGCACCTGCGGCGAAGGCCTGCTTCACGAGTCGGTCCTCGAGCGACTGGTACGACATCACGACGATGCGTCCGCCGACCGCGAGTGCGTCCATGGCCGAGGGGATCGCATCGGCGAGCACGTTGAGCTCGGCGTTGACCTCGATGCGCAGCGCCTGGAACACGCGCTTCGCGGGGTGCCCTGCGCGCTGAGCCGCAGCAGGAGTGGCGGCCTGAAGGATCTCGACGAGCTCTCCCGAACGGGTGATCGGCTGCTTCTCGCGTGCGGCGATGATGAATCGCGCATAGCGGCCGGCCAGCTTCTCCTCGCCGTAGCGCTCGAAGATGCGACGGAGGTTGCCTTCGCTGTAAGTCGCGATGACCTCTGCGGCGGTGACGCCCTTCGTCTGATCCATCCGCATGTCCAGCGGAGCATCTTTCGAGTAGGCGAAGCCGCGGTCGGCTTCGTCGAGCTGCAGGGACGACACGCCGAGGTCGAAGAGGATGCCGGCCGCGCCCTGAGCGTGCAGTCCGATCTCGTCGTACACGGTGTGCACGAGCGTGACCCGATCCTTGAAGCGGGCGAGCCGCTCCCCCGCGATGCGCAGCGCGTCGGTGTCGCGGTCGAGACCGACCAGACGGATGTTCGGGAAGCGCTCGAGCAGAGCCTCGGAGTGACCGCCCATGCCGAGAGTGGCATCGACGAGCACCGCTCCGTCGGCCTGCAGGGCGGGAGCGAGCAGCTCGACGCAGCGGTCGAGCAGTACGGGGGTGTGGATGTCGCGGAGGTTCATGATCTTTCTCGGGTGACCTCTGTAAGTCGGAGACCAGGGCCCTGATCCCCCTCCGCTTCTCGACCCGGCACCGGGGAAGTGTGTCGGGGCAGGAGCGGCGGGGCATCACAGCCGTGGTCAGAACAGTCCCGGGATCACCTCCTGCTCGAGATCGGCATATGTCTCCTCGCCGGCTGCGAGGTAGGTGTTCCAGCTCTCGGCATCCCAGATCTCGGCGTGAGCGCCGACACCGGTGACGATGAGTTCCTTCTGCAGGCCCGCGTACTGACGAAGGTGCACGGGGATGGTGATGCGGTTCTGGCTGTCTGGCATCTCCGCGCTCGCACCGGAGAGGAACAGGCGCATGAAGTCACGCGCCTGCTTGTTCGCGAGCGGCGCCTGACGGATCCGCTCGTGCATCGCCTCGAACTCGGCCGTGCTGAAGACGTAGAGGCAGCGTTCCTGCCCTCGTGTGACGACGATGCCGCCACCGAGGTCTTCGCGGAACTTCGCGGGAAGGATGACCCGTCCCTTGTCGTCCAACTTCGGAGAATGCGTTCCCAGCAACATCAGCCATCACCCCCTCTGCGTCCGGCCAACTCGAGGTGCGCCCCACTTTACTCCACTTTGCTCCACAAACCTACGGTCAATCCACGGATTGACCGCCCGAGCGGATGCAGGCACGCCGAAGTTCCGCGTGATCACGCGGTGGAGAGAGGTGGAGGATGAGTGGAGGGCGGTGGAGCACCAGTGGCGGAAAGCGCTCGCTCGCGAGCGCAGAGCAGATCCTCACCCGCGTCCGGGGCCGGAAACGACGAAGGCCCGGATGCTCAGAGCATCCGGGCCTTCGAAGAAGAGGAGGTGGGGGTCACTGACCGTCTTGGCGGCGATCCCAGCGGTCGTTCATGCGATCCATGAAGGATGCCGAGCTCTTCTGCTTGGGCGCCCGCTCACGGGGAACGGCGGAGAGAGGCCTGCGAACCGGGGTGACGGCGAGCATCACGCCGCCGAGCATCGCGGCGAATCCGATGACGCCGACCACGACACCCCACACGTCGCCGAGCACGACACCGACGATCAACCCGCCGACACCTGCGAGGAGCAGCAGGGCTCCGTACACGAGATTGCGGTAGCTGAGTGCGCGGTCACCTGACGGCGCACTCACGACGTCGGCGTCGTTGTGGAGGAGATGGCGTTCCATCTCGTCGAGCAGACGCTGCTCCTGTTCGGAGAGTGGCATTTCGTCCCCCTCGGGTATCGTCCATCCATTCTACGCGCGGTATGTCGGTCGGGGCTAGCCGTAAGGCCCCCGTTTGGCTTTACGTATGCTGGGAGTCGTGCCGTCCCCCACACTCGTCTCCGACGCCGTCGCCGCTCGCCTGCGGCTCTTCCTCGACCGGATGAGGGAGGAGTCGATCGACTACGGGCCCGACGCCACGGGCCTCCTCGACTCGGCGTCCGACACCCTCGTCGGGGGCAAGCGCCTGCGCGCACGCTTCTGCCATGCCGGGTGGCAGGCCGTCGCCCGATTCACGGATCGCGGCGCCGAGGAATCGACCGCCCTCTGGGACGTCTGCGCGGCTCTGGAGATCTTCCAGTCGGCCGCCCTCGTGCACGACGACCTCATCGACAACTCCGATACGCGCCGCGGTCGCCCCGCAGCGCACCGAGCCCTCGAATCGACGCATCGTGAGGCCGGGTGGGTCGGCGATGCGGCGGCGTTCGGTCGCTCGTCCGCGATCCTCCTCGGCGACCTGCTCGTGGCCTGGAGCGACGACCTGCTCGAGGATGCGATCGATCCGCTGCCCCACGCCGCGGCCGTACGCCGCGAATACGGTCGCATGCGTCGAGACGTGACGGTCGGTCAGTTCCTCGACATCGCCGAGGAGTCCGCATGGAGCGTGCACGCGACCGACTCGCATGTCGAGCGTGCTCTGCGCGTCGTCTCGCTGAAGTCGGCGCGCTACAGCATCGAGCAGCCCCTGGTCCTCGGCGCGGCGATCGCCGGCGGTGCCGACGATCAGCTCGACGCCCTGCGCCGGTTCGGCCACCCTGTGGGCATGGCGTTCCAGCTGCGCGACGACGTCCTCGGGGTCTACGGGGATGCCGCCGTGACCGGAAAGCCGGCGGGCGACGACCTGCGCGAGGGCAAGCGCACGGTTCTGGTCGCGCTCACCAGGGAGACGCTCGACACGTCGGCGCGCAATCTGTTCGACGAGATGCTCGGCGACCCTGACCTCACAACCGAGCAGGTCGCGTTCCTCCAGGCGACCATCTCGGGTTCCGGTGCGCTCGATCGCGTCGAGCGCATGATCGACGTCTATGCGAAGGATGCCGACCGTGCGCTCTCGGGCGCGCGTCTCGACAACGCGGCCGTGGGCGACCTGCGCGATCTCGCGCGTGCGGCGACCGTCCGGTCAGCCTGAACGGGGCTCCGAGCAGGCTCGCCGGTTCAGGCGAGGGTGCGGGCGACGCGGCGGACCGCGCTCTTGTGGCCGGCGAGGAGTGCGGCCATCGGCGAACGACCCAGCTCCTCCTCGGGGGCGAGCAGCCAGTCGATGACCTCGTCATCGCTGAACCCGGCATCCTGCAGCACGATGATCGTTCCGCGTAGCGAGGACAGCGGCTGGCCGTCGACGATGAACACCGAGGGGACCGCGAAGACGCCGGAGCGACGCGACCCGACGAGGTAGTGGTCGTCGATGAGTCGACGAACACGGCCGAGCGCCTCGTCGAGGACCTCGACGAGATCGGGCATCGTCAACCACTCGGTGGCGGTGACGCCGGAAGCGGTCACGCTGTTCTCGGACGCGGTCTCGGACTGCGAGGTTTCAGACGGCTTGCTTTCAGACGGAACAGACACGTTGCAACTATCTCATCTCTTCGCGGTCGCCGCATTTCTGCCGGTCCATCGATTCACTTTCGTCCCATTCGTCACAGTGGCATCTCCCGTCACTTCTGTTGACTTCCGTTTACATACGTGTCAGCGTGGGCAGACGCCGAACAAGGGAGACCACCTTGAGAACGCATGCTGTCGCGCGCCGAACGCGCTATCTCCAGCTCGGAGTGCCCGCCGCGGTGCTGGGCACACTGTCTGGCGCGATCGCGGTCGTGCCCGCGTCCGCAGACGCCGTCACGCCGCCCATCGAGCGACTCCAGTCGAGCGCCACTCAGGTCAAGACGGCAGAGGCGCCCCCCGCCGCCTACACCGTGCAGCCCGGCGACACGATCTCGTCGATCGCGAATCGCTTCGGCCTTCGCACGGTCGATGTGCTCACGTGGAATGCGCTCACCTGGCGATCCGTCATCTACCCGGGGCAGACGCTGTCCCTCGCCGGGGCGTCCGCGCCCGTGACACCCGCCGCTCCCCCGGCTCAAGCCCCCGCGACGGCGACCCACGTGGTCGCCGCGGGCGACACGGTGTTCGGCATCGCGCAGCGGTACGGCACGAGCGTCGACGCCGTGCTGGCAGCGAACGGCCTCACCCGAGCATCCGTCATCTACCCCGGCCAGCAGCTCGCGCTCTCGGGAACCTCGACCCCCGCACCGGTGACCGTCGCCCCCGCGGCCCCCGCCCCGGTGGCGACCGGTGGGCAGACGCATGCCGTCGTCGCGGGCGACACGCTCTTCGGGATCGCTCAGCGATACGGCACGTCGGTGGCGCAGCTCTACGCGATGAACGGACTGAGCTCGGGCTCGATCATCTACCCAGGGCAGAGCATCGTCGTCGCCGCTGCCGCCGCGGTCACCGCACCGGCACCGGCGCCCGCCGCTGCGACCGCGCCACCCGGCCAACTGTTCGCGAATCTCGATGCGGAGCAGGCCGCGAACGCCCACCTGATCATCAGCGTCGGGCGGAATCTCGGAGTCTCCGATCGCGGGATCGCCATCGCCCTCGCGACCGCCATGGTCGAATCCAGCCTGCGGAACCTCTCATGGGGAGACCGCGACTCACTGGGACTGTTCCAGCAGCGACCGAGCATGGGCTGGGGAACACCGGAGCAGGCGATCGACGCCGACCGGAGCACCCGTGTGTTCTTCGGCGGCGCATCCGACCCCAACGGGCAGGGCTCCCGGGGGCTTCTCGACATCACCGGCTGGGAGGGCATGCGATTCACGGATGCGGCGCAGGCGGTGCAGATCTCGGCCTATCCCGAGCGCTACGGCCAGTGGGAGACCCAGGCCCACCAGTGGCTCGGCCTTCACGGGTGACCCTCTTCCGGGCAAACCCGCAGGGTCCAGGGGCGAGCCGCTCCCCAAGCTTTCAGGCAGTTCTCCATAGAATCTTGACGTGACGACCAATCAGCAGGCCGACCCCCTCATCGGGCGGCTTGTCGACGGTCGGTATCGGGTACGCGCCCGGATCGCACGCGGCGGCATGGCCACCGTGTACGTGGCGACGGATCTGCGGCTCGAGCGACGCATCGCCCTGAAGGTCATGCACGCGCACCTGAGCGACGACTCTGCCTTCCAGAGCCGCTTCATCCAGGAGGCACGTGCGGCTGCTCGATTGGCCGACCCGCACGTCGTGAACGTGTTCGACCAGGGCCAGGACGGCGAGCTCGCCTACCTGGTGATGGAGTACCTCCCCGGCATCACGTTGCGCGAGCTCCTGCGCGAGCAGAAGCGGCTCACGATCCCCCAGACCATCACGATCATGGATGCGGTGCTCGCCGGTCTCTCCGCCGCTCACCGTGCCGGAATCGTCCACCGCGACGTCAAGCCGGAGAACGTGCTGCTCGCCGAGGACGGACGCATCAAGATCGGCGACTTCGGGCTCGCGCGCGCGACGACTGCGAACACCGCCACCGGGCAGCAGCTTCTCGGGACGATCGCCTATCTCGCCCCCGAACTCGTGACCCGAGGCACCGCAGACGCCCGCAGCGACATCTACGCACTCGGCATCATGCTCTACGAGATGCTCGTCGGCGAGCAGCCCTATAAGGGCGAGCAGCCCATGCAGATCGCCTTCCAGCACGCGACCGAATCCGTGCCGCGCCCGAGTGTGCGCAACCCCGGGGTTCCCGAGCCGCTCGACGAGCTCGTGCTGTGGGCGACCGAGAAGTCCCCGGACGAGCGTCCGGACGATGCCGGGCAGATGCTCGAGCGTCTGCGCGAGATCGAGCGAGGCCTCGGCATCGCCCCCGCCGTCGCGGCTGCGACCACCTCGCAGCGATCCCAGGCCGATTCGGCCGACCTGACGAAGGTCATGCCGAGCACGATGGTGATCGCCGACCCGACGACCCCGGTGCCGGAGGCCGTCGACAACGCCACCCTCCTGCGTCGCCGATCATCGAGGCGTCGCGCACGCGGAGCGTTCCTGCTGACCCTCGTGCTGCTCCTCGCGACCGTCGCCGGCGGCGTCGGCTGGTGGTTCGGCTCAGGGCCCGGCTCCCTCGTCGCCGTGCCGGGGGTCGCAGGCCTCTCGTACGAGGCCGCAGCCGACGCCCTGACCGCAGAGGGATTCGTTCCCGTCCGCGGCGAGGAGAACTCGATCGATGTCGCCAGGGATCAGGCGATCCGCACCGATCCCGACGAAGGCGAGCGGCTCGACAAGGGCGCCGAGGTCACGGTGTACGTCTCCACCGGACCCGCCTCGCACACGGCGGACGCCCTCAACGGCAAGACCGAGCAGGAGGCCCGCGACTATCTGTCGGGCATCAAGGTCAACACGACCGAGACGTCACTGGTGCTGTTCTCCGATGCCGACGCCGGGCGCGTGATCAACGCCTTCGTCACCCCGCGCGACGGCGGCGAGGTCTATGCCTGCGCCGAGGGCTGCGAACTTCTCGAGGACGACACGGTCGAGCTCTACGTCTCGGCCGGCGCTTTCCCCGACGTGTCCGGCATGTCGGTGGATCAGGCGACGAACACACTCACCGAGAAGCAGCTCCTGGTCGCGGGCGAAGTCCAGTCCGTCTTCAGCGAGTCGGTCGCGAAGGACCTCGTGGTCGGGGTCGCCGATCGCGCCGAAGAAGGCAACTGGCGCCCCGGCGACACTGTGCAGCTCATCGTCTCGAAGGGGCCGGAGCTGTTCCCGGTTCCGGACGTCTCGGGCAAGACCCTCGTCGAGGCCAAGGGCATCCTCGAGAACGCCGGCTTCACCTCGAGCTACGCCGCCTGGGGCGATCTGCCCGGATTCGCCGACCTGGCGCGCGTGACCGCCCAGGATCCCGGAGCCGACAAGCAGCTCCCCCGCGGCGGCAACGTCAAGCTCTCGATCCAGCTCAGCGGCTGATCTCCGGGTCACGCGTGCGACTGCGTAGTCGCACGCGACTCCGCAACGACGAACCGCCCTCCCCGATCTCGGGAAGGGCGGTTCGTGTTCTCAGGGGCGCGGGTCAGCGCTTCTCGAGCTCCTCAGCCACGAGGAAGGCCAGCTCGAGCGACTGCATGTGGTTCAGACGCGGGTCGCAGAGGCTCTCGTAGCGAGTCGCGAGCGCGGCCTCGTCGATGTGCTCGGATCCGCCGAGGCACTCCGTGACGTCGTCACCGGTGAGCTCGACGTGGATGCCGCCGGGGAACGTGCCCGCGGCGCGGTGCGCCTCGAAGAAGCCGCGTACCTCGTCGACGACGTCGTCGAAGCGACGCGTCTTGTAACCCGTGGGCGTCGTGATGCCGTTACCGTGCATCGGGTCGGTGACCCACAGCGGCTGCGCGCCCGAGTCGCGGACGGCCTCGAGCAGCGGCGGCAGAGCGTCGCGGATCTTGCCCGCGCCCATGCGCGTGATGAACGTCAGTCGTCCGGGCTCGCGGTTCGGGTCGAGCTTGTCGATCAGAGCCAGAGCCGTTTCGGGCGTCGTGGTCGGGCCGAGCTTGACGCCGATGGGGTTGCGGATCTTCGAGAAGTAGTCGATGTGCGCGCCGTCGAGCTCGCGCGTGCGCTCACCGATCCACAGGAAGTGCGCCGAGGTGTTGAACGGCGTGTCCGTGCGGGAGTCGATGCGCGTCATCGGACGCTCGTAGTCCATCAGCAGACCCTCGTGGCCCGTGAAGAACTCCACGCGGGTGAGCTCGTCGAAGTCGGCGCCGGCAGCCTCCATGAACTTGATGGCGCGATCGATCTCGGCGGCCATGCGCTCGTAGCGCTGGTTGGCCGGGTTCTGGGCGAAGCCCTTGTTCCAGGAGTGCACCTCGCGGAGGTCGGCGAAGCCACCCTGCGTGAAGGCGCGGATGAGGTTCAGCGTCGAGGCGGCGGTGTGGTACCCCTGGAGCAGACGGCCCGGGTCGGCACGACGCGAGCCCTCGGTGAAGTCGTAGCCGTTCACGATGTCGCCGCGGTACGCGGGCAACGTGACGTCGCCGCGGGTCTCGGTGTCGCTGGAACGGGGCTTGGCGAACTGACCGGCCATGCGGCCCATCTTCACGACGGGCATCGATGCGCCATACGTCAGCACGACCGCCATCTGCAGGACGGTCTTGATCCGGTTGCGGATCTGATCGGCGGTGGCGCCGGCGAACGTCTCTGCGCAGTCGCCACCCTGGAGCAGGAAGGCCCGCCCGGATGCTGCGCGTGCGAGACGGTCGCGGAGGTTGTCGACCTCGCCGGCGAACACCAGGGGCGGAAGCGCTGCGATCTGCGTCGAGACCTCGGAGACGCGCTCGGCGTCGGGCCACTGAGGCTGCTGCTTGATCGGGAGCGAGCGCCACGCGTCAAGCGCGTCGATGTGGTGCTGGAGCATGAAGTCCAGCCTAGTGCGCGCGGCGGAGCCGAGATGCCTCAGGAGCGCCGTGTGACGCGCACCGGGAGACGGTCCTTGACGGTCGACGCGTAGACGTCGTCGTACTGCTGCTCCCCCAGCCGCTGAAGGGCGACCATGATCTCGTCCGTGACCGAGCGCAGGATGTATCGGTCGTTCTCCATTCCCGCGTAGCGAGAGAAGTCCAGAGGCTCTCCGATGACAATCCCGACGCGAACCACGCGTGGCAGTCGCTGACCGATCGGCATCGCCGTGTCCGTGTCGACCATGATCACGGGGACGACGGGGACCTTCGCCTCCATGGCCATCCGGGCGATGCCGGTGCGGCCGCGGTAGAGACGTCCGTCGGGGCTGCGGGTGCCCTCGGGGTAGATGCCCAGGAGGTCTCCCCGCCCCAGCACCTGCAGTCCGGTGTTCAGAGACGCCTCGGAGGCTTTGCCGCCCGAGCGGTCGATCGGGATCTGGCCGGTGGCCTTCATGAAGAACTTCGTGGCCCACCCCTTGATGCCGCGCCCTGTGAAGTAGTCGCTCTTGGCGAGGAACGACATGGGGCGATCGATCATGAGCGGCAGGAAGATCGAGTCCGCGAAAGAGAGGTGGTTGCTGGCGAGGATCGCCGCGCCGTTCGCCGGGATGTTCGCACGCCCGACCACCCACGGTCGGAAGACGGCCTTGACGACGGGTCCGATCGCGACGTACTTCATCAGCCAGTAGAACATCGAGGTGAAGTCTAGCGCCGTGATGACGATCCGCCAGCGCTCGGTTCCGGTCGACCGAGAAAGGCGACTCAGTGTCATCAGATGTGCGACCCGGTGTCATGCCCTAGACTCGTGTGCAACCCAGTGCCCGACCGGTACCGAAGGAGCTGCCGTGGTCCAGTTTGAAGTCCCCGCCGTCGTCCCCGCCGATCCCGATGCGAACATCGCCGACCTGCTGGCCAAGCGCGTCGAGGCGACTCCGGATCGCCCTCTGTTCGCCGTCCCCGACGGAGAGGGCTGGCGCGACATCTCCGCCGCCGACTTCCAGACCGCGGTCATCGCTCTCGCGAAGGGCTTCGTCGCCGCCGGCATCCAGCCCGGCGAGAAGGTGGGCTTCCTCGCCCGCACCACCTACGAGTGGACTCTCGTCGATTTCGCGCTCTTCTACGCCGGCGCGGTGATGGTGCCGATCTACGAGACCAGCTCGCCGTCGCAGATCCAGTGGATCCTCGAGGATTCGGGCGCGATCGCCGTCATGGTCGAGTCCCCCGAGCACTTCGCCCGACTCGACGAGGTCCGTGGCGACCTCCCGCTGCTCCGCGAGGTGTGGCAGCTTCACCTCGGCGCCATCGACGCGCTCACGGCGCAGGGGGCGTCCGTGCCGGACGCCGAGATCGAGCGCCTCCGCAACATCGCCGTCGGCTCCGACATCGCCACCCTCATCTACACGTCCGGGTCCACCGGTCGCCCCAAGGGCTGCGTGCTCACGCACAGCAACTTCGTCGAGCTCTCCCGCAACTCCGCCAAGGCGCTGGATGCCGTCGTCCAGACGCCCGGTTCCTCGACGCTGCTCTTCATCACGACCGCGCACGTCTTCGCGCGCTTCATCTCGATCCTGAACATCCACGCGGGCGTCCGCACCGGGCATCAGCCCGACACGCGTCAGCTGCTGCCGGCGCTCGGCTCCTTCAAGCCGACCTTCCTCCTCGCCGTGCCGCGCGTGTTCGAGAAGGTCTACAACTCGGCGGAGCAGAAGGCCGAGGCCGGCGGCAAGGGCAAGATCTTCCGCGCGGCGGCCGACGTCGCGATCCAGCACTCCAAGCTGGTCGAAGAGGGAAAGAGCGTCCCGTTCGGAACCCGGCTCAAGTTCGCGCTGTTCAACAAGCTGGTCTACAGCAAGCTGCGTGAGGCGATGGGCGGCAGGATCGTCTACGCCGTCTCGGGCTCAGCTCCGCTCGGCGCGCGACTCGGTCACTTCTTCCACAGCCTCGGCGTCGTGATCCTCGAGGGCTACGGCCTCACCGAGACCACGGCCCCTGCGACCGTGAATCTCGCCGACAAGTCGAAGATCGGCACCGTCGGCCCCGCTCTCCCCGGCGTCGGGGTGCGGCTCGCCGACGACGGCGAGATCGAGGTGCGCGGCATCAACGTGTTCAAGGAGTACTGGAACAATCCCGAGGCCACTGCGGAGGCCTTCAGCGAAGGCGGCTGGTTCCACACCGGCGACATCGGCAGCTTCGACTCCGAGGGCTTCCTCACGATCACCGGTCGCAAGAAGGAGATCATCGTCACGGCAGGCGGCAAGAACGTCGCACCGGCCGCTCTCGAGGACCCGATCCGCGCGAACCCGATCATCGGCCAGGTCGTCGTCGTCGGCGACCAGCGACCGTTCATCTCGGCGCTCGTCACACTCGACTCCGAGATGCTGCCCACGTGGCTCGCGAACGCCGGACTCGACAAGGACATGTCGCTCACGGTCGCCGCGAAGAACGACGCGGTGCGCGCCGAGATCCAGAAGGCGGTGGATGCCGCCAACGCCCGCGTCTCCCGCGCCGAGTCGATCCGCAAGTTCACGATCCTCGACAGCGAATGGACCGAGGCATCCGGACACCTGACGCCCAAGCTCTCGATCAAGCGGAATGTGATCATGAACGACTTCGCCGACGAGATCGCCGCCATCTACGACGAGCCCGTCTCGACGACGAACGTCGCCATCGGCGGCTGAGACGACCCGCACATATGAGAAGGGCCCCGCTCCGGCGGGGCCCTTCTCCTATGTGTCGAACGCTCAGAACCAGTCGCTCTCGCGCACCTCGCGCATCGCGCGCTTGCGCGTCTCGGCATCCAGTCGCGTGAGATAGAGCTTGCCGTCGAGGTGATCCGTCTCGTGCTGCAGTGCCTGAGCCAGGAGGCCATCGCCTTCGAGCACGACAGGTGAGCCGTCGAGGTCGATTCCCTCGACCCGGGCCCAGGGGTGACGCATCGCGTCGTGCCAGAGCCCGGGAACGGACAGGCATCCCTCCCCCGTCGGCACCGGCTCGCCGCGCACCTCGGTCAGGACCGGATTGAGCACGTAGCCGATATCACCGTCGATGTTGTAGCTGAAGGCCCGAACGGCGACTCCGATCTGGGGAGCCGCGACGCCTGCGCGCCCCGGAACCTCCACGGTGTCGATCAGATCGGTCACCAGGGCGCGCACGCCGTCGTCGATGACGTCGATCGGGCTGCACACGGTACGAAGCACGGGGTCTCCGAAGACCCGGATCTCGCGAACCGCCATCAGGCGCCCTTCGACCGGATGCCCTCGACGAGCAGTGCGGCGAGCTCGCGCGCGGCCACCCTCGTCTCGGGCTGAAGGTTCGCGAACACGATGGTTCCGCCGCCGGCGATCTGAGCGTCATACGGCATCCGCACCACGTTCTTCGCGCGCGTACGGAAGTGCGCCTCGAGTTCGTTGAGGCGCACGAGCGGCGCCCCGGGCGTCGACTGGTTCAGCACCACGACCGCATCGCGCGCCTGCTCGGCGTAACCGTTGCTCTCGAGCCAGGTGAGGGTCTCGGATGCGAGGCGAGCCTCGTCGACGCTGAGCCCCGACACGATCACGAGCTGATCGGCGAGGTCGAGCGTGGCCGACATCACCGAATGGACGATGCCTGTCCCCGTGTCCGTCAGGACCAGCGAGTAGTAATGGGCCGCGACGCCGGCTACATCTCGGTAGTCGCTGTCGCTGAACGCCTCCGCGATGCGGGGGTCGGAATCGGAGGCGAGCACGTCGAGTCGGGTCGCATCGCGAGCGACGATCGCGGAGATGTCGTGGTAGCCCCGCACCTCGTCGTGGATGCGCACGAGGTCACGCACCGTCTTGTTGTGGTGAGGGCGCACGACGCGCTCGGCGAGCGTGCCGCGATCGGGATTCGCGTCGACGGCGATGACTCGGTCGTCACGCGCATCCGCGAGTGCCATGCCGAGCAGCGCGGTGATCGTCGTCTTTCCGACGCCGCCCTTGCGCGACAGCACGGGGACGAATCGAGCGCCCCCGATGATCGGGGCGGCGATCCTCGCGCTCAGCGCCTTGCGCTCACGCGCGCGCTTGCCGTCGCCGATGTTGATCCGACGGCCGGAGATCGTGTAGAGGAAGTGGCTCCAGGCGCCTTCCGGCTCCGGCTTGGTGAGTCGGTGCGGATCGAGCAGCCGATCCGCCGTGAGCAGGTCGGCGCTCTCGCGGGACGAGTCCCCGAGGTCGTCCAGGCGCTTCGACGCGAGCTGAACCTCGGCGCGGCCGGCGCGGGTGGCCTGTGCGGGGGCCGGCACGTTCTTGGATGGTTCCACTGGCTGGCTCTCCTTCTTGGCGAGTGATGCCGCGGCCGCCGAGCGGCGCGAGCCGCGTCCGGCGTCGAGGTCGGCGCGCGCCCTCGCGATGAATGCCGCAGCAGCCGCGGCCTCCTGGGCTACCACGTCGGTGCCCGTGGGGTCGGCCGTGGCGGAGGCAGACGCGCCTGGCGTCGACGCAGGGGAATCGCGCTCGATCGCGCGCTCACGAGTGATCCGGGGCTCGGGCTCGGGCTCGGGCTCGGGCTCGGGCTCGGGCTCGGGCTCGGAGGCATTCTCCGGCTCCGAGGCAGTCACTGCTTCGACCTCAGAGTCTGTCTCAGAGACGGGCTCGGTCTCCGGCTCCCGCTCTTCCTCGAAGGCGGGCGCGATCTCGGAATCGCCGGCGGGGTCGACTTCGGCTTCGGCTACATCCGCGGCCGACTCAGCCTCGGCTACGGGCTCCGGCTCGGGCTCGGGCTCGGGCTCGGGCTCGGGCTCGATGTCATTCTCTACTTCGATGTTCGGCACAGCCACCGTGTCGACTTCGGGCTCGGCCGAGCGGTCGGGCAGAGAAGCAGAAGCTGGCTCGTCCTCGTCCTCGTCGTCGTCGTCGTCGTCGTCAGCGT
>NZ_LMOU01000001.1:0-50945 GCF_001423615.1 Microbacterium sp. Leaf159 | reverse complement strand
AGCCTCAGCCTCAGCCTCAGCCTCAGCCTCAGCCTCAGCCTCAGCCTCAGCCTCAGCCTCAGCGGCGATGTCAGCCTCGTCGTCCGGCTCCGGCGCCGCATCCTCATCGGCCGCTGCCACCGCGCCCACAGGTTCCGCGGGTAGCTCAATGATCATCGGGGCAGATCCCAGCACCGGCTGAGAGATCTCCGCAGCCGCGGTGTCTGCGGCCGCCTTGGCAGCGGCCACGGGCTCGTCGATGATCAGATCAGCGACGACCTCGCCGTCGATGACACTGTCGTCTTCGAGGTCGTCATCGTCGTCCTTCGGGAGGATGACGCTCACCTGAGCGGTGTTGCCGAGGATGCCGATGCCCGCAGTGTCCAGGGATGCGGCGTCGTCGAGCACCCCTCTGGACTCCTCGTCCGGCGGTTCTGCCACGTTCTTCGGGGTCACGTTGTCGCTCCAAGCTTGTGCGGGCCTCGGGTGCGCTGCGTCGAGCGCGGCCTCGCCCGCACAAGATTAGTGCGCCGGACTGATGACGACCAAAAGATCTCCTGCTTCGACCTGCTGCGTCGCCCCGATGGCGAGGCGCTCGATCACGCCGTCGACGGAGGCGGTGATGGCCGCCTCCATCTTCATCGCTTCGATGGATGCGACCGGTTCGCCGGCCCGCACCGCGGTGCCGACCTCGACCTTGAGCGTGACCACGCCTGAGAACGGGGCGGCCACGTGACCGGCGACCGAGGTGTCGGCCTTCTCGACCTCATGGGTGTCGACGGCGACCGCCCTGTCCCTCACGAACACCGGCCGAAGCTGACCGTTGAGGGTGGTCATCACCGTGCGCATGCCTTTGTCGTCCGCGTCGCCGATGGCCTCCAGGCCGACGAACAGCTGCACTCCTCGGTCGATCTCGACCAGATGCTCCTGCCCCTGCACGAGTCCGTAGAGGTAGTCGCTGGTGTCGAGCACCGAAAGATCGCCGAACTGCTCCCTCATCTGAGTGAACTCGCGCATCGGAGCCGGGAACAGAAGGGTGTTCAGACGAGCCCGACGGGTGGCACTGTCGCCCGCGAGCGCCGCTTCGTCCTCCGCCGAGATCTCGGTGAGTCCGATGCGCACCGACCGACCGGCGAGCACCTTCGTGCGGAAGGGCTCAGGCCAGCCGCCGGGGAGGTCACCGAGCTCGCCGGCCATGAATCCCACGACGGAATCCGGCACGTCGTACTTCTCGGGGTTCGCCTCGAAGTCGGCAGGATCGGCTTTGACCGCCGCGAGGTGCAGCGCCAGGTCGCCGACGACCTTCGACGACGGAGTCACCTTGGGAACACGTCCGAGGATGCGATCGGCGGCGGCGTACATGTCCTCGATGAGCTCGAAGTCGTCTGCGAGACCCAGCGCCTTCGCCTGCTGCCGGAGGTTGGAGAGTTGGCCACCCGGGATCTCGTGACGGTAGACGCGCCCCGTGGGTCCGGGCAGACCGGACTCGAACGGAGCGTAGACCCGACGGACGGCCTCCCAGTACGGTTCGAGGTCCGAGACGCTGCCGAGGTCGATGCCGCTGTCACGGTCGGTGTGCGCGAGCGCCGCGACGAGCGACGAGAGCGACGGCTGACTCGTCGTGCCGGAGAGCGGTGCGGATGCCGCATCCACCGCATCCACGCCCGCAGCGCTGGCGGCCAGAAGTGTCGCGAGCTGTCCGCCGGGGGTGTCGTGCGTGTGGAGGTGCACGGGGAGGTCGAAGCGCTCTCGCAGTGCTGCGACGAGCTTCGCCGCTGCCGCGGGGCGCAACAGTCCTGCCATGTCCTTGATGGCGATGATGTGGGCGCCGGCCGCGACGATCTGGTCCGCGAGCTTCAGGTAGTAGTCGAGCGTGTAGAGATCCTCGGCGGGGTTGAGCAGGTCGCCCGTGTAGCAGAGTGCCACCTCGGCGACTGCCGTGCCGGTGTTCCGGACGGCCTCGATCGCCGGACGCATCTGCTCGACGTCGTTCAGTGCATCGAAGATGCGGAAGATGTCGACGCCGCTTGCGGCCGCCTCCTGCACGAAGGCCTCGGTCACAGCAGTCGGGTACGGGGTGTACCCCACAGTGTTGCGTCCTCGGAGCAGCATCTGGATCGCGACGTTCGGCAGAGCTGCCCGGAGCTTGTCGAGACGCTCCCACGGGTCTTCTCCGAGGAACCGCAGTGCGACGTCGTAGGTCGCGCCGCCCCAGGCCTCGACCGAGAGCAGTCCGGGCGTCATCCTGGCGATGTGCGGGGCGACGGCGACGAGGTCCCTCGTGCGCACCCGGGTGGCGAGCAGCGACTGGTGGGCATCACGGAAAGTCGTGTCGGTGATGGCCAGAGCGCTCTGCTCACGCAGACTTCTGGCGAATCCCTCGGGGCCGAGCTCGAGGAGCCGCTGACGCGACCCCGCGGCCGGCTCGACGGAGAGGTCGATCGCCGGCAGCTTGGTCCGCGGGTCGAGCGACCCCGGATGCGTGCCGTGCGGCTTGTTGACCGTGACGTCGACCAGCCAGTTGAGGATCCTCGTGCCGCGGTCCTTCGACTCTCGGCCTCGGAGCAGATCGGGGCGCTCGTCGATGAACGATGTGCTCACGTCGCCGGCGATGAAGGCGTCATCGTCAAGCAACGCCTGCAGGAAGGGGATGTTCGTCGAGACGCCGCGGATGCGGAACTCCGCCAGCGCACGCCGCGCGCGGGCGACCGCCGCCGGGAAGTCACGCCCTCGACAGGTGAGCTTGGCGAGCATCGAGTCGAAGTGCGGGCTGATCTGCGCGCCCTGGTGGACCGTGCCGCCGTCGAGGCGGATTCCGGCGCCGCCGGGCGAGCGGTAGGTCGTGATCTTCCCGGTGTCGGGGCGGAACCCCTGCGTCGGGTCCTCGGTCGTGATGCGGCACTGCAGGGCTGCGCCCCGCACCTGGAGGTTCTTCTGCTCGAGTCCCAGCTCGGCGAGAGTCTGACCGGCGGCGATGCGCATCTGGCTCTGCACGAGGTCGACATCGGTGACCTCTTCTGTGACCGTGTGCTCGACCTGGATGCGCGGATTCATCTCGATGAAGACGACCTCGCCGGTGCGCTCCCCCGCGGTCTCCAGAAGGAACTCCACGGTCCCGGCGTTCTCGTACCCGATCGAGCGGGCGAACGCGACCGCGTAGCCGTGAAGGGCCGTGCGGATGCCGTCATCGAGATTCGGGGCCGGTGCGATCTCGACCACCTTCTGGTGGCGACGCTGCACCGAGCAGTCGCGCTCGAACAGGTGCACGGTCTCACCGGACTTGTCGGCGAGGATCTGGACCTCGATGTGGCGCGGCCGGAGCACGGCCTGCTCGAGGAACATCCGGGGGTCTCCGAAGGCGCTCTCGGCCTCGCGCATCGCCTCGGCGAGTGCGGGGGCGAGCTCCGCGGCCGTCTCGACGCGACGCATGCCGCGGCCGCCACCACCGGCGACGGCCTTGGCGAAGAGCGGGAACCCGATGTCGGCAGCCTGCGCGACGAGAGCGTCGACGTCGTCGGACGCCTCTGTCGAGCGGAGCACGGGGACGCCGGCCTCGAGCGCGTGGCGTTTGGCCTCGACCTTGTTGCCTGCCATCTCGAGGACCTTCGCCGGCGGGCCGATGAAGGTGATTCCGTTCGCGGCCGCTTTCTCCGCCAGCTCCGGGTTCTCGGAGAGGAACCCGTAGCCCGGGTAGATCGCATCCGCCCCGGCATCCTTCGCGACGCGGATGATCTCATCGACGTCGAGGTAGGCGCGCACGGGATGGCCCCGCTCGCCGATCTCGTACGCCTCGTCGGCCTTGAGCCGATGGACCGACCCGCGGTCCTCATGAGGGAAGACGGCGACGGTCCTGGCACCGACCTCGAAAGCCGCACGGAAGGCACGGATCGCGATCTCGCCGCGGTTCGCCACAAGGATCTTCTGGAACATGCACACCTCTGGGGGCTCGATGCACGCCTGAATCGTCGCGCATGGGGCGGGGCTGAGTGTGCACCCAGCCTAGGGGAAGGTAACGTGGTGTTCGTGCACGTACTCAGCGTCAGCTCTCTCAAGGGAGGCGTCGGCAAGACGACCGTGACCCTCGGCTTGGCCTCAGCGGCCTTCGCCCGTGGTGTCCGAACGCTCGTCGTCGACCTCGACCCGCAGTCCGATGTGTCCACCGGAATGGACATCCAGGTGGCCGGTCGGCTCAACATCGCCGATGTCCTGGCGAACCCGAAGGAGAAGGTCGTCCGTCAGGCGATCACCTCCAGCGGCTGGGCCAAGGTGCACCCCGGGACCATCGACGTGCTGATCGGAAGCCCCTCCGCGATCAACTTCGACGGACCGCACCCGAGCGTGCGCGACGTCTGGAAGCTCGAAGAGGCGCTGGCAGCCGTCGAGGCCGACTACGACCTGGTGCTCGTCGACTGCGCGCCCTCGCTGAACGCCCTCACCCGCACGGCATGGGCCGCCAGCGACCGCGTCATGGTCGTGACTGAGCCCGGCCTCTTCTCGGTCGCCGCCGCAGACCGCGCTCTCCGTGCGATCGAGGAGATCCGTCGAGGTCTCTCTCCTCGCCTGCAGCCGCTCGGCATCGTGGTCAACCGTGTGCGCCCGCAGTCGATCGAGCACCAGTTCCGCATCAAGGAGCTGCGCGACATGTTCGGCCCGCTCGTCCTCTCCCCGCAGCTGCCGGAGCGCACATCGCTGCAGCAGGCACAGGGCGCGGCCAAGCCGCTCCACATCTGGCCGGGAGACTCGGCTCAGGAACTCGCCTCGGACTTCGACCAGCTGCTCGACCGGATCATCCGTACGGGACGCATCCAGGTCGCGGAATCGGGCGCACAGGCCTGACCGACCGCAGACACCAGAACGGCCATCCTCTCGCGAGGGTGGCCGTTTCTTCGTCTGTGCGCGGCTCGAGGCCGCGGATGCTCAGGCGGAGCGCTTGGTGCGACGCGCCGACAGCTCGTCGACCGGGTCCGGCGACGTCGCATCGAACGCGACCAGCGTGGATTCCACTTCGCGGAGCACCTTGCCGACAGCGATCCCGAAGACGCCCTGACCGCGGCTGACCAGGTCGATGACCTCGTCGTTGGAGGTGCAGAGGTAGACCGAGGCGCCGTCGCTCATCAGGGTCGTCCCCGCAAGATCGCGGATGCCCGCGCGCCGGAGCTCGTCGACCGCGGTGCGGATCTGCTGCAGCGAGATGCCCGTGTCGAGAAGGCTCTTCACGAGCTTGAGAACGAGGATGTCACGGAAACCGTAGAGACGCTGCGAGCCGGAGCCGCTTGCGCCGCGAACGGTGGGCTCCACCAGCTCGGTGCGTGCCCAGTAATCCAGCTGACGGTAGGTGATGCCCGCTGCACGAGCAGCTACGGCACCGCGATAGCCGACCTCGTCATCCATCGCCGGCAGGCCGTCGGTGAAGAGGAGTTCGGGTACGAACCGCGGGTCGCCTGCACGCTCATCCGCATTCATCTGAAATCCTCCCTGGAGCCGTTACCTCCACGCTAGAGCAGCCCTCCGGCACCAGCAATGACATCCGTGCGACTCCGAAGGTGTGTCGCAATCAGTTCGTTACGAAAGCAACCGTGCGATCGCGTCTTTGACGAAGAGCGAACGCACTTCGTCGATCTTCGAAGCCAGGTTGGGGGCCATGTCGCTCGCCTTGGCACGCGACGCGGCGTCGGTGCGACGCAGCAGCGAAGACAGTGCCGATTCGATCAGCGCCACCTCGCGCTCGGCGCCCTGTCGCAGTGAGCGAAGGTGCCGAGGCTCGATGCCGTGACGGTCGAGAGCGACCAGACCGCGCAGCAGCGTGACCGTGGATTCCGGGTAGCTCTCCTGCGCCACGATCACACCGGTGCTGATCGCGTCGTTGAGCAGCTGCGGGCCCGCGCCTGCCGCTGACAGGAGTTCGCTCCGGCGGTAGCGACGCGGCGTCGGGGTGATCGAGGGCGGCGGCACGAGAGTCGCGGATTCGCCGCTCGCCTCGGCCTCGTCGAGCTGCTCGCGGATGACGCTGAGAGGAAGGTAATGATCCCGCTGCAGGGTGAGGCCGAGGCGCAGCCGCTCGATGTCTGCCTGCGAGAACTTGCGGTAGCCCGACTCGGTGCGCGACGGCGTGACGATCCCCTGGACCTCGAGGAAGCGGAGCTTGCTCGAGGTGAGCTCGGGGAACTCTGGCGTGAGTCGCGCCAGGACCTGACCGATGCTCAGAAGGCCCGCGGACGCCGAGCGTTCGCGGGCGGGGGAAGCCGCCATCAGTCGATCGCCGCGACGCGATCGACGGGAGAGGCGAAGAAGTTCAGCCGGAACTTGCCGACGCGAAGCTCGGTGCCGTCGACCAGAGCACTGCGGTCGACGCGCTCACCGTTCACGTACGTGCCGTTGAGGGAGCGCTGATCGATGATCTCGAAAGTCGAGCCGGTGCGGGTGACCTCGGCGTGACGACGCGAGACGGTCACATCGTCGAAGAAGATGTCCGCCTCGGGGTGGCGACCCACGGTCGTCACGTCCGTGTCGAGCAGGTAACGCGCACCCGCCAGTGCTCCGGAGCGCACCAGCAGCAATGCGGAACCGGAGGGAAGGGCCGAGATCGCGGCCTGCTCCACATCCGTCAACTCCGCGCCGAAGGGCACGAAGGAAAGGTCCGAGTCATGCCCGAACGTCTGCGTCACGTCGTGCCTCTGCTCGCCGGCACGATGGATCGCGGCGTCTCCGCCCGATCGGGTTTCGCTGTCTGTCACTTTGCCCTCCTAGTCCTCCAGACTAACTGATCAGCGACCCCGTGCGGGAGCTCCCTTCACACTCAGCCATCGCATACCGATGCTTCATAGGCTGAGCATGTGAAAACCACAGCTCGCCGCCTCCCCGCAGCCCCGATCGCTCTCGCAGCAGCCCTTCTGACAGCGTTCCTGGTGCTGTTCGCGCCGCTCTCCGCCTCAGCGCACGACAGCCTCCTCGCGTCGTCCCCCGAGGCGGACAGCATGGTCGAGACGCTTCCGGCCGAGCTCACCCTCACCTTCAGCGCGAAGCTCATCGACGGCGAAGGCGCGACCGAGATCGTCGTGACAGACCCCGCGGGCAGCCCCGTCACCGATGGTGCGCCGACCCTGAACGGTGCGATCGTCACCCAGCCGCTCGCATCCGAGGCGCCGGCCGGCGCCTATCACGTGATCTGGAAGGTCGTATCGAGCGACGGCCACCCCACCTCCGGCGAGTTCGACTTCACCGTCACCACCGGCACGGAGAGCATCGCGACCGCGGAGCCGACGGCATCGCCCACGACCGCCGAGCCGACTCCCGCCGCGACCGCCGGCCCCGGAACGGACGCCACGTCCGCACCGGAGGAGAGCGACTCGTCCCCCGCGACGACCATGATCTGGGTACTCGCGATCACGGGTGTGCTCGTGATCGTCGGCATCGTCGTCTGGCTCGTGATCCGCGGTCGCCGCAGCCCCGGATCGACCGATTCCGACGCCCCCACGGAGCGATAGGCTTAAGGCATGCCACACTACGATGTCGTCATCCTCGGTGCAGGTCCTGGCGGATACGTCGCTGCGGTTCGCAGCGCGCAGCTCGGTCTGTCCACCGCCATCATCGAAGAGAAGTACTGGGGTGGTGTGTGCCTCAACGTCGGCTGCATCCCCTCCAAGGCTCTTCTGAAGAACGCGGAGCTCGCACACACGCTCAACCACAAGGCCGACTTCTTCGGCATCTCGGGTGAGTTCACGATCGACTACGGCAAGGCGTTCGACCGCAGCCGTGTCGTCGCTGACGGTCGCGTCAAGGGCATCCACTTCCTGATGAAGAAGAACAAGGTGACCGAATACGACGGTCGCGGCACCTTCACCGGCCCGAAGGCGATCTCGGTCGCCAAGGCCGACGGCACCACCGAAGAGGTCACCTTCGACAACGCGATCATCGCGACCGGATCGAAGGTCCGCCTGCTCCCCGGCGTGCAGCTCAGCGACAACGTCGTGACCTACGAGGAACAGATCCTCAGCCGCGAGCTCCCGAAGTCGATCGTCATCGTCGGCGCCGGCGCCATCGGCATGGAGTTCGCGTACGTGATGACGAACTACGGCGTCAAGGTCACCATCATCGAGTTCCTCGACCGCGCACTCCCCAACGAGGATGCCGACGTGTCGAAGGAGATCGCCAAGCAGTACAAGAACTACGGCGTCGACATCCTCACCTCCACCAAGGTCGAGTCCGTCGTCGACAACGGCTCCTCCGTCACCGTCTCCTACACAGGCAAGGACGGGCAGCAGTCGTCGATCGAGGCCGACAAGGTGCTCATGTCCGTCGGCTTCGCCCCCAACATCGAGGGCTTCGGACTCGAGGCCACCGGAGTGAAGCTCACCGAGCGCGGCGCGATCGACATCGACGACCACATGCGCACCAACGTCGAGGGCATCTACGCCATCGGCGACGTCACCGCCAAGCTGCAGCTCGCGCACGTCGCAGAGGCCCAGGGTGTCGTCGCGGCCGAGACCATCGGCGGCGCCGAGACCCAGACGCTCGGCGACTACCGCATGATGCCCCGCGCGACGTTCTGCTCGCCGCAGGTCGCCTCGTTCGGCCTCACCGAGCAGCAGGCCAAAGACGAGGGGCGCGAGATCAAGGTCGCGACGTTCCCCTTCATGGCGAACGGCAAGGCGCACGGACTCGGTGAGCCCGTCGGCTTCGTCAAGCTGATCGCCGATGCCGAGCACCTCGAGCTCATCGGCGCCCACATGATCGGCCCCGACGTCTCCGAGCTCCTTCCCGAGCTGACGCTGGCCCAGAAGTGGGACCTCACGGCTCTCGAGCTGGCCCGCAACGTGCACACCCACCCGACTCTGTCGGAAGCACTGCAGGAGGGCTTCCACGGCCTCGCGGGTCACATGATCAACTTCTGATCCCACCCGATCAGCACGAAGGCCCGGCACGCTCACGCGTGACCGGGCCTTCGTGCGTCACCGTCCGGCGCGCCGCAGCTCGAGCCGCGACGGAAGAGCGAACCGCACGGTCCATCCGGACGGCGCGATCGACGTCAGCTCTTTCGGCGTGTACGAGCGGCGGATGCTGATGAGGCCGTCCTCTCGGATGAACGATCCTCGCAAGAGCGTTCCTGAGAAGAGCCAGGTCATCGCACCGTAGAGCGCGTACGCGGCCCGACTTCGGGCGATGTCGCGATGCACCACCATCCCGTCTTCGCCGACGAGGCGTCGCGAGTCGAGCAGCAGGCTCTGCAGCTCCTGCTCCGTGAGGTGATGAAGCAGGTGGTTCGAGAAGACCACGTCGTACTGCTCCCCCTCCGCGACGAGTTCCTCCGACAGAGCGCAGCGGTACCGCACGCCGGATCCCCCGTCGTGACCGGCGGCCCACCGGATGGCGCGCTCATCCGCGTCCAGCGCGGTGATCTCGGCGGTCAGTCCGTCGCGGCGCAGCTTCGCCGCGATCATCCGGCACACGTCGCCGCCGCCGGCCCCGATGTCGAGGATGCGGAGAGGACCGCGCCGAGCACGGGGACGGATGTCTCGTCGATAGAACCCCCCAGGACCCGACACCAGGGCGTTCACGAGGCGGAAGCGCTCGTAGGTGCGCTCGAGCATCGCGATGTCCGCGTCGGGGTCGTCCATGAGCTCTCGCGCATCGGATGCGCGGATCGAGAGGTCGTGCCTCATGCGACGCCGGCGGCGACCGTCATCAGGGCACTCTCGGCTGTCAGCCCCGGCCCGAAGGCCATCGCCGCGACGCGCGACCCCTCGGCTGCGCCGTCATCCAGGATGCGCTTGATGACGAACAGGATCGTCGCACTCGACATGTTGCCGTTCACCCGCAGTGTCTCGCGCGCGGGATGCAGCTGAGCATCCGAGAGATTCAGTCGCTCCTGCACCCGATCGAGGATGCTCCGGCCACCGGGATGGATGGCCCAGTGCTCGACGCGATCCCCGACCCGTCCCTCGTCGAAGGCCTCGGCGAGTTCTCCTTCGCGGGCGTAGAGCGGGCGGATCGCCCCGACGATGGTCTCGCCGATGATCTGCGGCACCCTGGTCGACAGGATCATCTCGAAGCCGTTGTCGCCGATCGTCCACGCCATGTCCTGCTCGCCCTCTGCGGCGATCGCCGTGTGGAAGCCGTCGAGACGGACCCCCGGAGCCGGCGTGGGAAGATCACGAGCCGTGACGATGCCCGCGGCCGCTCCGTCGGCGAAGAGGGAATTGGCGACGATGAGGTCCGGATCCTCGGTCGATCTCAGGTGCACCGTGCACAGCTCGACGCTGACGACCAGGACCACGGCGTCGGGGTCGGCCGCGCAGAACTGGCTCGCGGCGCGGAGCGCCGGCATCGACGCGTAGCACCCCATGAACCCCAGGTGATAGCGCTGCACGCTGTCCGGGAGCCCGAGCCCTCGCACGATCTCGTACTCCGGGCCGGGGGCGTGGAAGCCCGTGCACGATGCCGTGATGACGTGCGTGATGTCGGCGGCGGACACGTCCGGATCGGCATCCAGGGCGCGGCGCGCGACCTCGACGAAGAGACGCGACGCCTCCCGCACGTAGAGGTCGTTGCGCGCCTTGGTCCCGGGCGAGCGGAGAAGGTTCTTCTCCCGCTCGAAGAAGATCGGCTCGTCCGGCTGCGGATGCGACGAGAACTCGTCGATGACCGTGTGCCGCGTGTCGATACCCGAACCGTTGAATGAGGCTCCGATGATCCGCTGCGCGAGCCTTCCGACATCCGGCTGCGAGGCGAAGATCTCGCGCACCTCGTTCTGCTCGAGGACAGTGTCGGGAACGATCGTCTGCAGCGAGCGGAGGACGGCGGAACGGCTCATGTCAGTCACTCAAGCACCATCGCGCGTCGAGACGGAAGGGGCTTGCGCCGTGTGTCAGAAACCGAGAGCACGGGCGAGCTTCGAGCCGGATTCCGCCTCACGACCGCCGACGGCGAAGATCGCCCTCTCGACGGCATCGAACAGAGCCTCGCGCCCTGCCGCATCCGCCGGGGCGGCCGGGCCGAGTTCGAACTCCCACTCACGCCACTCGCGCAGGACGTCCTGCCGGAGGTCGGTCGCGCGGACCCGATCGTCGACGAACTCGGCGATCACGCCGTCGGCCCCCGAGAGCAGATAGGCGGTGCGGCTGTTCTCGATGCGCGCGAGCGGCGTCAACCGCCCCGTCGTCCATCGGGAGAGGGTGTCGGTCACCGCATCCGGGATGCTGTCGTCGTCGCCCAGAGGCCAGCCGATCTCGAGACGCCCGTCACCTTCGCGGGGTCCTTTGATGTGCCATCCGGCATCCGGGCCGCCGGTGCGGCGACGAAGCGCCACTCCGGCACGCGAGAGCTCGGCGTCATCGGTGTCGAGATAGCGGGCGTCGAGCTCGCGCACCTCGCCCTCGGACACCGCGTCGACACCGGGCAGCCCGTCCCACTCGGGAAGAGGCGTGGCCTCGTCGACGTCGTACTTGCGCTCGACCTCGACGACCCTGGTCGGCTCGGAGCCGGACTGCGAAGGAGTGCCGCTCTCAGTCATCCGTGAGGGTGAGGTCCTCGAGGGACTCCTCGAACCAGTAGTCGATCTCGGTGGGGCCGTCGGCGTCGCCGGTGTTCTGCTCCTCACCGCGTCGGTTGTACACCACCTGGGTCTCGCTGTAGGGGACGATCAGCTTGTCGTCCGCGTCGTCGAGAGGAATGATCTGCCCGTCGAGCGGGCCGCCGTGAAGTCGTGCGAGTGCCATGTGCTCACCCTATCCCCGTCGTCGCGGATGAGGGGTCATCCCCCGAGTATGCCCAGGAGGGTGCCGAGGATCATCCACGGCCCGAAGGCGATGCGCGTGGATCGGTCGGCCGCGTGCGATGCCATCAGCGCCAGCGCGTACAGCGCTCCGAGGACGAAGGCCGAAGCCGCGCCCACGGCGAGCGCCTGCCAGCTGTGCCATCCGAGCACCAGACCGATCACGGCGGCGAGCTTGACGTCTCCCCCGCCCATCCCCTCTCGCCCGAGCAGGCGGAGCATCGCGTAGAAGCCGCCGAGGATCAGCATCCCGAGTGCGGCTCTGGTCAGCGCACCGCTGTCGCCGAGCACGAGGGCGTCGGCCGCCGTGAGCGCGAGGAGGGCAGCGAGGGTCGGCAGGACGATCCGGTCCGGCAGCCGATGGGTGCGGATGTCGACCACGACGAGCCGGCAGCCGACCGCGAACAGCATCAGGTGGACGGTCACGACGAGCACGCTGCGGAGATCCATCCCGGAAGGGTAGGAGAAGACGGATGCCGTCCTCGACCGGGTGTGGATAACCGTCCGCTTCCATGTCGGAGGTTCGAACTATCGTGATCATCTCCAGTTGCTTTATTAGTACATATATTCGAGGATGGATTCATGGGGATCGGGCTCGATGCGGTGACCGCGCTCTCTCCGGCTGGCGACTCCCGCGCCGGAGAGGTGCTTCGGCTGCGCCGGGAGATCAGCCGCATGCAGCGCAGACGCAGCGAGCATCCGCTGCTGCCCCTCGATCCGGCCTTCTCCTCCCTGCTTCCCGAAGAGGGGCTGCAGACCGGCACGGCCTATACCGTCTCCCCCTCGCCCAGCCTCATCCTCGCCTTGCTCGCCGCCGCGTCGAGCAAGGGGCTCTGGTGCGCCGTGGTCGGTATGCCCACGCTGGGGGTCGAGGCCGCAGCCGCCTTCGGAATCGAGCTCGCCCGACTCATCCTCGTCCCCGAGCCGGGAGACCGCTGGCTCGCCGCGACCTCCGCACTCGCCGAGGTCGTCCCGCTGATCGCCGTGCAGCCGGGCAGCAGGGCACGCGATGCCGATGTGTCCCGCCTGAGCGCCCGACTCCGCGACCGTGGGAGCACGCTCCTGGTCACCGAGTCCACCGCCACAGGTGCCTGGCCGCAGAGCGAGGGCGCGATCCGGCTCCATGACCAGCACTGGCTCGGGGTCGGCGAGGGGTGGGGGCTGATCGAGGGATCGACGGCGACCGTGACCGCGAGGACGCGGCACAGCCCGTTGTCCTCGAGCGTTCGTGTGCGCCTTCCCGGAACACACGGAGCGGTCGAAGAGCTGCCGACCGAGAAGAGCGTCGGAGAGATCACGACCGAGCCGACCACGCTGCACGGCCTGCGCGGTGGAGCCGGCACCCCGCTCGAGTACCCACGCCTGGCGGTGGCCGGATGACCTCGCCTCTCCGCGTCCTGGTCCTGTGGTTCCCCGACTGGCCGTTGCGAGCTGCTCTGGGCGGACCCCCACCGCATGCGCCGACAGCCCTGGTACAGGCGAACACCGTCATCGCCTGCACCGCATCGGCCAGGGAGCACGGGGTACGCGCGGGTCAGCGTCGCCGTGTCGCACAGGGGCACATCTCGTCGCTGCGAGTGCTCCCCCACGATGCCGCCAGAGATGAGCGGGCCTTCCTGCCGGTGCTTCAGCTCATCGAGAAGCACGCTCCCGGTGCGGCCCTGCTGCGTCCTGGGCTCGCGGCGGTGCGCGCGCGGGGCATCTCCCGGTACCACGACGGTGAGGCCGAAGCAGGCAGGGCGCTGATCGACGTCCTCGCCGACGCCGGCTTCCCCGAGGTTCGCGTGGGCATCGCCGACGGCCCCTTCACGGCAGAGCTCGCCGCCAGGGGCCGCACCCCCTGCACCGTCGTGCCCGCGGGGCACGCGAAGGACTTCCTCGACCCGCTGCCCGTGAGCGTGCTGCGCGACGAACAGCTCACCGGTCTTCTTATCCGACTGGGGGTGCGCACGCTCGGCGAGTTCGCCGGCCTCGACGAGATCGAGGTGCGTGATCGTTTCGGCGAGCGCGGCGCCCGTCTGCACGCCCTCGCCGCCGGAGCGGACTCCCGCGCCGTGGTGCCGCGACCGCCCGACCCCGAGCTCGTGCGCTCCGTCGAGTTCGAGCCCGCTCTGGCCGGAGCCGACCAGGTGGCGTTCGCGGTCCGGCAGACGGCAGATGCGGTGATGCTCGCTCTCGGCGACGCATCGGTCGTATGCACCGAGGTGCGCATCGACCTGATCGACGACAACGGCACCGTGTTCTCCCGCCCCTGGCTGCACCCGACCTGCTTCGATGCCGCCGACCTCGTAGACAGGGTGCGCTGGCAGCTCGAAGCTCTGGGGGCCGAGTCCGCCAAGGAGCCGATCGATGAGGCACGGGCTTTCGGCGGCATCGAACTGGTGCGCATCACCCCTGTGGCCGTCGATGATGCCGCACACCACCAGCCGGGACTCTTCGGCTCAGGCACCGACGAGCGCCTGCACCACGCCATCTCCCGCGTGCAGACGATGCTCGGCCACGAGGGCGTCGTCACCGCAGCGCTCTCCGGCGGGCGCTGGCTCGCCGACCGACAGGTGCTCACACCCTGGGGAGAGCGCGCGGTCGCACCGCGTGACCCCGGGCGCCCCTGGCCGGGGAGCCTTCCGGATCCCCTTCCTGCGGAGGTGTTCCGACCGCCTCGGCCGATCGGAGTGCTCGCTCCCGATGGTGCGACTGTCCTCGTCGACGAGCGAGGGGCGCTCTCCGCGGCACCGACCCGCATAGACGGTGACGATGTGCAGGCGTGGGCGGGCCCGTGGCCCATCCACGAGCGCCGATGGGATGCCGGCGGCGGAAAGCGAGGACACCGCCTGCAGATCATCGACGATCATGACCGCGCCTGGCTCGTCTTCTGCACGGGCGATCGCTGGTGGGCCGAGGGGAGGTATCGCTGATGGGCTGGCACAATCCGCCTCTGTCATGGAACGAGCTGGAACGCACCCTCAGCGGTGAGGAGTCGCCCTACCCGACCGGCGGGACGCCGCCGAGCACGCGACCGGGCACACGACCGGACCCCGGCCCCATCAGCACCCGACGCAAGAGGAATCCTCCGACCACGGTCGAGCGGCCGACGGGCGCCGTCCCCTACGCCGAGCTGCATGCGCATTCGTCGTATTCCTTCCTCGACGGGGCCTCCTCACCCGAAGACCTCCTCGCCGAGGCCGAGCGGCTGGGCCTGACCGCTCTGGCACTCACCGACCACGACGGCTTCTACGGTGCGGCCCGCTTCGCCGAGGTCGCAGAGCTGATGGATGTGAAGGTGCAGACCGTGTACGGAGCCGAGCTCTCGCTCGGACTCGACGCGCCGCAGCGGGGCACCCCCGATCCGATCGGCGACCATCTGCTCGTGCTTGCCGACGGGTTGGAGGGTTACCACCGGCTCTCCGGCGCGATGACGGCCGCCCATCTCCGCGGCGGAGAGAAGGGCCGCCCCGTCTACGACCTCGACGAGCTGGCCGCCGCCGCAGACGGGCACTGGACGATCCTCACCGGATGCCGCAAGGGCGGCGTCCGCCGCGGACTCGAAGCCGGAGACGCGCACACCCCGCTGCGCCGCCTGGTCGATCTGTTCGGGCAGGACCACGTCGCCGTCGAGCTCTTCGACCACGGCGACCCGCAGGACTCCCGCCGCAACGATGCTCTCGCAGACCTCGCCAGGCGGGTGCGACTGCCCGTGGTGGCGACGAACAACGTGCACTACGCCGCACCCGAGCGGGCATCGCTCGCCGAAGCCGTCGCCGCGGTGCGGGCCGTGCGCAGCATGGACGACCTCGACGGCTGGCTCCCTGCACACGGAGGGGCGCATCTGCGCAGCGGTGCGGAGATGGCGGCGCGTTTCCGGCGTCACCCCGGCGCGATCTCCTACGGGCTGGAGCTCGCCGCGGCATCCGCCTTCCCGCTCCGCCGAGCGCGCCCTGCGCTCCCGAAGCAGGAGGTGCCAGACGGCCACACTCCGATGAGCTGGCTGCGACACCTGGTGTGGGAGGCCGTGCCGACGAAGTATCCCCGTCTGGATGCCGACGGTCGCCGCAGGATCGGACGCGAGCTCGACGTCATCGAGGAGAAGGACTTCCCCGGCTACTTCCTCATCGTGCACGGGATCGTCACCGAGGCGAAGCGTCGCGGCATCCTCTGTCAGGGCCGTGGCTCGGCTGCGGCGAGCGCCGTCTGCTACCTGCTCGGGATCACCGCCGTCGACCCGATCCTCTATCGCCTGCCCTTCGAGCGCTTCCTCGCGACCACACGTCAGGAGGAGCCGGACATCGATGTGGACTTCGACTCCGACCGCCGCGAGGAGATCATCCAGTGGGTGTACCGCGAGTACGGGAGGGAACGCGCGGCGCAGGTGGCGAATGTCATCCAGTACCGGCCGAAGAACGCCGTACGCGACATGGCGAGGGCTCTCGGCCACTCGCCCGGTCAGCAGGATGCCTGGTCCCGGCAGGTCGACGGCTGGAGCGCGGGTCTCGAGGTCGCCGACGAACACGACATCCCCGCGAATGTGCTCGACTACGCGGGCGAGCTGCTGAAGGCGCCTCGGCATCTCGGCATCCACTCCGGCGGCATGGTGCTGACCGCGAGGCCCGTGGGTGAGGTCGTGCCCGTGGAGCATGCGCGCATGGAGAACCGCACCGTCATCCAGTGGGACAAAGACGATGCGGCCTGGATGGGGCTCGTCAAGTTCGACCTGCTGGGTCTCGGGATGCTGGCGGCCCTCCAGCACTGCTTCGATCTCATCCATGACGCCACGGGTGAGCGGTGGACTCTCGAGACGCTACCCAAAGAAGAGCCGGCGGTCTACGACATGCTCTGCCGTGCGGACTCGATCGGGGTGTTCCAGGTCGAGTCGCGTGCCCAGATCGGCCTACTCCCCCGCCTGCAGCCGCGTGCCTTCTACGACCTCGCCATCCAGATCGCACTCATCCGCCCAGGGCCCATCCAGGGCGGCGCCGTGCACCCCTTCGTCCGACGGAAGATGGCGAAGGACGCACTCGACGAGGAGAACCGGGCCAGGGCTGCCAGGGGCGAAGAGCCGGTGGTGCTCGAGATCCCCTATCCGCACGACGATCTCAAGCCGATCCTCGAGCGCACGCTGGGCATCCCGATCTTCCAGGAGCAGCTGATCCAGATGGCGACGGCCATCGGCGACTGCACGGCAGACGAGGCCGACCTGCTCCGCCGAGCCATGGGGTCCAAGCGGGGACTCGAGAAGATCGAGAAGGTCCGAGACAAGCTCTATGCGGGGATGACCCGGCGCGGGCTCTCCGCCGAGCAGTCGGATCGCATCTACGCGCAGATCCAGGCGTTCTCGAACTTCGGTTTCGCCGAATCGCACTCGCTGTCCTTCGCCCTGCTCGTCTACGCCAGCTCCTGGCTCAAACTGCACTACCCGGCGGCGTTCCTCGCGGGTCTGCTGCGGTCGCAGCCGATGGGCTTCTACTCCGCATCGACGCTCACCGCAGACGCCCGTCGACACGGAGTCGACGTCCGTCGTCCCGATCTGCACGCCTCGGGGGCGACCGAGACCCTGGAGCCGCTCGAGGGGGCGCCCCTGCGAGCTCCGACCGGCCTGGACTCCTGCCCCGAACCGCTGCAACCACGCGTGCCTCGCTTCGACAGGTCGCTGCCCGACGAATCGGCGGCGCACCGCAGGGACGGCGGGTACGCGGTGCGCATGGGGCTCAGCGGAGTCCGCGGCATCGGTCTGCCGTTGGCGGAGCGGATCGTCTCCGAGCGCGAGTCCGGCGGCCTCTTCCGTGATCTCAACGATCTGGTGAGGCGGACGGATGCCACGGCTGCGCAGTTGGAGGCTCTGGCGACCGCCGGGGCGTTCGAGTGCCTCGGGCTCCAGCGCCGGGAGGCGATCTGGCTGTCCGGAGCGGCAGCGGAAGACCGTTCGCTATTCCTCCCGGGAACGACCGTCGCGGTGCAGCCGCCGCTGTTCACGGATCAGTCCAGCTACGAGCGCCTCTCCGCCGATCTCTGGGCGACCGGCGTCTCGACCGACGACCATCCGATGGCGCACTTCCGCGCTCTCCTCCGCGAGCGGGGTGTGCTCACCTCCGCCGATCTCCAGAGCCATGAGACGGGACGACGCATCGAGGTCGCCGGGCTCGTGACCCACCGTCAGCGACCGGCCACCGCAGCGGGGGTGACGTTCCTCAACCTCGAGGATGAGAGCGGCCTGGTCAACGTCATCTGCTCGACGGGAGTGTGGAGCCGCTACCACCGGGTGGCGCGCGATTCGCCCGCCCTCATCATCCGCGGCATCCTCGAGCGCTCGGCGGAGGGCGTCGTGAACGTCCTCGCGGATGCCTTCGAGGACCTACGCACCGGAGTGACCCATCGCTCGCGGGACTTCCGATGAGCGTGCTGTCGGCGCACCGCCGCTCAGGGGATCCGCAGAGCACTCACCAGAAGCGCTCAGGCTCCGGTTCGGGCACGCGGTCCCCGCCACCCCACCGGTCGGCTTCAGCCTTCGCCGCGTCCACCGCGGCATCCGCGCCGTGCAGAGCCGTCCGTGCACTGGTCGCACCACGTCCGTCGCCATCGGCTTCGACCGTGAGCGAGGTGTGCGATCCGTGGCCGGCGCCGATCGTCACCGTGCAGTCGACGACGCGGCCCAGCCACCGGCTGACCTGCCCGCGCGGCTCTTCCGGCCGGCGATACCGGATGCGGGTGTCGAGGTCGATGACAGAGAGGATCACGGCCTCCCCGGTCAGCTCGTCGATGCGCTCCGACACCTCGACGCGGTGCCCATGCGCGATGGCGAGGGGCGCGTTGACAACGAGCTTTCTATCCATGAAACCACTCTATGAGTGGACGTTCTCGCGGCAAGCCCCAGTCTCGGAAGAAATATTCGTAGATTTCTTTGTCCCCCAAATGGCGGACAAGCCGATTAAGCGATATTCTGCAAGAAGTAGCGGGGGCTACCGGCTGAACATCTGGGGATATCAGTCGAGAGAGCAGCGAAAGTCTTTCGCCGCCTCCCCTACCGTCCGGGAAGGACGGTGAGCCCTCTCGAGCGATCCAAAATGGGGTTTGGATGACTCGAGAGGGCAACCAGTCCCGCTCAGCTCGGGGCGCACGCGCGTGCGATCATCCGCCGTCGCCGTCCCGATATCGGATCAGCGAACGAGGCGCGCGCGCAGCGAGTCGAGAAGCAACCCGACACCGAGTTCGAACGTGCGGTCGGCCCTCGCGGTGCCTCGCTCCGCCCCGTCGAGCACCCGACGGAGTGTGCGCGTGCCTTCCCCTGGCTCCCACACCTCGTCCGGTGAGGCCAGGTCGAGACCGAAGCCGATCGCGAAGGCGTCGATGACCGCTATCACGGTGAGCACCTCGTCCTCGGGGAAGCCGCCCTCGACGAGCACGGTCGCGAGGTCGTCATATGCCGCGATCACCGCGGGATGGGTGATGGTCTTGCCGATCAGCAGAGGCACGAGCGCCGGGTGATCGGCGTACATGTGACGCTGCCGCCGGAGCAGTTCGATGAGGAACCGATCCCAGGGTTCGCCGTGCGGTTCGACGCGGTAGTCCTCGATGAGCCTGCCGCGCATGAGCTCGATGATGCCGTCCATGCCGTCGACGTGGTTGTACAGAGACGAGGGGCGCACTCCCAGCCTGCGGGCGATCGCGTTCACTCCGAAGGGTTCTCCCGCCCTCGACAGCTCGAGGCCAGCCGCGCCGATGATCTCGGGCGACAGAAGGGGACTCGACGGCCTGGGCATCGCACGCTCGCTCTCTGATCCGGTGGGGTGGCGAGAAAGGTCTTCCCCGCGGCATCCCACCTGTGCATAATAGTGAACACCATTCGTTGACGAACACCATTCGTTTATGAAACCGTGCTCCACCCGACGCACTCCGGCATCACCTCCGCGCACATCGCCGTGCCCCTCTCCGTGGGAGATTCATGACCGCCATCGACCTCAGCACCCGAGTCCCCCTTCGGCTGCCCACCGCCACCGCGACCTTTGCGATCGGCATCGCCGGATACCTCGGCGTCAACCTTTCGCCCTACATGATCACGGCCGCGCAGACCGGACTCGGCATCGACGTGCTCGCCGCGAGCTGGCTCGTGACCGCGACTCTGCTGCTCACCGCGGTGACCGGCCTCGCCATCGCGCCCCTCTGCGCCGGAGCGCACCGACGCACCGTCGCGCGGGCGGGGCTCGCGATCGCGGCCCTCGGCTTCGCCACGGCCGCACTCGTCCCCTCGCTCATGCTTCCGGCGCTCCTCCTCGGCGGTGCGGGCGCCGGCGGCGCCGTAGCGGCCTCCGGCGCCGCCCTCGCCGCTTTCCGCAACCCCGACCGCGTCGCCGGCTTCAACGGTCTCGCGAACCGCGGCGTGATCACGATCGTCCTCGCGGTCATCCCCCTCGTCGGCCTCGCCCCGATCGATGTCTTCGGCGCGCTGGCCCTGTTCAGCGTCCTCGGTCTCGTCGTCTCTGCGTGGCTGCCTGCCGCCCCGGTCGTGGATCCTCAGGCAGCGGCCGCTGTGGCCGAGGCGATGCCGATCGAGGTGCCGCCGACCGGCACGGTCCGACTCTCCCCCGCCCGTTCACGCACGGTCACGATCGCCGGCTTCGGTCTGCTGGTCGTGTTCGCACTGTGGGCGGCGAGTGAGGACTCCCTCTGGGCGATGGCCGGAGTCATGGGCGCCGAGCAGACAGGGCTGACCCCCGAGGGGCTCGGCATCGCCCTCAGCGGAGCCACCGCGGGCGGTCTGATCGGATCGCTGCTGCTCATGATCGTGGGATCCCGACTCGGACGCGCGCTGCCGCTGGCGGTGCTGCTGGTCGCCGGAGGCGTGCTCAAGATCGTCGAGGGGTTCATGACCGACCCCACCGCGTTCATCGTCGTCTTCATCGCCTGGAACACCGTGTACGCGATCGCCTTCATGTACTTCGTGTCGACCTCGGCGGCGCTCGACGCCGACGGTCGCTGGTCGGGACCACTTCTCGCCGTCTACCTGGTGGGCTCGGCGCTCACGCCCGTGATCGGCGCCGCGCTCGTGAGCGTGCTCGGATTCCAGGGCTTCGCCGTCGCCCTCGGCATCGCGAGCTTCGTCCTCGCCGTGCCCGCGAGCGCGATCGCCCTTCTCTCCACACGCCTCGAGCGTGCCATCACCACCCCGGAGTCCCACTGATGCCCCGCACCCTGTTCCGCAACGCCCGCTTCTTCACCGCCGATGACGCCGCCTGGGCCGATGCCGTAGTCGTCGACGGCGAGTCGTTCGCCTTCGTCGGCGCAGAGGTCGATGCACCTCCTGCCGACGACACCGTCGACCTCGGTGGCCGCACCGTGCTCCCCGGCTTCACCGATGCGCACACCCATCTGCTCATGATGGGCGAGGCGCTCGGCCAGGTGGGGCTCACCGATGCGGGCTCGCTCGAGGAGATCCAGAGCAGATTGAGCGCGGCCAGACAGAGCGCCGACGGAGAACTGCGCGGACGTGGATGGCTCTTCGACGCGATACCAGGCGGCGCTCCGACGGCCGCGATGATCGACTCGGTGGTCTCGGACATCCCGGTCTACCTCGACGCGAACGACTATCACTCCTGCTGGGTCAACTCGGCCGCGCTGATCGCTCTCGGAATCACCCGCGACACGCCGGATCCGATCGGCGGACGCATCGAGAGGGATGCCGATGGAGATGCGACCGGGATGCTCTACGAGACTGCGGCGCAGCAGCACGCGTGGGCCCACCGCGACGCGGTGACGACGGACGCGCAGCGGGATGCCGCCGTCGAGCGGGTCATCGAGGCGTATCTCGCCTCGGGGGTCACCGGCGCCGTCGACATGGCCTTCGACGGTCTCGCCCTGGACGCACTCGGGCGGGCAGCAGAACGCGGCGGACTGCCGCTGCGGATCGCCGCGCACTGGTTCGTGGCGAACACCGGCGACGACGAGGCCAACCTGGCTCAGGTCGCCGAGGCGGCGCAGCACGCCGAGACCGCCACGACGGGTGTCAGCGTGATCGGCATCAAGCTCGTCCTCGACGGCACGATCGACGCGTGCACAGCCGCGATGCGGGCACCATACGCAGACGGGACGAACGCTGCTCCGATCTGGCCCGCCGAGCGCCTGTTGCCGGTGGTCGCTGCCGCGGATGCCGCCGGGTTGCAGGTGGCGATGCATGCGATCGGCGACGAGGCGAGCACCCTCGCACTCGACGCCATCGAGCACGCGATCGCCGTGAACGGAGCCCGCCCACGCCGTCACCGGATCGAGCACCTCGAGTACGCGGCGCCCGGGACGGCCGAGCGGATGGCGCGGCTCGGCGTGACGGCATCCATGCAGCCGGTGCATGCGGACCCGGCGATCTTCGCGAACTGGGCCGCACAGCTCGGCGACGACCGCGCCGATCGTGCGTTCGCCTGGCCGGAGTATGAGGATGCCGGAGCGCTGCTCGCGTTCTCGACCGATGCGCCGACCGCCCCGCACGAGGCTCTCGCGAACATGTACGTCGCCGCAACGCGGGCATCGGCCCTGGACCCGGACGTGGCGGCTGTGCATCCGCAGTTCGCGCTGCCGCTCGATCGCGCGATCGCTCATGCCACCCGCGATGCCGCGGCATCGATCGGCGACGGAGCCTGGCGCGGTCGCATCGCTGTCGGTCAGGCAGCGGACTTCGCGGTGCTCGACACCGATCCGTTCACCGCGGGCGACGTTTCGCTGCTCACGGCGCGGGTCGTGCAGACGGTGATCGCCGGACGCACGGCGTACGAGGCCTGAGATCGAGACGGAGGAGCCGCGGCCTGTCCGACTGGGGCTCCTCCGTCCGCCGGCCGTCAGCTCCGGTCACTCGTCCGGACTGAGCGCCAGCCGGGTTCCCCACGGGTCGCTCAGCCGCAGCGCGCGCCCGTCGTCCTCCGACGGGATGCCGTGGAACGAGAGTCGGTCGGCGAGCTCGTCGATGTCGGAGCGCGTGGGCACGGTCACTCGCACGTCGCCGAGACCGAGCGAAGCCGCACGTGGTCCTGCTCCGGCGCTCTGCCAGGTGTTCATGCCGATGTGGTGGTGGTACCCGCCCGCGGACACGAACAGCGCGGAGTTCCCGAGAGCTGCGGTCACGTCGAATCCGAGGATGTCGGAGTAGAACCGGCGGGCCGTCGGGATGTCGCCGACCTGCAGGTGCACGTGACCGATCGTCGCCGTCTGGCCGTCGTCCGCGGCATCCGGCGTCAGCCACTGCCTGAGGAACTTATTCGGGTCGAGTGCGAGCGAGTCCATGCGCACCGAGCCGTCTGGCGCGACCTGCCACTGCTCGCGCGGACGGTCGTGATAGAGCTCCAGGCCGTTGCCCTCGGGGTCGGTGAAGTAGAACGCCTCGCTGACGAGGTGATCGGCGGACCCCGTGAAGGTCTGCGGGGCGCGCTGGGCCACAGACAGCAGCGCGGCGGCCAGGCGCGACTCATCCTGGAACAGGATCGCCGTGTGATAGAGCCCGGCGGCACGGGGATCGGCCGCCGGAAGGGCCTTCTCCTGGCGCAGCCGCATGATCGGTTCGCCGGCACGACCGAGTGTCGCGGTCGCTCCGGACTGGTCGAGGATGTCGAGGGTCACGGCCTGCTGGTAGTAGGCCGTCATCGCATCGAGGTCTCGGACCAGCAGCTCGACCGCGTTCATGCGCGCGCCATCGGGCGCGGAACCTGCCGTGGCTACGGCCGGGGCACGCCAGGCGTCGATCGTTCCTGTCATGATCGGCTCCGTTCCGCCCGAGATCGGGCCGTCGTCGCAATTAATTGTCGCTACAAGTAACGTACGATGAGCCCATGGTATTCCGGGTTCCTCGAATGGACGAGCGCGAGTCCGACGCGTGGCTCGGGCTGATCGCCGTGTCCCAACTGCTGCCCGCCGCACTGGATTCACAGCTGCAGAAGGATGCACACCTGACGCATTTCGAGTTCATGGTGCTGACCTCCCTGCGCTTCGCACCAGAGAACACCCTGCGGATGACCGAGCTCGCCGCATCGACGAACGCCACGCTCCCCCGGCTCTCGCACGTGTGCACCCGGCTCGCGACGCGCGGCATCGTCGACCGCTTCCCCAGCCCCGAAGACAGGCGCGCGACGAACGTCCGCCTCACCGCCGAGGGGCGACGGCAGCTGATCCGTGCGATGCCCGGTCACATAGACACGGCCCGACGGCTCGTGATCGATGCGCTGACGCCGTCGCAGCTCGAGTCGCTCGCTGAGATCACGAGTGCGATCACCGGGCGCCTCACGGATGGAGAGCATCGCTCCCCTGTGCCTCGGTGAACGCTCGGCGACCCGCACCGGTGCGGCACCGGGCAGCGCTGCGATCGCGGCATAGGCTGGGACGATGCTCATCGCCCTGATCCGCCCCGTCGAGTCCAGCACCGCCGACGTGATCGGGACGACCCTCGCAGAAGTGCTCGTGGAGCTCGAGCAGCATCGCAAGCCCGGGTTCGATCTGGCGTCGGCCCCCGTGCGGATGCTCAAGGGCGAGGCGAAGATGGAGGCCATGGGCACGTTCAAGCGGGTCGACGGCATCGAGCAGATCGAAGCCGACGACATGACATCCCTCCGGGCGAAGGTCCCCGAGGGCTGGCGGATGCTCACGGTGCGCACGGCGTAACTCCCGCCCCAGCTCTCGCACGCACGAGACCCCCATCCGGCCCGAAGGTCGGATAGGGGTCTTCATGGGAAAGTGCGGGTCGACTCAGCCGCCCGACGGGTTCTCGAGCGGCTTGCCGTCGTCGTCGGTGGTCTCGTCCTCGAGGATCTCCTCGGTGCTCTTCGACGTCGACTCCTCGGGGGCGCCACCGGAGGCGGTGTCCGCCTCATCGTCGCCGCCGGATGTTCCGTGCGTGTTCTGCAGATCACTCATCGCATCTCCTCTGTCGGAGAGACCGACGCTACGCGCGCGTTGCCGATCGGCGGAGGGGGTTGACGGGCGGGAGAATCCGGATGCGGTCAGCACTGCAGCACTCAGAAGCCGACCGTCACGCCGCGCGAACGGGCAGTTGCAGGTACGAGGCCCGCCCTTCACCGGTGTGGATGACGTGTGCACCCCGATTCTCGGGGGCGTATTCGTCGATGCCGGGCATGAGGGTTCCCAGGAGGTTACGCGCGCTGACGATGAATCGCAGCTGCTCGCCCGCTCCGAAGGCGAGCCCCAGCGGGAGCAGATCGATGTCGACCTCCACGACCTCACCCGGGGTGAGCTTCTCGACCCGATCGAACGAGTGAGCCGGAACATCCTCGGTCGTCAACGCCTCGTCGAGGTGACGGGCGGAGATGCGCAGACGTCCGTCTGACCCCTTGTACTTCAGGATCGTGGCACCGTGGTCGGTGAGGTCATGCGCCATCGCGCTCTGGTTCGGCACGGTGAACTGCTGCAGGGGCGTCCCGAAGGCGTCGAGCTTCTGGATCAGGACGAAGAGATCCATGTCGTCGGCGTCGCGGGCTTCCACGAACAGGTGCGCCTTCGGATAACCGACGAGCTCGGTGTCACGGTCGAATCGCATGAGGAATGACGCCGCGTTCGGGTTCGTGTCGACGTCATAGGTCACGGCAGACGATTCGGCCGGAGCGTCGGTGACCAGGCGCCGGCCGCGGCCGTCGAGGTAGAACTTCGTCGACACCGTCTCGGCCGGGGGGAACTCGTCGTCCGGAACACTGATCCTGTCTCCCCCGCGAAGGTCGAGCACCGAGTAGCGCACTCGCGGCGTCGTCTCCCAGCAGTTGTCGACACCCTTCAGGTAGTGATCGAAGAATCGGCGCAGGTCCTCGACGTTCCCCTCGTCGTAGTAGTCCGGCCACTCCTGGCCGTTGTGGATGCGCAGCCACTTCTCGTCGGAGGCGATGCGGCGCCACGCACGGAAGGTGCCGGCGGTGTGGAGCGTGTTCGAATAGCTGGCCACCACGTACGCCGGAACGGTGATCCGATCGAAGGCGGGAACCTTTTCGGCCCAGAGACCGTCGAACAGCGGATGCTCCTCGACCTCGGCGAGGATGTCCTCCTTGCGGTTCTTGCCGAAGAAGCTGCCCTCCTGCAGCTGGCGTGCGAAACCGGTGTCGGGCATCCCTCCTCGCATCACGAGGTCGCGGTAGACGTCGCTCACGCCCTCCCACGGGTTGATCGCGGCGAGGTGCGGCGGCTGCTCGGCCGCGGTGAACCACTGGGAGACCGCGAGGTAGGAGGTGCCGGTCATCCCAACCTTCCCGCTGCACCATTCCTGCTCGGCGAGCCACTCGATCAGGTCGTACGCATCGCGGCCGTCCTGCCGGTCCCAGAGCACACTGTCCCCCTCGGAATCCACGACACCGCGGATGTCGGGGTTGCATACGGCATAGCCCTGCGCGCACCAGTACGCGGGATCGGGCCCCTCGAACTTCTCCAACCCCGAGACGACGGAGTTCGCCAGCCCCACGAGGCCGAAGACGCCCATGACGCTCATCGAGGTTCCTTGCGCCTTTCCGTACGGACTCCACCCCATGATGACCGGCACCTTCGCCGAGCCGATGGGACGGAAGACGTCGACGTAGATCGTCACGCCGTCGCGCAGCGGGACGGCGACGTCCTTCTCGAAGATGACATCCACCGGCAGCGGGCGGAACGGGGGTGCGACCCGGTAGCCGGCTTCGAGAGTGCGCGTTCCGGGCTCGAATCCCGTGAGGAGTCCGGTGCGCCCGGCCGGAAGGGGGTACGAGGGCGTGAAGATCTTCTGTTCGGTGGACATGGCGGTTCCTTCATCTCGGCGGATGCGGCCCAGGATCTCGGGTCGCTGCGAGCGTACGTCCGATCTCCACAAAACTCAACACCTGTTGAGAACTACCGGAACGAGGCGTAGATTGAGACTGTGAATGCACAGGAATCGTCCACGGCCGCCCGGCGCCCCGGCCGTCGCCCCGGGCCCGGCAGCACGCGTCTCGCCGTCCTGGAGTCCGCGCGTGCACGTTTCGCTGCCGACGGATTCGCCGCGACGACCATCCGTCGCGTCGCAGCGGACGCCGGGGTCGACGCGTCGCAGGTGATGCAGTTCTTCCGGTCGAAAGACGAGCTCTTCGCCGCCGTCATGGCCGTGCCCGCATCCGCGTTGGAACGCTTCGACACCGCTTTCGACGGACCCGACGAGCATCTCGGAGAACGCGTCGTCCGCGCTTACCTGCGCGCGTGGGAGGGCCCTGAAGAGGAATCCGAGCCGCTGATGGCGATGCTCCGAGGGGCCATCGTGAATCAGCACGCCAACGACCTGCTCCGGGACTTCATCCAGTCCCGCCTGAGCGACGGCACGCGAGCCCACAGCGATACCGATGCCGCACTCCGCACCGGCCTCGCCTCTGCGATGCTCGTCGGCATCGTCACGGCCCGCCGCATCATCGGCGTCCCCACGCTCGTCGACGCGGGCATCGAGGACCTCGTGCGGGTCGTCGGACCCGCACTCCAAGAAGTGCTCGCACCTCGAGGGGACTGAGCCCGCGCCGCGAGTGCGGCATACTCCGAAGTGAGCGAGAGGAACCGGCATGATGCAATCAGCGAACGACGAGGCGATCCCCCGCCGTGGTGGGGTCTTCCGCCGCCGGGCGCAGAGCGCAGCGTCGTCGGCAGCTGGAGCGACGACCCTGCGGACGCGCTACGTCGATCAGGGGCACCTCGTCAGGGCGCCGCGCGATACCACCGTCGAGAGCGCTCAGGCGTTCACCAATGCCAGCGAGAACCGCACCGCACTCCTGCTCTACCCCAAGCCCACCCCCGAGGACATCGCCGAGCTCGCGAGCACCTGGCACCTCCACCCGCTGCTCGTCGAAGACCTCCTGCACGCCGGGCAGCGCCCGAAACTCGAGCGCTACGAAGACACTCTCTTCCTCGTCATCCGATCCGCCTGGTACATCGACGCGACAGAAGACGTCGACTTCGCCGAGTTCCATGTACTCGTGCGGCCCCGAGCCGTGGCTGTCTTCTGCCAGGACGGCCGCTGGATCGACGGGCTCGACGCCGACGACGCCTCCGGCGCTGCCGACCGCGGCGACCAGACCCTCCTCGACGACGAGCAGCTGCTGCACCACGGACCTGAGGCCATCGTCTACAGGCTGCTCGACGCGATCGTCGACGGGTACACCCCCGTCCTTCGCGGGCTCGCCATCGACCGCGAACAGATCGAGCGCCAGGTGTTCGGCGGAGACGCGACCGTCACCGAACGCATCTACCGCCTGAGCCAGGAGGTCATAGACCTGCAGCAGGCGACGTCAGGCCTCTCCGAGGTGCTCGCCGCCTTGAGGAAGGGCTTCCGGCGCTACGACATCCCCGAACCGCTGCAGTCCTACCTGCAGGACGTCGCCGATCATCTCAGCCGCGTCGAGACGCAGGTCAGCGAACTCCGCGAGTCGCTCTCGCAGATCCTCACCGTCAACGGCACCCTGGTCGCGCAGCGGCAGAACGAGGACATGAAGAAGATCTCCGGATGGGCGGCGATCCTGTTCGCCCCGACACTGATCGGCGCGATCTACGGCATGAACTTCGACAACATGCCCGAGCTGCACTGGTCCTTCGGATACCCGCTCGCCATCGGCGGCATGATCGCATTCGCACTCGTGCTCTACGTCATCTTCAAGCGCCAGAAGTGGATGTAAGAGGCAAAAGGGAAGGGCACCTGCTCGACGCAGGTGCCCTTCCCTTTTCTCTCGCTGTTCTGCAATCGATCTGCGAACAGTCTTTGTGGTCGGGCTGACAGGATTTGAACCTGCGACCCCTTGACCCCCAGTCAAGTGCGCTACCAAGCTGCGCCACAGCCCGTTGTTCTGCACTCTCGCGCAGGCAACTCCCCTATCTTAGCCCCACTCGCGCGCGCTCCGCGAACCGAGCGACCGCCGGGCGTTGCGGGGTGTCGGAGGCCCGGCGTACCGTCGCATGCATGGTGACGATCACGACAGAGGTGGCGACGACCGCCCGATGGGATGATGTGCAGCATGCGCTCACCGGCGGCGGCGACGGCGCCAGCTGTCAGTGCATCTGGCCGATGCTGAGCAACAAGGACTGGAACGAGACGACGACCCCGCAGCGAACGGAGATGCTCCGCGACGAGATCGCCGATGGTCCCCCTCCGGGCCTGATCGCCTATGTCGACGGCGAGGCCGCGGGGTGGATCCGCATCGGACCGCGTTCGATGCAGGCGCGGATTCCGCGCACCCGCATGATCGCCGCCGCCACGGCGGAGCCGTTCGACGACGACGTCTCGGTCTGGGCGGTGACGTGTTTCGTCGTCCGCCGCGAGCATCGAGGTGCAGGACTCAACCACGAGTTGCTGCGTGCCGCAGTCGATTTCGCCCGAGCATCCGGAGCGCGACTCATAGAGGGCTACCCGGTCGACACCCGAGGCGAGAAGAAGCGCACCAACGATCTTTTCCACGGCACGCTGGGCACATTCCTGGCCGCCGGCTTCGAAGAGCAGGCCGAGATGAAGCCCGGCCGAGCCCTCGTCGCGTTGGAGCTGACGGCGTGACCGACGACTCGGAGCTCCCAGCGTCGATGGGCAAGGTCGCGCGACGTGAGCTGGCCCTGCACGGCTTCACGCGTCTCGATCAGTTCGACGGCGCCTCAGAGCGGGAGCTCCTCGCCATTCACGGCGTGGGGCCGAAGGCGATCCGCATCCTTCGAGAGTGCCTCGAGCTCCAGAGCCGCTCGCTCGCACCCTGACCGACGACTAGCGTGGGAGCATGAGCGAAGAGCATCCGACCATCGACGACCCCGAGCTCGGCACCTTCATCCGCGCGACGACCGAGCTCTCCGACGGCACGGTCCTCACTCATGACTGGTACGCCGGCGGAACCGTCGCTCAGGGCGCACCTCTCGACCTCATGATCGAGGGCACGAACTCGGACGAGGCGAGCGCCCTGCTCCCCCACGTCCACGAGACCATCGCCGCTCTCGCGGTTCTCCGTCGCCTCGCCTCCGACGCCATCGTCGCGGCCTTCAGCACGGGAACGCCTGAGCAGCACGAGCTCGACGACGCCGCATCCGATCTCACCCTCGAGACCCTCGAGGCTTCCGCCGACGGAACCATCGTGCTGCACTTCATCGACTCGTGCGGCGAGCACTTCCCCGAGGGCTACTGGCCCGCAGTGCATCTCGGCACCGACGGTCAGATCACGCAGGTGACCGTCGAGTCCTGAACGGGCAGACGCCATCCCGCCCGCCATACGATGGGAGGATGCAGCGCCGCCCGACCTCCCCGCCTCTGTGGGCCTTCGTCCCGTACATCACAGTGTCGGCGATCCATGTGGCGTTGCTCGCTCTCGAGAGCCCTGCGGCAGGCCCGAGCAAGCTGCTGTTGATGCCGCTGCTCGCGCTCCCCGTGCTCGTGTCGATGCGCGCGATCCGCTCACGCGCCGCCTTGGCCCTGCTCTTCGCGGCGATCGTGTTCTCCTGGCTCGGCGACAGCGCGGGAGCACTCTTCCCCGACGCTCCCGAGGTGCCGCTCATGCTCCTCTTCTTCGGGATCGCGCATCTGGCATACATCGCCCTCTTCATCCGCCATCTCAGCCGCGGCCGGATGCCGTGGTGGGCGCTGGTATACGCCGCATGGTGGGTCGCGATGCTCGCCTTCCTCGGCCCGCACACGGGAGCGCTGCTCATCGCCGTCGCGGTCTACGGGCTCGTCCTCGGCGCGACCGCCGCGCTCTCGACCCGGTGTCACCCACTCGTCGCCGTCGGTGGTGCGTTCTTCCTCACCAGCGACACCCTTCTGGCTCTGCGACTCTTCCTCCCTGACTCACTCCCCTCCTGGAGCAGCCCGGCGATCATGGCGACCTATACGATCGGGCAGGGGCTGATCATCGCCGGTGCGCTGATCACCCTGAGAAAGCGAGGAGCCTGATGGCTGATGCCGCACGGGTCGACAGCTGGCTCTGGGCGATCCGCGTCTACAAGACACGTTCGGCCGCGACGACCGCATGCCGCGCGGGGCATGTACGCGTCAACGGCGACAAGGTCAAGGCCGCACAGCACATCCGCATCGGTGACGAACTGCGCGTGCGCATCGCCGGCTTCGACCGCATCCTCTTCGTGCGACAGCTGCTCGTCAAGCGCGTCGGCGCGCCTCTCGCCGCGCTGGCATACGAAGACCGCACGCCGGAGCGCGAGCCTCAGGCGGCACTCGGACTGCGCGATCGAGGCGCGGGCAGGCCCACGAAACGCGAGCGCCGGGACATCGACCGGCTGCGCGGGCGCGGCGCGGAGGATGACGGCATATTCCACGGCTGACCCTGGGATCATTCGAACATATATCCTAAACTGAGGTATGGCTCAGCGCACCGATCTCGACCTCGATCTCGAGGAGCGCTGCCGACTGCTTGACGAGTGGGTCGACACGCGACGTCGGATCGCTGCCCTCGAGGCTGAATCCTATGCACTCCTCGTCGAGCGCATAGGCGTGCACGACAGCGACGTCTCCGAAAGCCCTCACCACCGCGATGCGATCTACCGCTCGATGATCGCGGAGTACTCCGCGGCCGGGCACATCCCGAAGGGGTCGATCGAATACGCCTTCACCGACGCGCGCACCCTGTCACGAGCGCTCCCTGCCATACAGGCTTCGTTTGCCGCGGGCTCGATCAGTGCGCACCATGTCCGTGAGATCGTGCGCGCCAGCGAGATCGTCGACGACGCCATCCGAGACGGCCGTGTGGAAGCCGCGACGATGGGGCTCTACGAGACCGCAGTGCTCGTGGTCGCCGAACAGGACACTGCTTCGCGCACGAAGCCCCACGCTCGCAAGGTCGCGGCGGGCCTCGTGGGCGAGACCGTCGTCGAGACTCAGCGGCGCGCAGCGACCGAACGCTGCGTCAGCGTCAGGTCCGTCGGCGACGGCCTGGCGGCGCTCACAGCGATTCTGCCCGAATGGGTCGCGGTGGCGATCTCCGATCGGCTCACGCAGATGGCGCGACAGATCGCTCGCACCCGCGACGAGCGAGAGCCGATCCTCAAGCCTCTCGACGACACCGAGAACTCGCTCCGCCTCTCCGACCTCTCTCCCGAAGACCCGCGATACGACGCCTACTTCGAAGCCGGAGTCATCGCCGCCGACGGCACGTTCGTCGTCGATCCGCTCGCCGGTCTGATCGACCCGATGACCGATCCGTCCAGCCCCGACATCGAGCATCTCTCCGGTGACGTACGCACTTTCGACCAGATCCGCGCTGACGTCCTCGCAGACCTCCTACTTACGGCCGATCCGAGTGAAGCGAACGGCACCGGGCTCGAGAACATCTCGGCCCGGATCCAGGTCACCGTTGCCGCGAGTACTCTCGCCGGAGACGACGACCGACCGGCCGAACTCGACGGTCACGGACCACTGGATCCCGATGTCGCGCGCGGGCTCGCAGGCCACTGCAAGGGATGGGCGCGCCTGTTCCTCGACGCGACCGGCCTGGTCGCCGAGACCGACTCATACTCCCCCACAGAGCAGATGAAGCGCTTCCTTCGAGCGCGAGATGAGCACTGCAGGTTCCCCGGATGCAGGATGCCGGTGCACCGATGCGAGATCGACCACAACCACGACCATGCCCGCGGCGGACGAACACGCATCGACAATCTCAGTCATTTCTGCGCCACGCACCACTCGCTCAAGCACCCTGACATCGATGAACGCTTTCGATGGACCGCCCAGCAGACTCCCGATGGGACAGTCACCTGGACGAGTCCACTCGGTCGGAGCTACGCCGACCCACCGCGTCGACGGGTCATGTTCGTCTGAGGGCTCTGTCGCGTGATCGTGCGCGCCGAGGGATGCATCGACCCCACGCCCCCGAGGAACACATCGCGCCCGAGCCCACCGAGCAGTGCTTCGCGCTCGCGCCCACACCGAGACAGATGGGTCTCACTCCGCGTCAGTCTGCGCGCCGCACCCGGCACCGGCTACTGCGGCAGCAGTTCCTGCAGCCAGCCGGCCGAGTGGATCTGCACGGTGCCTGCCGCCTCGACCCGACTCTGCAGCTCGCGGTCGCTCGTGACGACCACGACATGCTGTCCCGCACTCGCTCGTCGCTCGACCTCGGCGACGATCGCATCGTCTCCTGCCGCTTCGGCGCGCACGACCGAGACGCCACCCGCCGGCAGCAGCTCCGGCACTTCCGCATCAGCATCCGACAAAGGGGCAGTGATCCCTCGCGCCTGCCCTTCCACCACGAGAGCGATCTCCGGGAACCAAGTCGTTCCGCCAAGGCCGAGGTCAGACGCCGGCACAACAAGCCCATCCAGGCGCGAGGCGAGACGCGTCGCCGCACCGGCACGGTCCTTCCACCATCCGTCCGGCACGGAACCGACGACGTTCGCGCTGTCGACGACCAGCGCCGGGCGCAGGCTGAGCAGTTCCCGCAAGACAGGCCAGGCGCTGCCGAACCCCGGGTGCAACGGACGCGAGTCAACCTCGTCGACCGGCACCCACTCGAGAGCCACACTCTCCGGGTCGCTGATCACCGGTTCGAACGGCCGCACCACGTCGGCGATCACGGTCGTGTACGACCAGACATCCAGATCGAGAACGCTCGTGAAGCGGGGCCGCACAGAGCCGTCTGGCACACCCGCTTCCTCCTGCGCCTCGCGCACGGCACCCACGATCGCGCTCTCGCCCGCATGCAGAGCACCACCCGGCAGACCCCAGGTGCCGCCGAAGTGGCTCCACGAGACCCGGTGCTGCAGCAGAATCCCGCGGTCCGGATCGACCGCCAGCAGACCGGCTGCGCCGAAGCGTCCCCAGTACTTCTCCCCCGACGGCGCGATCACCCAGGCATCGCCAGGGTTCCGCGGCCCGTCCGGGCGACGCGGTTCACCGGCAGCGGGAGGTACGACAGTCACCCCTTCAGCCTGTCACAGCATCCGGGTAACGGCATCCGCGCGGGTCATATGCGGGAACAGCCGTGCGCGCAGGCTGCACATCGGGCATTCGGGCGGATGCACGAAGCACGCGGGCACAGCCGTATCGGCAGATCGCACGTCATGGGCATTCGGGCGGATGCACGCAGCACGCGGGACGCCGGACGCCGGAACGGCCGTAACCGCAGCGCTGCATGTCCTGCGCATTCGTGTGGATGCCCGCAGACACAGCTGTGCCCGCGCGAGTTCGCGCGGGCACAACTGACGTCTCGGCTGCGACTCAGCGCTGGCGCTTCTCGCGGACACGCATGTTGATGACGATCGGGGTTCCGTCGAACTCGTACAGCTCGCGGAGGCGACGCTGGATGAATCGGCGGTATCCCGGGTCGAGGAAGCCGGTGGTGAACAGCACGAACGTCGGCGGACGCGTCGACGCCTGGGTACCGAACAGGATGCGCGGCTGCTTTCCTCCACGCAGCGGATGCGGGTGCTCGGCGACGAGCTCGGCGAGGAAGGCGTTGAACTTGCCGGTCGGGATGCGACGGTCCCAGTTCTCGAGAGCCGTCTCGAGCGCAGGCACCAGCTTGTCGAGGTGACGACCCGTCTTGGCCGAGATGTTCACGCGCGGGGCCCAGGCGACGTGCGCCAGGTCCTGCTCGATCTCACGCTCGAGGTAGCGTCGGCGGTCGGCGTTCTCGAGATCGTCGTCGTTCAGACGATCCCACTTGTTGAACGCGAGCACGAGCGAGCGACCGGACTCGAGCACGAGATCGATGATCCGCACGTCCTGCTCGCTGATCGTCTCGGACACATCGAGGACGACGACTGCGACCTCGGCCTTCTCGAGAGCGGCCGAGGTGCGCAGCGAGGCGTAGAAGTCAGCACCCTGCGCCATGTGCACGCGACGACGGATGCCGGCGGTGTCGACCAGACGCCACAGCTTGCCGCCGAGCTCGACGATCTCGTCGACCGGGTCGCGGGTCGTACCCGCGAGGTCGTTGACGACCACACGCTCCTCACCTGCTGCCTTGTTGAGCAGCGAGGACTTGCCGACGTTCGGGCGACCGAGGATCGCAACGCGACGAGGTCCTCCGATCTCCGCCTTCGCGACCGCGGAGACATCAGGAAGCGTCTTCAGCAGAGCGTCGAGCAGGTCGGCGACTCCACGACCGTGGATGGCCGAGACCGGGTGCGGCTCGCCGAGTCCGAGGTTCCAGAGAGCCGCGGCCTCGGGCTCCTGGCGGGCATCGTCGATCTTGTTCGCGACGAGGAAGACGGGCTTGCCGCTCTTGCGGAGCAGCTTCACGACGTGCTCGTCGGTCGACGTGGCGCCGACCATCGCGTCGACGACGAACAGCACGACGTCGGCGAGATCGATCGCGACCTCGGCCTGAGCGGCGACGGAGCGGTCGATACCGCGAGCGTCGGGCTCCCAGCCGCCGGTGTCGACGAGCGAGAAGCGACGGTCGGCCCACTCGGCCTTGTACGTCACGCGGTCGCGGGTCACACCGGGGGTGTCCTCGACGACGGCCTCACGGCGGCCGAGGATGCGGTTCACGAGAGCGGACTTGCCGACGTTCGGTCGACCGACGATCGCCACGACCGGCAGTGCGGGGAAGAACTGGATCCCGTCCTCGCCCATCGTGATCCCGGCGAGGAGCGCAGCATCCTCGTCGTCCAGGTCATAGTCGGCGAGACCGGCGCGCAGCGTCTCGGCGCGCGCCTCGGCGAGCTGCTCGTCGAGCTGCTCCATCTTCTCGGCGAGCTGGTCGGGGCCGCCTTCGTATTCGTCGTCAGCCATGCTGTACTCCTCGGATTCGTTCGATCACCGTGAGGACGGCGTCGATGGTCTGTGGGAAATCGAGCTCCGTCGAATCGACGACCTCGACGCCCTCTGCGGCGTTCAGGAAGTCGACGACGGCGCTGTCGGATGCGTCGCGCTTGTGCAATGCGGCGGCGACGGCCTCGGCGTTCTCGCCGGCGAGCTCGCCGGCACGTCGTGCGGCGCGCACCTCGGGAGCGGCCGTGAGAAGGATGCGCACAGGCGCATCCGGGGCGACGACGGTCGTGATGTCCCGCCCCTCGACGACGACGGCCGGGTACGGCGCGTCGGCGACGAGAGAACGGAACAGACGATTGACCTGCTCGCGCACCTCGGGCACGCGCGCGACACCGCTCACGGCGCCGGAAACCGACGGCTCGCGGATCGCGTCGGTGACATCCGCGTCTCCTACCTGAACTGTGCGGTCGTCAGGATCGAGGCCCAGTCGCACCGGGAACTCGGCGACGGCGGCGAGGACCGCTTCGGCATCCGCCGTGTCCGCACCCCGGTCGAGAACATGCCAGGCGAGTGCACGGTAGGCGGAACCGGTGTCGAGGTAGCCGAATCCGAGCTTGCGGGCGACGGCCTTGGAGACGCTGGATTTGCCGGAGCCGGCGGGTCCGTCGATGGCGATGAAGTCAGTCATTGGTGGTACCTGCAATCCGCCAGCCGCGTTCCTGGAGTCCGGTGATCGCCCCGTGCAGTGCAGCGGGCTCGACGCTGATCTCGGCGAGACCGAACTGAGCGCCCGGCGAGTGCTCGAGGCGGAGGTCCTCGACGTTCACACCGAGCTCGCCGAGCTCACCGAACAGTCGACCGAGCTGACCTGCGGTGTCGTCGATCATGACGACGAGGGACTCGAACCTCTGGTTCTGACCGTGCTTGCCCGGCAGACGTTCGACGCCGTCATTGCCCTGCCGGATCGTCTCGGCGACCACGCGCCGGGCACCGGGCGCCTCGGGCGCGCGCAGCGCATCCGACACCTCACGGAGATCGGCTGCCAAAGCGTCGAGGATCTCCACGACGGGCTCGGCGTTCGCACCGAGGATCTGCACCCAGAGCTCAGGAGCGGATGCCGCGATGCGCGTCGTGTCACGCACTCCCTGGCCCGACAGGCGCAGCGCGCCCTCATCGGCCACCGCGAGCCGTCCGGCGAGGAGGCTGGCGACGACCTGCGGAACGTGCGACGTGAGAGCGACGGAGCGGTCGTGCTCCTCCGGGGTCATCTCGAGCGGCATCGCGCCGACATCGAGAGCGAGGGCCTCGACGAGAGCGAGGTCTGCAGCCCTGGTGTCGGCATCGCGGCAGACGACCCAGGGACGACCGATGAAGAGGTCGGCGCGCGCGGAGATCGCTCCGCCGCGCTCGCGTCCGGCGAGCGGGTGAGAGCCGATGTAGCGGGTGATGTCGACGCCGCGGTCGCGCAGGCTGCGGAAGGGTTCGAGCTTCACGCTCGCGACGTCGGTGACGACCGCATCGGGAAATCGGGCAAGCTCCGCCTCGATCACGTCGGCCGTGACATCAGGCGGCACGGCGACGACGATGAGCGTCGGTGCGTCGTCGTCGGCCACGGCACGACCTGCGCCGTAGTCGATCGCCAGGCGCAGCTGTGCGGGTGAGGTGTCGGCGAGGACGACGTCGATGCCCTTGGCGCGGAGCGCGTGGCCGATGCTCGCACCGAGCAGACCGGCGCCGACGACGCGCACGGTTCCGGAGAGCCTGGCCGCGATTCGCGGCGCGACAGAACTCCGGGCCCCCGTGGGCGCACTCGTCGTATCGGTCACTCGTTCTCCTGCTGCTCGCCTGGCGCCTCGGCGACACCGGAATCACGGCGCGACAGAGTCAAGAGCGCGCCCAGTTCGATTTTAGTCAGTTCGCGCGTCTTCCCAACCGGGAGGGTTCCCAGGTGCAGCGGGCCGAACTGCCGACGCACGAGCTCGGTGACAGGGTGGCCGACCGCGGCCAGCATCCTGCGCACGATCCGGTTGCGCCCCGAGTGCAGGGTCAGCTCCACGAGGCTCGACCCGCGGGAGGTGTCCAGCAGGCGCGCCTTGTCTGCGGCGATCGGCCCGTCCTCGAGCTCGATCCCCTTGGTGAGCTTCGAGATCGTCTGAGCCGTCACCTCGCCTTCGACCTTGGCGATGTAGACCTTGGTGACGCCGAACGACGGGTGCGCGAGCACGTGTGCGAGGTCGCCGTCGTTCGTCAGGACCAGCAGGCCGCTGGTCTCGGCGTCCAGACGTCCGACGTTGTAGAGGCGCTCCTCGTAGTCATCGGTGAACCGGCGGAGGTCGGGGCGGCCGTTCTCGTCACGCAGGCTGCTCACGACGCCGGTGGGCTTGTTGAGCATCACATAGCGCTTCGACACATCGAGCTGCACAGCGGTGCCGTCGACGTCGATGAGGTCGTTCTCGGGGTCGACGCGCCGACCGAGCTCGGTCACGGTCACGCCGTTGACACGGATTCGTCCTTCGACGATGTACTGCTCGATCACGCGCCGCGAGGCCACGCCCGCCGCTGACAGCACCTTCTGCAGGCGCACGCCCTCGGGTGTCTCGAAGCCGCTCATCGGATGGTCCCTTCGTTGAAACTGAAACTCTGCGTCGTGGCCACGCGAACGGCCGTCATCGGTACCGGGATCATCGGATGGTCCCTTCATCGGAACCGCGACGCTGTGCCGTACCGACCGCGTTCGATCCGATCGGATCGGATGACGTCATCGGATGGTCCCTTCGTCGAAGCCGTCCGCGCCGTCGTCGAGCAGAGGAGAGATGGGGGGCAGCTCGTCGAGCGAGTTGATGCCCAGATGCTGCAGGAGTGCGTCGCTGGTGCCGTAGTTGATCGCACCGGTCTCGGAGTCCGAGAACAGCTCCGTGATGAGGCCGCGCGCAAGCAGCGTGCGCACCACGGAATCGACGTTCACCGCACGGATCGACGCCACCTGGCTGCGAGTGACCGGCTGCTTGTAGGCGATCACCGCGAGCGTCTCGAGCGCCGCCTGCGACAGCCGCGCAGGCGCCTGGCCACCGACGAACTCGGCGACCACGTCGTCGTGATCCTCGCGGACGTAGAGACGCCACCCGCCGCCGACCTCGCGGAGCTCGAAACCGCGCCGCGGTCCTTGCCCCTTGCCGTCGTAGTCGTCGACGAGCGTCTCGATCGTCTGACGAACTGCGGCGACGGGCGAGCCGACTGCGGCCGCGAGTGCGACGAGCCCGATCGGCTCGTCGATGATCAGCAGGATCGCCTCGATCCGTTCGGAGAGAGGCGATTCACGGACGACCTCGTCGGTCGGGGCTTCTGTCACGTCATCGGTCATAGTCGGCTCCCAGCGATGCCAGAGTCTCGTCCGACCAGGAGTCGGCGGCCCAGCGGAGTGTCAGCTCGCCGAGCGGTTCCAGTTGTTCGAAGGACAGGGCGGCGTGGCGATACAGCTCCAGCACGGAGATGAATCGCGCGACCACGATCCCCGGCTCGGTCACGCCCGCGACCAGCTCGCGGAAGCTCACCGATTCGGCAGTGCGCAACAGGGTCACGACGATCGCTGCCTGCTCCCGGATGCTCACGAGCGGCGCGTGCAGGTGGTCGAGCCCGACATGCGGGATCTCCTTCGGCGCGAACGCCAGCAGCGCCAGAGCGGCGAAGTCGTCGGCGCTGAGCGACCAGACGAGCTCGGGTGTCTTCTTGCGATGCTTCTCGTCCAGACGCACGGCCCGCACATGGCGGCGATCCTCGCGCTGCAGGCAGCGGGCGAACCATGACGCGACCTCTTTGAAGGCACGGTACTGCAGGAGGCGCGCGAAGAGCAGATCGCGGGCTTCGAGCAGTGCGACAGCCTCGGCATCCACCAGCTCGCCCTGCGGCAGGAGCCCCGCGACCTTCATGTCGAGCAGGGTCGCCGCGACCACGAGGAACTCAGAGGCCTGGTCGAGCTCCTCGTCGTCGTCGAGCTCTTTGAGATATGCGATGAACTCGTTCGTGACGGCGCTCAGCGACACCTCGGTGATGTCCATCTCATGCTTCGAGATGAGGGTGAGCAGCAGGTCGAAGGGTCCGTCGAAGTTCGTCAACGACACCCGGAATCCCGGATCGGCGACCGGTGGATCGCTGAGATCGGCAGGTGCCGGTCCCTCGGCAGCCGTGGCTGCGGCCTCAGCCGCTGTGTCGGACGGCTCGACCTCAGGCGACAGCGCCACGGGCGACCAGCTCCCGCGCCAGCCGCAGGTACGCCTGGGCGGCGGCGTGCTCCGGAGCGAACTCGGTGATGGGCACACCGGACACCGATGCGTCGGGGAACTTCACCGTACGACCGATCACGGTCTCGAGCACATCGTCGCCGAACGCCTCGACCACACGCTCGAGAACCTCGCGCGAGTGCAGCGTGCGCGGGTCGTACATCGTGGCGAGAAGGCCGTCCATCGTGATCGACGGGTTCAGCCGGTCGCGCACCTTGTCGATGGTCTCGATCAGCAGGGCCACGCCACGCAGCGCGAAGAACTCGCATTCCAGCGGGATGATCACGCCGTGCGCCGCGGTCAGCGCGTTGACGGTCAGCAGACCGAGCGACGGCTGGCAGTCGATGAGGATAACGTCGTACTCCCCCGCCACCTGACGCAGCACGCGGGCGAGGATCGTCTCACGCGCGACCTCGTTGACGAGGTGCACCTCGGCGGCGGACAGGTCGATGTTGGCGGGCATCACGTCGAGCCCCTCGACGCCCGACTGCACGATCGCATCGTGTGCGTCACGCTTGGTGTCGAGCAGCAGATCGTAGATCGTGGGCACGTCGTGCGTCTGGATGCCGAGACCGGCCGACAGCGCACCCTGCGGGTCGAAGTCGACGGCGAGGACCTTGCGCCCGTATTCGGCCAGTGCCGCGGCGAGGTTGATCGAGGTCGTCGTCTTGCCGACGCCGCCCTTCTGGTTGCACAGGGCGATGATGCGAGCGGGACCGTGCGAGGCGAGCGGTTCCGGGGTCGCGAAGCCGTGATAGGGACGCCCGGTGGGTCCCATGGGTGTGTCGTCGGTCTTCGACGTCTTCGCCCTGGACTTCGCCGCGTTCTCAGCCACCGATTCTCCTGCTCCTTCGTGCTTGGTCGATTCTAGCGATCGCCCGGGGGGATCGACGCCTCAGCCCCGGCGATCCCGCGTTTTCGCCGTGCCGCCCGCGCGTGGCGGGTCAGCGTGCTCGGGGGTGGGAGGTCGCGTAGATGTCGCGCAGGGTGTCCACCGACACGTGGGTGTAGATCTGGGTCGTCGCCACCGACGCGTGCCCGAGCAGCTCCTGCACGACGCGCACATCGGCGCCGCCCTGCAGCAGATGCGTCGCGAAAGAATGGCGCAGGGTGTGCGGCGAGACCTCTGCGGTGATCTGCGCCTGCTCGGCGGCCGCACGGATCACGAGCCACGCGCTCTGCCGAGACAGCGGGGCACCGCGCGCACCGAGGAACAGGCGGGCCGACGCTCTCCCCTTCGCCGCGAGCCCTGGCCGCACCCGCGTGAGGTACGCATCCACCGCCGTGCGGGCGAACGATCCGATCGGGACGATGCGCTCCTTCGACCCCTTGCCCCGAAGCCGCAGGACATCGCCGTGGGCGAGGTCGTCGACGTCGAGGCCCACGGCCTCCGACACCCGCGCCCCGGTCGCGTAGAGCAGCTCGAGAAGGGCCCGGTCGCGGATGCCGAGGGGGTCATCGCCCGACGGGGCGGCGAGGAGCCGCTCGATCTGATCGATGGTCAGCGCCTTGGGCAGGCGCTGCGGAGCCTTGGGTGGTCTCAGCCGGCCACTGGGGTCGTCGCTCTCGATGCCCTCGCGGGCGAGGAACCGGTGCCACCCCCGCACGGATGACTGCAGTCGGGCGAGACTCGTCGCGGCCGGTGCCGGGTCGGCGGAGGAGCGATCTGCGATGAAGCGTCCGACGACCGCCGGCGTGATCTCGGCGGTGTCGACGATGCTCGCAGCATCCAACCACTCGAGGTAACCGCCGAGATCTCGACGATAGGCGGAGATCGTGTGCTCGCTCAGCCCGCGTTCGATCGTGACGTGACGCAGGTACGTGTCCAACGCACGATCGAGCTGCATGCTCAGCTCCGGTCGCGCAGCCTCTGCGCGGCCGCGAGCACACCGATGCTGAGGATGCCGTTGCGCATGCGGCCGTCGAGCACGGCGCTGACCGCGTCGTCGAGAGCAACCCATTCGACGCGGATGTCGGCCTCTTCGTCCTCCCGCGCATGCGCGGACGGTGCTGCCGAGATACCCGTAGCGAGGAAGATGTGGATCACCTCGTCGTTGCCGCCGGGTGTGGTCCACGACGAGACGAGGGGCTCCCAGTCGGCGGCGACCAGGTCGGCCTCCTCGGCGAGCTCGCGGCGAGCAGCCTCGACGGGCTCCTCCCCCGGCATGTCGAGCAGGCCGGCGGGCAGCTCCCAGTCGCGGTGACGGATCGGGTGCCGATACTGCTGGATCAGCAGCACGCGCCCGTCGTCATCGAGCGCGAGGATCGCGACGGCCCCCGTGTGCGCGACATACTGGCGGCGGATCTCGCCGTCGCCGTAGCGCACGCGGTCGTCACGCACGTTCCAGACGACGCCCTCGAACCCGACCTCGCTGTGGAGGACCTCGGGCTCGAAGGGCTCGTCCCGCAGCGCGTCGAGATCAGGCATCGGCTCCGCCGAACTCATGCATCGGCTTCCACGTCGAACAGCTCGCTCGACCGGTGACGCTCGATCGCGGCTCCGACCAGACCGCGGAACAGCGGGTGCGGGTCGGTCGGACGCGAGCGGAGCTCGGGGTGGGCCTGCGTGGCGATGTAGTACGGGTGCACGTCGCGCGGAAGCTCGACGTACTCGACGAGGTCGAGTTCGGGGTTCAGCCCGGAGAACACGAGACCGGCCTCGGAGAGACGCGTGCGGTACGCGTTGTTGACCTCGTAGCGGTGGCGGTGGCGCTCCGAGGCCTCCGGGGCTCCGTACAGCTCGCGCGCCAGCGATCCCTCGGCGAGTGCGGCCTGGTAGAGCCCGAGGCGCATGGTTCCACCCAGGTCGCCGCCGTCGAGGATCTCGACCTGCTCGGCCATCGTCGCGATGACGGGCTCTGTGGTCTCGGGGTCGAACTCGCTCGAGGATGCTCCGGCGATGCCGGCCACGTCGCGGGCGTACTCGATGACCATGCACTGCAGGCCGAGGCAGAGTCCGAGGGTGGGGATGCCCTGCTCGCGTGCGAACTTCAGCGCACCGAGCTTGCCCTCGATGCCGCGGATGCCGAATCCACCGGGCACGCAGATGCCGTCGAGTGCGGCGAGCTGCTCCTGCGCGCCCTCGGGGGTCTCGCAGCGGTCCGAGGGGATCCAGCGGATGTTGACCTTGGTCTCCTGGGCGAAGCCGCCGGCCTTCAGCGCCTCGGTGACCGAGAGGTAGGCGTCGGGGAGGTCGATGTACTTGCCGACCAGGCCGATCGTCACCTCGTGCTTGGGGTTGTGCACCGCGTGCAGAACCTTGCTCCAACGCGACCAGTCGACCTCGTCCGCGGCCTTCTGATCGAGGCCGAGGCGGCGCACGATGTACGTGTCGAGTCCCTGGTCGTTGAGCGTCGACGGGATGTCGTAGATGCTCGGCAGGTCGACGGTGTTGATGACGCCTTCGGCGTCGACGTCGCACATGAGCGCGATCTTGTTGCGGTTGCTCTCGCTGACCGGACGATCGCTGCGCAGCACGAGCGCGTCGGGCTGGATGCCGACCTGGCGGAGGGCTGCGACCGAGTGCTGGGTGGGCTTGGTCTTCTGCTCGCCCGACGCACCCATGAAGGGCACGAGCGACACGTGGACGAAGAACACGCTGTCGCGACCGAGTTCGTGGCGGAGCTGGCGTGCCGCCTCGAGGAACGGCTGCGATTCGATGTCACCGACCGTGCCGCCGACCTCGGTGATGATCACGTCGGGACGGGGATCCTCGGTCGCCTGCAGACGCATGCGTCGCTTGATCTCGTCGGTGATGTGCGGGATGACCTGCACGGTGTCGCCGAGGTACTCGCCGCGGCGCTCGCGGGCGATGACCTGCGAGTAGATCTGGCCGGTCGTGACGTTGGCGGCCTGCGACAGGTTGATGTCGAGGAAGCGCTCGTAGTGTCCGATGTCGAGATCGGTCTCGGCGCCGTCGTCCGTGACGAAGACCTCGCCGTGCTGGAACGGGTTCATCGTGCCCGGATCGACGTTCAGGTACGGGTCGAGCTTCTGCATGACGACGCGGAGTCCGCGTGCCGTCAGAAGGTTTCCGAGGCTTGCGGCAGTGAGCCCCTTACCCAAAGACGAAACGACACCACCCGTCACAAAGATGTGCTTGGTCGTGTCGTTCTTGGGCCCCGCAGAAGAAGAGTTCATCACGGGCTTCGATCCTATCAGTCAGTGGAGGTGCCGAGGGTGAGAAGTTCCCGAGCATGGGTGATCGCTGCATCCGAATCGGTCAGTCCGGAGAGCAGTCGGGCCATCTCTGCCTCGCGCTCCTCCCCTTCCAGACGGCGGACACTGGACGCCGTGACCGCGCCATCGTGGGATTTGACGACCGACAGATGGTTCGTGGCGAACGCCGCGACCTGTGCGAGATGCGTCACCGCGATGACCTGAGACTTCTCGGCGAGTCGGGCGAGTCGTCGTCCGACTTCGATCGCCGCAGCCCCGCCGATGCCGGCATCGACCTCGTCGAACACGAAGGTCGGCACAGGGTCTGTCCCGGCGATCACGACCTCGATCGCGAGCATGACACGGGAAAGCTCTCCTCCGGACGCCCCCTTGCCGACCGATCGCGGCTCGGCTCCGGGATGCGGCGCGAGCAGGATCGCGACGTCATCGCGGCCGTGCGCGCTCTCGGCGCCCGGCGTGACGGCGACCTCGAGTCGCGCGTCGGGCATCGCGAGCGCGTGCAGCTCATCGCTCACGGCGACGCCGAGCTTCGCGGCGGATGCCGTGCGCTCGGCGGTCAGTGCATCCGCATGGGCGTCGAGTTCGGTGCGAGCGGCGTCGCGCTCCGCCTCGAGCCGATCCAGTCGCTCGCCGTCGTCGTCGAGTTCGGCGAGTCGAGCAGAACCCGTCTGCCACAGCTCCAGAGCCTCGTCGAGCGAACCGTGCGCGCGGATCAGGGTGCCGAGGGCCGCGCGGCGCTCCTCGACCGCTGCGAGCTCATGAGGGCCGGTCTCGTCGAGATCGGCGAGGTACGCGGACAGCTGGCCTGCGACATCGGCGATGCGATAGCCGATGTCGGCGAGGCCGGCGGAGATCTCGGTGAGAGACGTGTCGGAGACGCGCTCGAGCGCTCGACGCGCTTCGGCGATCAGAGCGGATGCGTCGGGCTCGCCCTCTTCGTTCGAGAGCGCGCCGTGGGCCAGGGAGGCGGCGAGACGGAGCTCCTCGGCATTCGCCAGGCGTTCGGCCCGCGCGGACAGCTCGACGTCCTCGCCCGGCTCGGGCGCAGCGGCCTCGATCAGAGCGAGGGCCTCGCGCAGACGCGCGGCCTCTTCGGCCCGCCGATCGCGGTTCTCCGTGATGTCGATGATCTCGGCGTCGAGCTCGCGCCAGTGCGCGAACGACGACGCGTAAGCCTCGAGCGCTGTGGCGATGGAGGCACCTCCGAAGCGGTCGAGAGCATCGCGCTGAGCCGCGGACGAGCGCAGTCGAAGCTGCTCGGACTGTCCGTGGACGACGACGAGTTCCTCGGCGAGGGCGGAGAGCACCCCGGCAGGCGCTGCGCGGCCTCCGACGCTCGCGCGGCTGCGCCCTTCGGCACTGAGAGTGCGCGACACGTACAGCTCGGCAGCGCCCGCTCCTGCGGGCTCCAGCTCTCCCCCGGCGTCCGCGACGATGTCGGCGACCTCGCCGGTCTCGGGGACGATCCAGACTCCGGCGACCGATGCCTGCATCGCTCCTGCCCGCACTGCACCGGAATCCGCACGCTGACCGAGCAGCAACCCCAACCCTGTAACGACCATGGTCTTGCCCGCACCGGTCTCGCCGGTGATGGCGGTGAACCCTGCGCCGAGAGGCAGCACGGCATCGGCGATCACGCCGAGCCCCTGCATCCGCATCTCCTCGATCATGCGGTCGGCCCCTGTCCTCTCCAGCCCGCGACCGGCAGCTGGAACTTGCGCACCAACCGGTTCGTGAACTCGGTGGGGTGCAGACGGGCGAGCCGCACGGGGCGCGACGAGCGCCGCACCACCACGCGGGCGCCCGGCGGAAGATCGTGCGATCGTCGCCCGTCGCACCAGAGGATGCCGGCGCCCGAAGTGCCTTCGAGCATCTCGATCGCCACTGCGGCGTCCGGGCTGACGACGAGCGGCTTCGCGAACAGTGCGTGGGCTGAGAGCGGCACGACGGCGATGGCCTCGACGCTCGGCCAGATGACAGGGCCTCCTGCCGAGAAGTTGTAGGCGGTGGACCCGGTCGGGGTCGACACGACCATGCCGTCGCAGCCGAAACTCGACAGCGGGAGTCCGTCGATCTCGAGCACGACCTCGATCATGCGCTCACGACTGGCCTTCTCGACCGTCGCCTCGTTGAGGGCGAAGGTCTCGTAGACGACCGTGCCGTCGACGTCCTTGACCCGCACGGACAGCGCCAGACGATCCTCGACCTCGTAGTCGCGGTCGATGACGCGGCGCACGGCAGCGTCCATGTCGTCCCGATCGATCTCGGCGAGGAACCCGACGTGGCCCATGTTGATCCCGAGCACCGGTGCCGCGCAGCCGCGCACGAGCTCGGCGGCGCGGAGGATCGTACCGTCGCCTCCGAGGACGATGGCGAGTTCGAGTTCTTCCTGCTGCACCGTCTCGCCGAGCACGTCGACGTCGGCGAAGCGAGGGTCGACCGCGCGCAGGTCGACGCTGTCGTCGGCCGCGAGCACCGGACGCGCACCGGCGCCGCGGAGTTCATCGATCACCTTCCGGGCCGCGTCGACGGTGTCTTCGCGCCCGGCGTGGGCGACGACCAGGATGTTGCGCTCGTTCATCGTCTCCCTGCCAGTGTGTTGATGCGGTCCGACCATTCTGACGGATCGCTTCCGCGCCCCGGCGCGAGGTGCAGAAGATACTCCGAGTTGCCGTGGGTCCCCAGGATCGGGGAGGGAAGGATGCCGAGCATCCCGAGCCCTGCGTCGAATGCGCTCCATGCGGTGCGAGCCACGGCGTCCGCGCGAGTCGCGGGGTCGGTGACGAGCCCGCCGCGCACCGCGGTGCGCCCGACCTCGAACTGCGGCTTCACCAGCAGCACGATGTCGGCCGTGGGAGCCGCGACATCCGCGACTGCGGGAAGCACGAGCTCGAGGGAGATGAAGGAGAGATCGCCGACGATCAGGTCGGGAGCCTCGGTCTCACCCGTGACGTCCGTCAGGTTCTCGGGCGTCATGTGACGGACGTTGTAGCCCTCGACGAGCACGACGGCCGGGTCGGCCGCGATGGACGACGCCATCTGGTCGTGCCCGACGTCGACAGCGAGAACCCGACGAGCTCCGCGCTCGCGGAGCACCTGGGTGAATCCGCCCGTGGAGGCTCCCATGTCGAGCGCGAGGCGCCCCTCGACAGAGATCGCGAAGCCGTCGAGTGCGGCGATCAGCTTGTGGGCCGCGCGGCCGACGTAGTGATCGGTCGCCGCGACGGTGATCTCGGCGGAATCAGCGACGGGCGTCGACGCCTTCACCACCGGTCGGCCGTCGATGCTCACCACGCCTTCTGCGATCAGAGTGGCGGCGTGGGTGCGCGAACGGGCGAGACCTCGCGCGGCGAGGGCGGCGTCGAGTCGCGTCATCGGGCACCCGGCGCGTCGCGCTGATCGAGCTTCGTGCCGCTGTCGAGGCGGCGGGAGAGCTCGTCGTGCAGCCCGGAGTATGCGCCCGCCCGGGCAGCGAGAGGCTGACCCTCGATCAGGCGCAGGCGACTCCACAGACCGTCGGTCGGTGCATTCGTCGTCTCTTCGCTCACGGTTCTACTGTACGCGGCGGCGCCGACACGTCGGCGGAGCCACGGCGGCAGAAGCCACCTGGCACGCGCCGGTGCTGATCAGGGACGGTGGAACGGGTCGTCGTAGAGACGCTCGGGGACGCGAAGCACGAACACCGGAGTTCCGGATGCCCAGATCGCGGCCGCACCGGCGCGCAGCAGGTCGATCTGCGAGTCGCCCTCGTCGACGATCTCGACGTCAGCCCCGACGACACGGACGGATGCACCGTTCACCGAATGGATGCCGTCCCTCGACGTGACCTCGGGGTACGGCTCATGCAGTTCCCGAAGATCGCTGAGGATGTACGTCGGCCGGGATCCTTCAGGAGCCGCGAGCACGTGCTTGGGGCGGTCGATGCCCGTGAGCACGAGCGCGGAGTCGATGCCTGCGCGGACGGCACCGAGGATGTCGGTGTCGAGGCGGTCTCCGATGAACAGGGGCTTCTTCGCGCCGAAACGCTCCGTCGCCTCTTCGAAGATCGGGGTCTCGGGCTTTCCTGCAACGGTCGCGAGACGGCCGATGGCCGTGTGCACGGCGGACACGAGCGTCCCGTTGCCGGGCGCGACACCGCGTTCGCGCGGGATCGTCCAGTCGGTGTTGGTGGCGATCCAGGGGATGCCGCCGTCTTCCTCCGGCACCTTCAGCGCGAAGGCGGCCTCGGCCAGATCGGTCCAGGCCACTTCGGGAGCGAAGCCCTGCACGACGGCGTCCGGAGCATCCTCAGCGCTGCGGGTCACCGTGTAGCCGGCTTTCTCCGCCTCGTCGACGAGTCCTGCTCCCCCGACGATCAGCAGCGTCGCCGGTGGCGGAACGATCCCGGCGAGCAGGCGCATCGCCGCCTGCGGGCTGGTGATCACATCGGCCGGCGCGACTTCGAGGCCGAGGCTCGTCAGGTGCTCGGCGACCGAGGCATCCGTGCGCGACGCGTTGTTCGTGATGTACCCGAGTCGCGCAGATGCCGCGGCGGCGTTCAGGCTCTCCACTGCGTACGGCAGAGCGCCCGGCCCCGCATAGACGACACCGTCGAGGTCCGCCAGCACGGCATCCACCCCGTCGAGAGGCGTCCGAAGCGCAGGCTTCTTGGAGAACAACCCCACTACGCATCCTCGGAGGACTCGGACGCGGAGCGCTTCTCGTCCTCCCGGGCAACGTCTGACTCGTCGGACTCGGACTCGTCGGTCCCGGACTCATCGGACCCGGACTCATCGGACTCGGACTCATCGGACTCGGACTCATCGTCGTCTTCGCCGAGAAGCTCGCGCACCTCGTCGTCGATCGAGGGTTCGGGCTCGATGTCTGCGTCGTCGTTGGCGTCTGCATCTGCATCTGCATCTGCATCTGCGTCGTCCGTGACGGCTTCAGCCGCATCAGCGTGAGAGTCGTCAGCGCCGGGCTGCTCAGCGTGATCCTCATCGTCGAAGTCGCCCTCGATGAGGCCGTCCTCGATGAAGATCTCCTCGTCGCCGGCCTCGTCGACACCGAGTGCTTCGGCAGCGACCTCGGCGCGGTGCGCCCAGAACTCGGCCTCGTCGGTGCGTCCCAGATCTTCGAGAACCGCGGCGCGAGCGGCGAAGAGCGCGGGGCTCCACTCGAACGCGCGATCCGGGTCGAGTTCCGGGATCTCGAGCTCGCCGAGTGCGAGTTCCAGGTCGCCCTGGTCGAGACGTGCGCCCGACATGGCGATCGCCAGCGAGACGCGAACGGGGGTGGTGAGAGCGGAACGGTCGATCGCGCGGCCGGTCTCGAGCGCTCGGTCGGGGCGACCGATCCCGCGCTCGCTGTCGACCATGAGGGCGATCTGATCGTCCTTGCCGGAGATGCGACGGTACGTGCGCAGCTCGCGGAGAGCAAGAGCGAAGTCCTCGGTCGCATAGGCCGTGATGCCGAGCGTCTCGCGGACGATGGCGATACGACCTGCGCGACGCGACGCCGCGAGGGCGTGCTCGTGGGCGAGTGCAGGGTCTTCGTCGATGAGACGGGATGCCATGGCCAGGTGACGCGCGACGAGGTCGGCGTTCTCCTTGCTCAGCGTCTTCAGCTCGTTGCGAGCAGAGGTGTGCAGATCGCGCGCAGTGACCTCATCAGGGATGTGCGGGTCGTTGAACCGCGGACGATCACCATCGGCCTGGACGGGACGTTCGCGACCCGCTCCCCCGCGCTGCGGGTAGGAGCGAGACGAGTCACGGTCCTGGCGGGGCGCACCACCATCGCGGTTGTCGCGGTTGTACCCACCGGTGCGGGGCGCACCGCCATCGCGGTTGTCACGGTTGTAGCCACCCGTACGGGGCGCACCGCCATCGCGGTTGTCCCGGTTGTACCCACCCGTGCGGGGAGCACCACCATCGCGGTTGTCCCGGTTGTACCCACCCGTGCGAGGAGCACCGCCATCGCGGTTGTACCCACCGGAGCGAGGGGCACCGCCGTCGCGGTTGTCACGGTTATAGCCACCCGTACGGGGAGCACCGCCGTCGCGGTTGTACCCACCGGAGCGAGGGGCACCACCATCGCGGTTATACCCACCGGAACGGGGAGCACCGCCATCGCGGTTGTCCCCGTTGTAGCCACCTGTGCGGGGAGCACCGCCATCGCGGTTGTCCCGGTTGTAGCCACCCGTGCGAGGTGCACCGCCATCACGGTTGTACCCACCGGAACGGGGAGCACCGCCGTCACGGTTGTAACCGCCCGAACGAGGGGCACCGCCGTCGCGGTTGTCGCGGTTGTACCCGCCCGAGCGAGGTGCACCACCATCGCGGTTGTCGCGGTTGTACCCACCCGAACGAGGAGCACCACCGTCGCGGTTATCGCGGTTGTACCCACCCGTGCGAGGAGCACCACCATCACGGTTGTCGCGGTTGTACCCACCCGTGCGAGGAGCAGCACCGTCGCGGTTGTACCCACCGGAGCGAGGGGCTCCTCCGTCGCGGTTGTCGCGGTTGTACCCACCCGAGCGAGGTGCACCACCATCGCGGTTGTCGCGGTTGTACCCACCAGAGCGAGGGGCACCGCCGTCACGGCTGTAGCCACCCGTGCGGGGAGCACCACCATCGCGGTTGTCACGGCTGTAGCCACCCGTGCGGGGAGCACCACCGTCACGGTCGTCGCGGTTGTACCCACCCGAGCGGGGAGCACCACCATCGCGGTTGTAGCCGCCCGAACGGGGAGCACCACTATCGCGGTTGTACCCACCGGAACGGGGAGCACCACCGTCACGGTTGTCGCGGTTGTACCCACCCGAACGAGGAGCACCACCATCACGGTTATCGCGGTTGTACCCACCCGAACGAGGAGCGTCATCGCGACGGGGGCCGCTGCTGCGGTTCTGGTCGGGGCGTCCGCCGGAAGGACGGTGACCGCGCGATCCATTGTCGTCGTTGCGACGCGGACGGCGCTCTTGGTCTTCCGGCATGATGCTCCCTGTTCTAGATGTTGTTAACGCAAAATGGCCACCCAACGATGGGTGGCCATTTGCTTAAAAGAAGTCCGGCGGTGTCCTACTCTCCCACAGGGTCCCCCCTGCAGTACCATCGGCGCT